>NZ_NKFN01000003.1:0-217494 GCF_002223355.1 Burkholderia sp. HI2761 | reverse complement strand
CCATCGGCCAACCCTATAGCGCGAGGCCCGAAGGTCCCCCGCTTTCATCCGTAGATCGTATGCGGTATTAATCCGGCTTTCGCCGGGCTATCCCCCACTACAGGACATGTTCCGATGTATTACTCACCCGTTCGCCACTCGCCACCAGGTGCAAGCACCCGTGCTGCCGTTCGACTTGCATGTGTAAGGCATGCCGCCAGCGTTCAATCTGAGCCAGGATCAAACTCTTCAGTTCAAACCTGTTACTGTTTTCGGTTCCGTAGAACCGGTCGCTCACTCAAAGCTGACAGGAATATGAATCACTTCATAAACCTGACTTACTTTAGTGTGAGACTCTTGATACTTTCGCTTTCTGATCCGAGGATCAGCTCGCTTCCATCAAGCGCCCACACTTATCGGCTGTTAATTTTTAAAGAGCATTTCTGCGAGAAACCTGAAGTTTCCCGGCAGCGCTGCGTTTTCAGCAGCAGAGAAGCGAGATTATGAACCGTGTTTCGCAGCTCGTCAACAACTTTTTACCTACATCGTTGCGACTGCGGGGTCATCTTCCTGCACCGCCAAGGCTCGTTACTACCGAACCTCACCAGCACCGCTTCCCTTCCTCCCGCGCCGCGTTTCCGTTAGCGCGAAAGAGGCGTGATTCTAAGCACCCACCCCCATCCGCGCAAGCCCTTTGTGAAGAAAATTTGAAAAAGCCTCCGTGCGCTGCCGCGCACGGAGGCTTTTGAAGAGCCGCGCGAAGCAATCACGCCGATGACCGATACCAATCCGTCCCGGATACCTATCGCGGCACCGACCGATCAGCGGTGCTTGAACACAGGCTTGCGCTTCTCGACGAATGCCGCCATCCCTTCCTTCTGGTCTTCGGTTGCGAACAACGAATGGAACAATCGGCGCTCGAAGTGGACGCCTTCAGCCAGTGTCGTCTCGTACGCGCGGTTCACCGACTCCTTGACCATCATGACCGCCGGCAGCGAAAACTCGGCGATCGTCGTCGCGGCGGCAATCGCCTCGTCGAGCAGCTTGTCGGCCGGCAGCACGCGCGATACGAGGCCGGCACGCTCAGCCTCGGCGGCATCCATGAAGCGCGCGGTCAGGCACATGTCCATTGCCTTCGCCTTCGATACCGCGCGGGGCAAACGCTGCGTGCCGCCCGCACCCGGCATGACACCCAACTTGATTTCCGGCTGGCCGAACTTGGCCGTGTCCGCCGCGAAGATGATGTCGCACATCATCGCGAGTTCGCAGCCACCGCCCAGCGCAAAGCCCGAAACCGCGGCAATGATCGGTTTGCGGATCTCGCGGACCGTCTCCCAGTTACGCGTGATGTAGTCGCCCCGATAGACATCCATATAGGAGTAGGTCGCCATCATGCCAATGTCCGCGCCGGCCGCGAACGCCTTCTCGCTCCCGGTCACGACGATCGCGCCGATATCGTCGTCCGCATCGAAGGCCTTCAGCGCAGCGCCCAGCTCGTCCATCAGCGCATCGTTCAGCGCATTCAGCGCCTTCGGACGATTCAGCGTCACCAGACCGACGCGCCCTCGGGTCTCCACCAGGATGTTCTCGTAAGCCATCTCTTTCTCCTCGATCAATGAAATGAGAAACGCCTCGCACATGCGAATAATTTGATGCTACCATTCTCCGACCAACCGGTCGGTTAATTAATCGATCCGATCCCTCTCAACGTTCATCAGGCCGCCGCCATGACCCATGCCCTGTTCACGAAGCACGAAGACACGCTGAAACACGCACTCGCCGCCATCGAGAGCCGCGGGTACTGGAGCCCGTTCGCCGAAATGCCGAGCCCCAAAGTGTACGGGGAAAGCGCAAGCGCGGACGGCGAGGCCGCGTTCAAGTCGCACCTCGACAAGACCTTCGTGCTCGACCAGCCGGCGTCCGAGGAAACGGTCGGAGCCGAGCGCTCGCCGTACGGCATCGCACTGGGCATCCGGTATCCGAAATCGACGCCCGACGCACTGATCGCTGCCGCAGCCGCCGCGCAGCGCACGTGGCGCGAAGCCGGCCCGAGCGCGTGGGTCGGCGTCAGCCTCGAAATCCTTGCGCGCCTGAACCGTGCAAGCTTCGAAATTGCCTACAGCGTGATGCACACCACGGGGCAAGCCTTCATGATGGCGTTCCAGGCGGGCGGCCCGCACGCGCAGGACCGCGCCCTCGAGGCGGTTGCCTATGCCTGGGACGAACTGCGCCGCATCCCGGCCGATGCACACTGGGAAAAGCCGCAAGGCAAGAACCCGCCGCTCGCGATGCGCAAGCGCTATACGATCGTGCCGCGCGGCACGGGCGTCGTGCTCGGCTGCTGCACGTTCCCGACCTGGAACGGCTACCCGGGCCTGTTCGCCGATCTGGCAACGGGTAATACCGTGATCGTCAAACCGCACCCGGGCGCGATCCTGCCGCTCGCCATCACGGTGCGGATCGCCCGCGACGTGCTGCGCGACGCCGGGTTCGATCCGAACGTCGTCACGCTCCTCGCGACCGAACCCAACGACGGCGCCCTCGTCCAGGATCTCGCGCTGCGCCCCGAGATCAAGCTGATCGACTTCACCGGCAGCACGCAGAACGGCACGTGGCTCGAACGCCATGCCCACCAGGCGCAGGTCTACACCGAGAAAGCCGGCGTCAACCAGATCGTGATCGACTCGACCGACGACCTGAAGGCCGCCGCCAAGAACATCGCGTTCTCGCTGGCGCTGTACTCCGGCCAGATGTGCACGGCGCCGCAGAATATCTACGTGCCACGCGACGGCATCCGGACGGCCGACGGCCACGCGAGCTTCGACGAAGTCGCCCAAGCGATCGCGATTGCCGTGCAAAAACTCACCGGCGACCCGGCACGCTCGGTCGAACTGATCGGCGCGATCCAGAACGACGGCGTGACCGCGCGCATCGACGACGCGCGCAAACTCGGCCGCGTGCTCGCGGACAGCGTGACCCTCCAGCATCCCGCCTTCCCCGATGCGCGCGTGCGCACGCCCCTCGTGCTGCAACTCGACGTGGCCGACCGCGAGAAATTCACGCAGGAGTGGTTCGGCCCGATCTCGTTCGTGATCGCAACCGACTCGACCGCGCAGTCGCTCGATCTGGCTGGTGAAATCGCCGCCGAGCATGGCGCGCTGACCCTCTCCGTTTACAGCACCGACGACGCGATCGTCGACGCCGCACACGACGCGGCGGTGCGTGGCGGCGTCGCGCTGTCGATCAACCTGACGGGCGGCGTATTCGTCAATCAGTCGGCCGCGTTCTCCGACTTCCACGGCACGGGCGCGAACCCGGCCGCCAACGCCGCGCTGGCCGACCCGGCATTCGTCGCCAACCGATTCCGCGTGGTCCAGAGCCGCGTCCATGTTGCCCCGAAGGCGGTACCTGCGGAAGCTGGCCAAACGGCATAACCCGAATGGCCGACGTGCAAACGCCGCCATGTTCTCTACCATGAACGAATCCGCCACCCGGCGGGTTCGTCACTCACCGATACGCTCATGACAGACGCCTACATCTGCGACGCGATTCGCACTCCCATCGGCCGCTACGGCGGCGCCCTGAAAGATGTCCGCGCCGACGATCTCGGCGCGGTGCCGCTCAAGGCGCTGATCGAGCGCAACCGCGACGTCGACTGGGCGGCGATCGACGACGTGATCTACGGTTGCGCGAACCAGGCTGGCGAGGACAACCGCAACGTCGCGCGCATGTCGGCGCTGCTGGCGGGCCTGCCCACTGCCGTGCCGGGCACGACGCTGAACCGACTGTGCGGCTCCGGAATGGATGCGGTCGGCACGGCCGCGCGCGCGATCAAGGCAGGTGAAGCGCGCCTGATGATCGCAGGTGGCGTCGAGAGCATGACGCGCGCGCCGTTCGTGATGGGCAAGGCCGCGAGCGCGTTCGCACGGCAGGCCGACGTCTTCGATACGACGATCGGCTGGCGCTTCGTCAATCCGCTGATGAAGCAGTTGTATGGCGTCGATTCGATGCCGGAGACGGCTGAGAACGTCGCGGTCGATTACCACATCAGCCGCGCGGATCAGGACCTGTTCGCGCTGCGCAGCCAGCAGAAGGCCGCGCGGGCACAGCAGGACGGCACGCTCGCCGAAGAAATCGTCGCGGTCACGATTGCGCAGAAGAAAGGCGACGCCATCGTCGTGTCGCGCGACGAGCACCCACGCGAAACGTCGCTCGACGCGCTCGCGAAGCTGAAGGGCGTCGTGCGCGCGGACGGCTCGGTCACGGCCGGCAACGCGTCGGGTGTCAACGACGGCGCCTGCGCGCTGCTGCTCGCCAATGCGCAGGCGGCCGACCAGTATGGCCTGCGCCGCCGCGCGCGCGTAGTCGGCATGGCGACGGCCGGCGTCGAGCCGCGCGTGATGGGTATCGGTCCCGCGCCGGCCACGCAGAAACTGCTGCACCAGCTCGGCATGCGCATCGACCAGTTCGACGTGATCGAACTGAACGAAGCGTTCGCGTCGCAAGGTCTCGCGGTGCTGCGCATGCTCGGCGTCGCCGACGACGATCCGCGCGTGAACCCGAACGGCGGTGCGATCGCGCTCGGCCACCCGCTCGGCGCATCGGGCGCGCGGCTCGTCACTACGGCGCTCCATCAACTCGAGCGTACCGGCGGCCGCTTCGCGCTCTGTACGATGTGTATCGGCGTCGGTCAGGGCATCGCGCTCGCGATCGAACGCGTGTAACCGACGCGCCGCGCGCCTATAACGAAGTCATGAAGGAGACACTGCATGTCCTATCAGGCGATCCAGCTGGATATCGATCAGGCCGCGCGCGTGGCCACGGTCACGCTCAACCGCCCCGACAAGCTGAACAGCTTCACGCGGGCGATGCATCGCGAACTGCAGTCCGCGCTCGATGAAGTCGAGGCGGCCGGTGCACGCGCGCTGATTCTGACGGGTGCGGGCCGCGGCTTTTGCGCAGGCCAGGATCTGGCCGACCTCGACTTCACGCCAGGCGCTCCCACCGACCTCGGCACGCTGATCGACGAGCATTTCAATCCGCTGATACGCCGCCTCCAGCGTCTGCCGATTCCGGTGATCGCCGCGGTCAACGGCACGGCGGCCGGCGCCGGCGCGAATCTCGCACTTGCGTGCGACCTCGTGTTCGCCGCCCGCTCGAGCAGCTTCATCCAGGCCTTCGTCAAGATCGGGCTCGTACCCGATTCGGGCGGCACATGGTTCCTGCCGCAACGCGTCGGCATGGCACGCGCGCTGGGACTCGCGCTGACCGGCGACAAGCTCGGCGCCGAACAGGCCGAACAGTGGGGCCTGATCTGGCGTGCGGTCGACGACGACGCGCTCGCCGCCACGGCCCGCCAGCTTGCCACCCAGCTCGCGCAGCAGCCGACGCTCGCCATCGCATCGATCAAGCAGTCGATGCGAGACAGCGTCACGAACACGCTCGATCAGCAGCTCGACCTGGAGCGCGACCTGCAGCGCAAGCTCGGCCGGTCGGACGACTATGCGGAAGGTGTAAAGGCCTTCATCGAGAAGCGCGCACCGCGCTTCGAGGGGCGTTGACATGACGAACGCCACCGCCACGCTCGACCCCGATTCGCTCGCCCGCGCCACCGCACAGGCCATGTACGACGCCGACGCCTGCAGCCGCGCGTTCGGCATGGAAATCGCCGAAGTACGCGCCGGCTACGCCCGCCTGCAGATGCGCGTGCGGCCTGAATTCCTGAACGGGCACCAGACCTGTCACGGCGGGATCATCTTCACGCTCGCCGATTCGACGTTCGCGTTCGCGTGCAACTCGTACAACCTGAATGCGGTCGCGGCCGGCTGCTCGATCGAATTCCTGCGCCCCGTGCACGGTGGCGACGTGCTGACGGCCGAGGCGATCGAACAGGCGCGCGCCGGCCGACACGGCATCTACGACATCCGCGTCACGAACCAGACAGGCGACACGGTCGCGATGTTTCGCGGCAAATCCGCCCAGATCAAGGGCACGGTCATCCCGGAAGACCGCTGACGTCGACGGCTCGCCCATAACAAACACTGGAGACATGCATGACTACCCCGCTACCGCTCGAGCCGATCGAGACCGCCTCACGCGACGAGTTGACCGCGCTGCAGCTCGAACGCCTCAAATGGTCGCTCCGGCACGCGTATGACCACTCGCCCGTCTATCGCCGCAAGTTCGACGAAGCGGGCGTGCATCCGGACGACCTGAAAACGCTCGCCGACCTGTCGCGCTTTCCGTTCACGACCAAGGGCGACCTGCGCGACAGCTATCCGTTCGGGATGTTCGCGGTGCCGCACGACCAGATCTCGCGCATCCACGCGTCGTCGGGCACCACCGGCAAGCCGACGGTCGTCGGCTATACGGCCGCCGACATCGACACGTGGGCGAATCTCGTCGCACGCTCGATCCGCGCCGCCGGTGCGCGCCGCGGCGACAAGGTGCACGTCAGCTACGGCTACGGGCTGTTCACGGGCGGGCTCGGCGCACACTACGGCGCCGAACGCGCAGGGCTGACCGTGATCCCGTTCGGCGGCGGCCAGACCGAAAAGCAGGTCCAGCTGATCCAGGATTTCCGGCCCGACATCATCATGGTCACGCCGAGCTACATGCTGTCGATCGCCGACGAGATCGAGCGCCAGGGCCTCGATCCCGTGCAGAGTTCGCTGCGCATCGGCATCTTCGGCGCGGAGCCGTGGACCAACGACATGCGCGTCGCGATCGAACAGCGGATGGGCATCGACGCGGTCGATATCTACGGGCTATCCGAAGTGATGGGCCCGGGCGTCGCGTCCGAATGCGTCGAGACCAAGGACGGCCCCACCATCTGGGAAGACCACTTCTATCCGGAAATCATCGATCCGGAAACCGGCGAAGTGCTGCCGGACGGCCAACTCGGCGAGCTCGTGTTCACGTCGCTGACGAAGGAAGCGCTGCCGATCGTCCGCTATCGCACCCGCGACCTCACGCGCCTGTTGCCGGGCACCGCCCGGACGATGCGTCGGATGGAAAAGATCACCGGCCGGTCGGACGACATGATGATCGTGCGCGGCGTCAACGTGTTCCCGACACAAATCGAGGAACAGTTGCTCAAGCAGCGCGCGCTCGCGCCGCACTATCAGATCGTGCTGACGAAGGAAGGCCCGCTCGACGTGCTGACGCTCAACGTCGAGCCGTGCCCGGAGACCGCGCCCGATACCGCGGCGATCCAGGCGGCAAAACAGGCGCTCGCGTACGACATCAAGTCGCTGATCGGCGTGACGGCCGTGATCAACGTGCTGCCCGTGAACGGCATCGAGCGCTCGGTCGGCAAGGCGCGCCGCGTCGTCGACAAGCGCAAGGGCTGAGATCGCTCGCCGCGCGTGCATCGCGCAGCGGCGAATTCGTGCCTGCAAACGAAACAGCCCGGTCGGCCAACGCCGATCGGGCTGCGCTACTCCAAAGCATCGTTCGACGCGACACGCACCGCCTTACGCGAACTGAAATCACATGGGCACACCGGCGATCAGACCGGCACGCCCCACGCGCATGAGGCGCGCCATCAATGCCGCGTCTCGTTCACGAGCGACCATCCAGCCAGCCCGCGCCGCCCCAAATCACGAATTCGGGAACAGCAGCCACATCCGGCCAACCTGCTTCATCCGGCCGGCCTGGTCGCCCGCGTCATCGCCGAGCCCCCAGAAATAGTCTGCCCGCACGCCGCCCTTGATCGCCGAGCCCGTATCCTGCGCGAACACGAGCCGGTTCATCGGCGTATTCGTCAAGGGACGCGTGGTCTGCAGGAACACCGGCGTGCCGAGCGGGATCGACGACGGATCGACCGCGATCGAGCGCTCCGGCGTCAGCGGGACGCCGAGCGCGCCGATCGGACCATCCGCGCCGCCATGCGGCGCATCTTCCTTGGTCGGCATGTCGCGGAAGAACACGAAGCGCGGATTCGTGTCGAGCAACGCATCGACGCGCGTCGGGTTCGCCTTCGCCCAGGCCTTGATGCCCTGCATCGTCGCCTGCGCGGGCGTCAGCTCACCGCGATCGAGCAGCCACTTGCCGATCGAACGGTACGGCTGATTGTTGGTGCCGCCGAAGCCGACCCGCATCACCGAACCGTCGTCGAGCAGCACGCGACCCGAGCCCTGCACCTGCAGGAAGAACGCCTCGATCGGATCGTCGACCCACACGAGTTCGTTGCCGTTCAGGATGCCGGCGCGCTCGAGCTGCGCGCGTGCCGGCAGCGCGGCACCCGCGCGATAGCCGGCCGGCCAGCGATAGAGCGCGTACTGATAGGGGCCGCGGCGCACGCGCGACCCGTGCAGCAGCGGCTCGTAATAGCCGGTCACGAGCCCATCGAGCGTACCGTCGGTATTCGCGAACTGGAAGGGCGTGAAATACGTTTCGAAGAAGGTGCGTGCGCTGCTGACGTCGAGCTCGTCGAGCCGGTCGGCGGCCGCGCAAGCACGCGCCCAGGCCGGCTGGCGCGCGAGCCGCGCGCAGTTCTGCCGCAGCGCGGCCGCCGCGCCGATCAGCGAATCGTCCTGCCAGCCCGGCACCTGCTGCCACGCGACCGGCGTGAGCCGCTTCGCGGCGACCTGCCCCGGCACGATCGCCGCACCGGTCGGCGGCTTCAGCGCGGAGGTCCGCGTCGGCGCGCCGCCGCACGCCGCGAGCAGCGCCGCCGCCGCGGCTGCGGCCATCCACCCGGCCAGCCGGGGCCCAAACCACATACAATGTCCGTTCTTGATGGAAACCGCCATGTCAGATTTTCTCGACCAATATCCGATGCTCATCTTCGCGCTCGAAGCCTTCGTAGCGCTTGCCCTGCTGATCTTCATCGTCGTGTGGACGTCGTCGAGCAGAAAGAAGCAGGCCCGCCGCAACGACCGCCAGCCGCGCTGACGCGCGCCGCACGCTCAATGCAGCGTGCGCGGCATGTGCAGGGCGAACTCGTCGACCGGCGCCTCGAAACGCTCGCCGTCCTCCGCCACGCAGAAGTACGCACCGCGCATCGTGCCGACCGGCGTCGCGATCACGGCCCAGCTCGTGTATTCGAAATGCTCGCCCGGCTGCAGCAGCGGCTGGTGCCCGACGACGCCGAGCCCCTTCACTTCCTGCACATGGCCCTCGCTGTCCGTGATGATCCAGTGACGCGCGATCAGCTGCGCCGCGACCTGCCCCGTGTTGCGGATGGTCAGCGTGTACGCGAATGCGTATTGACGGTGATCGGGGTCGGATTGTTCCGGCAAGTAGCTGGTTTTCACCGAAACGGTGAACTGATACTGACTCATGATGTGTCCGCTGTAGGTAACCGCGCGCGCCGACTCGAGCGGCCGGGCCGCGGGCGCGCCGCATTGGTTCGGCATTCTATGCGCAATCGGGCCGCAACCGCACGGCCTGCCGCCGCGCACCGGGTCGCCGGACGGTAGAATGACGGTTTTGCGCCGCAACGTCCCCGCTCCCCTGTCATGACTCAATTCCGCATCGCTCCCAGCATTCTGTCGGCCGACTTTGCACGGCTCGGCGAAGAAGTCCGCAACGTGGTCGCCGCCGGCGCCGACTGGATTCACTTCGACGTGATGGACAACCATTATGTGCCGAACCTCACGATCGGCCCGCTCGTCTGCGAGGCGATCCGCCCGCACGTGCAGGTGCCGATCGACGTGCACCTGATGGTGCGCCCGGTCGACCGGATCGTGCCCGATTTCGCGAAGGCCGGCGCGAACCTGATCAGCTTCCACCCGGAAGGCTCGGACCACATCGACCGTACGCTGTCGCTGATCCGCGATCACGGCTGCAAGGCCGGCCTCGTGTTCAATCCGGCCACGCCGCTGAACTACCTCGACCACGTGATGGACCGCCTCGACTTCGTGCTGCTGATGTCGGTGAACCCCGGCTTCGGCGGCCAGTCGTTCATTCCGGAAACGCTGAACAAGCTGCGCGAGGCGCGCGCCCGCATCGACGCGTACACCGAACGCACGGGCCGCGAGATCCTGCTCGAAGTCGACGGCGGCGTGAAGACCGACAACATCGCGGAAATCGCGGCGGCCGGCGCCGACACGTTCGTCGCGGGTTCGGCGATCTTCGGCAAGCCCGACTATCGAAAGGTGATCGACGAGATGCGCGCGGCGCTCGCCACCGTCGAGCGGAGCTGACGCCGTGGCCGACTCGTCGTTCGCCGGCCACGCGCCGGCCGGGGCCGCCGCGGACGCGGCCGCGATCCGCTTCGCCGCGCCGCGCATCGATGCCGCGCTGATCGACCTCGACGGCACGATGGTCGACACGGCCGACGATTTCACGGCCGGCCTGAACGGGATGCTCGCGCAGCTCGGCGCGCCGGCCACGTCGCGCGACGAAGTGATCGGCTACGTCGGCAAGGGCTCCGAACACCTGATCCAGAGCGTGCTGAAGCCGCGCTTCCCGGCCGATGAAGCACACGCGCGCTTCGACGACGCGCTCGCGATCTACCAGACCGAATACGCGAAGATCAACGGTCGCCACACGCGTCTCTATCCGGACGTGGCAGCCGGGCTCGACGCACTGCGCGCGGCCGGCATCCGGCTCGCGTGCGTGACGAACAAGCCGCACCGCTTCGCGGTCGAGCTGCTCGAACAATACGGGCTGGCCGGCTGCTTCGGCATCGTGCTGGGCGGCGACAGCGTCGCGCGCAAGAAGCCCGATCCGCTGCCGATGCTGACGGCCTGCGACGCACTCGGCGTCGCGCCGGACACCGCGGTCGCGATCGGCGACTCGGAAAACGACGCGCTGGCAGGCCGCGCGGCCGGAATGGCGACGCTGACGGTGCCGTACGGCTACAACCACGGCAAAGCTATACAAACGATAAATTCGGATGGTATAGTCGATTCGTTGCTGGTCGCGGCTCGCGCAATTTCCGCGCACAACGCCGGCTGGCCAACCTTCTGATTATTTCTTCCATCCGCATGTTTCTGAATAAAAAACGGAGTCTGAGCAGCATCGACCGGGGAGCCTGGCCCTGGCGTCGCTGGTCGCGCTAACCTCTTCGATGAGGTACGCTGAAGCACGTCTTCAGCGCCGTTTTTTATCTCGCTGCGCATCCGCGCGCCGACCGTCGCACCACCTCGAGTTCCACCGCGCCCGAACGCTTGCGTTCAGGATCGGCCGCAGGCTCGCGACGTTCACGCCCGGAGTGCCGGCCGGCAACAGGCACTTCTCGATCGACCGCCCTTTCGCCGACGGCCATCCGCGCAGCGTCAAGTGATCCCTGGCGCACGCGCCGCTCGTCCCGAACAGGACCGGAACATGACCGAACTCGAATTCCAATCGCTCGCGAACGAAGGCTACAACCGCATCCCGCTGATCGCGGAAGCGCTCGCCGATCTCGAAACGCCGCTGTCCCTCTACCTGAAGCTGGCCCAGCCCGAACGCGCGGGCGCCAACTCGTTCCTGCTCGAATCGGTGGTCGGCGGCGAACGTTTCGGCCGCTACTCGTTCATCGGCCTGCCCGCCCGCACGCTCGTGCGTACCCGCAACGGCGTGTCGGAAGTCGTGCGCGACGGCCAGGTCGTCGAGACGCACGACGGCGACCCGTTCCAGTTCATCGAATCGTTCCAGGCCCGCTTCAAGGTCGCGCAGCGCCCGGGCCTGCCGCGTTTCTGCGGCGGTCTCGCCGGCTACTTCGGCTACGACGCGGTGCGCTATATCGAGAAGAAGCTCGCCAACACCGCGCCGCGCGACGATCTCGGGCTGCCCGACATCCAGTTGCTGCTGACCGAGGAAGTCGCGGTGATCGACAACCTCGCCGGCAAGCTGTACCTGATCATCTACGCGGACCCGGGCCAGCCGGAAGCGTACGCGAAGGCAAAACAGCGCCTGCGCGAACTGAAGCAGCGCCTGCGCACGACCGTGCAGCCGCCCGTCACGTCGGCGAGCGTGCGCACCGAGACGTTCCGCGAATTCAAGAAGGACGACTATCTGGCCGCCGTGCGTCAGGCGAAGGAATACATCGCGGCCGGCGAGCTGATGCAGATTCAGGTCGGCCAGCGGCTGACGAAGCCGTACCGCGACAATCCGCTGTCGCTGTATCGTGCGCTGCGTTCGCTGAATCCGTCGCCGTACATGTATTACTACAACTTCGGCGATTTCCACGTGGTCGGCGCGTCGCCGGAAATCCTGGTGCGCCAGGAAAAGCGCGGCGACGACCAGATCGTCACGATCCGGCCGCTGGCCGGCACGCGCCCGCGCGGCAACACGCCGGAGCGCGACGCGGAACTCGCGACCGAGCTGCTGAACGATCCGAAGGAGATCGCCGAGCACGTGATGCTGATCGACCTCGCGCGCAACGACGTCGGCCGCATCGCGGAGATCGGCTCGGTGCAGGTGACCGACAAGATGGTGATCGAGAAGTACTCGCACGTGCAGCACATCGTCAGCTCGGTCGAAGGCACGCTGAAGCCCGGCATGACGAACTACGACGTGCTGCGCGCGACGTTCCCGGCCGGCACGCTGTCCGGCGCGCCGAAGGTGCGCGCGATGGAACTGATCGACGAGCTCGAGCCGGTCAAGCGCGGGCTGTACGGCGGTGCGGTCGGCTACCTGTCGTTCTCGGGCGAGATGGATCTCGCGATCGCGATCCGCACGGGCCTGATCCACAACGGCAATCTGTACGTGCAAGCGGCGGCCGGCGTCGTCGCGGATTCGGTGCCCGAATCCGAATGGCAAGAGACCGAGAACAAGGCGCGCGCGGTGCTGCGGGCGGCCGAACAGGTCCAGGACGGCCTCGATAGCGACTTCTGACCGGAGACTGACCATGCTGCTCATGATCGACAACTACGACTCGTTTACCTACAACCTGGTCCAGTACTTCGGCGAACTCGGCGAGGACGTGCGCACCTACCGCAACGACGAAATCACGCTCGACGACATCGCGCGCCTGAATCCCGACACCATCTGCCTGTCGCCGGGCCCGAGCAATCCGCAACATGCGGGCATCACGCTCGACGTGCTGCGCGAATTCGCGGGCAAGAAGCCGATCCTCGGCGTCTGTCTCGGTCACCAGGCGATCGGCGAAGCGTTCGGCGGCCGCGTCGTACGCGCGAAGACCATCATGCACGGCAAGGTGAGCCGGATCGAAACCGACTGCCGCGGCGTGTTCGCCGATCTGCCGAAGCATTTCGACGTCACGCGCTATCACTCGCTCGCGATCGAACGCGAATCGCTGCCCGACTGCCTCGAGGTGTCCGCGTGGACCGACGACGGCGAGATCATGGGCGTGCGCCACAAGACGCTGCCGGTCGAAGGCGTGCAGTTCCACCCGGAATCGATCCTGTCCGAGCACGGTCATGCGCTACTCGAGAATTTCCTGAAACAGAACCGCGCCGCGGCCGGCGCGGCCGCACCGGCTGCCTGACGGGAGACGCACGATGACGATTACCCCGCAGGAAGCGCTGCAGCGCACGATCGAACACCGCGAGATCTTCCACGACGAAATGCTGCACCTGATGCGGCTGATCATGCGCGGCGACATGTCGCCCGTGATGGCGGCCGCGATCATCACCGGGCTGCGCGTGAAGAAGGAAACGATCGGCGAGATCGCCGCCGCCGCGACCGTGATGCGCGAATTCGCGAACCACGTCGAGGTGCAGGACAACTCGAATTTCGTCGACATCGTCGGCACCGGCGGCGACGGCTCGCACACGTTCAACATCTCGACCGCGTCGATGTTCGTCACGGCGGCCGCGGGCGCGAAGGTCGCGAAACACGGCAACCGCGGCGTATCGAGCAAGTCCGGCAGCGCCGACGTGCTCGAGGCGCTCGGCGTGAACATCGACCTGCAGTCGGACCAGGTGGCCGCATCGATCGCCGAAACCGGCATGGGCTTCATGTTCGCGCCGAACCATCACCCGGCGATGAAGAACATCGCGGCCGTGCGCCGCGAGCTCGGCGTGCGCACGATCTTCAACATCCTCGGCCCGCTGACCAATCCGGCCGGCGCGCCGAATCAGCTGATGGGCGTGTTCCACGCCGACCTCGTCGGCATCCAGGTGCGCGTGATGCAGCGCCTCGGCGCGCAGCACGTACTCGTCGTGTACGGCAAGGACGGGATGGAC
Organism: Burkholderia sp. HI2761; assembly: GCF_002223355.1. Lineage (NCBI taxonomy): Bacteria > Pseudomonadati > Pseudomonadota > Betaproteobacteria > Burkholderiales > Burkholderiaceae > Burkholderia > Burkholderia sp. HI2761. The sequence continues at coordinate 203,431 of NZ_NKFN01000003.1, read as the reverse complement.
GAGGTGTCGCTCGGCGCCGCGACGCTCGTCGGCGAATTGCGCGACGGCAAGGTGCACGAATACGAAATCCATCCGGAGGACTTCGGCCTGCAGATGGTGTCGAACCGCACGCTGAAGGTGGAAAATGCCGACGAATCGCGCACGATGCTGCTCGGCGCGCTGGACAACCAGCCGGGCGTCGCACGCGAGATCGTCACGCTGAACGCGGGTACCGCGCTCTACGCGGCCAATATCGCCGAGTCGATCGCGGACGGCATCCAGCTGGCCCGTGAAGCGATCGCGAGCGGCAAGGCGCGCGAGAAAGTCGACGAACTCGTGCGCTTCACGCAGCAGTTCAAGCGCTGACTCCCCTTACGAATCAAGCAGGAACCCATATGAGCGACATTCTCGACCGAATCATCGCCGTCAAGCGCGAAGAAGTGGCGGCGGCCATGCGCAGCGCGCCGCTCGAGGCACTGAAACTGGAAGCCTCCGCGCGGGACCTGCGCGACTTCGTCGGCGCGCTGCGGACGAAGCACGCGGCCGGCGACGCCGCCGTGATCGCCGAAATCAAGAAGGCAAGCCCGTCGAAAGGCGTGCTGCGCGAGCATTTCGTGCCGGCCGACATCGCGCGCTCGTATGCGGCGCACGGCGCCGCCTGCCTGTCGGTGCTGACCGACGAGCAGTTCTTCCAGGGCGGCGTCCGCTACCTCGAGGAAGCGCGCGCGGCCTGCACGCTGCCGGTGCTGCGCAAGGACTTCATCGTCGACGCGTACCAGATCGTCGAAGCCCGCGCGATGGGCGCCGACGCGATCCTGCTGATCGCCGCCGCGCTCGACACGCCGCTGATGCAGGATCTGGAAGCCTATGCGCACTCGCTCGGCCTCGCGGTGCTGGTCGAAGTGCACGACCGCAACGAGATGGAACAGGCGCTGACGCTCAAGACGCCGCTGCTCGGCATCAACAACCGCAACCTGCGCACGTTCGAGACGTCGATCCAGACCACGCTCGACATGCTCGACATGATTCCGGCGGATCGCATCGTCGTGACCGAATCGGGCATCCTGTCGCGCACCGACGTCGACACGATGCGCGCGGCGAACGTGAACACGTTCCTCGTCGGCGAGGCGTTCATGCGCGCCGACCAGCCGGGCGCGGAACTCGCACGGATGTTCTTCTGATGGCGATCGAAAAGGAAATCAAGCTCGCGCTGCCGGCCGGTCAGGCCGACGCCGCGCGCCGCTTCTTCGACACGCTGACCGGCGAACCCGGTCGCGACATCACGCTCGCGAACGTCTATTACGACACGCCCGATCTCGCGCTGGCGCGCTCGAAGAGCGCGGTGCGCGTGCGCCGCACGCCGGACGGCTGGCTGCAGACGTTCAAGACGGTCGGCAGCGCGGAAGGCGGCCTGCACCGTCGCCACGAATGGGAACTCCCGGTCGCGGGCGACGCGCTCGACATCGACGCGCTCGTCGCGGCCTGCGACGTGCCGGAAGCCGCCGCCGCGCTGAATGACGCGGCAGGCGCACTGTACGCGCTGTTCCGCACGGATTTTTCGCGTACGCTGTGGCGCATCGCAATCGGCGGCGCGACCGTCGAGGCCGCGGTGGACCTCGGCGAGATCGTCGTCCAGGCGGAACACGAAACGCGCCGCGAACCGATCAGCGAAATCGAACTCGAACTGATCGACGGCCCGGAAACGGCGCTCGCGACGCTCGCCGCCGAACTGCAGCAGGCGCTGCCGGGCCTCGTTCCCGAAAACATCAGCAAGGCGCAGCGCGGCTACCGGCTGCGCGCGCAATAAACACGCATCACGCATGGCAACCCGCAAGACTTCCCGCGCGCCGCAACAGGCGTCGCTGTTCGACGATCCCGTGCCGGAAACGGCACCGGCCGATATTCCGTCCGCGGCTTCCGAGCCGCCCGCGGCCCGGCGAAAATCCGCGAAGAAGGCGGCCGCACCGGCGCCCGCGCCGGCCCCGACCGCCTCCGCACCGCGGCCCGTCGTCGCCGACGTGCCGCATCTCGCCGCGCAATTCGACGCGCTGCCGGCCGTCTGGCGCGACGTGCTGAAACCGTTCACCGACAGCGACGCGTACGCGCCGCTGTGCCGCTTCGTCGATGAAGAGCGCGCGGCCGGCAAGACGGTGTACCCGACCGACGTGTTCCGCGCGCTGCGCCTGACGAGCCCGGACGACGTGAAGGTCGTGATCCTCGGCCAGGACCCGTATCACGGCGACGACCGCGGCACGCCGCAGGCGCACGGCCTCGCGTTCTCGGTGCCGCCGGCCGTGCGCACTCCGCCGTCGCTGCGCAACATCTTCAAGGAAATCGCCGCGAACTTCGGTCACGACACACCGCGTCACGGCTGCCTCGATACATGGGCGCGCCAGGGCGTGCTGTTGCTCAACACCGTGCTGACGGTCGAGCGCGGCGCGGCCGCGAGCCATGCGAAGCGCGGCTGGGAGCAATGCACGGACACGCTGATCCGCGAGCTCGCCGGCCGCCATCGCGGGCTCGTGTTCATGCTGTGGGGCGCGCACGCGCAGGCGAAGCGCGCACTGTTCGACGCGAACGAGCATTGCGTGCTCGAGGCGCCGCATCCGTCGCCGCTGTCCGCGCACCGCGGGTTCCTCGGCTGCCGCCATTTCGCGCTCGCGAACGACTATCTGGTCGATGCGGGCCGCGAACCGATCGACTGGCGCCTGCCGGACGTGGCCGAAACGCTCGCGTAACGCCGCCTCGGCGGCGGGTTCGCCGCGCGAATGCAAAAACGCCGCGTCCCTTTCGGGGCGCGGCGTTTTTTATCGGGCGATGCAGCGGGTGCGTCGCACCCACGTCGACCCGACGCGTTACGCGGCGGCGATCGCTTCGCGTGCGCTGGCCAGCGCGGCGCTCTGCGCATCCGGGCCGAGGTTCAGGCCTTCCGCGAAGATGAAGCTCACGTCGGTCATGCCGACGAAGCCGAGGAACGTGCGCAGGTACGGCGTCTGGCTGTCGTTCGGCGTACCGGCGTACTTGCCGCCGCGCGCCGTCACCACGTGAACCTTCTTGCCCTTGATCAGGCCTTCCGGACCGTTCTCGGTGTAGCGGAACGTGACGCCCGCGCGGGCGATCCAGTCGAAGTACGTCTTCAGTTGCGACGAGATGCCGAAGTTGTACATCGGGGCGCCGATCACGATGATGTCGGCAGCCTGCAGCTCGGCGATCAGCGCATCGCTCTTCGCGACGATCGCATTCTGTTCCGCGGTGCGCTTGTCGGCCGGCGTGAAGAACGCGCCGAGCACCGATTCGTCGAGGTGCGGCAGCGCATCGGCCAGCAGGTCGCGCACCACGACGTTCGCGCCGGGGTTCGATTGTTGCAGCTTTGCCGTTAGTTCATTGGCGAGCAGCGTGGATTGCGCACCTTGCGAACGCGCGGCGGAATTGATTTGCAGAATGGTCGTCATGTCAGGCTCCGGTAGGGTTGCGCTTCGGTAGCGCGAGTGACGCCATTGTGCGTGGCCGCATGACCGCGAAAAAGCGGGTTCAGGGCGACGGATTGTTGCAGCAGCGGAACAATGCTCGATCGCGCCCCGATACCCACCCGGGTACGTTTATCCCTTCAGCCAGGCTTCGCGAGCCTTCGTGGCCGCAGCCGGCTTCGCGGCGGCGGTCAGCCGGTAGCGAGTGACTTCCGGGCCGTCGAGCTTCAGTTTCGCGGTGCGCAGCTCGTCGCGGCGGAACGCGTGAACCTCGACCTTGTCGCCCGGCCGGTAGCGCGAGAGCAGCGCATCGAGGTTCGTGCCCGTCACGCGCAAGCCGTCCACCGCGATCAGCGTGTCGCCGGCCGACAGCCCCGCGCGATGCGCGGCGCCGCCTTCGTACACAGTCGCGAACGTGCAGTCCGCGCCGCCGCGCAAGCGCGCGCCGAGCGTCGGCTTCGCGGCGGCGCCGATCGCGACGTCGGGCGCCAGCGTCACGCCGAACGGCGCGAGCAGTTCGCCGAGCGGCAGGTCGCGCGTGCCGTGCACGGCGTCGGCGAACAGGCGGCCGAGCGCGACGCCCGTCGCCTCTTCGATCAGCGCCTCGACTTCGTTTTCTTCCACGCCCGCCTGCTTGCCGCGATAGAAGTCGCGGCCGTAGCGTTGCCACAGCAGACGCATCACGTCGTCGAGCGACTTCCGGTTGCGCGTCTGCGCGCGGATCGCGAGATCGAATGCCAGCGCGACGAGCGAACCCTTCGTGTAATAGCTGACGATCGCGTTGGTCGCGTTCTCGTCCTGACGGTAGTACTTGATCCACGCGTCGAACGAGCTTTCCGCGACGCTCTGCTTGAGCCGGCCCGTGCCGCGCAGCACGCCGCCGACCGTGCGGCCGAGCGCCGCGAAATATTCGTCCTGCGACATCAGCCCGCTGCGGACCAGCATCAGGTCGTCGTAATACGACGTGAAGCCCTCGAACAGCCACAGCAGCGACGTGTAGTTCTCGCGCGTGAGGTCGTACGGCACGAACGCCGCCGGCTTGATGCGCTTCACGTTCCACGTGTGGAAATACTCGTGGCTGCAGAGGCCGAGATACGTGCGATAGCCTTCCGTCGTTTCCGGCCGCCCCTTCACCGGCAGGTCGGTACGGTTGCAGATCAGCGCGGTCGACGCGCGATGCTCGAGGCCACCGTAGCCGTCGCTGACCGCGAGCGTCATGAACACGTAGCGGTCCATCGGCGCCTTCTTCGACTTCGGCTCGAACAGCGCGATCTGGGCTTCGCACACGCGTTTCAGGTCGGTACGCAGCCGCTCCAGGTCGAGCTGCGTCACGCGCCCGGCGATCACGATGTCGTGCGGCACGCCGTGCGCGTCGAACGTCGCGAGCGCGAATTCGCCGATCGTCACCGGATGGTCGGAGAGTTCGTCGTAGTTCGACGCACGATACGCGCCGAAGCCGTAGCGCTTCGTGCCGCGCGCCTCGGGCAGCGCGGTGCCGACGCGCCACGTGCGGAACGCCGCGCCGGCCGGTTTCGCGATGTCGACTTCGCACGGCGCGTCCTCGCGGCCGGCGACGCTCAGGAACACGGCCGTCGCGTTGAAGAAGCCGCCCGACTCGTCGAGATACGCGGAGCGCACCGACAGGTCCCATGCATAGACGTCGTAGCGCAGCGTCAGCGCGCCGGTCACGGGCGCGGCTTGCCACGTGTGCTTGTCGGTCTTCGCGATGCGCACCTTGCGGCCCGCGTCGTTGAATGCGCCGAGCGTCACGATGTTGCGCGCGAACTCGCGCACGAGGTAGCTGCCCGGAATCCACACCGGCAGCGAGAAACGCTGGCCTTCGGGAGCGGGATCGGCAACCGTCACCGTCACTTCGAACAGGTGCGCGGCAAGATCTTTCGGGACAATCGAATAGCGGATCGGCTGAGTCATCGTGGCAATCGGTCGAATACGGCGGCGAAAACGAAGAGAGGCGCCGGCAGATCATGCGGGCGCCCCTCGCTGGCCGGGCCATGCGCCCGGCGTGCAGTCGGTTACTTGCTCGAGGCGAGCGCCTGGTTGAGCTGGTCGGCCGATACCGCGCCCGGCAGGCGGCGGCCGTCCGGCAGGAAAATCGTCGGCGTGCCCGTGACGTTCATCCCGCGGCCGAGCGCGAGGTTCTTGTCGAGCGCGGTAGTGTCGCACGTACCGGCGCCGGACGGCGCGCGGTGGTCGAGCATCCAGCTTTCCCACGTCTTCGCGCGGTCGGTCGCACACCAGATCGCCTTCGACTTCGCGGTCGAATCCGGCGACAGCACCGGGTACAGGAACGTGTAGACGGTCACGTTGTCGATCGACTGCAGCGTCGTCTCGAGCTTCTTGCAGTACGGGCAGTTCGGATCGGAGAACACCGCGATCTTGCGGGCGCCGTTGCCCTTGACGACCTTGATCGCATTCGCGAACGGCAGGCTCGCGAAGTCGATCTTGTTGATTTCGGACAGGCGGGCGTCGGTCAGGTTCTTGTGCGTCTTGGCGTCGACGAGATCGCCGAGCAGCACGTAGTCGCCGGCCGCGTCGCTATAGATGATCTGCGAGCCGAGGTTCACTTCGTAAAGGCCTGCAACCGGCGATTTCGACACGCTCTTGATCGGCGCGTCGTTGCCGAGACGGGCTTGCAGCGTGGCCTTCAGCTTGTCGGTGGTCTGGTCGGCCTGCGCGGTGCAGCCAAGCGTCGCCATCGTGACGGCCAGCGCCAACGACGCGATGCGGATCGTTTTTTTCATCGAAATCTTCCTTCAGCTCAATCGGAGTGCACGGCACAGTGTACGCCGTAACGGAACCGAGTCCGACCGGCGAAGCAGCCGAAGGTTCGCTCAGCCGAGCGCGGAAGACACGAGCCAGCGCTTCACGAGCGGCTGGGCCCCGACGAACGCCATGCCCGCGTTGCGCACCGCTTTCGCGAGCGAGCCCGGCACCGCGAACAGCCGCTGCAGGCCGTCGGTCGCGACCATCAGCGCGCGGATGTCCTCGCGGCGCGAGCGCTCGTAGCGGCGCAGCAGCACGGTATCGCCGAGGTTGCGGAAGCTTTCCTTGCCCGCGATCGCGTCGGCGAGCGCCGCGACGTCGCGCAGCCCGAGGTTCATCCCCTGCCCCGCGAGCGGATGGATCAGGTGCGCGGCATCGCCGACCAGCGCGACGCGCGGCGCGATCAGCTTGTCGACCGTCTGCAGCGCCAGCGGGAAACCGGCGGCCGGCGTCACGCATTCGAGCGTGCCGACCTGGCCGTGCGACACCCGCTCGACCTCGGCCGCGAGCTGCGCCGGATCGAGTGCGAGCAGTTCGTCCGCATGCGCGGTGTGCGCCGACCACACGAGCGACACGTGGCCGTCCGGCAGCGGCAGCAGCGCGACGATCTCGCCTTCGTGGAACCACTGCCACGCCGTCTCGCGGTGCGGCAGCGACGCCTTGAAGTTCGCGACGACGCCCGTCTGCCGGTAGTCGCGCCGTTCTACCCTGGCCCCCATTTGGGAGCGCACCCACGAATGCGCGCCGTCGGCGCCGACGATGAGGTCGGCTTCCAGCACCTGCCCCGACGACAGCGTGAGCACGGCCGCGTCGTCGCGCACGTCGAAACCCTGCGCACGCGCGTCGAACCACGTGAGGTTCGGCTGGAATCGCAGCGCGGCGTCGAGCGACGCCTCGACCAGCGATGATTCGGCGATCCACGCAAGCTGCGGCACGGACGCCTGATAGGCGGAGAAATGCAGTTCGGCATGCGCATCGCCATACACGCGCATGTCGTACACCGGCGCGAGCCGGCCGTGGTCGAGCGCCTGCCAGACCCGCAGCCGCTCGAGCAACGCCTGCGAACTGGACGACAGCGCGTAGACACGCGTGTCGAACGCGAGATCCGCGGGGCGCGGCGTGGCCGGCTGGGCGAGCAAGGCTGTCTTGTAGCCGGACTGGGTCAGCGCGAGCGCGGCCGTCTTGCCGACGAGCCCGCCGCCGACCACGGCGACGTCGAAGGTGTGGTGGGCAGTCATGGCGGGCATTATAGCCGCGGGGCCAAACCCTTACGCGGCCGGACTTTGCGGGAAATCAGCAGAACCGCGGGCCGGGGCGCCGGCGCGACGGCCCGCCGCATCGGCCGTTCGGCGCCCAGCCCGGAATCCGGGGCGCCGGCACGGTACAATAGCGTCTTTGACCGTCGGCCCGCCGCGCTCCACGCGCCGGCCGCCCTTTTTTCCCGCGCCGCCGTGCCCTGTCCGGCCGCGCCGCCTCACCCGTCCGAAGGATTCCATGAGTCTCAAATGCGGCATCGTCGGCTTGCCCAACGTCGGCAAGTCCACCCTGTTCAATGCGCTGACCAAGGCCGGCATCGCCGCCGAGAACTACCCGTTCTGCACGATCGAGCCGAACGTCGGCATCGTCGAAGTGCCGGATACGCGCCTGAAGGCGCTCTCCGAGATCGTCAAGCCGGAGCGTGTCGTGCCGGCCGTCGTCGAATTCGTCGACATCGCGGGCCTCGTCGCGGGCGCGAGCAAGGGTGAAGGCCTCGGCAACCAGTTCCTCGCGAACATCCGCGAAACCGACGCGATCACGCACGTCGTGCGCTGCTTCGAGGACGAGAACGTCATTCACGTCGCCGGCAAGGTCAGCCCGATCGACGACATCGAAGTGATCAACACCGAACTGGCGCTCGCCGACCTCGGCACCATCGAGAAGGCGCTCACGCGCTATTCGAAGGCGGCGAAGTCGGGCAACGACAAGGAAGCGGCAAAGCTCGTCGCGGTGCTTGAAAAGGTGCGTGCGCAGCTCGACCAGGGCAAGGCCGTGCGCGGCCTCGCGCTATCGGACGACGAACAAGCGCTGATCAAGCCGTTCTGCCTGATCACCGCGAAGCCGGCGATGTACGTCGCCAACGTGAAGGACGACGGCTTCGAGAACAATCCGCACCTCGAGGCGGTGCGCAAGTACGCGGAAAGCGAGAACGCGCCGGTGGTCGCCGTGTGCGCGGCGATCGAGGCGGAAATCGCCGATCTCGACGACGCGGACAAGGAAGCCTTCCTCGCCGACATGGGCATGGAAGAGCCGGGCCTCGACCGCGTGATCCGCGCGGGCTTCAAGCTGCTCGGCCTGCAGACCTACTTCACCGCGGGCGTGAAGGAAGTGCGCGCGTGGACGATCCATATCGGCGACACCGCGCCGCAGGCGGCCGGCGTGATCCACACCGACTTCGAGCGCGGCTTCATCCGCGCGCAGACGATCGCGTTCAACGACTTCGTCGCGTACAAGGGCGAGCAAGGCGCGAAGGAAGCCGGCAAGATGCGCGCGGAAGGGAAGGAATATGTCGTGCACGACGGCGACGTGATGAACTTCCTGTTCAACGTCTGACACCTGCATCGGCCGATGCCGTGCGATACGCACGGCATCGCGCCACGCGTGCTCCGGCACGAAAGACAAATGGCCCGACCGGCAAACGCCGCTCGGGCCATTTTCATGACCGGGGCTTGCGCCCCGCCGTCACGTCATTCGATCGGATCACGTCGCCGACACGCGCCGCCCCGCTTCCGCCCGCGCATCGCGCCCACGCTTGTTCAGCCACGACGCGAGCAGCACGATCAACGCCAGCACGGCCGTCGCGCCGACTTCCATCCGGTGCTCCTCGCTGACGAACATCACGGTCAGCGTGCCGCAGATGAACAGGATCACGGCCCACGTGAGCCACGGGAACAGCCACATCCGCAGCGTCAGGTCGGCGCCGCCCGATTCGAGCGTCTTGCGCATCCGCAGCTGCGAGATCGCGATCACGAGATACACGAGCAGCGCGATCGCGCCCGACGTCGCCAGCAGGAAGCCGAACACCTGTTCCGGCATCAGGTAGTTCGCGATCACGGTCAGGAAACCGAACGCGGTCGACGCCAGCACGGCCGCGCGCGGCGTGCCGGTCGAATCGGTGCGATGCAGGAAGGCCGGCGCGTCCTTGCGCCTGGACAGCGAGAACAGCATCCGCGACGCGGTGTACAACGCCGAATTCAGGCAGCTCGCGACCGACACGAGCACGATCACGTCGATGATCGCCTTCGCGTTCGGCACGCCGATCAGTTCCATCGCGCGCTGATAGGAGCCGTGCTTCGGCAGCAACGGGTCGTTCCACGGCACGATGGCCGCGACGACGAGGATCGAGCCGAGATAGAACAGCGTGATCCGCCAGATGACCGAGTTCGTCGCGCGCACGATCTGGCGTTGCGGGTTGTCCGATTCGGCGGCCGCGATCGTCACGATCTCGGTGCCGAGGAACGAGAACATCGTCGTCAGCATCGCCGCGAGCACCGCGCTCGCGCCGTGCGGCATGAAGCCGTCATGCACGAACAGGTTCGACACGCCCGACACGGCCGGCGCCGGAATGATGCCGACGATCGCCGCGCCGCCGATGCACAGGAACACGACGATCGCGACGACCTTGATCAGCGCGAACCAGAATTCGAATTCGCCGTAATTCTTGACGGAGAAGAGGTTGGTGACGGTGAGCAGCAGCGTGATGCCGAGCGCGAAGATCCACGTCGCGACGCCCGGGAACCATGCATTGAGGATGGTCGCGGCGGCGGTCGCCTCGATCGGGATCACGAGCACCCAGAACCACCAGTACAGCCAGCCGATCGTGAAGCCGGCCCAGTGGCCGATCGCGCGATCGGCATAGGTCGAGAACGACCCGCTGTCCGGATGCGCGACGGCCATTTCGCCGAGCATGCGCATCACCAGGACGACCAGCACGCCCGCGATCGCATACGCGAGTATCGATGCCGGCCCGGCTTCCGCGATCGCGTGGCCGGAGCCGACGAACAAGCCCGCGCCGATGACGCCGGCAATCGACATCATCGTTACGTGACGCTGCTTCAGGCCGGTGCCGAGGCCTGTATTGCTTCCACTCATCTGTCTCTCTCCAAAAAACGGTTCCGGTACGACCGGTGTCGCGTGAAGGCGGCGCGGGGAGTTGTCGTTGTTGAATCCGGCTGCGGCCGCGCGTGCGTCGCACGCGGGCATGAGGCCGGACTGGGCCGTTCCGGTCGGGTCGTCCGGGCAGTCTGCGAAGCTGCCGGTGCGATGCGGCGCATCGGGCGCCGGCGCATCGCGTACGCCCGTTCCGTCGGCTGTCGTCAGCCGCCTTCGAAGCGAAGGAGTGTAAGCATCAAACGGTTCTTCACTAAGAACCAATTGAAGAATTTCGATGGAACCACTCGTTGCATCGATACGAATCAATGCAACGATTGATCCGGTTCGGCGGCGGCTCGCGCGCCGGGCGCGGCGTTCAGTTCGCGTCGCGGGCGGCTTCGTCCCGCCACTTCGCCGGCACGAGTGCGTGCCATTCTCGCAGAAGCAGGTTTTTCACGGCGTCGGGACGCGCGGCCGACAGACGCACCAGCACGATCGGCCAGCCGAGGTAGTGATCGGTCACGTAATATACGTCGGGCGCCGATTCGATCAGCCATGCGCGCTCGTCAGGGCCGACGCCCTTCACGACGAGCGTATCGCCGTCCTCGCGCAATCGCGCGAGCATCTTGCCCTTCACCTTGAGCGCGGGCGTGCCGTACGACGTGCCTTCCTCGACACCGCGCCACGCCAGTGCGATCTGCCGGACTTCGTCGAATGTCACGATGCCTCCCCGATCATGCGTCGATGGTTGACGGTCCGGCCACTCTACCGGAAACCGCGTAACGCGCCAGGCGAGTGGCGTCATCCGCCGGCCGCGCGCGCGGCGGCCGGCGCACGCCCGGTGGTCGCGACGATCGCGAACGCGATCGCATTCGCGGCGGCGCTCGCGAGGATCGGCACGAGATAGCCGCCGCCTGCGTCGTAGATGAAGCCGGCCGCGGCCGGCCCGATCAGCGTGCCGAACGCGACGCTCGTGTACAGGATGCCGATGATCGCGCTCACATTGCGGCCGCCGAAATAGTCCATCGCGACCGCCGGCAGCACGGCGACCCAGCCGCCGTAGAACACGCCGAACACGAGCGCGAACGCAGCCAGCGTCGCGACGGTGCCGGCGCCCGCCCACGCGAGCAGCGCGACGGCCATGCCGGCGAACATCGCGAGCAGCGACGCGCGGCGGCCGAAGCGGTCGGCAAGGCCACCGAGGAAGAAGCGGCCGGCCGTGCTGCCCACGCCGATCGCGCCGAGCAGCAGCACGGCCGTCGACGGCGCGACGCCGTGATCGAGCGCGTACGGCACGAGGTGAACGAACGGGACGAACACACCGAACGAACAGACGAGGCAGGCCGCGTAGAGGCTCGCGAACGGCCGCGACGTGACGGCTTCGCGCACCGTCGCGCCGGTCGATGCGACGGCGGCATTCCGGCTGTCGTCGCCGGCGGCATCGCCGTCCGGCAGCAATCCGCGCCTGCGCGGGTCGTTCTCGATCAGCAGCGACATGCCGGCGCCCAGCACGACCGCGAGCGCGGCCAGCGCGAAATACGCGCCGCGCCAGCCGACCTGCGCGATCAGCGCGGACGCGAGCGGCGGCATCACCAGCGTGCCGACGCCGATCCCCGCGACCGCGAGCCCCGATGCGAACCCGCGCCGGCGCACGAACCAGCGCTGCACCGCGCCGACGGCCGGCACGTACGCGCAGCCGACGCCGACCCCGACACCGAGCCCGTACGCGACATAGACCTGCAGCAGCGTATGCGCGGCGCCGGCGGCCGCGAGCCCCGCGCCGGTCAGCAGCATCCCGGCGACGGCGAGCCGCCGCGAGCCGAAACGATCAGCCAGCGGCCCGCTGACGATGCCGAAGCCGAAGTACAGGAAGCCGGCGAGCGAGAACACGAGCGAGATCTGGCCGCGCGACGCGGCGAAATCCCGCTGCAGCGACTCGACGAACGCGCTGAACGTATACGCGCTGCCGAACCCGACGAACGTGACGGCGAACGCGGCCGCCACCACGTACCAGCCGTAGAAAAGGCGCGACGCGCCCGGGCGGTTCATGACGATGCTCCTTTCGGGTTCCACCGGCTGCCGGGCGGCGTCCGGGTTGCCCCGTGGATATAGTTGAACTATGTTGATCGCATCGGCTGCCCGGAGGCAGCCTCGAAACGTGCGATCCGATGTGTCAACGGTACGCGCGCGCATGCGTCGCCTCAAACGATATTTCCTCGGCCTTTCGCTTTAGAAAAACTGAATGAACCGTTCCCGCCTGCCGCCGCTCAACGCGTTGCGCGCCTTCGAAGCGGCCGCCCGCCACCTGTCGGTGAAATCGGCGGCCGAGGAGCTGTCGGTCACGCCCGGCGCGGTGAGCCAGATGATCCGCACGCTCGAGACCCATCTCGGCGTGCAACTGTTCGAGCGCGTGAACCGCGGCATCCTGCTGACGGCCGCCGGCCGCGACTACCTGCCGCCCGTGCGCAACGCGTTCCGGCAGATCGCCGATGCGTCGCAGCGCGTGTCGGGCACCGCCGACAGCGGCGTGCTGACGGTGAGCGTCACGCCGTTCTTCGCGTCCGCGTGGCTCGTCCCGCGCCTCGCGCAGTTCCGCCAGGCGATCCCCGACGTCGACCTGTAGGTCGTCACGAGCCACGCGCTCGCGGATTTCGCGCGCGACGGCGTCGACGTCGCGATCCGCCACGGCCTCGGGCGTTACGTCGGGCTGTGCAGCGAACGGCTGCTGACGGTCGAAATCGTCGCGCTCGCGTCGCCCGAACTCGTCGCGCGGCTCGGCATGCCGGCGACGCCGGCCGCGCTCGTCGGCTGGCCGCAGTTGCACGATGCCGAACGCAAGGGCTGGCACATCTGGTTCGGCGCGCAGCGGATCGACGATTTCGGCCCGCCGCGCGGCCCCGCGTTCGACAACTCGGGCCTGCTGCTGCAGGCGATCCTCGCCGGCCAGGGCGCCGGGCTGCTGCCGGCCGCGATGGTGCGCGGCGAGCTGGCGAGCGGCCGGCTCGTGCAGCTTGCCGACGTCGCATGGCTCGACGATTTCGCGTACTACCTCGTCTATCCGCCGCATCACGCGGAACGGCCGAAGGTTGCCGCGTTCCGCCGGTGGATTCTCGACGCCGCGCGGGCGGACGGCGCGGCGTCGATGTCCGGCGCGGCGTAGCGTCGCGCGGGTAGACGGCGCCGATCCGCTAACATGCGGCGCGGGCGATCGGCCCGACATCGATAACGACAAACGGAACGAGAGAGACCATGCGTGCCCTGCTCCACCGCGCGACACATGTCGCGGCCCTGTCCGTCGCGCTCTTCGTCGCGGCCGCCGCGTTGCCCCCTTCCGCGCATGCGTACCGCGCGTCACCCGGCTACGGCAACGAAGCCGATCTCGACCGTCACGACACGTATCGCAACCGCGACGGCGAAACCGTGCACGCGCCCGCGCATTCGAAATCGGGCCGCGTGCCGGACGGCGCGAGCGCACGCTGCCGCGACGGCACGTACAGCTTCAGCCGCCACCGGCGCGGCACCTGCTCGGGGCACGGGGGCGTCGCCGCGTGGCTGTAAGCGCGGGTCGGCCGAATGGCCTGCGCCGCGCCAGCGGCAGCCGGCGGCGAAGTACAATACGCGCTCGCACCGCCGCGCCCCGCGCGGCACGCTCCGTACCGGATCACCCGACGCCGCCACGCCCGCGCGCGCTGCGCGGCAGTCTCAACCACTTCTGACTTTCACACCGAAATGGCCCAATACGTTTTCACGATGAACCGGGTCGGCAAGATCGTGCCGCCCAAGCGCCAGATCCTGAAGGACATCTCGCTGTCGTTCTTTCCCGGCGCGAAGATCGGCGTGCTCGGCCTGAACGGCTCGGGCAAGTCGACGTTGATCCGCATCATGGCGGGCGTCGACAAGGACATCGAAGGCGAAGCCACGCCGATGCCGAACCTGAACATCGGCTACCTGCCGCAGGAACCGCAGCTCGACCCGACGAAGACCGTGCGCGAAGCCGTCGAGGAAGGCCTCGGCGACCTGTTCCAGGCCAACAAGAAGCTGGAAGAAATCTACGCCGCGTATGCCGAACCGGACGCCGACTTCGACGCGCTCGCGGCCGAACAGGCGAAGTACGAAGCGATCCTCGCGTCGAGCGACGGCGGCAGCCCCGAGCAGCAGCTCGAAGTGGCCGCCGACGCGCTGCGCCTGCCGGCGTGGGACGCGAAGATCGAGCACCTGTCGGGCGGTGAAAAGCGCCGCGTCGCACTGTGCAAGCTGCTGCTCGAAAAGCCCGACATGCTGCTGCTCGACGAGCCGACCAACCACCTCGACGCCGAATCGGTCGACTGGCTCGAGCAGTTCCTGGTGCGCTTCCCGGGCACCGTCGTCGCCGTCACGCACGATCGCTACTTCCTCGACAACGCGGCCGAGTGGATTCTCGAACTCGACCGCGGCCACGGCATTCCGTGGAAGGGCAACTACAGCAGTTGGCTCGACCAGAAGGAAGAGCGCCTGAAGCAGGAAGAAGCGTCGGAATCGGCGCGCCAGAAGGCGATCAAGAAGGAACTGGAGTGGGTGCGCCAGAACCCGAAGGGCCGTCAGGCGAAGTCGAAGGCGCGTATCGCGCGCTTCGAGGAGCTGAGCAGCCAGGAATACCAGAAGCGCAACGAAACGCAGGAAATCTTCATTCCGGCCGGCGAACGCCTCGGCAACGAAGTGATCGAGTTCAAGAACGTCAGCAAATCGTTCGGCGACCGCCTGCTGATCGACAACCTGAGCTTCAAGATCCCGGCCGGCGCGATCGTCGGCATCATCGGCCCGAACGGCGCCGGCAAGTCGACGCTGTTCAAGATGCTGACCGGCAAGGAACAGCCGGATTCGGGCGAAGTCGTGATGGGCCCGACGGTGAAGCTCGCGTACGTCGACCAGAGCCGCGACGCGCTCGACGGTTCGAAGACGGTGTTCGAGGAAATCTCGGGCGGCGCCGACGTGCTGACGGTCGGCAAGTACGAAACGCCGTCGCGCGCGTACATCGGCCGCTTCAACTTCAAGGGCGGCGACCAGCAGAAGATCGTCGGCAACCTGTCCGGCGGCGAACGCGGCCGGCTGCACCTCGCGAAGACGCTGATCTCGGGCGGCAACGTGCTGCTGCTGGACGAACCGTCGAACGACCTCGACGTCGAAACGCTGCGTGCGCTGGAAGACGCGCTCCTCGAATTCGCGGGGTCGGTGATGGTGATCTCGCACGATCGCTGGTTCCTCGACCGGATCGCGACGCACATCCTCGCGTTCGAAGGCGATTCGCAGGTCACGTTCTTCGACGGCAACTACCAGGAGTACGAAGCCGACAAGCGTGCGCGCCTCGGCGAGGAAGCCGCGAAGCCGAAGCGCCTGCGCTACAAGCCGATCAGCCGCTGACCGGCGCGGCCCGGGCACCCGGCACCGCGATCGCGCGGCGCCGGGTGCCGAAGGCGGCCGCATCCGGAACGGCACAACGAAAAAGCGGGCTCATGGCCCGCTTTTTTATTTGCCCGGCGCCCGTCCGCCCTTACGCGAGCGCGCCCAGCTCGCGCAGCCGCGCCTCGGTCGCCGCCGCGCTCGTATGATGAATGCCGTGCCAGCCGAGCGCCGTCGCAGCCTCGGCGTTCTTCGCGTTGTCGTCGATGAACACGAGCTCGTGCGGCGCGATGCCGGGCAGGTGCGGATCGATCCGCGCATGCATCTCGCGGTAGATCGCCGGATCGGGTTTCACGAGCTTCACGCGGCCCGACACGACGATGTCCTTGAACCGGCGCAGCACCGGGAAGTTGTCCCATGCGTACGGAAACGTCTGCGCGGACCAGTTCGTCAGCCCGAACAGCGGCATCCCCTGCGCCTCCAGCCGATCGACGAGGGCCGCGCCCTCTTCGAGCACGCCGCCGATCATCTCGTGCCAGCGCGCGTAGAACGCGCGGATCAGCGCTTCGTGCTCCGGAAACTTCGCGACGAGTTCGGCCGTGCCTTCCTCGATCGTCTGCCCACCGTCCTGACGGACCACCCAGTCCATCGCGCACACATGCGTGAGGAACCAGCGGCGCTCGCCCTCGTCGGGAATCAGTTCACGGTAAAGGTACTCGGGGCTCCAGTCGATCAGCACGCCGCCGAAATCGAACACGACTGCCTTGATCGTCATGCGAACTCCGCGGCGAGCACGTCGGCGAGCGGACGCGGCGTCACCGCGTTGCCCGACAGCGAATTGTTGTTCCAGATGAAGTGATGATGCGCGACGATCTGCGCCGCCGACAGGTGGGCGCGCTCGTTCGTCGTGTGCAGGTCGGACACGACGGTCGTCCGGTAGCCGAGCAGCGCGGCACGGCGCGCGGCCGAATCGACGCAGAACTCGGTCGCATAGCCGCAGATCAGCACCGAACGGATGCCGTGGCGATCGAGCTGCGCCGCGAGCGGCGTGTCGTGGAACGCGTCGCTCGCCTGCTTGCGCACGCGCCAGTCGTCGCGACCGACGACCAGCCCCACGTGCAGTTCCCAGCCTGGCGTGCCGGGCACGATGTCGTCGTCCGCGTCGCCGTCGTGCTGCACGAAGCACACCGGCGCGTTCGCCGCGCGCGCCGCCGCCGTCAACCGGTTGATGCCCGACACCACGTCGTCGAGCCGGTACGCGGGCCGCGCCCGCTCCACCAGCCCGCGCTGCATGTCGACCACGATCACCGCGGTGTTCGCCATTGCTTGCCCTCGCTGTCGTTGTCCGGCCGTCGTGCGACCGCTACCCGGCCGCTATCCGGCCATTACCGCGCGTTGCGTCAGATCGGCTGCGTGCGCGCATCGAGCCATGCCTTCGCGTCGCCGCTCAGGTGCCGGCCGACGCGCTCGCGCACCGTTGCGTGATACGTGTTCAGCCACGCGCGCTCTTCGTCGTGCAGCATCTCGATCAGCACGCAGCGCGTGTCGATCGGGCACAGCGTCAGCGTCTCGAACGCGAGGAAATCGCCGAATTCCGTCTCCCCGGCCGCACGGTTCACGACCAGGTTCTCGATCCGGATGCCCCACTGGCCCGGACGGTACACACCCGGCTCGATCGACGTGATCATCCCCTCTTCCATCGCCGTGTACGGCTCGGCCGGCGCGTAGTGCGAGATGACCTGCGGGCCTTCGTGCACGTTCAGGAAGTAACCGACGCCATGCCCGGTGCCGTGGCCGTAGTCGAGCCCGGCCGCCCACATCGGCGCACGCGCGATCGCGTCGAGCATCGGCGAGCGGATGCCGCGCGGGAAGCGGGCGCGCGACAGCGCCATCATCGACTTCAGCACGATCGTGAAATCGCGCCGCTGCAGGTCGCTGACGGTGCCGACCGGCACGACGCGCGTGATGTCGGTCGTGCCCGTCGTGTACTGGCCGCCCGAATCGATCAGCAGCAGCCCGTCGCCGGCGATCGTCGCGTGCGACTCGCGCGTCGCGTGGTAGTGCGGCATCGCGCCGTTCGCGTTGAAGCCGGCGATCGTCGCGAAGCTCGCCGACACATAGCCGGGGCGGCGGGCGCGCGCGGCCGTGAGCTTCTCCTCGATCGTCAGCTCGGTGATCGTCTCGCGATTGACGGCCTGTTCGAACCACGCGAAGAATTCCGCGAGCGCGGCGCCGTCGTGCTCCATCGTCACGCGCACGTGCTCGATCTCGGCGGACGTCTTGCGCGACTTCGCGAACGTCGACGGATTCACGGCCTCGACGAGCTTCACGCCGGCCGGCACGGCCTCGAGCGTGCCGAACGTCACGCGGCGCGGGTCGATCAGCAGCGTCGCGCCGTCGGGCAGCGCCGCGAGCGACGCACGCGCGGCGTCGTACGCGCGGACGTCGACGCCGTCCTGCGCGAGCGACGCGGCCAGCGCCGGGGGCACCTTGCCGTCGGCGACGAACAGCGTCGCGCGATCGGCGCCGATCATTGCGTGCGCAACGAACACCGGATTGAAATTGACGTCGGCGCCGCGCAGGTTGAACAGCCACGCGAGATCGTCGAGCGTCGACACGAAGTGCCATTGCGCGCCCTGCGCGTGCATCGCGCGGCGCACGTCGGCGAGCTTGCTGGCGCGCGTCGTGTCGGCCTGCGGCGCCACGTGCTCGAATACCGCGTCGCCGGGCAGCCCCGGCCGCTCGGGCCAGATCGCGTCGAGCAGGTCGACGTCGGTACGCAGCGCGATGCCGCGCGCGCTCAGCGCGGCCGTCAACCCGCGTGCGGCCGCGACGCCGAGCACGGCGCCGTCGACCCCGACCGTCGCGCCGGCCGCCACGTTGCGCGCGAGCCAGTCGACGTGCGGTGCGCTCTGCTGCCCGCCCGTCATCTTCATCAACTGCACGCCCGTGCCCGCCAGTTCGGCATCGGCCTGCACCCAGTAGCGGCTGTCGACCCACAGCCCCGCGAAATCCGCGGTCACGACCAGAGTGCCGACCGAGCCCGTGAAGCCGGACAGCCAGCGGCGCGCCTGCCAGCGTTCGGGCAGGTATTCGGACAGATGGGGATCGGCGGACGGCACGAGATAGGCGGCCAGATTCTCGCGGGCCATGGCGCCGCGCAGCAGCGCGAGACGGGCCGGCACCGGCGAGACTTCGGGGAGACGGGCATTCATGATTTCACCTGAGAGCATTCAGCGACGGGCCGACAGCGCGACCGTCACGGCTACGGCGAGGAACGCGACGCCGGTGCAGACCGGCCATTCGAGCGTCTCGCCATCGTAAAACAGTCCCGAGAGATTGCCGACCATGCGGGCGGCGGCCGCGCCCACGATGCCGACGAGCACCGCGATCCACCACGCCGGCCGGCCCGTGCGCCGCATCGGATGCAGCCAGCGGCCGAACAGCCCGACGGCCGCTCCCAGGACAAGGATTCCAAACCAGTTCATTCAACGCCTTCTATAAATTCAGATTCGTCCCATAGGCGTGAACGCTGCCAGCGGCTAGCATCGATTCATCCATCGAACCCGAGACCAGCCGGGCGCCGCGAACATTCGAGTGTAGGGGCCGACTCGACGTTATGGCAAGCGCACACCGGCTGCCGTATTGAAGAAATTCTCATGCGAATCGCTCTGATCGATCCGGAATCGCGTCATACCGCACTCCTGAACCGCCTGCTCTTCGCGGGCGGTCATGTGTGCCATGCGTTTCCGTCCAGCACCGCATTCTTCGAGTGGCTCGCCGCCGACAACACCTGCGACATGCTGGTCACCGGTCACTGGGCTGGTGACCAGCAGGCGCAGGAAGTCATTCCGCGCGCGCAGGCGGTTCTGCCCGGGCTGCCGGCCATCGCCGTGATGCAGTCGGCGCGCGAAAGCGAAATCGTGTCGTGCCTGCACGCCGGCGCCGACGATTGCCTCGTGCGTCCCGTGAGCGGGCCCGAGCTGCTCGCGCGTGTCAACGCACTGAGCCGGCGCGCCGGCGTACGGCGGCCACCCACCCGCTCGCGCGAAATGTATGGCGAATACGCGTTCGACGCCACGCATTGCCTCGTGCGTTTCGGCGACGCAATCGTTTCACTCACGCCGAAAGAGTTCCGTTTCGCACAATTGCTGTTCACGAACCTGTCGCGGCTCGTGTCGCGCGCGCATATTCTCGAAACGGTATGGGCGCGCCGCCGCGACATGAAGTCGCGCACGCTCGACACGCACGCGTCCCGGCTGCGCAGCAAATTGCAGCTGCTTCCGGAGCGCGGCTACCGGC
This sequence comes from Burkholderia sp. HI2761, assembly GCF_002223355.1. Taxonomy (NCBI): domain Bacteria; kingdom Pseudomonadati; phylum Pseudomonadota; class Betaproteobacteria; order Burkholderiales; family Burkholderiaceae; genus Burkholderia; species Burkholderia sp. HI2761. The sequence goes on along the minus strand of NZ_NKFN01000003.1, from coordinate 183,395 downwards.
TGTTGCCGCTCTACGGCTTCGGCTATCAGCTCGACCGCGTGCCGATCGAGCCCCCAAATTCGCGGCCGCGCCACGCCGATGCCCGGTATGCGGCGAGTGAGGAAATCGCCGAAACGCTATAATATGGGGCTAAACGATAGCCCTCGATATGCAACTCCTCACGATCGGAATCAACCACCACACTGCGCCTGTCGCCCTGCGCGAACGCGTGGCGTTTCCGCTCGAGCAAATCAAACCGGCTCTCGTCACGTTCAAGAACGTGTTTCTCGGCCCGCAGGCGCCCAATACGCCCGAAGCGGCGATCCTCTCCACCTGCAACCGCACCGAACTGTATTGCGCGACCGACGATCGCGCGGCCCGCGAAGGCGCGCTCCGCTGGTTGTCGGAGTATCACCGGATTCCGGTCGATGAGCTCGCGCCGCACGTCTATGCGCTGCCGCAGTCGGAAGCGGTCCGGCACGCGTTCCGCGTCGCCTCCGGCCTCGATTCGATGGTGCTCGGTGAAACCCAGATTCTGGGCCAGATGAAGGATGCCGTTCGCACCGCGACGGAAGCCGGCGCGCTCGGCACCTATCTGAACCAGTTGTTCCAGCGCACGTTCGCGGTCGCGAAGGAAGTACGCGGCACGACCGAAATCGGCGCGCAGTCGGTGTCGATGGCCGCCGCCGCGGTTCGCCTCGCGCAGCGGATCTTCGAGAAGGTGTCGGATCAGCGCGTGTTGTTCATCGGCGCCGGCGAAATGATCGAGCTGTGCGCGACGCACTTCGCCGCGCAAGGCCCGCGAGAACTCGTCGTCGCGAACCGCACGGCCGAACGCGGCCAGCGGCTCGCCGAACGCTTCAACGGCCGCGCGATGCCGCTGGCCGACCTGCCCACCCGCATGCACGAATTCGACATCATCGTGTCGTGCACCGCATCGACGTTGCCGATCATCGGCCTCGGCGCGGTCGAGCGCGCGGTGAAGGCGCGCCGCCACCGTCCGATCTTCATGGTCGACCTCGCGGTGCCGCGCGACATCGAGCCCGAAGTCGGCAAGCTGAAGGACGTGTTCCTCTACACCGTCGACGATCTCGGCGCGATCGTGCGCGAAGGCAACGCGTCGCGCCAGGCCGCGGTCGCCCAGGCCGAGGCGATCATCGAGACGCGCGTGCAGAATTTCATGCAATGGCTCGACACGCGCAGCGTCGTGCCGGTGATCCGTCACATGCATACGCAGGCCGACGCGCTGCGCCGGGCCGAAGTCGAGAAGGCGCAGAAGTTGCTCGCGCGCGGCGACGATCCGGCTGCCGTGCTCGAAGCGCTGTCGCAAGCGCTGACCAACAAGCTGATCCACGGCCCGACGAGCGCGCTCAACCGCGTCAACGGCGCCGATCGCGATTCGCTGATCGACCTGATGCGTGGCTTCTACCAGCACGCGCCGCGCTCGAACGACCCGTCCGGCCACTAGCGCCGGCCGCTCGCCCTGCCGCCGGCCGGTCGTTGTGCTGTCGCCGGCCTATCCTTTTCGAATACCCCTTGCCCGGGAGCGCCGCTCCACACCATGAAGACGAGCATGCAACGCAAGCTCGACCAGCTTTCCACCCGGCTGGCCGAACTCAACGACCTGCTGAGCCGCGAAAACGTCACGGCCGACCTCGACCAGTACCGCAAGCTCACACGCGAACATGCGGAACTCGGCCCGGTCGTCGAGCAATACGCGTTATGGCGCCAGTCGCGCAGCGACGAGACGGCCGCGCAGGAACTGCTCGCCGATCCGTCGATGCGCGATTTCGCGGAAGACGAAATCCGCAGCGCGCGCGAGGGCATGGCGCGCCTCGAGGTCGAGCTGCAGAAGATGCTGCTGCCGAAGGATCCGAACGACGACCGCAACATCTTCCTCGAAATCCGCGCGGGCGCGGGCGGCGACGAATCGGCGCTGTTCGCGGGGGACCTGCTGCGCATGTACCTGCGCTTCGCGGAACGCCAGCGCTGGCAGGTCGAGATGATGTCGGAGAGCGCGTCGGATCTCGGCGGCTATAAGGAAGTGATCGTGCGGATCGCGGGCCAGGGCGCGTATTCGCGCCTGAAGTTCGAATCGGGCGGCCATCGCGTGCAGCGCGTGCCGGCCACCGAGACGCAGGGGCGCATCCATACGTCCGCGTGCACGGTCGCCGTGATGCCGGAAGCCGACGAGATCGGCGAGGTCGAGATCAATCCGGCCGACCTGCGCATCGATACGTTCCGCGCGTCCGGCGCGGGCGGCCAGCACATCAACAAGACCGATTCGGCGGTGCGCGTCACGCACCTCCTGACCGGGATCGTCGTCGAATGCCAGGACGACCGCTCGCAGCACAAGAACAAGGATCGCGCGCTGAAGGTGCTCGCCGCGCGCATCAAGGACAAGCAGTATCACGAGCAGCATGCGAAGGAAGCCGCGACGCGCAAGAGCCTGATCGGCTCCGGCGACCGTTCCGAACGAATCCGCACGTACAACTTCCCGCAGGGCCGGATGACCGACCACCGGATCAACCTGACGCTGTATCGGCTCGAGGCGATCATGGACGGCGATCTCGACGAACTGATCGGCGCGCTCGTCACCGAGCACCAGGCCGAGTTGCTCGCGTCGCTCGGCGAAGCCGACTGAGGCCGCGATGTCCGACACCACCGCCGACGCGCTGCTGCGCGCATCGCCGCTCGACCCGGTCGATGCACGCGTGCTGCTCGCGCACGCGCTCGGCTGGAGCCGCACGCAACTGATTACGCGCGGCGACGCGCCGCTCGACGCCGCCGCGGTCGAACGCTACCGCGCGCTCGAAGCGCGGCGCGTCGCCGGCGAGCCCGTCGCGCAGCTGGTGGGGATGCGCGAGTTCTTCGGCCGCCCGTTCGATGTGACGCCCGACGTGCTGATCCCGCGCCCCGAAACCGAGCTGCTCGTCGAAGCCGCGCTCGAGGCGATCGACGGGCTGCCGCACGCGGCCGTGCTCGATCTCGGCACCGGCAGCGGCGCGATCGCCGTGTCGATCGCGGCCGAGCGTCCCGATGCGCGCGTGTGGGCGCTCGACCGTTCGCCGGACGCGCTCGCGGTCGCGCAACGCAATGCCGACAAGCTGCTCGGCGCGCCGCGCCCCGGCGGCCCGCTGCACTGGCTGCGGAGCGACTGGTACGCGGCACTCGATCCCGCGCTCGCGTTCGATACGATCGTCAGCAACCCGCCGTACATCGCGCAGCACGATCCGCACCTCGGGCAAGGCGACCTGCGTTTCGAGCCGCGCGGCGCACTCACCGACGATGCCGACGGCCTCAGCGCGATCCGTACGATCGTCGCGGGCGCCGGCGCCTATCTGAAACCGGGCGGCACGCTGTGGATCGAGCACGGCTACGACCAAGCCGAAGCCGTCCGCGCGATACTGGCGTCGCACGGCTTCGTCGCGGTCGAATCGCTCGCCGATCTCGCCGCCATCGAACGCACGACCGGCGGCCGCCTGCCCGGCTGATGTCCCGGCCCGCCCGGTTGAAATCCGCTATCATTTCGATCTAACGCCCCGCTAAAGCAAGGTCAGTCATGGACACCCAACAACGTATCAAGCAAATCGTCGACGAAAACCAGGTCGTGCTCTTCATGAAGGGCAACGCGCAATTCCCGATGTGCGGCTTCTCGGGCCGCGCCGTGCAGGTGCTGAAAGCCTGCGGCGTCGACCAGTTCAAGACGGTCAACGTGCTGGAAGACGACGAAATCCGCCAGGGCATCAAGGCATTCTCGAACTGGCCGACCATCCCGCAGCTCTACGTGAAGGGCGAATTCGTCGGCGGCTCGGACATCATGATGGAGATGTACCAGTCGGGCGAACTGCAGCAACTGTTCGCCGCCGCGTAACGTCCCCTTTCGATGGCATCTCCCAGCGCGCCGCCACGCCGGCTGATCGTCGCGATCACCGGCGCCACCGGCGCGATTTACGGCGTACGGCTGCTCGACCTGCTGCGCGCCGCCGGCGGCGTCGAAACGCACCTGCTGATTTCGAACGCCGGCTGGCTCAACATCCAGCATGAACTGAAGCTGCCGAAGGCCGATATCGAAAGCCGTGCGGACGTCGTGCATTCGGTGCGCGACGTCGGCGCGACGATCGCATCGGGCTCGTTCGCGACCGACGGCATGGTGATCGCGCCCTGCTCGATGAAGACGCTCGCGAGCGTCGCGCACGGGCTGTCCGACAATCTGATCACGCGCGCGGCCGACGTCACGCTGAAGGAACGCCGCCGTCTCGTGCTGATGGTGCGCGAAACGCCGTTCAACCTCGCGCATCTGCGCAACATGACCGCCGTCACCGAAATGGGCGGCATCGTCTTTCCGCCGCTGCCCGCGTTCTATGCGATGCCGAAGACGATCGAGGAACTCGTCGATCAGACCGTCACGCGCGTCCTCGACCTGTTCGCGCTCAGCGCGCCGCTCACGACGCCGTGGGCCGGCATCCGGCACGCGCAGTAACCGCGCCTCTTTTTCGCACATCTCCGCCGAATCGCGCTGCAATTCCTTCGATTTCCCACTTTCGGATGCGAATCGGTATTCGACTGCCTGCCGCCGCAGCGATTATCAACCAGCAAGCGCCAATCAAATTCCCGTTCACCGATTTATCAATGCACGGTGCACGCCTATAGTCACAGGCAAACCCTTTTGCAGGTCATCCCCATGAACCGCTTGCCTTCGCTGTACCTGTCCCACGGCGCCCCGACGCTGCCGATCGACCCGGCGCTGCCGTCCGGCGCATTCGCGCACCTCGGCGCCGAATTGCCGCGCCCGCGCGCGGTGCTGATGCTGTCCGCGCACTGGGGCACGCAACAGCCAGTCGCGAGCGTCGCCGCGCATCCGGACACGATTCACGACTTCTACGGTTTCCCGCAGGCGCTGTACGACATCCGCTATCCGGCGCCCGGCGCACCCGACGTTGCCGAGCGCGCGGCCGCGCTGCTGAACGCAGCCGGCATCGCGACCGCGACGACCGAACACGGCCTCGATCACGGCGCGTGGGTGCCGATGCTGCTGATGTTTCCGGAAGCCGACGTGCCGGTCGCGCAACTGTCGATCCAGCCGCGCGCGGACGCCGCGCATCACTTCGCGCTCGGCCGCGCGCTGCGGCCGCTGCGCGACGACGGCGTGATGGTGATCGGCTCGGGGCAGATCACGCATAACCTGCGCGCCGCCGATTTCGGCGCGGCGCCCGAGGATGCGGATCCGCGCGTCGCGGAATTCACGGACTGGTTCGAGGCGAAACTTGCGGCACGCGACGTCGACGCGCTGCTCGACTACCGTCGGCAGGCGCCGCACGCGGCGCTGATGCATCCGACCGACGAGCACCTGCTGCCGGTCTTCACGGCGCTCGGCGCGGCGGACGACGACTACCGGCTCGGCATCCAGTCGCTCGGCACCTACCAGCGCGTGCTCGCGATGACGAACTACGTGTTCGCGAGCGCCGGCGCCTGATCCGCGGCGCAACCGCCCGCCCAGCAAAAAGCCCGCCCGAGCATCGCTCGGGCGGGCTTTTGTCACTGCATCCTGCCGCCGCCGAATCCGGCGACAGGTCAGCCGTCAGACACCGACCCCTTCGAGGATCTCGTCGTGCGACTCGCGCTCGTCGAGATACTGGGTCCGGTAACCGGTATTCACGCCCCAGAAGTAGAACACCAGCGCGATTGCCGCGACGACCAGCATGTCCCAGCCGTACGGCAGCACGCCGTGACCGCCGAATTCCTTGCTGCCGATCAGCGACAGCACGGCCATCGTCGGCAGGTACGCGACCAGCCACCATGCGGCCTTCAGGTCGGCGCCCCAGCCGGTCCAGCCCGACTTCGCCTGGAAGAAGAAGTACACCGGCAGCGCGACGATCATCAGCAGGATGATTTCGCCCGTCAGCGGCCACTTCGCCCAGTACAGGATCAGCGATGCGCACACGAACGCGAACGGTGCGATCAGCTTCATCAGCGGAATCGACAGCGGACGCTCGATGTCGGTCGCCGCACGGCGCAGCGCCATCAGGCTGATCGGGCCGGTCAGGTACGAGATCACCGTCGCGACCGAGATCACCGCCGCGAGCGAGCTCCAGCCGCGGAAGAAGAACAGGAAGACGAACGACACGAGCAGGTTGAACCACATCGCCTGGCGCGGCACGCCGTAGATCGGGTGCACGTTGCCGAACATCTTCGGCATCGTGTTGTTGCGCTCCATCGCGTAGATCATGCGGGTGGTCGTCGCCATGTAGGTCGTACCGGTGCCGCTCGGGCTGATGAACGCGTCGACATACAGCAGGATCGCGAGCCAGTTCAGGTTCAGCGCGATCGCGAGTTCCGCGAACGGCGACGAGAAGTTGAAGTGCGCCCAGCCCTTCGCGACGTCGGCCGGATTCACCGAACCGATATACGCCATTTGCAACAGCACGTAGATCACGAGCGCGAGCAGGATCGACGTGATCACCGCGAACGGCACGCTGCGCGACGGGTTGCGCGCTTCGCCGGCCAGGTTCACCGGGCTCTGGAAGCCGTTGAACGCGAACACGATGCCGCTCGTCGCGACCGCGGTCAGCACGGCCGACCAGCCGTACGGCGCGAAGCTCGTATTCGACGCGGTGCCGAGGTTCTCCGAGTGGAAGCTCGTCAGCATCAGGCCGAGGATCGTCAAGCCGGGGATCAGGAACTTGAAGATCGTGATCGCGGTGTTCGCCCGCGCGAAGGCCTTGACGCCCCAGTAGTTCAGCATGAAGTAGATGACGACCAGCACGGCCGACAGCAGCAGGCCGAGGGTCTGCAATTCTCCGTTCACGAACAGTGCATGCGCCCACGGATACGGCCACGTGCTCATGTACTGGATCGACGCTTCGGCCTCGATCGGGATCACGGATACGATCGCGATCCAGTTGGCCCATGCGCTGATGAAGCCCACCAGCGAACCGTGCGAGTAGCGCGCGTAGCGCACCATGCCGCCCGACTCGGGAAACATCGCGCCCAGTTCCGCATACGTCAGCGCAATCGCGAGAATCACGACCGCGCCGATGATCCATGCGCAGATCGCCGCCGGACCGGCGATCTTCGCGGCCTTCCAGGCACCGAACAGCCAGCCCGAGCCGATAATCGAACCCAGCCCCGTCAGCATCAATGCAAACGGGCCGATGTTCCGTTGAATAGAACTCTTCACATCCTCTCCTGTGTCTCAAAAAGCATGGTCGGCCTGCGGTCCGGGATCGGCTCGGACAGCACCGCGCACGCATTCTTGGGGGGGAGGGTCACTCGATCGGGGCAACCCGTCCACGCGGCGCGTAGTTTAACGGTTGCACCTCGAACGTGGCGCCAAAATCGATCAGCCCCTACAAAAAATTCGCATGGCTTGCAAGCTTTGTAAACCTGATCTCCGCAATAACCCTGAGAGCACGGGAATACGGTTGACCATCAGACGGATTAGCCGTATAAAGGACTTCGCAGGATTTCAAGTGGCGAGTGAATTGGTTCTTTCGTAGTTCGCCCATCAACGGTACTCCGGTTGGTCCTATTACCCCTTCCTTGATTTTCCGCACACCATGGGCTTCGGCCCCGTTTTATCTTTTTAGGAACAAGTAACATGGCAACCGGTACCGTCAAGTGGTTCAATGACGCAAAGGGCTTCGGCTTCATCACCCCGGAAGGCGGCGGCGACGATCTGTTCGCGCACTTCTCGGAAATCCGCGTCGAAGGCTTCAAGACGCTGCAAGAAAACCAGAAGGTTGAATTCGAAGTGAAGACGGGCCCGAAGGGTCTGCAAGCTGCGAACATCCGTCCGGTCTAAGCTTGGCGCGATCATTCGTGTAAAAAAGCCCCGCTTCGGCGGGGCTTTTTGTTTATGGGCGCCGGTCGTCCGGCATGGTGAAAGATATCCGCCCCGCCATTCAGCCGAATAGTCGCTGCGCGTGAATGCCGAGCCCCGTCGCGACACTCGCGAGGCGGTCGCCGAACACCGGCTGCGCATCCGGGAACGCGCCGGCGAGCGCGCCCGACAGGAACCCGAGCCCCGTCGAACCGCCGGTGAAATACAGCGCACCGACCTCGCGCGGCGCGACGCCCGCGAGCCGCACCGTCTCGCGCGCGGCGTCGACGATGCGCGCGGTATCGTCCCGACTCGCGTCGACGAGGCGATCCGCGTCGAACGCGATCAGCAGATCTTCTTCCACGTCGTTCAGGTCGATCATCGTCTCCCCGCCCGCCGCGACGCCGATCTTCGCTTCTTCCGCGCGCGCCATCAGCGCGTGCCCGAGCCGCTGCTCGACCACGCTCGTCAGCCGGTCGTACTGCCGCACATCCTGGTACAGGTGCTTCATCAGCTTCAGCTCGCCGACCCGCTTCGGCGTGTAGACGGTGTTGATCAGGTGCCAGGTCGCGAGATCGAAGTAGATCTTGTTCGGCAGCTCGCGCCCTTCCGGGTCGAGCGAACGGTAGCCGAATGCGGGCAGGATCGCCGCCAGCTCGACACGCCGGTCGTAGTCGGTGCCCGCGACGTGCACGCCGTGGTGCGCGAGCACGTCGTCCTTGCGCTCGAGCCGCGCCATCCGCTCCGGGCCGACGCGCACCAGCGAGAAGTCGGACGTGCCGCCGCCGATGTCGGCGACGAGCACCAGACGCTCGGCCGGCTGGCGCGATTCGTAGTCGAACGCGGCGGCGATCGGTTCGTACTGGAAGTGCACGTCCGCGAAGCCGACCGATCGCGCGGCCGCCTCGAGCTGATCCTGGGCGAGGCGGTCGGCGCGCGGATCGTCGTCGACGAAGAACACCGGCCGGCCGAGCACCGCGCGGCCGATCGGCGCGCCCGCGCGCGCTTCGGCCTTGCGCTTCAGGTGCGTCAGGAAGCGCGCGATGATTTCGGTGTACGCGATCGCACTGCCGTCGCCCAGGTCGGTCGTCGTTTCCGCGAGCGGCGAGCCGAGAATGCTCTTCATCGAGCGCATCAGCCGGCCGTCGAAACCGTCGATATAGGAGGCCAGCGCCGCCCGGCCGTATTCGACCGTCTCTTCGTCGTTGTTGAAGAAGATCGCGGTGGGCAGCGTCAGGTGGTCGCCCTCGACGGGCGCGAGGCGCATGCCATCGCCGTCGGGCAGCGCCACGGCGGAATTGGACGTGCCGAAATCGATCGCGCAGTAAGTCATGGGAAATTGCCGCAGCAGGCCGGCGCGAAAACGGAAAGGACCGGCTTTTTAACATGAAGCCCGCGGGATCACAACCGGGGCCGGCCACCAGCGCCGCGCAACGGGCGCCGGCGGCAACGGCGCGCGGCGTGGCGCACCGGGAACATGCGCGGACAGGACGCGCGACGCAGCCTGCCCGCCCGCGGGGTCAGGCCGCCGCGTCGAAGCTCTTCTTCCACGCACCCGCGTAGACGACTTCGCCGATCGCATGGCGCGTACGCGGCGCCTTCTCGCGATCGCGCAGCACGGGATCGAGCTTGTCGACGTTGCCGTAGTGGCCGAGCGAGATGATCGACGCGATCGCGACGTCCGCCGGAATCGCGAACGCGTCGCGGAACGCCTTCGCGTCGAACCCGCTCATCTGGTGCGCGGCGAGGCCGAGCGCGTGCGCCTGCAGCACCAGCGACATCGCGGCGGCGCCGGCGTCGTACAGCGCGGTCGGCGCCGGCTCGCCCTTCGGCGTCAACGTGTGCGCGGTGACCGCGATCAGCACCGGCGCCGGCGCATTCCAGCCCTGGTTGAACGGCACCAGCGTCGCGAACGCGCGCTTGAACGCGTCTTCGTCCTGGGCGCGTTCGAATACGATGAAACGCCACGGCTGCGCGTTGTACGCGGACGGCGCCCAGCGCGCCGCTTCGAGCACCGCGTGGAGATCGCCGGCGCTGACGGGTTCGTCCGAATACGCGCGCGGGCTCCAGCGGCCCGCGATCAGATCGTGAATCGAAACAGTGGTGGGAGCAGGTTTGACGGACATGCGGTTCCTCGCTGACATCGATGAAGGGGCGCGAACGCCCGGCGAACCGCAAGCATACCCGCTTGAGCGATTGCGCGCCCGATCCCGCCGCGCCATGCAAATCTCCTGGTGTGCAATGGCCGGCCGCAGCCTGTACGGCCGGCCGGGCCGCCGCGATCAGGCTGCCTGCGCGGCCGCGCGCGACGGTCCGCGGTTGATCCGCAGCACGATCAGCGCCCCGACGATGCACAAGCCGCCCGAGATCATCGACGCAATCGTATAGGTGCCGAGGCTCGCCCGCAGCAGCCCCGCGCCGAGCGCCGCGAACGCCGCGCCGAGCTGGTGGCCGGCGACGATCCAGCCGAACACGACCGGCGCCGCGGCCTTGCCGAACACGTCGGTCGCGAGCCGTACGGTGGGCGGCACGGTCGCGATCCAGTCGAGCCCGTAGAACATCGCGAACAGCGGCAGCCCGAAGAAGTCGATCCCGAACGCATGCGGCAGGTAGATCAGCGACAGCCCGCGCAGCCCGTAATACCAGAACAGCAGCACGCGGTTGTCGTAACGGTCGGACAGCCACCCCGACAGCGTCGTGCCGAAGAGGTCGAACACGCCCATCGCCGCGAGCAGCGACGCGCCCTGCACTTCGGTCATCCCGTAGTCGCTGCACATCGCGATCAGGTGCGTGCCGACATAGCCGTTGGTGCTCGCGCCGCAGATGAAGAAGCTGAAGAACAGCAGCCAGAAGTCGCGAGAGCGGCTCGCCATCAGCAGCGTGCGGAACGCGACCGCGAGCGGGTTCTCCTTCGTCGCATCGGGCGCGGACGGCGCATCGGCCGGCTCGCCGTACGGGCGCAACTGCACGTCGGCCGGCCGCTCGGGCAGCAGGAACGCGACGAGCGGAATCACGATCGCGGCCGCCACCGCAACGACCAGCACGACCGGCCGCCAGCCGTGGCGCTGCGCGATCGCCGCGAGCATCGGCAGGAACACGAGCTGGCCGGTGGCCGTGCTCGCGGTCAGGATCCCCATCACGAGGCCGCGCCGCGCATGGAACCAGCGCGTGACGAAGGTCGCGGACAGCGTCAGCGCGACGACGCCCGTCGAGCTGCCGACCATCAGGCCCCAGATCGCCACCATCTGCCAGCTCTGCGTCATCATCGACGACAGCGCGACGCCCGCGCTCATCGTCACGAGCGCGGTGAGGATCGTCGGCCGCAGCCCGAAGCGCTGCATCGCGGCGGCCGCGAACGGGCCCGTCAGGCCGTACAGCGCGATGTTCACCGAAATCGCCAGCGAAATCGCCGCCCGGCTCCAGCCGAGCTCGCGTTCGAGCGGCACCATCAGCACGCTCGGCGTCGCGCGTGTGCCGGCCGCCGCCAGCAGGATCAGGAATACCACCGCCGCCGCGAGCCATCCGTAATGGAAGCGCCCGCCGATTCGTGTCACTGCCCAGTTCATCTTCGCGTTCTCCAGTTGGCGGCTCCGGCGCCATCGCGCCTGCCCCGCCCCGCCAGGCCACCTCCGCCGCACACCGCATCGGCTGACCCGGGCCGATGCTTGGCATTTTCCGTCGATCCGGCCGGCATTGTTACCGGTCGGTCACAAGTGTGTTGCGATCGTAGTTACCAGTCGGTAACATGTCAAGCAATTCACCACGTAGTCGAGGGTCATCATGTCGGGCATCGAGGTCGCCAAACCGCTGGCGCGGCGCACGCGCCGGCAAATCGACGGCGCCACCGCGCAGGAGCACCTGCTGCGTGCCGCCGAGGAGCTGTTTTACAGGGAAGGCGTGCGAGCGGTCGGCGTCGAGGCCGTGGTGGAACGCGCGGGCGTCAACAAGATGAGCCTGTATCGCCAGTTCTCGTCGAAGGACGAGCTGATCCTCGCGTATCTGGAACGGATGGACGCGTGCTTCTTCGAGCGGCTCGACACGAGCGCCGCGAAGCATCCGGGGCAGCCGAAGGCGCAGTTGATCCAGTACTTCGTCGATCTCGCCGAGCGTGCGACGCAAAAGGACTATCGCGGCTGCCCGTTCGTCAACGTCGCCGCCGAATTCCCGGATGCGTCGCACCCGGCGCGCGAACGCGTCGCGCAGAACAAGGAGCAGTTGATGAAACGGCTCGTCGCGCTTTGCGAAGGCGCCGGTGCGCGACAGCCGAAGGCGCTGGCCGATGCGCTCGCGCTGGTGGTCGAAGGCATCTACGCGGCGAGCCAGACCTACCGGCACGGCGAAACGCCGATCGGCATTGCGCCCGCGCTCGTCACGCAGTTGATCGAAGCGGCCTGCGCGTGACGGGTCGCGCGCGTTCGTCCCCGGCGCGCCCGCTACAATGCCGCCCTTTTCGCCTTTTTCGCCCTCTTCGCCCTTTTTGCCCTTCCGCCCGACTGGTATCACGATGACCGACACCCGCCCCGACTCGCACGACGACATCCTCGCCGCCACGCGGCACTGGCTCGCGCGCGCGGTGATCGGGCTCAACCTATGCCCGTTCGCGAAAAGCGTCTACGTGAAGGAACAGGTGCGCTACGCGATCAGCGAAGCGACGACGCTGGAGGACGCGCTCGCCGAACTCGAAACCGAGCTGCGTGCACTGGAAGCGGCGGACCCGCAACAGGTCGATACGACACTCGTGATCTACCCGCGCGCGTTCGCCGATTTCGTCGACTACAACGATGCGCTGTTCTTTGCCGAGCGGCTCGTGCGGCAATTGCGGCTCGACGGCGTGCTGCAGATCGCGAGCTTCCATCCGCACTACCAATTCGAAGGCACCGAACCCGACGACATCGAGAACTACACGAACCGCGCACCCTATCCGATCCTGCACCTGCTGCGCGAGGACAGCATCGCGCGCGCGGTCGACGCGTTCCCGGACGCGTCCGCGATCTACGAAAAGAATCAGGAAACCCTACGCCGCCTCGGCCACGAAGGCTGGCGCGAATGGATGCGCCGGCCGGGCGACGACGTGTGACACGGCGTGCAACGGGGCGGCGCGGACGCCATGCCCGCGCCGCCCACGCGCTCGCGCGTCAGCCTTCGGCCGGCTCGACGATGTCGTCGCCCGCGGCGGCGGCTTGCGCGACGAAGAAGCGCTCGTTCAGTTCGGCGAGCCCGAACATTCCGAGGATCTCGTTCAGCCGCTCGCCGGGCTTGCGGCGCGGCAGGTTCTTGTACTGCGCGATGATCAGCTCGTTCTTCATCGAATGCTCCCAGCCGACCAGCTCGGTCACGCTGACCTGGTAGCCGTGCGCCTCGAGCTGCAGGCAGCGCAGCACGTTGGTGATCTGGCTGCCGAATTCGCGCGTATGCAGCGGATGGCGCCACACCTCGGTCAGCGCATTCGCGAGCGACTTGCCCTTGTTCCTGCGCAGCACGCCCGCGACTTCCGCCTGGCAGCACGGCACCAGCACGATGTGCTGCGCGCGCTTCGCGAGCGCGAAGCGGATTGCGTCGTCGGTCGCCGTGTCGCACGCGTGCAGCGCGGTGACGACGTCGACCGTTTCGGGCAGTTGCGGCGACGCGATCGAATCGGCGACCGACAGGTTCAGGAACGACATGCCGCCGAACCCGAGCCGCGCGGCAAGCTCGGTCGAACGCGTGACGAGCTCCTCGCGCGTCTCGATGCCGTACACGTGCGACGCGAACGCCGGCGTGCCGTGCCCCGGCTGCTGCTTGAAGAACAGGTCGTACAGGATGAAGCCGAGATACGACTTGCCGGCGCCGTGATCGACGAGCGTCACCTGACCCTTGTCGGCCTGCACGCCGGCGAGCAGCGGCTCGATGAACTGGAACAGGTGATACACCTGCTTCAGCTTGCGGCGGCTGTCCTGGTTCAGCTTCCCGTCGCGGGTGAGGATGTGCAGTTCCTTCAGCAGCTCGACGGACTGCTCCGGACGGATTTCATGGGTTTTGTTCGACATCGTGAAGCGCCGCCGGGCCACGGTCTGTCGACCACGGCCCGGCGGCGGGAATTCGTGAGGAATGGCGGTAGTTTACCGAAAATACGCGGTCAGGCCCGGGCGCCGAGCCGCCACAGCGACGTGACCTCGGCGCGACGCGCCGCATGCAGCGGATCGTCGGCGTCCGTCGACTTCGGATGCGCGGGGCGGATGTCGTCGCGGCCGAGCACGACGAGGCCGGCTTCGTCGATCCACTGCAGCAAGGTTTCGCGCGGCCGCAGGCCGAGATGCTCGGCGAAATCGGACAGGATCAGCCAGCCCTCGCCGCCCGGCTCCAGATGCGCGGCCAGCCCTGCGAGGAAACTGCGCAGCATGCGGCTGTCCGGGTCGTAGACCGCGTATTCGATCGGCGCGCTCGGCCGGGCCGGCACCCACGGCGGGTTGCAGACCACGAGCGGCGCGCGGCCGGGAGGAAACAGGTCGGCCTCGACGATATCGACCTGGCCCGCGTGCCCGAGCCGCGCGACGTTCTCACGCGCGCAAGCCAGCGCGCGCGGATCCTGGTCGGTCGCGACGATGCGCTCGACGCCGCGCGACGCGAGCACCGCCGCCAGCACGCCGGTGCCCGTGCCGATATCGAACGCGAGCGACGTCGCCGGCAGCGGCGCACGCGCGACGAGCTCCACGTATTCGCCGCGCACCGGCGAGAACACGCCGTAGTGCGGATGGATCGGCGCGCCGCCGAGCGCCGGGATCGGCACGCCCTTCTTGCGCCATTCATGCGCGCCGACGAGGCCGAGCAATTCGCGCAGCGACACGACCGACGGCGCGCCGCCGGGGCCGTACGCCTCCTCGCAGGCCGCACGCACGTCGGGCGCGCGGCGCAGCGGGATCGTGTAATCGGCGTCGAGCGGGATCAGCAGCATGCCGAGCGTGCGGGCGCGCTGCGATTGCGCGAGACGATGCAGGTTGAATGCATCGACGCCGGCCGCGGCTTTCGCCTTCTTCGGCTTGCGTTCGACACGGCGCGCCATCGCCTGCACGAGCTGGCGCGCATTCTGGAAGTCGCCCTGCCAGACGAGCGCGGTGCCTTCGCAGGCGAGGCGGTAGGCTGCGTCGGCGGTGAGACGGTCGTCGGCGGGCACCGCGCGCTTCGGCGGTGGCACGCCGGCTTCGGAGCGCCAGCGCACGGCATGATCGACGCCGTCGGCGTCGGTCCAGTGGAAAACGGGGGAATCGGTCACGCGAACTCGGTACGGTTGGCTTCAACGGCGGCGAGAATTCGCCGCGCGGACCACACCATACCGCGCTTTGCCCGACCCGGCAAAACGAGCGCCGCGACGGCCGCCCGCAAGCGTTCGTCGCGGCGCAACCGTCGATCAGACGAGATCGAAGGTTTCCGCAACGGGCGCATCGCGCTTGACGGCCGCGATGCCGTTCTCGCGCGCCTGCACGCTGCTGTACGTCTCGCTCGTGCCGATGACCTGGTGGTTGGCCGCCTTCAGATTGAACATCGGCTCCCCGTTGTGGGCGAGCTTGCGCTCGTAACGCTCATCGAGCGGCGCATTTTCCCGCACGGACGCAATCCCGTTTCTCGCGCCGCTTTTCTCCTCGTACCGCTCGCTCGCGAGGATGATCTCGCCGTTCGCCGACTTCAGGTGGAAGTAGTACTGACCGTTCGTGGCCTTCTTGAGCTCGAATTTTGCCGCCATGGATTTCCCCTAAAAGAATGTCCGACCCTCGGACATCGCCAAGTGTAAGGGGGCACGTCGACGAAAGTCGACATTCCACGGAGATAGGCGTTAAAGACTGTTAAATAGTAAATATTTCGACGCATTTAGCCGATGTTGAATTTCGATCGGACGATCTAGCCGCCCCACCCCGGCAGGGTCGGCAGACGCAGCGTGCCCGCGTCGCTGAAGTGCACGGTGCCCAGCACGCTGCCGGCGAGCCGGCCGCGCAGCGCATACGGCAGCTCGCCGTTCGCGGCCGCGCCGGGCAGGTTCCACGCCTGCCGCGCGGCCGCGAAGGCCGATACCGAAACCGGCACGTCGAGCACGGCCTCGCCGAACCGCGGCACGGTGCCCGCCCGATCGCTGACGCCGCTCGCGAACGGCGTGCCGTTCAGGTCGAGCGCGACCGAGATGCCGTCGTAGTCGATCGGCGCATCGTTCGGGTTCTGCACGCGCAACTTCAGGCTGAAGCGCATCTCGAGGCCCTGCCCGACGAGCGGGTCGAGCCCGGCGACCGACACGCGCACCGGCTCGCGCGTGAGCCCCGCGCAACCACCCAGCACGAACACGGCAGCGAACAGCAGCAGCACGACGCGCAGCGGCGCGATACGGAACAGGGCTCGTGGCATGGGACAGTCTCCTCGCGGCAATCGGTGAACGGGATCGTCGATGCATTGTACCGACCGTGCCGCCCTTCACCGGATTTCGTAGTTTTCGCGGCGGCGCAAGATTGTTAATAGATTAAAACTACGAAATCGCCAGCTAAACGGAAAGCGCATTAATGACTTTCAGCATTCAATGAAGCGCTCGGAATTCAATAGATGCTCTTTCTAAATTTTTCGTTTCCTTTACCCAAAACCATCAAGTATATTTACGCATCCTTGGAGCAAGCCGACAAACCTTGAAGCCGCATGACGGCGAATTTACGGGATGGCGACACGCTGTCCTTCCGTCCTGCGGACTGGCCCGGCCAGCCCCGTAGGTCGTCGGTTCAAAGGGATTGCGCGCCCGCGCCGGGCGTGCGGCCCCGTGTCGTGCGCGCGAAATCAATTCAGTACAACACGCGTGCGGCCATTTTGAACCGGCCAGTTAACCGACATCCGGAAATTCAGAGGGGGCAGTAAACCATGATTACCTTCACGTAGTCGGCCGCCGTCTTTTCGAATAATCCGTCATTGGCATTTTTTCGCTGTTGATTAAACGGCGAGGGGATTGCTTTTGCCGGCGTTTTCGCAGCACTGAACGATTCTTTCAACAATCGAGGATTCAGTCATGTCGATTCATATTCGCAAGATGCGTTATCTGCCGCTCGTCGCCGCACTCGCGCTCGCCGGGTGCGGCGGCGACGACGGCGGTGCGGGCTCCGCTTCCGCGCTCAGCTCCGCCGGCGCGCCGCACACGGGCTCGTCGCCCGCCGTCACCGCGCCGCCGAGCGCATCGAACGTCGACAAGAGCGTCCCGCCTGTCGAACTGCCGGACACCGTGGTGCCCGTGAACTACCGGCTGTGGTTCCGCCCGAACGAAGCGCTGAACGCGTTCGACGGCCGCGCCGACGTCGAGATCAAGGTGCTGAAGCCGGTCAACAACATCGTGATCGCCGGCCACCGGATCAAGTTCACCAACGGCCGCATCACGCTGCAGCCGGGCAACATCCAGCTGATCGCGACGCCGCAGGACAAGGGCGACTTCTATCAGTTGCGCCCCGTCGCCGGCACGATCGCGCCGGGCAACTATTCGCTGCACATGGAGTGGTCGGGCATCATCAACTTCAAGTCGTACGACGATCCGGCCACGCAAACGGGCGGCAGCTGCGGCGACGATCCGTATCCGGGCTGCTCGGCCGCGGAAGGCGTGTTTCGCGTCGACCTGAAGGGCACCGACGGCAAGACGAGCGGCGCGATCCTGACGCAGGGCGAAACCAACCTGTCGCGCCAGTGGTTCCCGGGCTGGGACGAGCCGGCGTTCCGCCCGACCTATGAAGTGACGGCCGAAGTGCCGCAAAGCTGGCGCGTCGTGTCGAACGCGGCCGAGAAGCCGTCGACCAACGTCGGCGGCGGCTACAAGCTCGTGCAGTTCGAGAAGACCCCGCCGATGCCGTCGTACCTGCTGTTCTTCGGCGGCGGCATGTTCGACACCTACGAGGACGACTTCACGAGCCCGCTGCCGGGCGGCAAGGGCGGCCTGCACCTGCGCGTGTTCACGCCGCCGGGCATGAGCGAGTGGGCGAAGCCGGCGATGGACCGCACCAAGCAGGCGCTCGACTTCTACTACCGCTACACGGGTATCGCGCTGCCGCTCACGAAGTTCGACACGGTGGCCGCGAACGACGCGTTCAAGGAGCAGAAGGACCTGAACTTCGGCGGGATGGAGAACTGGGGCTCGATCCTCGAGTTCGCCGACGACATCCTGCCGCAGCCGGGCCAGCCGATGTCGCACTACGGCAACGAAGTGCTGACGCACGAAGTGGCGCACCAGTGGTTCGGCGATCTCGTGACGACCGACTGGTGGGACAACGTGTGGCTCAACGAATCGTTCGCGACGTTCTTCGAGACGAAGACCACGATCCAGTTCTTCCCCGACGAGTTCAGCTGGCTCGACCAGGTGAAGAACAAGTACCGCGTCATCAATCGTGACATCGGCCCGAACGCGTTCCCGGTCGCGCCGAACTTCAACGACTGGGCGTCGAACGACTTCGTGCTGAGCGCCAGCGCGTTCACGTACGACAAGGGCGGCCACGTGCTGAAGACGCTCGAGAACTATCTCGGCGAGCAGACCCTGCGCAAGGGGCTTCAGCAGTACCTCGTCGACTACTCGTTCGGCAACGGGACGCCGAAGCGTCTGTGGGATGCGCTGTCGAAGGAAAGCGGCCAGGCGGTCGGCCCGATCGGCGACAGCTACGTGCGTCAGACCGGCGTGCCGCTGATCTCGCTCGACACGCAGTGCGACATGACGAAGAACCAGACGGTCGTCACGCTGAAACAGCAGCCGTTCCCGAACAAGAACGCGTATCCGGGCCTGCAGTGGACGGTGCCGATCACGCTCGCGTACGGCCAGGGGCTCGCGAAACACACGACGCTCGCGCTGAAGGATACGCAGGCGCAGACGCGGATCGACGGCTGCACGGGCGTGGTCGCCGACCCGAGCGGTCTCGACTACTACGTCGTGAACTACAGCGACGCGGCCTGGAGCGGGCTGCTCACGCAGGTCAACGGCTCGACCGATCCGGTGCTGCTGGCGAACCTGAAGAGCGAAGCGGCGCTGCTCGTCGCGAACAACCTCGCGCCGGCCTCGCGCTCGACGTCGATCGGCTCGGTCGCTTCGCCGGCCGCGATGAAGCTGCGCCAGACGCCGACCTTCGGCGGCATCGAACCGGTGACGAAGGAACGCCCGGCACGGCAATACCAGGGCATCTTCAAGCCGCGCAAGGTAGTGACGCAGTAACGGTGCGGATCCGGCCGACGCCGCGCCACCCGCGGCGCCGGCCGGCGTACCGGTTTCTCCGACCTGTTGACGGGCCTCGCACGCGAGGCCCTTTTTTCATGCCGTCCGGCGCGGGCGCGGGCGCGAAACGCGCTGCCGCGTCGATGCGATGCTCGAATGCCGCGCTAGCGATCGTCACGGCGCCGGAACGCCCACCACGCGGCCAGCGCGGTGAAACCCGCGACGAGCAGCACCATCAGCCAGAAGCCGTGCTTGTTCTCCGAGAACGGCACGCCGCCGACGTTCATCCCGAAGAAGCCCGCGACGATGTTGATCGGCAGCGCGATCACGGTGACGAGCGTCAGCGTGAACAGCGTCCGGTTGTTCTGCTCGTCCAGGCGCGAGCCGATCTCTTCCTGCAGCAGCTTGATGCGCTCGTTGAGTCCCGACAGATCGGCGAGCACCAGCGAGAATTCCTCGGTCGACTCGCGCAGTTCCTGCACGTCTTCCGTGTGCAGCCACGCGGGCGGCTTCGCGAGCAGCCGGAAGATCGACCCGGGCTCCGGCGCGAGCATGCGCTGCAGGCGCGTCAGCGTGCGGCGCATCGCGCCGAGGTCGATGCGGCTCGACGTGAGCCGCTGCGACAGGAAGCGATCCTCGATGCGGTCGACATCGACGCTCGTGCGCCGCATGATCTGGATCAGCAGGTCGGCCTGGTCGCGCAGCAGGTGCACGAGCAGTTCCGCGGGCGAGCGGAATTGCTCGCCGTCGCGCACGCACGCGCGCAGCGTGTCGACCGAGCGCAGCGGCTTGAGCCGCGCGGTCACCATGATGCGCCGCTCGACGTGGACGAACAGCGTCGCGATCTCCGACGGCGTGAGCTCGAGATTGAACATCACGTCGTTGACGACCGCGCGCAACGCGCCGTCCTCCTGCTCGATGCGCGTCGAGCGCGAGCCTTCGTGCAGGAATTCGAAGAAGCTGTCGGGCAGCCCGAGATGCGTACGCATCCAGCGCTCGCTCGCGCCATGCGCAAGATTGAAATGCAGCCAGACGAAATCGCCCGACGCGGCCGCGCCGTGCTCGCGGCACGTGCGCAACCACGCGGCGGCCGCGTCGGCATCGAGCATCGCGCCGGCGCCGCCCGGAACGAAGCGGAATCCGCACACCATGCCGGACGTATCGGCGCCGTAAGTCTGTACGATCAGATCCATCGTGTCGAAGGTCGTGCGGCGCGCGGCACGCCGCACATCGCGGGTCGCGGGCCCGCGCCGGGAAAAGATAGGAAACGTATGCCCGACGGGCGTGACGCGCTCGTGACAGTGTCACGCGGCATCCTACCGGCAGCCGCTCCTTGCCCCGAAAACAACGCGCCGCCCATTGGGCGGCGCTGACGGGAAAGACATCGCGGCGTGCGCGGCACGCGTTACTGCCGCGTCTCCGACTGCGCGGCGCTCGGGCACGCGGGATCCTTGCCCCAGTGGCCGTCGCACACGCGCCAGCGGCACAGCTGATCCTCGAAGAAACCGCGCTCCGAACACTCCTTCACGCGCGACGCCAGCGAGCCGCCGGTCGCCGCCGCCGTCTTGGTCGGCACGGCCTGCCCCTTCTGCGCGGCGAGTTTCTTGTCGGCCGGCTTCGTGCGCGCGACGAGCGCGGCGAGCAGATCGGCATCCGGATCGTCCTTGCCGCCCGCCTTCGCGGTTCGGGTCGGCGTCGCGTCGCGGCGCTTCTTCGCCTGCGCGAGCTCGGCCTGCTGTTCCTTGCGATGCTTGCGGGCTTCGGCCTTCGTGTCGGCCTTCGTGTCGGCCTTCGCCTCTTTCGTGTCGGTTTTGCCGTGCGCGGCGACCTTCGTGCTCTTCGACGCGTCGGCCTTCGCCGTCTTGGCCGTCGCCACCGCGGCGGCCGCCGTTGCGGCTGCGCCGGCCGTGGCCGCGCCCGATGCGTCGTCGGCGCCGTTGGCAAGCGCGCGCGACAGGCGGCTGTTGTCCGCGGCAGACGCGGCCGAAGCCGATGCAACGGCCTGGGACGCCGAATCGTCGTTGACGATCGTGGCCGGTTGCACGGCCGACGCGGCGGATGCGCCGTTCTGCGCGACCTGTACGGCGGCGCCGCTGGCCGGTGCGGCCTTGTCCGGCGCGGCCGCCGCGGGTGCGGGCGCAGCCGCGACGACCGCGGGCCGTTCGCCCGACGACTGCTGCATGCGCCACGCGCCCCAGCCGCCGACGGCCACGACCAACGCCACCACGGCGGCGATCGGCGCCTTCAGCGAACGGCGCGGCGGCTCGGCGGGCGGCGTGACACGCCCTTCCAGATCCGCGAGAATGCGCGACTGCCGAGGTCCTCCCTCGCCTGCCGGTTTAGTATCGGACAGCAGGCTGGGCGGAGTTTTCGAATTTGAATTTTCCGGCGCACTCATTCAGCGTCTCATTGAATCCTGGTTTAATTCACCGCGATAATATAGCCCGGCCTCTCGAAGCAGCCTGATTCTAAGAGCAAGCATTGCAAAACACAATCAATTCCAATTTCCGGGGATTTCGTTGATAGCCGTCGCACTCGTCGCCTATTTCGCCCTTGCCGTCGCCGTCGCGGCACTGTTGCTTTTACCGGGTATCCGCGCGACCGTTTTTGAATCCGTCGCCCAGTTTCACGGCCGCCTTACGCGTCGTGCGAACGATCGCGCCGCGCGCACGCGGAGTCAGATTGTTAAATCGGCAAGCGCGACGCGCGGCGCATTAAGCGATGTGCAAAATTTACTGGTTCGGCGGCGCTTGATGATTATGGTATCGGCAGGTATTCTTGCGACGCCGCCATTGGTCGCCATTGCGTTACGCGGCCGGCAATTGTTCCAGTACGACGACACGGCGCGCGTGCCCGACGAGAAAATCGCCGCGTTGCTGCAGGGCGAGCAACTCGTGCCGCCCCCGCCGCTGCCGCCGGAAGTCTTCGCCACCAAGGAAGTCGAACAGGTCCGCCCGGCGCTGAAGGATGCGAGCCGCGACTGGAACCTGCTGGACCCGGATTTCCGTACGCGTTTGCTGCTGGTCTACAAGATCATGCACGAACAGCACGGTTATGAAATGGCGTTGCTGGAAGGTTACCGGAGCCCGGAACGGCAGAACCGGCTGGCACAGATGGGCAGCAACGTGACCAACGCGGCAGCCTTCCAGAGTTATCACCAATTCGGGCTGGCGGCCGATAACGCATTCCTGCGCGACGGCAAGCTGGTCATTTCCGAGAAAGATCCGTGGGCGATGCGCGGCTACCAGTTGTACGGCCAGGTCGCCGAGCAAGTCGGCCTGACCTGGGGCGGCCGATGGAAAATGATGGATCTCGGGCACGTGGAATACCATAAACCCGGTTTTAAACTGGGACGCGGCAGCTAGCCAGGGCTGCCGGACAAGAAATAATGAGGGCGGCATGGGGCTTTTTAATCACCCGGCAGGAAACGATCTGGGCGGCGCAAACAATCGGGCATTCCGGTGCGCGATTTTTTCCGGCCGCCGCTTCCGTTTTAAATCTCACAGCGTCCTTTCGTTAATGCGCGCGCCTTCTCCGATGCCGCGAGCGCGTTGATGCCAGCCTCCTCCTTCATCCCGTTTGACAGCATGGCGACACATCGCGGCGCCACCCTTGCCGCTCGGCGCGCCTGCGTCGCCTCACCGAATCGCACCGGAACCTGAACGTCCTATGCAACGCATCCTCAACGTGCTGACTCATCCGCGTACGCTCTCGATCGTCGGGATCGTCGCGCTAGCGGCCATCCTGTTCATCGTCGCCGACATGCTGCAGTTGCCGCTCCTGTGGGCGGCGATCGCATTCGCGGCGGTCCTCGCGCTGTGGCTCGTCGTCGCGCTGTGGCGCCGCTGGCGCGTGAAGCGCGCGAACCAGCAGCTCGGCCAGGTGCTGGAAGAGCAGGCGGAAACCGGCAAGATCGCCGCACCGGCCGCCGCCGCGCTCGCGCCGGACGCGAAGACGGCCGATCTCGACGTACTGCGCACGCGCCTGTCGGATGCGGTGAAGACGATCAAGACGTCGAAGATCGGCCAGGTGTCGGGCGGCTCCGCGCTGTACGAGCTGCCGTGGTACATCGTGATCGGCAACCCGGCCGCGGGCAAGAGCAGCGCCGTGCTCAACTCCGGCCTGCAGTTCCCGTTCGCGGACAAGAACAGCGCCGTGATCCACGGCATCGGCGGCACGCGTAACTGCGACTGGTTCTTCACGACCGAAGGGATCCTGCTCGACACGGCCGGCCGCTATTCGGTGCACGAGGAAGACCGCAGCGAATGGCTCGGCTTCCTCGGGCTGCTCAAGCGCTACCGTCCGAAGGCGCCGATCAACGGCATCATCGTCACGGCGAGCATCGCCGAACTCACCGGCAACCGCCCCGAATTCGCGATCAACCTCGCGAAGAACCTCCGCCAGCGCGTTCAGGAGCTGACGGAAAAGCTGGAAGTGTTCGCGCCGGTCTACGTGATGTTCACGAAGGCCGACCTGATCACCGGCTTCACCGAATTCTTCAGCAGCAGCGACAAGCACGAGTACGACCGCGTGTGGGGCGCCACCCTGCCCTACGAGCCCGACGACAAGCGTGACGTCGTCGCGCAGTTCGACACGCACTTCGAGGAACTCTACGAAGGGCTGAAGGAAATCAGCGTCGCGCAGCTGTCGCTGTCGCGCGGCAACCAGTTGTCGCCGGGCCAGTTGAGCTTCCCGCTCGAATTCTCGACGATCAAGCCGTCGCTGCGCGCGTTCCTCGCGACGCTGTTCGAGAACAACCCGTTCCAGTACAAGCCGATCTTCCGCGGCTTCTACTTCACCAGCGCGCTGCAGGAAGGCGAAACCAACAGCACGGCCGCGCAGCGCATCGCGCACCGCTTCGGCCTCGACGGAAGCGCGCTGCCGAAGCCGCACAGCGCGTTCTCGAAGAACGGCTTCTTCCTGCGCGACCTGTTCTCGAAGGTGATCTTCGCGGATCGTCAGACGGTGCGCCAGTTTGCGAGCCCGACCAAGACCCGGCTGCGCTACGCGACCTTCTTCGGCTTCGTCGCGGCGCTCGCGCTCGCGCTCGGCGGCTGGACCTGGTCGACGATCGGCAACCAGCAGCTCGTCGCGAACGTGCAGGCCGACCTCGACAACGTCACGCGCCTGCAGCAAGGCCGCAACGACCTGCAGTCGCGCCTGCAGGCGATGGACATCCTCGAGGACCGGATCGAGCAGCTCGAACAGTTCCGCCGCGACAAGCCGATGTCGGTGTCGCTCGGCCTGTACCAGGGCGACCGTCTCGAGCAACACCTGCTGACCGAGTACTACAACGGCGTGCGCCAGATCCTGCTG
This sequence comes from Burkholderia sp. HI2761, assembly GCF_002223355.1. Taxonomy (NCBI): domain Bacteria; kingdom Pseudomonadati; phylum Pseudomonadota; class Betaproteobacteria; order Burkholderiales; family Burkholderiaceae; genus Burkholderia; species Burkholderia sp. HI2761. The sequence continues at coordinate 159,099 of NZ_NKFN01000003.1, read as the reverse complement.
GCCCCGGTGTCGCAGAACCTCGCGTCGTTCATGAAGGACGTGAACGCGCACCCCGACCAGCTCGTGCCGATGACGCGCCCGCCCGAATCGGGCGCCGTGCAGGGCGGCACGCTGGCGGTCTCGACGAACGCGGCAGGCGCCGCGCCGCAGGCCGGCGCCGTGCTGGCCGCGTCGGCCGCCGCACCGGCCGCCGCCCCGCAACAGGCGGCCGCGCCGCAGGGCGGCCTCTACAGCGACGCGTCGCCGACCAACGTGCAGGACGCCTACAACGCGCTGAAGACGTACCTGATGCTGTCCGACAAGCGTCACGTCGAACAGGCACACCTGACCGACCAGCTCGCCCGCTTCTGGCGCGGCTGGCTCGAGACAAATCGCGGCAACATGCCGCGCGACGAGATGATCAGGAGCGCCGAGCGCATGATCTCGTTCTACCTGTCGCGCGTGAACGACAATGACTGGCCGATGATCGACGCGAACCTCGCGCTCGTCGACCAGACCCGCGAGAACCTGCGCCGCGTGGTGCGCGGCATGCCGGCCCGCCAGCGCGTCTACGAGGAAATCAAGGCCCGCGCGTCGACCCGCTTCGCGCCGATGACCATCGCGCGCATCGTCGGCGACGGCAACCAGGGGCTCGTGGCAGGCAGCTACGCGATTCCGGGCACGTTCACGCGCGAAGCGTGGTTCGACTACGTGCAGCCGGCGATCCGCGACGCGGCGACCAAGGAACTGCAGGCGAAGGACTGGGTGCTCAACACGTCGACGCAGGACGACCTGACGCTCGAGGGCAGCCCCGAGCAGATCCAGAAGACGCTCGTCGGCATGTACAAGACCGAGTACGCGCAGCACTGGCAGAAGTTCATGCAGGGCATCGCGGTACAGGGCTTCACCAGCTTCGGCCAGGCCGTCGACGGGATGAACCGCCTCGGCGATCCGCAGGATTCGCCGATCCGCAAGATCCTCGAGACCGCGTACGACCAGACGTCGTGGGACAACCCGTCGCTCGCGAACGTGACGATCAAGAAGGCGCAGACGGGCGTCGTGAACTGGGTCAAGCAACTGTTCTCGCGCTCGCAGGCCGGCCAGGTGGCGGCGGCCAACATCGACATCAACGGCAATCCGGCCGAGGTGCCGATGGGTCCGATCGGCCAGGAGTTCGTCGGGCTCGCGCGGATCGTCGCGACGCATGACGGCACGTCGATGCTGAAGGGCTACATGGAGTCGCTGTCGAAGGTCCGCACGCGCTTCAACGTGATCAAGAACCAGGGCGACCCGGGGCCGGGCGCGCGCCAGCTGATGCAGCAGACGCTCGACGGCAGCGGTTCGGAACTCGCCGATTCGCTGAAGCTCGTCGACGAGCAGATGCTGACGGGCCTGACCGATTCGCAACGCAAGTCGCTGCGTCCGCTGCTGGTGCGGCCGCTGATGCAGGCGTTCGCGGTCGTGATCCAGCCGGCCAGCGCCGAAGTCAACAAGGTGTGGAACGCGCAGGTCTACCAGCCGTTCCAGAGCTCGCTCGCGACGAAGTACCCGTTCGCGGCGAACGCGAAGGTCGAGGCCGGCGCCGGCGAGATCGCGCAGGTGTTCGGTCCGGACGGCTCGATCGCGAAGTTCGTCGGCACGACGCTCGGGCCGCTCGCGGTGCGCCGCGGCGACACGCTCGCCGCTCGCACGTGGGGCGACATGGGCATCGGGCTCACGCCGGACTTCACGAACGGCTTCGCCCGCTGGGTCGCACCGCTCGCCGGCGGCGCCGCCGGCAGCGCGGCCGCGTCGGCCGAGCCGCAGACCGTGTTCCAGATCCTGCCGCAACCGAGCACGGGCACGACGGAATACACGATCGCGATCGACGGCCAGCAACTGCGCTACCGCAACACGCCGCCGCAGTGGACCAACTTCGTGTGGCCGAACCCGCAGGGCTCGCCGGGCGCGACGCTGTCCGCGACGACCTTCGATGGCCGCACGGTGCAGCTCGTCAACGAGCCGGGCCGCTACGGTCTCGAGAAGCTGATCAACTCGGCGCAGCGCAAGCGCCGCCCGGACGGCACCTTCGACCTGACGTGGGCACAGGGCAGCGTGAACGTGTCGGTGACGATGCGCATCATCAGCACGTCGCAAGCGTCGGCCGGCGGCGGCGACCAGCCGCAGCAGCAGAGCCTGCGCGGCCTGCAACTGCCGTCGTCGGTCGCCGACGCGAGCGCGGGCGCCGCGCAGAACGCGACGCAGTCCGGCACCGGCACGTCCGGTACCGGCACGTCCAGCACCGGCACGCCGGGCGCAGCACCGGCCGTCGCGGCCGCCAACGCAACGAATGCACAGAGGGCGCAATGACGCAAACCGTACAGGCGCAAATCGCCTACTTCGGCAAGATTCCGTCGCGCGGCGACTTCGTGAAGAGCGCGCACAACCCGCAGCTGCTGCAGACGCTCGATCGCTGGATCGCGCAGGCGCTGGAGCTGCTCGCGGAAGATCCGCGCTGGAAGATCGTCTACGAGGACGCGAAGCCGATGCATTTCGCGTTCCTCGGCTCGCGCAGCAAGCTCGCGATCGCGGGCCACATGGTCGCGAGCCACGACGTGTCGATGCGCCGCTTCCCGTTCCTCGGCGCAACCGCGCTCGAGGTCGACCGGCCGCTCGCGTTCCTCGCGCGCAGCCCGCTCGCGTTCGCGCGGCTGTGGTCGCGCGTCGCCACGCAGATCCCGCCGTTGCTCGGCAAGGAAGAGCCGCCCGGCGCGCTGCAGGCGCTCGGCGACACGCAGGTGCCGATCGACATCGGCGGCCCCGGCACGTCGCATGACGGCACCTTCAACGATTTCGTCGAACACCAGTCGCTGTACGGCCTGCAGGAGATGCTGCTCGAAAGCGGTCATCCGGTGCGGCTGCGCGGCGCGATGCTCGCGCTCGGCTCGCTGCTGCGGCCGGTGATGCAGAGCGGCTCGTCGCACATCGAGCGCGGCCTCACGCTGCCGCTGCCGGTGGATCCGTTCTACCGCAGCCTCGTCGCCGCGTTCTGGCTCGAGCTGATCGCGCCGTTCGTCGCGCAGGCCGACTTCGAGCTCGCGATCTTCATCGGCTCGATCGCCGAGCGCGAACGGCTCGTCATCGGCTTCAACGGTGCCTCGGCGAAAACACTGCTGAGCGTCGTCGACCCGCAGACCTACGCCGCCCACAACATCGACATCGACGATCCCGAGTGGATCGACGCCCATGCGCAAAACGATCATCAGATCAGCAAGCTCGTCAGCTACCTCGACCAACCGCAACTCTCGCTGCGCGTCGCCATCGACGCGTTCCGCGAAGCGTTCATCGGAGGCTGACGGGATGCATCGCATGAATCACGCACGACGCGCAGGCGTTTCGACCGCCCTCGCCGCGCTGTTCGCGGCCGGCCTCGTCGCGAGCGGCGCGGCCTTCGCGCAGAACACCGGCGCGACCGTCACGCCGGTCGGCAACGGCTCGGTCGCGACGACCGCGCTGCCGCAGGCCGGCTCGAATGCCGGCGGCGCGTCCGGCACGGTGGTGCACGGCACGGCCGGTACCCTCACGCCGCCGCCCGCGAACGCGGCGCCCGGCCAGGTGGTCGTCGGCGGCAAGGTGCCCGACGAAGCGACCAAGGCGGCGGTGCTGCAGAAGCTGCGCGATACCTACGGCGCGACGAACGTCGTCGACCAGATCGAGGTGGGCGACGTCGCGACGCCGCCGAACTGGAGCGCGAACGTGCAGAAGCTGCTCGGCGCGCAGCTCAAGCAGATCAGCAAGGGTCAGCTGAAGATCAACGGCACGCAGATCGAGATGAAGGGCGAGGTGCACAACGAGGCGCAGCGCCAGCAGCTCGCGAGCGACATGGCGAACACGCTGAACCCGACGTACACGATCAAGAACGGGCTGCGCGTGTCGGCGTCCGAACAGGGCGTGCTCGACCAGACGCTCGCGAACCGGACGATCGAGTTCGAGACCGGCAGCGCGACGCTGACGCCGCAGGGCAAGCTGATCCTCGACCAGATGGCGGCAGCGCTCGTGAAGATGCAGAACCGCACGGTCGACATCATCGGCCACACCGACAACTCGGGGAACCGGACGTCGAACATCGCGCTGAGCCAGGCGCGTGCGGATGCGGTGAAGGGTTACCTGATCACGAAGAGCATTCCGCCGCAGCAGATGACGACGACGGGCGTCGGGCCGGATCAGCCGATCGCGCCGAATGATACGGCGGAGGGAAGGGCGAGGAATCGGAGGATCGAGTTCCGGGTGGGGCAGTAGGCGAGCCGCAGCTGGCTCCATCGCGAGCCGGTGTGCGATCCGATGCGGGCGGCAGCAGCAATGCGCCGCCCGTTTTCGGTTAACGGCCGCCGTCAATGGGACGGTGTCGCGCCGCCATTGTAGTCCCGCGCCCACTCCTCGCTCTGCTTGGCCACCTGGTCAATACGTGCGGCGGCAAGATCGTCCTTCTTGCGCTTCTTTGCTTCCTTTTCGAAATCGGACGAACCGAATTCGTCCTTGTCTCGTGCGGCACCACGGCGTATGTCGATTTGATCATGCTTGCCCACTTGCCAATTGCCGCTCGAACGTCAATCCCGAGCCCGAGCATCTCTCCCATGCTGCTTCTTCTCCACATGTGGCGGCGGTATCAGCCCATCAGGAATCGTCGGCACAATGACCGGCTCAAACCTGTCGGTCGTCAACGCAAACAGTACATTCTTCGATAGCGACTGCATCGACTTTGCAAACATACCCGGCTGAGCAGCGGCCGTCTGCAAGACTCGCTGAATCTCCGGATGCGCATCGAACCGCTTGTTCACAAGCAAGCTGTAGTACGCGTACTGTTCGAGATCGCTCCGATCGGTCAGGTGGTATTTCAGCCATGCGCCAGCAACGATGCGAGCGACGCGTCGATGCGACTGTCCATCCGTGTCGTCAAACTTCTCGTCGAGTTTCGTTTGATAGTGAGTGACCATCCATCGCGACACCTCGACGATCGGAACGCGTGAATCGTCCAGAAGTCCACCGGGAAACTGAAGCTCGACGTGACGATCGGGGTAAAAATGAACTTCGAGAACACGACTTCCAACCTCGCCGGGAATGGGCGAAGGCGACATCACGACCTTCGTCTCGCTCTGCTGCATATGCGAGTCTTCCTGTGTCCAACGATCCGCATCGTAGTACCTCCACCGGACCGTGAACTCAGTTCCCTTGAGCTTGTAGCAACATGCCACGCTTCCTCCACCAGCACCGGGTGGATCATCTCCCCCGCCGCCCGCCTGGTTTCCATATGCATCGGTAATGGTGAAACCGTCCATGTTGTACGGCAGATAATTCCGGCCGATCACCGAAATCCCGCTATACGCGGGTTCCGACTTGCCGCATGCTGCCATGGTCGTCACCAACAGGCACCCTGCCACTACGCGGCTCGCCGACCTCGAAAAATCCACGGCCCTATTCATTGATGTTTTCCTTCCAACCGCGCCGTTCGTTCACCACCCGCGGCGGCGGCAACAGGCCTGCGGAAATGGGCGGCACGGCCACCGCCGTGAATTCATCGCTTCTCAACTCGGACAGAACGCTCTTCGGCAGTGCCTGCATCGAAGTCGCGAATGCGCCCGACCGGCCTGCTGTGCTTTGCAAGATGCGCTGGACCTCGGGATGCGCATCGAATCGATCGTTGACGAGCAAACTGAAATACGCGTACCGATTCAAATCATCACGATCAGTCAAACGGTATTTCAACCACGCAGATGCAACGACGCGAACGATGCGACGAAACTGCTGATCCTCACGCTCGTCGTAGCGCTTGTTCAACTGCTCCTGGTAGTGACTCGATATCCAACGTGACACATCGATCATCGGAATGCGCGATTCATCCATCAGCGCGCCAGGAAACTGAAGCTCGACGTGACGATCCGGATAGAAATGAACTTCGAGAACTCGATCACCGATCTTCTCCGGAACCTGCGACGGAGACAACGTAGCCTTTGCCTCGGCGTGAAGCGTTTCCTCGTTGCCTTTGTGCCACTGGTCGACGTCGACATAATTCCATTTGACCGTGAACTCGGTACCTTGGAGCTTGTAGCAACAAGTCACCCCCCCTCCGCCACCCGGCAAGCTATTCCCTCCGCTTGCTTTGTTTCCGGAAGCATCGTTGATCGTAAATCCATCTATGTTGTACGGCAGATAGTTGTGAGCGGTAACCGAAACACCGCTATACGTCGGCTCCGACTGGTTGCATGCCGCCACGGCGGCCACGAGCAAACACCCCGCGAGCACGCGACTCACCATACTCGAACATCTCATTGCTCTACTCATTGAGTTTTCCTTCCGAATATTGCCCGCATGCCCTGCCGACGTATAGATTGCATTGGTTTCGCTCACTCGTGTCGTCAGACGAGTCCGTCTCTCGTTGCCCGAACTGCTCTCGATGCAATCAGCCATGCCGCGCAGCGTCCGCATGTGGCGACGGTATCAGCCCATCGAGAATCATCGACACGACGACCAGCTCAAACCTGCCGCTCGTCACCGCAGACGGTACATTTTTCGATAGCGACTGCATCGATCTTGCGAACATCCCTGGCTGGAGCCCAGAAGCCCACCAAGAAACTGAATGGCGGCCGCGCTCGCGAAGATGCAGAACCGCACGGTCGACATCATCGGCCACACCGACAACTCGGGGAACCGGACGTCGAACATCGCGCTGAGCCAGGCGCGTGCGGATGCGGTGAAGGGTTATCTGATCACGAAGAGCATTCCGCCGCAGCAGATGACGACGACGGGCGTCGAGCCGGATCAGCCGATCGCGCCGAACGATACGGCCGACGGGCACGCGAGGAATCGGAGGATCGAGTTCAGGGTGGGGCAGTGAGGTGGCGGGGGGCTCGCAGTGAGTCGCCCCCGTACGATCGGGGGCGTTAGCTGTGCGGAAAGCGATGCACGTCGTGCAATAACGTCAATGCGCAGGGGGCGTCCCCTTGTAGCCTCTCGCCCGTTGCTGACTTTGCTTGCTCGCCTGTTCGACCCGTTCGGCGGTGAGATCGTCGTTCCTGCGCTGCTTGTCTTCCTTCGCGTAGTTCGTCGTTCCGAACACGTCCTTGTCCCGTGTCCTGAAGTACAGTGATGGTGCGAGCACGTGATCCTGCCAGCTCGTCAGCAACGTATCGTGAACAAGCATGTCGAACAGCGCCATCACCTCGGACGGAAGCGGGTTCTTTCCCGCATACCCCTGCTGCCAAGCCTTGACGAGTGCAATTTCGTCCTCCTTCAGCTCGACGTGGCTTGCAAGCGCCGGCGCGAGGAACAGCGGCGTATAGGTAAGCTTGTTGTTGAACGACTGCACGAAGCGGCGCTGTTGCCGTGCCTCGTATTCCGGTCGCATTTTCTCCCACTTGCCAGTCATCTCCTTCGCCTCGTTATCGAGGCGCTGCCAGACCGTCGTGTAGTTGCTTGGCGGGACGTCCTTCCATAGATCGTTGTAACGCTTATCCGCCACCTGCTTCGCGAGCTTCAGCTTCTGGATCTCGGGCGTGTCCATCCGCTTGCTGCCCATCATTGCCCAGTCGAGCTTCGCTTTTGCGTCACGTCGGTCGTAGTCGGCCTTTTCGACGTCCTTGCGCCACTCGGTCGCTGGGTCGGTCACGGAATGACGGAATTCCGGATCCTGGTACCGCATGGCGATCCAGCGCAGAAATACCTCCGCATGCGGCAGAAAGTTCACGCCTTGCGTATCCGGAACGACCTTGCGGTACGCATCGACAAGCGCCTTGATCTTGTATTGCTTGCCTTCATAGGTGATCGGCGTCGCAATCGAGAAGCGGCTGAATACGTCAGGTCTCCGCTTGGCCAGCGTTTCCATGTCGAGGAGCGCACTGCCGGCCTTGAGCGCTTCGAACAGCATGTCCCTGAGCGGAACACGCATCAGCTCCGCATTGAAGCCTAACGAGCCATGCAGCGAACCGCCCGCTACATCGCTGCTCGTTCCCGGATAGAGCCGCTGCTCGGCGCGGGTCTTTTCCAGGCTGTCGAGACGCTGGTACATGCGCATCTCGTGAGCGGCGGCGAAATGCACGCATCGCTGGACACTCGCCGGCACGGCAAGCGACCGGTCCTTGTAATTCGGCTTGATGGTCCCGAGAAACGGAAGGATGCCGATAATCTCGCCAGCCTCTTCCGACATGATCGACGACACCGCATCCAGCAAACCGACGAATTTTATTTCAAGCGAAATGCCATCGAGCGCAAGATCCTGATCGTCCCGGCGCTTGTACTTGGTAGCCAGATCATTGACGAACGCGCGCGCGAGCACGCAGCCGCGGTCTGCGCCAAACACTGATACTTCGATCTTTCGAATCTTCGACATCTGTCCCTTGACCGCCTCGACCGCTTTTTCCAGCTGGTCCTGCGCGGCGACGAGCCGTGAATCGACGCCAGTACCGAAGTAGACGCTCATCACTTGCGAATCACGCACGATCGGTACGTTTTCGATCGCGATTCCCGTAATGACCTGACGGACTGTCGATTGCACGATCTTGAGCGGATTGTGCTTCAGATCGTTCTTCGCGTTCCGAAACACCGCGATGCCGCCCGCCTTCGTGCGCTCCCATATCCGCTCCGGCGATGCGTCCAGCACATTCGCGATGCGGCGCGCGGTTCGAGGAATGTTCTGGATGTCTTTCTTGAAATCGTTGAAAGCATTCAGCATCGGCCGAAACGAAAACTCTGCAGCGGACTGCTTCGCTGCCGTCGTCGCGCGACTTTTCACATCCAGTTGCTTGATCGGCTGGTTCACGCGTGCGACCGACTCTGCCACGCCTTTTGCTGCGGCGAGCGCATTCTTGCCGACCATGTTCGCCGCAGCGAGGCCGGCATTGAGCCAGTCGTTCGATTTGGCATCCGCGTTGAGGTCCGTACCGAGGCCCGAATAGTAAAGTCGGAACCAGAACTGATTCACGGGACGGTCGACGTCCATGTTGGTACGGTGCGCATCGAAAAGACGCGAGATGTTCGAGTACAGTCCGCTATCCGGATCGTCTTCGTCCTTGCTGCGACCGAACGCATCGAAGAATACGCCGATACGGATCGTTGCCCCACACGGCAGACAGTCCCCCTTCGGATAGTTGTCAGCCGCCATCTTGTCGACTGCCATGCGAACGCTCTGCGGCGTAGCATCATCCGGATCGAGTCGAATTGCGTTTCGATCGTTAGCTCCGGCCATTGCTATTCTCCTCACGTGGGGGCGGCACCAGCCCCGCAGGAATCGACGGCACCGCAACCGCCTGGAATCGGTTCTGCCCAAGGTCCCTAGCAACCGTCGGCGGCAGGGTTGCCGCCGCCTTCGCGAATGCGCCCGGCTTCCCCTTGCTCGATTGGATGAGTTTCTGCACTTCCGGGTGGGCGTCGAACCGCGGATTCACCAGAAGCGCGTAATACGCGTATTGCTCGAGGTCGCTGCGATCGGTGAAGCGGTATTTGAGCCAAGCCTCCGCAACGGCTCTCGAAATCCGGCGATGCGACTGGGCATCGTTGTCCTCGTATTTCTTGTCGAGCCGCTTTCCGTATCTTTTCGTCAGGTCACGCGAAACCTCCACAATCGGCAATCGCGTACTTCCCAGCATCTCGCCGGGAAAAGCCAGTTCGACATGACGATCGGGGTAGAAGTGAACCTCGAGAATGCGCGAGCCGATCGAATCCGGCGCCTTGGTCAGCGGCAACGAGACAGCCGCCTCCGCCTGCTGTTTTTTCACCTGCTCGCCCGGCCGCCAGTCGTCCGCATCGTAATACGTCCACTGAACCTTGAAATCGGTGCCTTTCAGCAAGTAACAGCAGGCGATGCTGCCTTCCCCAGCCCCGGGCTCCAGATCACCACCTCCGCGTGCCTTGTTGCCAAACTGATCGGTAATCGTGAACCGAACAAGGTTGTACGGCAGGTAGTTCAGTGCCTCTGTTGAAATGCTCGCGTAGGTCGGATCAGACTTGCTGCATGCCGCCATCGACACGAACAGCAAGCTCACCGCGGCGACTCGCAATGCAGCGGACAACCGTCCGCCAGCCGTGCGCATGGTGTGACGGCCGGGAACAGCCGCATGGAATTTCAGTGCAGTGTGTTGCATGCGATCAGGCATAAGCATTCTCTTCACATAGCCGCGACAAGATGCCGTCGACGACACGGCGACCTGTCGACTAGCTCAATATTGTCGTTCGTCAATTCGAACAGCGGCCGCTTTGGCATCCACTCTGCCGTTACATCCGGTATGTCGACTGCTCCCGTGCTGCCTCCCTCGTACGCCACGGCGGCAGCAAGCCGTCTGGAATCGCCGGGACGGTCACCGCATTGAAGTTGTCGTTCGTCAACTCAGATAACACGTTTCTTGATAGAGATCGCATCGAAGTCGCGAACGCGCCGGGTTGATGGGCAGCCGCTTTCAAGACTCGCTGAATTTCCGGATGCGCATCGAATCGACTATTCACCAGCAAGTCGTAGTATGCGTACTGCTTCAAGTCATCAGACTCAGTCAGCCGGTACTTCAACCACGCTGCAGAAAGGACGCGAACGATGCGCCGATACTGCTGATCCTCGCGCTCGTCGTAGCGCTTGTTCAACTGCTCCTGGTAGTGACTCGATATCCAGTGAGACACGTCGATCATCGGAATGCGGGAATCATCCATTGGCGCAGCGGGAAACTGAAGTTCAACGTGACGATCCGGATAAAAATGAACCGCGACAATTCGTGTCCCTACGTTCTTCGGAACCTTTGACGGAGGCAACGCGACCGTTGCTTCGGCATGAAACGTCTGCTCGTCGCCTTTATGCCACTGGTCAACATCGTAGTAGTCCCACTTGACCGTGAAAACGGTCCCCTTGAGTTGATAGCAGCAAGTAACGCCCCCGCCACCGCCCGGCATGCTGTCGCCACCGCCACTAGCCTTGTTGCCGTATGCGTCAACGATCGTGAACTTGTCCAGGTTATAGGGTAGATAGTTCTGGGCCATGACCGAAATCCCGCTGTAGGTCGGCTCCGACTTCCCGCATGCGGTCATGGCCACCGCGAGCAAGCACCCTGCCAGAACACGACTCGCCAGACTCGACACCCTCATTGCTCTATTCATTGATGTTTCCCTTCCGAATCGCGACCGACCCGCCATGCCAACATCGAGCAGCCCCAACCATCCGAATATCCTCAGCGACAAGCCACTAAGCGCGCCGCACCTATTTCCGTCGCCGCGCGTCAATCGCGCCGACGTCCACGTGTCATCAATCCCGCTCGTCCACATCGAAAATTTCATACGAGACGCGCCCGATACGATCAGCCACGCCGTGCATCCTCTGCACGCGGTGACGGCAACAAGCCATCGGGTATCGCCGGCACCACCACCGCTTCGAACTCGTCGTTCGTCAACGCGGACAATACGCTCTTCGGCAGCGATTGCATCGATTGCGCGAACATCCCGGGCTTGCTGGCGACCGACTGCAGGATGCGCTGAACCTCCGGGTGCGCATCGAATCGACTATTCACCAGCAAGTCGTAGTACGCGTACTGCTTCAAATCATCGAGATCAATCAGCCGGTATTTCAACCATGCCGCCGCAACGACGCGCGCAACGCGACGAAACTGCTGGTCCTCGCGTTCGTCGTATCGCTTGTCTAGCCGAGCCTGAAACTGCTTCATCCACCTGACGACATCGACCATTGGCAATCGATCGTTATCCAGCATCTCGCCGAGGAACTGGAGCTCAACGTGCCGATCTGGAAAGAAGTGGACTTCGAGAATCCGGGCACCAACATTGTCGGGGGACTGCGACGGTGGCATCGATACCTTCGCGTCGCCACGGAACATCCGCTCGTCACCCTTATGCCACTGGTCGACATCGTAGTAGTTCCACTCGACGACAAACTCCGTGCCCTTGAGCTTGTAGCAGCACTTCAAACTCCCCCCGCCTGCGCCGGGCGGATCGTCGCCCCCACCGTGGGCCTTGTTTCCATACGCGTCAGTCACGGTAAACCCGTCCATGTTGTACGGCAGATAATTCCGGCCCATCACCGAAATCCCGCTATACACCGGCTCCGACTTGCCGCATGCGCTCAAGGCCATCGCGAACAGGCACACCACCGCCACCGACTTACGCCACGCCACTGCGCACCTCCAGCAATTCCCGCTCGTGCGCATCGCGAATCGCATCCCACGTCGCGTCGTCGATCGTCGCCAGCGCGTCATTGAGCGTCGTCTCTCCATGAGCCACGGCCCCCAGGCACGCCCGTACCGCCGGATGTTCGTCGAACCGGGGCCCAACCAGCACGCCCGTCATCACGTAGCACTGCAATTCCGCTTCTTCGGCGATTCCGCGCGCAGTTGCACGATCGAGTTGCTCGACAACCTGGTCATACAGTTGCGCATCGGACAGATGGTCGACCACGGCCGCCATCGTCTCCCGAAACTTCAGCACGAGCTTGTCCGGATACCCGAGTTCGATCAACTGCGCATGCTGCTGCTCGCTCAAGCCCGGCGCATCGCCGGCCAACGCCGTGCCTTCGATCAACGGCATGTCATTACGCCACACGACTTCCTCAAGCCGCCGATCGCGGTAGCGAATCTCGTCGAACGGCGCAACGAACTGCCGCGCCTGCGCATCGCTCCACACCTGCCGGAGCCGCCCGAACACATGGTTGTCGAAGAAGAACAGGTAGTACGCGCGGCCATTCGGCAACGTGTACTTCACGTACTGGCGCAGATGCGCGTCGAGTGCATCGAACGACCACGCCGAGCACAACCACGTCACCGCATGCAGATCGACCGCGTCCAGCCACAGTTGCCGCAGCACGCGATGCTGCTCGGTGTTCTCGTCGTCGAGCGCGTGCCGGTCGAACGCGATCAGGTACGGTGCGATATCCGTATAGGCCTCCAGCCCGGTATCGGCCCAAAGCGACGCATGACGCAGCCCGCGCACGGCTGCAAGCTGCGTGTCCAACTCCTGATAACCGCGCGTATCGACGAGCACGTAAAGCTTCATCGCTCTACCGTCGTCAGCCTTGCGCTCCAGCGATGCCTTCAGTGTCTCGAGGAATACCGGCCATTCAGGCTCGCGCGGATTCGGCAGATCCGCGGCCACCTCGATGGCGTCATCCGTATCGTTGACTTCGTTCATCAATCCGCCTCGACCATCGACTCGCGCCCGCTATGCGCATTCAGTACGCATTGCTTGCACGTACCGCCCGGCATCGCGGGCAGCGGATACGGCATGCTCGTCGGGCCGCTGAACTGGTGCTGGGCACCCTTGAAATCGATCTTCCCGGGCGCATGAATCTCGATGTTGCCGCCCTTGATCCGGATATAGGCGCCGCCGGACGTCAGCAGGATCTCCTGCTTGGCGGCCACGTCGACATTCTCTGTCGCCGACACCATCTTCACGGCCTTCTGCGCGGTAAGCTCGACACTGTCCGCGTGCGCCTGAACCTCGACCTTGCCCTTCGCGGCGAACAACTTCATCCCGGCATTCTGCGCGAAGAAGCTGATGCGATCCCGGATGCCGGCAATCAGCGACTTGCCGCTGGTGATGAACGTGCTTTCGCCACTGACGATATTGGTCTGCCGGTCACTCGCCAGATGCACCGACTGCTGCGACGCCATCCCGATCCCCGACGGGCTCGCGAACAGCATCACCGGCTCCTTGAACGCATTCGCATTACCGGTCCCGCCGCCCGCCGTCCTGCCGCCCGAGGTCGCGCCCGCCACGCTGTTCTGCGTCGCGTCGGTGAATTGCTTCAGCGCATCGTGACCGGTGCCGAGACTCTCCGCCTGATGCATCTCGCTGACCTGCGACATCGATTCCAGCAACCCTTCCGCATTGACGAGCTGCTGCCGCGCTTCGCTCGCATCGAGCGGCTGGCTGTTCGCCTGCTTCGGATGCGTCGTGACATACAGCCCCTGCCCGGCACGCACGGCGCCATACGCATCCGTCCGCAAGTCGAACCCCGAACCGAGGTACGCGCCCCGCGTGTTGCCGTTCTGCTCGATCAGATAGCCGAGATGCAGCATCGAATTCGCACTGCTGCTGAACAGGCGCGCCCGGTTCTGCCCGGTCGCGTCGTCGAGCACCATCTCGTTGTGACCCGATCCCGCATACTCCTTCGACCGGAAACCCGACAGGATCCCGTCGCTATGCCACTGCGGCTTGGCGGCCCCGTTGTAGACGCGATGCATCACGATCGGCCGGTCGCAGTCCCCGCCGATGTAGCCGATCATCACTTCCTCGCCGACCCGCGGAATATGGACGCCGCCGTAACCGCCGCCGGTATCCGACTGCACGACGCGCATCCAGCACGACGCGTTTTCGCGGCCTTCGCTCTGCCGGTCCCAGACGAACATGACCTTGATCCGGTTCAGTTCGTCCGTATGAACCTCCTCGCCCTTCGGCCCGACGACGACGGCCGTTTCGAGCTGCATCGCGGGCTTCCGGTGCTCGAACGGGCTGCGATACGGCACGGCCGCGCGTTGTGCTTCGACTTCGACGAGATAGAACCCGGCCGAACCGTCGTCATGCCCAACTTCGAATGCAGCCGCTTCGCCATGACCGGCTTTCGCCTGTGCCAGCCGTCCCTGCAAGCTATGCGGGAAATTCGCTTCGTGGTCCGAGATCGGCAGGTTGTTCTCGATGTATCGCGACACCTTCAGTGCCGCGAATTCCCGGTCTTGCGCGGCATCGCGGCCGTGCTCGGGGTGATCCGTCAGCGTGAAGCGCCGCCCGGCATCGATCCCCCGCACGCCGCCCACGCCGAAGAAGCGCTTCGCGCGCGACTCCCATTCCTCGAGACGAATCTTCGACAGATGTTCGCCGCGATCCTGTCCCGCATACGTATACGCACCGGTGTATTCGTAGATTTCCGCCTGATCCGGCAGATCCCCCTGGCCGGCCTTCGTCGGCAACGTCGTACCGTTCGGATTGCCCGGCGAGGACGGCGACTTGTAGTCGAAGGTACGCGTCGCGTGCAGCGTACTCTGCAACGTCCGCGATGCCGCCCATTGCGTGAAACCCGCAGTCTCCGTGCCCGCTCCCGAATGGTCGAATCTGACGGTTTTCGGCGACAGTTCATCGACCGCATGCAGGTCGTCGGTAATGACCAGCGTGTGCGCGTTGCCGTCGTCGCTGTGCCGCCAGAAGCCAAATAGCCCTTCGTCTTCCATCAGGCGATGCACGAAGTTCCAGTCGGTTTCGCTCTGGCGGCAGTACGAACGCAACGGCAGCGGCTTCGACAACGCGAACTGATACTGCCCCTTGGCCTGAGGATGCGCGTCGAACACGTCGGCCAGGATCGTATCGACACGCTCGTCCTGCCAGTACCGCATGTCGCTGCGGAACTTGAGGAAGTGCATCCACGACGCGAAAGTCAGCTGGTAGCTCGACAAGCTACCGTCCGCACCAAGCCGACGCGCCGTATGGATATAGCCGTTGATCGGAAGATACGACTTGTCCGCCTGCTGGATCCACAGCGTCATCGGCTTCGCGATCAGCGTCTTGAGCTCGACGTCGCTCGCGGTGGAGACCAGGTCCAGCTCGACGCTGAAGTCGCGCCCGAGCTCCGAAGAGGTCACGGCGCGGCGCGGCACGAGTGCATTGTTCGGCAACGACGGAATGTCCGCCTTCAGCAGGCGATCCTGCTGAATCAGGCCGCCGCGAATCGCCTGTGCGAGTTCGGTCACGTTCATGCGTCAATCCATGTTCTTGTCTGCCGCGAACCCGCCGGGCTCGCGCTCTCAGGTCAACAACCCGGCGCTCACGACTGCTCGTCCGGCCTCACACCCAGCAACTCGCGAATGTGCGACAGCGAGCCGTCGTCCTTCACGACGCTCTCGAGCCACTTGTGCAGCGGCATGTCGGCCCATTCGGCCGCCTTGTCGGCGAGATACGCGACCGGGCTGTGCGGCTCGGTCTGACGGAAATAGCGCGCCACCGCACGCAACTGGTCGACAGCCTGCGCGCGGTTCTGGATGCCGGCGATCATCTGCGTCACCGGAGGACGCGAAGCGGTCTGCTGCTGCACGTGAGTCTCCTCGGTCTGGATCGAATTGCCGAAAACCGGCTCGATGCGTTCGGGCTGGGCCTGCGGCGCCGACGGCGTGTGCGGCGCGCTGCCCGTATATCCTTGCTCGCGCGCAAATCGCTCGGCGAGCCGGTACACGGTCTCGAACGCGTCGCGCGCCTGCCGGAAGCTCGGCGCCGAATCGCCCGCCCGTTCGACGAGCCGCTCCTCGAACGCATCGAGCGCGAATTCGAAGGCCTTCAGGTTCGCCAGCAGCGTCGTGTAGAACGCGATCGACGTCACGCGCCGCGACGCATCGATCTGCTCGATCGACGGCTTGCCGCGCGCGATGTCGTCCGCGTGGTCGGGGTCGCGCTTGATCGACTGCGCGACGTGCTGCGCGACTTCCCAGTCGAGCGTGCTGAACGCATTCGATGCGCCGTCCGTCAGCGGCACCGCACGCAGCAGCTCGGCCGTGCGGCCGGACAGCCACGCGACGTTGCCGAGCCGGTGCTCGATGTCGTCGTCCTCGGGCAGCGGGTGGAAGGTGTCCCAGAACTCGCGGCACAGGCCCTCGAGCAGCGCATAGCCTTCGGTGAGGCCCGTGATGCCGTCCTCGAGCGCGAGCGCCTCGGTCAGCCATACGGCGAGCCGCAGGTCCTTCGTGCGCGTGCGCAGCAGCTCGCCCGCATGATCGACGACGAAGCCCCAGTCGGCCTCCTTGATCTCGGTCACCCATTCGCCCTGGTCGAGCGTCGGGTCGTCATAGCGCCGCGCGTCCTGGATCGCGTCGAATTCGTTCGAAAACAGCAGGTCGTCGCCGCTGGGCGACGCCTCGCTGACCGGCGTCAGCAGCTCGGGGAGATTGATCGGCATGGTTCAGTGAATCCGTTGATGCATGAGATGTCGCGCGCGGCGCTCATTCGACCGTATAGGCGAATTCGCCGGCCTCGTCCGCGCGCACCGCGATGCGCGCGATGGCCGCGCCGTCGGCGATCCGCCCGAGCACGTGGCCCGCGATCTCCGGCAGCAGCGTGCCGTTCAGGATGTGGTCGACGTTGCGGGCGCCCGAGTCGACCTCGGTGCAGCGCGCGAGCACCGCCTCGACGAGCGATTCGTCCCATTCGAACGCGGCCTTGTGGTTCGTCTCGATCCGGCGGCGGATGCGTTGGAGCTTCAGCTCGATGATCTCGGCCAGCACGTCGTCGGAAATCGGGTAGTACGGGACGACCTTCATCCGGCCGAGGAACGCCGGCTTGAAGGTCTTGTACAACTGCGGACGCAGCGTCTCGGCGAGCGCGTCCGGATCGGGCAATTCCTCGGCCGGCTTGTTCAGGCAGGCCTGCATCACCGCGGCCGAGCCGACGTTCGACGTCAGGATGATCAGCGTGTTGCGGAAGTCAATCTCGCGCCCTTCGGCGTCGTCCATCGCACCCTTGTCGAACACCTGGAAGAACATTTCGAGCACGTCCGGGTGCGCCTTCTCGACCTCGTCGAGCAACACGACGGAATACGGGTTGCGGCGCACGGCCTCGGTCAGCACGCCGCCTTCGCCGTAACCGACGTAGCCCGGCGGCGAACCCTTGAGGCCCGACACGCTGTGCGCTTCCTGGTACTCGCTCATGTTGATCGTGACCATCTTGCGCTCGCCGCCGTACAGGATGTCGGCCAGCGCCAGCGCCGTCTCGGTCTTGCCGACGCCCGACGGCCCGACGAACATGAACACGCCGCGCGGCTTGTTCGGATCCTCGAGGTTCGCGGTCGCGGTGCGCACGCGCTGCGCGATCGCCTCCAGCGCATGGTCCTGGCCGATCACGCGCGCGCCGAGCAGCGACTGCAGGTTCAGCACGGTGTCGATCTCGTCCTTCACCATCCGGCCGAGCGGAATGCCCGTCCACGCGGCGACGATCTCGGCGACCACGTGGCCGTCGACCTGCAGCGGCACCATCGGCTCGCCGCCCTGTAGCGCATGCAACGCCGCGACGCGTTCGGCGAGCTTGTCGCGGGTGGCCTGCACGTCGACGGGCTGGCCGTCTTCCGACGGGCCGCGCGCGCGGTCGAGCGCGTCGCGCAGTTCGGTGATCTCGGCGACGATCACACGCTCGGCTTCGTAGCGTTCCTCATCCTTCGCCAGTTGTGCGAGCGCCGTGTCGCGCGCGCCGCGCAGCTCGCCGAGCCGCTCGTCGTGCACCGCACCGCCCGCCGCCTCGCGCTCCAGCGACGCGATTTCCGCATCGATGCGCTCGATGCGCTTCTTGGTATCGTCGATCGCGGCCGGCGTCGCGCTGTGCGCGAGCGCGACCTTCGCGCACGCGGTGTCGAGCACGCTGATTGCCTTGTCCGGCAACTGGCGGCCGCTGATGTAGCGATGCGACAGGCGCACGGCCTCGGTGATCGCATCGTCGAGAATCCGCACGTTGAAATGCTTCTCCATCAGGCCCGACATCCCGCGCAGCATCGCGGCGGCCAGCGGCTCGCTCGGCTCCTCGACCTTCACGACCTGGAAGCGCCGCGCGAGCGCCGCGTCCTTCTCGAAGTACTTCTTGTATTCGCTCCACGTCGTCGCGGCGATCGTGCGCAGCTCGCCGCGCGCGAGCGCCGGCTTCAGCAGGTTCGCCGCGTCGTTCTGGCCGGCCTGGCCGCCCGCGCCGATGATCGTGTGCGCCTCGTCGATGAACAGGATGATCGGATGCGCGCTCTTCTTCACCTCGTCGATCACGCTCTTCAGACGGTTCTCGAACTCGCCCTTCACGCTCGCGCCGGCCTGCAGCAGCCCCATGTCGAGCACGTGCAGCGCGACGCCGCGCAACGGCGGCGGCACGTCGTCGGCCGCGATCCGCAGCGCGAGCCCTTCGACGACCGCCGTTTTGCCGACGCCGGCCTCGCCGGTCATGATCGGGTTGTTCTGGCGGCGGCGCATCAGGATGTCGATCGCCTGGCGGATCTCCGCTTCGCGGCCGATCACCGGATCGATCTTGCCGTCGCGCGCGCGCTGCGTGAGGTTGGTCGTGTACGTATCGAGCGCGGGCGTCTTCGACGGGCCGGCCGCGGGCGCCATGCCGTCGCCGGCCGGCGCGACGTCGCTGCCGTCGTCGTCCGCCTGGCGCGGCTCGGCTTCGCTCGAACCGGCCATGATTTCGTCGAACTTGTGCTTCAGGTCCGTCACGTTCATTTCCGCGAACCGCGACGACATCCGTTGCGCGAACTGCGCGAGATCCGGCGCGGTCAGCAGCGCGAGCAGCAGGTGCCCCGAACGGATGCGGCCGAGCTGCGAATCGAGCGACGCGATCAGCCACGCCTGCTCGAACAGCGCGATCAGATGCACGGAGAACACCGGCGTGCGCGTGTTGCCCGTCTTCAGGCGCGTCAGCTCACGTTCGAGATCGGCATGCAGCGCATGCGGATCGACGCGGCTCGCGCGCAATGCGAGCGGCAGATCGCCCGTCGCTTCGTCGAGCAACGCGAGGAACAGGTGCTCCAGATCGACCTCGTAGTGGCCGCGCGCCAGGCACGCGCTCGCCGCGCGCTCGGTCGCGTGGCGGCACAGCGGGTTCAGTTTCGTGATCAGGGTCTTCAGAGGCGTGCTCATGGCGTCGATCTCAGGTTCGATTGCTTGTTGTTGTCAGGGTCAGTGAATCACGTGCAGTTCGTAGCGGGCGTCCGAGCGGTCCTCGAGCGCATCGCGCGTGCACAGGAACGCATCCCAGCCGAGCCGCGAGCCCGCACCGAGCACGCTCGCGCCGACTTCCGTGCGCTTGAGCACGAGCTTCACCTCGTACTCGAGCGTGACGCCGGCGAGCAGCGTCAGCATCCGCTCGAGCGCGACGGCGTGCGCGCCGCCGGGCAGGAATGCCTCGTAATCGCGCTTGGACAGCGGGCCGACGACGATCCGCGCGCGCATGTCGCGCTGCCACACGCGTTCGCCAACGAGCGCCGTCGCGCCGAGCACCGCGTTGACTTCGCCCAGCACGCTCAGTTGATCGGGCGGCACGTCGTACCACTTGCCGACGAACTGGTCGATCTTCACCGGCACGCGGAAATAATCGGACAGCGTGCGCTGCAGGTACGCGGCCGACATCGGCCGGTGCCGCGCGGCGAGCGCGTAGCCGGCCACGGCCTCGTCGAGCACGCCGCCCGGGCCGGCGGCGAGACTGTCGCGCACCTCGTCGCTCGGCACGCCGGCGATCGCGAGCAGCAGCGGCAGGTAGCGCTCGTCGCGGTCGAGTTCGTAATGGAACGGCAGCCGGTACTTCTTCCACGCCGCGTAGAACAGCGCGGTCGCGCGATTCGAGAACACGTCGAAGAACGCGCGCGCCGCATGGTCGCGCCTCAGGTGCTCGCGCGCGACGATCTGCTCGGTGTAGTGCAGGGGCAGCGCGCCCTGCCCGCCGAGCAGCCCGAAGAACGCCGGCGTCAGCTCGACGCGTCCGAGCTCGCCGGCGGCCAGCGCGGCGCCGCGCTGCTCGCCGGAGTTCAGCGGCATGCCGCCGTCGTCGAACGAGCGCGCGCCCTCGATCTCGCTCGGCGGGAAGCCGAGCGATAGCGTGTTGCGGAATGCGATGCGCTGCGCGACCACGTCGCCCTGCCGCCACGCGCCCGGCGCATCCGACGCCTGCCGCGCGAACAGCCCTTCGAGCACGCGCACCGCCTGGAAGAACTCGAAGCGATGCGGTTCGTCGAGCAGCGCGTCGACTACGCCAGGATCGATTCGCCGGTTCGGGGCTTGCATCGAATGATCTCCTCGCCGGTGCGCTTCGACACGGCGACCAATTGAACGAAACTGTTGAGGTGGACGTACAGCCCGAAGAAGCTGTCGAGCACGCGCACGAACGACGCGAGGCTCGCGCCGACGAAGTGTTCCTCGTCGATCGTCAGCCGGATCTCGATGCCGCGCACGAACGTCGCGAACGGCTTGCCGGGCAGCCACTGCACGGCGCCGCGCTGCTCGACGCCGGCCAGGCCGTCGATCTGGCGCATCGACACGGCCGTGCGTCGCAGGTCGTACAGCGTCAGCATTTCCTTCAGCGGCGCGAGGCCGTGCGCGACGAGCGACACGTGGTTGAGCGCGAGGTGCGACACGAGCCGCCAGTGCGCGGCGCGACCGCGCTCGAAGCGCACGCTTTGCGTCGGGCGACGCAGCAGCGAGACGCCGCTCGTCTGCGCGCCGCCTTCCTGGAACAGGTCGCCGCCCTCGAGACCGAACGCCAGCATCGCCGGCAGGTCGCGGTTCGTGCAGGTCAGGTCGAGGCTCAGCGTGTCGGTCTGCGGCGACGTCGGCTCGAAGTCGATGTCGACGATCGAGATCTCGGTTTCGTAGCCGGGGCTTTTCTGGGCGACCCAGTCGTTGCGGCGCGCGAACCAGTAATGCCCGATCCGCGCCGATTCGCCGTGATGCAGCGAATAGAACGGCCGGAACTCGATCACCGATTCCTCGTGCGCCTGCTGCCGGACGAGCTTCACCGAGTCGATCGAGTACACCTCGTACGCGAACGCGCGCCGCGCCTCGGCGATCACCGGATACGACACCGCGCGGTGCGTGATGCGGATCGGCTCGCCGTGCTGGCGGAACAGGTTGACGATCGGCGTGCAGAACAGCCGGAAATGGCTCGCCGTCAGCAGTTCGAGCAGGCGCGCGACGTGCGAATCGCTGCGCACGTCCTGCAGCACGAGGTGCAGCGTCGCGCGCTGGCAGCGGCCCGATGCGCGTGCGATCGCCGCGAGGTCGAAGTCGACGAAATCGAACTTGTCGGGGAACGCGAAGTATTCGGTGAGCAGCCGGTACGCGGGATGCGATTTCGCCGGATAGTCGATCAGCGCGTCGTCCTCGGCGAAGCCGGCCTGCGCGATCGGCAGCTTGCGCAGCGCGGTCCAGCGGCCGTTACGCTCGGGCTCGACGTACGCGCCGAGCACGTTGACGAACAGGCAGTCGGTCAGCGCGGCGACGAACGACTGCTCGCCGTGCAGGTGCGCGCGCAGCGTCGACAGCTTCAGCGCGCCGAGATCGAGCTGCGCGGCGAGCGATTCGAACGTGATCGAGATCACGCCCGTCGCGTTCGACGGCAGCACCGTCGCGCTCGGCGCGAGCGCGACCGGCGTATAGCGCGCCTCCGAGATGCGGATCGGCGCGAGCGTCACGTCGTAGGCGGTGCGGAACCGGCACTGCACGCCGCGGATCGGGCGGCTCTTCAGCTCGGTGCCGCGATCGATCACGACCGGTTCGGTCTGCTGGCCGGGGGAAGCCGGCGTGAACTGCGCGATCGAGCACGACGGGAACGGCCGCAGGTAGTGCGGATACAGCACTTCCAGCAGCGCTTCGGTGAATTCGGGGTAGTCGTCGTCGAGCTTCTTGTTGATGCGCGCGCCGAGCAGCGCGAACGACTCGATCATCCGCTCGACGTGCGGGTCCTCGCAATGCTCGCCCGACAGCGCGAGGCGCGCGGCGATCTTCGGATAGCGTTCGGCGAAATCTCGCGAATAGCGCCGCAAAAACGATAATTCGCGTTCGTAATACGGCAGCAATTCTTCCATCGACGACCCCGAACCTCAATATTTCATGCCGGACCTGATTGACCACCGGGCGGTCCGGCCCGCTCGGCGGCTTGATTTACTGCATTCGTGCCGCGCGTGCGCGCGTGACCGAGTATTGCAGCGTCGACGGTTGCAGCATCGCGTCGAAACTCACCGGCTCCTCGGCCGGATGCACGACGAGCAACGCCTGGATCGCGAAGTAGAGCGCGTTGGTCGCCTGCTCGTTCAGCTCGAACGTCACCTGCACCTGCTGCAGGCGCGGCTCGTGGCGCGCGATGGCCTGCTGGATCGACTTGCAGATGAACGCGCGGTCGTAGTGGCTCGCGAGGCTGAGCCCCGCAAAATCGTTCAGCCCGTAGGTCAGCACCGATTTCTGGCATTCCGGCAACGCGGCCAGCTCGTTCTCGGTGTGCGCGATACGGGTGTTGAGGATCGCCTCGACGTCGCGGGCGACCGTGTTCTTGAGCTCGTCCAGCGACAATTGCCGCATCGCGGCCGTTGCCGGCAGATGCGGTTCGTCGTCGAACAGCTTGTCGAGAAAACTGGGTTCGAATCGTTTCATCGGTCGGAGTGCACAGAGCAAAACGGCAACGGGACGCGACGCGCCCCGTTGCCGCAACCGACCTTAGACCGCGTAGGTCTTGTCGTTCTTCGTCAGGCTCCAGGCGCCTTGCGTGTTGCCGCCCTGGTTGCCGCCGATCTTCTGCTGGGTTTGCTTCCACTGCACGGCTGCGTACTTCAGCGAGAACGTCTCGAGCGGCAGACCTTCCTCGCGAACGCTCGGGGCGATGCTCGAGATGATCACGTACTTGAGCTTGACTTCCAGATACTGCACGCGCTTGCCTTCACCGTCGGCGCGCGAGAAATGGACCGTCACTTCGTCAAACGTGGTACCGCCCGAAGCGTGCTGATACAGCAGCGGGCTCGACGAATCGATTTCCTTCGTGAAGATCATGTCGCCGTGCTCGCAACGCGTCATCGTGTGACCGCCAGCGGTCGATGCGGTTGCCGAACGCGGCTGAACGATCGAGTGATCCCACGATTTCAGTTCGATCCAGCCCTGATGGTCTTTGTCCGCGGACTCGCCTTTCACCGCGGGACTACCAAACTGCAAGTGCATATGTAACATGGCCCTTCGACTCCCCAAAGAGGTGGTTTTAACGTCCTACCCAGGCGGCCCGCCCGGGCGATTTACTCGCTTATGAATTTGCCGGTTTGGGCAGATCAGCGACAAGTCGCAGAGAAATCGAGAGCTCGTCGAGCTGAAAGTGCGGGCGCAGGAACGCGACCGAACGATACGAGCCCGGCTTGCCCGGAATCTCCGACACTTGTATGGATGCCTCGCGCAGCGGGAATTGCGCTTTCTGTTCCTGCGAGGCGTTGTCGTCGAGCAGGACGTACTGCGAAATCCACCGGTTGAGGAAAGTCTCCACGTTCTGCGCCGATGCGAAGCTGCCGATCTTGTCCCGCATCATCGCCTTCAGGTAATGCGCGACGCGCGATACCGAGAAGATGTACTGAAGCTGGGCGGACAGGACGGCGTTTGCATTCGCGCTGTCGGTGCTGTATTTCTTCGGCTTCTGCACCGACTGCGCAGCGAAGAACGCGGCGTAATCTGAGTTCTTGCAATGGACGAGCGGGATGAAGCCGAGGTCGCTCAGTTCCTTCTCGCGGCGATCGGTGATCGCGATTTCGGTCGGGCACTTCAGCGCGACTTCACCGTCGTCGGTCTTGAACGTGTGGGTCGGAAGGTCCTCGACGAGGCCGCCGCCTTCGACGCCGCGGATCGCCGCGCACCAGCCGAAGTCGTCGAACGCGGCCGTCAGGCGTGCCGCAAAGGCCCATGCCGCGTTGCACCACAGGTACTTGTCGTGATCGGTGCCGTCGACTTCCTCGACGAAGGTGAAGTTCTCCGCGGTCTGGCCGTCCTTCGGATTGAACGGCAGGCGGCCGAGGAAGCGCGGCAGCGTCAGGCCGACGTAGCGCGAATCCTCGGCGTCGCGGAACGACTTCCACTTCGCGTATTCGACGGTGTCGAACACCTTGCCGAGGTCGCGCGGCTTGCCGAGGTCGGAGAACGACTCGAGGCCGAGCAGTTCCGGCGACGCCGACGCGATGAACGGCGCGTGCGCGGCCGCCGCGACGTGCGACATCTGTTCGATGAAGTACATGTCTTCCGGCTGGCGCGAGATCTCGTAATCGCCGATCAGCGCACCGAACGGCGAGCCGCCGAACGTGCCGAATTCCTCTTCGTAGACCTTCTTGAACAGCGCGCTCTGGTCGAATTCGCTCGCGCCCTTGAAATCGCGCACGAGGTCGCGCTTCGGTGCGTGCAGCGCCTTGATCTTGATCGTCTGGCCCGTGTTGCTTTCCTTGACCAGATAGTCCATCCCGCGCCACGTGCTTTCGAGACGCTGGAATTCCGGCGCGTGCATCACGGCGGAAAGCTGCGTGGAAATCAGGCGGTCGAGTTCCGCGACGCGCGCGTCGATCGTGGCCGACAGGTTGTCCGACACGATCACCGTGCCGTCGAGCACCTGGTGCACGAGTTCGCCGATCAGGTCCTTCGCGCGCGCATGCTCGGAATCGGATTTCGCGACCTTGCTCTTCTCGACGATGTCGTCGAGCAACGAAGTCCCGGCGGCGTATTCCGCGCCGCTCGCTTGGGCCGCAGCCGTTTGCTGGTTCATCTCAACACTCCGTCGTCATTCGCCGTCTTTGTCGCTGCCGGTGCCCTTCGCGAGCTCCTGCAACTGCTGCGTGTTCTTCAGCACCTCGGACAGCAGATCCTCGAGCTTGTCGTTGCCGGCAAGCTTGTTGCGCAGGTCGGCGAGCTTCGAGCGCGCCTCGAGCAGGCGGCGCAGCGGCTCGACCTGTTCGACGACTTCGTCCGGGCTGAAATCCGACAGCGAGCGAAACTTTAGGTCGACCGCGAACTTGCCGCCTTCCGGGCTCAGGCGGTTTTCCACCTGGAACGCGGCACGCGGCTCGATCGCCTTCATCACGTCGTCGAAATTGTCGCGGTCGATGTTGACGAACTTGCGGTCGCGCAGCTTCGGCTGCTCGATTTCGGACTGACCCGCCAGATCGCCGACGACCCCGACGACGAACGGCAGCTCCTTCACCTCGATCGCATCGCCCTTCTCGACCTCGTAGGTCAGCTGGACGCGCGGCGGCCGTATTTTCTGCAAGCTTTTCTGAATGCTTTCTTTCTTGGCCATCTCGACGGCTCCCAGGTTAGTTGTGGTTATCGCGTCAGTTGCGGTTTCAGTTGCGCAGCGCGCCGAACGGATCCGCGCTGCCCTTTTGCGCCGGGGGCTGCGTCGGCGTGGTCGACGCAGCCGCCTCGGCGGCCGGTGCGGCACCGCCCTTCGGACGATGGACGACGCGGCGCGGCGTGCGCGTTTTCACGGTCTTCGTTTCCGGCGGGAACAGCGCCGATTCGCCGAGCGTGTCGCGCAGTTGCTTCGCGAGCGCCTGCGCGTCGGACTTCGCGTCGCCCGCGAGCGACGCATCCTGGCGCAGCTCGCCGAGCGACTGCGTCGCGATCCGCAGGCCGGCGACGGCCAGCACGCTCTTCGCCTGACGGTCGGTCGCGTCGCGCTGCAGCGCTTCCTGAGCGGCGACGATCGCCTGGCCGTAGTGATTTTGTGCGAACTGGATTTGCGCGATGCGCGACCACGGTTCCTCGCGCGTCGGATCCGACTTCGCGAGCTGCTGGTACAGGCCGAGCGCCTTGTCCTGGTCCCCCGCCTTCGCGACGGCGTCCGCATCGGCCAGCGACTTGTTGAACACTTCCGCAGTCGGCGGCGCGGGAGGCTGGCTCGCACAGCCGGCGATCACGCCACAAGCCACCACTACCCCAGACAGTTTTGCGAACAGACGGTCTTTCATCGTTATATCCACCGGCGCGTGAGTTTTAAATCGTTGAGAATCTGGTTCTTTTGCTTTGCAAGATGCGCGCGGGTATAGTACCGATCAATTTTTCATAATTCAATCGTCGTGTGAAGAGTAATTCCTTTTAAAACCGGGCGCTACCCCCTCGAATGGCCTCTCGCCACGGGCTCGCGGCGGTTTTTTCTTTCGACCGGAATGCGCAAGTTTTACTGGCCGCACGACGCGCCGCCCGGATAGCGGAAAAAATTTCCGAACGCTTGCCTGGCGCGAGCGTGCTTAATAGTTGAATGGTGCAGTGTCGGGGATACGCGGCGAACGCGGCAAAACCCGGCAGTTTTGACAGGGATAAAGGCGGCACGCCGGAAAAACGATGAGATCGTCCATGATTCGCTACGCGCTGCCGCTGGTTGCCTGCGCCCTTCTGGCCGGATGCGCGGCCGCCCCGCTGCTCGGCTCGGCCGCGAGCGCCGTGATGTCCGCGGCCGGCATCGGCAAGCCCGAGGTGCCCGACGCGCAGAAGCCGCCGCGCAACATCGGGCTCACGCTCGCCGCCGCGCCGAACCTGAATGCCGCGACCGACCACAAGCCGCTCGCGCTCGTCGTCCGGCTCTATGCGCTGAAGGACCCGACCTCGTTCCAGCAAGCGCCGTTCGATGCATTTACCGATCCGACCAAGGAAAAAGCCGCACTCGGCGCCGATTTGCTGAACGTGCGCGAAATCACGCTGATTCCGGGCCAGCGCTATACGGCGACCGAGAAAGTGTCGCGCGAAGCGCAGGCATTCGGCATCGTCGCGCTGTTCCGCGATCCCGCACTGCAACGATGGAAACTGACGTTCGATCCGGTGAAGTCGGAGAAATCCGGCATAATCATCGGCCTGCATAATTGCGCGATGACGGTCACCGACGGCACGGTCATCGCCCCGCAACAGGGTGCGCCTTCGCAACCGCTGAATATGCTTTCTTCGGTGACCTGCGGTTAAACATGACGCACGAATGTCAATTAACAAGAATTAACACTCGGCGATTTAATTCGGGCACGAACAAATCGATTACGTCGCAACGCCACATTAACCGGATTTGACATGAGTTATTCGGCCAAGGTGCTGTGGGGGGAAGGGCTGTTCCTCCGGCCTCAACACTTTCAGCGGCAGGACGCGTACCACGAGGCGCGCCTGTTCGAGTCCATCCAGGCGATCCAGCCGTACAACTGGGGCGTGCGCTCGGTGCGCATCGATCGCGACGCGCTCGGCAGCAACGTGCTGCGGGTGGCCGAGCTCGCGCTCGTGTTTCCGGACGGCGCGCTGTATGCCGCGCCGCAGGCCGACGACCTGCCGCCGCCGATCGCGCTGGATACGTTGCCCGACGGCATCAACGAATTCGTGTTCTATCTCGCGCTGCACCCGCTGCGCGAGAACGGCACCAACTACAGCGACGATCCGGCCGCCGGCTTCATGACGCGGTTCGTCAGCGAGCAGACCAGCGTCGCCGACAACTTCACCGACGCCGCCGAAGCCGACATCACGTTCCTGAAGACGCAGGTCAAGCTGATCGCGCACAGCGAGCCGCGCGACCAGCTGCTGTCCGTGCCGCTCGTGCGCGTGCGCCGCACCGCGACGTCCGGTTTCGAGATCGACGACAACTTCGTGCCGCCGTGCCTCGCGATCGAAGCGTCGCCGATCCTGCACCAGCGGCTGCGCCAACTGGTCGACGCGCTGCAGGCGAAGGTGAACGCGCTGTACGGCTTCCACCGCGAGCCGTCGAAGAACATCATCGAATTCCGTTCCGGCGACATCGCGTCGTTCTGGCTGCTGCACACCGCGAACGCCGCGTTCGCGACGCTCGCGCACCTGCACCAGCACGCGGCGCTGCATCCGGAGCGGCTGTTCCAGGAACTGCTGCGCCTCGCGGGCCAGTTGATGACCTTCTCGAAGGGCTATACGCTCGCCGACCTGCCCGTGTACCGCCACGACGATCCGGGCCCGAGCTTCGCGCGCCTCGACCTGATGCTGCGCGAATTGCTCGACACCGTGATCTCGACGCGCTATTTCGCGATCACGCTCGACGAGGTGCGCCCGTCGTTCCACCTCGGCCGCCTCGATTCCGGCAAGATCGACGACAAGACCGAGTTCTACCTCGCGGTGTCGGCGGACATGCCGAGCGTCGAGCTCGTCGACGCGGTGCCGGCCCGCTTCAAGGTCGGCGCGCCCGACGACGTCGACAAGCTCGTGCTGTCGGCCATGCCCGGCGTGCGGCTGTCGTACACGCCGCAAGTGCCGCCCGCGATTCCGGTGCGCCCCGGCGCGTGCTACTTCGCGCTCGATTCGCGCAGCCCGCTGTACGAGCGCATGCTGCAGGCCCAGTCCGCGATGATCTACGCGCCGACTGGCATCAATGACCTGAAATTCGAACTGATCGCGGTCACATCATGAGTTACGCGCCTTCCCTGTTCGGCGACAACGTGCCGCCGCCAATGCATAGCCCGGCGTCCACGGACGCCGCGTTCCAGGCCCGCTCGCTGCTCGATTTGCTGTACGACGGGTTCTTCATGCTGTTCCTGCTCAAGAACGGGCGGGAGCCGGACAGCGCCAGCGAGTTCAGCACGCGGATCCAGGAATTCCTGTCGGATTTCGAGCGCGGCGCGAAGAAGCTGAATATCGCCGCCGAGGACGTGTACGGCGCGAAGTTCGCGTTCTGCGCGGCCATCGACGAGATGGTGCTGTCGTCGCAGTTCAAGATCCGGGCCGACTGGGAACGCCGGCCGCTGCAGCTCGTGCTGTTCGGCGAGCAGCTCGCGGGCGAGAAGTTCTTTCAGTATCTCGAGGAAGGCCGTGCGCAGGGTGCGGCCCGGCTGCAGTCGCTCGAGGTGTTTCATATGTGCCTGCTGCTCGGGTTCCAGGGCAAGTATCTGCTCGAGGGGCCGGAGAAGCTCGCTTATCTCACCGCGCGGCTCGGCGACGAGATCGCGCATATGAAGGGCAAGCGCGCTGCGTTTGCTCCGCATTGGCCGCTGCCGGATCAGATCGCGCATCGGTTGAAGCGGGAGGTGCCGGTCTGGGCAATCGGGACCGTGTTCGCGCTCGTTGCGCTGCTCGGGTATCTCGGGCTCAACACCTATCTGAAGGACAAGACGCTGCAGACGTTGGCGCCGTATTCGCAGGTGATCAAGGTCGGGCCGGAGTCGGCTAATTTGACGATTTCGTTGCCGTAACAGGCGCGCGTTTTTTCGAATGCCGCTTCATGAAAAAAGGATCGCGCGGCGGTCCTTTTTCGTTTCTGCCCCCCGCTTCCTCTGGACTGCTGCAAAGATCGATCGCGTACCGATACGTCACGCCGTCCAGACATCTTCATAGCCGGCATCGTCGGTGATGAAGCGTGCGCCGGCCGGTAATCGCAGATATGGCAGAACCGATGGCAGGTAGGTCGACAGGTGTGCGGCATGCAACGGCTGATAGAAATCGGCGGCGTCCGAGTATTCGCCGCAATGGAAAAACCAGCCGACGTTCTCGCCTTCGGACAGCGCGATGCGCGTGCCGTAGACGGGCATGCGCCCGAGCGTCGACATCGCGACGGCGACCATCTCCTCGGGCTCGGCCGCGTGCAGGCCGTAGCGTGCGCAAATCGCTTCCTGTTGCGCGCGCAATGCTGCCGCATCAGCTGCCATGTTCATTTCCTTCCTGTCGCGCAGCGAATCAGCCGGGTTGCCAGCATAACCGTGGATCGGCGCCGCCAGTGGATACGAAATAGGCTGCCGCCTGCGTCGCCGTTGTACGGTCGACGCACTGCCGCGCCGGATAGCTGCCTCGCTGGCCGCCTGCCACGAGTTCGATCGTTTCGTCTGCCGGTGCTTCGGGTGTCGTCAGGTTCAGCAACGCGGCGTCGATCTCCGATGCGATAAAGACGACGTATCGGCCGTCGCGGCCACCGCCAATCGTCATCACCGTTGCGTCGCTAGCGTCGAAGGCGACGGTCGAGCGATCGCGACCGTTCAGTCGTTCGACGGCCGTGATCGCTTGCGCGGAGTCGTCGCACGGGGCTTCCGTCACGTGCGAACGGTTGCCGACGGTTGTTTGCTCGATCACTTTCGTTGTTCGCATTCGCCGGCGTGTTGTCAGAACAAGATAAATGCGTCGTTCTCGACGTAGAAGACAAACGCGTCGAGCAATTGTGCGACGCTTGGCTCGTCGACCTGATCGTGTGCGTTGATCACGATGTGCTCGATCGTCGCGCTGTCCAGTGTGACTTTCCAGCCAGGCTGGGCCGCCATGGCAAGCGCAACGTCTGCTTCCGCGTCATCAGCATCTTCAAAAAACGCCCCCTCGGTGTCGAGCGCCCACGGCATCGGCGGCAAATACAGCCTCCCCGAGAAATCGCCAGGGCGTTCGAGAATATGTTGCAGCGGTACTTGGGTCGGGGAGGCGATCGACATGGGGAATGCGGTGGTATCCGGAGGATTGCGTTGATTCGGCCGCGATAACTTCGCGGCAGGCCGTGATTATGCCAATTTCACGCGGGCATGATCGGCAGGCTTCCGTTGCAGCTGCAGGCGGGTGGGGGGCGCGCTGCAGGTCGATCGAAAGCGCGGTCGGATCGACCGTTTGACGAGCCTATACCGGCTATATCGGTTGTCCAAAATACACAATGTCAAACGCATCGATCCAGTGCACGAACTCGTCAGCCACCGTATTACGTCAACGCGGCGCGGAATCGATCCGCCGGTCGGACGCAAACAGGACTGTTCCTTGCATCGAAGCACCGTGAATGGTCAACATGATCAAACGGCCAAGCTTCCCGGAAAACGCAGCGCGCCTACAGGTTCCGGGGTCTTCGATATCGTCGAAAAACATGACACCCCATGCAGTCAGATCCGTTTCTCGACAAGGGGTATATCCCCAATCCGCGATCTTGGTCGGGTGGACCTGAAACGCGGCGTCGAGAGAAGCGTAGTGGATCGTCACCGGTACGGATAATCAAGGCTGGTAGTGAATACTCGGTCGACCTTGAAAGTCGTGAGCGAGTAGCGGGACGCGGGCGTAGGGTGTTTGACGTTCAGCATGATCGGCTCGTAATTCGCTTTCGTGTACTGCGCAGGCCTGCCATCGACTTGCTGGTTGTACGGATAAGCTGCCGCATCCTTTAACATCGGCGCAACCTTGGTGCGCACAACCTGAACCATGACATTCCACGTCAGCACGTTGAATGCCGCCTTGTCAGCTTCGATATCAAATCCCCGCCCCGTCCGTATCCTCGAGTCCGACTCCGATCCATGTTCAAAAACAACTCCGACTTTCACCACAAACACTCATACTGCCACGATGAGACATATCTGTTAAATATTCCAATCAAGAGCGGCAAAATTTTGCTCTATATTTTCGTATCGACCCCATCGGTCCAACATAATTATTCACCTCAACGTCTCTCAGATCAAAATCTGCATTCGGCTCTCTCCCAGCCAGAGCAACAAAAAGGTCATGCACAAATCGCTCCTTATCCTCCACCTCATCCAAAGGAATTTCCTGAGGCAACAACCCTCTCCAATTAGCCTCACACGAATGAGACGCCAACACATACTCCAAGACATCCAAAACTTTGGATCGAGAGATCGGCCCAAACCTGTCAAATCTCGCTTTCATTTCCGCAAACAATCTACCTAGATGATTTTCATCATTAATATAAAAATCATCCAATTCATCATCCCTCATAGAATAGAGATAATAATATAATGGCCCAATATAGCTAAAATTAATGACTTTCTTCATAACGATGGCAGCTTAGGAAATGCCGTGACAATATTTCCATCTCGACGAACAACAGTAACCTCTGACGTACTACTACTGCCCCACCTCCTTTTCGATAGCCTTCGCCTACAGCTCTGCCCATATCGAACGTTACAGAATTTTCCCCGCTCGCATTCATTTTTGCTGTGCCGCGTTGAATAGCATCCCAATTGGCCAACATTACTCACAAACCGCGTCGAGTCGGTCGAGGACGCTTAGGACACGGGCAGTCGGGCGGAATTCCCGTCATCGCACGATGTTCTTGCTGAGTCAGGGTTGTCCCTGCGCCATGACGAGAATACGCATGCCCGCCGCCTTTTGCGTCGATATCTTGCAAAATACTACCTGCGCGACGGTTCGCGCGATTTCCAGCTAAGCCTAAAGGGTCGACCCATTCGGTACCATTTGGTGCATATTGATATACATTAATGCCGCCAGCCAATCCGATTGGATCTTTGGAGACGAACCTCCCGAATATCGGATCATAGTATCGATTTCGGTTATAGTGCAGTCCCGTTTCGTCATCAAAGTGCTGCCCTTGGAACCGCAGCGGATTCTTTGCCACGATCCCCGCCGCCTTCGACGCCCGCGCAATCACCTCCCGCGCTTCACCCCACGCCTTGTACGACGCTTCCCACACGACGTCTCCGTCGTTGTCTGTCAGCAACTGAGGCGTACCGATCTGATCGCAGTGGTAATAGAACACCGCCGCATCGCCCCGCCGCTCCGGCACCCTCTGCAGCGGATCCTCCTCCGGCACATAGCGGTCGGTACTCTTCCACTCCGGCGTCACGATTCCTTCGACCGGCCCCGCCACATACTGCGCCAGCGGCACGAACGTCCCCGGCTCGTAGAGATAGTGCGTGCCGCGCTCGCCGTCGCTCTCGTACGCCAGCGTGTCACCATCCCACCCGAACACCGTCCGCTCGCCGTTCACCTCCTTCGCAATACGCCGACCGAACGCGTCATAGAAATACCGCGCCTGACTCTGTCGCACCGTCTCGGCAACGCGCGCAGACAGCAAGCGATTGAAGTCATCCCATTCGTATTCCTGCTCGCCCGCAGGCGTACGCTTGCGCACCAGATTCCCGCGTGCGTGGTATTCGTGATGCCATACGTAGCTGTGCCGGTCGCCGAACAGATCGTAGACGTGATGTTCACGCACGAGATTGCCGACCGGATCGAAGAAGAACTGCACGCGGCTGTACCGGTTCGCGTCTATCAATCTGCCGCTCCGATCGTAGGCAAACCGCTCCTCGCGACGCGCTTCAGCTGACCTTATCAATCAAAGTGAGACCGGCCGTGCGGCAACAATTTCGCTGTCCAATAGCGCCAAGGGCAGCTCGCGCGGCCTTTTTCCTACACCGACGACTCAAAATACCAAGTCAAGAAGTCGTTAAACGTAGCCCAGCGGGCCGGGACCTTTCTTTTTATAAAATCATTTAGCACCAAAATATCAATATCGTAGACGACGCTATCACCCTTGTCGTACAGGTACATCCCCCCGCTTTCATCCGATGTTAAAGCCAAATACTTTCCTTGAATACCGTACCGATCCCTAACATACTCCGTCTGATCCGGGATTGCGGGAATAGATGCCCCCTCGATATCAAGCAACTCCGCAACAAGCCGCGGGCTTATAAAGCCCCCCCTGATACTTGAGATAGAACTGTCTAAAATCAGTATCTGGAGCAATGCCAAGGTTCTGAAGTGTCCTCATGGCTGTTTTCGGATTCCTCCTAGCGATGTCGCCAGTAGATCTAGCCAGATACCGCTCGACTGCTGACGGAATCACTGATTGCATCCTCCATTTTTTGATGGTGTTCGCCTCTGCCGCCCGATCGTGCCAGTATTGTTTTCGATCAATATCAAAGACATCACGATCAACGGGAAAATCGGGATTCTTTTGGTTGCCATACAGATGTAGTGCCTTGACGAATATCTCTCAGGCTTGACCGACGAGACCTACCACACGGATCGCAACAGAAGCGAGCGAGATCAAACAGAAAATTTGTGTAATGATTCTTGAATTTGCCGAATGAAACATCCTTTTCTAGCGCATTCACCTCAAGCGACTCGATCTCACTTATTCCCGATTATCATTCACTCCTTCACTCCTTCACTCCGTCACACACTCCCAATTTCCGCATCACTTGAGCACAAGAGGGACAGAATTTCAAATGATCTCCATAATTTCAAATAGTTGTTGATTTTGCGCCTTGAGCAATGCCTTTCAACCCATCATCTGACTTGACATTATTTCCTGCGGCAATTTAACCAAGTACATCGGGTTCCCCACAATAACCATGAGTAAATGGAGAACGCTGGTCCTCAGGAACAGCGCCGTAAAGATCTTGGGCCACCAGATGCTGAGTTTCGCCTCCGCCCGCATTCTCGCTACAACCAACTCCAAACGGAGGCGGCAGAGGACGGTTGCAGCACGGGCAATTCCCTTGCTACAGCATCATTTTGCGAACCTGAACGTCGTCGGCAATGACGGTTAATAATGGTTCGTCGGTCCAGGCGCAAATAAAACTGAACTCTCTGAACCCACCGACCGGCTCCTCCACCGCGATGCATACTTCTGAGAGAAATGAACTCGCGGAACTTTCCGCCAAATGAGATAAATCCTGCCCCTCTGGTGAAAATGCCTTCATCCCAAGGACCCTATGGAAGATCACATCAAAGGCTTCGTAGTCAGTTTTAACTGAGACGGCCAGGCTGCTCCCCCGGTAAGCGAATGCTTCGATCTGACCATCCGCGACAAGAATTTCGCTACTTTTCACTTTTACCCTCCCGGAAAATTTTCTCCCGGAGTAAAGCCAGTGCCACTTCCTGGCGTATAACCATCCGGTTTTGATTTGCTTATAGCTCCACGACGCGCGGCTTGGCCCCAGCTTAGACCATCTGGCTTAGTTTCAACATGGTAATGCGCGCCATGATGACGTGGATTAAAGCCCCGCGAACATGGACACAACCCTTCTGGATGGCTTTCATAACGAATACGTGTGTTGCTGTTGGGGAACCACGTATATCGAGGCGTTCCATCCGGCGTCGCGCCAATCTTAGGATCGACACCCAGGACTTTGGTCATATCATCTGGATTCGAGGGGAACGTGCCAGTCAGCCCAAGCGGATCAATCCAAGTAATTGGATTCGGCGCGTACTGGAAGACGTTGATGCCACCGGCTAGACCGATTGGATCGTTCGATACGAAGCGCCCCGAACTTGGATCGTAGTACCTGTGGCGGTTATAAGCGAGCCCCGTCTCCTCATCAACCTGCTGTCCCTGAAACCGCAACTGGTTCCTGGGCACAATCCCCGCCGCCTTCGACGCCCGCGCAATCACCTCCCGCGCTTCACCCCACGCCTTGTGCGACGCTTCCCAGACCACATCGCCATCGTCGTCCGTCAGCAACTGAGGCGTACCGATCTGATCGCAGTGGTAATAGAACACCGCCGCATCGCCCCGCCGCTCCGGCACCTTCTGCAGCGGATCTTCCTCCGGCACATAGCGGTCCGTGCTCTTCCATTCCGGCGTCTCGATCCCTACTACCGGCCCCGCCACATACTGCGCCAGCGGCACAAACGTCCCCGGCTCGTAGATATAGTGCGCCCCGCGCTCGCCGTCGCTCTCATACGCCAGCGTGTCACCATCCCATCCGAACACCGTACGCTCGCCGTTCACCTCCTTGGCGATCCGACGGCCGAACGCGTCGTAAAAATACCGCGCCTCGCTCTGCCGCGACGTCTCCGCAACCCGCGCCGCCAGCAAGCGATTGAACTCATCCCACTCATATTCCTGCTCGCCCGCCGGCGTACGCTTGCGCACCAGATTCCCGCGCGCGTCGTACTCGAAGTGCATCCCCGCATACGCCTTCAGCAGGTTGCCCAGCACCTTCGGCACCTCGGCCGGCAACGTACTTTCCGGCCGCACGGGGCTCGGACGGGACGCAGGTGCCTCCGCGGACCGCACCGGATCGATGATGTTGCTCGCCGGATCGAACGCAAACCGCTCCTTCGCGACCGGGCTGATCGCTTCGATCAATCGCCCGACCGGATCGTATCGATAGTCGGTCCCGCCCTTGCGGCTGTCCTCGATCCGCGACAATTGCCCCGCCGCGTCATAGCGATACCGCCGCTCGGCAAGCGGCGCCGGCGACGTCGATCTCTGGATCGTCTGCTGCAGCACGCGTCCGGCCGGATCGTAGTGGGTGCGCTGCCCGACCTTGCTCGACAGCACGCGTACCGTCTCCCGATGAAGGTCATCGCGTTCGAACTGCACACGCTCCTCGCCATCGAGCAGCATCCCGTGCACATGCCCCGAGCCGTACATCAACCAGTCGACCGCATGACCGTCTGGCCGCACGGTACGTCGCCGGTTACCGAGTTCGTCGTATTCGTGATGCCAGACGTAGCTGCGCCGTTCGCCGAACAGATCGTAGGCGTGATGTTCGCGCACGAGATTGCCGGCCGGATCGAAGAAGAACTGCACGCGGCTGTATCGGTTCACAGCGTCGATCAACCTGCCGCTCGGATCGTAAGCAAACCGTTCCTCGCTTTCCCCCGCGGCGCGCTTCATCAGACGGCCATTCGCATCGACGTCAATCGACGTCACGCACCCCGCTTCGTCAATCGAAACGAGGCTGCCGCTTTCCTTGTCGTACTCGTAACGCGTCGACTTGCCGTCGAAACCAACTTCCTCGATCAACCGCCCTGCCGGATCGTAGTGGAACTGGTACGTCGCGAAGTTCGCATCGGTCAGCGCAGTCAGGCGACCGAGACGATCGTAGCGATACGCAATCGTCTGCCCGAGCGCGTCGGCGCGGTTCGCGATACGGCCCGCTGCGTCGTAGCCGTATCGCGTCGAGCGGTTGAGTTGATCGGTATGCCGCAACAAGCGTCCTTCGGCATCGTATTGCACCTGCTCGACACCAGCCGGCGAGCGAACCTCCGTCAATTGACCGTTCGGACCATAGCCATAAGCAACAACGCCACCAGCCGCGTCCTTTGTCTCGATCACGCGGCCGATATCGTCGTAGCGCCACTCCGTCTTCTTTCCGGAACAATCCGTGTAACTCGTGAATTGCCCTGCATCGTTGTATTCGAGCGCTTTCGAGCCGCCCTTCGCATCGATGATCTGCGTCGGCAATCCCTTGTCGTTGTAGACGTACTTCGTCGAGTGCTGGAGCGGATCGACTTCCTCGACGAGGTTGCCCGCATCGTCGTACTTGCGCTGCCAGACATGGCCGTTCGGATCGACGAGCCGGATCATCTGATCCTTGTCGTCGTACGCCATCTCGACGATGCTGCCATCCGCCCGCTCGTGCTGAACCAGATTGCCGCGCGCGTCGTATTCCCGCCGTTCGATACTGCCGTCCTGCCGGATATGCAGCAACAGATTGTGATGGGCATCGCGCCGGAACCACTCCTGGTTACCGTCCGGATACACGATCCGGTACACGTAGCCGTGAATGTTGAAGTAGTACCGCGTCATCTGGCCGAGCGCGTCGGTCACGTAGGTCAGACGGATATTCGGATTCCACGCGAGTCGGAGATCGAGGCTGCCGTCATCCGCATATTCGCGGATGCACTTCGCATCGGCATTGTCTTCGGCATCCGCGCCATCCCATTCGAGCGTCATCCCGCGGCCCGTGCGATCGGTATAGCGCGTCACAAGGTGGCGGCGATATTGGTACGTCCGTGCATTGCCATGACGATCGACCGCGCGCACGAGATCGCCGTCTGTATCGTATTCGTAGCTCGCCAGCGTGCGGCGCTCGCCGTCCTTGAGCACCTGCTCGATCTGCACGATCCGGCCATACTTGTCATGCTCGAACGCAAGTACATTGCCGCTCGAATCGATCAGGCGCGCAAGGCGATCGAGCGCATCGTAGTCCAACGTGATCGTGTTCCCGGCGCGATCCTTCTGCATCGCGAGCCGGAACGCGTCGCCCCGGCGCTCGTACACGTGCAGCGCTACGTGGCCGTATGCGATCGTCACCCACGTATCGTCGAGCCGTGACAGCGTCAGGTTCTCCGACAGGTCGTCGTGCACCGCGCCGGCCGCGAGCGCCGGATAGTCGATGCTGCGCCCCTCCGCATCGCGATAGATCCATTGACCATTCTTGATGTCGATCCGCGTCGTATAGGGCGTGATCCATCGCGCACCCAGCTCGCCGTTGTCATACGCGGACAGCCGGGAGCGATACGTGCGCTCCCAAACGAGCGGCAGCGCGCCCGGCAAGTCGAAATCCACGTGCGAGAACGTCTCGTCACCGAATGCGAAATCGATGGATGCCGGCGACGCGCCGAGCCCGCACGCCTTGCACGCGCTCTTCCCAGGCCCTTCGGCCGGGGCTTGCCCGCCGACTTTCTCCAGCCCTTCCTGCCCCCGCGTCTTCTTCGCCTGGCTCGTCCCGCCCGCCTTGACGTCCGCGCTCTGCTCATGGAGTTTCGCGCGCGCCTTGACGCGCGCAACGGCCTCGATCAGTTGCAAGACCAACCACATCATCTTGCCTTCTTCGCTACCGGCGAGCGAACGGATCGATGTCGCGATCTTCGGCGCCTCGGTCCGAAGGAACGTCACCGTGCCGCGAAACGGCTCGAGCCACGCATCCGGGGCGAGCTTCGCCATCGTGCCCGCCGTCTTGTTGACGACCTCCTTTCCGAGCGCCTTGGTGCCCTCGTACGCGAACTGGATGCCGTCACCGACCCGACTCGGGCTGTACCACGGCCGGTCGTCCGCCATCTTCTTCGCGAGCTGTTGCTGGCGCTTCAGATTGGCGTTGGCATCGAAGAGCTGCCCGTGCAGCGCCTTGTCCATGCCGGTCGCCAGCGCGATCATGAGCTCCTCGGATTTCGACGCGCATCCATCGAGCAGCTCGACGAGGCCGGCCTTCAGCTTGTTGAGAAAATCCTCGATCTCGGTCGCGCAGGTCGCGTTGATATGCGTGACCAGCACGGAGATGATCGCCGCGCCGAGATTGTTGCGCGTCATCAGCAATTCGTGACGAACGAGCGCGAGCAGCGGACGCGCCGACATTCGGAACGGCGCGAGCGTCGGCGGAATCGGAATGATGCCAAGCAGGTTGATCGCGAGGCTCATGTAGTCGAGCACCTGGCCGCCGCGCTTCTCGACGATTTCGGCAATATCGCCAAGCGCGTCGACCATCGCCATGATGTTGCCGACGATCGGCACCGCGCCGGCAAACGTCTTCACATCCTCGAACGTGATGTGGTTGCCGCTGATCCGGCGCAACCACGCGTCGAAGCGGTTGCCGACCGCGGCGACGTCCTTGGCGGAAACATCGCTGAGCCAGGTAACGGCCTGTTCCTTCTCTGCGCCCGGTGGAAGTTGTTGTGCCATGTTGTTCTTCGTTCGAATCGCGATTTAGTTGTGCTTGACGGCTGATGCGCCGCCCTCTCAGGATTTCAGCGGTCCACCGAACCCGCTCGTCGGCAGCTTCATGCCGGTCGCACCGGCTGCCGATGCCACAGTCGTCGCGCCCTTGCCGGCGATTCCGGCAACACCCGGCAGCGCGCCCTGCAGCGCCCCGGATGCCGCGTTCGCCGCCGGCGCAGCCAGCGCCGCGAGCCCGCCTTGCCGTGCAGCCTGCACCATCCCGGCCACCTGCTTCGCCGCACCGCTCAGGCTCGAGGCCGTCTGCAACGCGGACGCCACGCCCGCACCACCCAGCGCACTTGCCGCAGCCGGCAATGCGGAACTCGCCAACCCGCCCAGCGCTGCGCCCGCACCACCGCCGCTCACAAGTCCCATCGCAGCGGTCGAAGCAGCAGGCGCGATCCCTTGCAACTGGCTCGCAAGCTGCCCCGTCGCCGCAGCCTGTGCTTCCTCGGGCGCGGACGTGACCGGCTCCGCCGGCCACTTCGCCTGTTTGAAATAGTTCGCCGGCTGATCCGACTCGCGCGGGTCCTTTCCGAACTCGACGCGCACCGCGCCGGGCGGCAACCCGCTCACAACCGTATAGCCGCTGTTGTCGAGCGCGCCTTTCTTCAGCACCGCACCGTTCACGTCTTTCACCGTGAACAACCCGCCCTTCACCGCCTCGCCGTTCACGTACTTGTGAAACAACTCCAGTTGCCCCGGCTGATCCGGCCGCGGGCTCGGCAGCGGATACCCCATGCTCGCCGGTCCCGCGAACGTGTGCGACGCGCCCTTCACATCCACCGCACCCGGCGTATGAATTTCGATGTTCCCGCCTTGAATGCGGATGTACCCGCCGCCGCTCGTCAGCAAGATCCCCTGATCGGCGGCGATTTCGATCCGGTCCGTCGCCGACACGACCTTCACCGCCTTCTGCGCGGTCACTTCAACGTTGTCCGACTGCGCCTGGATCTCCACCTTGCCTTTGCCCGCGAACAGCTTCATCCCCGCGTTCTGCACGAACAGGCTCAGCTTCTGCCCGATGCTGCCGATCAGCGACTTGCCCGCCGCAACATGCACGCTCTGCCCGCTCGCGACGTTCACATGATCGTTCGCGACCACGTGCAGCGACTGCTGCGTCGACATCCCGATTCCCGACGGGCTGCCGAACAGCATCACGGGTTCCTTGAACGCGTTCGCGCTGCCGGTGCCGCCGCCCGCCGTACGTCCGCCGGACGCGTTGCCGGACGCGCTGTCCTGCGTCGCATCGTTGAACGCGCGCATCGTGTCGTGCGCTTC
Organism: Burkholderia sp. HI2761; assembly: GCF_002223355.1. Lineage (NCBI taxonomy): Bacteria > Pseudomonadati > Pseudomonadota > Betaproteobacteria > Burkholderiales > Burkholderiaceae > Burkholderia > Burkholderia sp. HI2761. Next base: position 118,218 of record NZ_NKFN01000003.1, on the reverse strand, counting down.
CTTGAGACTTTCCGCCTGATGCTGCTCGCTCACGCCCGACATCGCCTCGACCAGGCTCTCGCCCGTCACGAGCTGCTGCTGCGCCTCCTTCACGTCGAGCGGCTGGCTGTTCGCCGCCTTCGGATGGGTCGTGACGTACAGGCCCTGGCTCGCCCGCACCGCGCCGTACGCATCCGAGCGCAGGTCGAAGCCGCTGCCGAGATACGAGCCGCGCGAATTGCCGCTCTGGTCGATGATGTAGCCGAGATGCAACAGGCTGTTCGCGCTGCTGCTCATCAGTTGCACGCGGTTCTGCCCGGTCGCGTCGTCCATCACGAGCTGGTTGTAGCCGCTACCCGAATACTCTTTCGATCGATATCCGGACAGGATCCCGTCGGTATGCCACTGCGGCTGGTTCGCGCCGTTGTACACGCGGCCGACCGCCAGCGGCCGATCGCAGTCGCCGCCGACGTAGTCGATCAGCACTTCCTCGCCGATGCGCGGCATGTGCACGCCGCCATAGCCGCTCCCCGTATCCGACTGCACGACGCGCACCCAGCACGACGCGTTCTCGTTGCCCGGGTTCAGGCGGTCCCACACGAACTGCACGCGAATTCGGTTGAGGTCATCCGTATAGACCTCTTCACCTTGCGGCCCGACGACGATCGCCGTCTCGAGATGCATCTCCGGCTTGTGATGCTCGAACGGGCTGCGATACGGCACGCTCGCGCGTTGCGCTTCCACTTCGACGAGATAGAAGCCGGTCGAGCCATCCTCGTGCGGCACGCGAAACGCAGGATCGGCACCGTAGCCTTCCTGCGCCTGCGTCAATGCCTCGCGCAGGCTGTACGGAAAGTCCGCGCTGTCGCTCGCGACGGGCAGGTTGTTCTCGATCCACCACGCCACCTCGATCGCGGCGAACTCGCGCTGATCGTCGGGGTCGCGATCGTGCTCGGGATGGTCGACCAGCGTGAAGCGTCTGCCCGCATCGATGGCGCGCACGCCACCCGCGCCATGGAAGCGCTTTGCCTGCGATTCCCATTCCTCCATCTTGACCTTCGTCAGATGGTCGCCGCGCGTCTGGTCCAGATACGTATAGGCGCCCGTGTACTCGTAGACCTCGAGCTGGTCGGGCAAGTCGCCCTGGCCGCCCATCGTCGGCAGCGACGTGCCTTTCGGGTTCGACGGCTGCGAAGGATTCTTGTAGTCGAACGTGCGCGTCGTGCGCGTCACGCTCTGCAGCGTACGCGTACCTGACCATTGCGTGAACGCGTCGGCTTCGCTCGCCGCGCCGCCGTGATAGAAGCGCACGGCCTCCGGCGACAGCGGCGCGAACGCCTGCAGATTGTCGGTGATGACGAGCGTATGCGATTTGCCGTCGTCGGCCTGCTGCCATGCGCAGTAGAGCCCTTCGTTCTCCATCAGCCGATGCACGAAATGCCAGTCGGTATCGTGCTGGCGCGTGTACGAACGGTTCGGCAGCGGCTTCGACAGCGCGAAGCGGAAATGGCCCTGCGCCTGCGGATGCTTGTTCAGCACGTCGCTGATGATCTGGTCGACGGTCGTGTCGTTCCAGAGCCGCTGATCGCGGCGGAACTTCAGGAAATGGGTGAAATCGGCGAACGCGAGCTGATAGGTCGTAAGGCCGCCGTCGGCGCCGAGCCGGCGCGCGGTATGCACGTAGCCGTTGATCGGCCGATAGCTGCGATCGGCCTGCTGGATCCACAACGTAACGGGCTGCGCGATCAGCTTTTTAAGTTCCAGATCGCTATCGGTCGACAGCACGTCGAGCGTGAACTCGTACGAGCGTCCGATGCGCGAACGGCCGACCGCGCGCTGCACGGTAAGCACGTTGGCCCCTAACGGCGTATCGAGCTTCAGCAGCCGGTCCTGCTGAAGCAACCCGCCGCGCAACGCGGCAATTGTGTTCTGCATGTTCATGACTACGGCCTTTTCTTCTTTTGACGCGCCCTCGGATGGCGCCGGCGTTTGATTCCGCTCGCGCGATTTTACAGATAAATTACGGAACGAACCTGAAATATGACCTGATTTAAAAGAACATTTCGAGTGCAATCGGAAAATATTCGAGCGGGACTGCTCACCGAATTGCTCGCCCCAATCGGAGCCGATTCCTGTCCACGCCACCGGAAGCCAGTCGCCTCTCCCCATGAAATCGATTGCAATCAGGGCCACTTCGACTTCCGGTAAGGCTCGGTTGCGAGTAGTGTCTACGTGCCCGTATTCCGGCCCAGCCGGTCCCGACCGGCGCTCTGCGCTCATTACACAACGCTGCACACTGGAGATCTACGATGAAACGTTCGACGTTCCTGTTGTCGGGCCTGCTGCTCGCGTCGGCCCTCGGCTTCACGGCCGTTGCCGCGCACGCGGAAGACCTGCTCGATTCCGTGAAGAAAGCCGGCGTGCTGCGCGTCGGCCTCGAAGGCACGTATCCGCCGTTCAACTCGCGCGGCACGTCCGGCCAGCTCGAAGGCTTCGACGTCGACGTCGCGAACGCGGTCGCCGGCAAGCTCGGGGTGAAGACGCAGTTCATCCCGACCGAATGGAGCGGCATCATCGCGGGCCTGCAGGCCGGCAAGTTCGACGTGATCGTCAACCAGGTCACGATCACGCCGCAGCGCAAGGAAGCGCTCGACTTCAGCGAACCGTACACGTACTCGGCCGCGCAGCTGATCCAGCGCAAGGACGACACGCGCAACTTCAAGTCGCTCGACGATTTCAAGGGCAAGAAGCTCGGCGTGACGCTCGGCACCAACTACGACCAGATGGCGCGCACCGTGCCGGGCATCGAGGTGCAGACGTATCCGGGCGCGCCGGAGAAGCTGCGCGATCTCGCCGCGGGCCGCATCGAGGCGACGCTCGACGACCGCCTGATGCTGCCGTACATGATCAAGACGTCGAACCTGCCGCTGCGCGCGGGGGCGGTGCTGAACGGCGGCAAGCAGGAAATGGCGATCCCGTTCCGCAAGGGCAACCCGAAGTTCGAGAAGGCGATCAACGACGCGCTCGAGTCGCTGCGCAAGGACGGCACGCTGAAGAAGATCTCGACGCACTGGTTCGGCAGCGACGTGACGGTGCCGGTCGCGCAGTAAGCGGGGCGGTGTTTCAACGCGTCACGCCCTTCGTCTCGATGAAGGCGTGACGCTTCCTTTCAGGCCGCTTCGTCGAAGCGCGCCAGCAGCATCTGGCCGATCGGCGTCAGCGCCGGGCGCACGGCCACCGCATTCACGCGCACCTGCGTAGGGTCCACCAACCGCTTCTCGACCAGCACGGCGAAAGCGGGATTCGATTGATCGACGCTGTCCGGCGCACGCGCAATGCGCAGCAGCATCGAGAATTCATGCGGGCTCAGCATGGTTCGTGTCTCCTGATCGTCCGCGATCCGGTCGGAACCGGCGTCGATCGTGTTCTCAAATGGAATGGTGCGATATATACCGCTGCGGTGCCGGGAGCGAGATCCCGGTTGTGTCTGCCGGCGACGCGGGCACGTCGTCGCCGGCAGGTTGCGCGCAGTCCCGATCAGGCGATGTCGCCGCGACGGGAACGTAACGTTAGGGGTGCACCGTGACGCTGCCGTGACAGCGAAACGGGGGCGAAACGACACGCCTTACCTGCCGCTTTCGCCCGATACGACCCGGCCGACGGCGATCCGCATCGCGTTCGCGCCCTTCACCGCGAGTCAACCGGATACGGGAAACCGCTTCCGCCGGATCCGCTCGCATGACGCATGCAGCGCACGACCACGTTCACCGCGCGCCCGAGCGTCATCCCGACGAGCACACCCCAGACCGCGAACGATAGCATCACGAAGTCGCCCGTCGCCGCCCACGGCGCGCGCACGGCGACCGCGTAATGCAGGCAGGTTTCGGCGACGAAAGTCAGCATCAGCGTGACGAGCAGGCTCGCGTCGCCCGGCAGACGCACGCGCAGGCCGGACGGCGCCGCACGGTACGCGAGCCGCCATCGGCCCGCATGCAGCCAGCCCAATGACGCACCACCGAGAACGGCCGCCAGCGCGATCGCGTTCGCCTCGATACCGGCATGCGGAAAGAGCCCGTTCAGGTTGACGATGCCGAGTACCCCGAACGCGACCGGCGAAACCAGCGGGCGGGCGGCCGGCACCTCGCGCGGGACGCAGCGCTTGATGCCGATATAGAGCAGCACACAGAACATCACGTACACGTAAGGCTTCAGGTGGAAGAGCGCGGACATGGTCGGGGGTCGCCTGATCGGAGTGGACACGGCGACACCGTACTGCGCAGGCGCGACACGCGGCAGGGCTTGCGACGAGCGGCCCGAATGCGCGGACGAGGGGCGTGTCGAGCCGATGGCCGCTCGGCGTTCCGTGCACGGCGCGAAGCCCGCGCCGCCCGGTGTCCTTCCGCCCGTCCGTTCCACTACACTCATGACGGAAACCGGCCAATCGTCTGCTGCCGAAGCGCTCCGTCGAAGCCGCGCGCCGTTCGTCGCAACGCTCGCACAGCCGGCCGATCCCGCGCTAAGGTCACGCCATCCGCGTCACGCGCCCCTTACCCGACACCATGCGAGCCACGTCCGCCCCTTCGCCGATCCCGCAGTCGCCTGCCGGCGCCATACCGAAGCGGTTGCGCGGCCCGCTCACGCTGCTCGCGTTCGCATGCTTCAACTCGGCTGTCGGGGTGGGCTTCTGGGTCGTGCATGTCGGCGAACCGCTGTTGCCGTACCTCGTCGTTGCCAACGCGATCGGGTTTTGCGCGCTGCTGTTCAGCCGCGCCGCCGACCGGCTGCTGCCGCGCAAACCGGGGCTCGCGTTGAAGGCCGTCGTGATCGCACCGGCCAGCGTGTTCGTCGGGTTCGAGATCGCGGCGGCGATCATCAGCGGGAATGTGCCGCATGCGTTCGGGCACGCCCGCATCGGAACATGGGACAACTACGGGCCGTCGTTCCTCGTGTCGGCCGTGCTGTTCGTGTGCGTGTCGCTGTTCCTGCAGTCGATGCGCATGCGCGCGACGCTCGAAACCGAGCGACGCGAAGCCGCCGAAGCCCGGCAGGCCGAGACGGCCGCACGCCTGGCGCTGTTGCAGGCGCAGATCGAACCGCATTTCCTGTTCAATACGCTCGCGAACGTGCAGAGCCTGATCGAACGCGATCCGGCCCGTGCCTCGACGATGCTCGACAGCCTGAACCGCTACCTGCGCGCCAGCCTGCGGCGCACCCGCGATACGACGTCGACGCTCGGCGAGGAACTCGAACTCGTGGACGCGCTGCTGAAGATCGCATCGATCCGGCTCGGCGAGCGGCTGTCGTACACAATCGACGTGCCGGCCGACCTGCACGCACTGCCATTCTCGCCGCTGCTGCTGCAACCGCTCGTCGAGAATGCGCTGCTGCACGGCATCGAGCCGTCGCTCGACGGGGGCGTAATCGTCATTCGCGGCAGGATGCGAGGCGGCATGCTCGAGTTGAACGTGATCGACACGGGTGTCGGCCTCGGCAAAGGCGGCTCGCGCCTGCACGGCGGCGTGGGGCTCGCCAACGTCGCCGCGCGTATCCGGACGCTGCATGGCGAACGCGGCCGCGTCGCCGTCGAAACGAATGCCGGTACCGCGCACGGCGTCACCGCGACCCTGCTGATTCCACTCGACTGACATGCCGACCGCCCTCATCGCCGACGACGAACCAAACCTGTCAGCGTCGCTCGCGCAGCGGCTGCGGCAACTCTGGCCCGAACTGGAGATCGTCGCGATGCCGCGCAACGGCGTCGAAACGCTGGCCGCGCTGAACGCGTCGCCGCGCCCGGACATCGCGTTTCTCGACATCCGGATGCCCGGCATCGACGGGTTAAAGCTCGCTGCGCTGGTGCCGGGCGTGCATGTCGTGTTCGTCACGGCCTACGACGAATATGCGGTCGATGCGTTCGATCGCTCGGCGGTCGATTACCTGCTGAAACCGGTGACGGACGATCGGCTGCTGCGCTGTATCGCAAAGCTTCAGCGTGGCGGGCCGGCCGACGCGTATGCGGACGCACTGACGCAGGCCGCGCAAGTGCGCGATGCCGCGCCGATCCGCTGGCTGACCGTCGGCGTGAAGAATGCGACGCGGCTCGTACCGGTCGACGACGTGCTGTATTTCCAGGCATCGGAGAAGTACACGGAAATTGTCACGGCCGGGGAGCGGCTCGTGATTCGCACGCCGTTGAAGGAGTTGATGCAGCGGCTCGATCCGGAGCGGTTCGCGCAAGTGCATCGCGGCGTGATCGTTGCGTATGCAGCGATCGATCGTATCGAGCGCGATCTGTTAGGGCGGTTGCGGATTCGCGTGCACGGGCAGCGGGAGATGCTGCCGGTCAGTCGCGCGTATGCGGGATTGTTCAGGCAGATGTGATGCTATCTGCCGCCATGCCGCTTACCCGACAGATGCGGCAGGGCACGATTCCGTACGGCGGCGCGCAGTTCAATTGCAGGAGTCGAGTCCGAGCACGCCCGTTCGCAGCATCACGCGTCCCTTGTCCTTGATGAACGACAGGCTGTATGCCCGAATTCGCTGCCCGGAGACGCACTGGGCATGGCTCGGGTCGATCGAGTAATTGAACTCGGAAACACACTGCCCGACTGGGAGCGCCTGCGACGTACGCACCGCATCCGGACCGTGATCATGCCCGGGATAGTACAGGTATGCCGAGTCGTGCGCGGTCTTGAACGATCCGAACACGTCCGGATGCTGGGCGAGAAACGCGGCGACGGCACGCGCCCGCGCGGGACCGCTCGCGGTCGCCGCAAGCGACTGCGACAGCTCGTTGATGTTGCCGGGCGTATTCTCGGAACGCCTGGCACACCGAAGCGCCACATGACTGAGAAGTCCGCGCAGCTCGCGCGCGACGTCGTGCGTCTGTCGCCAACCGGCGGCGTCGTCCTGGCCCCCTTCGCCGGGTCGGGCACGTTCCTCCCGCGGCGAAGAGCGCCGGCCTATCACCAGGTCGCGACCGCACGCCTGAGTGAGTTCGACACCCTGCACATTGCTGCGTGTTGATAACGGGGTAAAGCCACGCTTAAATGGCGGCGCGCCAAGTAATTCGCTCATATACGAAGGGGCCAGATGGCCCCTTCTGATGCGACGCGATGGCAATTTCGGCCGGGATGGTGGCGACCGTGGCCAAAATGAAACAATTACGCGTATCGAGGCGCTTTGGCGGCTACCGCATCCAACAACTTACGCACTGTCCATCGCTGCGCCTGCGTCCCGTTATAGGGATACGCCCAAATCACGTTGTTGCTTTGCAAACTGTCGAAATGATCGTCCATCACGAGATTCCGGTTTGCTAGCGATGTGATATATCCCGGACGCATAGTGAGGCTCCACCGCTGAGATATCGCACCGGTATAGTAATTCACGACGAGGGGCGTTTCGGCAGCGACCTTTCCTCCGGCAAAATCGATCGCCAACCTCTTTTCGCCTGGAATGTCGGTGAAATCCAGAATAAAGGCCCCGAGGGTAGCATTAAAATTCCATACGTTTAGTACCACCGGGTCGGTCAGAGAGCGTAGCTCTAACGGCGAGCCTGGACCTACAAAGCCACCCTCGCTAGAGTCAGGCTTAACTCCGATACAGCGGCTCAGGTCCGCGGTGAACTCGATTACCACGTCGCTCATGATATTTCCCCTAAGATAGCTTCGAAAATAATCAACATTGTCAACCTTAAATTCACCCTTGAAATACAAGTCCGGAGCGACCCGCGATTCAAAGGTATCGGCGAGTTACCCGTACCGGTGCTCACCTGGATATAAATTAGATGAATAGCCTCTGATGCTCAATTACACTTGATTACACACCAAAGAAAATTGAGACCGATTCAATATTCGACGCAGGCGAGGATGGAATACATAATTCCCGTGCCGCATTCCAGTTTCGTAACCCCCCGGTTGCGACCGGTGACTTGCCTGTTGTTCTTCGGCAAACGCTCATCTACTAGGTGCGGCGGGGCGCATGCTCGCCGCAGTCGTTCATCGCCGCGGAGTTCCTACCGCGAAAATGGTTGTGCCTAGCCGCTGCACAACCTCTCGCGCGTGATCTCCGCGCGCGCGGAAGGCAATCTTTCGGAGCCTCACTTCCGGAAGATTGCATGCCTTCTAATTACCACCACGGCGTACGCGTCATTGAGATCAATGGCTGCCGAGCTGGCGCGAACTTCGGTCAGCGCGAACTGATGACGAGCTGGCCGGACTTCGTGAACTGGAACACGGCGATCGACGCCGAGGACATCATTTGGGCGACCGCGCGCTCGGCATGCGCGCAAAGATCGATGAGAAACCGGCTGGCACAAGACGATCTCGAACGACGTAGTGAACGGCGTCACCGGCATCAGCCGCGACGTGGGACCTGCAAGACACGAACACCGATGCCGGCTACGCCTGTATGCCGATCTGGAATAAGGTGACGGAAACTCACGGGCACTGCTTACCTTTCGACATCTCGACATGCCTTTTGTCGTTTGTAGAACGTGCGCACTTTTGTAGAACAAAAAAAAGCGGGCCCCATCTCTGGGACCCGCTTCGGTATTGGTGCCGGCTGCAGGACTCGAACCCGCCACCTGATGATTACAAATCAACTGCTCTACCAGATGAGCTAAGCCGGCGTAAGCGCGAGATTCTACCTCATTTCACGATCTTGAGGCGAGGTCTGCTGCCGCCTTTCGAGCCGTCGCCGTCGGTTTTCGGCGGTTCGTCGGCACCTTCGGACGGCTCCTCGTTCGCGCCGCTGTCGGCGACGGGCGCCAACGGCGATACGGACTCGTCACGCTGCGCGTCATCGGCCGGCACGGCATCGTCATCGAACGCGCCCGAATCCTCGCCTTCGCCTGCGACCGCATCGACCTGGAACGCCATGCCCTGCCCGTTCTCGCGCGCATAGATCGCGAGCACGTTGGCAACCGGAATCTCGATCTTGTGCGCCTTCCCGGAGAACCGGGCCGTGAACTCGATCCACTCGTTGCCCATCTGCAACTGGCTCGTCGCCTCGAAGCTGATGTTGAGCACGATCTCGCCGTCACGCACGAACTGACGCGGCACGCGCGTCGAGTTGTCGACCCTCACCGCGATATGCGGCGTGTAACCGTTATCGGTGCACCATTCGTACAACGCGCGCAGCAGATAAGGCTTCGTTGAAATCTCTTGCATCACAATCCTCGAACCCGGAGCGGGCGCGCGGCACGCCGCGCCGCCGCTCCGTCATGCCTTCATTGCAACATTAACGACGCATGACCTTTTCGGACGGCGTCAGTGCTTCGATGTAGGCCGGGCGGCTGAAGATCCGTTCGGCATACTTCATCAGCGGCGCGGCGTTCTTCGACAGCTCGATGCCGTAGTGATCCAGGCGCCACAGCAGCGGTGCGATCGCGACGTCGAGCATCGAGAACTCTTCGCCGAGCATGTACTTGTTCTTCACGAAGATCGGCGCGAGCTGCGTCAGGCGATCGCGGATCGCGAGGCGGGCCTTCTCGTGATTCTTCTCCGCCGCCTTGCCCTTCTCGTTCTCGAGCGTGCTGACGTGGACGAACAGTTCCTTCTCGAAGTTGAGCAGGAACAGGCGCGCACGTGCGCGCTGCACCGGGTCGGCCGGCATCAGTTGCGGATGCGGGAAGCGCTCGTCGATGTACTCGTTGATGATGTTCGATTCGTACAGGATCAGGTCGCGCTCGACCAGGATCGGCACCTGACCGTACGGGTTCATCACCGAAATGTCTTCCGGCTTGTTGAACAGGTCGACGTCACGGATTTCGAAGTCCATGCCCTTCTCGAACAGCACCAGCCGGCAACGCTGGGAGAACGGGCAAGTTGTGCCGGAATACAGAACCATCATATTTGCGTTTCCTCAAAAAAGCCGAGGGCCGGCACGCGGCGAAACCCCTTTCACGGGTTCCGCCTTACGCCGGCCCCACGCCGGTCAGGCGTGTTTACTTGATATCTTTCCAGTACGCGGCATTCAGCCGCCAGGCCAGGAAAGTCAGGACACCGAGAAAGATCAGCACCCACACGCCGAGACGCTTGCGGGTCTGCTGGGCCGGCTCGGACATCCATGTCATATAGGCCACCAGGTCGGCCACCGCAGCATCGTAGTCGGGCGACGAGAGCGTGCCCGGCGTGACCTGCTGGAAGCCGACGAGCGTGTGGACCTTCTCGCCCGTCTCCTCGTCCGTCTTGTCTTCGAATTTGGCTACGCGCTGCCCCTGCAGTTGCCACAACACATGGGGCATGCCGACGTTCTCGAACACCGCGTTGTTCCAGCCGGTCGGCCGCGTATCGTCGCGATAGAAGCTCCGCAGATACGTATACAGCCAGTCGCGGCCGCGCGCGCGCTCCTCGACCGACAGGTCGGGCGGCGTGGTGCCGAGCCAGTTCTTCGCGTCGTCGGGCCGCATCGCGACGGACATCGTGTTCCCGACCTTGTCGGTCGTGAACAGGAGATTCGCTTCGATCTCCTTCTGGGATATGCCCAGATCCGTCAGACGGTTGTAGCGCATCAGGTTCGCGCTGTGGCAGTTCAGGCAATAGTTTACAAACAATTGCGCGCCATGCTGAAGCGAAACGAGATTTTCCGTGTTATCGGGCGCCCGGTCGAGCGGAAAATTACCCTCCGCCCGCACGGCCGGCGCCGCCAGCAGCGCACAGGCGGTCGCCCCGATCAGCGCGAGTGTCGAAAGCAGTTTCTTCATGTCGTTCTCTCCTCGCTCACGTTAATGGGGCTTGAAGCGCACCCGTTCCGGCGGCTGCTTGAACGTGCCAAGCGGCGTCCAGACGGGCATGCCGAGGAAGAACGCGAAGTAGATCAACGCACAGCCCTGCGCGATCAGCGTCGCCGCCGGCGATGGCGGCCGCGTGCCGAGGAACGCGAGGGTCAGGAACGCCGCGACAAAGATCCCGAGGAACACCTTGTGGAACAGCGGCCGGTAGCGGATCGACTTCACCGGGCTGCGGTCGAGCCACGGCAGGAAGAACAGCGTGATCACCGCCGAGCCCATCACCACGACGCCCCAGAACTTCGACTCCGTCAGGTACATGAACACGACGATCGCGGCGGCCAGCACCGGCAACCCGACCTTCCACTTGCCGCGCGCACGGATCAGTGCGAGCACGCCGAGCAGCACGATCACGATCATCAGCACGATCTTGAACGGGTCGGTGGTCGCCCGCAGCATCGCGTAGAACGCGGTGAAGTACCAGACCGGCGCGATCTCGGGCGGCGTCTGCAGCGGGTTCGCCGGGACGAAGTTGTTCGCCTCGAGGAAGTAGCCGCCCATCTCCGGCGAAAAGAACACGATCAGCGCGAACACCATCAGGAACACGCATACGCCAAGGAAGTCGTGAACCGAGTAGTACGGGTGGAACGGGATGCCGTCGAGCGGGATGCCCTTCTCGTCCTTCTTCGCCTTGATCTCGATGCCGTCCGGGTTATTCGACCCGACTTCGTGCAGCGCAACGAGGTGCGCGACGACGAGCCCGACCAGCACGAGCGGAATCGCGATCACATGGAACGCGAAGAAGCGGTTCAGCGTGACGTCTGATACCACGTAGTCGCCGCGAATCCACAGCGACAGGTCCGGGCCGACGAACGGGATCGCCGAGAACAGGTTCACGATCACCTGCGCGCCCCAGAACGACATCTGGCCCCACGGCAGCAGGTAGCCGAAGAACGCCTCGGCCATCAGGCACAGGAAGATCGCGCAGCCGAAAATCCACACGAGCTCGCGCGGCTTGCGGTACGACCCGTACAGCAGCCCGCGGAACATGTGCAGGTAGACGACCACGAAGAACATCGATGCACCGGTCGAGTGCATGTAGCGGATCAGCCAGCCCCACGGCACCTCGCGCATGATGTACTCGACCGACGTGAACGCGAGCGTCGAGTCGGGCTTGTAGTTCATCGTCAGGAAGATGCCCGTGACGATCTGGTTGACGAGCACCAGCAGCGCGAGGGAGCCGAAGAAGTACCAGAAGTTGAAGTTCTTCGGCGCGTAGTACTCGGATACGTGCTTCTTCCAGGTGGACGTGAGCGGGAAGCGCTGGTCGATCCAGCCGGTGAAACCTGTCGTGGAGACTTCCTTGTTGTCGGCGGCCATCACGCTTCTCCTTTCTCGTCCTTGCCGATCACGAGGGTCGTCGCCGACGTGAACATATAGGGCGGGATGTCGAGATTCTGAGGCGCCGGCTTGTTCTTGAACACACGGCCGGCGAGGTCGTAGGTCGAACCGTGGCACGGGCACAGGAAACCGCCCGGCCAATCGTCCGGCAGGTTCGGCTGCGGACCCGGCGTGAAGCGTTGGCTAGGCGTGCAGCCGAGGTGCGTACACACGGCCATCACGACGAGAATGTTCTTGCGATCGGTCCGCGCGCGATATTCGTTGGCGCAATACGCGGGCAACGGCATCGAATACGGGGATTTCGTGGTCGGATCGGCCACTTCCTTGTCGGCCTTGACCACGTCGGCCAGCATCGAATCGGTGCGATTCAGGATCCAGACGGGTTTGCCGCGCCACGGCACGGTGAACATTTCGCCGGGCTTCAGGCCGCTGATGTCGACCTCGACCGGCGCACCGGCCGCTTTCGCTTTCGCGGACGGCGCAAGCGACGCCGCGAAAGGTATGACGGTGGCTACGCCTCCTACGCCACCTGCTACGGATGTCGCAATCAGCCAGGTACGGCGGCCGCTGTCGACGCGTTTCTCTTCCTTGTCTCGCATCACACGCCCCACTTCTGAGTTGGATTTTCCGTCACGACTTTTCATTCCGCCGCTAGTTTGCGCGAATGGAGTCGTCATTTACAAGGCCCGGAGATGAAAATCCCTTCGAAGTGTTTGATAGTTAAGGGTTATCCCCCACTATCGGAGCGATTAAATCATTTCTCTTTTAAGCATTCGCTACATTGAGAAATTTCGATGCGCCGCCGCAAATCCGTCGCTCAGACCGGATTATGAATATCGATAAAAAGGTGTTCGAGATCGAATTCTTCGGACAAGTGGCGCCCCAGCGCCTGGATTCCGTAGCGCTCGGTCGCATGGTGCCCCGCCGCAACGAACGCGACACCGCTCTCCGCCGCCGTGTGCGTGGTCGACTCGGACACCTCGCCGGTCAGGAACACGTCCGCGCCGGCTTCGATCGCCGCGTCGAAATAGCTCTGCGCGGCGCCCGTGCACCACGCGATGCGGCGCAGCTGCGTGTCCGCATCGCCGAGCACGAGCGGCGTACGGCCGAGCGTGCGCTCGACCTTCGCGACGAAGTGCTCGAGCGTGACGGGCATCGGCAGCGTCGCCATCCAGCCCAGGTCGCCTTCGCCGAAACGCTGCTCGCCGATCAGGCCGAGCTTTTCGCCGAGCTGCGCGTTGTTGCCGAACTGGGGATGCGCGTCCAGCGGCAGGTGAAACGCGAACAGGTTCAGGTCGTTCGCGAGCAGCAGCTTAAGACGCTGATACTTGCGGCCGGTGATCTGCGGCGCCTCGTTACGCCAGAAATAGCCGTGATGGACGAGCACGGCATCCGCCCCCCATTCGAGCGCGGCTTCGAGAAACGCGACCGACGCCGTCACGCCGGTGGCGATCTTCTCGATCTTGCGGCGCCCTTCGACCTGGAGGCCGTTCGGGCAATAGTCCTTGAAGCGCACGGTTTCAAGGGTATTGTTCAAGTACAATTCAAGTTCGATCCGATCCATATAAACCTCTAATCCATTCAGATGCTTAGACGCTTCTGGCTGTTCTTCGCGCAGGCGGTGACCGTACTGCTCGCGCTGATGTTCATCGTCGTGACGCTCAAGCCGCAATGGCTGCAACGGCAAGGACAGCTCGGCAAGCAGCTCGCGACGCCGATCGTCGCGCTGCGCGAAGTCGCGCCGGGCATCGGCGGCGCACCGGCGACCACGTCGTATGCCGAAGCCGCGCAGAAGGCGATGCCGGCCGTCGTCAACGTGTTCTCCAGCAAGGACGGCTCGCTGCCGCCCGACCCGCGCGCAAAGGATCCGCTGTTCCGTTACTTCTTCGGCGACCGCAACGCCCGCAAGCAGCAGGACGAGCCGGCCGCCAACCTCGGCTCCGGCGTTATCGTGAGCCCTGAAGGTTACATTCTAACGAACCAGCACGTCGTGGACGGCGCCGACCAGATCGAAGTCGCGCTCGCCGACGGCCGCACGGCCACCGCGAAGGTGATCGGCAGCGATCCCGAAACCGATCTCGCGGTGCTGAAGATCAACATGACGAACCTGCCGACGATCACGCTCGGCCGCTCCGACCAGTCGCGCGTCGGCGACGTCGTGCTCGCGATCGGCAACCCGTTCGGCGTCGGCCAGACGGTGACGATGGGCATCATCAGCGCGCTCGGCCGCAACCACCTCGGCATCAACACGTTCGAGAACTTCATCCAGACCGACGCGCCGATCAACCCCGGCAACTCCGGCGGCGCGCTGGTCGACGTGAACGGCAACCTGCTCGGCATCAACACGGCGATCTACTCGCGCTCGGGCGGCTCGCTCGGCATCGGTTTCGCGATTCCGGTCTCGACCGCGCGCACGGTGCTCGAAAGCATCATCACGACGGGTTCGGTCACGCGCGGCTGGATCGGCGTCGAGCCGCAGGACGTCACGCCGGAAATCGCCGAGTCGTTCGGGCTCCAGCAGAAATCGGGCGCGATCGTCGCGGGCGTGCTGCAGGGCGGCCCGGCCGACAAGGCCGGCATCAAGCCGGGCGACATCCTGGTGAGCGTCAACGGCGAGGACATCACCGACACGACGAAGCTGCTGAACGTCGTCGCGCAAATCAAGCCGGGCACGCCGACCAAGGTGCACGTCGTGCGCAAGGGCAAGCAGTTCGACGTGAACGTCGTGATCGGCAAGCGTCCGCCGCCGCCGAAGCAGACGCTCGACGAGCAGGACAGCGACAGCGAATGAGGCGCGGCGGGCGGCGCACCGCCTGCCGGTCGCGACGCAACGCAACGCGATGCGGAAATGAAACAGGGCAGCCGATTGGCTGCCCTGTTGCTTTGCTTCAAGCGATGTCTGATGCCGGGAAGGTGGCTTTGCCACGCGCCGGCCGGCCCACCGCGGTACCGGGCCAATCCGGCCTGGCCCGGAAAGCCGCCCGGCGCCGCGCCGTCAACCCGCGGCTTCGCCGTTCCCCGCCTCGCCTTCTTCTACCGGCTTCTTCGGCACGAAGAACCGCGCGGCCAGCAGCCCGATCTCGAACAGCACGACCAGCGGCAGCGCCAGCATCAATTGCGAGAACACGTCCGGCGGGGTGACGACCGCCGCGACCACGAATGCGCCGACGATCACGTACGGGCGCATCTCCTTCAGCTTCTTCAGCGACAGCACGCCCATCCGGACGAGCAGCACGACGACGATCGGCACCTCGAACGTGACGCCGAACGCGATGAACATCCCGAGCACGAAGCTCAGGTAGTTGTCGATGTCGGTCGTCATCTCGGCCCCGAGCGGCGCGTTGTAGTGCGCCATCACGCGGAAGATCGTCGGGAACACGAGGAAGTACGCGAACGCCATCCCGCACAGGAACAGCACGTAGCTACTGCCGACGAGCGGCGTGACGAGCTTCTTCTCGTGCTGGTACAGCCCCGGCGCGACGAACGCCCAGATCTGGTACAGCACGATCGGCAGCGCGATCACGAGCGCGACGAGCATCGTGACCTTCATCGGCACGAAGAACGAGCCGGTGACGTCGGTGACGATCATCTTGCCGTCTTTCGGCAGGTTCTCCATCAACGGCCGCGCGAGCAGCCTGAAGATGTCGGGCGCCCAGTAGACGAGCCCGAGGAACACGACGATCACGGCCAGCCCCGCGCGAATGATGCGATCGCGGAGCTCGACGAGATGGGAAATGAAGGTTTCTTCCGGGGCGTCGCCCGGGTTCTGCTGGGGGTCGCTCACACCGGCCCTCGGTAGGATTGACGAGCGAGCATGCGCTCGGCTCAGAAGAAGCGCGTCGGCCGGCGCAGGCTGGCCGGCTGGTGGCGCGCGACACGCGCGGCGCCCGACTGCACGTGCGTGCGGCGGGTCGTCGCGCGCTTGTACCAGACAGGCGTCGCCGCCTGCTTGATGCGCCAGTTGCGACGCTTCGGCGCGGGCGCGGCCGAACTGCCGCCGCGCCACGACGGCGCCGCCGGCGTATCGGAACCGTACGATCCGGCATCGCCGGAAGCCTCGTTAAGGCCCCCGACCGCGGAATGCCACGTGTCGTTCAGGTCCTTCTCGTGCTCGCGCAGGTTGTCGTGAATCGTCGTCTCGACATTGCGCGCGGCCGATTCGAAATCGGTCTTCATCGTCCGCAGGGCGTCGAGTTCGATTTCGCGCGAGACCTCGGCCTTCACGTCGTTGATGTACCGCTGCGCGCGGCCGAACAGTGCGCCTGCCGTACGCGCGACGCGCGGCAGGCGCTCGGGGCCGAGCACCACGAGCGCGACGACGCCGATCAGCGCCATCTTCGAAAGACCGAGATCCAGCATCGCGAATGCCTGTCAGCGTACCGGCGTTACGCCTTGTTCGAATCGGAACGCGTCGTTTCCTTCGCGTTGACGTCGACCGTACCCGTACGCGGCAGTTGCTGCGCGTCCGCCGGCGTTTCGCCTTCCTTCATGCCGTCCTTGAAACCCTTCACGGCGCTGCCGAGGTCGTTGCCGATGTTGCGCAGCTTCTTCGTACCGAAAACCAGCGCGACGATCAGCAGCACGATCAGCCAGTGCCAAATGCTCAATCCACCCATGATGAAACCTCTCCTCAACCACGCCGCCATGCGGCGCAAATCGCCGGCAACGCGCCGGCTTCGACCATCGGATGCGGGGAAACGCCCCGCGCCGTCAACCCATCCGCTGCCACGGGCGCGGGCCGGCCAGGATATGCGCGTGCAGGTGGTAGACCTCCTGCCCGCCGCCCGGTCCCGTGTTGATCACCGTGCGAAAACCGGTTTCGCCGCCCGTATACGCGACCCCGAGCTGGTCGGCCAGACGCGCGACGAGCAGCATCAGCCGGCCGAGCATCGGCGCATCGGCCTCACTCGCCGCCGACAGCGTCGGCAGGTGCCGGCGCGGAATCACGAGCACGTGCGTGTCGGCCGCCGGGCGGATGTCGCGGAACGCGACGAATTCGTCGTCCTCGTGCACCTTCGTGCTCGGGATCTCGCCTGCCGCGATCTTGCAGAACAGGCAATTCGGATCGTGACTCATGTTGCTCCTGCAAACGCCCGCGCGCGGCCGGTCAGAACCACGCCTGCGGATCGAGCGTCTTGTTGTCGTTCAGGTACAGCCAACCCTTGATGATACGGTACAGCGTCCAAATCCATGTGACAAACATCACGACGAATCCGATCGCGACGAACATCAGCGCGAACCCGATCGCGTAGGCGATCAGCGCGCGCCAGAACGTGCGGATCTGCCACTCGAAGTGATCGGCGTACGGCGTGCCGGCCACGTCGCCGCGCTTCACGTAGTTGATGATGATCGCGATGATGCCCGTGACGCCGCCCGTCAGCCAGTGAATCGCATAGAGGCCGTACAGCACGTGGGTCAGCGTGCGCAGCCCGTTCAGGCGTTCGGCATCCGCTGCTCCCGGCACCGCCGGCGTCGGAAACTGGTTCGACGTATCGTTCATGATGCTACCCCCGTTAGATGACAATTCTTACAGCTTACCGCACTGTTGCCACCGCGGCGGGGCCTGCGTGTCACCCGCCGTTTTCCTCGCGCTCGCGGCGCTTGCGCAGCGCTTTTTCCTCGATGCCCGACAAGCCTTCGCGGCGCTCGAGTTCGGCGATCACGTCGGCCGGGCTCAGGTCGAAATGCGACAGCATCACGAGGCAGTGGAACCACAGGTCGGCCACCTCGCCGACGAGCGCGCCCGGCGCGCCGCCCTGGCGCACGTCCTTCGCGGCCAGCACGACTTCCGTCGCCTCTTCGCCGATCTTCTTCAGCACCGCGTCGTCGCCCTTGTGAAACAGGCGCGACACGTACGATTGATCGGGATCGCCGCCCTTGCGGCTATCGATCACGGCCGCGAGGCGCAGCAGCGTGTCTTCGGTCGATTGCGTCATTTGTAGATGTGTTCGGGGTCTTTCAGCACCGGCTCGACCGCGACCCAGTCGCCGCTGTCCACGGTACCTTCGAATTTCTGGAAGAAGCACGAATGCCGGCCGGTGTGGCACGCGATGCCCGACACCTGCTCGACCTTCAGCAGCACGACGTCCTCGTCGCAGTCGAGCCGCACCTCGTGCACGTGCTGCACGTGGCCCGACTCCTCGCCCTTGAACCACAGGCGCTTGCGCGAACGCGAATAATAGACCGCGCGCTGCGTCTCGATCGTCTTCGCGAGCGCCTCGCGGTTCATCCACGCGAACATCAGCACGTCGTTCGTCGACGCTTCCTGCGCGATCACCGGCACGAGGCCGTTGTCGTCCCAGCGGACCTTGTCGAGCCACGCGGGCAGGGATTTCGTTTCCGTATTCATCACAGCCTCACCGGGATGCCCTGGTCGGACATGAAGCGCTTCGCCTCGCCGACCGTGTGCTCGCCGTAGTGGAAGATGCTCGCGGCCAGCACCGCGTCGGCGCGGCCGTCCTTGATGCCGTCCGCGAGATCCTGCAGGCAGCCGACGCCGCCCGAGGCGATCACCGGCACCGGCACCGCGTCCGACACGCCGCGCGTGAGTGCGAGGTCGAAGCCCGACTTCGTGCCGTCGCGGTCCATGCTCGTGAGCAGGATCTCGCCCGCGCCGAGCTCGGCCATCTTGCGCGCCCATTCGATCGCATCGAGGCCCGTGTTCTTGCGGCCGCCGTGCGTGAACACTTCCCAGCGCGGCGTCTCGCCGTCGGCCGATACGCGCTTCGCGTCGATCGCGACGACGATGCACTGCGAGCCGTACTTGTCGGCTGCGTCGCGCACGAGCTGCGGATTCGCGACCGCCGACGAATTCATGCTGACCTTGTCCGCGCCCGCGTTCAGCAGGCGCCGTACGTCCTCGACGGCGCGCACGCCGCCGCCGACGGTCAGCGGAATGAACACCTGCGACGCGACGGCCTCGATGATCGGCAGGATCAGGTCGCGCTGGTCGGACGTCGCGGTGATGTCGAGGAAAGTCAGTTCGTCGGCGCCCTGGTCATCGTAGCGGCGGGCGATTTCGACGGGGTCGCCGGCGTCGCGCAGCTCGACGAAATTGACGCCCTTGACGACACGCCCGGCGGTCACGTCCAGGCAGGGGATGATGCGTTTAGCTAGAGCCATGATGTTGCGCCAAATGCCGCGTTGGGACGGCCGGTTGCGGAAGCCTCGCGCGAGGCTTCCGGTCGGGGCCGCCCGTGAGCAGCCCCGGCGAACGGACAACCGCGGTTACGCGTTGTCGAGTTCGCCGTTCAGTTCGTCCGCGCGCTTTTGCGCGGCCGCGAAATCGAGATCGCCGGAGTAGATCGCACGGCCGCAGATCACGCCTTCGACGCCGTGCTCTTCCACCTCGCACAGGCTCTCGATATCCGTGAGGTTCGACAGGCCGCCGCTGGCGATCACCGGGATGCCGACCGCCTGCGCGAGCTTCACGGTCGCGTCGATGTTGATGCCCTGCAGCATCCCGTCGCGGCCGATGTCCGTATAGACGATCGATTCGACGCCGTAGTCCTCGAACTTCTTCGCGAGATCGATCACCTCGTGGCCGGTCAGCTTGCTCCAGCCGTCGGTCGCGACCTTGCCGTCCTTCGCGTCCAGCCCGACGATGATGCTGCCGGCGAACGCGGTGCACGCGTCCTGCAGAAAGCCAGGGTTCTTCACCGCGGCGGTGCCGATGATCACATAGGACAGGCCGGCGTCGAGATACTTCTCGATCGTCTCGAGGCTGCGGATGCCGCCGCCGAGCTGTACGGGAATTTCGTCGCCGACTTCTTCGAGGATCGCTTCGATCGCCTCGAGATTCTTCGGCTTGCCGGCGAATGCGCCGTTCAGGTCGACGAGATGGAGCCGCCGGGCGCCGAGATCGACCCACTTGCGGGCCATCGCCGCCGGGTCCTCGGAGAAAATCGTGGCCTGGTCCATATCGCCCTGTTTGAGGCGCACACACTGACCGTCTTTGAGGTCGATGGCCGGAATCAGCAACATAGCAATCGGGTGTCGTCGTGGAAAATGAAAAGAATCCGGCGCGTACCGGCCAAACCGGTGCCGCGCCGTCTCGCTAGTTTAGTACAACTCTTTCGGCGCTTAAGCGGGCAAGCCCCGCGCGACAGGCCGTTCGGCCAGTTCGACTGTGGCTCGCGCACCACGTTTTACGGTTTCCAGTGTACGAAGTTGCGATACAGACGCAACCCGACCTCCGCGCTTTTCTCAGGGTGGAATTGGGTCGCGAAGAGATTGTCCCGCGCGACCGCGGACGTAAACGGCGCGCCGTAGGCCGTTTCGCCAACCGTATGCGCCGGGTTGTCCGGCGTGACGTAATAGCTGTGCACGAAGTAGAAATACGCGTCGTCGGGCACGCCGTCCCACAGCGGGTGCGGCTGCGCCTGACGCACGCGGTTCCAGCCCATCTGCGGCACCTTGAAGCGCGAGCCGTCGTCCTGCAACCGGCCGTCGAGCTCGAAGCGCACGACCTTGCCGGGCAACAGGCCGAGGCCCTTCGTGTCGCCTTCCGCACTCCAGTCGAACAGCATCTGCTCGCCGACGCACACGCCGAGCAGCGGCTTCGTACGCGACGCCTCGATCACGGCCTCCTGCAGGCCCGATTCGCCGAGGCAGCGCATGCAGTCGGGCATCGCGCCCTGGCCGGGCAGCACGACGCGGTCGGCCGCTCGAATCGCGGCCGGCGTGTCGACGATCGCCACGTCGGCGGCCGGTTCGGCCTTCTTGAGCGCCTGCGCGACCGAGCGCAGGTTGCCCATCCCATAATCCACAATCGCAATCGAAGTTTTCATCTCAGTGCAGGCAGTAGCGCCCTCAGTCCATTGACGATGAATTCCACCGCCAGCGCCGACAGCATCAGACCCATCAGCCGCGTGGCGATGTTGATGCCGGTGCGGCCGATCCAGTTCGCGATCGGCTCGGCGAGCCGCATCGCGACGAAACACAGAAAAGCCAGGACCGCGCCGATCGCGACCAGCCCGGCCCGCTCATACCAGTGATGCGCGTTCGCCGCATAGATGATCACCGTGCTGATCGAGCCGGGGCCCGTGAGCAGCGGAATCGCCAGCGGCACGACCGCGATGTTGTCCTTCAGCTCGGCTTCGTGGCGCTCCTCCGGCGTCGATCGCGTGTTGCCGATCTGCGCGTTCAGCATGTTGATCGCCATCAGCAGCATGATGATCCCGCCGCCCACTTCGAGCGAGCCGACCGAAATGCCGAAGAAGTTGATGATCTGCTGTCCGAGCAGCGCGGTCACCGTCATCACGCAGAACACCGACACCGATGCGATCCGGATCGTGCGCCGCCGCTCGTCGTCCGTCTGCTGCGCCGTCAGGCTCAGGAAGAACGGCACCGCGCCGACCGGATTGATCAGCGCGAGCAGCGAAATGAACGATTTGAGCAGATCCATCGCAAGCCGGCGCCGCGCGCCGAAGCCGTGAGGTTGTCCTTAGTGTCCGTCCGTTCGGACGTTCAGAGGCTTCCTTTCGTCGACGGAATCTGCCCCGCCGCGCGCTCGTCGAGCTCCACCGCCGCGCGCAGCGCGCGGCCGAAGGCCTTGAACACCGTCTCGAGCTGATGGTGCGCGTTGATCCCGCGCAGGTTGTCGATGTGCAGCGTGACGCCCGCGTGATTCACGAACCCGCGGAAGAACTCGATCGACAGGTCGACGTCGAACGTGCCGATCCGCGCGCGCGTGAACGGCACGTGGAATTCGAGGCCGGGCCGGCCCGAGAAGTCGATCACGACGCGCGACAGCGCCTCGTCGAGCGGCACGTACGAATGGCCGTAGCGGCGGATGCCCTTGCGATCGCCGATCGCCTTCGCGACGGCCTGGCCAAGCGTGATGCCGACGTCCTCGACCGTGTGGTGATCGTCGATATGCGTGTCGCCATGCGCTTCGACCTCGAGATCGACCAGACCGTGTCGCGCGATCTGGTCGAGCATATGGTCGAGAAACGGCACGCCGGTGGCCAGCTTCTGCCGGCCGGTGCCGTCGAGATCGAGCTTCACACGGATCTGCGTTTCGCTGGTATTGCGAACGACTTCCGCCACACGCATGGCAATTCCTTGATTGAGTCTGATGTAAATGGGGATTGATCGTCGCGCGCCGCCGCGCACGGGGCTCAACCGGGCAGCGCGAGTTTCAGGGCGGCCAGCAGGCGGGCGTTTTCGTCGGGAGAACCGACGGTCAGCCGCACGCATTCGGCCAATAATGGATGCATTTTACTCACGTTTTTGACCAGCACCCGCTCGGTGAGCAGCGCATCGAACACGGCAGCCGCGTCCGGCACGCGCACCAGCAGGAAATTGGCGGCGCTCGGGAACACCGTCGCGCCCGGCAGCGCGGCCACCGCCTGCGCGAGGCGCGCGCGCTCCGCGCGCAATTCGGCCGCCTGAGCATCGAGCACGTCGAGGTGGTCGAGCAGGAAATCGGCGCTCGCCTGGGTCAGCACGTTGATGTTGTACGGCGGGCGCACCTTGTCGAATTCGTTCAGCCATGCGGGCGAGCCGACGAGATAGCCGAGGCGGATACCCGCGAGGCCGAGCTTCGACACCGTGCGCATCACGACGACGTTGTCGAACTCGCCGGCGCGCGGCAACCACGAACGCCCGGCGAACGGCTGGTAGGCCTCGTCGATCACGATCAGGCTATGCCGCGCGGCCGCGACGATCCGCTCGACGTCGGCATCGTCGTACAGCGTGCCGGTGGGGTTGTTCGGATACGCGAGATAGACGATCGCCGGCCGGTGCTCCGCGATCGCCGCGAGCATCGCGTCGACGTCGAGCGTCAGGTCGGCCTTCAGCGGCACGCCGACGAATTCGAGCTGCGCGAGCTTTGCCGAGAGCTCGTACATCACGAAGCCCGGCACCGGCGCGAGCACCTTCGCGCCCGGCTGCGCGCAGGCGACCGCGATCATGCTGATGATTTCGTCGGAACCGTTGCCGAGCAGGATGTCGCAGCCGGCCGGCACGCGCATCGCGTGGCGCAGCTTGTCGAGCAGCGCGGCCGGGCGTGGCGCCGGGTAGCGGTTCAGCGCGACCTGCGCGAGCCGCTCGCCGAGCGCCGCGGCGAGCGGCGCCGGCAGCGGATACGGGTTCTCCATCGCGTCGAGCTTCACGAACCCGCTCGCGTCGGGAACCGGATAGCTCGTCATCGCGAGCACGTCGCGGCGGATGATGTCTTGTGGCGTCGTCATGGTTTCAAGCCGGCGTGCGTCGCGCCGGCATCAGATGGTCGGCAAGGCGGCGGCTGCCGCCCTGCACTCGTCTCCTGCCTCGATCCGGGCGCCGCCGGCGCCGGCGCCTCGGCGCCCGCCCGGCCGCGCACAATGCGCGGTCAGCCCTTCATCCGGAACTCGGCGCTTCTCGCGTGCGCCTGCAGCCCTTCGCCGTATGCGAGCTCGGACGCGATCTCGCCGAGCGTCTGCGCGCCTTCCGCGCTGACCTCGATCAGGCTCGAGCGCTTGATGAAGTCGTACACGCCGAGCGGCGACGAGAAGCGCGCGGTGCGCGACGTCGGCAGCACGTGGTTCGGGCCCGCGCAGTAGTCGCCGAGGCTCTCGCTCGTATAGCGGCCGAGGAAGATCGCGCCCGCATGGCGGATCTGCTGGCCCCATTGCTGCGGCTCCAGCGCCGAGATTTCGAGGTGTTCCGGCGCGATGTCGTTCGCGATCCGGCACGCCTCGGCCATGTCGCGCACCTTGATCAGCGCGCCGCGGCCCTCGAGCGACGCACGGATCACGTCCTGGCGCGGCATCGTCGGCAGCAGCTCGTCGATCGCCTTCTCGACGCGATCGAGGAACGCACCGTCCGGGCACAGCAGGATCGACTGCGCGAGTTCGTCGTGCTCGGCCTGCGAGAACAGGTCCATCGCCACCCAATTCGGATCGGTCGTGCCGTCGCACAGCACGAGGATTTCCGACGGCCCGGCGATCATGTCGATGCCGACCGTGCCGAATACGCGGCGCTTCGCCGACGCGACGTACGCGTTGCCGGGGCCGCAGATCTTGTCGACGGCCGGCACCGTCGCCGTGCCGTACGCGAGCGCGCCGACCGCCTGCGCGCCGCCGATCGTGAACACGCGATCGACGCCGCCGAGCAGCGCCGCGGCGAGCACGAGGTCGTTCTTCACGCCGTCCGGCGTCGGCACGACCATGATGATCTCGCCCACCCCCGCGACGCGCGCGGGAATCGCGTTCATCAGCACCGACGACGGATACGCGGCCTTGCCGCCCGGCACGTACAGGCCGACGCGGTCGAGCGGCGTGACCTTCTGGCCGAGCACCGTGCCGTCGCTTTCCGTGTACTGCCAGCTATGCGTGCCGCACTCGATCTTCTGCTTCTCGTGGTACGCGCGCACCCGCGCCGCGGCCGCTTCCAGCGCCGCGCGCGCCTTCGGCGCGAGGCCGTCGAGCGCCGTCTGCAGCGCGTCCTGTGGCAGTTCGAGCGCGGCGACGCTGTCCGCGCTCAGCCGGTCGAAGCGGTTCGTGTACTCGAGCACCGCGGCGTCGCCGCGCGACTTCACGTCGGCGAGGATCTGCGCGACCGATTGCTCGATCGCTTCGTCTTCGCTCGCCTCGAACGCGAGCACGGCGCGCAGGGCGGCGCCGAAGCCTTCGTTCGTCGAATCGAGCTTGCGGATGGTGATGGACATGGGAGTTCCGTTACGGTGATGCGCTCAACCGCCATTCTGCGACGCGCGTTCGAACGCGTCGAGGATCGGCTTGAGCGCCGCGCGCTTCAGCTTGAGCGCGGCCTGGTTCACGACGAGGCGCGACGAGATCGCCATGATCTCCTCGACCTCGACCAGATTGTTCGCCTTCAGCGTGCCGCCCGAGCTGACGAGGTCGACGATCGCGTCGGCCAGCCCGACCAGCGGCGCCAGTTCCATCGAGCCGTACAGCTTGATCAGGTCGACGTGCACGCCCTTCGCGGCAAAGTGTTCGCGCGCCGTTTCGACGTATTTCGTCGCGACCCGCAGGCGCGCGCCCTGGCGCACCGCGTTCGCGTAGTCGAATCCGGCCGGCACGGCCACCGACATCCGGCAGCGCGCAATGTTCAGATCGATCGGCTGGTACAGGCCCGAACCGCCGTGCTCGACCAGCACGTCCTTGCCGGCCACGCCGAAATCGGCCGCGCCGTATTCGACGTAGGTCGGCACGTCGCTCGCGCGCACGATGATCACGCGCAGGTTCGGATCGGTCGTCGGCAGGATCAGCTTGCGCGACGTTTCCGGATCCTCGGCCACCTGCACGCCGGCGGCGGCCAGCAGCGGCAGGGTTTCCTCGAAAATCCGGCCCTTCGACAGGGCGAGGGTCAGCGGCGCGGTCATGCTTGGCTCCCGGAAAGGCGGCGCACGTTCGCGCCGACGGCGGTCAGTTTGGTTTCCATGCGGTCGTAGCCGCGGTCCAGGTGATAGATGCGGTCGACGAGCGTTTCGCCGTCGGCGCGCAGCCCGGCGATCACGAGGCTCGCCGACGCACGCAGGTCGGTCGCCATCACGTTCGCGCCCGACAGCTTCTCGACACCCGTCACGAGCGCCGTGTTGCCGTCGATCGTGATGTTCGCGCCGAGCCGGTTCAGCTCCTGCACATGCATGAAGCGGTTCTCGAAAATGGTCTCGACGACCTGCGCGGTGCCCGCCGCGACCGTATTGAGGGCCATGAACTGCGCCTGCATGTCGGTCGGGAACGCCGGGTATTCCGACGTGCGGATCGTCACCGCCGACGGGCGGCGGTCCATCTTCACGCGCAGCCAGCTGTCGCCTTCCTCGATCGACACGCCCGCTTCGCGCAGCTTGTCGATCACCGCGTCGAGGATGTGCGGGCGCACGCCCGTCAGCCTCACGTCGCCGCCGGCCGCCGCGACCGCGCACAGGAACGTGCCGGCCTCGATGCGGTCGGGGATCACCGAATGGCGCGCGCCGTGCAACCGCTCGACGCCCTGGATCACGAGGCGGTCGGTGCCGATGCCGTCGATTTTCGCGCCCATCGCGACCAGCAAGTGTGCGAGATCGCTCACTTCCGGCTCGCGCGCGGCGTTTTCGATCACCGTCTCGCCGTCGGCGAGCGTCGCGGCCATCAGCAGGTTTTCGGTCCCCGTCACCGTGATCATGTCGGTCACGATGCGCGCGCCCTTCAGGCGCTTCGCGCGCGCTTCGATGAAGCCGTGCTCGATGCTGATCTCGGCGCCCATCGCCTGCAGGCCCTTGATGTGCTGGTCGACCGGCCGCGCGCCGATCGCGCAGCCGCCCGGCAGCGACACCTTCGCCTCGCCGAAACGCGCGAGCAGCGGCCCGAGCACGAGGATCGATGCGCGCATCGTCTTCACGAGCTCGTACGGCGCGACGAGGTTGTCGACGCGCGACGCGTCGAGCTGCACGCGGCAGCCGTCGGTCTCGCTCTTCACGCCCATCTGGTTCAGCACCTTCAGCGTGGTGCGCACGTCCTTCAGGTTCGGCACGTTGTCGAGCTCGACCGGCTCGGCGCTGAGCAGCCCCGCGCAGAGGATCGGCAACGCGGCGTTCTTCGCGCCCGACACGACGATCTCGCCCGACAGGCGGCGGCCGCCTTCGATCACGAGCTTGTCCATCCCCTGTCCCTGCGATTCCCCGTTGGCGGCCGGGTGTGCCGTGGCGACGCTCTGGACGGCGTCGCGCTCGTTGGCGGTGACTTGCACTCAGTGATTTCCGTTTATGCGTTCTGCCATTCGGCGGGCGTCAGCGTCTTCATGCTGAGCGCGTGAATTTCCTGCTTCATGCGATCGCCGAGCGCCGCATAGACGAGCTGGTGCCGCTGGATCGGCCGCTTGCCTTCGAAGGCCGCCGACACGATCGTCGCGAAGAAATGCTGGCCGTCGCCTTCGACTTCCAGATGCGTGCAGGCGAGACCGCCGGCGATGTATTGCTTGACCTGTTCGGGAGTCGGCAACATGGTGTAAGGCTCCTGTCGGCGCGCACCGCCTTGAAGCGGCCGCGGCCTGTCGATATCAATGACGCAGTTTGTAGCCGGTCGCGAGCAGCCGCATCGCGATCAGCGCGAGCAGCACGAAGAAACCGGTGACGATCGCGAGGCTCGCGAACGGGTTGATGTCGGACGCGCCGAAGAACCCGAAACGAAAGCCGTCGATCATGTAGAAAAACGGGTTGAGACGCGACACTTCGCGCCACACGGGCGGCAGCGAGTGCGTCGAATAGAACACGCCGGACAGGAACGTCAGCGGCATGATCAGGAAGTTCTGGAACGCGGCGAGCTGGTCGAACTTCTCGGCCCAGATCCCGGCGATCAGGCCGAGCGTGCCGAGGATCGCCGAGCCGAGCAGCGCGAACGCAATGATGAACAGCGGCGCCGCGAAGTGCATCGGGATAAACCAGATCGTCACGACGAACACGCCGGCGCCGACCGCGAGCCCGCGCACGACGGACGCGAGCACGTACGCGCCGAAGATGTCGCGGTACGACAGCGGCGGCAGCAGCATGAACACGAGGTTGCCGGTGATCTTCGACTGGATCAGCGACGACGAGCTGTTCGCGAACGCGTTCTGCAGCACGCTCATCATCACGAGGCCCGGCACGAGAAAGCTCACGTATTCGACGCCGGGATAGACCTCGACGCGGCCCGACAGCGCATGGCCGAAGATCGTCAGATACAGCAGCGCCGTGACGATCGGCGCGAGCACCGTCTGGAACGACACCTTCCAGAAACGCAGCAGTTCCTTGTAGAACAGCGTTCGAAACCCGCTTCCCGGCACGGGCCGGGCCGTCCCCTCGGACGGCAGCGAACCCAGTTCGCGTGGGGAGTGTTGATTCATGCCAGACCCTCGACGACTTCTGCCCCGTTCATCACCTGGACGAACACGTCCTCGAGGTCGGCCTTGCGGACCTCGATCTCGTCGAACGTGCAGCCCGCCGTGCGGCATTGCGCGAGGATGCGTTCGACCTCGTCGTAGCTCGCGAGGCGCAGCAGGTGCTCGCCCGGCGCGCGCGCGGCCGGGTCGGTTTCCAGCCCGCGCAGCTCGGCCGGCAGCGCGCCCGTCGCGAGCCGCAGGTACAGCTGCAGGCCCGCGAAGCGGCGCAGCAGCGCGTCGGTGCGCTCGAGCGCGACGACTTCGCCACGACGCAGCATCGCGATGCGGTCGCACAGCGACTCGGCTTCCTCGAGGTAATGGGTGGTCAGCACGATCGTGTGACCCTCGCGGTTCAGGCGCGAGATGAACTTCCACAGCGTCTGGCGCAATTCGACGTCGACGCCGGCGGTCGGCTCGTCGAGCACGATCACGGGCGGCCGGTGCACGAGCGCCTGCGCGACGAGCACGCGGCGCTTCATCCCGCCCGACAGCGCGCGCATGTTCGCGTCGGCTTTCTCGGTGAGATCGAGATTGGCCATCACTTCATCGATCCAGTCGTCGTTGCGGCGCAGCCCGAAATAGCCGGACTGGATCCGCAGCGTCTCGCGGACGGTGAAGAACGGGTCGAAAACGAGTTCCTGCGGAACGACGCCGAGTGCGCGGCGCGCACTGCGGAAGTCCTGGACGACGTCGTGACCGCGCACCGAGATACTGCCTTCGTCGGCCCGGGCGAGCCCGGCGAGGATACTGATGAGCGTGGTCTTGCCTGCGCCGTTGGGGCCGAGCAGACCGAAAAACTCGCCTTCCTCGACCGACAGGCTGACGCCCTTGAGCGCCTGAAGCGACTTGTAGCGCTTCTTGACGTGACGGATTTCTATGGCTGACATGACTGTGCGCGACGCAGGGGCCGCGACGCCTATTCTGTGCTTGCTGCGAAAGAAAATGGGGGCCGGACGCCGATTGGCTGCCCCGCAAAACGCTTGATTATAGGGCAAACCGGCTGGGGGAACCGGCGCCGACGGCGCGCGGCCTGAAGCGTGCGCGCGCCGGCTGGCGCGGCAGGCTTCGGTCGGACAGGGTCAATGTCGCCCGGTGCCGTCGATGAGCGCGTCGACGCCGTAGGCGCGCGCGAGGCTGGCGAGCTTCGGAGGGAGATTGAGGATGTCGAGGGCTGCGCCGCGCGCTTGGGCGGCACGTTGCCATGCGAGCAGCACGGCGAGCGCGGACGAGTCGAACTGCGTCAGCGCCGCGCAATCGACGGCGGTCGCGCCGCCGCCGATGCGCGCAAGACCGTCCGCGAGCGCGGACTTCGCGCTCGCGACGGTCAGCGAGGAACCGGCTGCGAAGCCGCTCACGACGCTTGCTTGCCCGCGGCAAGTTCCTGGTTCCGCTGCGACAGGAACTTGATCAGACCGTCCACGCCGCTTTGCTGGATCTTCTCGTTGAACTGTTGCTGGTACGTCTGGATCAGCCACGCGCCGAGCACGTTCAGGTCATACACCTTCCAGCCGTTCGCCGTCTTGTACAGGCGGTAGTCGATCTGGACCGGCTGGCCGTTGTTCATCGCCACCGTCTTGACCACGACGTCGGTATCGGCCGGATCGGCGCGGAACGGCGGGTACTGGATCTGCTGGTCCGGCTTCAGCTGGGCGAGCGCGCCCGAATACGTGCGGATAAGCAGCAGCTTGAACTGCTCCTGAACCTGCTGCTGCTGCTCGGCCGTCGCCGTGCGCCAGTTGCGGCCCATCGCGAGCTGCGTGGTGCGGCGGAAATCGGTGTACGGCAGGATGTCCTTGTTGACGATCGTGATGATGCGGTTGGTGTCGCCCTGCTTGATCGTCTGCTGCTTGACTTCGTCGAGCACCTGCTGCGTCGCCGTCTTGATCAGCGCCTGCGGGTTCGACTGGTCGACTTGCGCGTGAGCTGCGCTGCCGAACGAGAACAGCGCCGCGAAAACAGGGATCAGGAACAGTTTTTTCATCATAGTAGCCTGCATGAATGAGTCGATGCGAAGGTTGGAGCAGGTAGCTTACGCGCAAGTTCGCATACGCCACCGACTGAATCGTTTCCGGCTGTAACGAATGTAAGCCCGTCAGTGCAGCCGGATGCTCGGGAAGCGGAACCCGCCCGGCGACGGCGGCGCCACCTGCATTGCCGGCACGTTCGTTTCGCTGGCCGGGTTGGGCGTGTCGGCCGTGCCCGACGCCGGCGCGGCAACTGCCGCGCCCGAAGCGCCCGATGCCCCCGCCGGCGCCGCGCCGCCCACCGCGGCCGCGCCCGCCGTACCGGCCGCGCCGGCTGCCGCCGGTGCCGCACCGTCTTCCGGCAGGTCGTACTTCGGCAGCGCGTCGTTGCTCGACGTCGTGGCGGCCTCGCCGCGCGCGTTGCTGATCAGCATCTGGCGACGCTGCAGGTACGCATTGCGTACGAACGAATACTTGTCGAGCGCCGCGGCATCGAGCACGTCGCCCGCGCCGAGCAGGTTCGACCGCGTGTTGACCAGGTTCACGCCGAACAGGCCCCAGCTCAAGCCGTCCGGCTTCACGTAGGTGAGCGGGTTGCCGACGTAGTCGACGCCCAGGCCGGCCGTGTCGCGCAGCGTGCTCGGGCCGAGCAGCGGCAGCACGAGGTACGGGCCCGACGGCATGCCGTAGCGGCCCATCGTGATGCCGAAGTCGGCCGTGTGCTTCGGCAGCTTCGCGATCGTCGCGACGTCGAACAGGCCGCCGACGCCGAACACCGTGTTGATCACGACGCGCATGATGTCGCCGACGCCGTCCGCGATCCGCAGCTGCACGATGTTGTTCGCCGCGATGTAGACGTCGCCGATGTTCGAGAAGAAGTTCGTCACGCTCTCGCGCACCGGCTGCGGCACCACGTACTGGTAGCCCTTGGCGACCGGTTTCAGCGCGTACGTATCGACCGTGTCGTTGAACTTGTACATCGTCCGGTTGAAGCCTTCGAGCGGATCGCCCTTGGTCGGCGTCTGCACGGTCGCGCAGCCGCTCAACGCGGCGACTGCCGCTATCGCCAGCGCGGCGTGCCTGATGCGGATCGTGTGCATGGTCATTACCCTCTTGTTTTCTCTCGTGTGGTTATTGGCCGGCCGAACCGGACACCGCCGACGCCGGGATCGCCACGGGTGCCGGCGCGGCCGGTGCGGCCGGAGCCGCCGGCGCGGCCGATGCGCCGGCTGCCGGCTTCGCACCGCCCGCATCGGCGGCCTTGCTGTACAGGAACTGGCCGATCAGGTTCTCGAGCACGATCGCCGACTGCGTCATCGTGATCGTATCGCCCGATTTCAGCATTTCGGTGTCACCGCCCGGATCGAGGCCGATATATTGCTCGCCGAGCAGGCCCGACGTCAGGATCTTCGCCGACGAATCCTTCGGGAACGGGTATTGGCCGTCGACGTCGATCGTGACGAGCGCCTGGTAGGTGTTCGTGTCGAAGCCGATCGATTTCACGCGGCCGACCACGACGCCGGCGCTCTTCACGGCCGCGCGCGGCTTCAGCCCGCCGATATTGTCGAATTTCATCCTCACCGAGTAGGTCGGCTGAAACGACAGCGAGCTCATGTTGCCGACCTTCAGCGCCAGGAACAGCACCGCAAGGAAGCCCACCACCACGAACAGGCCGACCCAGAAGTCGAGAGCAGTCTTTTTCATCGTCATCCCAAAATTTGGCTTGGCTGAGGCTTAGCTGAACATCAGCGCGGTCAGCAGGAAATCGAGGCCGAGTACGGCGAGCGACGCGAACACGACCGTCTTGGTGGTCGCGCGCGACACGCCTTCGGGCGTGGGCTTCGCTTCATACCCCTGGTACAGCGCAATGAAGGTCACGGCGAAACCGAACACGATGCTCTTGATCACGCCGTTGCCGACGTCGGCCCAGACCTGGACCCCGCCCTGCATCTGCGACCAGAACGCGCCCGGATCGACGCCGATCAGCACGACGCCGACGAAGTAGCCGCCGAGCACGCCGACCGCATTGAAGATCGCGGCCAGCAGCGGCATCGCGATGATGCCCGCCCACATGCGCGGCGCGATCACGTTCTTGATCGGGTCGACCGCCATCATCTCGAGCGCGGTGAGCTGCTCGCCGGCCTTCATCAGGCCGATCTCGGCCGTGAGCGACGTGCCCGCGCGGCCCGCGAACAGCAGCGCGGTGACGACGGGCCCGAGCTCGCGCACGAGCGACAGCGCGACCAGCAGGCCGAGCGCCTGCTCGGAACCATAGCGGTTCAGCGTGTAATAACCCTGCAGGCCGAGCACGAAGCCGACGAACAGCCCCGACACGGCAATGATCACGAACGAATAGTTGCCGAGGAAGTGGATCTGCTTCGTGACCAGCCGCGGCCGGCGCAGCAGCGGGAAGAATTCCAGCACGAGGCGCACGAACAGGCGCGTGCCGTAGCCCGCCCGCTCGAGGCCGCCGATGACGTAACGTCCGATCGCGCTGATCATGCGCGCCCTCCGCCGAGCCCGAAATCCGCCGCCAGCGGCGGGCTCGTGTAGTGAAATTTGAACGGGCCGTCCGGCGCGCCGTCGATGAATTGCCGCACGCTCGGATCGGTCGACGCGCGCAGCTCGTCGGGCGTGCCCTGCGCGAGCACGCCGCCGTTGGCCAGAAAATACACGTAGTCGGCGATCGCGAACGATTCCGGCACGTCGTGCGTGACGAGGATCGACGTCGCGCCGAGCGCCTGGTTCAGCGTGCGGATCAGGTTCGCGGTAATGCCGAGCGAGATCGGGTCGAGGCCCGCGAACGGCTCGTCGTACATGATGAGCTGCGGATCGAGCGCGATCGCGCGCGCCAGCGCGATGCGGCGCGCCATCCCGCCCGACACCTCGGACGGCATCAGGTCGCGCGCGCCGCGCAGCCCGACCGCGTTCAGCTTCATCAGCACCAGGTCGCGGATCAGGTCTTCGGGCAGGTCGGTATGCTCGCGCAGCGCGAACGCGACGTTCTCGAACACCGACATGTCGGTGAACAGCGCGCCGAACTGGAACAGCATGCCCATCTTGCGACGCAGCGCATACAGGCCGTCGCGCGTTTGCGCGCCGACATCGGCGCCGTCGAACAGCACCTGGCCGCGGCGCGCGCGCACCAGGCCGCCGATCAGGCGCAGCACGGTGGTCTTGCCGCAACCCGAGCCGCCCATGACCGCGACGACCTGCCCACGCCCGAAGCGCAGGTTCAGGTTGGACAGGACGAGGCGGTCGCCGTAGCCGAAGTCGACGTCGCGAAGTTCCAGCAGAGTCTCGGGAGGAGTGGGGCTCACGGAGCGGACAGTCCTTTTACGCAGAACGCCGAATTATAGGGCCTGCATTGGAATGATGTCGTGACGCCGTTCCGGGCCCTGCGGTCAATAATTGTCAGATTGTCCGGCAAAGCACTGCTGCAGTGCAATAAGCGCCGTCCGATAGTCGGCCGCGCCCGTGACCGCGCTGACCACGGCGACGCTGCCGACGCCCGTCGCCAGCACGGCCGGCAGCGCATCGAGCCCCACTCCGCCGATCGCGACGAGCGGCGCCCGCGCGCCCGCGAAGCGCGCGTAGCGGGCAATTCGCGCAAGGCCCTGCGGCGGCGCGGCGACCGCCTTGGTGGCGGTCGCGTACACGGGGCCGAGCGCGAGGTAGCTCGGCCGCTCGTGCAATGCCCGCAATATCTCGTAATAACCGTGACTCGAAAGTCCGAGCCGCAGGCCCGCGCGCGCGATCGCGGCCAGATCGGCCGTTTCGAGGTCCTCCTGGCCAAGATGTACGCCGTACGCACCCTCTTCTACGGCGATCTGCCAGTGATCGTTGATGAACACGCGCGCATCGGGATAACGGCGCCCCGCCGCGACCGCGCGCGCGATTTCCCGGCGCAGCGCGTCCGGCGTCGCGTCTTTCACGCGCAATTGCACGGTTCGCGCGCCGCCGTCGAGCACGCGCTCGACCCATTCGGCGCTCGGCACGACCGGATAGAGGCCGAGCTGCGCGGGGCACGGAGCGAACGCGGGCTCAGGCGCGGGCGGCAGCCCGGCGACGCGCGGGAATCGTGCGGCGTCCACCGGCCACGCGTCGGCGGCGCGCGTCTCGTCGCCGTCGCGCCATGCCAGCGCGAGCACCAGCGCGTCGACCGGCGCGAAGCCGCAATCGAGGAACGCGGCGAGCGCCGCGATCCAGTCGTCGGCGAGCGGATGCGCGGCGTCGAGCGCATAGCGCACGCCGGCCGCGTGCAGCACGGCGCCCTGCTCGTCGAATTCGATCGCCACCGCACCCGGCGACGCAGGCCGCGACACGGCCGACGCACGCGCCTGCGCGGCACGATCGCCGGCCGACACGATCAGCACGTCGCCGTCGGCCGGCACGTCGGGCGCCGCCACGCAGAGCCGCCACGGCGCCGCGCCGTCCGGCCAGTCGCCGAGCCGCGCGCGAATCCGCTCGGCCGCTTCGGCCAGTTCGTCGGCCGGCGGCCAGAACGCATCGGCGAAACGCGCGCTCATGCGCCGCCCCCGTCCTGGTGCCAGAACGGCATCCCGACGACCGGCGTGCTCGCGTGCGCGGTTTCGCGCGCGTCCATCGGGCCGGCGAGATACGCGGCGCGGCCGGCCTCGACGCCCTGCGCAAACGCGCGCGCCATGATCTCCGGGTGCGTGGCCTGCGACACGGCCGTATTCAGCAGCACACCGTCGAAACCCCACTCCATCACCTGGCATGCGTGCGACGGCACGCCGAGCCCCGCGTCGACGATCAGCGGCACGTCCGGCAGCCGCTCGCGCAGCACGCGCAGGCCGTACGGATTCACGACGCCCTTGCCGGTGCCGATCGGCGCACCCCAGGGCATCAGCGCCTCGCAGCCGACGTCGAGCAGGCGCCGGCCGATCACGAGATCCTCCGTGCAGTACGGCAGCACCTTGAAGCCGTCCTTGACCAGTTGCGCGGCGGCTTCGATCAGCCCGACCGGGTCGGGTTGCAGCGTGTAGTCGTCGCCGATCAGTTCGAGCTTGATCCAGTCGGTGCCGAATACCTCGCGCGCCATGTGCGCGGTCGTCACGGCTTCGGCGACGGTCTGGCAGCCGGCCGTGTTCGGCAGCAGCGGCACCGCGTGGCGCTTGAGCAGGTCGAAGAAGCCGGCTTCGGCCGTGCCGCCCGTCATCTGGCGGCGCAGCGCGACCGTCACCATTCCGGGGTGCGACGCGGCGATCGAATCGGACAGCGACTGCAGCGACGGATAGCGCGACGTGCCGAGCAGCACGCGGCTTGCGAAGGTTACGCCGTACAGCGTCAGCGCATCGGCGGAGGTGTGGGACGTCATGTCGTTTTCCTGGAAGAGCGGGGCGAAGCGGCGGCGCTCAGCCGCCCGCGACGGGGTGCACGACGTCGAGCTTGTCGCCCGCCGCGAGCGCGCGCGCCGCATGCTGCGTGCGCGCGACGAAGTTGCCGTTCAGCGCCACCGCGTACGGCGGACGCGCGCCGTACGCGGCAAGCGCGTCGGCCACCGTCGCGCCGTCGGGCAGCGTCAGGGTCTGTTGATTGATCTGGATATCCATGAGGCTGAGTCGGATTCGGTCGGCGGCGCGCATCAGGCCGGCTGGCGCGCGTCGTTGCGATGGTGAAGGAGCGTCGGCCAGCGTGCGGCGGCGCGCCACCCGGCGAACGCGTCGGCATCGCGGAGCGACCCGCCGAGTGCGGCCTGCGCGAACGCGACGGCCGCCTGCGCGACTTCCGGCGCGATCATGAAGCCATGCCGGTACAGGCCGTTGACGGCGAGCGTCGATGCGCCGTCCCAGATCACCGCCGGGCGATGATCGGGCAGCGTCGGCCGGCACTGCGCATTGAGTTCGAGGATGCGCGCCTCGCCGAACGCCGGATGCACGGAGAACGCCGCGCTCAGCAGTTCGAGCGCGGAGCGCACGCTGACGGGCGACATGTCCTCGCCCTCCACCTCGGTCGCGCCGATCACGTAGAGATCGTCCTGCTTCGGCGCGATGTACAGCGGATAGCGCGGATGCAGCAACCGCACGGGCCGCGTGAGCCCGATGCCCGGCGCATGCACGCGCGCGACTTCTCCGCGGATGCCGCGCAGCGCGGGCAACGCGGATTTCGCGCCGAGCCCGCGGCAATCGATCGTGAAATGCGCGGCAGGCAGGTTGGCGTCGTCGACCGACGCGTGCCAGTGCAGCGCGACGCCGCGTTCGGCGAGGCCGGCCGCGAGCGCGCGCAGCGCCTGGCGGTTGTCGAGCTGGCCTTCGCGCGGCAGCATCAGCCCGCGCGCGAAGCGGCCCGCGAGCGCGGGTTCGGCCGCGTCGACCTGCGCGCCGGCGAGCGTCACGAAGCCGCCGTCGAACAGCTCGGCCGGCGCGTTCGCGCGTATGCGCCGCTCGAACAGCGGCGCCTCCGCGCGGTCCGCGTGATGCCAGACGACGAGCGTGCCGTGATGCTGGAAAAAGACGGGTTCGGGCAATTCCGCGAGCCACTGCGGCCAGCGCGCGAGCGACGCGGCGCCGAGCTCGGTGATCAGCAGTTCCGCGCTCGCCGCTTCCGCGAGCGGCGCGAGCATGGCGGCCGCGATCCACGCGGCCGACTGCTCGCCGTCCGGGCCGCCGCGCTCGTAGAGCGCGACGCGATGTCCGTCGCCGGCGAGCCGCCACGCGATCAGGCGGCCGACGAGGCCGCCGCCGAGCACCGCGAAATCGGGCCGTGCATCCCGGACGTTCATCGCGCGCCCTCCGCGCGAAGCACGCGGGCCCGTACGACTGACGCGGACGCACACGCGCCGTCCCGTGCAGACGCACACGGCGGCAGATCGGGAACAGCGCAAAAGACTGAAGATTGAGCGGTCATCATTCCTTCCGTAACGCGCAACGCGCGTACCCAAAAGGACGAAACCGGCAGCAAAGGCCGGCCGGGCGGGACTCGGGCGCTGACCATGTGGGATGGCGGCCAGCGCGGCCCGGCGGGATCAGAAACTTCCCTCGCCGGTATTACCCGGATCGGGTGCGAAGGGTCTTTCTCAGCCTCGCCGCGCTGCCCGGAACATCTGCCGGCCGCGCCACGAAGCACCCCTGTTTCGTCGTCGGCCATTAGACCATAAAAGCGGAAAGCGCCGCAAACTGTCCCCCTTGCGGCAAATTCGCCGGCCCGCCGCGCTGCTCTGGCACAATGCCCGCAGGCCGGCCGCGCGAGCGGCCGGTTGCCGCGTCACCGCCGGTTTTTAAGTGCCGTTTAAGATGCACGGGCGACCATCCGGACGCCCGCCGTCAGTCGGCGCCGCGCCCCGGCATGCCGTATCGCGGCGCGCGCCCGGTTTCGCCCGGCCCGCGCGCCGGCTCATCATCAGGAAGCACATGACCCAATCGATCGATCCCGTCCGCTCCGTCTCCGACGCGCCGCAGGACGAGCGCCCGGTATCCGCATGGAGCCTCATCAAGCCCTACTGGGTATCGTCCGAATGGAAAATCGCGTGGGGCCTGCTGGTCACGATCATCGCGATCAACCTCTGCGTGGTCTGGATCAACGTCCGGCTGAACAAGTGGAACGCGCAGTTCTACAACGCGCTGCAGTCGAAGGACGTCCACGACTTCCCGAACCTGCTGATGCAGTTCTCC
The DNA here is from genome assembly GCF_002223355.1 of Burkholderia sp. HI2761. Taxonomy (NCBI): domain Bacteria; kingdom Pseudomonadati; phylum Pseudomonadota; class Betaproteobacteria; order Burkholderiales; family Burkholderiaceae; genus Burkholderia; species Burkholderia sp. HI2761. Next base: position 80,668 of record NZ_NKFN01000003.1, on the reverse strand, counting down.
GCGCTCGCCTTCGCGTTCATCATCCTCGCCGTGTACGGCCGCTATCTGCGGCAGATGCTCGGCTTCCGCTGGCGCCAGTGGCTCACCGACCGCTTCCTCGGCCAGTGGCTCGGCGATCGCGCGTTCTACCGGATCGAGCGAGACCGCCTCGCGGACAACCCCGACCAGCGGATCACCGACGACCTCCAGTCGTTCGCGACCACGACGCTCGCGCTGTCGCTCGACCTGCTGTCGACGGTCGTCACGCTCGTGTCGTTCATCACGATCCTGTGGTCGCTCGCCGGCGCGCTGACGTTCACGCTCGGCGCGACGCCGATCTCGATTCCCGGCTACATGGTGTGGGCGGCCGCGCTGTACGCGGTGGTCGGCTCGCTGATCATCCAGAAGGTCGGCCATCCGCTCGTATCGATCAACTACCAGCAGCAGCGCGTCGAGGCCGATTTCCGCTTCGGGCTGATCCGCGTGCGCGAAAACGCCGAGCAGATCGCGTTCTACGACGGCGAGAAGACCGAGACCGGCAACGCGCAGACCCTCTTCATGCGCATCCGCGACAACTGGTGGCGCGTGATGAAGTACACGAAGCGGCTCACGTTCGTGCTGAGCTTCTACGGGCAGATCGCGATCATCTTCCCGCTCGTCGTCGCCGCACCGCGCTACTTCGCAGGCGCGTTCTCGTTCGGCGTGCTGATGCAGATCTCGTCCGCGTTCGGCACCGTCAGCGATTCGTTCTCGTGGTTCATCAACAGCTACTCGACCCTCGTCGAATGGCGCGCCACCGTCAACCGTCTGCGCGAATTCAAGCGCGTGATCGGCACGTCGCACCTGAAGGAAAGCCTGTCGCCCGCGACCGAGCACGGCGGCATCAACCTGCACTACATCGACGCCGCGAAGCTGTCCACGTCGTCGCTCAAGCTCGCGCTGCCGAACGGCAACGCGCTCGCGAACATCGGTGACCTGACGATCGAGCCCGGCTCGCGCTGGCTCGTGATCGGCAAATCCGGTTCCGGCAAGAGCACGTTCATGCGCGCGCTCGCGGGCTTGTGGCCGTTCGGCGACGGCGCGATCGACGCGCCGGTCGGCGCGCGGATGATGTTCGTGCCGCAGACGAGCTACTTGCCGATCGGCACGCTGAAGGCCGCGCTCACCTACCCGGCGACACCCGACACGTTCAGCGACGACGCGTGCCGCGACGCGCTGCGCGCGTGCCGCCTCGAGGATTACGTCGAGCGCCTCGACGAAACCGCGCACTGGACCCGCGTGCTGTCGCCGGGCGAGCAACAGCGCCTGGCCGGCGCCCGCGTGCTGCTGCACAAGCCCGACTTCCTGTTCCTCGACGAAGCGACCAGCGCACTCGACGCCGACAACGAAGCCCGCCTCTATCACCTGTTCGCCGAACGGCTGCCGAAGGCCGCGATCGTCAGCATCGCGCACCGCGAGTCGCTGGCCGCGTTCCACGTCGGCACGATCAACGTCGAGCGCGTGAACAGCGACGACAAGGTCGCCGCGTGAACACACGCGCCGCGCACGTCGCGCGGATCGCGCTGATCACCGGCGCAGGTTCGGGGATCGGCGCGGCGCTCGCGCGGCGGCTCGCGGCACCCGGCGTCGCGCTGGCGCTGCATGCACGCGGCGCCGACCCGGCAGCCCGCGCACGCCTCGCCGAAGTTGCCGACCGGTGTACGGCAGCGGGCGCGCAATGCGTGACACTCACCGGCGATCTCGCCGAAGCGGGCGTCGCGGCCGCGCTCGTCGACGCCACCGCTACCCGCTTCGGCGGGCTCGACCAGCTCGTCGCCAACGCCGGCTTCGCCGCGCGGCAGTCCTTTTCCGACCTCTCCGCGGACACGCTCGCGGCCACCTTCGCGGCGATGCCCGGCGCGTTCTCAGCGCTCGCGGCCCGCGCGCGGCCGCTGCTCGAAGCGTCGATGGCGCCGCGCATCGTCGCGGTCAGTTCGTTCGTCGCGCATCGCTATCGGGCCGATGCGCCGTTCGCGGCGACCGCCGCCGCGAAAGCCGCGCTGGAATCGCTGGTGCGCTCGGCGGCAGCCGAGTTCGCCGCGTGCGGCATCACCGTCAATGCGGTCGCGCCCGGCTTCACGCGCAAGGACCGCAGCCCGAGCGCGGGCAATGCGGCCGCGTGGGCCCACGCCGAACAGGCGACTCCGCTCGGCCGGATCGCCGAACCCGACGACGTCGCCGCGCTGATCGCGTTCCTGCTGTCGGACGCGGCGCGGCAGATCACCGGCCAGGTCATCCATGTGGACGGCGGCCTGACGCTCTGACGCGAGCGCGTGCCTGCCGTGTCGGCGCGCAGGTCGCCTCCGGCGCCCGCATGGCGCTCACGCGCGATCGACCGTCGCGCCTTTCCCGGACGCCCACTCGCCCCCCGCCGCGCCGCCGCGCACGCACCCGCACGCACCTTTTTGGCGCCCTCCATCCCGCCCGTAAAATAGCCGCCATACGGCAGCGCGACACGAGCGACGACACAACGGAGGGGGCGGCAAGCATGCAGGCATTCCAGTGGTTCAACGAATTGTCGACGCGCGAGCGCCGGACGCTGTACGCCGGATTCGGCGGCTACGCGGTCGATGCGTTCGACTTCATGATCTATTCGTTCCTGATTCCGACGCTGATCGCCACGTGGGGCATGACGAAGAGCGAAGCCGGGATGATCGCGACGAGCTCGCTGATTTCGTCGGCGATCGGCGGCTGGGCCGCCGGCATCCTCGCCGACCGCTACGGCCGCGTACGCGTGCTGCAGTGGACGATCGCGACGTTCGCGCTGTTCACGTGCCTGTCCGGTTTCACGCATTCGTTCTGGCAGCTCCTTGCGACGCGCACGCTGCAGGGTTTCGGCTTCGGCGGCGAATGGTCGGTCGTGACGATCATGATGGCCGAGACGATCCGCTCGCCCGAGCATCGCGCGAAGGCCGTCGGCACCGTGCAGAGCAGCTGGTCGTTCGGCTGGGGCGCGGCCGCGATCCTTTACTGGGCGTTCTTCGCGCTGCTGCCCGAGCAGGTCGCGTGGCGCGCGTGCTTCTGGATCGGCATCGTGCCCGCGCTGTGGATTCTGTACATCCGCCGCAACGTCAGCGATCCCGACATCTATACGGCCACGCGCCGCGCACGCGACGAAGGCCGCGTGTCGGGCCACTTCCTCGAGATCTTCTCGCCGCCGCACCTGCGCGCGACGCTGTTCGGCAGCGCGCTGTGCACCGGCATGCTCGGCGGCTACTACGCGATCACGACGTGGCTGCCCACTTACCTGAAAACCGTGCGCCACCTGTCGGTGTTCAACACGAGCGGCTATCTCGTCGTGCTGATCGTCGGTTCGTTCGTCGGCTACGTGGTCGGCGCGATCCTGTCCGACCGGCTCGGCCGCCGCGCGTCCTTCATCCTGTTCGCGATCGGCTCGTTCTCGCTCGGCATGGCGTACACGATGCTGCCGATCACCGATACCGCGATGCTGCTGCTCGGCTTCCCGCTCGGCATCGTCGTGCAGGGCATCTTCGCGGGCGTCGGCGCGTATCTGTCGGAGCTGTATCCGGGCGCGATCCGCGGCTCGGGCCAGGGCTTCTGCTACAACCTCGGCCGCGGGCTCGGCTCGTTCTTCCCGATCCTCGTCGGCTCGCTGTCGCAGTCGATGTCGCTCGTGAAGGCGATCGGCCTCGTCGCCGGCGGCGGCTATCTGCTCGTGATCGTCGCGGCGCTCGTGCTGCCGGAAACGCGCGGCAAGTCGCTCGTCGACGATCCGGCCGTCGCGTCGTGAGCCACCGTTTCGTTCCGGACACCGCATGCACGTGATCGTTCTCGGCGCCGGCGTGATCGGCGTCACCACTGCCTGGCACCTGCGCGAAGCAGGCTGCGACGTCACCGTGATCGAACGCGAGGCCGACGTCGCGCAGGCGACGAGCCTCGGCAACGCGGGCGTGATCGCGCCCGGCTACGTGACGCCGTGGGCCGCGCCCGGGATGCCCGGCAAGATCCTCAAGTACCTGTTCAAGCCTGCGTCGCCGCTGATCTTCCGGCCGACGCTCGATGCCGCGCAGTGGCGCTGGATCGCGCGCTGGCTGCGCGAATGCGAATTCGAGCGGTTTCGCGTGAACAAGCAGCGGATGCAGCGCATCGCGTATTACAGCCGCGCGTGCCTGCGTGCGTTTCGCGACCGTCATCCGTTCGACTACGGCGCGAGCCGCGGCTATCTGCAGTTGTTGCGCGGTGCGTTCGACGTCGAAATGGTGCAACCGGCGCTGAAGGTGCTGCGCGATGCCGGCATCGCGTTTCGCGAACTCGACGCGGCCGGCTGCACGGCGATCGAGCCGGGCCTGCGCTGGGCGCGACAGGCGCCCGTCGGCGGCATCTACCTGCCCGACGACGAAGCCGGCGACTGCGCGCGCTTCACGCGCGAATTGCGGTCGCTGTGCGAAGCGAACGGCGTGACGTTCCGCTTTCGTACCGAAATCCGCGCACTCGACGTCGCGGGCGGCAAGGTGCGCGGCGTGCGGGTAAGCGCGACCGGAACGGATGGCCGCTCGCCGCGTGATGAAGGCACGGGCATCGACACTCCGGACATCGACTTGCGGGGCGCCGGGCAGCCTGGCCGCCCGGCGGCGGGCCGCGCTGCGTCGAGCGCGACCAAGCCGCGCGACGTGCTGCTCGAGGCCGACGCGGTCGTCGTCGCGCTCGGCGTCGACAGTGCCGGCCTGCTGCGGCCGCATGGCATCGACGTGCCGCTGTATCCGGTGAAAGGCTACTCGGCGACGCTCACGGTCGTCGACGACGAAAAGGCGCCGCACGCCGCGCTGATGGACGAATCGCTGAAGACGGCGATCACGCGCTTCGGCCCGACACTACGGGTCGCGGGCACCGCGGAGCTCGGCAACCGGCACGCGGCGCTGCGGCAACAAGCGCTCGATACGCTGATGAAGGTGCTCGACGACTGGTTCCCGCACGCGGCCGAGCGCGCGTCCGCGCGCTTCTGGGTCGGCCGCCGGCCGATGACGCCCGACGGGCCGCCGCTGTTGGGAGCGAGCCACATCGACGGACTCTGGCTGAACGTCGGTCACGGGTCGACCGGCTGGGCGATGTCGATGGGGTCGGGAAAGGTGCTGGCGGATCTCGTCACGGGGCGGGAACCGGAGATCGATCTGTCCGGGCTGACGCTCGCGCGGTACGAGCGCTAGGCCGCACGTCGCGCGACGTGGCCGGGGCGATGCAGCGGCACGCCGGCATGCGGATCGATCCGAACGCGGCCGGCCTTTTTATATCGGTTCGCCGGAGTTCGCCGGAACCGCTCAACCGGCCGCAGCGTCGTCCGCCCGCGCAATCGGCGCCGACACGATCGGCCGGTGCGACACGCCCTCGCGCGACAACCGGCTTTCGAACAGCGTGAGCGCGTCGAACCGCAACGCAACCGCACGCCCCACCGCGCCGCCGTGCGCGGGCTGGCCGACCGCGTCGCGCGGCAGCCGCGCGAGCGTCACGTGCGGACGGAAGGGCCGTCGATCGGCCGGCACGCCGAGCTCGCGCAGTTGCGTCGACAGCGCGGCATTCAACGCCGCACACGCCGGCTCGACAGCCAGTTCCGCGACGATCAGCCTCGCGCGCGGCAGGCTCGGCCACCACGCGATTCGTTCGACGGGTATCGACGGCAGTGCATGCGCGGCCGCAAGCGCCGGCAGGCATGCGGCCAGCGCATCGCAGCGCGCCCGCTCGATCGCGCCGACGAACGCGAGCGTCACGTGCAATTGCGCGGGCAGCGGGCGCCGCGCACCCCGGGTGACCGGCAGCGCGTGCAGCGCGTCGCGCGATGCCGCATCGGACATCAGCGCAACGAACGCGCGCAGCCGGTCGCCGTTCATGACTCGCGCGCCACCGCGCGCGGCACGCGCGCCGGGTCGGCCGCGGCCGGACGTTGCGGCAACGGGCCGTGCTCGCCCCACACGTCGGTCGGCAGCACGTTCGCGAGTGCCGGGATCGTGTTGCGCGTGAACACCGGATCGGCGATGCCTGCCGCACGCTGGCGACGATAGTCGGCCCACGCGGCATGCGCATACTTGCCGAGCGCCAGAATCGCGATCAGGTTGATGATCGCCATCAGCCCCATGCTCGTATCGGCCATCGCCCACACGAGCGGCAACTGCCCGACGCTGCCGAACATCACCATGCCGAGCACCGCGATGCGGAACAGCGGCAGCACGCCGCGCCGCTTCGTGATGAATTCGACGTTGCCTTCCGCGTACGCGTAGTTGCCGATCACCGACGAGTACGCAAAGAAGAAGATCGCGAACGCCATGTAGATGCCGCCCCAGTCGCCCACGTGGCTCGCGATCGAACGCTGCGTGAGCGCCGCGCCTTCCATGCCGGCACCTAGCTCGTACTGGCCGGACAGCAGGATCACGAACGCCGTCGCGCTGCAGATCACGATCGTGTCGACGAACACGCCGAGCATCTGGATCAGCCCCTGCACGACCGGATGGCGCGTGCTGGCGGTCGCCGCCGCATTCGGCGCGCTGCCCATGCCGGCTTCGTTCGAAAACAGCCCGCGCTTCACGCCCATCGCGACCGCCTGGCTGACGGCATAGCCCGTCAGCCCGCCCGCGGCCTGTTCGAGACCGAACGCGCTTTTCACGATCAGCGCGATCACGCCCGGCACCAGCGCGATGTGCGTCGCGACCGCATAGACCGCGAGCGCGAGATAGCCGATCGCCATCACCGGCACGATCACCTGCGCGACCGCCGCGATCCGGCGGATGCCGCCGAAGATGATCGGCGCGGTCAGCAGCACGAGCCCGAGACCGACGCTCGCGCGGCTCCAGCCGAACGACGTATCGAACGCGTCGGCGATCGCATTGGCCTGCACCGCATTGAACACGAAGCCGAATGCGAGAATCAGCGACAGCGAGAACAGCACGCCGAAGCCGCGCGAGCGCAGGCCGGTCTGGATGTAGTACGCGGGGCCGCCGCGATAGCTGCCGTCCGCGTGCGACACCTTGAAAATCTGCGCGAGCGTCGCCTCGACGAACGCCGAAGACATCCCGACGAGCGCCGTCATCCACATCCAGAAGATCGCGCCCGGCCCGCCGACCGTCAGCGCGACCGCGACACCCGCGATGTTGCCGGTGCCCACGCGGCTCGCGAGCCCGGTGGCGAACGCCTGGAACGACGAGATGCTGCCCGGTTCACCCTTGCTGCCGACCAGCTTCATGCTGAGGAATAGCGCCTTCAACTGGATCATCCGGAACCGCAGCGTGAACCACATGCCCACGCCGAGCAGCAGCGCGATCAGCACGTAGTTCCACAACACGCCGTTGACGGCGTCGATCAGCCCTTGCACGAATGCTTGCATCCACAGTCCTTGTAAATAGGGTCGGTCATATGCGTCGACCGCGAATGCGGCCCGAGGGGCGACATGATATGACAGTTTTCAAGGATTATTACAAAACGAAAGGAATTGAGATGACGAACAATCGAGCCCGGATGTCATCAGGTTAGACGACGCTTCACGAAAAACGCGAGATGTCGATGCAAGACCCCTGCCGCTCTGGGCTATCGGCTGGGGCGCGCCTGGCGTGAAAATCCGGACGTCGGAATGTCTTTCGGACACGCAGGCCCGGCAACCGATTGGGGACATACGCGCGAGCAGGCCATCGGGCGACGCCAAGAATTCGACTGCCGCGGTTACCCCTTCGCGTTATCCATCCCGCATTGAGAGCCCCATGATTTCCAGAGTCATACGCGGATTGTTCCGGCTGGTTCTCTGGCTGGTTATCGCAACGATCTGCACCTACGCACTACTATTTTTCGTCGTCGCGACCTCCCGATATGAAAGAACGGAAGGCAGTTGCCCCGACATGGCTCTCGATACGCTACGAAAAACAGTCCAGGTCCGCCTTCTCGAAGAGCATGGAATACCGCCGGACAGCATCCGGTTCGACGGCGCGCCGCAGTATCACGCATGGAAACTGGGTGTGTGGGAATTCCCGCTGCGCGTTGACGAAGCCCGATACACCGCGATGATCGATTGCAACGAGCAGCTTGCAAGCTACGGGCGAACCATCGATCCGCTGGGCGTCCCAACCGGGCAACCCCGCAATCGCCCGCAGCTTCAGAAATAAAAAACCGGGCGCCCTTTCGGACGCCCGGCTTTCGTCGAAACTCGCTCGCGTGGTTTACCGCGGCAGTTCCGAATGCCCCATCAGATACGCATCGACCGACCGCGCGCACTGGCGGCCTTCGCGGATCGCCCACACCACGAGCGACTGCCCGCGGCGCATGTCGCCTGCCGCGAACACCTTGTCGACCGACGTGTAGTACGAACGATCGCCTTCGGTCGCCGCACGCGCGTTGCCGCGCGCATCCTTCGCGACGCCGAACGCGTCGAGCACGGGCGCGGCCGGTTGCGTGAAGCCCATCGCGAGCAGCACGAGATCGGCCTTCATTTCGAACTCGGAACCCGGCACTTCCTGCATCTTGCCGTCCTTCCACTCGACGCGCACCGCGATCAGCTTCTCGACCTTGCCGTTCTTGCCTTCGAGGCGCTTCGTCGCGACCGCCCAGTCGCGCTCGCAGCCTTCCTCGTGCGACGAAGACGTGCGCAGCTTGATCGGCCAGTACGGCCACACGAGCGGCTTGTTTTCCTCTTCCGGCGGCTGCGGCAGCAGCTCGAACTGCGTGACCTGCTTCGCGCCGTGACGGTTCGACGTGCCGACGCAGTCCGAACCCGTATCGCCGCCGCCGATCACGATCACGTGCTTGCCCTTCGCGAGCAGTTGGTCGACGAGCTTGTCGCCCGCGTTCACGCGGTTCTGCTGCGGCAGGAAATCCATCGCGAAATGGACGCCCGCGAGCTCGCGGCCCGGCACCGGCAAATCGCGCGGCACTTCCGAACCGCCGGCGATCACGACCGCGTCGAATTCTTCCTTCAGCGTGTCCGGCGAGATGGTTTCCTTCGCGAGGCTGCCGATCGACTCGGGCAGCGGATCCTTGCCGATGAACACGCTCGTGCGGAACGTCACGCCTTCCGCTTCCATCTGGCGCATGCGGCGATCGATCAGCCACTTCTCGAGCTTGAAATCGGGGATCCCGTAACGCAGCAGGCCGCCGATGCGGTCGTTCTTCTCGAACACCGTCACGTCGTGGCCCGCGCGCGCGAGCTGCTGCGCAGCGGCGAGGCCCGCGGGGCCCGAACCGACGACCGCGACTTTCTTGCCGGTCTTGTGTTCGGCCGGCAGCGGCTTCACCCAGCCTTCCGCCCAGGCCTTGTCGATGATCGCGTGCTCGATCGACTTGATGCCGACCGGGTCGTCGTTGATCCCGAGCGTGCAGGCCGCCTCGCACGGCGCCGGGCAGATACGGCCCGTGAACTCGGGGAAGTTGTTGGTCGAGTGCAGGACTTCGATCGCCTGCTGCCAGTCCTGGCGGTAAACGAGATCGTTGAAGTCAGGAATGATGTTGTTGACCGGGCAGCCGTTGTTGCAGAACGGGATGCCGCAATCCATGCAGCGCGCGCCCTGGACCTTCGCGTCCGCGTCGGTCAGCGCCGCGACGAATTCCTTGTAGTGCTTCACGCGCGTGAGCGGTGCTTCGTACGCCTCGTGGCGGCGTTCGAACTCCAGAAAACCGGTTGCCTTGCCCATAAGGTGCTCTTCTGTTCGGTGTATCGGGTGGGGGAGCCGCGCGCGGCAGTCAGGCGCGCGCGGCATTCGCTATGTCGTTCGTCGCTCAGGCGGCCAGCACTTCCTTCGCCGCCTTCTTCGCACCGATCTCGCCCAGCGCGCGCTTGTATTCGTGCGGGAACACCTTCACGAACTGGCGGCGCGCCGCGTCCCAGTTTTCCAGCAACGACTTCGCGCGCGGCGAACCCGTGAACTGGAAATGACGCTCGACGAGCCCCTTGAGCAGCGCTTCGTCCGTCGTGCCTTCGTGCCAGAGCGCGCGGTCGACCGTGCGCTCCTGCTCGGCCTGCTGCAGCACAGGATCGAGCGCGACCATCGACTTGTTGCACTTCGCCGCGAACGTGCCTTCCGGATCGTAGATGTACGCGAGACCGCCCGACATGCCGGCCGCGAAGTTGCGCCCGGTCTCGCCGAGCACGACGACCGTGCCGCCCGTCATGTATTCGCAACCGTGGTCGCCCGTGCCTTCGACGACCGCCGTCGCGCCCGAGTTGCGCACGCAGAAGCGCTCGCCCGCCACACCGCGGAAGAAGGCTTCGCCTTCGATCGCGCCGTACATCACCGTGTTGCCGCAGATGATGTTTTCCTCGGACTTGCCGCGGAAGTCGTTGGTCGGACGGATGATGATCCGGCCGCCCGACAGGCCCTTGCCGACGTAGTCGTTGCCGTCGCCGACGAGGTCGAGCGTCACGCCCTTCGCGAGGAACGCGCCGAAGCTCTGGCCGGCCGTGCCCTTCAGCTGGATGTGCACCGCGTCGTCGGCCAGACCGTCGTGGCCGTGCTTCTTCGCGATGATGCCCGACAACATCGCGCCGACCGTCCGGTTCACGTTGCGCACCGGCTGGATGAACGACACATGCTCGCCGTTCTCGATCGCGGCCTTCGCCTTTTCGATCAGCACGTGGTCGAGCGCGCGCTCGAGGCCGTGATCCTGCACGTCGATGTGACGCGGCGCGACGTCCTCGCACTCTTCCGGCTGGTAGAACACCCGCGAGAAATCGAGGCCCTTCGCCTTCCAGTGCTCGATGCCCTTGCGCGTATCGAGCAGGTCGGCGCGGCCGATCAGGTCGTCGAACTTCGCGATGCCGAGCTGCGCCATGATCTCGCGCACTTCCTCGGCGACGAAGAAGAAGTAGTTCACGACGTGCTCGGGCTGGCCCTTGAATTTCGCGCGCAGCACCGGATCCTGCGTCGCGACGCCGACCGGGCACGTGTTCAGGTGGCACTTGCGCATCATGATGCAGCCCTCGACGACGAGCGGCGCCGTGGCGAAGCCGAATTCGTCCGCGCCGAGCAGCGCGCCGATCACGACGTCGCGGCCCGTCTTCATCTGGCCGTCGGCCTGCACGCGGATGCGGCCGCGCAGGCGGTTCAGCACCAGCGTCTGCTGCGTTTCGGCGAGGCCGAGTTCCCACGGCGTGCCGGCGTGCTTGACCGACGACAGCGGCGACGCGCCCGTGCCGCCGTCATGGCCGGCGATCACGACGTGGTCGGCCTTCGCCTTCGCGACACCGGCCGCGACCGTGCCCACGCCCACTTCCGACACGAGCTTCACGGAGATGCTCGCGCTCGGGTTCACGTTCTTCAGGTCGTGGATCAGCTGCGCCAGATCCTCGATCGAGTAGATGTCGTGGTGCGGCGGCGGCGAGATCAGGCCGACGCCCGGCACCGAGTAACGCAGCTTGCCGATGTACTCGGACACCTTGTGACCCGGCAGCTGGCCGCCTTCGCCCGGCTTCGCGCCCTGCGCCATCTTGATCTGGATCTGGTCGGCCGAAGCGAGGTACTCGGCGGTGACGCCGAAGCGGCCCGATGCGACCTGCTTGATCTTCGAGCGCAGCGAGTCGCCGTCCTTCAGCGGAATGTCGCTGACGATCTCGTCGCCGATCACCGACTTCATCGTCTCGCCCGACTTGATCGGAATGCCGCGCAGTTCGTTGCGGTAACGCTTCTGGTCCTCGCCGCCTTCGCCGGTGTTCGACTTGCCGCCGATCCGGTTCATCGCGACCGCGAGCGTCGCGTGCGCTTCGGTGCTGATCGAACCGAGCGACATCGCGCCCGTCGCGAAGCGCTTGACGATCTCCTTCGCCGACTCGACGTCGTCGATCGGGATCGCCTTGGTCGGCTCGACCTTGAACTCGAACAGGCCGCGGAACGTCATGTGACGCTTGGTCTGGTCGTTGATCAGGTGCGCGTATTCCTTGTACGTCTGGTACGAGTTGCTGCGCGTCGCGTGCTGCAGCTTCGCGATCGAATCCGGCGTCCACATGTGGTCTTCGCCGCGCACGCGGTACGCGTACTCGCCGCCTGCGTCGAGCATGTCGCGCAGGACCGGGCTGTCGCCGAACGCGTCGCGGTGCAGGCGGATCGCCTCTTCCGCGACTTCGAACAGGCCGATGCCGCCGACCTTCGACGCCGTGCCCTTGAAGTACTTCTCGACGAGGTCGCTCGACAGGCCGAGCGCTTCGAAGATCTGCGCGCCGGTGTACGACATGTACGTCGAGATGCCCATCTTCGACATCACCTTCTGCAGGCCCTTGCCGACCGCCTTCGTGAAGTTGTAGACGGCCTTCTCCGGCGACAGGTCGCCCGGCAGGCCTTCCGCCATCTTCGCGAGCGTTTCCATCGCGAGGTACGGGTGCACGGCTTCCGCGCCATAGCCCGCGAGCAGCGCGAAGTGGTGCGTTTCACGTGCGGAGCCCGTCTCGACGACGAGGCCCGTGCTCGTGCGCAGCCCTTGCTGGACGAGGTGCGTGTGAATCGCCGACGTGGCGAGCAGCGCGGGAATGGCGACATGCTCGGCGTCGGTCTTGCGGTCCGACACGATCAGCATGTTATAGCCCGACTTCACCGCGTCGACGGCCTCCGCGCACAGCGACGCGAGGCGTGCCTCGATGCCTTCCTTGCCCCACGCCACGGGATAGCAGATGTTCAGTTCGTACGCGCTGAACTTGCCGCCCGTGTACTGGTCGATCGCGCGGATCTTCGCGATGTCCTTGAAGTCGAGCACCGGCTGCGACACTTCGAGACGCATCGGCGGGTTGATGTTGTTCGTGTCGAGCAGGTTCGGCTTCGGGCCGACGAACGACACGAGCGACATCACCATGTTCTCGCGGATCGGGTCGATCGGCGGGTTCGTGACCTGCGCGAACAGCTGCTTGAAGTAGTGATAGAGCGTCTTGTTCTTGTTCGACATCACCGCGAGCGGCGAGTCGTTGCCCATCGAGCCGACGGCTTCCTCGCCCTGCTGCGCCATCGGCGCCATCAGGAACTTCAGGTCTTCCTGCGTATAGCCGAACGCCTGCTGGCGGTCGAGCAGCGCGGCGCCCTGCGTGCGGCCGGCCGCGACGTCCTCGGCCTTCGGCTCGATCTCGTCGAGCTTGATGCGCACCGCGTCGATCCAGCTCTTGTACGGCTTCGCGTTCGCGAGGTTGTCCTTCAGTTCCTTGTCGTCGATGATGCGGCCGTGCTCCATGTCGATCAGGAACATCTTGCCCGGCTGCAGACGCCACTTCTTGACGATCTTCGATTCGGGGATCGGCAGCGTGCCGGCTTCCGACGCCATGATGACGAGGTCGTCGTCGGTCACGATGTAGCGCGCCGGGCGCAGGCCGTTACGATCGAGCGTCGCGCCGATCTGACGGCCGTCGGTAAACGCGATCGCGGCCGGGCCGTCCCACGGCTCCATCATCGCGGCGTGGTATTCGTAGAACGCGCGGCGGTTCTCGTCCATCAGCGTGTGCTGTTCCCACGCTTCCGGGATCATCATCATCACCGCGTGCACGAGCGGATAGCCGGCCATCACCAGCAGTTCGAGACAGTTGTCGAACGATGCGGTATCCGACTGGCCCGGGTAGATCAGCGGCCACAGCTTGGGAAGATCGTCGGCGAGCACGTGCGACGCGATCGCGCCGGTACGCGCGTTCAGCCAGTTCACGTTGCCCTTCACGGTGTTGATCTCGCCGTTGTGCGCGATCATCCGGTACGGGTGAGCCAGCTCCCACGCCGGGAACGTGTTGGTCGAGAAGCGCTGGTGCACGAGCGCGAGCGCCGACACGACGCGCGGGTCCTGCAGGTCGCGGTAGTACACGCCGACCTGGCCCGCCAGCAGCAGCCCCTTGTAGACGACCGTGCGCGCCGACATCGACGGCACGAAGTATTCCTTGCCGTGCTTGAGCTTCAGCGCCTGGATGCGGTGGCTCGCCGTCTTGCGGATCACGTACAGCTTCCGCTCGAGCGCGTCCGTCACCATGATGTCCTTGCCGCGACCGATGAAGATCTGGCGGATCAGCGGCTCGCTCGCCTTGACCGTCGGCGAGATCGGCATCGCGTGGTCGACCGGCACGTCGCGCCAGCCCAGCACGACCTGGCCTTCGGCCTTCACCGTACGCTCGAGCTCCTGCTCGCACGCGAGACGCGACGCGTTCTCCTTCGGCAGGAAGATCATCCCGACCCCGTATTCGCCGGCCGGCGGCAGGTTCACGTCCTGCTTCGCCATTTCCTCGCGATAGAACGCGTCCGGAATCTGGATCAGGATGCCCGCGCCGTCGCCCATCAGCGGATCGGCGCCGACCGCGCCCCGGTGATCGAGGTTCTCGAGGATCTTCAGACCCTGCTGAATGATCTCGTGGCTCTTCTTGCCCTTGATGTGAGCGACGAAGCCGACGCCGCAGGCGTCGTGTTCGTTTTGCGGGTCGTACAGACCTTGTGCGGCGGGCACCGCGGCGAGCGGCTGCTGGTGGTCGTTCATGGGGACACCGTCGTAAAGGGGGCCTGGAGGCCGTTGAACCGTTTTCTTGTTGCCATCGATCCCGCTCCCGACGGGAGACGGCGCGGCCGACAGTGGTTGGGCAAAGCTTCGCCCGGGCCACCGGAATTCGGAATATACGCGACGAATCAAGGGAATAGCAACAAAAACCGTTTGATCGAACCCCAATTAAACGAATGCCTTGATGTGGTGCCTATTTATTGGGGACGTATCGTTTTGGTGCAAAAAGAAGCGGCGCCCGCAGCGCCGCTTCTGGGCCGCCTTTCCGGCCTTACTGCTGGATCGGCGGCGTGTTCTCGCGCACCTTTCTGGGGCGTCCGCGCGGCAACGGCGAAACGCGCCGGTTCGCGGTGCGCGCCGCCCACTCGCGGTAATTCTCGCCGCCGAGCACCCAGCCCTTCAGCGTCGCCTGCTGCAGCTGGTCGGCCTGCCGCTCGTCGAGCGGCTGCTCGCACAGCTCCTTGTACGCGCGCTGGCGGTCGAACGGCGTGTTGCCGAGCGCCCAGTAGAGCGGATGGTCGGTGATCAGGCTGTCGACGGTGAGCCCGACGTGATGCCGGTAGCTCGACCACCGATAGGCCTCGGGCGTCGCGACGAGCTGCGAGCGCACCGGGCTCATCTCGACCACGCGGCTCGCGAGCAGGAAATAGCGCTCGCCTTCGATCACCGTCGCGCGATAGCGGCCTTCCCACAGGGTGCCGCGCCGCGAATAGCGCCGGTTGAAATGCGCGACGTAGCGACGGCCCACGGCCTGCATCGCCTTCGGCAGGCTGGCCTCGTCGCTCGGCGTCACGAGCAGTTGCACCTGGCGCGGCAGCAGCACGTAGGCATGCACCGACAGGTGATGATCGCGTGCGGCGGCCTTCAGGCAATCGATGAAGAGTTCGTAGTCCTGGTCGTCGACGAACGCGGGTTGCTGATCCAGGCCGCGCAGTATCACGTGCTGCGGCTGGTCGGGAACGTAGAGTCGTGCTAACCGTGCCATGCTGAATGTCCGTTTGAACGCGTTAGGAAATACCCGGAGGTCCGAAATTGCGCACCTGCGTAGAATGCCTGTCCCTGCGGCGCGCGTAAGCGTACGGTCGTGCGAATCCTAGGGAGAAAACTCTAACTTACGAGCTTGTTTGGTTTTAAACGCAGTCGTCATAATGAGCACGCCTTTGATCGGAGGAGACACAATGAAACGAAAACTGGCCATTACGGGGGCCGCAGCGCTCGCATTCACGTTCGCGGGCGGTACGGCACATGCACAATCCGCAGGTGATTTCTACGTCAGCACCGGCTGGCTGCACCTTTCGCCGCAGGACAGCAGCGATCCGCTGTTCGTCTACCGCGTAGGCGGCACGCCCATCAACCAATCAATTCCCAACACCGGCGCCGGCATCAACGATGCCGATACGCTGGGGCTCGCAGCGGGTTACTTCGTCACCGACCATATCTCCACCGAACTCGTGATGGGGATCCCGCCGAAGTTCGACATTACCGGCAAGGGTCAGTTCGAAAAGTTCGGCGTACTCGGCCGTGCGTACCAGTGGAGCCCCGCCGTGTTGCTTCGCTACCACTTCAACGACGCCAACGCGAAGTTCCGTCCGTATGTCGGCGTCGGCGCAACGTATATCTGGTTCACCGGCGCGAAGATCACGAACGGCGCGTTCGAGAACGGCGTGCTCGGCGGCCCGACCAGCGCCACGACCAGCAATCAGTGGGCCCCGGTGCTCAATGCCGGCTTCACGTACAACTTCACGAAGCACTGGTTCGCGGGTCTGTCGCTGTCGTACATCCCCGTCAGCGTGACCGCGACCTTCACGACGGCCCGCCGCACGCCGGTCGGTACACTGACGGAAACGTCGAAGGCCCACATCTCGCTGAACCCGATCGTCACGTACCTGAACGTCGGCTACCGCTTCTAAGCGTAGTCGAATATTTGGGGAATGGTTAATCCTGCTGCAATTTGTAGCGGATTTTTCCTGGCGTAACGTCTCCACGATGCAAAACGCCCCGGCGGGAATCCCGGCGGGGCGTCGTTTTTTCGCGTCGGGCACGTTCCGGGCGAGAGTTTTACCGGACGCCGCCGGAGCCGCGGCCGTCAGACGACGTCGATGTCGTCCAGCGCATTAGGCGCGATCAGGTCGATGCGGTCCGTGCAGACGGCATCGACGCCCCAGCGCGCGAGTTCGCGCGCCCGTTCGAGGTCGTTCACCGTGTAAACCAGGATGCGCAGCCCGGCGGCCTTGATCGCGCGCACGAGCGGTTCGTCGAGCCGGCTGTGGTCTGCATGCAACGATACGCAGTCGAGCGCGTCGACAACCTGCGCATGCCAGTCGGCCGGCACGACTTCGTAGAGCATCCCGCGCGGCAGCGCCGGCACGCTCGCGCGCGCCTGCTGCAGTGCGTCGAACGAGAACGACGACAGCAGCGGCGCCACGGCGGCATCGCGCCAGTACGCGGCTGCGTCGGCCGCCACGCGCTGCCCGGTTTCGCGCTCGCGCCCCGGGCACGGCTTGATCTCGACGTTCGCGGCCAGACCGTGCGCGATGCAGCGCGCCGCCGCAGCCTGGAGCGTGGGCATCCGTTCGCCCGCGAAGCGCGCATCGCGCCACGCGCCCGCGTCGAGCGCCGCCAGCGCCGCATAACGCATGCCCGCCGCGGCTCCGTGGCCGTTCGACGTCCGGTCAACCGTGTCGTCGTGCAGCAGGAACGTCACGTCGTCGGCCGACAGCTTCGCGTCGAACTCGACCATCCGGTGACCGCGCCGCGCGCCCTCGTCGAGCGCGGCAAGCGTGTTCTCCGGCGCGAGCGTGCCGCCGCCGCGATGGGCGAGGACGCGCGGATAGGGCCAGTCGGTACGGATCGTCATCGTCGGTCTCCCGGCAGTCGGACGGTTTCAGCCGGCACGCTTGCCGGTTTCGGGATCGAAGAAATGCAGCCGGTGCGCGGGCAGCGCCGCCGCCAGCGCCGTGCCGCGCGCGGGGCGGTCCGCGTGCGGCAGGCGCACCGCAACGTCGTGATTGCCCCAGCGGCCGTGCGCGAGATTGTCCGCGCCGAGCAGCTCGCACGAATCGACGGGCAGCATCGCCTGCGCGACGCCCGGCTGCGGCGTCATGTGTTCGGGGCGTACGCCAAGCACCCAGTCGCGCCCGGCGGCGATTTCGCGGCCGATGCCCGGCGCGCCGGCGACCGGCAGCGCGGGGCCGCCGCCGGCGACCGTGAAGGTCGCGCCGTCTTCCGACAGCCGGCCGTGCATCAGGTTCATCGCCGGCGAGCCGATGAAGCCCGCGACGAACACCGTCGCAGGCTTCTCGTACACGTCGACCGGCGCGCCGATCTGCTCCGCGTAACCGCGGTTCATCACGATCACGCGCTGCGCGAGCGTCATCGCCTCGATCTGGTCGTGCGTCACGTACACGCTCGTCGTCGCGAGCCGCGCGTGCAGCCGCTGGATCTCGAGCCGCATCTGCACGCGCAGCTTCGCGTCGAGGTTCGACAACGGCTCGTCGAACAGGAACACCGCCGGCTCGCGCACGATCGCGCGCCCCATCGCGACGCGCTGCCGCTGGCCGCCCGACAATTCGCGCGGCCGCCGCGCGAGCAGCGGCTCGAGCTCGAGGATCTTCGCGGCCGCGGCCACCCGCGAATCGATCGTCGCGCGCTCGATGCCGCGAATCTTCAGCCCGTAGCCCATGTTCTGCGCGACCGTCATGTGCGGGTACAGCGCATAGTTCTGGAACACCATCGCGATGTCGCGATCCTTCGGCTCCAGCGTGTTGACGACCCGGTCGCCGATCGCGATCTCGCCGTCCGTCACGGACTCGAGCCCCGCGATCATCCGCAGCAACGTCGACTTGCCGCAGCCCGACGGGCCGACCAGCACGATGAATTCGCCGTCGGCGATCTCCACGTCGATGCCATGCAGCACGTGCTGCTTGCCGTCGTAGGATTTCCTGACGCCCTTCAAGCTCAGCGCAGCCATACCTGGTCCTTCTCCCGGTTACCGTCGGTCGTTCATTTCTCGGAATCGACGAGGCCGCGCACGAACCAGCGCTGCATCGCCAGCACGACGACGAGCGGCGGGATCATCGCCAGCAGCGTCGCCGCCATCACGTATTGCCATTCGGTCGCGGCGTCGCCGCTCGCGATCATTGTCTTGATGCCGACCACCGCCGTCGACAGCGACGCTTCCGTCGTGATCAGGATCGGCCACAGATACTGGTTCCAGCCGTAGATGAACGTGATCACGAACAGCGCGGCGATGCTCGTCTTCGACAGCGGCAGCACGACGTCCCAGAAGAAGCGCAGCGGCCCCGCGCCGTCGATACGCGCCGCATCCATCAGCTCGTCGGGCAGCGTCATGAAGAACTGACGGAACAGGAACGTCGCGGTCGCCGATGCGATCAGCGGCATCGTGAGCCCCGCATAGGTGTTCGTCAGATGCAGCGTCGACACGACCTGCACGGTCGGGAAGATCCGCACTTCCACCGGCAGCATCAGCGTGACGAAGATCAGCCAGAACGCCGTGTTGCGAAAGGGGAAGCGGAAATAGACGATCGCGTACGCGGACAGGATCGACACCGCGATCTTGCCGACCGCGATCCCGAGCGCCATCGCGAAGCTGTTCACGAGCAGGCGGCCGAACGGCGCCGTCGTGCCGCCGCTGCCGTGCCCCCAGATGTACGCGACGTTCTCGAACAGGTGCGTGCTCGGCACGAGCGACAGCGGCACCGTGAACACCTCCTGCGCATTCATCGTCGCCGCGCAGAACGCGACGTAGACGGGAAACACGATCAGCACGACGCCGGCGATCAGCACCGCGTGGCAGAACAGGTCGAAGCCCTTGCGATTTTCGATCATGCGTATTGCACCCTGCGTTCGACGAAGCGGAACTGGATCACCGTGAGCCCCACGACGATGATCATCAGCACGACCGACTGCGCGCCCGAACTGCCGATGTCGAGCCCCTGGAAGCCTTCCGCGAAGATCTTGTAGATCAGCGTCTTGGTGCTCTGCGCCGGGCCGCCGCCGGTGGCCGCGTCGATCACCGGGAAGGTGTCGAAGAACGCGTAAACGAGGTTCACGACCAGCAGGAAGAAACTCGTCGGCGACAGCAGCGGCAGCACGATGTTGAAGAAGCGCCGCACCGGCCCCGCGCCGTCGATCGCCGCCGCCTCGATCAGCGAGCGCGGGATCGCCTGCAGCCCCGCGTAGAAGAACAGGAAGTTGTAGCTCACCTGCTTCCATACCGACGCCAGCACGACGAGAAACATCGCCTGGCCGCCGTTCAGCGCGTGGTTCCACACGATGCCGCCCTTCGCGAGCGCATACGTGATCAGGCCGATGCTCGGGTTGAACAGGAATGCCCACAGCACGGCCGCGATCGTCGGCGCGACCGCGTACGGCCAGATCAGCAGCGTGCGGTACACGCGCGCGCCGCGGACCACGCGGTCGGCGCATGCGGCGAGCAGCAGCGACACGACGAGCCCGCTCACCGTGACGAGCGAGCTGAACACGAGCGTCGTGCGGAACGAATCGAGATACAGCGGATCGGCGAACAGGTGCATGAAGTTCGCGAAGCCGACGAATTCGCTCGACGTGCCGAATGCGTCCTGCATCTGCGTGGACTGCCACAGCGCGACGCCGGCCGGCCACAGGAAGAACACGGCGGTAATCGCGAGCTGCGGCGCAATCAGCAGGTACGGCACCGGGCTCGTACCGAAACGGGAACGGGATTGCATCGCGGGTGTCCGGTCAGGCGAAACGGAAGGGAAGCCGCGCCGCCGGACGGCACGCGCTGACGCGCGGCGCCGCCGGGGCACGAACGCGATGCGTGCTCAGCCGCCCGACTTCTCGAAGCGGCGCAGCAGTTCGTCGCCGCGCGAGGCGGCCGAATCGAGCGCGTCCTTCGGCGACTTCTTCTGCGCCCAGACCTGTTCGAACTCCTCGTCGACGACCGTGCGGATCTGCGGCATGTTGCCCAGCCGCAGCCCCTTCGTGTACGGCAGCGGCGGCTTGTTCAGCATCTGCTTGATCGCGGTTTCGGCACTCGGGTTCTTCGCGTAGAAGCCCTGCTGGCGCGTCAGGTCGTACGCGGCGGTCGTGACCGGCAGGTAGCCGGTGTCCTGATGCCACTTCGCGGCGACGGCAGGCGTTGCCAGGTACGCGAGGAATTTCGCGACGCCCTTGTAGGTCGCCGGATCCTTGCCGGCCAGCACCCACAGGCTCGCGCCACCGATGATCGCGTTCTGCGGCGCGCCCTTCACGTTCGCGTCGTACGGCATCATCCCCGTGCCGTAGCTGAACTTCGCGAATTTCTGCACGTTCGCGAGCGCCCCCGACGACGTCGTCAGGATCCCGCAGTCGCCGCTGTAGAACTTCGCCGACGCTTCATCCTTGCGGCCCGCGTACGTGAACGTGCCGTCCTTCGCCATCTCCTGCAGGAACGCGACATGCGCGATCTGCTGCGGCTTGTTGAACTCCAGCACGGCGTCCGTACCGTCGAAGCCGTTGTTGCGGCTCGCGAACGGCAGCCCATGCCACGCGCTGTAGTTTTCGAGCTGGATCCAGCCCTGCCAGCCGGTCGTGAAGCCGCAGGCCATCCCCGACTTGCGCAGCTTCTCGGCATCCGCCTTCACGTCGGCCCACGTCTTCGGCGGCTGGTTCGGATCGAGGCCCGCCTTCTTGAACGCGTCCTTGTTGTAGTACAGCACCGGCGTCGAGCTGTTGAACGGCATCGAGACCAGGTGGCCCGTCTTCGCGTCGCTGTAGTAGCTCGCGATGGTCGGCACGAACGCCTTTTCGTCGAGCGTCACGCCGGCCTGCTTGAACACGTCGTGGACCGGCACGACCGCCTTCTTCGCCTGCATCATCGTCGCCGTGCCGACTTCATACACCTGCAGGATCGCCGGCGCGTTGCCGCTGCGATAGGCCGCGATGCCGGCCGCGAGCGCCTGGTCGTAGGTGCCCTTGAAGACCGGCACGATCTTGTAGTCGCTTTGCGACGCGTTGAACTGATCGGCGATCGCATTGACCCGCTCGCCGAGCGCGGCCTCCATCGCATGCCAGAACTGGATTTCCGTCGCGGCGAGCGCGACGTGCTGCACCCCGAACATCAGCGCGCCACCGAGCGCGATCGACCGGACCAGTGTCCCCGCAGGCTTCTTCTTCATCGACCTCTCCTATGAAAACGTTACCAACAGCGTGTGCAACATCCCCGTCGCCATTGAACCGGCGAAGTCTAGTGATCGTTTGTGACAGTCAGTTGTCGTTGATGACGAACAGGCGCTGGTATTCCTTCAGCGCGAAGCGGTCGGTCATGCCGGCGATGTAGTGCGCGACGAGACGCGGTTGCTGCGCCGTGTCGTCGGACTGGTACGGCGGCGGCAACAGGCGCGGATCCTCGATGAACGCGTCGAACAACCCCGTGACGACGCGTTGCGCCTTGCTCGCCATGCGCATCACCTTGTAGTGGCGATACAGGTTCTTGAAGAGGAAGCGCTTGAGGGCCGCTGCCTGCGCGGCAACCTCGGGGCTGTGCGACACGAGCGGCGGTGCGTCGCGCACGTCGTCGAGCGAGGCGGGCGCGGCGCGCACGAGATTGCGCGTCGTCTCGTCGATCAGATCGACGATCAGCGTGTTGATGATCCGGCGCACCGTCTCGTGCACGAGGCGGCGGCCTTCGAGGTGCGGGAATTCGGCGAGCGCCGCTTCGTAGTGACGCTGCCACAGCTCGACTTCCGCGAGCTGTTCGATCGTGATCAGGCCGGAGCGCAGGCCGTCGTCGACGTCGTGGTTGTTATAGGCGATCTCGTCCGCGATGTTCGCGAGCTGCGCTTCGAGCGACGGCTGGCGGCCCTGCAGGAAGCGCTCGCCGAGCGCGCCGAGCTTGCGCGCATTCTCGCGCGAGCAGTGCTTCAGAATGCCTTCGCGCGTCTCGAAGCACAGGTTCAATCCGTTGAACGCGCCGTAGTGCTCCTCGAGCTCGTCGACCACGGCGAGGCTCTGCAGGTTGTGCTCGAAGCCGCCGTGCTCGCGCATGCACGCATTCAGCGCGTCCTGCCCGGCATGGCCGAACGGCGTATGGCCGAGATCGTGCGCGAGCGAGATCGCTTCGACGAGATCCTCGTTCAGGCGCAGGTTGCGCGCGACCGAGCGCGCGATCTGCGCGACTTCGAGGCTGTGCGTGAGGCGTGTGCGGAACAGGTCGCCTTCGTGATTGACGAAGACCTGCGTCTTGTATTCGAGCCGGCGAAACGCGGTCGAATGGACGATGCGGTCGCGATCGCGCTGGAATTCGGTGCGCGCCGCCGGCGGGGTTTCCGGATGGCGGCGGCCGCGAGACTGCGACGCGTGCGCGGCATACGGAGCGAGATGGGCTTCCAGCGCCGCCAGCGTCGGCGGCTCGGCCACCGGCGCGGTGGATGCGCGGCCGGCTTCGGGCAGTGTGCTGCTGGATGTCTCGCTCACGTCTCCTCCATGTCAGGGGCGCCGGGGCATCCGGGTCGCCGTTAGCGCGTCGTCTGCGCCAGTGTAGCGAATACCGCTTCGTCCGGCGCCTGCGTGATCAGCGTATCGCCGAATCGCTTCAGCAGGATGAACTTGATCGCGCCGGCCTCGGCCTTCTTGTCGACGCGCATCAGATCCATGTAGCGCGCGTCGCCGAGCGCGGGCCCGCGGGTCGGCAGATGCGCGGCCGCGATCACCGCATCGAGGCGGTGCCGCGACGCTTCGTCGAAGAGACCGAGCCGCACCGACAGGTCGCCGGCCATCACCATCCCGCAGCCGACCGCCTCGCCGTGCAGCCATTCGCCGTAGCCGAGCCCGGCCTCGATCGCATGGCCGAACGTGTGGCCGAAATTCAGAATCGCGCGCAGGCCGCCTTCGCGCTCGTCGGCCGCGACGACGCTCGCCTTGATCTCGCACGAACGCTTCACCGCATGCGCGAGCGCAGCCGGCTCGCGACGGTTCAGCGCATCGACGTTCGCCTCGATCCAGTCGAAGAATTCGGCATCGGCGATCGCGCCCGTCTTGATGACTTCGGCGACGCCCGCCGCCAGTTCGCGATCGGGCAGCGTCGTCAGCGCGCCGATGTCCGCGATCACGGCCTGCGGCTGGTAGAACGCGCCGATCATGTTCTTGCCGAGCGGGTGATTGATGCCCGTCTTGCCGCCGACCGACGAATCGACCTGCGACAGCAATGTGGTCGGTACCTGGATGAACGGCACGCCGCGCATGTAGCACGCGGCGGCAAAGCCCGTCATGTCGCCGACCACGCCGCCGCCGAGCGCGACGAGCGTCGTCTTGCGATCCGCGTGATCCGTGAGCAGACCGTCGAAGATCAGGTTCAGCGTTTCCCAGTTCTTGTACGCCTCGCCGTCCGGCAGCACCACCGTCGACACGCGCTTGCCGAGCGGCGCGAGCGCCGCGCGCAGCGCGTCGCCGTAGAGCGGATCGACCGTCGTGTTGGTGACGATCGTGACGGACGAACCCTTGATGTGGGGAGCGAACAGCTCGGTGCGGCCAATCAGGCCGGCGCCAATATGAATCGGATAGGCGCGGTCGCCCAGATCGACGTTGACGGTAATCATGCTTGTAGCGGCTTGGCGATGACGCCGGCCAGTTCGAGTTGCATCAGCACCATGTTGACGAGACCGTTGACTGATGGACGGCCGGTCTCGATGACGAAATCCGCGCATTCGCGGTACAACGGGTCGCGCACTTCGTACAGCGCTTCGAGACGCCCCTTCGGATCTTCCGTCTGCAACAGCGGGCGGTTCTTGTCCTTGCGCGTGCGCAGCCACAGATCGTGCGGATTCGCGCGCAGGTAGACGACGATGCCGTTGGTTTTCAGGCTGTCGCGATTTTCCGGGCGCAGCACCGCGCCGCCGCCCGTCGCGAGCACGATGTTCTCGCGCTGCGCGAGATCGGCGATTACCTGCGTTTCGCGATCGCGAAACCCGGCCTCGCCCTCCAGCTCGAAGATCACCGGAATGCGCGCGCCCGTACGGGCCTCGATTTCGTGGTCGGAGTCGAAGAACGTCCTGTCGAGACGACGCGCGACCGCACGGCCCACGGTGGTCTTACCCGCTCCCATAAGGCCGACGAAAAATACGTTTGCATGTGGGTCCCGCGCTTGCAACGGCTTCCTCTGCTTCAATCTTGCTGGTGTGTGGCGCAGCTTACTGGCAAAGCGGCTGCCTTGTCGAGCCTGCGCCGGCGGCTTCCGGCCCCGTTTTCTCGGCGCCTACGTCGCTCGTGTCGGGTGCACTGCAACGCGCATCGACGACGGTCGGCGTGATGAAGACGACCAGTTCGTTGCGCTGGTCGCGCTGCGCGCGGTGCCGGAAAAGCGCGCCCAGAAACGGTATTTTGCCCAAGAGCGGCACGCCCGTCACATCGTTCCGGTTCAGTTGTTCATAGATGCCGCCGATCGCGACCGTCCCGCCATTCTCGACCTCGACGCGCGTCTGCACATGCTTCGTATGGATGGCGGGGCCGGCCGCGGTCGGCTCGCCGACGCTGTCCTTGGTTACGTCCAGATCGAGCACCACGCGCCCGTCCGGCGTGATCTGCGGCTCGACCTCCAGCTTGAGCGTCGCGCGACGGAACTGCACACCGCTCATGCCATTGCCGACCTTCGCCTGGTACGGCAGCTCGGAACCCTGTTCGACGATGGCCTTGACGCGGTCGGCCGTCACCACCCGTGGACGCGAAACGATCTGGCCCCGCCCCTGCGCCTCGAGCGCACTCAGCTCGATATCGAGTACGCGGCTGAGCGGCGCGGCGAACAGCGTGAAGCCGGCGGTCGCCGCGTCGAAACCGCCGAGCGGCCGCCCGGCGAGATCCAGCGCGTTGCGCGCGTCCGCCGTGAATGAAGCGCCCTCGGCCGACGACGGTCGCCCCTGCGCGCGCAGCGCGACGCGTGCGCCAAGGTTGCGCGAGAAACCCTGCTCGCCCTCGACGATGCGGGCCTCGATGCGGACCTGCCGCGACGGCCGGTCGATCGCGTCGATCAGGCCCGCGATCTGACTGATGCGCGGCGCGAGATCGGTCACGAACAGCAGGTTCGTGCGCGGATCGGCCGCCGCGGCGCCGCGCTTCGACAGCAGGCGCTGGCCGGTCGCGCCGGCCAGCAGCCGTTGCACGTCCTGCGCGCGCGGATAGTGCAGCGCGAACGTACGGCTCGCGAGCGGCTCCAGATCGGCGGCCCGCGCATGCATTTCGAAGCGCTCGCGTTCGCGCGCAGCCAATTCGGCTGCCGGTGTAACCCAGATCACGTTGCCGCGCCGGGACATCGCGAGCCCGTGCGTGTCGAGCAGCGTGTCGAACGCTTCGCGCCAGCGGACATTGTTCAGACGTAACGTCACCGTGCCGCGTACCTGCTCGCCGACGACGATATTGAGCCCCGTGAACCGCGCGATCGCATCGAACGCAGCCGCGAGCACGGCGCCGTGCAGATTCAACGAGATCCGCCGCGCGTCGTCCGCATCGCCGGGTGGCCGCGCCGCGGCATCGCTCATCCGGACCGGCGGCGCCAGCGGGATCGGCGACCCCTCCAGCGTGAGGGCCGGCGCGGCGGTTTCCGTCTGCAGCGCCGCACGCGCCGGCTGATCGAACGGCGATGGGCCGGCGTCCTCCGCTACGGCGCTGTCCACGCCGTCAGCCACGCGCAGCGGCTGCGGCAAACCCGGCGCCGACACATCCGTCGACCCGGCCGGCCACACCGCCGGCAGCGGCGGCAACGACGCGCTTGCGTCAGCCGCCGTCACGCCGGCCCAGATGATAAACACCCAACAGCCGTGTTTCGTCATGGCCGGCCTCCGTCGTCCAGGACGAGCCGCTGCGATCCGTCCACCGTCGCGAGCGTCACGGCGGTGCGATCGACGCGCACCACGCGCGCGGCCCCCAGCACCTCGCCAGGCGCAACGGCCGTGAACGCGCCGTCGCCGTCGTCGAACAACGCGAGACCGGTACGCGCATCGCGAATCGTGCCGGCAAGGCGGGCCGCGCGCCCCGCTCCTTCGGTCGGGCCAGCCTCGCCGAACGGATCGGCGTCGGACGCAGCGGCACGAACCGGCGTGTTGGCCGCCGCGGCCGTTGTCGCCGGCAGCGCCGGAAACACGTCGACGGACATATCCACCCGCGCCGCCGACATGCCACGCTCGATACGCAGCGCCGACGGTACGGCCAACACCGGGAAGCGCGCCAGCCCGCCGACCATCTGCTCCAGCGCGCGCAAACCGCCATCCGCGAAGATGTGCACGGTGCGTCGGTCGTCCGGTGCCGCGCCATCGGCGCGCTGCGGCTCGATCGACACGCCGTGCAGCCCGCTCGACGCAGCGAGATCGGCCAGTTCCAGCATCAGCGCTGCCCATTCCGGCGCATGCGGCAAGCGCTCGTCGCGCGCCGACGCACGATGTCCGTCGCGCCGTTGTCCGGCGGAGGCAAGCACGCGTTGCGCGTCGCCCGCACGCGCCTGCGCCGCGGCGAGCAACGCGCGGCTGTGTGTCAGCCCGCTCCAGTCGGCCGCATTCGCCAGATGAATGCCGCCTGCCAGCACGGCAACGAAAGCCAGCACGCAACCCGCGGCATGCATGGCCGCCGGCGACACGCGCGGCATGCGGTCCAGCCCCGCGCCTGCGCGCAGCGCCGGCCAATGCACGAGCGCCGTCATGCACCACCTCCCGACACCGTCCGCGACGACATCGCGTCGTGCCAGCGCAACTGCACCGAGAACCGGAACGGCATCCCGGCCGCGGAAGCCGGCGCATCCGAGACAGGCTTCAACGTCTCGATATCGATCCGCCAGTCGCGCTGCTCGCGCGCCATCGCGGCGAGCCACCGCGCAGCCGCCCGGTAACTCGCGGCGCGCGCATCGAGCGCGGCGCCGGTCGTCGTCATGCGCAACGCGTCGAGCCGGATATGATCGGCGCGCACATGCTTCAGGGTCGCCAGCAATCCTGCCACGCGCCGGTAAGGCGCGGCCAGCGCCGCCGCCTGCGCGTCGCGCCGCTCGATCGTAGCGGCGGCATTGGCGGCGCGCGTCGCAGCAGCCACCTGTGGCTGCGACTGCCGCAGCCGTGCCTCCACGCCGGCGCGCTCTGCGTCCACCCGCCACCGCGACAACACGGCAGCGCCCGTCCACAGGCCGGCGCCGAGCACGCCGAGCAGAATCGCCACACCGCACTGCGCGACCCGGCGACGCCGCAACGCCTGCGCCAATCGCTCGCGATACGGCAGCAGGTTGAAGTCGCCGAATACCGCCCGTACCGCCTCCTCGGCTGCCTCCGCCGCGCCCCCGTTTGCCGCCACGTGACCGGCGATCATTCCCACACCCCGCGCAACGCCAGCCCGAATGCGACGGCAAACGCCGGGCCGCCCGGCATGCCGGCGCGCACGCACGGCTGGCCGTCCCAGCCCGTGCAGTCGAACGGGACCACCGCCGTGCCGAGCACATCGCCAATCTCGGCGATGGACGTATCGAAGCGCGCGATACATCGCTCGTCTCCGGCGACGAGTACGCAACGCACGGCCCCGAGCACGCGCCGGCGCAATGCATCGGGCAGTGCCTCCGGCAACGTGCCGGACAGTGTGAGCACCGGGACGATCGACGGGCCGTCGATTCGCCAGCCGCGCACGCCCGCGTCGCAGAACCAGAGCACGGCGTAGGCGCCCTGCGCGTCGAGTTCGAACTGCGCGGCATAGCGCAGCGCGCGCAGCACGGCGGCCGACTCGCCGTCAATCACCGTCAGGTCGATACCGGCCTGGGCGGCCACGTCGATCCGCCGCTCGAGCAGCGCCAGCGGCGCCACCGCCACCGCGATCTCGCCGGACCGCGCGCCGCCGTAGTGCCGCCAGTCGAACGCGAGACTGTCCGGCGCCAGCCCCGAGATGCGTTCGGCCGCCTGCCGCGCGGCGTCCGGAATGTCGCCGCGCCCGGCCAGATCGAGCGTCGCGGTACGCATCTCGTCGTCGTGCAGCGCCATCACGCCGCGCGCGTCGCACCGAACATCCGACGCCGACAGCCGCGACACGGCTGCCGCCAGCGACCGCGCGACCGCCGCCCACCTCGCGTCTTCCGGCCCGCCCGCCAAGCCGACCGGTTCCCGCTCGAGCCCCTCGACGCGCACATCCGCGTCCCTGCCGCGCCGGCTCAGCACGGCCACCCTCACTTCGTGCGCACCGACGTCGATTCCCGTCGACCGGTGCCTGCCCTGTGCAAACCGCGCCACCCATCGTCCTGCCATCCCAGCCTCCCGAGATCGTCGCGGCCCACGCCGCGTTTCCGAGACCTGATTCTGCAAAGCGACGCATGCGGCCGACAGTCGGCCAAACGGCCAGCATCCGCTCGCGACGGCCGTGCACGGACTATGCTGACGGCACGCCGACCCGCGGCTTTCCGACGGGCGGCCCCTGCGTCAGGACCGGTCTTACCGGGCAGCTATAATCGCGGGACTGTTTTCCGGTATGCCTATGCAATCCACGACTCCTACGTCCCCGCCTCCCGCCCCGGAGCCGAAGAAGCGGCCCTGGTGGCAAAAAGTCCTGCTCGGCTTCGCCGCGATGTGCGTGGCCGTCGTCGTGGCCGGCGGCCTCGTGCTCGGCTACGCGCTCGTCGTGGCGTGGCCGAACATGCCGTCGCTCGACGCGCTGACCGACTATCGGCCGAAGGTGCCGCTGCGCATCTATACGTCCGATCACGTGTTGATCGGCGAATTCGGCGAGGAGCGCCGCGACATCGTCCATTTCAAGGACGTACCCGACTCGCTGAAGAAGGCGATCCTCGCGATCGAGGACGCGCGCTTCTACGATCACGGCGGCGTCGACCTCACCGGCATCATCCGCGCGGGCTTCGTCGCGCTGACGAACGGCCACGCGTCGCAGGGCGCGAGCACGATCACGATGCAGGTCGCGCGCAACTTCTTCCTGTCGAGCGAGAAGACCTACACGCGCAAGATCTACGAGATGCTGCTCGCGTACCGGATCGAGCGCGCGCTGACGAAGGATCAGATTCTCGAGGTCTACATGAATCAGATCTATCTCGGTCAGCGCGCGTACGGCTTCGCGAGCGCCGCGCGCGTGTATTTCGGCAAGGACCTGAAGGACATCACGCTCGCGGAAGCCGCGATGCTCGCGGGGCTGCCGAAGGCGCCGTCCGCGTACAACCCGGTCGTGAACCCGAAGCGCGCGAAGGTGCGCCAGGAATACATCCTGCAGCGCATGCTCGAGCTGAACTTCATCACGCGCGAACAGTACGACGAAGCCGCCGCGCAGCCGCTCGTCGTCAAGGGTCCGGGCCGCGATTTCAGCGTGCACGCCGAGTACGTCGCCGAAATGGTCAGACAGATGATGTACGCGCAGTATCGCGAGGAAACCTACACGCGCGGCTTCAACGTCGTCACGACGATCGATTCCGCGGACCAGCAGGTCGCGTACACCGCGCTGCGCAAGGGCATCATGGATTACGAGCGCCGCCACGGCTATCGCGGGCCGGAAGGCTTCATCGAGCTGCCGGCCGGCGCCGACGATCGCGAACAGGCGATCGACGACGCACTGCTCGAGCATCCCGACAACGGCGAGCTGATCGCCGCGGTCGTGACGGCCGCGAGCCCGCGCCAGATCACGGTTGCGTTCATCGACGGCAGCAATGCGACGATCGAAGGCGACAACCTGCGCTTCGCGTCGGGTGCGCTGTCCGCCAACGCGCAGCCGAACCGCCGCATCCGCCCCGGCGCGATCGTGCGCGTCGTGAAGAACGACGCCGGCAAATGGTCGATCACGCAGTTGCCGCAGGTCGAAGGCGCGTTCCTGTCGATCGTCCCGCAGGATGGAGCGATCCGCTCGCTCGTCGGCGGCTTCGACTACAACAAGAACAAGTTCAACCACGTCACGCAGGCGTGGCGGCAGCCGGGTTCGTCGTTCAAGCCGTTCATCTACTCGGCGTCGCTCGACAAGGGCCTCGGGCCGGCCACCGTGATCAACGACGGCCCGCTGTATTTCAGCGCCGCGGAAACCGGCGGCCAGCCGTGGGAGCCGAAGAACTACGGCGGCGGCTTCGAGGGCCCGATGTCGATGCGCACCGCGCTGCAGCGCTCGCGCAACCTCGTGTCGATCCGGATCCTGAACCACATCGGTACGAAATACGCGCAGCAATACATCACGCGCTTCGGCTTCGATGCCGACCGCCATCCGGCCTACCTGCCGATGGCACTCGGCGCCGGCCAGGTCACGCCGCTGCAGATGGCGGGCGCGTATTCGGTCTTCGCGAACGGCGGCTATCGCGTCAATCCGTACCTGATCGCCGAAGTCACCGATCCGAACGGCGCGATCGTCGCGCGCGCGCAGCCGCTCGTCGCCGAGCAGAACGCGCCGCGCGCGATCGACGCGCGCAACGCCTACGTGATGAACAGCCTGCTGCAGAGCGTTGCACAGCGCGGCACGGGCGCGCGAACCAACGTGCTGAAGCGTACCGATCTCGCGGGCAAGACCGGCACGACGAACGATTCGCACGACGCGTGGTTCGCCGGCTACCAGCACACCCTCGCCGCGATCGCGTGGATCGGCTACGACAATCCGCGCAGCCTCGGCGATCGCGAAACCGGCGGCGGCCTGTCGCTGCCGGTCTGGATCGACTACATGGGCGCCGCGCTGAAGGGCGTGCCGGAGTTCAAGCCGACGGCGCCCGACGGCGTCGAATCGCTCGGCGGCGAACTGTACTTCACCGAGTTCACGCCCGGCCACGGCTTCGTGTCGACGGTCGGCGTGCCGCAGGCGCCGGCCGCGCAGAACGTCGACGAGGCCGTGCCGCACGTCGACGAGCAGGAAAAGCAGGACATCATGAACCTGTTCCGCGGTCACTGACCCGCGGCCCGGCCATGAAAAAAGCGCCCCGCGGGGCGCTTTTTTCATGGGCACGGCGTTCGGGGCGCAGCCCCGGCCGTCACGCGCTGAACGTGATCGGCAGACCGGCCTGCTGGGTCGCGTACTCGGTGAGCGCCGAGAAAAACTCGGTGCCCGTGCGCGTATCGCGCCATGCGCCGTCGATGAAACGGTAGTGGAATCCGCCGGCCTTCGCGGCGATCCACACTTCCTTCATCGGCGGCTGCAGGTTGACGATGATCTTCGAGCCGTTCTCGAACGTCAGCGTCAGCACGCTGCCGTTGCGCTCCAGATCGATGTCGTGATCGCCGTCGTTCGCAGCGTCCACGGTACGCTCGACGGCCGCCAGCACGGCCTCTGCACGGGCCAGGTATTCAGTATCGGACATGCTAAACTCTATCGGTTAAATTGTTCAGGAACGATCATGCGAGTCGTTTTCCGGATGAGCGCGATTGTAGCGGCTTTGGCGATTCTTGCCGGCTGCGGTCAAAGCGGCGCGCTCTATCTGCCCACCGTGCCTCCGATGCCCAAGCCGATCCAGCAGCAGGACACGCCGCCGTCGGACGTGAAACCGACCGACGAAAACGCGTCGTCCGACGAGTCGCCCGACACGTCCGGCTCGCCGCTCACGCTGTCGCCCGAGTTGTCGAGCAGTGCATCGACCATGCCCGCCCCGGCGTCGGGCCCGGCCGCCACGAAGTAACGACGCGATGCCGCCCGCGCGGCGCTCGATACAAGGCGATGACTTCCCGGTCATCGCCTTTTGTTTTTCGGGGCCGCCCCGTCACCCGCGCACGCGCCGCCATCCCCACGCCACCAGCCGCCAACCGAGCAGCGCGGCGACGATCGCCGCGTAGAGCTTCGGCTGCGCGAGATCGTGCTTGCCGGCCCGCATCCACCAGAAGTGCAGCACGCCGAACAGCGCGATCGCGTAGATCGTGCTGTGCAGCGTCGCCCAGTGGCGACCGAGCCTGCGCACCATCGCACGCGGCGACGTCGCGGCAAGCGGAATCAGCAGCACGAACGCCGCGAAGCCGACCGTGATGAACGGGCGCTTGCCGACGTCCTTCAGGATCGCGACGACGTCGAACCATTTGTCGAACCACAAGTAGGTCGTGAAATGCAGCGTCGCGTAAAAGAACGCGAATAATCCGATCATCCGGCGAAAGCGCAGCAGCGGCGCGAAACCCGTCATGCGCCTCACCGGCGTGACGGCAAGCGTGATGCACAGCAGGACGAGCGTCCACAGCCCCGTCGAGCGCGTGATGAATTCGATCGGGTTCGCGCCGAGCCGGTCGGTGAGCCCGAACAGCACGATGCGCGCGAACGGATAGAGGCCCGCCGCGAACACCAGCACCTTGGCCGGTGCGAGCCAGCGCGGCGCGGCGGGACGAATCGCACCGGCCCGCGCCGCGCGCGCGGCCGGCCCGGCGCCCGCGGCGCGCGCGGGCGTGAGCGTCGAAGGAGGCATGTCGTTTCTCACGGTCACGCTCAGAAATTCTTCTTCAGGTCCATGCCCTGATACATCGATGCGACCAGATCGCCGTAGCCGTTGAACATCAGCGTCTTGCGCTTCGGCGTGAAGAAACCGTCCTCGCCGATGCGCCGCTCGGTCGCCTGGCTCCAGCGCGGATGATCGACGTTCGGGTTCACGTTCGAATAAAAGCCGTATTCGTTCGCGGCGTACGTGTTCCAGCTCGTCTTCGGCTGCTTGTCGACGAAGCGGATCTTCACGAGCGACTTCGCGCTCTTGAAGCCATACTTCCACGGCACGACGATCCGCACCGGTGCGCCGTTCTGGTTCGGCAGCACCTGCCCGTACACGCCCATCGTCAGCAGCGTCAGCGGATTCATCGCCTCGTCCATCCGCAGCCCTTCCGAATACGGCCAGTCGAGCACGGGCGTCGACAGGCCCGGCATCTGCGACGGGTCGGCCAGCGTGACGAACTGCACGTATTTCGCGTTGCCGGTCGGCTGCACGCGCTTGATCAGCTCGGACAACGGCACGCCGACCCACGGAATCACCATCGACCAGCCCTCGACGCAGCGCAGCCGGTATACGCGCTCCTCGAGCGGCGCGAGCTTCAGCAGTTCGTCGAGATCGAACACCTTCGGATGCTGCACCTCGCCTTCGACACTCACGCGCCACGGGCGCGGCCGCAGCGTGCCGGCGTTCTGCGCCGGGTCGCTCTTGTCGGTGCCGAATTCGTAGAAGTTGTTGTAGGACGTGATGTCCTTGAACGGCGTCACCTTGTCGATGGCGACGAATCTCGGGTTGGTTTTGGCCGCCAGCTTCGCCGCCCGCGGGTCGGGCGACGCATATGCGGCGAGCGCCGCGCCGCTGGTGCCGAACAGGCCGCCCGCGGCCGCGAGGCCGGCTGCCTGCAACACGCGCCGCCGGTTCTCGAATACCGCGCGCGGCGTGATCTCGCTCGGCGCGATATCCGCGCCGGTCAGTACGTTACGCAAAGGGCGTTTGATCCACATCGTGCAGCTCCTCCCGCATGCGCGGCGCGCACGCTTCATGAGCGTTCGACCCGGCCCGTCACGCGCCGTTCGACGCCCGGTTCGCCCGCCCGTTACAAAAGAAAACCGCCGGGCACGCAGTGCACCGGCGGTCATATGGTCGGACGAGCGGCGGAAATCTTACAGCTTGCCGTAGCTGTGCAGCCCGGACAGGAACATGTTGACGCCGAGGAACGCGAACGTCGTGACGAGCAGGCCGGTGAGTGCCCACCAGGCAGCCACCGCGCCGCGCAGGCCCTTCATCAGCCGCATGTGCAGCCACGCCGCGTAGTTCAGCCAGACGATCAGCGCCCAGGTTTCCTTCGGGTCCCAGCTCCAGTAGCCGCCCCACGCTTCGGCCGCCCACAGCGCGCCGAGGATCGTCGCGATCGTGAAGAACGCGAAACCGACCGCGATCGACTTGTACATCACGTCGTCGAGTACTTCCAGCGTCGGCAGGCGATCGGCGAGGATCCCGCGCTCCTTCGTCAGGTACGCGACCGACACCATCGCCGACAGCGCGAAGCTGCCGTAGCCGATGAAGTTCGCCGGCACGTGGATCTTCATCCACCAGCTTTGCAGTGCCGGCACGAGCGGCTGGATCTGCTGCGCATCGCGCGCGACCGAGTACCACATCAGGAAGCCGACCGCCGCACTGATGACCAGCAGCACGAACGCGCCGAGCGAACGCGTGCCGTAGTGGCCTTCGTAATACAGATAAAGCAGCGCGGTGATCAGGCTGAACAGCACGAACACTTCATAGAGGTTCGACACGGGGATATGCCCGACGTCCGCCCCGATCAGGTAGGACTCGTACCAGCGCACCATCAACCCCGTGAAGCCCATCAGCACGGCGACCCACGTGAGCTTCTGGCCGATCGCGGCGCCCGTTTCCGAGCGCGCGAGCAGGCCGATCCAGTAGAAGATCGTCGCGAGCACGAACAGCGCGCTCATCCACAGGATCGCCGACTGGCTCGACAGGAAATACTTGAGGAAGAACGCCGAATCGGCGCGGGCGAGATCGCCCTGGTAGATCTGGATCGACAGCAGCGACAGCACGGCGATCGACGCCATCATCAGCCGCGCGGGCTTCCAGCGCCAGCCGAGCGCGACGAGCGCCGGCACGGCGCCGACCATCACCGCCTTGTCGTAGTAATCCATGTGCGCGTTGTAGTGCACGAGCGCGTAGCCCGCGCCCGCCACCAACGCCAGTGCGAACAGCCAGTCGAACAGCGACAGGCGCGCGAGGAACGGACGCTCGTCGAACAGCGGCGACGATGCCGGCGCCGGGGCCGGGGCCGACGCCGTACGGGAGGAGGAAACTTGCGTGAGATCCATGATGTTACCGGGTGGAATTCTCGGAATCGGAACCGCCGCCGGCAGGCGGGCGGGCCGTCGAAGCCGCACCGGCGGGCGCGGCGTCGCGAGGTGCGGCGCGCAAGGCGGCGCCGGCCGCGTCGCGCGTCTGCACGAATTCTTTCTCGAAATCGAAGGTCTTGCGGGCCGTGGACATTGCCATCACCACATCGACGCCCGAACCGGCGTCCTTCAGCCAGAACCAGAGTCGCCGCTCGCGCACGTAGAACATCGAGAAGATGCCGGCGACCAGCAACAGGCTGCCAAGATACACCAGATTCTTGCCGGGTGCGCGCGTCAACTGAAATACCGAAGCTTGCACCTGCTTGAACGAGTCAAGCTGCAAATAGACCGGCGATCCATACAAAAAGCTGTCGGATAGCGCATTGATCGCGTTCTGCACGAAGCGGATCGTGTCGGTGCCCTGCTGCGCGGCCGGCTCGCCGGCTCGCTCGCGAGCGATCTGCCAGACCTCCCACATCGAGCCCTCGAGCATCCGCAGCAACAGGCTCGCGGCCTTCTCCTGCTCGCCCTTCGGCACCGAGCGGTCGATGAAGGTCGCCACCGCCTGGAAGCCGCCGACCGGCTGACCGTCCGCCCCGCGGCCGATGCTGTCGTCGCTCGCAGAAAAAAGGGTCAGCACCTTCGACGCGCTGTCCTGCAGGCGGCCGCGCAGCGACGCGTCGCCCGGCAGCGAGCGCTGCGCGAAGCGCGCGGCGGCTTCGGTGCGCACGGCCGGATCCTCGAGCGCGGCGCGCAGGCGCATCCATTCGCCGATCGAATCCTGGCTGTCGGCCGGAATCCGCATGTAGCGGAACGGATCGTTCGGGCTCGCGCGCACGCCGGCGAGGAACACGCGCTCGCCGTTCATGTCGACGGGCAGCATGTAGTTGTTGAATTCGCGCGCCTGGCCGTCCTTGCCGCGGATCTTGTACTGCACCGACGGGCCGATGTTGTGGAGCTGCGTCGGCTTCGACGTCTTCGCGCCCGAGCCGAGCCGCTCATCGAATACTTCCTTCAGCGAGCTCGTCGTCGCGACGCCGCGCAC
Source organism: Burkholderia sp. HI2761 (assembly GCF_002223355.1). Lineage (NCBI taxonomy): Bacteria > Pseudomonadati > Pseudomonadota > Betaproteobacteria > Burkholderiales > Burkholderiaceae > Burkholderia > Burkholderia sp. HI2761. Next base: position 44,445 of record NZ_NKFN01000003.1, on the reverse strand, counting down.
GTCCGGCTTGCCGGTCGCGTCGGCCATGTTCTCGACGTTGATCGCGCGGAAATCGGAGAACTCGATCGTATCGCCGTCGGCGCCCGGGACCTGCAGCGGCGCCGAGCTGCCGATCGTGCCCTTCACGGGTACGGTCGCCGCGTGGCTGCCCGTCATCGGATAGGCCGTCATCTGCATCTGCGAGCCGCCGTCCTGGAAGCTCGACTGGTAGATCGACACGCCCTTGTACGTGAACGGCTTGTTGACCTCGACCCGCGCCGGGATCTTCCGGCCGGTCTCGCGATCGATCACGACGATGTCGCTCGCGAACAGCTTCGGCATGCCCGTCGTGTAGTAATCGACGATGAACTTGTCGAGCTGGATCGAGAACGGCAGATCCTGAATCAGCGAGCCGCTCGGCTGGTTCAGGATCGCGGTCGACACGAACTGGCCCTCCGGCACCCACGCATAGCCGCGGAACGTCGGGTTCGACGCGGACAGGCGATGGTCGGGCGAGATCTCGCTGATCGTCGCGCTCGTGTTGACCGGGCTCTTGCCGAACATCCACATCTGGAATTTGATCGGCAGGTTGCTGTCGAGCAGGCCGCCGATACAGATCACGACGATGGCCAGGTGCGCGGAGATGTAGCCCCACCGGGTCATCGCGCCGCGCTTCGCGGAGATCAGCGTCGCGCCGCCGGTTTCACGCACGACGTGCTTGTAGCCGGCCTTCGTGACGAACGTGGCGAGCGTCGCAGCGACGGTCGCGCGCGTGCCGGACGCCGTGTACTCGGCTTTGTGGTGGAACGCGCGCAGGCTGCCTTCGCGGACCTTGTCCTTCCAGCTCTTCGCATCGGCGAGCATCTTCGGCGCGTTGCGGATCACGCACAGCGAGATCGACGTGACGAGGAAGATCAGGATCAGCATGAACCACCACGCGCTGTACACGTTGTACAGGCCGAGCGAGCGGAAGATGTCCGCCCAGAACGGCCCGAACTGGTTCACGTAGTTCGGATACGGATCGTCCTGGGTCAGGACCGTGCCGATGATGCTCGCAATCGACAGCACCACCAGCAGCGCGATCGCGAAGCGCATCGAGCTCAGCAGCTCGACCGCGCGTTTCGACGCACCCTGACTCGACTTCGACTGCAACCCCGACGTGGTAACGCTCATTCAAACTCCGACTAAGGGGAAACAGCCCCCACGCTCACTATGTTCGCTTCGGGGGCGCAGCCCCCATCGCCCGCAAGCCTCTCCATCCCGGCTCGGCCCGGCGAGTGCCGACAAAAAAGAAGGGCGAGGCAACCGCGACGACGCGGCGCCCCACCCTTTTCTTGTTCTGACGCCGGCCGCCCTTCGGGCGCCCGGTCATTCCATTCGCGGCTGACCGTTCAACGCAGGCCCGCGATGTAATCCGCGACGGCCTTGATCTCGGTATCCGACAGCCGCGACGCGATCTGATGCATCGCCTCGTTGTTGTTGCGCGCACCGGCACCTTGCTGGAACGCGGTCAACTGCGCGACCGTGTAATCGGCCCACTGCCCCGACAGACGCGGGTACTGGACCGGGATCCCCTGCCCCGTCGGCCCGTGGCAGCTCGCGCAGGCGGGGACGCCCTTCTCCGCGATGCCGCCGCGATAGATCTTCTGGCCGACCGGCACGGTCGCCGCGGCGCGTGCGGTACCGAGCTTCGTCGTCTGCGACCCGTAGTACGCGGCGACGTTGCGCATGTCGTCCGCGCTCAACGCGCTCGCGAATCCGACCATCACCGCGTTGTTACGCACCGGCCCCTTCGCGCCCGGCTGCGTCTTGAAGTCGTTCAACTGCTTGACCAGATATTCGGGATGCTGGCCGGCAAGCTTCGGGAAACTGCCCGACGCGCTATTGCCGTCGGCGCCGTGACACGACGCGCAGACCTGCCCGGCAATCGCCTTGCCGCGGTCGAGATCCGGCTTGGCCGCATCTGCCGCGTTTGCCTCCGCTACGAAACCTACGAACCCTGCTGCAACCTGAAGCACCATCAGAGACTTGCACAGTCGATTCATTCGCACACCCTGTTTCGTCTTGTGGGAATTTGAGGTTCTGCAAAAAACGACGGCGTTCAGTCTACCGCAGAAGCCACATAAAAGCGCGAGGCAGGCGCCCGGTGGCCTTCGGCAAAACCGCCGTATTGTACAATATTGTGTTGAAAGCTCCCGCGCCTATCGGGGCTACCCCGCCTCCACCAAGCGGCTCGCGCCGCCCGTCCTTCCGGTTCCCATGGCCTTTCTGCTCCATCAAGCCCGCTTCTACACGACCGTCAACCATCTACGCGACCTGCCGCCGACGGTCCAGCCGGAAATTGCGTTCGCGGGCCGCTCGAATGCCGGCAAGTCGACGGCGATCAACGTGCTGTGCAATCAGAAGCGGCTGGCCTTCGCGTCGAAGACGCCCGGCCGCACGCAGCATATCAACTACTTCTCCGTCGGCCCGGCCGCCGAGCCCGTCGCGAACCTCGTCGACCTGCCCGGCTACGGCTATGCGGAAGTGCCCGGCGCCGCGAAGGCACACTGGGAAATGCTGCTGTCGTCCTATCTCGCGACGCGCTCGCAGCTCTGCGGCCTGATCCTGATGATGGATTCGCGCCGTCCGCTGACCGATCTCGATCGACGCATGATCGAGTGGTTCGCGCCGACCGGCAAGCCGATCCACACGCTGCTGACCAAGTGCGACAAATTGACGCGGCAGGAAAGCATCAACGCGTTGCGCAATACGCAGAAAGGGCTCGACGCGTATCGCGATCAGGGCGTGAAGGGCAAGCTGACGGTCCAGCTGTTCTCGGCGCTGAAGCGCACGGGGCTCGACGAGGCCCACGAACTGATCGAGAGCTGGCTGCGGCCGTCCGTCGCCGACGAAAAAAGCGAGCCTGTAGCACAATGAGCGGGCAACGCGCGGCTGGGATCGGCTGTGCGCACCTGACGGCACCTGCGGATTCGGCCGGCTCATAAAAAAACCCGCCGTCGAACGGCGGGTCAAACAGCCTAATCGAAAAACGACAGGCACCCGCTCAGGGAGGAGAAGCGGGGAGTTGCACGCAACGCGTGCCGCTCGATCGCTATCATATACCAACGATCTCGAAAATGACCTAAGGGTTCCGTAAGGTCCTTCTTGCCCTGATTTCTGCCAAATCGCCATGAGCTTCCATCCGCTTCATCGTCCGCGCCGGATGCGCCGCGACGACTTCTCCCGCCGCCTGATGCGCGAAAACCGCCTGACCACCGACGATCTGATCTACCCGGTGTTCGTCGTCGACGGCGCCAACGAACGCCAGCCGGTCCCGTCGATGCCCGGCGTCGAGCGCGTGTCGGTCGATCTGCTGATGCACGTCGCCGAGCAATGCGTCGAACTCGGCGTGCCCGTGCTGTCGCTGTTCCCGGCCATCGAGCCGTCGCTGAAAACGCCCGACGGCCGCGAAGCGGCCAATCCGGAAGGCCTGATCCCGCGCGCGGTGCGCGAGCTGAAGAAGCGCTTCCCCGAACTCGGCGTGCTGACCGACGTCGCGCTCGATCCGTACACGAGCCACGGCCAGGACGGCGTGCTCGACGAAAACGCCTACGTGATCAACGACGACACGATCGAGATCCTGGTCGACCAGGCGCGTGCGCAGGCGGAAGCCGGCGTCGACATCGTCGCGCCGTCGGACATGATGGACGGCCGCATCGGCGCGATCCGCGAGATGCTGGAAAGCGACGGCCATATCCATACGCGGATCATGGCCTATTCGGCGAAGTTCGCATCGGCGTTCTACGGCCCGTTCCGCGATGCGGTCGGTTCGGCATCCAACCTGGGCAAGGGCAACAAGATGACCTACCAGATGGATCCGGCGAACAGCGACGAAGCGCTGCGCGAAGTGCGCCTCGACATCGACGAAGGCGCCGACATGGTGATGGTCAAGCCCGGCATGCCGTATCTCGACATCGTGCGCCGCGTGAAGGACGAGTTCCGCTTCCCGACCTACGTGTACCAGGTGAGCGGCGAGTACGCGATGCTGAAGGCGGCCGCAATGAACGGCTGGCTCGACCACGACAAGGTCGTGCTCGAATCGCTGCTCGCGTTCAAGCGTGCGGGCGCCGACGGCGTGCTCACGTACTTCGCGCTCGATGCCGCGCGTCTGCTGAAAGCGCAGCGCTGATCGCGCGCCGGCAGGCGCCAGCAAAAACGGCGGGACACCTCGGTGTTCCGCCGTTTTTTGTTTACCGTCGATCGAGACCGTCAGCCGGCCCCACACCGTTCATTCGCCGGCTCGCTCTGGCCGGCCACCGTCATACCGTCGGAACGGCCGCCCGATCGAGGCTGCGCAGGAACGTGTCGGCCGCCTGATAGCCGACCACGCGGCCGATCTCGTTGCCGTGGCGATCGAAGAAAATGATGCCCGGCGGCCCGAACAGATTGAAGCGCTTGAGCAGTGCCTGATCGTCCGGATTGTTCGCGGTGACGTCCGCGCGCACGAGGTGAAGCTGCGCGAGCCGCGCCTGCACGCGTGCGTCGGTGAACGTCAGATGCTCCATCTCCTTGCAGCTCACGCACCAGTCGGCGTAGAAGTCGAGCATCACGGGCCGGCCCGACGTCTTCAGCAATGTGTCGAGTTCGCCGCTGGAGCGCACCGGGGCGAACGCGGGGCCGTCCTGCGCGGTAGCCGCGCCGGCCGCCGCCGCACCGCCGGACGCCGCCGTACGCGCCGCCAGCACGGCCAGCGGCTTGACGGGGTCGGTCGAGCCCGCGGCCAGGCCGACGAGCAGCGTCGCGGCCCAGATCGCGAGCGCGGCGCCCACGCCGCGGCCCAGGCGGCGCCAGATCGACGCAGCGCCGGCATTCGGCGTGAACAGGCCGAGCGCCGCGGCCGCGATCAGCAGCCACAACGCCGCGAGCACCATCTTCAGCCCGCCCGCCAGCACCGGCCACACGATCCACAGCGCAGCCGCGAGCAGTACGATGCCGAAGAACACCTTGACGCCGTCCATCCATGCGCCTGCGCGCGGCAGCACCGTCCCGGCCCCGACGCCGACGACCAGCAGCGGCACGCCGAGCCCCAGCCCCATCGCGAACAGCGCCGCCCCGCCGAGCAACGCGTTGCCGGTATGCGCGATGAAAGCGAGCACCGCGAACAGCGGCGCCGTCATGCACGCACCGACGACCAGCGCCGACAACGCGCCCATCGCCGCGACCGCGACGAAGTGGCCGCCCTGGCGCGCGCTCGATGCCTCGGCCGCGCCGTTCTGCCAGCGCTCCGGCAGCGCGATGTCCTTGCCCGAGATCAGCGCCACCGCGAACGCGGTCAGCAGCACGCCGAACGTGCCGAGTACCCACGGGTTCTGCAACCATGCGCCGAGGCTCTGGCCGACCAGCGCGGCGGCGATGCCGAGTACCGTGTAGACCAGCGCCATGCCGACCACGTAGGTCAGCGACAACGCGAAGCCGCGTGCATGCGTCGCGCGCGTGCCCTGGCCGATGATGATGGCGGACACGATCGGAATCATCGGGTACGAACACGGCAGGAGGCTCAGCACGACACCCGCGACGAAATAGAGCGCGATGATCGTGAAAAAGCCGTGGCCTTCGAGCAGCGACTGCGCGAAATCCGCGCTCGTGACCTTGTCGAACCAGCTGCCCGCGGCAGCCGTCTCGCCGGACGACGATGCGGCTCCGAGCGCGGCGCCATCGACCTTCATGACGTGCTCGGCCGGCGGATAACAGATCCCTTCGTCCGCACACCCTTGCGACGTCACCGCGAGCTCGAACGGCCCGGCCGCCTGCTTCACCGGCACGTGAACGACGACTTCATCGCGATAGGTCTCGACGTTCTTCTGGAACGTCTGGTCGAACTTCACGTGGCCGGCCGGGTATTGCGGCTCGCCGAGCGTCGCCTGGCCGCTCTTCACCGCGAACGCGAACCGCTCGCGGTACATGTAATAGCCGTTGGCGATCTTGAAACGGACGTCCACTTGTCCCGGCGATTCGCTCGCGCTGAACTTGAACGCAACCGACGGATCGAGGAAATCGTCGGCCGCGCGCGCGGCGGACAAGCCACCCAGCACGAGCATGAACGACAACAGGACCATTAGAAACCGCAGCGCGCGCACGCGCACCGAAAGCGCCATACCGTTAAACATGAAATAGACGTTGAGTTTCGCTGGTCACCCATTGGCCGTACGCGGCCGATGCCGTCGTCTGCCACGAGACGATTTCGGGTGTCTCGTAAGGATGATGCGCGAGAATAAATCGCTCCAGTTCGAGCGCCCGTACGGGGCTCGTCTTGAACAGCAACTGGATCTCGTCGGCCGTTTCGACCTTGCCCTGCCAGTGATAGCGCGACTTGATCGTACCGAGCTCCGACACGCACGCGGCAAGCCGCGCGTCGAGCGCGCCGTCGGCGACCGCCGCGGCCGTCGCCGCATCGGGTACCGTCGTCAGCATCAGCACCACTATCATCCGCGCCCTCCTCACTGGTCTGCAGGCTCCTGCCGGCGCCGGTTACCCGCTCGGGGACCGCACCGGTTGCCCCGTATCGTAGCGCAGCCCGCGCAACGCTGCCGGCACCGGCCTGCGACAATCGATCGCAGCCGGCATCTCAAAAACAAAAAGGGCCAAGCAATTGCTCGGCCCCTTTCAGATGCTGCTGCGTACCGGAAGCTTACTCAGCTTCTTGCACGTTTTCCGTTTCGTCGACTTCCGGACGGTCGAGCAGTTCGACCAGTGCCATCGGTGCGTTGTCGCCCACGCGGAAGCCGAACTTCAGCACGCGCAGGTAGCCGCCCGGACGGTTCGCGAAACGCGGACCGAGCACGTCGAACAGCTTCGCCACCGAGTCACGATCGCGCAGGCGGTTGAACGCCAGGCGACGGTTTGCCAGCGACGGCTTCTTGCCGAGCGTGATCAGCGGCTCGACGACTTTACGGAGTTCCTTCGCCTTCGGCAGCGTCGTCTTGATGACTTCGTGCTCGATCAGCGAGTTGGACATGTTACGGAGCATAGCCAGACGGTGGCTGCTCGTGCGGTTCAGTTTCCGCAGACCATGACGATGGCGCATTTCAGTTTCCTTGATTCAAAGTTTTGGTCCAGCTCTTCTATCGCACCTCGGAGGGTGCACGGGCCGGTAACGAAAAAAAGCAAGATGCGGATTTTAAAGGAAAATCCGCATCTTTGCCAACTACAGCTATAGCCGGGCTACGACCGGGCTTACTTGTCGAGACCAGCCGGCGGCCAGTTCTCGAGCTTCATGCCCAGCGTGAGACCGCGCGAAGCGAGCACTTCCTTGATCTCGTTGAGCGACTTGCGACCGAGGTTCGGCGTCTTCAGCAGCTCGTTTTCCGTGCGCTGGATCAGATCGCCGATGTAGTAGATGTTCTCGGCCTTCAGGCAGTTCGCCGAACGAACCGTCAGCTCGAGATCGTCCACCGGACGCAGCAGGATCGGATCGATCTGCGGTGCACGCGACGGCGCTTCGGCTGCCGTTTCCGTGCCTTCCAGCGCCGCGAACACGGACAGCTGGTCGACCAGGATGCGGGCCGACTGGCGGATCGCTTCTTCCGGCGTGATCACGCCGCTCGTCTCGATGTTCATCACGAGCTTGTCGAGGTCGGTACGCTGCTCGACACGTGCGCTTTCAACAGCGTAGCTCACGCGGCGAACCGGCGAGAACGATGCGTCGAGGACGATGCGGCCGATGATCTTGGCCGTGTCTTCGCCGTAGCGACGGACGTTGCCGGGCACGTAGCCGCGACCCTTTTCGATCTTGATCTGAACGTCGAGCTTGCCGCCCTTCGACAGGTGCGCAATCACGTGATTCGGGTTGATGACTTCGCAATCGTGAGCCAGCTCGATATCGCCGGCCGTCACGACACCTTCACCTTCCTTGCGCAGCGTCACCGTCACTTCGTCACGGTTGTGCAGCTTGAACACCACGCCCTTCAGGTTCAGCAGCAGGTTGACGACGTCTTCCTGCACGCCATCCAGCGTCGAGTACTCGTGCACCACGCCTGCGATCGTGACTTCGGTCGGCGCGTAGCCCACCATCGACGACAGCAGCACGCGGCGAAGCGCATTGCCCAAGGTGTGGCCGTAACCGCGTTCGAACGGTTCCATGACCACCCTCGCGTGGTTCTCGCCAAGCGATTCCACGGCGATGATCTTGGGTTTCAGCAAACTGGTTTGCATGGGCTTTCCTTTTCAATACCCTCGGCTCGTTACACCGATAAGGCTGACCGGTAACAACCAGAAAATAAACAGCCGAGGCCCCTCCTTGCGCGACGCAATCGGGGTACCTCGGCCGTCAATCGGATTAACGCGAATACAATTCGACGATCAGGCTTTCGTTGATGTCGCCTGCGATTTCAGCGCGTTCCGGCATCTGCTTGAACGTGCCTTCGAACTTCTTCGCATCGACTGCAACCCAGCTCGGCATGCCGCCTTGCTCGGCCAGCGACAGCGCTTCGACGATACGCGCCTGCTTCTTCGCCTTTTCGCGAATCGCGACGACGTCACCCGCCTTCACTTGCTGCGACGGGACGTTTGCGACGACGCCGTTCACGGTGATCGACTTGTGGCTCACCAGCTGACGCGCTTCAGCGCGGGTCGAGCCGAAGCCCATGCGATACACGACGTTGTCGAGGCGCGACTCGAGCAGTTGCAGCAGGTTTTCACCCGTGTTGCCCTTGCGGCGATCGGCTTCAGCGAAGTAGCGACGGAACTGACGCTCCAGCACGCCGTAGATACGCTTGACCTTCTGCTTTTCGCGCAGCTGCGTACCGTAGTCGGACGTACGTGCGCCCGAGGTACGGCCGTGCTGACCCGGCTTGCTGTCGAGCTTGCACTTGTCGGCGAGCGAGCGGCGTGCGCTCTTCAGGAACAGGTCGGTGCCTTCACGGCGGGACAGCTTGGCTTTGGGGCCGATATAACGTGCCACTTTGCATTCCTTTATCAATCAGTCACGCGGATCGAAATCCGCGCTAGTCCGCTCCCTTTGGGGCGAACGGTGGGCTTAGTCAATCAAAAAAGCAACGCCCGTCGACGCTGAGCGGCGACAGGCAATGCGCTAGCACGAACGTGCCAGCACATCCTTAGATACGACGACGCTTCGGCGGGCGGCAGCCGTTGTGCGGAATCGGGGTGACGTCCGAAATCGCGGTGATCTTGATGCCGAGGCCGTGCAGTGCGCGCACTGCCGACTCACGACCCGGGCCCGGGCCCTTGATCCGCACTTCCAGATTCTTCACGCCGTATTCCATCGCGACGCGGCCAGCCGACTCGGCTGCGACCTGAGCAGCGAACGGCGTCGATTTGCGCGAGCCCTTGAAGCCCTGACCGCCCGACGTCGCCCATGCCAGTGCGTTGCCTTGGCGATCGGTGATCGTGATGATCGTGTTGTTGAACGACGCGTGAACGTGAACCACGCCTTCAGCGACGTTCTTCTTAACCTTCTTGCGAACGCGTTGCGCCGCGGTGTTCGAAGCCTTAGCCATTACGTTTTCCTGTAACTGTCAGTTCCGCTTACTTCTTCAGCGCTTGCGCTGCACGACGCGGACCCTTGCGGGTACGTGCGTTCGTACGCGTACGCTGACCGCGCATCGGCAGGCCCTTGCGATGACGGACGCCACGGTAGCAACCGAGGTCCATCAGGCGCTTGATGTTCATCGTCACTTCACGGCGCAGATCGCCTTCGACGACAAACTTGCCTACTTCTTCACGCAGCTTTTCCAGGTCTGCGTCGGTCAGATCCTTGACCTTCTTCGAAAAATCGACGCCAGCTGCCACGCAGATGCTGCGCGAACGGGTGCGGCCGACACCAAAGATAGCCGTCAGGCCGATCTCGGTGTGCTGGTGATTCGGGATGTTAACCCCTGCGATACGAGCCATTGTTTTTCCTCAAACAAAAAGCGCAAACAAACGCGCGGTCAGCCTTGGCGCTGCTTGTGGCGCGGATCCGAGCTGCAGATCACGCGAACGACGCCTTTGCGCTTGATGATCTTGCAATTGCGGCAAATGCGCTTAACCGATGCCATCACTTTCATGATAATACCCTTTTTTCAAATCACTTCGCCCGGAACACGATCCGTGCACGAGACAGATCGTAAGGCGTCAATTCAACCGTCACCTTGTCGCCAGGCAGAATGCGGATGTAGTGCATCCGCATCTTCCCGGAAATATGCCCCAATACGACATGGCCGTTTTCCAGCTTCACACGGAAGGTCGCATTCGGGAGGTTTTCAATCACCTCACCCTGCATCTGGATTACATCGTCTTTGGCCATAGTCCTTTCAACGCATCGGGATGTTGCCGCCCTTGAAGTTGGCCTTCTTGAGCAGCGACTCATACTGTTGCGACATAACGTACGACTGCACCTGCGCCATAAAGTCCATCGTGACGACGACAATGATCAGCAGCGACGTTCCACCAAAATAAAACGGCACGTTCCAGCGCAGCACCAGGAATTCCGGCAGCAGACACACGAAGACGATGTAGATCGCACCGGCCAGCGTCAGACGCGTGAGGATGCGGTCGATATATCGCGCGGTCTGATCGCCCGGACGGATGCCCGGAACAAACGCGCCGCTCTTCTTCAGGTTGTCCGCGGTCTCCCTGCTGTTGAACACCAGTGCGGTGTAGAAGAAGCAGAAAAACACGATTGCCAGCGTGTACAGCAGCACGTAAACCGGCTGGCCCGGCTTCAGCGCTTCCGCAACGTTATGCAACGTATTGGAAATCCAGCTTCCCGTCGGCTGACCGGTACTGAACCAGCCGAGAATCGTTGCCGGGAACAGAATGATCGACGATGCAAAGATCGGCGGAATCACGCCCGACATGTTCAGCTTCAGCGGCAGATGCGACGACTGCCCACCGTAGATCTTGTTGCCGACCTGACGCTTCGCGTAGTTCACGAGGATCTTGCGCTGACCGCGTTCGATGAACACGACCAGGTAAGTCACCGCGGCGATCAGAACGACGATGATGATCGCCGAAATGATGCTCATCGAACCCGTACGCACCAGCTCGAACAACCCACCCACGGCATTCGGGAACCCTGCTGCGATCCCGCCGAAGATGATGATCGAGATACCGTTGCCCAGACCACGCTCGGTAATCTGCTCGCCGAGCCACATCAGGAACATCGTGCCCGTAACCAGCGTCACGACCGTCGTCAGACGGAACAGCATGCCGGGATCGATGACGAGGCCCGGCTGGTTTTCCAGCGCGGCCGCGATACCGAATGCCTGGAAGGTCGCGAGCACCACGGTGAAATACCGCGTGTACTGCGTGATCTTCCGTTGCCCTGCCTGCCCTTCCTTCTTCAGCGCCTCGAGCTGCGGCGAAACGATCGCCAGCAACTGCATGATGATCGACGCCGAGATGTACGGCATGATCCCCAGCGCAAAGATCGTGAAGCGGGATAGCGCGCCACCCGAGAACATGTTGAACATGCCCAGGATGCCGCCCGCCTGGCTCTGGAACAGCTTAGCCAGTTGATCCGGATCGATGCCCGGCACGGGAATGTGCGCGCCGATGCGATAGACGATCAGCGCCAGGAGCAGGAACATCGCTCGCCGGCGCAGATCGCCGAATTTCGCCGTGCTTCGACCGGGTTTTGCAAGACTCGGGCTGTTAGCCAAGTACCTTCTCCGATGAATGCAAGTGACGACGCGCTACGCGTGTCACTCGGCGAACGAACCGCCAGCCGCTTCGATCGCAGCGCGCGCACCCTTGGTGGCACCGAGACCCTTCACGACGATCTTGCGCTTCAGTTCGCCCGTCGCGATGATCTTTGCGCTCTTCGTCAGCTCGCCGACCAGGCCGGCTTGCTTCAGTGCGAGCAGATCGATCTCGTCGACCGGCAGCTTCTCGAGGTCGCTCAGGCGCACTTCACCGACGAATTCCTTCGTCAGCGACGTGAAGCCGCGCTTCGGCAGACGACGTTGCAGCGGCATCTGACCGCCTTCGAAACCGACTTTGTGGAAGCCGCCCGAACGCGATTTCTGACCCTTGTGACCACGGCCAGCCGTCTTGCCGAGGCCCGAACCGATGCCACGACCGACGCGACGCTTGGCGTGCTTGGCGCCAGCGGCCGGCTTCAGGTTATTCAATTCCATATCAACTCCTTGATCCGTAGGGCCGCTTACGCGATGACCTTAACGAGGTACGAGACCTTGTTGATCATGCCGCGGACCGCCGGCGTGTCCTGCAGCTCGCTAACCGAGTTGAGTCGGCGCAGGCCCAGGCCACGCACGGTCGCGCGGTGCGATTCGCGGGTCCCGATCAGGCTCTTGACGAGCTGAACCTTGACAGTTTTTTCAGACATGGTGACCACCCGGGCTTAGCCCAAAATATCTTCGACGGACTTGCCGCGCTTCGCCGCGATGTCTGCCGGGGTCGACTGCTTGCGCAGACCGTCCAGCGTGGCGCGAACGAGGTTGTACGGGTTCGTCGAACCGTGGCTCTTCGCCACGACGTTCTGAACGCCCATCACGTCGAACACTGCGCGCATCGGGCCGCCGGCGATCACACCCGTACCTGCCTTCGCCGGAGCGAGGAGGACAGCGGATGCGCCATGCTTGCCGTGCACTTCGTGTTGCAGCGTGCCGTTCTTGAGCGGCACCTTGAACATGTTGCGGCGAGCTTGTTCCATTGCCTTCTGGACAGCGACCGGCACTTCCTTCGCCTTGCCCTTGCCCATACCGATGCGGCCATCACCATCGCCAACCACGGTCAGTGCGGCGAAGCCGAGAATACGGCCACCCTTCACGACCTTGGTCACGCGATTGACCGAAATCATCTTTTCGCGAAGGCCGTCGTCGCGCTCGTCAGCCTGAACTTTCGCTTGCATCTTTGCCATGACGAATTCCTTCCTTAGAACTTGAGCCCAGCTTCGCGAGCTGCCTCAGCCAGCGCCTTGACGCGGCCGTGGTAGCGGAAGCCCGAGCGGTCGAAGGCGACGGATTCGATGCCGGCAGCCTTTGCCTTCTCGGCAATACGCTTGCCGATCAGCGTCGCGGCATTCACGTTGCCGCCCTTGCCCGACTTGTCGGCCAGTTCGGCGCGCACTTCAGCTTCGAGCGTCGACGCGCTGGCGAGCACCTTGGTGCCGCAGGGCGAGAACACTTGAGCGTAGATGTGCGTGTTCGTGCGATGCACGGCGAGACGCGCGACCTGCAGCTCAGCGATCTTGATACGCGTCTGGCGAGCGCGGCGCAGGCGAGATTGAGTCTTATCCATGATTGCGCACCCTTACTTCTTCTTCGTTTCTTTGAGGATCACAACCTCGTCGGCATAACGCACGCCCTTGCCCTTGTAGGGCTCCGGCGGACGGTAACCGCGAACTTCCGCAGCTACTTGACCGACTTGTTGCTTGTTGATCCCCTTGATCACGATTTCGGTTTGCGTCGGGGTTTCAGCCTTGACGCCTTCCGGCATCTGGTGCACCACCGGGTGCGAGAAACCCAGCGACAGGTTCAGCTTGTCGCCTTGCGCTTGCGCACGGTAACCGACGCCAACCAGCGTCAGCTTGCGCTCGAAACCCTTGGTCACGCCGTGCACGGCATTCGCGATGATCGCGCGCATCGTGCCCGACAGTGCATTTGCTTCGCGGCTTTCGTCGACCGGCGCCAGATTCAGCGTGCCGTCGTTGTTCGCCACGTTCACGAGCGGATTGATCGCTTGCGTGATGGTGCCCAGCGGGCCCTTGACGGTGATAGCACCGTCGGCCAGCTTGACTTCCGCGCCTTGCAGCGCGATCGGGCTTTTACCTACTCGAGACATGTTTCTCTCTCCTCGGCTTTAAGCGACGTAGCAGATGACTTCGCCGCCGACGCCGGTAGCGCGCGCCTTGCGGTCGGTCATCACGCCCTTCGGCGTCGACACGATTGCCACACCGAGGCCATTCATGACCTGCGGAATGTCGTTACGGCCGCGGTACACGCGCAGACCAGGCTTCGACACGCGCTCGAGGCGTTCGATGACCGGGCGACCTGCGTAGTACTTCAGCGCGATATTCAGTTCGGACTTCGCACCTTCCGCCTTCACGGCGAAATCGTCGATATAGCCTTCGTCCTTCAGGACTTGCGCGATTGCAACCTTGACCTTCGACGAGGGCATCGCGACCGATACCTTCTCGACCATCTGCGCGTTGCGGATGCGAGTCAGCATATCGGCGATAGGATCACTCATGCTCATTTACGTTTCTCCTATTACCAGCTCGCCTTGGTCAGGCCAGGAATCTCGCCACGGAATGCGATTTCACGAATCTTGTTACGCGCGAGGCCGAATTTACGGAACGTGCCACGCGGACGGCCCGTGATCGCGCAGCGGTTACGCTGGCGGGTCGGGTTTGCGTTGCGGGGCAGTTGCTGCAGCTCCAGGCGTGCTTCGTAGCGCTCTTCTTCCGACTTGCTTTGGTCTTCGACGATCGCCTTCAGCGCTTCGCGCTTTGCTGCGAACTTCGCGACCAGGCGGGCGCGCTTCTTTTCACGTTCGATCAGTGCCAGTTTAGCCACGGTAACCTCAGTTTCTGAACGGGAACTTGAAGCTGGCGAGCAGAGCCTTTGCTTCGTCGTCGGTCTTCGCAGTCGTCGTGATGCTGATGTTCAGCCCACGCAGTGCGTCGATCTTGTCGTAGTCGATTTCGGGGAAAATGATCTGCTCTTTCACACCGATGTTGTAGTTGCCACGGCCATCGAAAGCACGACCCGACACACCGCGGAAGTCACGCACGCGGGGCAGGGCGACCGTCACGAAACGGTCGAGGAATTCGTACATCGCGCGGCCACGCAGCGTCACCATCGCGCCGATGGGGTAACCCTGGCGGATCTTGAAGCCTGCGATTGCCTTGCGGGCCTTCGTGACGACCGGCTTCTGGCCGGCGATCTTCGTGAGGTCGCCAACGGCGTTCTCGATGATCTTCTTGTCAGCGATCGCTTCGCCAAGACCCATATTCAGCGTGATCTTGGTGATGCGCGGCACTTCCATGACCGACTTGTAACCGAACTTCTCGATCAGGCCGGGCACAACCTTTTCTTTGTAAAACTCTTGAAAACGAGCCATTTTTTACTCCGCTGCGTCAGGCGCTCAGTACGGCACCGGTCGTCTTCAGGAAGCGAACCTTCTTGCCTTCCTCGACCTTGATGCCAACACGCGACGCCTTGCCATTCGCGTCGACCAGTGCGACGTTCGAAATATGCAGGGGCATCGTCTTCGCTTCCACGCCGCCCGTCGTACCCTTCATCGGGTTCGGCTTCACATGCTTCTTGACGAGGTTGATACCCTCGACCGTCACATGTTCAGCACCGACAGCCAGCACGACGCCGCGCTTGCCCTTGTCCTTACCAGTGACGACGATGACTTCGTCACCTTTGCGAATCTTGTTCATCGCGACTCCTTACAGCACTTCCGGCGCCAGCGAAACGATCTTCATGAATCGTTCGCTACGCAGCTCACGCGTCACCGGCCCGAAGATACGGGTGCCGATCGGCTCGAGCTTGTTATTCAAAAGCACAGCGGCGTTGCCGTCGAACTTGATCAGCGAGCCGTCTTGACGGCGCACGCCCTTGGCGGTGCGGACCACCACGGCGTTGTAAATTTCGCCTTTCTTCACGCGCCCGCGCGGCGTTGCCTCTTTGACGCTCACCTTGATGATGTCGCCAATGCCGGCATAACGACGCTTCGAGCCGCCGAGCACCTTGATGCACAGGACTTCACGTGCACCCGTGTTGTCGGCTACTTCGAGCCGAGATTCGGTCTGGATCATGGTTTGTCTTTCCCAACTTAATCCGGATGCACCACCATGATGCATTCGGTCAGTCTTGGTCCCGTCAGCCAATCGGCTGCTTGGGTTGGAACAGCAGCGACGGCAAACGAAACCCGCCATCGCAATTCGGTGAATCTTTCGGACAGGCTGGCGCCAGTCCGCTTCCCCCACCAACTTCGCCCGCGACGGGGCTCCCATAAAGAGGGAAGACCAGGATTATAACAAATAATCCTGGTCCCGCAAGCAAAAACTTTGCGATTTCAAGCACTTCGTGAAGAAGTGCCTGTTACTGCCTACTACGCTGCCCGCTTAGATGACGCGAGCGGCTTCGACGAGGCGCGACACCGTCCAGGCCTTCGTCTTCGAAACAGGACGCGTTTCCTGGATTTCGACGAGATCGCCTTCGTTGTAGGTGTTCGCTTCATCGTGCGCGTGGTACTTCTTCGAACGCACGACATACTTGCCGTAGATCGGATGCTTGACGCGGTGCTCGATCAGCACGGTGACGGTCTTGTCCATCTTGTTGCTGACGACCCGACCGACCAGCGTCCGCTTCAGCGAGGTTTTCACGCTATCGTTCATTTCTGGTTCGCCTTCTGAGTCATGACGGTCCGCACACGTGCGATGTCGCGACGAACCTTCTTCAGCTGGCTCGTGTTCGTGAGCTGCTGGGTCGCGAGTTGCATGCGCAGGCCGAATTGCGCCTTCAGCAGGTCCGCCAGCTCCTTGTTGAGCGCGGCCTGGTCTTTCTGGAGAAGTTCGGAAGCCTTCATGTTTTCTCCTTAGGCGCCGAGCTGGCGCACGATGAATGCCGTCTTGAGCGGCAGCTTGGCTGCAGCCAGACGGAACGCTTCGCGTGCCAGTTCTTCGGTTACGCCGTCCATTTCATAGAGCATCTTGCCCGGCTGAATCTCGGCGACGTAGTACTCCGGGTTACCCTTACCGTTACCCATACGCACTTCGGCCGGCTTCTGCGAAATCGGCTTGTCCGGGAAGATCCGGATCCAGATGCGGCCGCCACGCTTGATGTGACGCGTCATTGCACGACGCGCCGCTTCAATCTGACGTGCGGTCAAACGACCGCGACCGATCGCCTTCAGGCCGAATTCACCGAACGACACTGCGTTGCCGCGCGTCGCCTTGCCGGTGTTACGACCCTTCTGCTCTTTACGATACTTTCTGCGTTTCGGTTGCAGCATCGTTATTCTCCAGTCTTGCCGTCTTCGGGCTTGCCGGCGCCACGGCGCGGTGCGCCACGACGAGCACCCGGAGCGCCGCCTTCGCCGTCACGGCGCGGACGACGGTCGCCCGGACGCGCATTGCGACGCGGACGCTTGTCTTCGGCTACTTCTTCCACCACCGGTGCGTCGTTGCGGCCGAGCGTATCGCCCTTGTAGACCCACACCTTGACGCCGATGATCCCGTAAGTCGTCTTCGCTTCCGAAGTCGCGTAGTCGATATCAGCACGCAGCGTGTGAAGCGGCACGCGACCTTCGCGATACCACTCCGTACGAGCGATTTCGATACCGTTCAGACGGCCTGCGCTCATGATCTTGATGCCTTGGGCACCCAGACGCATCGCGTTCTGCATCGCACGCTTCATCGCGCGACGGAACATGATCCGGCGCTCGAGCTGTTGCGTGATCGAGTCAGCGATCAGCTGAGCATCGGTTTCCGGCTTGCGGATTTCCTCGATGTTGACGTGAACCGGCACGCCCATGCGGCGTTGCAGTTCCGTCTTCAGCTGTTCGATATCCTCGCCCTTCTTGCCGATGACCACGCCCGGACGCGAGCTGTAAATCGTGATGCGCGCGTTCTTGGCCGGACGCTCGATGACGACCCGACCGACCGAAGCGTTCTTCAGCTTCTTCTTCAGGTATTCACGAACACCGATGTCTTCCTGCAGCATCGCCGCGAAATTGTTGTTGTTCGCGTACCAACGCGAAGCCCAATTGCGGCTGACAGCCAGGCGGAAGCCAGTCGGATGAATTTTCTGTCCCATCGTATGGCTCCTTAATTCCCGACCGTCACAGTGATGTGACAGGATTGCTTCTCGATGCGGTTACCGCGGCCCTTGGCGCGCGCGGTGAAACGCTTGAGCGATGCAGCCTTGTCGACGTAGATGCTCTTGATCTTGAGCTCGTCGATATCAGCGCCTTCGTTGTGCTCCGCATTCGCGATTGCCGACAGCACAACCTTCTTCACGATGCCAGCCGCCTTCTTCGGCGAGAACGTCAGAACGTTCAGCGCCTTGTCGACCGGCAAACCGCGGATCTGGTCAGCCACAAGGCGCGTTTTCTGCGCCGAGATGCGGGCACCGCGATGAATTGCTTTCACTTCCATCTTGATTGCCCCTTATTTCTTGGCCTTCTTGTCGGCTGCGTGACCCTTGAACGTACGGGTCAGTGCGAACTCGCCAAGCTTGTGGCCGACCATGTTTTCCGAGATGTACACCGGAACGTGTTGACGGCCGTTGTGAACAGCGATCGTCAGGCCGATGAAATCCGGCAGAATCGTCGAGCGACGCGACCAGGTCTTGATCGGCTTTTTGTCGCGCGAAGCTGCAGCCGCCTCAACTTTCTTCAGCAAATGGGCGTCGCAGAACGGACCTTTTTTAACAGAACGTGCCATTGCCTACTCCTTAACGCTTGTGACGGCGCTGGACGATCATCGTCGTCGTGCGCTTGTTGCTGCGGGTGCGGTAACCCTTAGCCGGCGTACCCCACGGGCTCACCGGGTCGCGACCTGCAGCCGTCTTGCCCTCACCACCACCGTGCGGGTGATCGACCGGGTTCATCGCAACGCCACGCACCGTCGGGCGGATACCGCGCCAGCGGTTCGCGCCAGCCTTGCCGATCTGGCGCAGGCTATGCTCTTCGTTGCCGACTTCACCGATCGTTGCACGGCACTCGATGTGCACGCGACGGATTTCGCCCGAACGCAGACGAACCTGCGCGTAGACGCCTTCACGCGCCAGCAGCATGGCCGACGTGCCAGCCGAACGCGCCATTTGCGCGCCCTTGCCCGGCAGCATCTCGATGCAGTGGATCGTCGTACCGACCGGAATGTTGCGGATCGGCAGCGTGTTGCCTGCACGGATCGGCGCTTCCGAACCCGACATCAGCTGTTGGCCGACGGTCAGGCCCTTCGGGGCGATGATGTAGCGACGTTCGCCGTCTGCGTAGAGCACCAGCGCGATGTTCGCGCTGCGGTTCGGGTCGTACTCGAGACGCTCGACCTTTGCCGGGATGCCATCCTTCGTGCGACGGAAATCGACGATACGATAGTGCTGCTTGTGACCACCACCCTTGTGACGCGTGGTGATACGACCGTTGTTGTTACGGCCGGCGGTCGAGCTCTGCGAGTCGAGCAGTGCCGCGAACGGCTTGCCCTGGTGCAGGTTCTTGTTGACCACCTTGACCATCGCGCGGCGACCCGGCGATGTCGGCTTAACTTTAACGATTGCCATGATTACTTGGCCTCCGCTTCAAAGTTGATTTCCTGGCCGGGCTTCAGGCAAACGTACGCCTTCTTCACGTCCTTGCGGCGGCCCATCGAACGGCCGAAGCGCTTTTGCTTGCCCTTCTGAACCAGCACGTTGACCGAATCAACTTCAACCTTGAACAGCAGCTCGACAGCCGCCTTCACTTCCTGCTTCGTGGCATCCGGTGCGACTTCGAACACGACTTGCTCGTTCTTGTCGGCAACCAGCGTCGCCTTTTCCGAGATCACCGGTGCGAGCAGGACCTGCATCAAACGATGATCGTTCTTGCGAATCTCGCTCATGACAGCAACTCCTCGATCTGGGCGACCGCAGCCTTCGTGACCAGCACTTTCTTGAAGTAGATCAGCGACAGCGGGTCAGCGTAGCGCGGCTCGACAATTGCCACGTGCGGCAGGTTGCGCGATGCCAGGTACAGGTTTTCGTCAACCGTGTCGGTGATGATCAGCACGGAGTCGAGACCCATGGTCTTGAATTTGTCGGCCAGCAGCTTGGTCTTCGGCGCTTCGAGGATGATGTCCTCGACGACCGACAGACGGCCTTCACGGGCCAGCTGCGAGAAGATCGAGCAGAGACCTGCGCGATGCATCTTCTTGTTGACCTTGTGCGAGAAGTTTTCTTCCGGCGAATTCGGGAAGATACGACCACCGCCACGCCACAACGGGCTCGACGACATACCGGCACGAGCGCGGCCCGTACCCTTCTGGCGCCACGGCTTCTTGGTCGTGTGCTTGACTTGCTCACGGTCCTTCTGTGCGCGGTTACCCTGGCGAGCATTCGCCTGGTAAGCGACGACGACCTGGTGGATCAGCGCTTCGTTGTAGTCACGACCGAACACGACGTCCGATGCGTTGACCACTGCACCTTCCTGACCATTTTCGTTCAGGAGCTTGAGTTCCATTATTTCGCCCCCTTGGTCTTGACGGCCGGCGTCACGAAGACCTTGCCGCCCTTCGCGCCCGGAATCGCACCCTTCACGAGCAGCAGCTTGCGCTCTGCGTCGATACGAGCGATTTCGAGGTTCTGCACCGTCACCGTCACGTCACCCATGTGACCCGTCATGCGTTTACCCGGGAAAACACGACCCGGATCCTGCGCCATACCGATCGAGCCCGGCACGTTGTGCGAGCGCGAGTTACCGTGCGTGGCACGGCCGGAGGAGAAGTTGTAACGCTTGATCGTACCGGCGTAGCCCTTACCGATCGACACGCCTTGCACGTCGACCTTCTGGCCCACTTCGAAAAGATCTGCACCGACCACGGCGCCATTCGACAGCTCGGCTGCCTTGGCCGCGTCAATGCGGAATTCCTTGAGGATTTCACCGGCTTCGACACCGGCTTTGGCGAGATGACCTGCCAGCGGCTTCGTCACGCGCGATGCGCGGCGGGAGCCGAATGCAACCTGCACGGCCGTGTAGCCGTCGGTTTCAACAGTCTTGATCTGCGTCACGCGGTTGTCCGACACGTCCAGCACGGTGACGGGAATCGAATCCCCTTCAGCCGTGAAGATACGGGTCATGCCAACCTTGCGACCTACGAGTCCAAGGCTCATCATTTTCTCCATTCCCGACTGCGATTGGTCGGGGCTGATTTACAAAATGCCGGGCACGCAAGGCCCAACTTTTTTACGCGAATACGCGAAAAGCCAAGCAGTATAGCCCGACTTCTCGATTTCCGCAAGCAATACAAAGACTTAGCACCACCCGACAAGCCGGACGGCGCCGGAAGCCTTACTGCAGCTTGATTTCCACGTCGACGCCAGCCGGCAGATCGAGCTTCATCAGCGCGTCAACGGTCTTGTCCGTCGGGTCGACGATGTCCATCAGGCGCTGGTGGGTGCGGATTTCGAGCTGATCGCGCGACGTCTTGTTGACGTGCGGCGAACGCAGGATGTCAAAACGCTGAATGCGCGTCGGCAGCGGCACCGGGCCACGGACGATTGCGCCAGTCCGCTTCGCGGTATCGACGATTTCGGCAGCCGATTGATCGATCAGACGATAGTCGAATGCCTTCAGGCGAATGCGGATTTTCTGTTGCTGCATGACAATTCCTTGAAAGAGCGAGGCGATGTTGCATCGCCGGACACTAAAAGAACGTGAAACATGACGCCAGCGGGGAGCGAAGCATCAGGTTCCGGACGGTACTTCCACTGCTAAGCCCGCGATTCTACACGAAATTTCGAAGCCGTGTTGCGTGTTTGTCGGTGCGCGCAACGCGCCGCCGGAAAAACAAAACCGGGCGCCAGCGCAAGCTGGACACCCGGTTTCGACGGTACAACCGCGTACCGCGGGAATCGCGGACCCCGTCGGGATCCGCGGATCGTCGATATTACTCGATGATCTTGGCGACGACGCCGGCGCCGACGGTACGGCCGCCTTCGCGAATCGCGAAGCGCAGACCTTCTTCCATCGCGATCGGAGCGATCAGCTTCACCGTGATCGACACGTTGTCGCCCGGCATCACCATTTCCTTGTCCTTCGGCAGCTCGATCGAGCCCGTCACGTCCGTCGTACGGAAGTAGAACTGCGGACGGTAGTTGTTGAAGAACGGCGTGTGACGGCCGCCTTCGTCCTTGCTCAGCACGTACACTTCAGCCGTGAAGTGCGTGTGCGGCGTGATCGAACCCGGCTTCGCCAGAACCTGGCCGCGCTCCACGTCTTCACGCTTCGTGCCGCGCAGCAGGATACCGACGTTGTCGCCTGCCTGACCCTGGTCCAGCAGCTTGCGGAACATTTCAACGCCCGTGCAGGTCGTCTTCACCGTCGGCTTGATACCGACGATTTCGATTTCCTCGCCGACCTTCACGATGCCGCGCTCGACACGACCCGTCACCACCGTACCACGGCCCGAGATCGAGAACACGTCTTCCACCGGCATCAGGAACGCGCCGTCAACTGCACGCTCCGGCGTCGGGATGTACGTGTCCAGCGCGTCGGCCAGGCTCATGATCGCCACTTCGCCCAGCTCGCCCGTGTCGCCTTCCAGCGCCAGCTTCGCCGAACCCTTCACGATCGGCGTGTCGTCGCCCGGGAAGTCGTACTTCGACAGGAGCTCGCGAACTTCCATCTCGACCAGCTCGAGCAGTTCCGCGTCGTCCACCATGTCGCACTTGTTCAGGAACACGATGATGTACGGAACGCCAACCTGACGGGCCAGCAGGATGTGCTCGCGCGTTTGCGGCATCGGGCCGTCTGCTGCCGAGCAAACCAGGATCGCGCCGTCCATCTGCGCTGCGCCCGTGATCATGTTCTTCACATAGTCAGCGTGGCCCGGGCAGTCGACGTGAGCGTAGTGGCGGTTAGCCGTTTCGTACTCGACGTGTGCCGTGTTGATCGTGATGCCGCGCGCCTTTTCTTCCGGTGCCGCGTCGATCTGGTCGTATGCCTTCGCTTCGCCGCCGAACTTCTTCGTCAGAACCGTCGTGATCGCTGCCGTCAGCGTCGTCTTGCCGTGGTCAACGTGACCAATCGTACCAACGTTCACGTGCGGCTTGGTCCGCTCAAATTTACCTTTTGCCATGATTCTCTTCTTTCAAAAAATAATCGATTGGTAGCTACGAATTTACTTCGACTTCGCGCTGATGATCGCTTCGGCAACGTTGCGCGGAGCTTCAGCGTAGTGCTTGAACTCCATCGTGTACGTTGCACGACCTTGCGTCAGCGAGCGCAGCGACGTCGAGTAACCGAACATTTCCGACAGCGGCACTTCGGCGCGCACGATCTTGCCGCCGCCAACCATGTCTTCCATGCCCTGGACGATACCGCGACGGCCCGACAGGTCGCCCATCACGTTGCCCATGTAGTCTTCCGGCGTCTCGACTTCGACAGCCATCATCGGCTCGAGGACGACCGGGTTCGCCTTGCGCATCGCTTCCTTGAACGCCATCGAACCGGCCATGCGGAACGCGTTTTCGTTCGAGTCAACGTCGTGGTACGAACCGAACGTCAGGTGAACCTTCACGTCGACGACCGGGAAGCCAGCCAGCACGCCCGACTTCAGCGTGTCCTGGATACCCTTGTCGACCGCCGGGATGTATTCACGCGGAATCACACCACCCTTGATCTCGTCGAAGAACTCGTAGCCCTTGCCTTGTTCGTTCGGCTCGAGCGTGATGACCGCGTGACCGTACTGGCCGCGACCACCCGACTGCTTGACGAACTTGCCATCGACATCCTTCGCCGTCGAACGAATCGTTTCGCGATAAGCAACCTGCGGCTTGCCGACGGTGGCTTCCACGCCGAATTCACGCTTCATCCGGTCGACCAGAATTTCGAGGTGGAGCTCGCCCATGCCCGAAATGATGGTCTGGCCCGACTCTTCGTCGGTCTGCACGCGGAACGACGGGTCTTCCTGAGCCAGACGGTTCAGTGCGAGGCCCATCTTTTCCTGGTCAGCCTTGGTCTTCGGCTCGACCGCCTGCGAAATCACCGGCTCCGGGAACACCATGCGTTCGAGAACGATCGGGTTCGCCGGGTCGCACAGCGTGTCGCCCGTGGTTGCTTCCTTCAGGCCGACCGCGGCAGCGATGTCGCCTGCGCGGACTTCCTTGATTTCTTCACGCTGGTTCGCGTGCATCTGCAGAATACGGCCGAGGCGTTCCTTCTTGCCCTTGGTCGAGTTCAGCAGCGTGTCGCCCGAGTTGACGACGCCCGAGTACACACGGAAGAAGATCAGCTGGCCGACGAACGGGTCGGTCATGATCTTGAACGCGAGCGACGAGAACTTCTCTTCGTCCGATGCCTTGCGCTCTGCTGCTTCGCCGTTTTCGAGTTCACCCTTGACCGGCGGAATGTCGACCGGCGACGGCAGGAAATCGATCACGGCGTCGAGCATACGTTGCACGCCCTTGTTCTTGAACGCGGTACCGCACAGCATCGGCTGGATTTCGCACGCGATCGTACGATCACGCAGCGCCTTGACGATGTCGGCTTCCGGCAGATCGCCTTCTTCCAGGTACTTGTTCATCAGGTCTTCGCTGGCTTCGGCAGCCACTTCGACCATCTTTTCGCGCCATTCCTTGCAGGTCTCCGCGAGCTCGGCCGGGATGTCGACGTAGTCGAACTTCGTGCCTTGCGACGCTTCGTCCCACACGATCGCCTTCATCTTGATCAGGTCGACGACGCCCTTGAAGTTTTCTTCCGCGCCGATCGGCACCACGACCGGAACCGGGTTTGCCTTCAGGCGCAGACGGAGCTGGTCGTAGACCTTGAAGAAGTTCGCGCCGGTACGGTCCATCTTGTTGACGAACGCGAGACGCGGCACCTTGTACTTGTTCGCCTGACGCCACACCGTTTCCGACTGCGGCTGCACGCCGCCCACTGCGCAGTACACCATGCACGCGCCGTCGAGCACGCGCATCGAGCGCTCCACTTCGATCGTGAAGTCGACGTGGCCCGGGGTGTCGATGATGTTGATGCGGTGTTCCGGATAGTTGCCGCCCATGCCCTTCCAGAAGGCCGTGGTAGCAGCGGACGTGATCGTGATGCCACGTTCCTGTTCCTGCTCCATCCAGTCCATCGTGGCTGCGCCGTCGTGGACTTCACCGATCTTGTGGTTCACACCGGTGTAAAACAGAATGCGCTCGGTCGTCGTCGTTTTGCCGGCGTCGATGTGAGCGCTAATACCGATATTGCGGTAGCGCTCGATAGGAGTCTTGCGAGCCACTTTGATCCTCTACTGGGATGACGTGATGCAGCCCTGCCGCATCACGCCTCAACACAAACGGGCGAGGCGCCTGAAAAGCGCACCCGCCCGGAATTTATTTCCGCAAACAGCCCAGCCAGGCGCTTAGAAACGGAAATGCGAGAACGCGCGGTTGGCTTCTGCCATGCGGTGAACTTCGTCGCGCTTCTTCATCGCGCCGCCACGGCCTTCGGCCGCTTCGGAGAGTTCACCTGCCAGGCGCAGGGCCATCGACTTCTCGCTGCGCTTCTTCGCAGCCTCACGCAGCCAGCGCATCGCCAATGCCATACGACGCGACGGGCGCACTTCGACCGGAACTTGATAGTTGGCACCACCAACGCGACGGCTCTTCACTTCGACCACCGGCTTCACGTTGTTGAGCGCAACCGTGAACACTTCCAGCGGGTCCTTGCCACCCTTGGTCTGGATCTGTTCGAATGCGCCATAAACGATGCGCTCTGCAACCGACTTCTTGCCGGACAGCATCAGCATGTTCATGAACTTGGCAACATCAACGTTACCGAACTTCGGATCCGGCAACACTTCCCGCTTGGGGACTTCGCGACGACGCGGCATGATTCTTCCTTTACTTGTTCAGTTGGAGCTGTAACCAGCTCCGCGGCCACCAACTAACCCGATCACATCTTCACGACTAACCAGCTCGGCCGGGTGACCACTTACTCGACAGCACCGGCAATCCGGCACTCCCGCCTTGACCGCCCTGCGGCGATCCCTGATCAAAAACTGCTTACTTGGCAGCCTTTGCACGCTTCGCGCCGTACTTCGAGCGCGCTTGCTTACGGTCCTTGACGCCCTGGGTATCCAGCGAGCCGCGAACCATGTGGTAACGCACACCCGGCAAGTCCTTCACACGGCCGCCGCGGATCAGCACAACCGAGTGCTCCTGCAGGTTGTGGCCTTCACCACCGATGTACGAAATCACTTCGAAGCCGTTCGTCAGACGAACCTTGGCAACCTTACGGAGTGCCGAGTTAGGCTTCTTCGGCGTCGTCGTGTACACACGGGTGCACACGCCGCGACGCTGGGGGCAGTCCTGCAGGGCCGGGCTCTTGCTCTTCGTCGTTTCCGACTGACGGCCTTTGCGAACCAGTTGGTTGATGGTTGGCATTGTTTATTCCTGAAATTGAACAAAATCTGCACATCGATTTCGGGCAAAGCGAGAATCGGCGCACAGTTGACTTCCGAACCGACGAGACGGACGCGAACCTTCGAACGCGATTCGGCCCACCGAATACCGGAACCCAACATAATATTCCGGAAATACCAACTAAGTCAACGGCTTGCGTGATTTGCCGGCCCACCGCGCGGTTTACAGAAGGGGGCGGAACACCTGTGTCAGGCCGATTCGACGACGTCGATGATCTCGTCGCCGAAGCGCTCGAGCTTGCGCACGCCCATGCCGGGGATGTGGCGGAGGTCGTCGATCGTCTCCGGCGCGTTGCGCGCGATTTCGGCGAGCGTCGCGTCGTGGAAAATCACGTAGGCCGGCACGCCGTCGGTCTTCGCGGTTTCCGCGCGCCATGCGCGCAGCGCATCCCACCGGGCACGCTCGCGGGCGCCCATGCCGGCCGTCGGATCGACGCGCGTGCCGCTGCGGCTCGACGACTGGCGGGTGCGTTGCGGCTTCACGTAGCGGCGCAGCGTGACCTTTTCCTCGTTCTTCAGCACGGGCTTCGCGGCCTCGGTCAGCATCAGCGCGCCGAAGCCGCCATGGTCGACGGCCAGGTAGCCGTACGCGACCAGCTGCCGGAAAATCGCGCGCCATTCGGGCTCGGACAGCGCCGCGCCGATTCCGAACGTGCTGAGCTGGTCGTGGCCGCGCTGCAACACCTTCTCGGTGCGCCCGCCGCGCAGGATCTCGATCAGGTGGCTGGAACCGAAATTGAAGCCGCTCGCGCGCTGCGCGCGGAACACGCACGACAGCGCCATCTGCGCCTCGCGCGTCGCGTCCCACGAATCGGGCGGCTCGAGGCACGTGTCGCAGTTGCCGCACGGCTGGCTCGCCTCGCCGAAGTAGTTCAGCAGCCGCACGCGGCGGCACGAGATCGTCTCGCACAAGCCGAGCAGCGCATCGAGCTTCGACGTCTGCACGCGCTTGTGCGCGTCGTCCGCATCGGACTCGTCGATCATCTTGCGCTGCTGGACGACGTCGCCGAGGCCATACGCCATCCACGCGTTCGCGGGCATCCCGTCGCGGCCCGCGCGACCGGTTTCCTGGTAGTAGCCTTCGACGCTCTTCGGCAAATCGAGGTGCGCGACAAAACGCACGTCGGGCTTGTCGATGCCCATGCCGAACGCGATCGTCGCGCACATCACGATGCCTTCCTCGCGCTGGAACATTTCCTGATGCTTCTGCCGCACCTCGAACTCCATTCCCGCGTGATACGGCAGCGCGCGCACGCCCTGCGCCTTCAGCCATTCGGCCGTTTCCTCGACCTTGCGGCGCGACAGGCAATAGACGACACCCGCGTCCGTCGTGCCGTCGGCATTCGTGTGCTCGGCGCGAATGAAATCGAGCAGCTGCGAGCGCGCGTTGTCCTTTTCGACGATCCGGTAGCGGATGTTCGGCCGGTCGAAGCTCGACACGAACACGCGTGCGTCGTCGAGCGCGAGACGATGAATGATCTCGTCGCGCGTGATCGCATCGGCCGTGGCGGTCAGCGCGATGCGCGGCACCGACGGGAAGCGCTCGTGCAGCACCGACAACTGGATGTATTCCGGGCGGAAATCGTGCCCCCATTGCGACACGCAGTGCGCTTCGTCGATCGCGAACAGGCCGATCTTCGCGCGCTCGATCAGTTCGAGGAAGCGTCCCGTCATCAACCGCTCCGGCGCGACGTACAGCAGGTCGATTTCGCCCTCGCGCAGCGCACGCTCGGTGGCCGCGGCCTCGGCGCCCGACAGCGTCGAATTCAGGTAGGCCGCGCGCACGCCGACTTCGCTCAACGCGGCGACCTGGTCCTGCATCAGCGCGATCAGCGGCGACACGACGATGCCGGCGCCCTGCCCGGCCTCGCGGCGCAGCAGCGCGGGGATCTGGTAGCACAGCGACTTGCCGCCGCCGGTCGGCATCAGCACGAGACAATCGCCGCCGCCGGCGACGTGCTCGACGATCTCGCCCTGCTGGCCGCGAAAGGCGGAATAACCAAAGACTTCGTCGAGTATTTCGAGGGCGCGGGACATGAATGAGAACAGGGACGGCTAAGCGATGACCGCGATTTTAACAACCCGCTCGCGCGACGCGTGGCGAATCGCGCGATGTTGGCCGTTCGGTCAGGGTTCGTTCGCGTGCATCACGAGCCTGCAGCGCCCGTACCGGACGCGATCGCGAGGCATGCGCCGGCGGTGCGCAGGCACGTCATGCACGTGAACGAAGGATGAAAAAAAACCGCCCGGCAGAACCGGGCGGTTTCGGTGACAGCGATGATAGCAAGGTAAGGCGGCTTGCGCCGCCCCTCGCTTACTCGGCTGCCGGGTGTTGCGGCTCTTCCGCCGGCGCGCTCGGCGTGCCGAAGTCGAATGCCTCTTCCGCTGCGATCTGGTCGAAACGCTCGCGATCCGACGATTCCTTCGCCTTGCGTGCCTTGTGGAACGCGAGACCCGTACCGGCCGGAATCAGACGGCCGACGATCACGTTTTCCTTCAGGCCGCGCAGATCGTCGCGCTTGCCCATGATCGCCGCTTCGGTCAGCACGCGGGTCGTTTCCTGGAACGATGCCGCGGAGATGAACGAGTCGGTCGACAGCGAAGCCTTCGTGATACCGAGCAGCACGTTGTCGTACGAAGCCGGACGCTTGCCCTCGGCGATCATGCGATCGTTCTCGTCCAGCATGTCGGAACGCTCGACCTGTTCGCCCGGGATGAAGCGCGTATCGCCGTTGTCGGTGATCTGCACACGACGCAGCATCTGGCGAACGATCACCTCGATGTGCTTGTCGTTGATCTTCACGCCCTGCAGACGGTACACGTCCTGCACTTCGTCGACGATGTAGCGCGACAGCGCCTCGATACCCTGCAGACGCAGGATGTCGTGCGGATCGGCCGGACCGTCCACGATCATTTCGCCCTTGTTGACGACCTGGGCATCGTGAACCAGAACCTGCTTTTCCTTCGCGATCAGGAACTCGTGCTGGTTGCCCTCGAGATCCGTGATGACGAGACGCTGCTTGCCCTTCGTATCCTTACCGAACGACGTCGTACCGGTGACTTCCGCGAGAATGCCGGCATCCTTCGGCGAACGCGCTTCGAACAGTTCCGCCACCCGCGGCAGACCGCCGGTAATGTCACGCGTCTTCTGCGCTTCGGTCGGGATACGTGCGAGCACTTCACCGACCTGCACCTGCTGGCCATCCTTCACGGTGATCAGTGCGCCGACCTGGAAGCCGATCTGCACCGCGTGCTCCGTGCCCGGAATCTTCACTTCCTCGCCGTTCGCGTCGAGCAGCTTCACCTGCGGACGCACGCTCTTCGAAGCCTGCGAACCGCGGCGCTTCACGTCGATCACGACCAGCGTCGACAGGCCGGTCACGTCGTCGATCTGCTTCGCGACGGTCACGCCTTCCTCGACGTTCTCGAACTTCACCGTACCACCGTACTCGGTGATGATCGGACGCGTCAGCGGATCCCACGTGGCGAGCTGCGTGCCGGCCTTGATGGTCGCGCCGTCGAGCTGCAGCAGCGTCGCGCCGTACGGCACTTTGTGACGCTCGCGCTCGCGACCGAAGTCGTCGGTGATCATCGCTTCGCCCGAACGGGAAATGACGATCTGCTCGCCCTTCGCGTTCGTGACGTAGCGCATCGTCGCCGTGAAGCGGACGATACCGTTGCTCTTCGCTTCGACCGACGAAGCCACTGCCGCACGCGATGCCGCACCACCGATGTGGAACGTCCGCATCGTCAGCTGCGTGCCCGGTTCGCCGATCGACTGCGCCGCGATCACGCCGACTGCTTCGCCGACGTTCACCAGCGAGCCGCGGCCGAGGTCGCGGCCGTAGCAGGCCGCGCACAGGCCGTAACGCGTTTCGCAGGTCAGCGGCGTGCGCACGCGCACTTCGTCGATGCCGAGGCGTTCGATTTCCTCGACCGCCGTTTCGTCGAGCAGCGTACCCGATTCGTACAGCGTTTCCTGCGTTTCCGGATTCACGACATCCGCCACCGCGACGCGGCCGAGGATACGGTCGCGCAGCGCTTCGACGACTTCACCGCCTTCGACGAGCGCCTTCATCGCCACGCCGTTCGACGTGCCGCAATCGTCTTCCACCACGACCAGATCCTGCGTGACGTCGACGAGACGACGCGTCAGGTAACCCGAGTTCGCGGTCTTCAGTGCCGTATCAGCCAGACCCTTACGTGCACCGTGGGTCGAGATGAAGTACTGCAACACGTTCAGACCTTCGCGGAAGTTCGCGGTAATCGGCGTCTCGATAATCGAGCCGTCCGGCTTCGCCATCAGGCCACGCATACCGGCCAGCTGACGAATCTGAACCGCCGAACCCCGGGCGCCCGAGTCGGCCATCATGTAGATCGAGTTGAACGACTCCTGGCGCGTCTCGTTGCCGTCGCGGTCCGTCACCGGCTCCGTCGACAGCTGCTCCATCATCGCCTTGCCGACCGCTTCCGACGTTGCCGACCAGATGTCGACCACGTTGTTGTAGCGTTCCTGCGCGGTGACGAGACCCGACATGTACTGGCGGTCGTACTCCTTCACCTTCTTCGCGGCGTCGCCGACGATCGTTTCCTTCTGCGGCGGCACGAGCATGTCGTCCACGCAGATCGAGATGCCGGCGCGCGTCGCCAGACGGAAACCCGACTGCATCAGCTGATCGGCGAACACCACCGTCGCGCGCAGACCGCACTTGCGGAACGCCGTGTTGATCAGGCGCGAGATTTCCTTCTTCTTCAGCGGCTTGTTCAGCACCGAGAACGGCAGGCCGTGCGGCAGGATCTCCGACAGGATCGCGCGACCGACGGTCGTCGCGTACAGCGAGATCTTCGGCACGAACTGCGGCGCGCCTTCCGACGTGTCTTCGTTGCGGACCATTTCGGTGATCCGGACGTTGACGCGCGAGGCCAGCTCGACTTCCTTGTTCTCGTACGCGCGGATGACTTCCGACACGCCCGTGAACGACAGGCCTTCGCCCTTGCCGTTGATCGCTTCGCGGGTCGCGTAGTACAGACCCAGCACGATATCCTGCGACGGCACGATCGACGGATCGCCGTTGGCCGGGAACAGCACGTTGTTCGACGCGAGCATCAGCGTGCGCGCTTCCATCTGCGCTTCGAGCGACAGCGGCACGTGAACGGCCATCTGGTCACCGTCGAAGTCGGCGTTGAACGCCGCGCAGACGAGCGGGTGCAGCTGGATTGCCTTGCCTTCGATCAGCACCGGCTCGAACGCCTGGATACCGAGACGGTGCAGCGTCGGCGCACGGTTCAGCATCACCGGGTGCTCGCGGATCACCTCTTCGAGGATGTCCCACACCACCGGCGTCTGGTTCTCGACTTCCTTCTTCGCAGCCTTGATGGTCGTGGCGACGCCCATCACTTCCAGCTTGTTGAAGATGAACGGCTTGAACAGTTCGAGCGCCATCAGCTTCGGCAGACCGCACTGGTGCAGCTTCAGCGTCGGGCCGACCACGATGACCGAACGGCCCGAGTAGTCGACGCGCTTGCCCAGCAGGTTCTGACGGAAACGGCCGCCCTTGCCCTTGATCATGTCGGCGAGCGACTTCAGCGGACGCTTGTTCGCGCCCGTCATCGCCTTGCCGCGACGACCGTTGTCGAGCAGCGAGTCGACGGCTTCCTGCAGCATCCGCTTTTCGTTGCGGACGATGATTTCAGGCGCCTTCAGCTCGAGCAGACGCTTCAACCGGTTGTTACGGTTGATCACGCGGCGATACAGGTCGTTCAGGTCCGACGTCGCGAAACGGCCGCCGTCCAGCGGCACGAGCGGACGCAGTTCCGGCGGCAGCACCGGCAGCACTTCGAGGATCATCCACTCGGGCTTGATGCCCGAGCGCTGGAATGCCTCGAGGACCTTCAGGCGCTTCGCGTACTTCTTGATCTTCGCTTCCGAGCCGGTGTTCTTCAGCTCGGTGCGCAGCGTCTCGACCTGCTCGTCGATGTTGATCGCGCGCAGCAGTTCACGCACGCCTTCCGCGCCCATTTCGGCACGGAATTCGTCGCCGTATTCCTCGACCTTGTTGTAGTAATCCTCTTCGGTCATGATCTGCCGCGCCTTCAGCGGCGTCATGCCCGGTTCGATCACCACATAGGCTTCGAAGTACAGCACGCGTTCGATGTCGCGCAGCGTCATGTCGAGCACCATGCCCAGACGCGACGGCAGCGACTTCAGGAACCAGATGTGCGCGACCGGCGAGGCCAGTTCGATGTGGCCCATGCGTTCGCGACGCACCTTCGCCAGCGTCACTTCGACGCCGCACTTCTCGCAGATCACGCCGCGGTGCTTCAGACGCTTGTACTTGCCGCACAGGCACTCGTAGTCCTTGATCGGCCCGAAGATCTTCGCGCAGAAGAGACCATCGCGTTCCGGCTTGAACGTACGGTAGTTGATGGTCTCCGGCTTCTTCACTTCGCCGAACGACCACGAACGGATCTTGTCGGGCGAGGCCAGACCGATCTTGATCGCGTCGAAAACTTCTTCCTGTTGGACTTGCTTGAATAGATCGAGCAGAGCTTTCATTGCTTTCTCTCCGTAGTCCGATTAATTGCGGTCGAGATCGATATCGATACCGAGCGAGCGGATTTCCTTCACGAGCACGTTGAAGGATTCCGGCATGCCTGCATCGATGACGTGGTCGCCCTTGACGAGGTTTTCGTACACCTTCGTCCGGCCGGTCACGTCGTCCGACTTCACCGTCAGCATTTCCTGCAGCACGTAGGACGCGCCGTACGCTTCGAGTGCCCACACTTCCATTTCACCGAAACGCTGGCCACCGAACTGCGCCTTACCACCCAGCGGCTGCTGCGTGACGAGCGAGTACGGGCCGGTCGAACGCGCGTGCATCTTGTCGTCGACCAAGTGGTGCAGCTTCAGGTAGTGCATGTAGCCGAGCGTCACGCGACGTTCGAACATTTCACCCGTGCGGCCGTCGTACAGGCGGACCTGGTTCTTCGACGGGTTCATGCCGAGCTGTTCGGCGATGTCGTCCGGGAACGCGAGGTTGAGCATCTTGCCCATTTCTTCCTCGGTCGCACCGTCGAACACCGGCGTTGCGAACGGCACGCCTTCGCGCAGGTTCTTCGCGAGTTCGAGGATCTCGTCGTCGGTGAAGCTTTCCAGATCTTCCTGGCGGCCCGACTCGTTGTAGATCTTCGTCAGGAACACGCGCAGTTCCTCGATCTTCGCCTGGCGTTGCAGCATTTCGCCGATACGCCAGCCGAGGCCCTTCGCGGCCCAGCCGAGGTGCACTTCCAGAACCTGACCCACGTTCATCCGCGACGGCACGCCGAGCGGGTTCAGCACGACGTCTGCCGGACGGCCGTCGGCCATGTACGGCATGTCTTCGATCGGGACGATCTTCGACACGACACCCTTGTTACCGTGACGGCCCGCCATCTTGTCGCCAGGCTGCAGGCGGCGCTTCACCGCGAGGTACACCTTGACCATCTTCAGCACGCCCGGCGGCAGTTCGTCGCCTTGCGTGAGCTTCTTGCGCTTCTCTTCGAACGCGAGGTCGAACTGGTGACGCTTTTCCTCGATCGAGTTCTTGATCGCTTCGAGCTGCGCCGCTGCTTCGTCGTCCGCGAGGCGGATGTCGAACCAGTGGTAGTGGTCGAGGTCTTCCAGGTAAGCCTGGTCGATCTTCGTGCCCTTCGCGAGCTTCTTCGGACCGCCGTTCGCGACCTTGCCCACGAGCATGCGCGCCAGACGCTGGAACGCGTCGCCTTCCACGATGCGCAGCTGGTCGTTCAGGTCGAGACGGTAACGCTTCAGTTCGTCGTCGATGATCTGTTGCGCACGCTTGTCGCGCTGGATGCCTTCACGCGTGAACACCTGGACGTCGATCACGGTACCGCTCATGCCCGACGGCACGCGCAACGACGTGTCCTTCACGTCCGAAGCCTTCTCGCCGAAGATCGCGCGCAGCAGCTTCTCTTCCGGCGTCAGCTGGGTCTCGCCCTTCGGCGTGACCTTGCCGACCAGCACGTCGCCTGCTTCGACTTCCGCACCGATGTACACGATGCCCGATTCGTCGAGACGGCCGAGCTGGACTTCCGCCAGGTTCGAGATGTCGCGCGTGATTTCTTCCGGCCCGAGCTTCGTGTCGCGTGCAACGACGTTCAGCTCTTCGATGTGGATCGACGTGTAGCGATCGTCCGCGACCACCTTCTCCGAGATCAGGATCGAATCCTCGAAGTTGTAGCCGTTCCACGGCATGAACGCGATCAGCATGTTCTGACCGAGCGCGAGCTCGCCCAGGTCCGTCGAGGCGCCGTCGGCCAGCACGTCGCCGCGCGAGACCTTGTCGCCCATCTTCACGATCGGACGCTGGTTGATGTTCGTGTTCTGGTTCGAACGCGTGTACTTGATCAGGTTGTAGATGTCGACACCGACTTCACCCGCGACCGCTTCGTCGTCGTTCACGCGAATCACGATACGGCCTGCGTCGACATAGTCGACGACGCCGCCGCGGAACGCCTGGACCGTCGTACCCGAGTCGACCGCGCAGGTGCGCTCGATGCCCGTCCCGACGACCGGCTTTTCCGGACGCAGACACGGCACGGCCTGACGCTGCATGTTCGAACCCATCAGTGCACGGTTCGCGTCATCGTGCTCGAGGAACGGAATCAGCGATGCCGCCACCGACACGATCTGCGACGGCGCGACGTCCATGTACTGGATACGATCCGGCGTGACCATCATCGTTTCGCCGGCTTCGCGCGACGACACGAGTTCGTCGATCAGCTGGCCGTTCTCGTCGATCGCGGCGTTCGCCTGAGCGATCATGTAGCGGCCTTCCTCGATCGCCGACAGGTAGTCGATCTGGTCGGTCACCTTGCTGTCCACGACCTTGCGGTACGGCGTCTCGAGGAAGCCGTACTCGTTCAGGTGCGCGTACAGTGCGAGCGAGTTGATCAGGCCGATGTTCGGACCTTCCGGCGTTTCGATCGGGCACACGCGGCCGTAGTGGGTCGGGTGCACGTCGCGGACTTCGAAGCCTGCGCGCTCGCGCGTCAGACCGCCCGGGCCCAGTGCGGAAACACGTCGCTTGTGCGTGATTTCCGACAGCGGGTTGGTCTGGTCCATAAACTGCGACAGCTGCGACGAACCGAAGAACTCGCGAATCGCCGACGAAATCGGCTTCGAGTTGATCAGGTCGTGCGGCATCAGGTTTTCGCTTTCGGCCTGGCCGAGGCGTTCCTTGACCGCGCGCTCGACACGCACGAGACCCGCGCGGAACTGGTTTTCCGCCAGTTCGCCGACGCAACGCACGCGACGGTTGCCGAGGTGGTCGATGTCGTCCACTTCGCCCTTGCCGTTGCGCAGCTCGACGAGGATCTTGATCGTCGCGAGGATGTCGTCGTCCTGCAGCGTCATCGGGCCGACGATCTCGTCACGGCCGACGCGGCGGTTGAACTTCATGCGGCCGACCTTCGACAGGTCGTACGCTTCTTCGCTGTAGAACAGGCGGTTGAACAGGGCCTCGACCGCTTCCTCGGTCGGCGGCTCGCCCGGGCGCATCATGCGGTAGATCGCAATGCGCGCGGCCGTCCTGTCGGTCGTTTCGTCGACACGCAGCGTCGACGAGATGTACGGACCTTGATCCAGATCGTTCGTGTAGAGCGTCTGGATGTCCTTGATACCGGCTTCGCGCAGCTTCTCGAGCACGCTTTCCGTGACTTCGTCGTTCGCGCTCGCGATCACTTCGCCGGTGTCGCCGTCGACGACGTTCTTCGCCAGCACGCGGCCGAGCAGATAGTCTTCCGGCACCGAGATGAACTTGGTCTTCGCGGCTTCGAGGTCGCGAATGTGCTTCGCGTTGATCCGCTTGTCCTTCTGGACGATGACCTTGCCGTCGCGATCCGTGATGTCGAAACGCGCGACTTCACCGCGCAGGCGCTCGGGCACGAACTCGAGTTGCGCGCCTTCGTCCATCAGCGTGAAGTTGTCGAACACGAAGAAGTTCGCGAGGATCTGTTCCGGCGTCAGACCGATGGCCTTCAGCAGGATCGTGACCGGCATCTTGCGGCGACGGTCGACGCGGAAGTACAGGATGTCCTTCGGATCGAATTCGAAGTCGAGCCACGAGCCGCGGTACGGAATGATCCGTGCCGAGAACAGCAGCTTGCCCGAGCTGTGCGTCTTGCCCTTGTCGTGTTCGAAGAACACGCCCGGCGAACGGTGCAGCTGCGAGACGATGACACGCTCGGTGCCGTTGATGACGAACGAGCCCGTCGGCGTCATGAGCGGAATTTCGCCCATGTACACTTCCTGCTCCTTCACTTCCTTGACGACCGGCTTGTTCGGCGATTCCTTGTCGAGGATGACGAGGCGGACCTTCGCGCGCAGCGCGGAGCAGTACGTCAGGCCACGCTGCTGGCATTCCTTGATGTTGAATGCCGGCGAGGACAGCGCATAGCTCACGAACTCGAGGCGCGCGAAACCGTTGTGCGAAACAATGGGAAATACCGATGTGAACGCGGCCTGCAAACCTTCAGGCTTGCGTTGTGTCGCCGGCACATCGGCTTGCAGAAACGTGCTGAATGATTCAAGCTGAGTAGCCAGCAAGAACGGAACTTGGTGAACGATGGGGCGCTTCGCGAAACTCTTGCGAATGCGCTTCTTCTCGGTGAAGGAATATTGCATACGATCTCCGAATCACGGCGGGTGCTATCGAGGCGGAATACCTGGACGTTTCAAACCCGAGTGTTCACCGACTGAGACCCGATGGCCGTTCGACGGCTTGAACGAGCCGAGAAGCTTGGTGGTTGGCCGCTACCAACCGCTGGCTGACGGCAGCGGATGCCTATGTTGCCCGCTACCCGACCAAACTTGCCTTCTGCAGTCGCTTCAGAAGACAAAGAGAACCGCCAATCGTAAGTGATTCATCACAACGATCAGGCGGTTTTCTTTGGCTTCTGGGGCCGATTATTCGGGCTCCCGAATGAGTGCCAGAATAACGTCCCCACAAAGCACAAAAAGGCCGGCGGTGAAAATACCGCCAGCCTTCGCACAGCGCGCCGAAACTTACTTGACTTCGACCTTCGCGCCAGCTTCTTCCAGCTTCTTCTTGGCTTCTTCAGCAGCAGCCTTGTCGACGCCTTCCTTGACAGCCTTCGGTGCACCGTCAACCAGGTCCTTCGCTTCCTTCAGGCCCAGGCCCGTCAGTTCGCGAACGGCCTTGATGACCGAAACCTTGTTGGCGCCGGCTTCAGCCAGGACGACCGTGAATTCGGTCTTCTCTTCTGCTGCAGCAGCTGCGCCGCCGCCTGCCGGGCCAGCGACTGCCACTGCAGCTGCCGACACGCCAAACTTCTCTTCGAACGCCTTGACCAGTTCGTTCAGTTCCAGAACGGTCATCCCTTCGACTGCTGCCAGGATGTCTTCTTTTGCGATTGCCATTTGAAATACTCCTAAATTGAATTCGGATACAGCCAGCGATCAGTAGCGCTGATGCACGTTCGCTTACGCAGCTTCCGCTTGCTTCTTCTCGGCCAGCGCGGCGAGAGCACGCGCGAAGCCCGAAACAGGCGATTGCATAACGAACAGCAGCTTCGAGAGCAGTTCTTCGCGGCTCGGGATGCTTGCCAGCGCTTGCACGCCAGCCTTGTCCATCACCTTGCCATCGAACGAACCAGCCTTGATGACCAACTTTTCATTGCTCTTGCTGAAGTCGTTGACGACCTTAGCAGCAGCAATTGCATCTTCCGAGATGCCGTAGATCAGCGGACCAGTCATCTGCTCTGCCAGCGGAGCAAAAGGCGTACCTTCGACAGCGCGACGCGCCAGCGTGTTCTTCAACACGCGCAGGTAAACCTGTTGCTCACGCGCTTTCGCGCGCAGCTTGGTCAGATCGCCAACCGCAATTCCACGATACTCAGCCAGCACAACGGTCTGGGCCTTCGCGACTTGCGCGGAAACCTCAGCGACGACGGCTTGCTTGT
Source organism: Burkholderia sp. HI2761 (assembly GCF_002223355.1). NCBI lineage: Bacteria > Pseudomonadati > Pseudomonadota > Betaproteobacteria > Burkholderiales > Burkholderiaceae > Burkholderia > Burkholderia sp. HI2761. The sequence goes on along the minus strand of NZ_NKFN01000003.1, from coordinate 6,365 downwards.
CTTCTCTATTAAGCGGCACGGTTAGCCTCCAGAAACGATACGTTGGGCACGAAACCTCACGTACCTCGTTCAACAACGGCGTCCGACCTCGTTAGGAGTATTTCCACCTCACGCCGCGAATCGCTTCGCGGCCTGCGGCTTCACCACTGCAAAACTTTTTCGGGTTCGCCATCTGCGTTGGCTTGAATTAAGGGATCACCTGACTGCTGCGCCCCACCAACGGTCTTTGATAACCGGTTGTCCGCCCTGTTGCACGAACAACCGCCCAAAGCCCATGTAGGCCGCTTCGCGAACGAAGCGGCCCGAATACTTGCTTACTGTGCTGCCAGCGTAGCCTGGTCGACACGCACGCCGACGCCCATCGTGCTCGACAGTGCGATCTTGCGCAGGTACACGCCCTTGCTCGTTGCCGGCTTTGCCTTCTGCAGCGCTTCGATCAGCGCCGACAGGTTCGAACGCAGCGCGGTCGGCTCGAACGATGCACGGCCGATGGTCGCGTGGATGATACCGGCCTTGTCGACACGGAATTGCACCTGACCAGCCTTCGCGTTCTTGACGGCGGTTGCGACGTCCGGCGTGACCGTACCGACCTTCGGGTTCGGCATCAGGCCGCGCGGGCCGAGGATCTGGCCGAGCGTACCGACGATACGCATCGTGTCCGGCGAAGCGATCACGATGTCGAAGTCCATCTGGCCAGCCTTGATCTGCTCGGCCAGGTCTTCCATACCGACGATTTCCGCGCCTGCTGCACGAGCCTGCTCGGCCTTTTCGCCTTGCGCGAACACGGCAACGCGAACCGACTTGCCCGTACCTGCCGGCAGAACGACCGAACCACGAACGACCTGGTCCGACTTCTTCGCATCGATGCCGAGCTGGACTGCGACGTCGATCGACTCGTCGAACTTCGCGCTCGCGCATTCCTTCACGAGGCTCAGTGCGTCTTCGATCGCGTACAGCTTCTGACGGTCGACCTTGGCGGCAAATGCCTGACGGCGCTTGGAGATCTTAGCCATTTACACGCCCTCCACAGTGATACCCATCGAGCGTGCGCTACCAGCGATGGTGCGAACGGCTGCGTCCAGATCAGCTGCCGTAAGGTCCGGCATCTTGGTCTTCGCGATTTCTTCGGCTTGAGCGCGCGTGATCGAACCGACCTTGTCGGTGTGCGGCTTGCTCGAGCCCTTGTCCACCTTCGCCGCCTTCTTGATCAGGACGGTCGCCGGCGGCGTCTTCATCACGAACGTGAAGCTCTTGTCAGCGAATGCCGTGATGACCACCGGCACCGGCAGACCCGGCTCCATGCCTTGAGTCTGCGCGTTGAACGCCTTGCAGAACTCCATGATGTTCAGGCCGCGCTGGCCCAGTGCCGGACCGACCGGCGGCGACGGGTTGGCTTTACCTGCAGGGATCTGCAGCTTGATAAAGCCGATAATCTTCTTTGCCATTTCAAACCTCATTGGAACGCCGGAGAAGGCGTTCGGTGAGTGATAACGCGCTTTCGCCGCTGGCTACTGACGCTCCTCAACGGCCATGACGCGGGCCGTAAGCGCGAAGGTGGGCAGCCGAGGCTGCCCACCGAATCGGGATCAAACTTTTTCGACCTGACCGAACTCGAGCTCGACCGGGGTGGAGCGGCCAAAGATGGTGACCGACACACGCACGCGCGATTTCTCGTAGTTGACTTCTTCGACGGTGCCGTTGAAGTCCGTGAACGGGCCTTCCTTGACACGCACCATCTCGCCGACTTCGAACAGGGTCTTCGGGCGCGGTTTTTCGACGCCTTCCTGCATCTGCGACATGATCTTCTCGACTTCCTTCGGGGAAATCGGGGTCGGGCGGTTACGTGCACCGCCGACGAAGCCGGTGACCTTCGCGGTGTTCTTCACGAGGTGCCACGTTTCGTCCGTCATTTCCATTTCCACCAGCACGTAGCCGGGGAAGAAACGACGCTCGGTCACAGCCTTGTGGCCGCCTTTGACTTCGACCACTTCTTCGGTCGGGACCAGGATCTGACCGAATTTATCCTGCATGCCAGCACGTTCGATGCGCTCCTGAAGCGCACGTTGCACGCTCTTCTCCATACCGGAGTAGGCGTGCACGACGTACCAACGTTTTCCGCTCGGGGATGCCGGAGTATCGCTCATATCATTTCCAACCCAGAATCGCCGAGAAAATCACCCATTCGATCGATTTGTCACTCAACCAGAGGAAAATCGCCATCACGAGCACGAAACCGAACACGACGAGTGTGGTTTGCGTTGCCTCCTTGCGGGTGGGCCATACGACCTTCCGGACTTCCTTGTACGAATCCTTGGCAAACGCGATGAGACTCTTGCCAGGGGCGGACATCAGCCCGACGGCCACGCCGGCGATGATACCTACCGCCAACGCGGCACCGCGGACATACCACTGCTGATTGGCCAGCCAGAAGAAGCCCACGAATCCGGCCAAGACCAACAATACGCCCAGGGCCAGCATCAGCTTATCGCCGGAGGTATTTACAGTTTCGACGGATGGATTCGCCATAACACCTTAAAACAAATGCCACGTAGGATACGTGGCGTTTTTTTGGCAGGGGCAGAGGGAATCGAACCCCCAACCTTCGGTTTTGGAGACCGACGCTCTGCCAGTTGAGCTATACCCCTAAACCATGTTGGGGCCGGCTGCTGCCAGCCCCAAAACTGTCGATCAACGAATAACTGGCTTACTCGATGATCTTGGCGACGACGCCGGCGCCGACGGTACGGCCGCCTTCGCGAATCGCGAAGCGCAGACCTTCTTCCATCGCGATCGGAGCGATCAGCTTCACCGTGATCGACACGTTGTCGCCCGGCATCACCATTTCCTTGTCCTTCGGCAGCTCGATCGAGCCCGTCACGTCCGTCGTACGGAAGTAGAACTGCGGACGGTAGTTGTTGAAGAACGGCGTGTGACGGCCGCCTTCGTCCTTGCTCAGCACGTACACTTCAGCCGTGAAGTGCGTGTGCGGCGTGATCGAACCCGGCTTCGCCAGAACCTGGCCGCGCTCCACGTCTTCACGCTTCGTGCCGCGCAGCAGGATACCGACGTTGTCGCCTGCCTGACCCTGGTCCAGCAGCTTGCGGAACATTTCAACGCCCGTGCAGGTCGTCTTCACCGTCGGCTTGATACCGACGATTTCGATTTCCTCGCCGACCTTCACGATGCCGCGCTCGACACGACCCGTCACCACCGTACCACGGCCCGAGATCGAGAACACGTCTTCCACCGGCATCAGGAACGCGCCGTCAACTGCACGCTCCGGCGTCGGGATGTACGTGTCCAGCGCGTCGGCCAGGCTCATGATCGCCACTTCGCCCAGCTCGCCCGTGTCGCCTTCCAGCGCCAGCTTCGCCGAACCCTTCACGATCGGCGTGTCGTCGCCCGGGAAGTCGTACTTCGACAGGAGCTCGCGAACTTCCATCTCGACCAGCTCGAGCAGTTCCGCGTCGTCCACCATGTCGCACTTGTTCAGGAACACGATGATGTACGGAACGCCAACCTGACGGGCCAGCAGGATGTGCTCGCGCGTTTGCGGCATCGGGCCGTCTGCTGCCGAGCAAACCAGGATCGCGCCGTCCATCTGCGCTGCGCCCGTGATCATGTTCTTCACATAGTCAGCGTGGCCCGGGCAGTCGACGTGAGCGTAGTGGCGGTTAGCCGTTTCGTACTCGACGTGTGCCGTGTTGATCGTGATGCCGCGCGCCTTTTCTTCCGGTGCCGCGTCGATCTGGTCGTATGCCTTCGCTTCGCCGCCGAACTTCTTCGTCAGAACCGTCGTGATCGCTGCCGTCAGCGTCGTCTTGCCGTGGTCAACGTGACCAATCGTACCAACGTTCACGTGCGGCTTGGTCCGCTCAAATTTACCCTTGGCCATTTTCGACTCCCAAAAGGAATTTCACAGGTTGCGCCGCGCGCAAACAAGACACTGACTTTTAACTGCTGGTGCCCATGGGCAGGATCGAACTGCCGACCTCTCCCTTACCAAGGGAGTGCTCTACCACTGAGCCACATGGGCGCTACGCTTCAACTTAGCGGTCTGGAGCGGGTGAAGGGAATCGAACCCTCGTCGTAAGCTTGGAAGGCTTCTGCTCTACCATTGAGCTACACCCGCACGGGCCACTAACGATTCCTTGCCGCTCACTGCGCTGATATCTTGGTGGAGGAGGTTGGATTCGAACCAACGTAGGCGTAAGCCAACAGATTTACAGTCTGCCCCCTTTAGCCACTCGGGCACCCCTCCGTAGAGAACTGACGATTATGGGGGTGCATCGCACTCCTGTCAAGCACATCCGGAAGATTATTTTCATTCTCTTCCCGACTTCCGCTTCCCGCCGATCCCCGCCCTCGCCCGGCTAAGGCAAGCGCGAGATGTTGCCGATCGGCGCCACATCTTCGTCAGACTCCGCCTTCAACGCCGATCTGCATCTGCGCTGAAAACGAAAGACCGCCATCATACGACCTCTTTCGCACAATGCCAAGCGGGTAGGCACAAATTTTCCGCAACTTTCGTGCCGGGCCGGTTTGGCGAGCTGGCTGGCGGTTGCTCGCAGGAGGTTCGGTGGTGCTTCGGCCCTACAAGAGGCGCTGCAGGCGGTACCGCAGCTCGATCCGGGCGCCGCGTGCGGGCAAGGCTTTCGCCCTCCCTGGCAATTGCGGGGGGCGGAGCTCCATCAACGAATTTGATCACTGCTGCGTTCAACGGCTTCCCCGGTAGGCACGATAAGCAGTTGGGATCCGGGGGTACGCCAAGGATTCGCTGCGATAAGCCGACCAGATACCGACATTGGGCAGCTTGCACGACGGAACGAAGCGGCGCCGAGCAGCAGAAGACTCGAAGCGGCGGCAGCAAGGTTATGGAGAGCCTGGCCTGGCTGCACGTCGCCGCCAAGTAACGACTCCAAGCACATCGAGGCATGCGGAAGCGCCGGATTCATCCTGCGGGACATCGGCAGGCCATCGCGACGATTCTTCGGTTGGACCGCTTGCCAGCCTACGTGCGCCCGCCCCACGCATCCAGGCAACGAGCGTTGGCTTCAACAGTCGATATGCCACAAGCGCTGAGCATGCCTCTTACGCTCCGCGGTGACGCGTCAGCCAAGGCTTGCTGTCGGATCTTCCAATCGACGTCGAACGGCGCGCTACCGGAGCCGTGGCATGTGCAGCCTCAACCCCGAAGAACGTCGTTACGGAGCAAGCGGGCGCATGGAGGTTTGTAGCGGAGCAAGGAGGGCGACTCGAGACGGGTGCTCCCTTCGTCCAGCTGATACGAATGTCCGCCGGATTCGCCCTTCGCTCGGGTCGCTTCTTGCCGCGACTCAAGCGTGGGCGTGTTGCTAGACTCTTTCAAGGCAAGTACGGCGAGTTGGATCGAAAACGGCGCTTGATAGCAATATCGCGCCTCTCTAGCGCAGTTCGGTCGCGCGAATTCATGCGACGAGGAACCAGAAGCGGCGACATCCTTTCCGCCCTTGCCAACAACGCGGGGAAGACAGCAGATCGAACGCAAGGCCCATTCCGCTGCCACACGACATATATCGATCTTCGCAGAAAATAGGCTCAATACACCGGTGATCAGCACATGTTGATCGATTATCGGCTGACGAGGGCTAGCCGCGCCTGACCGCGGTCGGCGTCGAGCAAGGCTGGACGGATGGTTGTCCTAGGGAAGTCGCCAAGGCGATTTCCCATGGCGGATCTGATGGCCCTACGGGAGCGAACAAGAGACAGGAGGACGGCGACTTCAGCAACACCGGCTACGGGCATGCGGACATGCGGACACCCCGATAAGCGGGGTGCATGTTGCGCCAATCTCGTGGACGCGTTCTGGCTCGAGTCAACGTCTTCGACACCCGGCTCGTGCCAAACAGCGCTTCGCCGGGCCAAGTGCATTTCCGTCGCGCCAATGCAAAAACCCCCGCCTTGTCGGGCGGGGGTTTCTGGCTTAGGGAGCCTGACGATTACCTACTTTCACACGGGAATCCGCACTATCATCGGCGTAGAGTCGTTTCACGGTCCTGTTCGGGATGGGAAGGGGTGGGACCGACTCGCTATGGTCATCAGGCAAAGGGGGTTGTTGCGTTGCTTCGCAGCGCAACCAATCTTGGAAGAAGCAGTAATTTTGAGTTGTGTGTATCACACACGAGAATCCAACTTGTCTCGTCTTGCTACGCAGGTCACCGGTACTTCAACCGGTGCGCCGCATCGATCAGCTTCGCTGCTCGACGCTCTGCGTGGGATGCTCGTCAGTGCTGAAGCACTAACGATCATCGACACAAGGCAGACTTGTTATAGGATCAAGCCTTACGGGCAATTAGTATCAGTTAGCTGAACGCATTACTGCGCTT
>NZ_NKFN01000001.1:0-862713 GCF_002223355.1 Burkholderia sp. HI2761 | reverse complement strand
CGATATCGGCTGTCGTTCTTTAACAATCTGGAAGAAGTAAGTAATTTGGATAGCGGAAGCGTCTTGAGATGGACGTGGAAGTTATCCGGGTTGTGATTGTATCGATGTATCTCAAGATGATTCGAACTCTAAGTTTGACTCTAATTGGAATACGGCACAACGCGAGAACTCAACCTGTAGCGACTGTAGCGTCGAAAGATGAGACAGACTCGTTATAGGGTCAAGCGAACAAGTGCATGTGGTGGATGCCTTGGCGATCACAGGCGATGAAGGACGCGGTAGCCTGCGAAAAGCTACGGGGAGCTGGCAAACGAGCTTTGATCCGTAGATGTCCGAATGGGGAAACCCGGCCCTTTTGGGTCATCCTGGACTGAATACATAGGTCCAGTGAAGCGAACGCGGTGAACTGAAACATCTAAGTAACCGCAGGAAAAGAAATCAACCGAGATTCCCAAAGTAGTGGCGAGCGAAATGGGATGAGCCTTGCACTCTTTATTTGTATTGTTAGCCGAACGCTCTGGAAAGTGCGGCCATAGCAGGTGATAGCCCTGTAGGCGAAAACAGTATGAAAGAACTAGGTGTGCGACAAGTAGGGCGGGACACGTGAAATCCTGTCTGAAGATGGGGGGACCATCCTCCAAGGCTAAATACTCGTGATCGACCGATAGTGAACCAGTACCGTGAGGGAAAGGTGAAAAGAACCCCGGGAGGGGAGTGAAATAGATCCTGAAACCGCATGCATACAAACAGTCGGAGCCTCGTAAGGGGTGACGGCGTACCTTTTGTATAATGGGTCAGCGACTTACGTTCAGTAGCAAGCTTAACCGTATAGGGCAGGCGTAGCGAAAGCGAGTCCGAATAGGGCGTTCAGTTGCTGGGCGTAGACCCGAAACCAGGTGATCTATCCATGGCCAGGATGAAGGTGCGGTAACACGTACTGGAGGTCCGAACCCACTAACGTTGAAAAGTTAGGGGATGAGCTGTGGATAGGGGTGAAAGGCTAAACAAACCTGGAAATAGCTGGTTCTCTCCGAAAACTATTTAGGTAGTGCCTCGTGTCTCACCTTCGGGGGTAGAGCACTGTCATGGTTGGGGGGTCTATTGCAGATTACCCCGCCATAGCAAACTCCGAATACCGAAGAGTGCAATCACGGGAGACAGACATCGGGTGCTAACGTCCGGTGTCAAGAGGGAAACAACCCAGACCGCCAGCTAAGGTCCCCAAATATAGCTAAGTGGGAAACGAAGTGGGAAGGCTAAAACAGTCAGGAGGTTGGCTTAGAAGCAGCCACCCTTTAAAGAAAGCGTAATAGCTCACTGATCGAGTCGTCCTGCGCGGAAGATGTAACGGGGCTAAGCTATATACCGAAGCTGCGGATGCGAGCTTTGCTCGCATGGTAGGAGAGCGTTCCGTAAGCCTGCGAAGGTGCCTTGTAAAGGGTGCTGGAGGTATCGGAAGTGCGAATGCTGACATGAGTAGCGATAAAGGGGGTGAAAGGCCCCCTCGCCGTAAGCCCAAGGTTTCCTACGCAACGTTCATCGGCGTAGGGTGAGTCGGCCCCTAAGGCGAGGCAGAAATGCGTAGCTGATGGGAAGCAGGTCAATATTCCTGCACCATTGTTAGATGCGATGGGGGGACGGATCGCGGAAGGTTGTCCGGGTGTTGGAAGTCCCGGTCGCTGCATTGGAGAAGGCGCTTAGGCAAATCCGGGCGCGTAATTCAAGGGTGTGGCGCGAGCTCCTTCGGGAGCGAAGCAATTGGAAGTGGTTCCAAGAAAAGCCTCTAAGCTTCAGTCTAATGATGACCGTACCGCAAACCGACACAGGTGGGCGAGATGAGTATTCTAAGGCGCTTGAGAGAACTCGGGAGAAGGAACTCGGCAAATTGGTACCGTAACTTCGGGATAAGGTACGCCCTTGTAGCTTGATGCCCCTGCGGGCAGAGGGTGAAGGGGTTGCAATAAACTGGTGGCTGCGACTGTTTAATAAAAACACAGCACTCTGCAAACACGAAAGTGGACGTATAGGGTGTGACGCCTGCCCGGTGCCGGAAGATTAAATGATGGGGTGCAAGCTCTTGATTGAAGTCCCGGTAAACGGCGGCCGTAACTATAACGGTCCTAAGGTAGCGAAATTCCTTGTCGGGTAAGTTCCGACCTGCACGAATGGCGTAACGATGGCCACACTGTCTCCTCCCGAGACTCAGCGAAGTTGAAGTGTTTGTGATGATGCAATCTACCCGCGGCTAGACGGAAAGACCCCATGAACCTTTACTGTAGCTTTGCATTGGACTTTGAACCGATCTGTGTAGGATAGGTGGGAGGCTATGAAACCGGAACGCTAGTTTCGGTGGAGCCGTCCTTGAAATACCACCCTGGTTTGTTTGAGGTTCTAACCTTGGCCCGTGATCCGGGTCGGGGACAGTGCATGGTAGGCAGTTTGACTGGGGCGGTCTCCTCCCAAAGCGTAACGGAGGAGTACGAAGGTACGCTAGGTACGGTCGGAAATCGTGCTGATAGTGCAATGGCATAAGCGTGCTTAACTGCGAGACCGACAAGTCGAGCAGGTGCGAAAGCAGGTCATAGTGATCCGGTGGTTCTGTATGGAAGGGCCATCGCTCAACGGATAAAAGGTACTCTGGGGATAACAGGCTGATACCGCCCAAGAGTTCATATCGACGGCGGTGTTTGGCACCTCGATGTCGGCTCATCTCATCCTGGGGCTGTAGCCGGTCCCAAGGGTATGGCTGTTCGCCATTTAAAGAGGTACGTGAGCTGGGTTTAAAACGTCGTGAGACAGTTTGGTCCCTATCTGCCGTGGGCGTTGGATATTTGAAGGGGGCTGCTCCTAGTACGAGAGGACCGGAGTGGACGAACCTCTGGTGTACCGGTTGTCACGCCAGTGGCATCGCCGGGTAGCTATGTTCGGAAGAGATAACCGCTGAAAGCATCTAAGCGGGAAACTCGCCTTAAGATGAGATATCCCTGGGGACTGGATCCCCTTGAAGGGTCGTTCGAGACCAGGACGTTGATAGGTCAGGTGTGTAAGCGCAGTAATGCGTTCAGCTAACTGATACTAATTGCCCGTAAGGCTTGATCCTATAACAAGTCTGTCTCGATGCCCGTTGGCGCTTTAGCGCTTACGGACATCGAGCGTCGAGTGCAAGGCACTCGACGTACGACGGTTGAAGTACCGCGTACGTGTGAGATACAGCTCACAACCCAAAATTACTGCTTCTTCCCAGATTGGTTCTGTTGGCCACGCCAGCAGAACAACCCTCTTTGCCTGATGACCATAGCGAGTCGGTCCCACCCCTTCCCATCCCGAACAGGACCGTGAAACGACTCTACGCCGATGATAGTGCGGATTCCCGTGTGAAAGTAGGTAATCGTCAGGCTCCCCTCAAGCCAAGAACCCCCGCCCGACAAGGCGGGGGTTTTTGCATTCGGCGATGGAAATGTGTGTGGAGTATTCGGCCTGGCTGCATGCCGTGCTGCATGCACTGACGTTTGGGATGCCGTCGGATGCGGAGAGGGCAGAATGCAACTTTTCGTCTGTTGTGACGATTGTTGACGTTACTTGCAGCGCCGCCGCGGATCATTTGCGTCAAGGCGTGCGCCGAAGTGCTTCACACCGAGCCATTACCAGACAGTAGATCTGCGCAAAGGGGCTAGCGCTGCGTATTCCAGATCCTTCTCTTCTTGCACAGCTGCGCCATAGAGCTGCTCTCGCCAGTTCAGCGCGCTGTAGTCGGGCGTGATGATGACCCTTCGAGAATCAAAGTTGAACCGAAGATAGACGCGATCACCCGGCTTGAATCCGAACATCTCGAAATGCGCATCGATAGCGCGCATCCATGGCATGTACGGTTGGCTATCTTGGGGAGGGTCAGGCTCGTTGCTGAGGGGCAGCTCAACCGTTGGATACTGTTTGAGCTTCTTGGGCCGTGACTTACTATAGGCGTTAGCCATCTTCCGACTCCTTGTCCGAGTTGGTGGTGGTCAGCGGGTCGTATGGGTGGCAGCCCATGCGGCCCGCGCTTTTTGCGATGATGCTGTTTGAGTCTACCTAACTAGGCATCTCGAAATATAGAAAATTTGACGAGTGGCCAATCGGCATATCTTCTTGAGTTTTCGTCGCAGGAAACCACGACATAGACTTAGATTTCGATGAACGACGACGCCTGCCGTCCGTCCCGTCTGATGGTCGGATGCGTGGCCTGTCACATGCGCTTCTGCAAGGCACGAGACTGGATCGTCCTCTAAGCCTGTTCGAGGCCTTCGATGGGGTTGTTGCTGTCACCTCCTGAATCAACCCGCCCGCCATCGTTGCATTGCCTTTTACGACGCCATAACGCTTCAGGTAGAGCAGTGTTTCCAGCATTCACGGCAAGTAAGGTCAGCTCCTGCTTGGGAAGATCTGGCGGTGTTTTGCCTCTTCAGAAAAATTGGCATATAACATCTTAACCATTGCCTTTTTCGATCTTCGCTTTGTTGCGCTTGTCTTCTGCAAAGATGGTGCAAAAGGAGGGGAATCAATACCGCATTACACGCGGGTTCCCTTGGACTTGAACTTCGCATCGAGAAGAACGATAGACATTTCAAAATCATCGATTTGCCGACGTTCTGATAATGTTGAGCAAACAAAAAAGAGCACTCTGCAAGCTCTTTTTGGTGTCGCGTGTGCGAATCGTCATCGAAAGTACTTCCTCACGATCGGAGCAGAGCTCGTAACTAGCGGCGGACCCGCGTAATATGGCGAAAAACTCCGAAGAAAGGGTCTGTTTTGCCATCCTTGCCACGCAACATCCTAGGGGCAGAAGCCGCCGCAAAGGCCGCCAGCTCCGCCCCGCTTCGTCCTTTCGCATATACCCGCCGTTCGTCGGGAACAAAGGATCTATCCCTCAAAGAAGAGGTTCTTGATCACACCGGTTATTGGGCGAAGCCGAGCGGGGTGAGCAGCAAGCCACCCCGATGGATCGTCCACATCGACGCGACGCGCGAGGTTCCAGTCGCCCGGCTCGCGCAAGATTCGTCAGGCGTGACGCCTCCGGCCGCGACGACCCCCGGCTACATCAACAACGGCGCTGGCAAGTGCGCGCTCGCGGCGTTCCGGCTGATGCCGGCGATCAAGCTAGGGCCAGCCAGCTATAGGTTTCCGGACGAATGGGAATGGATTGTCCAGTTCGCGTTTGCCAAGGCGTTGCCGGTCGGCACATCGGGCGATGTCCTGACCGACTTCAACGTCCAGGACAGTACCTTGTCCTACAAAGGCCGCGAGACGCCGAAGACGGCCTATCCCATCGCGCACATCAGCCTGATCAAGACAATGGCCGAGCCCAAGCCAATCCAACTCGCTTCGGGTGATCTCTTTACCTACGAAGACGCGACGGCCACGCTGTCGGCGTGGCTGAGCGACGGGAACGCGAACTTCGGCGTTTACTCGGCGGCCAGCCGAGAGGACATGGAGCGGCTGCAATACGACCTTGGCTCGGTGTTCGAGGCCGAAGCGGACGCCGAAATCGAGCCCGCGCAGAATTTGGAGGTGTTGCCAGCTCCGGATCTCTTCGGCGTTCCGCCGGTTGTCTACAAGCTGATCAACGCAGCCTTGGCCGCTGGCAAGCGGCATTTCGTCTTTCATGGGCCGCCCGGGACCGGCAAGACCACGCTTGCCCAATACGTGGCCGAGCAGATCGCGGGCGACGCTCTTTCGGAGGGCGAGGAGCCTTACACGCTGTTGACGGCATCATCGTCATGGAGTTCTCAAGATCTCGTCGGCGGGTATCAACCGCTTGGGCCGGGCAAGATGGGATTTGTGCCCGGCGCCATGCTGCGGGATTTCCACAAGCCGATTATCATCGACGAGCTAAATCGCTGCCCGATCGACAAGGTGATCGGGCCGTTGTTTTCCGTTCTGAGTGGGCAATCGACTTCCCTGCCGTATCGAGTGAAGGTCGAAGACGCGACAAGCGAGAGCTATCGCATCCTGCCAAAGCCCAACCCTTCCAAGGCAGAGCACGAGTTCGCCCCCAGTCCCGCATGGGCGATGCTGTGCACGCTCAACCAAGTCGACAAGTCGCAGTTGGAGCAGATCAGTTTCGCGTTGTCGCGGCGCTTCACGTGGGTTCGAATCGGCATACCCGAAGACCCGGCGGCCTTTGTCCGAGAACGGCTCGAAAAGCTTGGGTTGCTGAAAGGGCGCGCTGACGCCGCGTTGCCGAATCCGGTCGCGGATTTGTGGGCGATCGTCAATCGGCACCGCGAGTTGGGCGGAGCGCCCGTTATTGATTTCTTGAAGCTTGCCGCCGCGATGGACCCCGACATCGATTTTCTGTCGGCACCGACGCCGCAGACGCAAGAGACCTTCGTCGTGGTGATGGCCTCGACCTTTTTGCCGTTGCTCGACGGCATCAGCCGCGCGGAAGCGATGGATTGCTCCTCGGCTATCGTCTCGGCTTGGAGACTGTCGAGCGGCGTGGCGGCCGACGTCGAGCAACGTTTCATGGAGCTTGCGCCCTGAGCATCCCACTTGACTCCACGCTGTCCGACCATTGCTTAGCCGCGCTCTTGCGCTGCCATCGATCTCCACATGGCAACGGATGGGATTCGAAGACTCCGCGCGCCGACATCGAGGAGCGCGAGGAGCTTTTGCTACGCTGGGCACTTTCTGACGGGGTTCGGCGCATCGCGGAGCGCGTGATCGCAAACCCGCGAGACATTCGATCCTCGATCACTTTCGAAACTCAAACGCACTCTGGCCAGATACCAGGAGTCGTCGACGCTCGGGCGACGCTCTGCGAGCAGGAGCTTTCAGGTGACTCGACTCTCTTTGTCGTGTCCGAGCCGGCGCTCTCCACGCTGACTCGCCGCAACCATGTTCTCGCCTGGGTGCTTCGGGAAGCCGAGTCGCTGACACTGTCGGCCATTCGCCGGCACAGGCTCGGCCCTGACCAGGATTGGATACATGCGCGCGTGGGCCTTCTCGAACGCGCCAGCCGCACTCGGATGCTGCGCGAGGTGATGTTGTCGCCTGCAGGGCGGCGCAGGCCTGGCGCGGCTGCGATAAGGGACGCGCGCAAGGGTTTGTCGCCGCTCTACCGGATGGCCGCGGATTCGATGCTTCTGTTCGAAGGCGTCGAGCGCATGGACGAGGACGCGATACGCTCCATTTTGTCGAGCACGCTGGTCGCTCAGTTGGAAGACTGGCAGAAGCTCGAATTGGCGACCGCGCTTTCGGCGGCCGAAGCTTTGGCGATGGAAACGGGCGCGCGGATTAGATGGAAGGGCTCGATTGCCGGTGGCTCCGAGATCATGGCCGTCGGGCGTTATCGGATCAGATGGCAGAACGCGCTGCCCAAGCGAGCGGCCGAGCATCTAGACCCATCCGAAGCCGTGATCCGAGAGACGGCGGAAGCTCTGAGCGCAGGAATGGGCCTGGCGCGCGCCGATGTCTCGATTCGAGACGCCGCAACCGGAATCGACGTCGCCCACTTCGAATGCAAATGGTTCGGCTCCCCGCTATCGGCGTCAGCCGCAATCGTCGACGCGATATCCCAGCTTGTGCGCTATTGCCGCGATTCGCGTCCCGAAAGCGTCGAGCAAGCGCGAACGATGCTTCGCGACTGCGCGGTGGTGTGTTCGGGATTGGCGGGCTTCGAAGAATCAACGAACGGGGCAAAGCCGATTGGCCTGACTGATTTTTCAGGATTGGCGAGCGGGGCCTTGATCGCGTGGGCGGCAAGGCTGCATCGCAGACTTGCCGCCAATCCTGTCTAGCGCCAGCGCTTGGCGTCTCTTATCTTGTGGCCCCGCCGTTTGCTACCAACGGCACCTCCGTTTCGTCTGTCGGCTGCGAGCAAGGCGTGCTGATCGAGTAATTAGCGGGACGCGAGCGCGCGTTTTCGGTGCCGGTTTGGAAACGCGCCATGCCGCCGCGAATGTATTCGCTCGACAGCTCGACGCAGGCCCATTTTCGGCGCAGATTTTCAGCCACCATACCGGTCACACATGACCCGGCGAATGGGTCGACCACCAGATCGTCCGGATCGGTCAGCATCCTGATGAAATACTCCGGTAGCAGCGCAGGGAAGCGGGCCGGGTGAATGTCGATCTCGTTCGCGCGGCAGTAGTCTTGGTATTGCCCGTTGCTCTCGGTGTTCGCGATGGCGAGCAAATTGGGCGGCACGGATCCGCCGTTGTCCTTCGAGAATTTTTCCGAGATGTCATGCCCGGACGGTCGCAGCTTCGCCTTGTAGCCGTTCTTCAAGAGCCCCTTCATCGACTCGGAATACGGTGCGAGAACTCGCTTGTTGTTCGCTTTCGGATACGGCGTTTTCGAGAGCCACCACACGCAGTTAACGGCGTCTTTGACGCGCACCCGGCGAATGTTGACCCACTCCGCAGGCGAGGGCAGCTTGGCCGGGTTCCACCAGTAGTGCTCCTGGGCGAGGTGAAAGCCGAACTCCTCACAGAGCATGATCAACAGCTTGAAGTGGTAGAGAGACCGTGTCGGCGTGCCAGGCTTCCAGGCGCCGCCGATGTCGATCACCAAGCTTCCATCGTCGCGCAGCACGCGGTTGAACCCCTCCGCGAACGGGCGGAACCAATCGCAGTAAGCGGCCGCATCCTCATTGCCATACGACTTCTTGCGAACCAAGCCGAAGGGCGGCGAGGTCATGATCAAGTTGACGGAATTGGGCTTCGCGCGATGATGCAAATATTCGAGCGAGTTGCCGTTGTATATCTTGCCGAGCTTCGTTTCGTGAGCGACCGAGAAGGGGCCATAGCTCTCGCCGTTGATTCGCTCCGGCTTCTTGTCCTGCCTCGCGGCGGTGTTGTGAAGATGGCGAATGTAGTCGCTCAGCGACTTGAACCCCAACACATTGGAGATTGCCTCCATTTCTTGCCGTTCGTTCAGGGTGAGCCGGAGGCTCGCGATGTTGTCCCGGGGTTCGGAGACATGCGGACGGACCATTCTGTTCCTCTATGTGGCGCACCGATTTTGCGAATGCATCTAACTAGTAGTTTATTGTAATACGATAACCTGGGCCGATGCCAGGAATTTCTCGTATCCCAGAGCTCGTAAGGTTTCGCTATCATCTGACGCAAAGAACCGCAACCGGGGGAACAATGTCGCGACTTGCAAAGACTGACTTGCTGGGCAGAGTGCTGGACTCGATCAAAGAGAGTGGTTGGCTTCCGGTTGTCATCGAGCGTCGGCATCCCTTTCTGATTCGGGCCCGAGAGTCTGATTCGGGGATGGTCTTAAACCTGCGGGTCTACATTTGGAACTGCACTCACGGAGGCGGAAGCCGCGCGTGGAATGAATACCGAATCCAGTCAACGAGCGGCCAGTTGGAGCAGCGAAAGGGCGAGAGGACGCTACTCCTTGGTTGGCGGGACGAATTGGGCGTGTTCGCCGCTTGGGATGTCGAGGCCCATATCCAACAAAACTCGGTTTCACCGTCGGCGCAGGTAAAAGAGCAGACGTTGTTGGCTGCGCAAGAGGGCGCATTCTCCACGCAAGAGAAAGAGAACGAAGTGGTAGTCGCTTTTGCGCCATTCCTCTTCATGGAGTATGTGTCCTGCAAGGACCTTTTTCACCAAACGGGTTGGGCGCATCGAGACATTGCGCTGATGGATCACCTCGATGATTTGTCTGATGAGGACATTCAGAGTGTTCGGAACGGGCCACGACGTTTGCTTATCAAGACGATCAGGCAAAAATATCGAGCAAAAGATTTCAGCCGACGGGTGCTCGACGCGTATCTTCATCGGTGCGCGTTTTGCGGCGTGCAGCTCAAACTGTTAGACGCGGCACATATTGTCCCAGTCGCTGCGCCTGACAGCACCGACGAAGTCAACAACGGCGTCGCGCTGTGCAAGTTGCATCACTTTGCATACGATTCGAATCTGGTTGCCTTCGATACCGAATACCGCATTCGGATTAGCAATCGGAGGGTCCACGATCTGCAAGAAGCGGGGCTCGACGGAGGGTTGGAAAATTTCGTGAGATCGCTGCAGCCCACCTTGGTCCTGCCTGAATTCCGTCGGCACTATCCCGACAGGGATTGCATCGAACGCGCCTTGGAGTATCGCGGATGGGAAATATGACGATGGAGCTCGACATCGATAGCGGCATTTGGGGTTTGCCGCGATTCTCGCGACCAAAAGCCGCTTTCCATGGTTTCGGTCGTCGAGGCGTCGCGCGCAACCAATGAGCATTTTCCATAGTAGCGTCAAGGGTGCGCTGCGCCGCGCGTGCGGCGCTCGCCTCGACCCGAAGGGTGGCGCGGGGGGCGCGAGTCGCGTCACAGTGGATTTGGCAGGGCGTTGGAAGGCGTGAATGGGGGCGTGTCGAGTAGCGCGGCCTTGGCGGCGAGCAGACCGTTTTTATCAGTTTCGAAGCCGCGAAGCCGTGCCGCTGTCGACGTCTTGGTGTTATAGACCGGCGCGTCTTCGTTCACGTTTTTCATGCTGATTATAAACGACGCCAATTTTGCCGAATCATCCAATATAACGGAAGCGTTGTGCTAAATACGGCCTTGTGCGCCAATGAGTTAATGTGTGAGGATGGATGAGAACATCGAATCGAACAAGAAAGAGAGTTCGGGTCAATCTCTCGCTTTAAAAAGCCCGGAATAGCGATGTCAGTCGGCTAGCCGCTTCGAGTTTGACACGAAGTGGCTTTTGTACAGCGCCGATTCGTAATAGTCCTCGTCGAGAAATTTCAGCAACTTTCGGAGTTCCGCTTTGTCGGTCGGCAAAATGATCCGGTCATCTTCGTCGATTCGGACTTGCAGATTGAATTGTTGCGCGGCGTTGGCGATTTGGCGGCCAGTGTGGGCATCGAGAATGCCTGATTGTGAAATGAAAGATATTTTCTTTCGGATGAGTGGGCCGGCCTTAGCCACGAAGGCCGCGGCGTCCTCCACAGCAATGTTTTCGTGCGCTATGAACGCTTCCACTTCCTCGTTGGTGGCCTCGCGGTAGTGTTGGCTCAGGTCGAACACGCGACGTAGAAAATGGAAACTCTTGAACGTGATCGCGACGATTTCGAGCACGGCTAGCAGATGAGTGTCTAGCGTCAGGCCGTCTTCCTGAATGCGCTGGAAAGTGTCGCCGGAGAACAGCATTGAAAGCGTCTTCTTTGAGATCAGGCGACGTCGCTTGAAGTTCTGGATCAATGCCGCCAGGCGCTCATTACGGCGATGGCTAAAAAATAGCGCCTTAACGTTTTCGAGTGAATGCTGATGCGAATTGAACAACTCGACTCGCATGGGTCGCTCGATCGCGTCGATGATGCCGTCGACACATCATGCCGAATTTCTCTACTTTTGGATCGTACTATTTATTGGATCAGGGTCAGTTAATCGCCATTTGGGCGATGGATTATCGGTGACTCCAGTATCTCCAAGTATTCTTGTTACGATTGAGGCGGACAGTAAGTCGGCAAAATGGATTACTGTTCGTTTTGCATCTTCGACAAACACGGCGCTGTCTCCGTGCTCGAGTGTGTATGTGTAGCGTGCGATCATGCTAAAGTCGTGATGAGTTATGTCCGAAAGAAATTCGTAAATATCTCGGTGATGATCGATGCCAAATGGAAAAATCCTCGCTTTCTCGCTGATTACACTGGCAAGTCTGTACGCGCGAATGTGACCATCAATAAGTAATTTCGCATCTTGCTCTGAGAGTTCCCTTCTTTTTACTTCGTCTTTGTACATATTCTTGCAGCGCTCTTCCCATTTCTTTTGATTTTCAACTGCCGCAAGTTGCAAGTATCGATACATCTCCGTGGGGGCCAGCCAATCTACGTAAAAAGTCAGGGCGAGTTCATATAGACTTCTTAGGATGGAGATGGAATTTAGGTGGAGCTCATTCTCAAATAGAATTTTTATTGAAACTAGAGACTCTCTGACCCTAAGCAAAACGGAATGCAGCGTATGATGGTAGTGCATTACCTCATCGCCGTCGCGATGGAATTTTCTGACTTTATTTCTCGCAAAATCAACGGCTTCGATTATTCTGTCAATTGATGTTGAATCTTCTGGGCGGTCTAGTTCAAAAAAGGATGGCACCAAGTCATGCGTCACTCCAACGGTGTTGCTCATGTAGGATATCGGCCCAATTCTCGATGAGATTATAGTTTTTATTCCAATTGCTGATTCTTTGATGTCGCCAGGATTGTCGAGTAAAACTACTGGAACGATCTCGATCCCGAGATTTTGATAGGCAAAGTAGGTGGAGACGTCGTCTGGGCAAACATAGTGATGTGGATCTGACTTGTTTGGATTTTTGTAAATATAGAGCGGTTGTCTATCACCTCGCTGAATTAAATATGACATGGCGGAAATGTGACTGGAATCGACTTCGTCTATGATGTAATCGAATCCGCCATCTGGCTTTTTGGGTTTGAAAAATCCGGGCTTTATATTGATTATCGGTTCGCGAGTGGCATAGGCGGTTAGCTTTCCTCTTAAATATCCAATGTATTTGTTTTGAAATATTTCGTCGAGTGCGAAATTTTCTTTTGATTTTATTTTGTTTAGGGGGATTTTCTTGATGGGCCAGCCGCGTACTACTGATAGAGGGTCGGCAGAATAGTCATTCTTGCTCATGTGGCGACCTCGGTTAGTTTCAGTGATTGTTGCATGTCTTGAATCGCTGTATTGGCTGTTGGTGAGATGGAAGCTGATTGATGATCGAATCGTCGGTTACCCGAAAGTGAATTTGTGAGCAGGCTTCATTGCTCATAAATTTCACATCCATCTTGCCAATATTATTTAAAAAGCCGACGAACGTCGGCTTTGTTTAAATATGCGAGTTGTTGGTGGATATCTACGTTATCTTAATCAAACGTCAATATTCCCCGCCCGCAACGCATTCGACTCAATAAACGCCCGCCGCGGCTCGACATCATCCCCCATCAGCGTAGTAAAGATCCCATCCGCCGCAATCGCGTCCTCGATCTGCACACGCAGCAACCGCCGCACCGCCGGATCCATCGTCGTTTCCCAAAGCTGCCCGGGGTTCATCTCCCCCAGCCCCTTATACCGCTGCTTCGACACGTTCCGTTCAGCATCCGCCAGCAGCCACTTCATCGCGCTCTTGAAGTCGCTAACGGCCATGCTGCGCTCACCACGCTTGATAACGGCACCTTCCCCGATAAGCCCCGTGAACGTATTCGCGGTGGCCACGAGCTGCTGATAATCCGCCGTGTGCTGGAATTCCTGATCGATGACCGAAACCCGCACATTGCCGTGATGTGTCCGCTCGACATTCAGCGACCGCTGTTCCCGAACCGGATCATACGAAGGCACTACGCGCACTTCGTTCTTCAGCGCTTCGTCATGCAACGCAGCATGAAGCGCCTTCGCCGAAGCCTCGGTCGACTCCTCATTGGAGAGGTCGATCGCAACCCCATCCATGACCGCTTCCAGCGCCGCCGGATCATACAACCGGCTCAACCGATCGATCACGCTCTGCGACAGCAGATACGACCTTGCCAGCTCCCCAAGCGCATCCCCAGAAATCGCCGCCGCATTTTCACCCGGCACCAGCTCCGACCCTTGCAGCGCCAACCGCAGCATGTGCGCGTTGAGCTCCGCGTCATCCTTCAGATACCGCTCGTCCTTGCCCGCCTTGATCTTGTAAAGCGGCGGCTGCGCGATATACACATAGCCGCGCTCGATCATGTCCGGCATCTGGCGATACAGGAACGTGAGCAGCAGCGTCCGGATGTGCGCACCGTCCACGTCCGCGTCGGTCATGATGATGATGCGGTGATAGCGCAGTTTGTCGAGGTTGTAATCTTCCTTGCCGATCCCGCAACCGAGCGCGGTCACGAGCGTGACGATCTGCTCCGACGACAGCAGCTTGTCGTAGCGCGCCTTCTCGACGTTCAGCACCTTGCCGCGCAGCGGCAGGATCGCCTGGAACTTGCGATCACGCCCTTGCTTGGCCGACCCCCCTGCCGAGTCACCCTCGACGATGTAGATTTCGCACTTCGCCGGGTCTTTCTCCTGGCAGTCCGCGAGCTTGCCCGGCAGGCCGACGCCATCGAGCACACCCTTGCGGCGCGTCATCTCGCGGGCCTTGCGCGCAGCATCGCGCGCACGCGCGGCTTCGACGATCTTCCCGCAAATGATCTTCGCGTCGATCGGCGTCTCGAGCAGGAACTCTTCCAGCGCCTTCGCGACGACTTCTTCAACCGGCGCACGCACTTCGGACGACACCAGCTTGTCCTTCGTCTGCGAGCTGAACTTCGGCTCCGGCACTTTCACGGAAAGCACGCACGACAGCCCTTCGCGCATGTCGTCGCCGGTCGTCTCGACCTTCGCCTTCTTCGCGATTTCGTTGTCGGTGATGTACTTGTTGATGACGCGCGTCATCGCGGCCCGCAGGCCGGTCAGGTGCGTGCCGCCGTCGCGCTGCGGGATGTTGTTCGTGAAGCACAGCACGTTCTCGTTGTAGCTGTCGTTCCACTGCATCGCGACTTCGACGCCCACGTTGTCCTTCTCGCCGGTGGCGAAGAATACCGTAGGGTGCAGGTTGGTCTTCGTCTTGTTGATGTACTCGACGAAGCCCTTCACACCGCCGGCGAACGCGAAATCGTCTTCCTTGCCCGAGCGCAGGTCGGTGAGACGAATCCGCACGCCGTTGTTCAGGAACGAAAGCTCGCGCATCCGCTTCGCGAGGATGTCGTAGTGATACTCGACCGTGCCGAAAATGGTCGGATCGGCCATGAAGTGAACTTCGGTGCCGCGGTTCTCGGTGTCGCCCGTCACGAGCATCGGCGACACTTCCACGCCGTCCACCACTTCGAGCACGCGATCCTGCGCGACGCCGCGATGGAACTCCATGAAACGCTTCTTGCCGTCGCGGCGCACGGTGAGGCGCAGCCAGCTCGACAGCGCGTTCACGCACGACACGCCCACGCCGTGCAGGCCGCCGGACACCTTGTAGCTGTTCTGGTCGAACTTGCCGCCGGCGTGCAGCTCGGTCATCACGATCTCGGCGGCGCTGCGCTTCGGCTCGTGCTTGTCGTTCATCTTCACGTCGGTCGGAATCCCGCGGCCGTTGTCGGTCACGGAAATCGAGTTGTCGGCGTGAATCGTCACGTGGATGTCGTTGCAGTACCCGGCCAACGCTTCGTCGATCGAGTTGTCGAGCACCTCGAACACGAGGTGGTGCAGACCGGTGCCGTCCGACGTGTCGCCGATGTACATCCCGGGGCGCTTGCGCACCGCTTCCAGCCCCTCGAGGATCTGGATCGACGAAGCGCCGTAGCTGCTGTTATCGGGTCGCGAATTGTGCTGTTCACTCATGGATATCTTCCGGTTCTGCGGGGCCACTCTCGTGGCGGCGCGGTGCGTTTCAGCGGGGGAAATCGCCGGCCGCTCGAGTTTCCTGGCCCGCCCCGGGGCACCGAAGAGGCACCAAAGGGGCGGGTTGTCGGTTCGCCATAAAAACGCCAAAGGGGCTTGCCGCCCCCTGGTGTGTGTCGCGATGTCGAACGCGTCAGATGCGCATCGGCATCACGACATACTTGAACTCGTCGTTCTCGGGCACGGTGATCAGCGCGCTCGAGCTGGCGTCGCCAAGGCTCACCTGCACGGTGTCGACCTTCAGGTTCGCGAGCACGTCGAGCAGATACGTGACGTTGAAGCCGATGTCGACGGTATCGCCCTGATAAGCGATTTCCAGTTCTTCCTGCGCCTCTTCCTGATCGGCGTTGGTCGACATGATCTTCAACTGGCCCGGCGCGATGATGCAGCGCACGCCCTTGAACTTGTCCGAGGTCAGGATCGCCGCGCGCTGCAGCGAACGCTGCAGTTCTTCACGGCCGATCTCGAACGTGTTCTTGTGCGCCTTCGGGATCACGCGCTGGAAGTCGGGGAACTTGCCCTCGACGAGTTTCGACACGAGCTCGACCTGGCCGAACGTGAACTTGGCCTGGGTTTGCGCGATGTCGATGGTGACGGTGTCGTCGATGTCCTCGAGCAGGCGCTGCAGCTCGAGAATCGTCTTGCGCGGCACGATGACTTCCTGGCGGCCGAACGTGCCGCCTTCGAGCTTCATCGACGAGAACGCGAGGCGGTGGCCATCGGTGGCCACGGCCATCAGCTGGTCGCCGTCGACGACGAGCAGCATGCCGTTCAGGTAGTAGCGGATGTCCTGCTGCGCCATCGCGAAGTGCACCATGCCGAGCAACTGGCGGAACGACTTCTGCGGGACGGTGAGCGTTGCGCCGAAATCCTTCGCCTGCGCGACGGTCGGGAACTCGTCGGCCGCCAGCGTCTGCAGTGCGAAACGGCTCTTGCCCGATTGAACGGTGAGGCGCTTGTCGGCGAGCGACAGCGTGACCTGGCCGTCAGGCATCGCGCGCAGGATGTCGAGCAGCTTGCGGGCCGCGACGGTGGTCGCGATCTGGTCGCCGCCGACGCCGAAATCGGCGCGCGTGGTGATCTGCAGCTCCAGGTCGGTCGACAGGAATGAAACGTCCGGGCCGTTCTTGGTGATCAGCAGGTTGGCGAGGATCGGCAACGTATGGCGGCGTTCGACGATGCCGCTGACCGTTTGCAGCGGCCTGAGGAGGGTGTCTCGTTCGGTCTTGACCAGTTGCATAGAGTTCCTTCGTTGAGTAACGGCCTGCAGCGCAGCAGCCACGCAGCGCCCCGCCGGCCGGGCTCTTGGCCCGCCACCACCGGGGCGGTCAAACCAGTATTGTGCCTCAAAACCGAACCGCCCCCCTTAAATTGGGGCGGAGGCCGAATTATCAAGCGCGGCCGCCCGCTCAGCCCTTCAGCGTCTGTTCCAGCACGTGCAGCTCGTGGTTGAGCTGCGCGTCCTTGCTGCGCTCGTCGGCGATCTTGCGCACCGCGTGCAGCACGGTGGTGTGATCGCGCCCGCCGAACAGCTCGCCGATCTCCGGCAGGCTCTTCTGCGTGAGTTCCTTCGCGAGATACATCGCGATCTGCCGCGGCCGCGCGATGTTCGCGGGGCGCTTCTTCGAATACATGTCGGCGACCTTGATGTTGTAGAAGTCGGCGACGGTCTTCTGGATGTTCTCGACCGAAATCTGCCGGTTCTGCACGGTCAGCAGGTCCTTCAGCGCTTCCTTGGTCAGCTCGATCGAGATCTCGCGGCCGTGGAACTTCGAATACGCGAGGATCTTGCGCAGCGCGCCTTCGAGTTCGCGCACGTTCGAGCGCAGGTGCTTCGCGACGAAGAACGCGACGTCTTCCGACAGGTTCACGCCTTCCGATTGCGCCTTGCGCATCAGGATCGCGACGCGCATCTCGAGCTCGGGCGGCTCGATCGCGACGGTGAGGCCCGAGTCGAAGCGCGAGATCAGGCGATCGTCGATGCCCGAGATCTCCTTCGGATACGTATCGCTGGTGATGATCACCTGCGCCTTGTTCGCGACCAGCGCCTCGAACGCGTAGAAGAATTCCTCTTGCGTGCGCGACTTGCCGGAGAAGAACTGGATATCGTCGATCAGCAGCAGGTCGAGCGAGTGGTAGTAGCGCTTGAAGTCGTCGAACGCCTTGCGCTGGTACGCCTTCACCACGTCGGACACGTACTGTTCCGCATGGATGTAGCGGATCCGAGCGCCGGCCTTGTCGAGCAGCAACTGGTTGCCGATCGCGTGGATCAGGTGGGTCTTGCCGAGGCCGACGCCGCCATACAGGAACAGCGGGTTGTACGAGATGCCGGGGTTGTCCGCGACCTGGATCGCGGCGGCGCGAGCGAGCTGGTTCGCCTTGCCGGTCACGAAGTTGTCGAAGGTGAGCACCGGGTTCAGCTTCGAACGTTCGTACATCGAATCGGCTTCGCCGCCGTTGGCGGGCGCGGCGCCCGGGCCCGGACGCCACGTGCGGCGGCCGGCCGCCGCTTCGTGCGCGGGCAGGCTCGGCAGGTCGATGTCGGCGTCGTCGGCGTTCAGGTGGTGCGCGGCGGCCGCGGACGGCGTCATCGGCACGTCGGCCGGCGCGCTGGGCGTGGCGGCGGCATGCGCGGTCAGGTTGGCGGCGATCGCGGCGACCGTCGCGGCCGGGCCGCCGGGCGTCAGCGGCGCGCGCGGAGCAGCCGGTGCGGCGCCCATGGCGGCGCTGCGCATGCCGGCCTTCGGATCGAGAACGAACTGGACTTCGATCGGCGTGTTCCAGAATTCACGGGCCAGATCGGCGATCCGCCCCGAAAACTGGCTCTTGACCCAGTCCAGCTTGAAGCGGTTCGGCGCGGCGATGGACAGCGTGTTCGCCGACGCATCGAAGGCCACCGGGGCCAAGGGTTTGATCCACGTCACGTACTGCTGGGGCGTCAGCTCGCGCTCCAGCAGTGCGGAACAGTGTTGCCAGAAATCGTTCATCAAGTAGCTGTCGTTTTTGCGTGCACAGCGCGGCTCGCCGGCGCCCTTGTCGCGGTCGCGCAACAAGGCCCGAAGCGGTCGTGCGAGCGTGCGTCGGACGCCTGCGTCACAGTCTTGGCGGGGCAGGCGCGGGCCGAAGCGGCGTGCGGGATTCTTGGAGATAAGGCGAGATTCTAACGCCAAACGCAGCCACAGCGGGACTTATCCACAGGCTGGGTTTGTGGGGCGCGGGGCCGGATCGCTTGGGGTGTGCACAGGCGGACGACTCCTAAGGTATTGACCGTCAAGAGAAAAACGGTTTAAATAGCGGGTTCCGCGAAAACCAATCCTGTATTCCCGGCGATTGCGTTCGCCCGAATGCCTCCGGTTAAGGGCACGCGGTCCCCTGAATTTCGACATTCTCGAACAAGTGAGAACATCATGAAACGTACTTACCAACCGTCCGTGACGCGCCGCAAGCGCACCCATGGCTTCCGTGTCCGCATGAAGACGGCAGGTGGCCGCAAGGTCATCAACGCTCGCCGCGCGAAGGGCCGCAAGCGCCTCGCCATCTAAGGCAGGTTGCGCGCTGTGTCCGCCGTCCGCAGTCCCGCGGAAGGTGCCGTCGAGCCGGGTGCGAATCCGTCGCAGACGAAAGCCGCCTTCCCGAAAGCTGCGCGACTTCTGAAAACGGATGAATTTTCATCCGTTTTTCGTTTGCGCCCGTGGCGGCGTTCCGCGCACTTCGTGATCTACGGCAAGCCGACCGGTCAGCCCGCGCGTCTGGGGCTCGTCATCGGCAAGAAGTATGCGCCGCGAGCGGTAACCCGTAACCTCGTGAAGCGGCTGGCGCGCGATGCGTTTCGCTTGCGCCGGGCCGAATTCGCCGGTTACGACCTGCTGCTGCGGCAGCACACGCGCTTCGACAAGAAAGCGCTGCCGAGCGCGGCTTCCGCCCCGCTCGCGGCGATGTGCGCGGCCGAAATCCGCGAACTGCTCGACAGGGCAGTCCGGGAAATCGCCCGCCGCGCGTCGAAGCCCGCGTCCGAGTGACGCATCCGTGCCCGGTGCGGCGTTCGCGCCCGCCCGGCCGGTTTTGACGCGGCGTCGTACGGCGCCGCCCAAGGTATGGAAACGGTATTGATCGCCTTGCTGCGCTTCTACAAGGTTGCCGTGAGCCCGATGCTCGGCAACCGTTGCCGTTTTTATCCTTCCTGTTCGGATTACGCGCGCGAGGCAATCCAGTATCATGGCGCCGCGCGCGGCACGTATCTCGCCGTCAGGCGCGTGTGCCGATGCCATCCGTTTTCCGCGGGCGGCATCGACCTCGTCCCGCCGCCCAACTCCGACACTCGCGCTCGCGGCGAAGCCGACGCGCGGTCCCATCGACTCTGAGACAACGCATGGATATCAAACGCACCGTCCTATGGGTGATCTTCTTCATGTCAGCTGTCATGCTGTAC
Source organism: Burkholderia sp. HI2761 (assembly GCF_002223355.1). Taxonomy (NCBI): domain Bacteria; kingdom Pseudomonadati; phylum Pseudomonadota; class Betaproteobacteria; order Burkholderiales; family Burkholderiaceae; genus Burkholderia; species Burkholderia sp. HI2761. The sequence continues at coordinate 842,896 of NZ_NKFN01000001.1, read as the reverse complement.
GACAACTGGCAGCGGGACCATGGACGCCCGTCGATGTTCTTCCCGAGCGCCACGCACACGGCCCCGGCCGCTGCCGGCGGCGCATCGGGCACGGGCGCGACGACGACCGCAGGTGAAGTGCCTGCCGCCGCGGCCGGCGCCGCACCGTCGACGACGGCTCCGGCCGCCCAGGCGCAGCTCGTGAAATTCTCGACCGACGTGTACGACGGCGAAATCGACACGCGCGGCGGCACGCTCGCGAAGCTGACGCTGAAGAAGCAGGGCGACGGCAAGCAGCCCGACCTGTACATCACGCTGTTCGACCACACGGCCGGCCACACGTATCTCGCACGCACGGGCCTGCTCGGCGGCGATTTCCCGAACCACAACGACGTCTACACGCAGGTCAATGCGGGCCCGACGTCGCTGACGGGCGACCAGAACACGCTGAAGCTGTCGTTCGAATCGCCGGTGAAGGGCGGCGTGAAGGTCGTGAAGACCTACACGTTCACGCGCGGCAGCTACGTGGTCGGCGTCGACACCAAGATCGACAACGTCGGCACGGTGCCTGTCACGCCGACGGTCTACATGGAACTGGTGCGCGACAACACGGCAGTCGAAACGCCGATGTTCTCGCACACGTTCCTCGGGCCGGCGGTCTATACGGACGCGAAGCACTTCCAGAAGATCGACTTCAGCGACCTCGACAAGAACAAGGCGAACTTCGAGAAGGCCGCCGACAACGGCTGGGTCGCGATGGTGCAGCACTACTTCGCGTCGGCCTGGATTCCGCAGCAGGGCGTGAAGCGCGACATCTACGCTGAAAAGATCGATCCGACGCTGTACCGCGTCGGCGTGAAGCAGCCGGTTGCCGCGATCGCGCCGGGCCAGTCGGCCGACGTGCAGGCGCGCCTGTTCGCCGGTCCGGAAGAAGAGCGCATGCTCGAAGGCATCGCGCCGGGCCTGGAGCTCGTGAAGGACTACGGCTGGGTGACGATCATCGCGAAGCCGCTGTTCTGGCTGCTCGAGAAGATTCATGGCTACGTCGGCAACTGGGGCTGGGCGATCGTGCTGCTGACGGTGCTGATCAAGGCGGTGTTCTTCCCGCTGTCGGCCGCCAGCTACAAGTCAATGGCGCGCATGAAGGAAATCACGCCGCGCATGCAGGCGCTGCGCGAACGCTTCAAGAGCGATCCGCAGAAGATGAACTCGGCGCTGATGGAGCTGTACAAGACCGAGAAGGTCAATCCGTTCGGCGGCTGCCTGCCGGTCGTGATCCAGATCCCGGTGTTCATCTCGCTGTACTGGGTGCTGCTCGCATCGGTCGAGATGCGCGGCGCGCCGTGGATTCTGTGGATTCACGACCTGTCGCAGCGCGATCCGTTCTTCATCCTGCCGGTGCTGATGGCCGTGTCGATGTTCGTGCAGACGAGCCTGAACCCGACGCCGCCGGACCCGGTCCAGGCGAAGATGATGAAGTTCATGCCGATCGCGTTCTCGGTGATGTTCTTCTTCTTCCCGGCTGGTCTGGTGCTGTACTACGTCGTGAACAACGTGCTGTCGATCGCGCAGCAGTACTACATCACGCGCAAGCTCGGCGGCGTCAAGAAGAAGCCGGCCTGACGCCCGTTGCATTCGCGGGTGGCCAGCCATCCGCGATGCTCGCAAAAAAAGCCGCATGGTTCATGACCATGCGGCTTTTTTGTTTCCCGGCGGCGGCGCGTGCGGCGGCCGCCGTTCAGGCTTTCTTCGCTTCGAGTTTCGGATCGCCGTAGAACTGCTCGATCAGTTCCTGAACGAGGTAGCGCTGGTGTGGAGACAATGCCTCGATCTTCGACGCGAGTTCGATCGTCTCGGGCGTCGGCGGATAGCGTTCGTCGCGCGGCAGCGGTTGCGGCGTCGGATGTTCGATCACGCTCGGTGACGGCCCGTAATGCAGCCAGTGCACTTCGACGCGCAACCATTCGGCCAGCGTTTCGAGTTTGTCCGACGTCGGGATCGTGCGGCCCGTCAACCATTTGTGCGCGGTTTGCGGCGAAACGGGATGCGTTCCGCGGTGGCGCAGATTGAATCGGTTCGCCAGCTCCGTCGCGCCCGTGACCTTCTCCGGGCTGCGCCGCAGGGCGAATTTCAGGCGTTCCGAGAACGCGGCTTTTTCTTCGGATGTCGGCATGGGGAGATTGTGCAATTCCATTGCCGCGTCTCAGACAACCATATGGGATAAACGTATCTCATTCGGACGAATCCCGACCTTGGTCAGGATGGGGAGTGAAATTGAGGGACGTACTGCCAAGCCCCTTCGGCCCGCATACTCGTCCGAAATGGCCGGTGTGTGATGAGGCCGGGCTGATACTCGGCTTATCCCCGGTGGGATAAATTCGGGCGAGTCCGAATCCGGCGTCGCCGCCAGTGGCGTGTGAGCCGGCACGCTACAATGCCGGCGTTCCGATGCCCGAGCTGTTGCGCGGGCGCACCATTGACTCGCTGATTACCCGATTTTTCTGATTCCCATGCTCGCTACCGATTCCGATCCGATCGTCGCCATTGCCACCGCTGCCGGCCGGGGGGGGGTCGGGGTCGTCCGCGTGTCGTTCGGGCGCGGCGGCGAGGCGGCCGCGCTGCCGCTGATCGACGCGTTGTGCGGGCAGAAGCTCGCGCCGCGTCATGCGAGCTACGTGCCGTTCCTCGACGCGCACGGCGCGCCGCTCGACCGTGGGATCGCGCTGTATTTCCCCGCGCCGCATTCGTACACCGGCGAGCACGTGCTCGAGCTACAGGGGCATGGCGGGCCGATCGTGATGCAGCTGTTGCTGCAGCGCTGCCTGGATGCGGGGCGTGGCTTCGGGCTACGGCTCGCGGAGCCGGGCGAGTTCACGCGACGCGCGTTCCTGAACGACAAGCTCGACCTCGCGCAAGCCGAAGCCGTCGCCGACCTGATCGAGGCGAGCACCGAGGCGGCCGCACGCTCGGCCGGGCGTTCGCTCGACGGCGCGTTCTCGCGGCAGATCCATGCGCTCGTCGACGACGTGATCACGCTGCGGATGCTGGTCGAGGCGACGCTCGATTTTCCGGAAGAGGAAATCGACTTCCTCGAAGCGGCCGACGCGCGCGGCAAGCTCGCGAAGATCCGCGCGCAGCTCGCGCACGTGCTCGGCGATGCGCGGCAGGGTGCGCTGTTGCGCGAAGGGCTGTCGGTCGTGCTCGCGGGGCAGCCGAACGTCGGCAAATCGTCGCTGCTGAATGCGCTGGCGGGCGCCGAGCTGGCGATCGTCACGCCGATCGCCGGAACGACGCGCGACAAGGTGGCGCAGACGATTCAGGTCGAAGGGATTCCGCTGCACATCATCGATACGGCCGGGCTGCGCGAGACGGAGGACGAAGTCGAACGGATCGGGATTGCGCGCACGTGGAGCGAGATCGAGCGCGCGGATGTCGTGCTGCATCTGCTCGATTCGCGCACGGGGATGACGCCGGACGACGGGACGATCGCGGCGCGGTTTCCGGCCGGCGTGCCGGTGGTGCGTGTGCTGAACAAGACGGATCTGACCGGCGTGCCGGCGTGCGTCGAGCATCCGGCGGCGGAAGGTGACCTGACGGAGGTACATCTGTCGGCGAAGCGCGGCGACGGGATCGACATGCTGCGCGCGGAGCTGCTGCGGATCGCGGGGTGGCAGGCGGGGGCGGAAGGTGTGTATCTCGCGCGCGAGCGGCATTTGATTGCGTTGCGGGCGGCGCAAGAGCATCTGGCGCAGGCGGCGGATCATGCGGAGCAAAGGGCGCAGTCGCTCGATTTGTTTGCCGAGGAGTTGAGGCTCACGCAGGAGCAGCTCAATGCGATTACCGGGGAGTTCACTTCGGATGATCTGCTGGGGGTGATTTTCAGCAGGTTTTGTATCGGGAAATGATCCCAGGGTCATCGAATGCGATCCGGACGGTACGTCGCGGTTGCACTTCATGCCGATCGTATGGCACCTGGTACTGGTGGCCATGGCGGATCTAACCCGCTACTACGTCACCGCGTTAAATCAGCACCGGGCTGGCCTGTCGGTTCTGATATCGCTGACCATGCTCGACTTCCTACGTTCCCATTCGTTCCCAGATGGCAATGTAACGCTATTACAGCTCTACCGCTTCGATCATGATGTTGTCATCAGCCTGGAGCGAAACTTCGAGCAAGCTAAGGAAGGACTACTACGCGCCTTTGGAGTGGAGCGGGAAGCTCCTAGGATTGGGATCAAGGGCTGCGCGATGCCAAACCTTGACTTGACTATTTCTGAAGGCTTCGGGCCTACCGCGAGTTCCAGTAGCGTGTTGGAACCATCGAGCATGGCCGAGGTAGCATGGGCTCAGCCCCCCGTTTTCGATTGCGGAGATTGAAGGCGCTGGTCCAAGTGTGGGCCGGACATGGTTCGGCTGGTGTTGTGGGCGATGAAAGCTGGCGTCTGATCGAGTCAATTGGTTACGGGTGCGGTGAAAAATGGTACGGCCCCGTCAATTGACTGAAAGCTGGGGCCAGAACAGTCTATTGCTACAGAGAACGGGTCCCCGTTTCCAGGGCGCCTTTCTGGTTGTGCTGCGTGGCGATCAACGCTTGCCGTGGCGCTGTTGCTGTTCGCCCAGTGCTTGGACGACTTTTCCGGCGACTGTATCGGCGAACAAGTCCAGCGTCTGCTCGTCGATCGATCGAGGCCCTGCGCTATCGTGAGCAAGGCTTTCCTCCAAACGCGCCACAATTTCGGCGGTTAGTGATCGCTTGCTTTTCACAGACGCTTCTATCAACCGCTCTTTGAGGGCAGCCGGAATGCGCAGGTTGGTTTGGGGTTCATCGCGAGCCATAGCCAAGTCTAAGGCAGCACGGTGCTTGCAATCAATGAAGCACCGTGCTATACATATGAGTAGCACGGTGCTTCATGGCGATCGATGTTATGTGAGATTGTTCGACGAGGTCACGATAGAGACGACTCGTCCTTGGTAGGTCCTATTGCCTATTTCGGTCCGCGGCCGCTGGATGGAGAGGGCAATTTGAAGCGTTGATGTCATACCGCAAATCTTGGTGGTTCTCTTGATCGAAATTCGTTCGAATCGTCGGGGAATTGGAGAGGCTGCGAAGATGTACTGCGAGTAGACGGCTGATTCTTTGTTCAACGGAATTGGCAACCAACCATCAGGTGCTTGCCGCATTGTCTGAAACTTGGTTTTGATAGATCTGACTTCGTTCAGGTATGTAAATATGCGTATCAATTAGGAAAACTAATTTAGTGCGAGGATGGAAAATGAACGACAAAGGACTTGCGAGCAGCAATCGTTCTGCTATTCAAGGTAGAGACGCAGATGCATCTTGTCGCGATGTTCTGGATGCTCCGGGCATTGACCAAAAAAATGTTATCACTCAGCGCCTCGATAGCAGTAGAGGAGGCCGCCGCATAGAGATCGCGGAGGCTCATCATGGCTGACAATGACGATCCGATCTTGGGGGCTGACGAAGTGCGCCGCGAACTAATTCAGGCATCGCGTCAACTAAGCGTATTGCTGCTCGATCTTTCGATGGACCCCGAGCGGATTTTCGAACACTTCGCCCCACGTCGTGATGCCTTCTTCGAATTACTGTCGGATCTAAGCGTCAAGATCAATACGCGCGTGGAGGAGCTGCTTCGCGAGTGATGATATGAGTATTCTGGCGTCCCAGCCCATTTTTGCTGTGAGGGCGATCATGCCGCCGACTGAGCGGAGCACAATTCCGCCGACGCGACGCAAGTCATCTGTTACGCGAAGAGCGATGTTCACGCTCGGCCGCTTCGGATTTCGCGCGACGCGCGGCGTTGTACCGGAGGCCGCTTAATGAAGCCTCATCGATGTTTGGAGCGGTGTCGTATATTTCCCGCGTGTCAATCCCAATGACGATGATGATGGTAATACCCGCCATCACCGTAATACCCGCCACCGTCAGGCACCACGATACAGCCGCTCAGCAACACGGCCACGCCTGCAATCAGCAAAAGAGTTTTCTTCATGGCGTTCACCTGCTCGGGTTCGATATGAAACCGAGCATAGCGAGCGCCCGCAACCCGGGCTGTAAGCATTGGTATCCCTGCGGCGCTTTGCGTAACGGCGCATTATTCCGGTCAAAATGACCGTAACAAATACCCAAACAACAGACGTTATCAGGCGACGACCACCCTGTTTCGCCCCGTATCCTTCGCCCGATACAGCGCGGCATCGGCGGCTTCGATCAACGCATCGGGTGTCGACAGATCATCCGCCGACACGGTCGCACAGCCGACGCTGACGCTCACGCGCCCGGCCGGCGAGTCGGGCATCGCAAGGTCGAGCCGCAGCACCGCTTCGCGCGCTTCGTCGGCTACCACCCGCGCGCCGCGCGCGCCGGTGTTCGGCAGCACGATCGCGAACTCCTCCCCGCCGTAACGCGCGACGATATCCGCGGGCCTCCGCACGGCACCGGCCAGTGCATTCGCGACGGCGATCAGGCACGCATCGCCCTTCACGTGACCGAATGCGTCGTTGTACGCCTTGAAGTGATCGACGTCGACCATCAGCAGCGACAACGATTCGCCCTGCCGTCGCGCCTGCAGGAACAGCGTGTGGAAATGATCGTTGAAGTGGCTGCGGTTGAACGCGCCGGTCAGCCCGTCGCGCGCGGACGAACGAATCAGCGTCGCGTGCGCTTCGAACAACTGCTGATACAGCATCGTCACTTCCCACGCGAGCACGCACACGAGCACGCCGGGCGTGAACATGCTGAACACGCGTGCGACGTACCAGCCGACCGTGAAGCGGTTCGTGGTCAGCAGGTTCAGCGTCGTGTCGGTAAGGCACGCGAGCACCGCGATCGCGAGCCACAGGTCGAGCGTAGTGCGCAGCCGGCCCGTGACCAGCACGCCCACGAGCGCGAGCACGTTGAGGATCCAGACGACGAGCGCGATGCCGTTGACGGGCAGCACGGCCGCGTCGCGAGGCGGATGGAACGCGGGCGGCAGCGACACGTTCAGCGCGAGCGCGCACAGGAGTGCCGCCGCGACGGCCGGCCCGCCGACGAGCGCGACCGTCCAGCGGCGCGTCTCTTTCGCGCCGACCGGGGCGCGCGTCAACCGCTCGCGGGCGAACAGCGCGGCCATCACGAAGCACGGAAAGCCGGCATGCCAGAAGATCCACATCCATGCGGCGCTTTGCGGGCGGGCGCCGAGCAGGCCATGCGGCGCAAACACGCCGGGAAAGGTGAGCAGTTGCAGCGCGACGGCGAGCGCGGTGAACGCATAGGCGCCGCCGAGCGCACCGAGCACGGGCTGGCGCGTCACGGTGAACTGCGCGCCGAGGAAGAACGCCGCGATGCTCGCGGTCGTGAACACGGTGAGCGCGCACATCGGCATGAACGGCTCGACGGCCGGCAGCGCGACGTTCGCGTGCGGCGCGGCGATCCCGAGCGCAAGCAGGATGACGAGCGCCGTCAGCGCGCCGAACCACAGCTGACGTTGCGTCGTGTGCTGGATCAGGATGCCTTCCATGGACTCCCCCGGACACGCGTGCTCAAACGCCCGATCTTGCGCCGGGCGGCACGCATCCGATCGCGGCGCGACCGGTGCGATCCGATCCTATCTCGTTATTGGCATCCGCTCAAATGCCGAGCCCCGGGCCGAAGTTGCCGGCGACGCAGCGTGTGACGGCGTCGACGTCCGCGTAATCCTGTTCGGGCAGGCCGTCGAGCATCGACAGCACGTCGTTGCTGGCGCCGGCATCGCGTGCGGCATCGACGATCGCATCCTTGTTCGCCGGATAGCGGACGGCCGCCAGCACATCGGCGATCTGCAGGTCGATCGTTTCGTTCGGGATATCGTGTGGAGGAAGGGCGGGCTTGTCGTTCACGTCGGCGTCTCGCGGGTTGGGCGGGAATCGGGTCGAAGCGCAAGGATCGTGCACCGCATGTTACTCGGCCGGCGGAGGCGGCCGGCGCGTGCTGCGATCGACGATGATCGAAGTCAATGCCCGCGACGCATGCGGCGCCACGGATGCTTCCAGTCGATGTGCGGTGCGTTCTCGTCGCGCGGATGCTGGCGGCGATGTTCCTGCCAGAGTTCGTCGGAAAACAGCGCGGCCACGATGACCAGCGGCAGCACGAGGAAAATTCCGAGTATGACTTGCTCCATCACGATAGCCTCCTTGCGGTGGCAGGAACCCTTGCTCCCATTCTAGGCTCTGAACTGCGCCCGCGTTCAATTTCTTACAGTGCGAAACGGGCCCGAACGCGGCCGTGCCGCGCGGGCGTTCCGCACGTGCGCCGGCATTAAAAAGGACATGAACATGCAACTCCAGAACGATACCAACACACTCGCGCTGCGGCCGCTGGAGCGCCAGGACCTGCGCTTCGTCCACGAGATGAACAACGACGCGAAGATCATGCGCTACTGGTTCGAGGAGCCGTACGAAACCTTCTCGGAACTGTCACAACTGTACGACCGCCACGTGCACGACCAGCGCGAGCGCCGTTTCGTCGCGGTCGATGCGCAAGACGAACTGGTCGGCCTCGTCGAACTGATCGAGCTCGATTACATCCACCGTCGCGGCGAGTTCCAGATCATCATCGCGCCGCAGTGCCAGGGGCGCGGCTACGCGGGCCAGGCGACGCGCCTCGCGATCGAGTACGCGTTCAAGGTGTTGAACATGCGCAAGCTGTACCTGATCGTCGACACGTCGAACGCGGCGGCAATCCATGTGTACGAGAAATGCGGATTCCAGCACGAGGCCGAATTAAAGGAAGAATTTTTCGGGAATGGTGTGTATCACAACGCTTATCGCATGTGCATCTTCCAGCGCGAATATTTCGAGCGCCAGCAAATCGGGCTGAATAAAGCAGGGTAAACGCCACACTGGTAAAAGGCACTTGCGGCGCGGCTCGGAGGGCGCAGAACGGAGGCGGGAACTACGGATAAATACGGATGCGCTTATACCTGGCATTTTTCTTGTATCAGGTAAATGCGATTCCGCGCTGCGGTAAAGTCGAATCGTTTCGGATGACTTTATGTGCAACGCATCAAAATGATCTGGATAGCGAAATGGATTATCCAAACCGTTCAATCGGCGCATTGTAACTTTGCTGAAAGCCTTGTCGGGTAACGCTTTCCGCCCGGCGGCGCGGGCCGGCGCGTCGTTCGGCAACCGTTGCCGCCCGGGTGAATCGCGCCAAAAGCGGGTTGCGCACGGGGTGCGACAATCCGCCGCTATTGCGGTCGCACAACAAATGTGCTTGCTATCGTTTGCCGGTCTTCTAAAGTGAAAAACGCGGGTTCACGATCACCTTTAAACACATAGCTAACCCAGCCTGGTGCCCGCAAGCCTGGAGACAGAACATGATGAAGCGTACCGGTGTCCTTTTTGCCCTTGTCGGCGCATTTTGTGCTGTGTCGATTGCCCAGGCCGGCGGCGATTCGGCCGTCAAGCCGAAGCAGGAAATCCAGCTGACGAAGAATGCATGGGGCTGTCTGTCGAAAGACAATCTGGATTCCGTACTGAATCACGAACGTGACGGCAAGTCGCAGGCGAAGCAGCAGTACTTCGACGACTTCCGCTGCCTGTCGGTGCCGGAAGGCCAGCGCTTCCGCGTGGTATCGGTCGATCAGGGCGACGTGCAGTTCGTCAGCGCCGACAACAGCGACCAGCAGGGTCTCTGGACCGATTCGCGCTTCGTCAAGCAGTAACCGTCCATCCACCGCGCCGTCGCACGACGCGCGAGCGCACCGGCCCGACTGGCCGGCGGCGCGAATCGAACACGGCCCGGCCATGCCGGGCCGTTGTGCTGTGAATCGCGCATGAAGCACGCCGGACGGCGCGCATTCGGTATCATCACGGCCCGACCGAACCGAATGCCCGCCCGGGCCGCATCCGCATGGCGCTGAAATCCACGATCTACAAAGCCGAACTGCAAATCGCCGACATGGATCGGCATTACTACGCCGATCACGCGCTGACGGTGGCGCGCCATCCGTCGGAAACCGACGATCGGATGATGGTGCGTATCGTCGCGTTCGCGCTGTTCGCGCACGAACGGCTCGAATTCAGCAAGGGGCTGTCGGACGTCGACGAGCCCGATCTGTGGCAGAAGGACCTGACGGGCGCGATCGACGTGTGGATCGAGGCCGGCCAGCCGGACGAACGGCGCATCTCGAAGGCGGCCGGCCGTGCCGGGCAGGTCACGGTGATCGCCTACGGCGGCAAGACGTCGGAAATCTGGTGGCAGGGCGTGCGCAGCAAGGTCGAACGGCTGCGCAACGTGCAGGTGCTGTCGCTCGCCGACGGCGTCGCGGCCGCGCTCGGGCGGCTCGCGGAACGCACGATGCGCCTGCAGTGCACGGTGCAGGACGGCGCCGCGTGGATCTCGAGCGCCGACCACGATCCGATCGCGGTCGAGTGGACGGTGCTGAAGGCGCGCGCCGACGCGTGATGGCCCGCGCGCCTGCGGCGTTCAGCCGAGCGCGGCCGGCGGCCCCTTGAATTCGACCATGTTCCCTTCGGGATCGAACAGGTAGATCGACGGCCCGTAGCCGCCGGCGCCGTAGCGCTGCGCCGGCGCTTCCGGCCGCGCGCCATGCGCGGCGAAATGGGCGATCAGTGCGTCGGGGTCGAACGGCTCGACACGCAGGCACAGGTGGTCGAGGTTGCGCCCGGTGCCGGGCGGGCCGCTGTCGGGGCGGTCGATCGGGCCGCCGACCGTCAGCAGGTCGATCAGCGCATCGCCGGCGCGCAGTTGCACGAGGCCCAGATCGGGCTGCTCCTTCTCCACGTGGCAACCGACGGCGTCGCAGTAAAAGCGTGTCATTGCCGCCATGTCGGTCACGCGCAGCACGATGTGATCGATTCCGCGGATGGTGGGCTTCATGGGCGGGAACTCCTTCGCAGTCGACGAGCATCGAGTGTAGACGCATCGCGCCTGCGCTGCCGGCCGGAACCCGGCACAATCGACGGACGAAAAAAAGCCCGTTCACGCAGAGCGGAACGGGCTTAATCCATATCAGGAGGAGACATGGAGGAGACAGTTCCAACTATACACACGGCGATGGTGCGACGCAATATTCCGATTGCAAAAAAACGTCAGGACGACGATTTGCCGCATCCGCACTGCAGCAAAATGGTGACGGGACGATGACGAAAAACGCGCGGGAGCGGCTGTCGCGCGCATTTCGTCGGATTTATTTTTAGCGATGCGGCCCCGATTCGCCGGCACGAATCACAGAGCAAGATTCGGGGCGCGACGGCATGTGCCGATGTCTAGAGTAGGCACCATCTACACTAGAGAGTGCGAGGTTCAGATGAAAACCGCCTATCCGACCGACGATGCCCGCTGGGGCGCCGTGACCGAACGCGATCCGCATGCGGATGGCGCGTTCTTCTATGCCGTCAGCACGACCGGCGTGTTCTGCCGCCCGACCTGCGCGTCGCGCCAGCCGCGTCGCGAGAACGTGTCCTTTTTTGCCGATCCGGCGGCCGCGCGCGCGGCCGGCTTCCGGCCGTGCAAGCGTTGCCAGCCCGAAGGGCTGCCGCGCGAGCTGGAAATCGTCAATCGCGCGTGCGCGGTGCTCGACGCGCACGCTGAGCGGCTCACGCTGCAGCAGTTGAGCGACGCCGTGCACGTGAGCCCGTTCCACCTGCAGCGGCTCTTCAAGCGCGTGGTCGGCGTGTCGCCGCGGCAGTACCAGGCCGCGCAGCGCGGCGCCGCGCTGCGGCAGGCGCTGCAAAGCGGGCAGCCGGTCACGCGGGCGGCCGTCGACGCGGGTTTCAACTCGCCGTCGCGGCTCTATGCGTCGGTGCCGCGCGAGTTGGGGATGGCGCCGTCCTCGTTCCGCCGCCAGGGCGCGGGCCTGCGAATCGACTATGCGACCGCGTCGACGTCGCTCGGCACCGTGCTCGTCGCCGCCACCGAACAGGGCATCTGCCGGATCGCGTTCGGCGACGACGCGGCGTCGCTCGTCGGCGAGCTGAAGGACGCGTTCGTGCGGGCGGAACTGGTCGAATCGTCGGCCCGGCTCGCGCCGTTCATCACGCAGATCCGTGCGTACCTCGACGGCACGCGGCACGCATTCGACCTGCCGCTCGACATCGCGCCGACGGCGTTCCAGCAGCGCGTGTGGGAAGCGCTGACGCATATCCCGTACGGCGAAACGCGCAGCTATTCGGAGATCGCCGAGGCGCTCGGCTCGCCGCGCGCGGTGCGGGCGGTCGCGTCCGCGTGCGCGTCGAATCCGGTCGCGCTCGCGATCCCGTGCCACCGCGTCGTGCAGAAGGGCGGCGCGCTCGCAGGCTATCGCTGGGGCGTGCGCCGCAAGGCGACGCTGCTCGCGGCCGAGGCGCGTCATATCCATACCGATGAAGCCGAGGCCGAGACGGAGGGCAGTGCGGTTTGAGCATCGAAACGACAACGATCACATCCCTTGCGAACGGCGGCCCGGTGCCGCCGTTCGCGCGGATGGAACTGCGCTACAAGGCGCCGTACGACTGGGCGCGCGTGCTGCGCTTTTTCAGCGGGCGCGCGATTCCGGGCGTCGAGCAGGTAGCCGACGGCGCGTATCGCCGCATCGTCGGCCTGCACGGCGATGCCGGCCGGCTCACCGTCACGAAACACCCGCGCAAGCATTGCCTGATCGCGACCGTCGAAGGGGCGCTCGCGCGCCACGTCGACGATGCATTCGCCGCGCGCGTCGCGACGATGTTCGACCTCGGCGCCGATCCGGCCGCGATCGGCGGCGATCTCGCGCGCGATCCGTGGTTCGCGCCGCTCGTCGAGGCCGCGCCGGGGCTGCGCGTGCCGGGCGCGTGGTCGGGATTCGAGCTGGCCGTGCGCGCGATCGTCGGCCAGCAGGTGAGCGTGAAGGCCGCGACGACGATCGTCGGCCGGCTCGTCGAACGGGCCGGCGAGCGCGTGATTCATGAAGACGACGGCGCGCCCGCGTGGCGTTTCCCGACGCCCGACGCGCTGGCCGCGTGCGATCTCGACAAGATCGGGATGCCCGGCAAGCGCGTGGCGGCGCTGACCGGCGTGGCGCGCGCGGTGGCGGCCGGCGACGTGCCGGTCGACCGCGCGCATGCCGATCTCGCGACGCTGCGCGGCGCATGGCTCGATCTGCCCGGCATCGGTCCGTGGACCGTCGAATACATCGCGATGCGCGCATGGCGCGACCCGGACGCGTGGCCGGCATCCGATCTCGTGCTGATGCAGTCGATCGCCGCGCGGGACCCGGCGCTCGACCGGCTCACCAGCCAGAAGCGCCGCACCGAAGGCTGGCGGCCGTGGCGCGCGTATGCGGCGCTGCATCTGTGGAACGAAGTGGCCGACCGGGCGGGCGGCGCGCGCGGCGGGTAAGCGCGGCGGCCCGCGCTCGGGTGCGACCGCAACGCGGCCGTGCCGCAACCCGCTGCGCAAGCGGTGCCGGCAAGCGCCAAGCGCCGGCGCGACGCAGCCCGTCATGGCGAGTCCGCGCTTCCGGCGTCGGCCGGATGTCGCGCGTGCGATGCCCGCGCACGCGTCGTTTCGCGATCCATTCGGCGACGAGGTTGCACCTGCCGCCACCCGTTCGCCGTTCGCGTTCCGTCCGACGAATGGCGCCGACCGGCGTGCCGAGCGGCCTCGTCCGGACCCGGCGATACCGGCCGGGACTGCCGCGCCCGGCCCGTCCGACGGCCCGCTCAGGCCCGCGCGCCATGCCCGGGGCCACCTCAAGCGCGGGTTCCGGCGAGATGTTAAAGTGCCCGCTACCAACGAAGCGACCAACAATCCAGCCGGCCGCGCGCGGCGTTCTGCGCGCGGCCGTCACGCACTTGCGTCTCCATGTCGAACACCATGACTCACCGCCAGTCCGAACTGCTGCTGAATCGCCTCGACGCGCTGAGCTCGGGCCCGACGCGGCAGCATCTGCCCGACGGCCTGCGCGGCATCGAAAAGGAAAGCCTGCGCGTGACGCGCGACGGGATGATCGCGTTCACGCCGCATCCGCGCGCGCTCGGTTCGGCGCTCACGCATCCGGCGCTGACGACCGACTATTCCGAAGCGCTGATCGAACTGATCACGCCCGCGGAGCGCGACGCCGCGCTCACGCTCGAACGCCTCGACGATCTGCATCGCTACGTCTATTCGTCGCTCGGCGACGAGATGCTGTGGAGCGACTCGATGCCCGGCCTGCTGCCGGCCGACGACCAGATCCCGATCGCCAACTACGGCACGTCGAACATCGGCCGCCTGAAGACGGTGTACCGGCGCGGCCTCGCGTATCGCTACGGCCGCACGATGCAGTGCATTGCCGGCATCCACTACAACTACTCGCTGCACGAGGAGGTGTGGCGGTGCCTGCATGCGGAAGAAGGGTCGACGGCGACGCTCGTCGATTACCAGTCGGAACGCTATCTCGCGCAGATCCGCAACTTCCGCCGCCGCAGCTGGCTGCTGATGTACCTGTTCGGCGCATCGCCCGTACTCGACACGAAGTTCCTGCGTGGCAAGCCGCATCACCTCGACACGTTCGACGCCGATACGCTGTACCGGCCGTACGCGACCAGCCTGCGGATGAGCGATCTCGGCTACTCGAACACGACGGCCCAGGCCGCGCTGCACGTCGACTACAACACGCTGCCCGGCTATCTCGACGCGCTGTCGAAGGCCGTCAGCGAGCCGTATCCGGCGTACGAGGCGATCGGCACGCATCGCGACGGCGAGTGGATCCAGATCAACACGAACGTGCTGCAGATCGAGAACGAGTTCTACTCGACGATCCGGCCGAAGCGTGTCACGTATTCGGGCGAGCGGCCGCTGCATGCGCTCGCGTCGCGCGGCGTGCAGTACATCGAAGTGCGCTGTCTCGACATCGATCCGTTCGAACCGACCGGCATCGCACTGGAGACCGCGCGCTTCCTCGACGCGTTCCTGCTCGCCTGCGCGCTCGACGAAAGCGCGCCGCTCGACTGCGACGCGTACAAGGAAGCGAACGCGAACTTCGGCAGCGTGACGCTGGATGGCCGCAAGCCGGGGCTCACGCTGACGCGCGACGGCCAGCCGGTCACGCTGCAGGCGTGGGCGGATGCGCTGATGGCCGATATCGAAATCGTCGGCCGCCGTCTCGACGACATTCGTGGCGGCGACGAGCATGCGCGCGCGATTGCCGCGCAACGCGCGAAGCTCGCCGATCCGGAGCGCACGCCGTCCGCGCGCGTGCTGCGCACGATGCGCGAGAACGGTCAGTCGTTCTTCGCGTTCGCGCTCGCTCAGAGCGAAGCGCATGCCGCGCATTTCCGCGCGCATCCGCCGTCGGCCGAGACGCTGCGCACCGAGCAGGCGCTCGCCGCGAAGTCGCTGGCCGAGCAGGCCGAGCTCGAAGCGAAGGAGGCCGGCTCGTTCGATGCGTTCGTCGCCGCCTATCGCGCCTATACGCTGAACCGCTTCAGCGTGTGACGATCGCGCATGCGGCCGGCGCAGCGTGCGCCGTGCCGCGATGCGATTGCAATCCGGTTCCGTCAGCGATCAGTGATGGGCGTACGTGCCGCGCTCGGCCGCGTGCGGCAGCGCCGGCTTGCCCGATTCCGCGTCGTCCCGGCCGTCGCTGCCGTAACCGGCGGCGTCACCCTCACCGCGCGCCTGCGCGGCACGCTGCATGACCGCCTGCATGTTCCGCGGAAAGTCGGGACTGCTTGCGAGGCTCGATCGGTAGCCGGCTGCCTGCAGTTCCACGAGTTCCTGGCGGACCTGCGTGCGCGTGAGCGTCGACGCGGCTTGCGCGTGAGCGGCGAACGCCGCGCCGATCAGCATGAACGCGCATGCCGCGTGTTTCATCGTCGTCATCGTGTTTGCTCCGTGAGGTTCCGGTGCCGCGCCATTGCCGGCGCGACCGGAAACGATGCAGCCAGTCCAGGCTTCGGACGCCAAACGAAACATCCTCGCGGCTGGCAGTCACCTTTTCCGGTCGCGCAACATTGCGCGGGCGCCGGTGAGCCGGCCGCGACGGGTTTTCTGTCGAACGCGACAGCGGCACGCCATCTGCCGGCCATCGTGCGGCGGCGGGTTCGCATCGGCTCGCCCGCATCGGGCTTCTCCCCCCTTGTACAAGCGCGTCGCGCCTCCTAACCTCTTTTAAGCGACCGATCGGTTGGCCGCGCAACGTCGTTGCGTACGCAAGCGCCCGATCGCGGTCGCGACTGCAGGACATCGCTTGTACCGAGCCCGGCGCATCGACATGCGAAGCCGGGCCGGCCGCACAAGGCATGGGACCCGAGTAGACGCTGAAACGCCAACTCGGGTCGACATCTGGAGACACGATGAATCCCACCGACGCCCTACCGCCCGGCATCGTCTTCGCGCAACCGTTGACGCCGGTCGCGCACTCGCTGCTCCTGTCGTTCCTCGTCGCCGCGATCCCGATCGCGGTCGCGCTGATCGCGCTCGGCGTGCTGCGCCGCCCCGCGTGGCAGGCGTCGCTCGCCGGGCTCGTCGCGGGCCTGGCGGTCGCGATCGGCGCGTGGGGGATGCCGGCCGAGCTCGCGTTCAACGCGGTCGGCGCCGGCATGGCGCTCGCGGTCGTGCCGGTGATGTGGATCGTCTTCAACGCGCTGCTGCTGTACAACATCGCGGTGAAGTCGGGCCGCTTCGACCAGTTCCGGCAGTGGATGCTCGACAACCTGCCCGACGACCGCCGTCTCGTGCTGCTCGTCGTCGCGTTCTCGTTCGGCTGTCTGCTCGAAGGGATCTCCGGATTCGGCACGCCGGTCGCGATCACGAGCGCGCTGCTGATCGCGCTCGGTTTCCCCGCGCTCGAAGCGCTCACCTATACGCTGCTGTTCAATACGGCGCCGGTCGCGTTCGGCGCGCTCGGCGTGCCGATCACCGTGCTCGGCGCGGTCACGTCGCTGCCGCCCGCGACGCTCGCGCAGATGGTCGGCCGTCAGTTGCCGTTCTTCGCGCTGCTGCTGCCGTTCTACGTGGTCGGCGCATACGGTGGCCTGCGCTCGATCGCGAAGCTGTGGCCCGCGCTGCTCGTGTCCGGCGGCAGCTTCGCGATCGCGCAGTTCGTCACGTCGAACTTCCTCGGCTACCAGCTCACCGACGTGCTGTCGTCGCTCTCGTCGCTGATCGTGACGATCGGCTTCCTGCAGGTGTGGAAGCCGCAGCCCGATCCGCAATTCGCGCTCGCGCGCAGCGTGCCGGCCGCCGCCGGCGCCGCGCGCGCGGGCTTCGGCGGCTGGCTGCCGTGGCTCGTCGTGTCGGTGGTCGTGATCGTCTGGGTGCACGCGAACATCGCGGCGATCGGCGACGTGAAGATCAAGTGGCCGGGCCTGCACAATGCCGTGTACGTGTCGCTGTACCACAAGCCGTATGCGGCGATCTGGGATTTCCAGCCGCTCGGCACGGGCACCGCGATCCTCGTGTCGGCGATCATCACGGCCGCGCTGACGCGCACCGGCCCCGACGCGTTCCTCGAATGCGTGGTGAAGACGTGGCGGCAGACATGGATCGCGATCGTCACGGTGATGATGATTGTCGGGCTCGCATACCTGCTGAACTACTCCGGCATCAGCTACACGCTCGGCACCGGCGTCGCGTCGACGGGCGCGCTGTTCCCGCTGGTGTCGGCATCGCTCGGCTGGATCGCCGTGTTCCTGTCCGGCAGCGACACGTCGGGCAACGCGCTGTTCGGCAACCTGCAGGTCGTCGCCGCGCGGCAGCTCGGCCTCGATCCGGTGCTGATGGCCGCGACCAACTCGTCGGGCGGCGTGATGGGCAAGATGATCTCGCCGCAGAACATCGCGACGGGCGTGTCGACGACGGACCTGAAAGGGCAGGAAGGCGTCGTGTTCGCGCGCACCTTCTGGCACAGCGTGATCCTCACGCTGTTGCTCGGCGTGCTGGTGTTCCTGCAGCAGCACGTGCTGACATGGATGATCCCGGCGCTGCCGAAGTAACGCACGGCGCGACGACGGAAGGAAGGCACGAAGACAACGACGAGGGAAGGCGCGAAAAAAGCGCCCGGCAGTGTGCGGAAGCGGCGAACGCGCGGCGGCTCAGCGCGCGTTCGCCCGCCGCATCGTTCGCCCGGGTTCGATCACACCGGCCGCTTCGGCGCCGTCCGGCAGGATGCACGCGAGGAACGCGTCGATCGCGGGGCTCTGGCGGCGCGCCTTCAGGTAGTACACGTATTCGTCGATCGTCGTATCGACACCGCGCAGCGCGATCACGCGCAGGTCGGGATGGCGCTCGGCCTCGCCGCGCGGAAACAGGCTGCCGCCCACCCCATGCAGGATCGCCTCGCGAATCGCTTCACGGCTGCCGATCTCGGCGACCGAGGTGGCCGCGACGCCGGCCGTGGCGAGGATCGTCTCCGTGCAGCGGCGCGTGATCGACCCTTCCTCGCGGATCAGCAGCCGCACGTCGGCGAGCTGCACCGGGTCGATCGAATCGAACCGCGCGAGCGGATGATGGCGATGCACGACGAGCACCAGCGGATCGGTCGAGATCACCTTGCGTTCGAGGCCGTCGGCATCGTTGCGCTGCGACGAGACCGCGAGATCGATGCGAAACTCCTGCAGCGCCTGCAGGATTTCCTCGGAGTTGCCGATCCGGCACGTGAGCGCGATCGACGGGTGCGCGCTCGAGAAGCGGCCGACCGCGTCCATGATGTAGTACGGGCCCGTCGCGCCGATCCGCAGGTGGCCTTCGAACAGGCCGCCGACGTTGCGCAGCATGATGTCGGCCTGCGCCTCGAGCGCGATCATCTTCTCGACGAGCGGGAGCAGCTCGATGCCCGTCTCGGTCACCTCGAGCTTGCGGCCGCTGCGGTAGAACAGCTCGACGCCGTACACCTGCTCGACCTGCCGGATCTGCGCGGCAATCGTCGGCTGGCTCACGCCGAGGTGGCGCGCGGCGCGCGTGATGCTGCCCTGCCGGACGGTCGCGTGGAACGCCTTCAACTGATCGAACACGACTCGGCTTCTCCCCCTCTACATCGCGCGTCAGCGTAGCGCACGCATGTGTCGGCCGCATGAAAGGCGCATCGTGCGCGACTTCGAAAAAAAGCTGGGGGTGACCGCAAGAAACCTGCGGGAACCGGTCACGGCCGGGACATGCCGGTGAGGGGTAATAACGGCGACGCAGATCGCCGGCTCCGCTCGCCCGGCGAGCCCACTCCCACCGACCACAAGGTTCTCTTCATGTCCTCGAACAATCGACGCGATTTCCTGCGCCTCGCTGCCCAGTCGGCCGGCGCGATGGCCGCCTACGCGGGCTTCCCGCCCGCGATCCGCAATGCGCTGGCGATGCCGGCCGCCTATCGCACCGGCACGATCCGCGACGTGGAGCACGTCGTGATCTTCATGCAGGAAAACCGTTCGTTCGACCATTACTTCGGCGGGCTGCGCGGCGTGCGGGGCTTCGACGACCCGCGTCCGCACCTGCTGCCGAGCGGCGCGCCGGTGTGGCAGCAGCCGCCGGCGTCGGTGTTCACGAAGAACTACCATTCGCGCGGACTCGATCCGTCGGCGCCGTACGTGCTGCCGTTCTACCTCGATCCGAAGCAGACGACCGAATTCCAGCCGGGCACCAACCACGGCTGGAGCAGCGGCCACCTGTCCTGGAACAACGGCCAGTGGGACCAGTGGGTGAACCAGAAGCAGGACGTGCTGACGATGGGCTACCTGAAGCGCCAGGATCTCACGTACCACTACGCGCTCGCCGACGCGTTCACCATCTGCGATTCGTACTTCTGCTCCGCGCATGCGGACACGGCGCCGAACCGCATCTACCTGTGGACCGGCACGGTCGACCCGCGCAACATCTACGGCACCCCGCCGAACGGCCCGGGCATCGGCGAGCGCGACGACGTGAACGGCTACACGTGGACGACCTACGCCGAACGTCTCGAGAACGCGAAGATCAGCTGGAAGGTGTACCAGGGTGGCACGGGCATCCCGGGCGACCCGACCGACAACTACACGGACAACTCGCTGATGTTCTTCAAGCGCTTCCAGGTGAAGGAAGGCGCGAGCGGCCCGCTGGTCGACAAGGGCGCGTCGGACCACACGCTCGCCGAACTCAAGGCCGACGTGCAGGCCAACCGCTTGCCGCAGGTGTCGTGGATCGTGTCGCCGTACAAGTACAGCGAGCACCCGCAGGCGTCGCCGACCGACGGCGCGTTCTACATCAACATGGTGCTCGAGGCGCTGACGTCGAACCCCGAGGTGTGGGCGAAGACGGTGTTCATCCTGAACTACGACGAGAACGACGGGCTGTTCGACCACGTCGTGCCGCCGGTGCCGCCGGTCACGAGCGGCGTGGGCGGCCAGGGCATCGTGTCGTCGAACCTGCTGTCGAACCTCGGCGACGAGCTGCTCGACCTGAACAAGTACCCGGGCGAAATGAGCCCGCTCGTGCCGGGCGCCGACCCGGGCGGCATCCAGCCGATCGGCCTCGGGCCGCGCGTGCCGCTGATCATCATCTCGCCGTGGACGAAGGGCGGCTGGGTCTGCTCGGAGACGTTCGACCATACGTCGGTGCTGCGTTTCCTCGAAGCGCGTTTCGGCGTGAAGGAGCCGAACATCAGCGCGTGGCGCCGGTCGATCTGCGGCGATCTCACGTCGGCGTTCGACTTCTCCGCGCGCCCCTACACGCGCACGGTGAGCTTCACGGTGCCGCAGCACATCGCGACGGCCGGCCAGGCGTACCAGGTGCCCGCGCAGCAGTCGATGCCGGCGCAGGAACCCGGCACGCGTCCGGCGCGTGCGCTGCCGTACGAACTGTTCGTGCACAGCCGCGTGGGCGCGCAGGACGACACCGTGTCGCTCGACTTCGCGAACACCGGCGACGCCGGTGCCGCGTTCTACGTTTACGACCGCCGCAACCCGGCGACGCCGCCGCGCCGCTACGCGGTGTCCGCGCGCGACCGCTTCGTCGATACGTGGAGCACGTCGGCCGCGCGCGGCGAGTACCATCTGGCCGCCTACGGCCCGAACGGCCATCTGTGCGAATTCCAGGGCAACACGCGGCTCGCCGCGGACGGCCGCCACGCGAACCCCGAAGCGAAGATCGGCTACGACGTGCGCAACCGTCACGTGTACCTGCAACTACGCAACAGCGGGCGCGCGACCTGCCGCGTGACGGTCGACAACGCGTACAGCCATGCGCATGCGAAGACCTACACGCTGGAGCCGGGCGAGCGCGTCGAAGGGCACTTCGAGCTGTCGTCGAGCCACGGCTGGTACGATCTGACGATCACCGCGACCACGCTGCACGGCGGCGACGACAAGGTCGTGCGCCGCTTCGCGGGCCACGTCGAGACGGGCCGGCCGAGCCACAGCGATCCGGGGCCGGTGAAGCACACGGCCTGACGGTTGCGCAGGCGTCGCGCGATGCGGGACGATTCCCCGCGCCGCGCGAGCGCCGCGTGCCGGTTGCATGCTGGCCGTGTTCCGTCGGTGTTCCGGTACGCAGGATTGGTTTTTGGAAACTGAAAACTGTTGACAATATGCCGTGGCGCGGGTATACAGGGATCATTCGCCGATATGGCGCCCTCGTTTTCATCCACAGCCCCGCTGCCTGCCCGACCATGACTGCCCCGAACACGCTCAGCGCCATCGAACTCCTGCAAAGCCAGTCGCTCGCGATGATCGTCCAGGACATGCTCGAGCGCGCGATCGTCTCCGGCGAATACGCACCGGGCGAGAAGCTCAACGAAGTCGAGATCGCGACCAGGCTGAACGTGTCGCGCGGCCCGGTGCGCGAAGCGTTCCGCGCGCTCGAGCAGGCCGGCCTGCTGCGCAACGAGAAGAACCGCGGCGTGACCGTGCGGGTCGTGCCGCTGCGCGAGGCCGAGGAGATCTACGAAGTGCGCGCGATGCTCGACGAATCGGTCGCGCGCGCGCTCGCGAAGCGTATCTCGCCCGATACGCTGAAGGTGCTGAAGGGCATCATCCAGTCGATGAAGGATGCCGCGAAGACGCACGACGTCACGCGCTACACCGAGCTGAACGTGCAGTTCCACGACGCGATGGTCGTCGGCGTCGGTAATACGCATCTCACCGATACCTACCGGCGGCTCGTGCGCCAGCTCGGCCTGCTGCGCCAGGCGGCGATCGAGGCCGAGGAGGATGCGATCGCCGTGTCGGCGGCCGAGCACGACAAGATCGTGCAGGCGCTCGCGGCCGGCGACGAGGAAAAGGCCGTCGCGCTCGTGCGCGAGCACGTCGCGCACGGCCTCGCGCGGATGCGCCGCATGCACGAACAGGGGTTGCCCGCGACGGGCAAGGCGGCGCGGGAGAAGGCCGGCGCATAAGAGCCGGCAATGCCCCGCGCGGGCTGCCGCGCACCGGCAAAGGGACGCGTCGCCGCGTCCCTTTTTCGTTGCGCTTCAGCTCGGCGGGTCAACCATCGTCACGCCTTGTCGGCCTTCCCCGCCGCGCTCGCGAACTTCGCGAGCCACGTATCGACCGCCGCCGGCTGCCGGTTCTCGTCCTCCGCGCGTTCCTTGCGGCGAATCGCGTTGCGCACGACGTGCGCGCCGACATAGCGGATCGGCTCCGGCGGGAAATGGCCGAGCGGGCCGCGCACGATCGGGCTGCGCGTCCACGCGTTGTCGAGACCGAGCACCAGCGACGACAGGATCTGCCCGCCCATGTAGGTCGGCCCGACGCCGTTGCCCGAATAGCCGAAGCCGTAGAACACGTTCGGCGCGTCGTCGAGGCGGCCGAAGAACGGGAAGCCCGTCACGGAGCGGTCCGACGGGCCGTTCCAGCTTGCGGTGATCGGCACGCCCGCGAGCGACGGGAAGAACTCGCGCAGGCTCTGCGTGAGTTGCGCCTCGTACGGCGAGCGCCGGTCGAACACCGGCGCGATGCGGCTGCGCCACGAAAACGTGTTGCCGCCCTTGCCGAGCATCAGCCGGCCATCGACGGTCGTGCGGTAGTAGTAGACGAAGATCCGCGAATCGAGCACCGACACGCCGTCCACCAGTCCGGTGCGCTCGAGTAACTCCGGGCATTTCTCGGTGATCACCATGTCGCTCGACACGACCGCGATCGTCCGTTCGAACTGCGGGAAGCGGCTTGCCATCCACGCATTGATCGCGAACACGAGCTTGCCCGCCGTCACGCTGCCGGACGGCGTACGCACGACGGCCGGCTGCCCCGGCGTGAAGTCGAGCATCGGCGTGCGTTCGTAGATCCGGATCCCCATGTCGAGCGCGACGCGGCGCAGCCCGCGTACCAGCTTGCCGGGATGCACGGTCGCGGCGATCGGCGAATAGACGCCGTCGAGATTGCGCGCGGAGCCCGAGCGTCGCGCGACTTCGGCGGGCGGCAGCGGCTCGTAGCTGTGGATGCCGCACGCGGCGAGCGCGTCGAGCACCGGCGCGAGCGTGCCGATCTGCGCGCGCGACGTCGCGGTGTACAGCGTGCCGTCGAGCCGCAGTTCCGCGTCGATGTCGTGCGCGCGG
The DNA here is from genome assembly GCF_002223355.1 of Burkholderia sp. HI2761. Classification (NCBI taxonomy): domain Bacteria; kingdom Pseudomonadati; phylum Pseudomonadota; class Betaproteobacteria; order Burkholderiales; family Burkholderiaceae; genus Burkholderia; species Burkholderia sp. HI2761. Next base: position 819,455 of record NZ_NKFN01000001.1, on the reverse strand, counting down.
CAGAAATCGGCGATGTGCTGCACGGCCGCTTCCGATGCCTTCACGAGCCGGATCGCCTCGGCTTCGCCGAACAGACGCCGCAGCGTCAGGAATTTCGCGGACCACGTGAGCAGGCAGCCGCCGTTGCGGCCGCTCGCGCCGGCGCCGCAGAGGTCGGCTTCAAGGATCGCGATGTCGAGCGCGGGGTTCTGCTGCTTCGCCTGGATCGCGGTCCAGAGGCCCGTGAAGCCGCCGCCGACGATGCACACGTCGGCCTGCGTCGCGCCTTGCAGCGCGGGGGCGAGATCGCCGTCGTTGAACAGCGCTTGTTCGATCCAGAAGGGTCGCATCGGAAGGTTCGTCGATAAGGGGCCGTGCGGCGCACGGCCGGGGAAAAACGGGCGGCCGCATGCTCATGCGCACGCGGCCGGGTGCATCGCGTCACATCGTCATGCCGCTGCTTCGGCCGATACGCGGCGCACGCCCATCGCCATCAGCGTGTCGGCGATTGCCGCGACGGCGCCCGGAATCCCGGCTTCGCCGAAATGGCCGATGCAGCCGACGCGGAACGTCTCCACTTCGGTCAGCTTGCCCGGATACAGAATGTAGCCGCGCTTTTTGACCTCCTGATAAAACCGCTTGAAATCGTAGTTCGGATCGTCCGGCGCATGGAACGTGACGATGATCGGCGCCTGGATCGCCGGATCGAGGAACGGCCGGAAGCCGAGCGCGAGCATCCCGTCGATCAGCGCGCGATAGTTGCGCTGGTAGCGGCCGCCGCGCGCGGTGAGCCCGCCTTCGTCGACGTATTGCGCGACGGCCGCGTCGAGCGCGGCGACCACGTGCGTCGGCGGCGTGAAGCGCCACTGCGTCGTGCGCTGCATGTAGACCCACTGGTCGTACAGGTCCATCGCGAGCGAGTGGCTGTTGCCTTCGCAGCGTTCGAGCGCGCTGCGCCTCGCGATCACGAAGCCGAGCCCCGGCACGCCTTCGAGACACTTGCCGGACGCCGCGATCACCGCGTCGAACGGCGTCGTGCGCGCGTCGATGTCGATCGCGCCGAACGAGCTCATCGCGTCGACGATCAACGCGCGCCCGTGGCTGGCGACGACCTGCGCGATCTCGTGCAACGGGTTCAGCACGCCGGCGCCCGTTTCGCAATGCACGAGCGCGATGTGCGTGATCGACGGATCGGCCGCGAGCGCGCGCTCGACGTCGGCCGGATCGACGCGGCGATCCTCGCGGTAGTCGATCGTCGTCAGCTTGCGGCCGAGCACGCGGCAGATCTTCGCGAGGCGCTGGCAGTACGCGCCGTTGTTCGGCACCAGCACGTGGCCGTCGCGCGGCACCAGCGTGCCGATCGCCGCTTCGACCGAGAACGTGCCGCTGCCCTGCAGCGGCACGCATTCGTGCGTGCCTTCGCCGTGCACGATCCGCAGCAGGCGTTCGCGCAGCCGCGCGGTGATCGCGTTGAAGTCGCCGTCCCACGAACCCCAGTCGCGCAGCATCGCGTCGCGGGTGCGGTCGGAAGTCGTCAGGGGGCCGGGGGTGAGCAGGATGGGCTGGGCGGCGAGCGTCATGGTGTCTCCTTGATGAAGTCGGGACGTCACGTGAATGCGGCGGGAAATCAACGGCGATGCGGATGGCGCCACACCTGCGTACGGCGCAGCAGGCGATGCGAGATGCAGGCGAACAGCACGCACGCGAACGACGACGTCGCGAGCACGAGCGTGGCCATTGCGGCGGCCGGGCCCATCTGGCCCGCGTCGTCGAGGTTCAGGATCGCGACCGATGCGGGCTGCGTGTCCGGCGAGTACAGGAACGCGACGGCCGACACCGTCGTCATCCCGTTGACGAACAGGTAGCGCGCGATCAGCAGGATCGCGGGCAGGCACACGGGCACCGTCACGCGCAGGAAGGTCTTGTAGAACGGCACCTTCAGCGATGCGGATACGGCCTCGAACTCGCCGTCGATTTGCCTGAGTGCGGTGACGGCGGTGAGATGGCTCGACGCGTAGTAGTGGACGACCGTGACGATCGCCAGCAGCCACAGAGATCCGTACAGCCCGTTCAGCGGATTGCCGGGCGCGTTGAACAGGAAGATGTAGCTGATGCCGAGCACGAGCCCCGGCACGCCCATCGGCAAGATCGCGCACAGGCTGATGAAGCCGCGCAGCCAGCGCGCGCCGCGGGTCTTCTCGATCAGGTAGGCGCCGCCGAACACGACGATCGTGCCGCCGAGCGCCACCGTCGCGGCCATCCGCAAGCTGTTCTTGTACGCATCGAAGATCCCGGCCGCGATCAGCCCCATCTTGTAGTGCTGCAGCCCGAGCGTCATCTGGTACGGCCAGAACTTCACGAACGACGCGAACACCGAGATGCCGACCACCGCGACGAAGAACGCGCACACGAGCGTGCAGTACGCGAGCATCGCGGCGTCGAAGCCGCGCGACGGCTTCGGCTGGTACGGCGTCGAGCGTGCGCCGAGCTGCGACTGCTGGCGGCGGCGGATGAAGAAGTCGATGCCGAACGCGACGAGCGCCGGGCACAGCAGCATCAGGCTCACCACCGCGCTGCGGTTGAAGTCCTGCAGCCCGATGATCAGCTTGTAGATGTCGGTCGACAGCACGTTGTACGAGCCGCCGATCACGACCGGCACGCCGAAGTCGTTGATGCACATCGTGAACGCGACCATCGTCGCGCTGATCAGCCCGTACTTCGCGCCGGGCAGCGTGATCGTGAAGAACTTGCGCAGGCGGCGCGTGCCCATCGCGTCGGCGGCCTCGTAGAGCCGGCCGTCCGCGAGCGACAGCGCGGTGACGAGGATCATCAGCACGTGCGGGAACGACGCATACACCATGCTCAGCACGATGCCCGGCAGCCCGTAGATCGAATGGCCGTGCAGCAGCGGCTTGAGCAGCCCCGCGTTGCCGAACCAGTAGATGAACGACACGGCCGACAGCAGCGTCGGCGCGAGCAGCGGCAGCAGCGCGATCGTGCGCGCGGCGTTCTTTAGCGGCATGCACGAGCGCGTGAGCGCATACGCGAACGTGAACGCCATCGGCACGACGATCGCCGTGACGAGCGCGCCGACCGTCAGCGAATGGAGCATCGAGCGCAGCACGCCGCTGTCCTCCAGATACTCGACGAAGTTGTGCGCGCCGACGAACCGCCCGTCGGCGTCGACGAAGCATTTCTGCACGACGAGCGCGAGCGGCAGCAGCAGGAACAGCGACATCAGCGCGGCCATCGCGACGAGCGCGAGCTGGGCGATGCGGTCGTGCCAGTGCGTGATCTGTCGCACGTCGGCGGGGGCGGACGCGCCGCGGCGGCGCTCGGTCAGGACGGTGCTCATTGCAGTCGCTCCTTCGCGCACGGGAACACGCGGACATGCTCGCGATCGAGCGCGAGGTCGATGCGCGCGCCGGCCTGCACGCCGGTGCGGTCGACGTCGTGATACGACAGGTCGGCGACGATCTCCTGGCCGTCGAGCCCGTCGATCCGGAAGCTCACGCGGCAGAACGCGCCGAGGAATTCGAGCTTCTCGACGCGGCCGGCCAGCACGTTGTCGGCCGTTTCGCCCGGCACGCGGATGCGCAGGTCCTCGGGCCGCACGTAGACCGACACCGCCGCGCCCTGCGCGGGGCGGGCCGCGCCCTGGCGGCAATCGAGGCCGACCGCGCCCGCGCGCAGCGTGCCGTCCTGCGCGACTTCGGCGGGAATCGTGTTGACGCGGCCGATGAAGTCCGCGACGAAGGGCGACGCCGGCTGACGGTAGATTTCGAGCGGCGTGCCGATCTGTTCGATCACGCCGTGGTTCATCACGACGATGCGATCGGCCATCGACAACGCTTCTTCCTGGTCGTGCGTGACCATGATCGTCGTCACGCCGAGCCGCTGCTGCAGCGCGCGAATTTCCTGGCGCAGCCGCACGCGCACGCGCGCGTCGAGCGCCGACAGCGGCTCGTCGAGCAGCAGCAGGCCGGGGGACGTGGCGAGCGCGCGCGCCAGCGCGATGCGCTGCTGCTGGCCGCCGGACAACTGGCCCGGATGCTTGCGGTGGCTGTCGGGCAGGCCGACCAGCGCGAGCAGCGTGTGCACGCGCTCGTGGATCGCGTCGCGCTTCATCTTCCGGTTCACGAGCCCGTACGCGACGTTGTCGTACACGGTGAGGTTCGGGAACAGCGCATACGACTGGAACACGATCCCGTAGTCGCGCAGTTGCGGCGGCAGCCGCGAGATGTCGCGGCCGTCCTGCATGATGTGGCCGGCGTTCTGCGTCTCGAGCCCCGCGATGATCCGCAGCAGCGTGGTCTTCCCGCAGCCGGACGGCCCGAGGAAGCAGATCATCTCGCCCTTCATCACGCTCAGGTTGATGTCGGTGAGGACTTGCGTGTCGTTGTACCGCTTCTCGATGCGTTCCACGCTCAGATAAGGTGCCATGCGCGCCTCCTTGGAGGGGCGGCCCGGGGGCCGGATTCGACGACGGAAAGAGGAAGGCGGGGCGGCGCGCGGCGCGGCCCCGCTGTGGGTCGCGGCGTTATTGCTGCGCTTTCGCCCCGTAACGCTTCTGCCACGTATCGAGGATCGACTGGCGGTTCTTCGCCGACCACACGAAGTCGTTCTTCACGAGCAGATCCGAGTAGTTGTCGGGGATGCCGGCCAGCTTTCGCGCCACGCCCGGATACGCGACGATCGCCCACCACCGCGCGGTGATCTGGTTCGCTTCCTTGCTCGCCATGAAGTCGGCGAGCTTCCTCGCGGCGTCGGGCTGCTTCGTCGTCTTCATGATCGCCGTGCCTTCCATGTCCCAGCCGAGCCCTTCCTTCGGGAACACGAGATCGATCGGCGCGCCCTGCGCCTGCAGTTCGTGGCCGCGGAACTCGAACGAGATGCCGATCGGGAATTCGCCGGTGCCGGCGAGCGTGCACGGCTTCGAGCCCGAGTGCACGTACTGCGCGACGTTCTTGTCGAGCGCGTCCATGAATTTCCAGCCTTTGTCGTCGCCGAAGGTCTGCAGCCACGCGGTCACGTCGAGGTAGCCGGTGCCCGACGACACCGGGCTCGGCATCACGATCGCGCCTTTGTAGACCGGCTTCGTCAGGTCTTCCCACGACGTCGGCTTCGGGATGTTCTTCGCTTGCGCGGCGACGCGGTTGTAGCAGATCGTCGCGCCCCACACGTCCATGCCGACCCAGTGCGGCGGCGTGTTCGCGTCGCTGTACTTGCGCGTGAGCTGGTCGAAGCCCTTCGGCGTGTACGGCATCAGCATGCCTTGCAGGTCGAGCAGCGTGAGACTCGAGGCGGCGAGGCCGAGCACGACGTCCGCGCGCGGATTGTTCTTCTCCGCGAGCAGCTTCGCGGTGACCGAGCCGGTCGAGTCCCGCACCCAGCGGATCTCGATATCGGGGTTCGCCTTCTCGAACGCGTCCTTGTAGGGCTTCATCGCCTCGTCTTCCAGCGCGGTGTAGACCAGCAGCGACGTCTTGGCGTGCGCTGTCTGCGCGGCGCCGACCGCCATCGCCGCGGCCAGCGCGATACGGGCCGCGCCCGCCGCCCATGCGTTCAAACGCTTCTTTACCAGCACCTCGTTCATCTTCAGACCCCTTGACTGTGGCGCCGCGGCACACGGCGGATGAGTGGAGACCAGCCCTCTTGCTGCAACGTTGTTTTGCTTTCTGTTCTCTGCATGTTGTTGACAATCTACAAATCATCAATTTTAATGTCAAGCATGGAAAACACCTCCCTTCGGCGCGGCGCGGGCGCCGACGGCTCACCCCTTCGACCTGAAAGGAATGAACGTCATGACTGAAACGCCTGTATCCGTGGAAGTGAACGGCCGCCGCTACAACTGGATGAGCCGTCCCGTGGTGGTTGTCTGCGTCGATGGTTGCGCATACGAATATCTGGAGGAAGCGGCCGAGGCCGGCGTCGCGCCGTTCCTGCGCACGTTGCTGAAGCCGGGCACCGCGCTCAAGGGCGAGTGCGTGGTGCCGAGCTTCACGAACCCGAACAACCTGTCGATTGTCACCGGCGTGCCGCCGGCGATCCACGGGATAAGCGGCAACTACTTCTACGATCGCGACACCGGCGCCGAGGTGCTGATGAACGATCCGAAGTACCTGGTCGCGCCCACCGTGCTCGCGACCTTCGCCGAACAGGGCGCGCGCGTCGCGGTCGTCACCGCGAAGGACAAGCTGCGCCGCCTGCTCGGCAAGGGGCTGAAGGGCATCTGCTTCTCGTCGGAGAAGGCCGACGAAGCGAGCATCGAGGAAAACGGCATCGACGACGTGCTCGAGCTGGTCGGCAAGCCGGTGCCGAGCGTGTACAGCGCGGACCTGTCGGAGTTCGTGTTCGCCGCCGGCGTGCGCCTGCTCGAGACGCGCCCGATCGACCTGATGTACCTGTCGACCACCGACTACGTGCAGCACAAGTGCGCACCCGGCACGCCCGGTGCGAACGCGTTCTACGCGATGATGGACACGTACCTGCAGCGTCTCGACGAACTCGGCGCGATCGTCGCGATCACCGCCGATCACGGGATGAACGCGAAGCACGACGACGCGACCGGCGAGCCGAACGTGGTCTACCTGCAGGAGCTGTTCGACGAATGGCTCGGCCACGATGCGGCGCGCGTGATCCTGCCGATCACCGATCCGTACGTCGTGCACCACGGTGCGCTCGGCTCGTTCGCGACCGTCTACGTGCCGGCGACGGCCGACACCGATGCGCTGCGCGCGCGGCTCGCCGCGGTGGACGGCATCGAGGTCGTGCTGACGGGCGCCGAAGGCTGCGCGCGCTTCGAGCTGCCGCCCGCGCGGATGGGCGACTTGATCGTGATCTCGAAGCAGGACGTCGTGCTCGGCACGCGCCGCATCAAGCACGACCTGTCGGGCCTCGACGTGCCGCTGCGCTCGCACGGCGGGATCTCCGAGCAGATCGTGCCGCTGATCTTCAGCAAGCCGGTCGCGACCGACGTCACGGGCCGCGCGCGGCTGCGCAACTTCGACATCATCGACATCGCGCTCAACCATCTGCAGTGACGCGGACGCATCCGCCAGGAGACACTCATGAACGCCATTGCAGAATCATCGGACGTCGGCACGCTTCATCGTGAAGCACTGCGAATCGATGGAGAAAAGATCTACCGCGACGCGGTGATCGACGTGCGCAACCCGTACGACGGCGCGCTGGTCGGCACCGTGCCGAAGGCGACGCTCGACGACGTGCGCCGCGCGTTCGCGGTCGCACGTGCGTACCGGCCGACGCTCACGCGCCACGACCGCGCGGCGATCCTGCGCCGCGCGGCCGACATCGTGCGCGCGCGCACCGCGCAGATTGCGGCGCTGATCACGGCCGAGGCCGGCTTGTGCATCAAGGATTCGACGTACGAAGCCGGCCGCGTGGCCGACGTGCTGACGTTCGGCGCCGGCGAAGTGCTGAAGGACGACGGGCAGATTTTCTCGTGCGATCTGACGCCGCACGGCAAGAAGCGCCGCGTGTACACGCAGCGCGACCCGCTGCTCGGCGTGATTTCGGCGATCACGCCGTTCAATCATCCGATGAACCAGGTCGCGCACAAGATCGTGCCGTCGGTGGCGACCAACAACCGGATCGTCGTGAAGCCGTCGGAGAAAGTGCCGCTGTCGTGCTACCTGTTCGCGGACATCCTGTACGAAGCCGGCCTGCCGCCGCAGATGCTGCAGGTGATCACCGGCGACCCGAAGGAGATCGCCGACGAGCTGATCACGAACCCGGCGATCGACATGATCACGTTCACCGGCGGCGTGTCGATCGGCAAGTCGATCGCCGCGCGGATGGGCTACCGGCGCGCGGTGCTGGAACTCGGCGGCAACGATCCGATCATCGTGATGGAAGACGCCGATCTCGACGAAGCGAGCACGCTCGCGGTGTCGGGCTCGTACAAGAATTCGGGGCAGCGCTGCACGGCGATCAAGCGGATGCTCGTGCACGAGGCGGTGGCCGATCGCTTCACGGAGCTGGTCGTCGAGAAAACGCGCGCATGGTCGTACGGCAACCCGTCCGATCCGTCGGTCGACATGGGCACGGTGATCGACGAAGCGGCCGCGAAATTCTGCGAGCAGCAGGTGAACGACGCGATCGCGCGCGGGGCGCGGCTGCTGGTCGGCAACGTGCGCGAGGGTGCGCTGTATTCGCCGACCGTCGTCGATCGCGTGACGCCCGACATGCCGCTGGTGAAGCATGAAACCTTCGGCCCGGTGTCGCCGATCATGCGCTTTCGCGACATCGACGAAGCGATCCGGATGTCGAACAGCACCGACTACGCGCTGTCGTCGTCGGTGTGCACGAACCGCTTCGATCACATCACGCGCTTCATCACCGAGCTGGAAGTCGGCAGCGTGAACGTGCGCGAGGTGCCGGGCTATCGACTCGAACTGACGCCGTTCGGCGGTGTGAAGGATTCGGGGCTCGGGTACAAGGAAGGCGTGCAGGAGGCGATGAAGAGCTTCACGAATACGAAGACGTATTCGTTGCCGTGGTAAGCGGCGTGCAACGCGCTCGCGCCGGCATCGCAGCCGGCGCGAGCGTGATTCAATCGGCTCATGTCGTTGGCCGATTTGCGTTTTTGGCGCACCTCGACGCGTCGGTAGAATTCGCGGGCCGCTCGAACGGCGCCCGCGTGCCGGCGTCGTGACGCGAGACGCGGTGCCGGCTCAGTCCGGCGCGTATCCGTCGAGCACGGCTGCGACGATCGCTTCCGGCGCATCTTCCTGAACCAGATGGCCCGCGTGCGGAACCCGGATCAGCTTGCCGTTCGCGATGCGATCGGCCAGGGCTTGTCCTTGCTCGCGCGGAATCCACACGTCGTCCTCGCCCCACACGATGCGCACCGGAAAGTCCGGCGGCGCGTAGCGGGCCTCCGCCTCCTCGATGTAGCGCTGGCGCATCTGCGCGATCTGACGATAGAACGCGGCCTGGCCGGCCGGCGTGAGCCACGGCGCACGGTAGATCGACAGCACGTCGTCGCTCAACGGCTGCGCGACCGCATTGCCGAGATAGGCCGACAGGAGCGCACGATGCGCGTACGCGGGCAAGCCGGCGAACGCGGCTTCGTGCTGCGCGACGTGGCGCACGAACGGCGAGCCTTGCGGCGCGATCGCGACCGGGTTCACGAGCGTGAGATCCGCATACGCGATGCCGTCGAGAAAGTGCGCGCGCAGCACGGTCGTGCCGCCGTAGTCGTGCGCGAGCACGCGCGGCCGCGCGAGTTTCCATTCGTTCAGCAGCGCGCCGAACAGCGCGTTCTGACGGCCCAGCGACACGTCCTCGTCCGGCATGTCGGACTGGCCGTAGCCGAGCAGGTCGTAGAAATACACGCGATGGCGCCGTGCGAGCCACGGCGCGATCCGGCGCCATACCTGCGACGAAAACGGCGTGCCGTGCACGAGCACGAGCGGCGGCCCTTCGCCGAGCGTGCCCCATGCAATCCGGTGGCCTTCGAAATTGAAGCGGTTCGGGAGTTCGAGCATCGGCTTCTCCGTGATAACCTGTTTCGGTGGTTAACAGGTTACGCCGGATGCTCCGGATGTGAAACCGATAGGTGAAAATAAATGGTTACTCGATCCGACCCCGCTCGACACGGGCATGAATGGAGCGCGGCCGATTTCGTCGGCGGCCATCCGGCGCTCGACTTCCTCAACACGGTGGCCGATACCGGCAAGACGCGCGACGAAGACAAGCTCGTCGACTGGCCGGCGGTGCGCGCATGGGCCGGGAAAGCGGGGTTGCTGGCGCCCGACGATCTGGCGCGGCTGCTGCGTCACCCGCGCCAGGACGGCCCGGACGAGCTGGCGGCGCTGCACCGCTTTCGCGACGATGCGTACGTCGCGATCGCGCACCTGAGGGCCGACGGCGGCGGCAGCGCGGGGGCGCGCGCGGCGGACCGGCTCGCGGTGGCGATCCGCGACGCGATCGGGCGCAGCGCGTTCGATGCGGTCGGCGGCCGCTTCGCGTGGCGGCCCGACGCGCGTGCCGCGTCGCGCTGGATCGATGCGGTCGCGCTCGGTTTCGAGCATCTGATGCGCAGCGACGATTTCGCGCGCGTGCGGCAGTGCGGCCGGTGTACGTGGTTCTTCATCGATCGCGGCCGCGGCGTCGGGCGGCGGTGGTGCGACATGCGCACGTGCGGGAATCGCGCGAAGGTGGAGGCGTTCAGGGAGCGGTGACGCGCGCGTCGCGACGGCTGCCGCACCGCGCGTGCGTCATGGTGCCGTTTCGTGCGGCCGGAGGTCGGGCCATAACGTCGCGGCGACGAACAGCCCCGCTGCTAGGAACGGCGCGCCGATCGCGAACAGGATGGCCGTGAGGCCCCAGCGATCCCAGAAGCGGTCGACGAGCGCACGCTCTGGGGTGACGGGATCGTACAGCACGCTGACCGCGTCGCCTTCGTGCAGATCCGGGTGCGACGACGCCGCGCCCTGGGCGAACGTGATCAGGCGCCCGTTGTCGGTCGTGAACGCGACGATGGCCGAATACAGCGACGTGCGCGACCGTGACGACCGTCCGTTTTTCGCGATCTCGACCACATGGCCGGTCGAGCGCGCATAGTGGTGGACGATCTGCCACTGACGCAGGCCGGCCGCGCCGGCGCCGGCGACGAAGCCCGTGCCGATCGCGATCGGGATCAGCACGATCGCGACATCCCAGCGGCGCCGTGCCGCCTTGCGTGCGACGCGGGGCCGCGCCGGCTCCGATTGCCGGCGGCGACGCTCGCCGGCGATCAGCAGGCTGCCGATCGCGAACGACGCGACGGCGAGCAGCGCCGGCACGGCCACCGGAAACCAGCGTTGGGTGAAATCGTCGATCAGCGCGGGGCGCTCGGGGTGGTCGGGATCGACCAGGACATCGACGTTTTCGCCGATGTCGTATGCGGGGACCGCCGAGGCGGTATTGCCGGCGACTTCGCGGCGGCGGCCGTCGTTCGCGAGGTACGCGACGATCGGCCGGTAAGCGCGCATCGCATCGCTGTCCTGGACGATACGCACGACCGTGCCCGGCGCGCGGACCAGGCGGCCGGGTTCCCGGCTTGCCGTGATGGCGAGTACGCCCGCCAGCACGGACAGGATGACACCGATCATCAGCGCGACCAGCGCGTCCTTACCGGGCATGACGTAATCCGGTTCGTGCGTCGTGCGGATTCGGTTGTGCCCGGATGAGCGGCTCATCTCGACGGACAGGCCGATATTGATGCAACCATGCCCTCTGAAGGGTCGCGTCTCGTTCACATGCTTCCATGTCTGACGTCCCATGTTCTCTCAGTGCCGGCGGGCAGGCGACGATACCTGCGCCGGTCGTGTGATATTTGTCGGACGATTCTAGCGGAAACGATGCGCAACGGGCGTGCGGTGGCGTACCGCAAAAGGCGCGCGCCGCGAGTGCGGCGGCCAAAACGGAAAAGGCCGGTCAGCTTTCGCTGACCGGCCTTTGGAATTCCTGGTGGGGCGTGAGTGACTCGAACACTCGACCTACGGATTAAGTGGTATGCATAAACTCGTTTGAAATCAAGCATATATTGCCGCTCGCATCTATGAGCCATCGTTTTTGCAAGGGGCAGGAATCCCTGTCGAGTCCAAGCCTCGCTTCGAATGGTAGATTGCGATCTAGATCAACTCGGCTGCGTCACGAATACGCTGCGCCGTCGCTGGTAAGCCATTGCGTTCAAGCGCTTGGGCGAAATCCTCGGGGCTTGCTTTCGGATTTTTCCATCGTCTCCGCATGCCTTTGAATGCCGACATGGTGGAGATGTAGTCCAGATCCCATTGATTGATGATGAAGCGGTCTGGATGGATGACTTCGATTCCATACGGGCCGACGCTCTCGGCTGGGAAATCCTTTAGATTGGCCGTCACGATGCAATCGGCATGACCCGCGATGGCCGCTGCCAATACATGCCTGTCGCCAGGATCGGGGAGGCTCATGTTTGCAACGAGCGGTGTCCATGCGGATTCGGGCACTTCCCAATCCAGCACGGCGTCCCGCATGCCATCTCGCCGTACTTCGAGTCTGCCTGCGAGCTCAGGCCGAAGCGTTTCCAGGTTAGTGATCCATTCCTGCTCGATGCATTGAGTCCACTTCGCAGCAAAGAGTCCTGTGGTGGCGAGACTCATGAGGGAGTCGGCAACCGCAATAGGAAACAGCACGCACGCATCGAGCAGGGCCGTATAACGTACGTGACCGGCCATGTCAGTAATCCAGCCCCAGTTTTTCGGCGTTCTCTGCCAGCCGATCCAGTGCCGCCACTTGCTTTTCGCGCATTTGGCGTGCGTACTCGCTAAGATCCTCAAGTGCGATCCGCCGGTGCGTGCCGACCATGCGATGTTTGAGCCTGCCCGCCTCGATTTCCTTGATCACGAATGGACGCGATACGTTGAGGAAGTTAGCGGCCTCCACGGTCGTAAATTCGCGATCCGCTCTCATGATGGTGATCGGCTGGCCCTCACTTATAGCGCCGAGCAGTTGCCCGATGAGTTTCAGTGAGGCTGGTGGGAGGGCGATAGTTGGATGGTCCCCGGCATCGGTCGTCAGGGTGATTTTTGCCGCGCGCGAATGATCCAGGGCTTCCATGATGCAGCGTTGTGCAACGCTTGCCATTTCGAGGTCCTTCTTGGTCATCTCCGGTGGCGTCATCTCCCGAATCCGCTCTACGGTGCGCATATATTCCTCTCTCAAAGTCAAAAACCAGTTAAGCGCTACGCTTGCCATCGCAGCACTGCGATGGCAAGCGTAGCGCTTAACTGCAATAAATGCAATATGTGCAACAACTGGTGGTTGCCGGCCATGCTCACAAATGATCACCGTCTGCGTGCACAGCGCGGGCGCGTCGATCGCGGTTGCGCGCGGGCACGAGGCACGACCGCTGGTTGTCACCGTCTCGCGGGCGGACTTGGCCGCGAATCACAGGGCCAAGTTTGGGCCGGTTTGACGTCTACGACGCCTGCAACCGGTATGGGCGGTGGGTTTCGAGCGCGTAAACCATTGCGATTGGCATGGGAAGCAAGGCAACGGAAGCTGGACACGGCCCTATTAGGGAAGATCGGCCGCTACACTACTTTCCGGTGCATTTGGGCGATCGAATCTCGGCGACGAGTCGATCCGTCGGGGCTTGTTCAGTTGCTGACGGGTAAATCGGTTTCACCCGTTGCTCCATCGTTATCCCGATAGTTGGCTGAGGACAAAAGTTCCTCAGGGATGGCTTGGCAAAGTTGCTGACTGACGAAAAAGCGTTGCGCGTTCAACGGGATCAAGTGCGGAAGTGATAGGCGGACCGAGCTACGTGCCGCGGCCAATCGCGCACCGTAGGGCAAAACAATCGGTCGACGCTTCGTCGACAGTCGGAAAAGAAAAAGGCCGGTCAGCTTTCGCTGACCGGCCTTTGGAATTCCTGGTGGGGCGTGAGTGACTCGAACACTCGACCTACGGATTAAGAGTCCGCTGCTCTACCAACTGAGCTAACGCCCCCAACAGAAGAAAGATTATGCGTGAGTATTTCAGACTTGGCAAGCCCTTTGTGCCAATTTCCTGAAAATATTTCGTCAAGACAACGGCGGCTGTCAGCGCGATAACGAGCGGTCGCAGTTTGCGCGCTCCCGGTATGATGACGCCACACGCGCTGCGCGGCGGTCGCGCAACGCTTTCTGGACATTCGAAGATGGACGAAAACGCAGTCCGCGAATTGCTGGATCGCCTGCTGGCCCCGTGGGTCCGCTCGCTGGGTCTGGTCCCCGTGTCGATCGGCGACGACAGCGTCACGCTGCGCCTGCCGTTTTCCGGCGAATTCCGCCATTCGGGCGGCGTGATCTGCGGCCAGGTGTTCACGGCGGCCGCCGACACCGCGATGGTGGTGGCGATCTCGGCCGCGCTCGGCGAATTCCGGCCGATGACGACGGTGTCGCTGAACACGAACTTCATGCGTCCCGTGCGCAAGGGCGACGTGCTCGTCACCGCGCGCGTGCTGCGGATGGGCCGCAACCTCGTGTTCGGCGAAGTCGAGCTGTTCGACGAGGACGGCAAGATGGCGGTCCACGCGACGTCGACCTACGCGCTCGTCAGCTGAGCGGCGCGATGTTCGACCAGATCGTCTTTGCGGGCGGCGGCAATCGGTGCTGGTGGCAGGCCGGCTTCTGGGACGTCGCGCAGCCGGCTCTCGGCCTGCGCCCGCGCGTGATCACCGGCATCTCGGCCGGCGCGGCCACGGCGTGCATGCTGTATACGCGCGACGCCGCGTGGGTGATGCGCTATTACGAAGAGGCGCTGCGCCACAACCGGAAGAACGCGTACTGGGGCAACCTGTTCGGTCGCGAGCCGGTGTTTCCGCACTACCGGATCTATCGCCAGGCGTTACTCGACATCTACGGCGAGCCGTTCGCGAAGCTCGCCGCGGCGCCGGAGATCCGCATCGGCGTGTCGCACGTGCCGCGCTGGCTCGGCGCACGCAGCGCGGTCGCCGCCGGCCTCGTCGCGTACAACATCGAAAAGTACGTGCGCAAGACGCTGCACCCGACGCTCGGGCGCACGCTCGGTTTCCGGCCCGAATTCGTGCGCGCGCAAGCCTGCACGCAAGTCGACGAACTCGCCGACCTGATCCTGCAGTCGTCCTGCACGCCGCCGTTCACGCCGGTGCTGCGACGCGGCGGCCGGCCGGTGCTCGACGGGGGGATGGTCGACAACGTGCCGGTCGATGCGCTCGACCCGTCGCCGGGCGACGTGCTGGTGCTCGTCACGCGGCTGTATCCGCGTCCGCAAATGTTCACGGTCGCGCATGGCGACCAGCGGCGGCTGTACGTGCAGCCGTCGAGCAAGGTGCCGATTTCGAGCTGGGATTACACGAGCCCGTCGCAGATGCGGCATGCGTACGATCTCGGGCGGCGCGACGGCGAGCATTTTCTCTCGCGGGTCGGCGCGATGACGGGCGGCCGCGCGGCCGCCTGACGATCGGGAATGGAGCAACGGGCCCGCGCGACGTGCGCAGCCCGTGCGATCAGCGCTTGCGGATCGGCGTCAGCGCTTCCGGGTTCGCGACGCTCGACATGTCGCCGTCGTCGAACGCGAGAATGTTGCGGAATGCGGCACTGAAATACAGCTCGTAGCTTTCGCGTTCGACGTAGCCGATGTGCGGCGTGCAGATCACGTTTTCCATCCGCAGCAGGCTGTAGCCCTGCAGGATCGGTTCGCTCTCGAACACGTCGATCGCGACCATCCCCGGACGGTTGCGCGACAGCGCGTTGACGAGCGCGTTTTCCTCGAGCAGCTCGGCGCGGCTCGTGTTGACGAGCAGCGACGTCGGCTTCATCCGCATCAGGTCTTCCTGCGTCACGATCCCGCGCGTGTCGTCGTGCAGGCGCAGGTGCAGCGACAGCACGTCGCTCTGCTCGAACAGCGCTTCGCGGCTCTCGGCGGCCGTGTAGCCGTCGGCGCGCGCGGCTTCGAGCGAATGCTCGCGGCCCCAGATCAGCACGTTCATCCCGAACGCCTTGCCGTAACCGGCGACGAGCCGGCCGATCTTGCCGTAGCCCCAGATGCCGAGCGTCTGGCCGCGCAGCACCTGGCCGAGGCCGAAGTTCGGCGGCAGCGCCGACGTCTTCAGGCCCGACTGCTGCCACGCGCCTTGCTTCAGGTTCGCGACGTACTGCGGGATGCGGCGCTGGGCGGCCATCACGAGCGCCCAGGTCAGCTCGGCCGGCGCGACCGGCGAACCGGTGCCTTCGAGCACGGCGATGCCGCGGTCGGTACACGCGTCGAGATCGATGTGGCTCGACACACGGCCGGTCTGGCTGATCATGCGCAGGTTCGGCAGCTTCGCGAGCAGCTGTGAAGTAATCGGGGTCCGTTCACGAATCAGCACGAGTGCCTCGACTTCCGCCAGACGGCTGGCGAGCTGTCCCAGGCCGCGCACCGTATTGTTGAAGACCTTTACGTCGTGTCCGGCGAGCATCTCGAAGCAGTTCAGCTTGCGGACGGCGTCCTGGTAGTCGTCGAGAATGGCAATTTTCATGGTGAACGGGGGTGTCGCGCGTTGAAAGCGGGGCGGGCAGCGGCGCACCTTGCGCGCCCGTTCCGCCCGGCCGGGGCCGACATGATGCTACGTCGGCCGCCTTCGTGGGGTCTTTTTAACAGGTTGTTACGCTCCGCCGCAATCGGCGCAGCCATCCTCCGCGCCGCGCGCGCGCCGGGCGAAGGGGTGCGCTGTTGTGTCGCATCAAATATGTCCTTTCTGATTCGGTCGCTTACTCGACGAGGTTCACCCAATTGTTGCTTCAAGCAGAATAATTGGATCAACTATCCGCGGAAGCCGAGGATTTTTGACTATTTTTATCGTCAACAGCCCCGTTGTTGAGCAACTCTGCATCATTTCCGCTGTCGTAGGAGAATTACGCATAGGCTTCAACTTTTTGAAGTTGTAACAGCGGCAGGAGTCGTTTATGGATCATTTGCAGTCGATGCGCGTGTTCGTCAAGGTTGCAGATCTCGGCAGTTTCGCGCGGGCCGCGAGCGCAATGGATATCTCCAACGCGGTCGCGACGCGCCACGTCGCCGATCTGGAAGGCCGGCTCGGCACGCGTTTGCTTAACCGCACCACGCGCAGCCTCTCCCTAACGGAGTCGGGTCAGGTCTATCTGGAGCGTGCCCGCCAGATCCTCGACGAGCTCGAGGACGTCGAGCAGATGGTCGTCGCACGCAATCACGAGCCGGTCGGCACGCTGCGCATCGTTGCGCCGGTCGTGTTCGGCCTGCACAACCTCGCTCCCGTGCTGCAGTCGTACACGGAGAATTTCCCGAAAGTGGTGCCGGATCTCACGCTGGTCGACCGGCAGGTCGATCTCGTGGAGGAAGGCTTCGACGTCGGCATCGTCGTCACGCGCCAGATGCGCAGCGCGAGCATCGTCACGCGGCGCCTGACCACCGGTTGCATGACCGTGTGCGCGACGCCGAGCTATCTGGAGAAGCACGGCGTGCCGATTCATCCGGAACAGCTCGCCGAGCATCCGGCCTTGAGCCTGCCGACCGAATACTGGGGCGACGAGCGCGTGTTCACCGGGCCGGACGGCGAAGTGCGCGTGCGCCCGACCAACGTGATCGTCGCGAACAACACCGCGATGCTGCGCCAGTTCGCGTTGCTCGGAATGGGCGTCGCGATCCTGCCGAGCTACCTGATCGGCAGCGACATCGCGCGCGGCGCGCTGGTGCGGCTGCTGCCGGAATTCCGGCTGCCGCAGGTCGAGATCAACATCGCCTACCCGAGCCGGCGCCACCTGCCTGCCAAGGTCCGCACGTTCATCGACCACCTCGTCGAGCATTTCAGCCATTCGACCGACGCGACGATGGGCGAGCAGTGGGCCGCACAGGCCGCGACGCTGCCGCCGATCGGCGTCGAGATGCGGGCCGAGCAGCCCGAATCGACCGATCCGAACCTGCAGCCGCGTCTTGCGCGCTCGCCGCGCACGCGCGTGGCGGTGCCGTCGCCGCTGTAACGGCTCGGCGCCCCCGGTCGCGCGCAGGCCGGCACAAAGAAAAAACGCGGATCGATCGATCCGCGTTTTTTTTATGGCTGCGTGCCGGCGCCGGACGCGCCGCAAGCGGCGCCCGGCGGCCGAGCCGTCACGAACCCGTCTTGCGCGCCGTCGTCTTGCGGGCGGCGGTCTTGCGTGCCGGTGCCGGTTTCTCTTCGGCGCCTTCGGTCACGGTTTCGGCATCCTTCGCCGCCGATTTGGCCGTCTTCTTCGCGGCGGCGGCCTTCGGCTCCTTCTTCTCGAACTCGAAGCCGATCTTGCCGTCCGGCTGCTTCACGAGGAACGCCTTGAAGTTGCGGCCGGTGCGCGACGACTTGAAGTTCGGCAGCAGATCCGTGCGGCCGTCGGCCAGCAGCTTGCCCATCTGCTCGCGCGTGATTTCCTGCTGCAGGATCACCTTGCCCGAGCGGAAATCGCAGGTCTTCGGGTTCGCCACCGAGTGCTCGCACACGTAGCTCATCCCGTGCTCGAACACGCGGCCCTTGCACTTCGGGCACGCGCCGACCGGTTCCTGCGCGGAGAAGTCGGGCGCTTCGCCGTCCTCGCCGCCCTGGTCCTGGCCGAAATCGAACTCGAGCTTGTAGTTCTTCGTCTCGTCGTCGAAGGACAGCTTGAGGATCGCCGAGAACGGGCGGCCCATCTTGCTGCGGAACCCCGACAGCGGCCCGATTTCCTTCTTCTGCAGCAGCTCCTCGACTTCCGGGATCTCGAATTGCCGGCTGCCCGGAATCTTCGAGATCGAGAATTCGCACTTCGTGCACGCGAAGCGGCGGTAGTTTTCCTTCACCTGGCCACCGCAGTTCGGGCACGGTGTCTGGAGGGTCGCGTAGTCGCCGGGGATCGTGTCGGAATCGTATTCCTTCGCGCGCTTGACGATCTGCTGCGTCATGCGGGCGATTTCCTGCATGAACGCGTCACGGCCGAGATTGCCGCGCTCCATCTGCGACAGCTTGTATTCCCATTCGCCGGTGAGCTCGGGCGCCGTGAGTTCCTTCACGCCGAGGCCGCGCAGCAGCGTCATCAGCTGGAATGCCTTCGCGGTCGGGATCAGTTCACGGCCTTCGCGCAGCAGATACTTCTCGCCGAGCAGGCCTTCGATGATCGCCGCGCGCGTGGCCGGCGTGCCGAGGCCCTTCGCGGCCATCGCCTCGCGCAGCTCGTCGTCCTCGACCAGCTTGCCCGCGCCTTCCATCGCGGACAGCAGCGTCGCTTCCGAGTAGCGTGCGGGCGGCTTCGTCACCAGCGCGACGGCGGCGATCTCGTCCGTCTTCACCTTCTCGTTCTTCTGCACCGGCACGAGGTTCGCGTCCGCGCCTTCGGCATCGCGGCCATACACCTGCAGCCAGCCCGGCTCGACGAGTACCTTGCCTTCGGTCTTGAAGTGATGGCCGGCGACTTCGGTGATCCGGGTCGTCACGCGGAATTCGGCCGCCGGGAAGAACACCGCGAGGAAGCGCTTCACGACCATGTCGTACAGCTTCTGCTCCGGCTCGGACAGCGACTTCGGCGCCTGCAGCGTCGGGATGATTGCAAAGTGGTCGCTGATCTTGGAGTTGTCGAAGATCCGCTTGTTCGGCTTCACCCAGCCCTTGTCGAGCACCTGTTTCGCATGCGGCAGGTAGTTGTTGCTCTCCTTGAGCATCTCGAGCGTGGACTCGACCGTCGACAGGTAGTCTTCCGGCAGCGCGCGCGCGTCGGTACGCGGGTAGGTCAGCACCTTGTGCTTTTCATACAGCGCCTGGGCGAGCCCGAGCGTGTTCTTCGCGGAGAAGCCGAAGCGGCCGTTCGCCTCGCGCTGCAGGCTCGTCAGGTCGAACAGCAGCGGCGACAGTTGTGTCGACGGCTTCGATTCCTCGGACACCGTGCCGACCTGGTCGCGGCAGGCGGCGACGATCGTTTCGGCGGCCGGCAGGCTCCACAGGCGGGAGTCGCGCCGTTCCGGATCGAATTCGTCGCGCTTGAATTTCGGGTCGTACCACTTGCCTTCGTAGAAGCCGCCCGCGCATGCGAATGCGGCTTTCACTTCCCAGTAGTCGCGTGGGACGAAGCGGCGGATTTTCTCTTCACGTTCGACGACGATCGACAACGTTGGCGTCTGAACGCGGCCGACGGTGGTCAGGAAGAAGCCGCCGCCCTTGCTGTTGAACGCGGTCATCGCGCGGGTGCCGTTGATCCCGACGAGCCAGTCGGCTTCCGAGCGGCAGCGTGCGGCGTCGGCAAGCGGCTGCATGTCCGAGTCGCTGCGCAGGTTCGCGAAGCCGTCGCGGATGGCCTGCGGCGTCATCGATTGCAGCCAGAGGCGCTGGACCGGCTGTTTCGCCTTCGCGTGCTGCGCGATCAGGCGGAAAATCAGCTCGCCTTCGCGCCCCGCGTCACATGCGTTGATCAGGCGGTCGACGTCCTTGCGCTTCATCAGCTTCGTGAGCACCTTGAGGCGCGACTCGCTTTTTGCGATCGGGTTCAGGTCGAAATGCGGAGGAATGACGGGCAGATGCGCGAAGCTCCATTTCCCGCGCTTGACCTCGTACTCCTCCGGGGCCGCGATTTCCAGCAGGTGGCCGACAGCTGACGAAAGGACGAAATCGTCGCTTTCGTAATACTCGTCATGCTTGGTAAAGCCGCCCAAAGCGCGTGCGATGTCGTTCGCGACAGAAGGCTTTTCCGCAATGATCAGTGCTTTGGACATGACAGGTGTGTGGTGGTAGACCGGGTTCGCCGGTTGTGGGTCCCTTTTACGACCGCTTTATAGCACACGCCGCAGCGACGGCGGCTCGGCGTGTAAAAAGCGGCTCATCATAGAGGGGGGCCGCAACGGCGGCAAGCGCCGGGCGCGGCGGGGCGCGCAAACATGCGCAAAACCGCCGCGCCGGCCCGCGAATTCAGGCTTCGACGTTCAGGACGTCGCGCAATTTCGGTGCGTGCGGCACACCGGGCACCGCGCTGAGGTCGGACAGCATGCGCTCGACGATCGCCGCGTGCGGCAGCACCGTGCCGAAGAAGCGCGCGGTATGGGCATCCTCGATCAGGATGGTCGGGAAATTCTCGACGTCGAGATCGTCGAGCCGGTCGGCATGGGTTTCGATGTCGATCCAGGCGAAGCAGGCGTCCGGATGCGCGTCGGCGAGCCGGTCGAAGGCGCTCCGGTAGTCGCGGCACGTGCCGCACCACTCGGCGCACAGGCAGGCGACCAGCAACGTGCCGGGATCGGCGAGGCGCTCGGCGATCCGATCTGCATCGGTGTCGAGATTCAGCGCGGGCATGGAATTCCTTGGGTATCGTCGGCGGCCGGGGCCGCCCCTATGGCGGGAAATGTAGCACGCCCCGCGCGGACGGGGTGGGCGCCGCGTCAAGCCGCGCGAAGCGCCCGCCGGCGACGCTCGCGATGCGGCCGGCCAGTTCCAGCGCGAGCAGCGCGCCATGCAGCACGTCGTCGGACAGGCCACTGTGCTCGGCGAGCCATTCGTACGTAACGGGGCCATATCCGAGGGCGGTGAGCACCGCTTGTTCCGATGGATCACCCGGTGGCGGAGCTTCGATTGGGGGCGGCGCGGCGGCTGCGACGGCGCGATCCGCTTGCGCGATGCCGGCAGGGCCGGATTCGCGGATTTCGCCGGGGTTCGCGCGCGGCTTGCCGGCCCGCGCCGCGCGGCCCGTCGTGCGCGTCGCCGCCTCGCCCAGCCCGTATTCCGAGAGCACGTCGAGCGGCGCCGCGGTGAGCTTTGCGCCGTCGCCGATCAGCGCGTGGCAGCCCTGCGCGAGTGGCGCGTGGATCGAACCGGGCATCGCGAACACATCGCGCCCCATCTCGTTCGCGAGCCGGGCGGTGATCAGCGAGCCCGAGCGCGGGGCGGCCTCGACGACGAGCACGCCGATCGCGAGCGCGGCGATCAGCCGGTTGCGCTGTGGAAAATGCGCGGCGCGGGCCGGCGTGCCGAGCGGCCATTCCGACACGATCGCGCCGTGCGCGGCGATCTCGTGGGCGAGCGCGCGGTGCCGGGCCGGATAGACGAGATCGGCGCCCGTCGCGATCACCGCGACGGTGCCCGACCGGCCGTCGAGCCCGCCACGATGCGCGGCGCCGTCGATCCCGAGCGCAAGGCCCGAGACGATCGTGAGACCCGCATCGGACAACGCGTGGGCGAAATGCGTTGCATCGGCGAGCCCCTGCGGCGTCGCATGGCGGCTGCCGACCACGGCGAGGCCGCGTGCGTGCAGGAGGTCGAGCCGCCCTTTTACATATAGCAGCGGCGGCGGATCGTGCAGGTCGCGCAGCCGCGGTGGATAGGCCGGATCGCTCAGCGTGACGAACGCATTGCCCGGCCCGTCGAGCCAGGCGAGCGCGGCGTCGGTGCGCGTATCGAGATCGTCGCGCTCGCTCGCGCGCACGGCTTGCGCGGCGGCGGGGCTGCTCACGGCGGCGATGGCCTGGTCGGACGCGCCCAGCAACGCCGCCGGCGAGCCGAATGCCGCGAGCAGCGCCTGCAACACGGCGGGCGAGAGACCGGGCGCATGCGCGAGCTGCAGCCATGCGCGCAGCGCGGACGGTGTCAGCGCTTGCGGCGACATGAGGCTGCCCTCGAATGCGGCGGCCAGCGCAGTGCGTGGTGCCATGATAAAATTTTCATCATCCGAAATACTCGACAGGGCCGTGCGCGCAGGCGCCCGGCCGATTGCAGGAGGCGTGATCCGCGGCATTGATATGCCACGCATCCGCCTCATCTTCATTGCATCCCGGCGGCGGCGCCAGCCGGCCGGATGGCCGATGCGGCACGCCGCTTCACCGAATACCGAACACCATGGCTTTGCTCAATATTCTTCATTACCCCGACAAGCGGCTGCACAAGGTCGCCAAACCCGTCGACAAGGTCGACGACCGAATCCGCAAGCTCGTCGCCGACATGGCCGAGACCATGTACGCGGCGCCCGGCATCGGCCTGGCGGCCACCCAGGTCGACGTGCACGAGCGCGTGATCGTGATCGACGTCTCCGAGGAGAAGAACGAGCTGCGCGCGTTCATCAACCCGGAGATCGTGTGGTCGAGCGACGCGAAGCAGATTTATGAAGAGGGTTGCCTGTCGGTGCCCGGCATCTACGACGAAGTCGAACGCCCCGACCACGTGCGCGTGCGCGCGCTCAACGAGCAGGGCGAGACTTTCGAGCTCGACTGCGAAGGGCTGCTCGCCGTGTGCGTTCAGCACGAGATGGATCACCTGATGGGCCGCGTATTCGTCGAATACCTGTCGCCGCTCAAGCAGACGCGCATCAAGACGAAGATGAAGAAACTCGAACGCGCGATGTGATGCGCGTACGCCCAGCCCGACTCCGAACGCTGTCATGACCCATACGTTGCGCGTGATTTTTGCCGGCACGCCGGAATTCGCCGCGGCTGCCCTTGCCGCGATCCACGAGGCCGGTTTCCCGGTGCCGCTCGTGCTCACCCAGCCCGATCGCCCGGCCGGCCGCGGGATGAAACTCCAGGCGAGCGCCGTGAAGCGCTACGCCATCGAGCACGGGATGACGGTCGCGCAGCCGCCGTCGCTGCGCCGCGCGGGCAAGTATCCGGCGGAGGCGGCCGACGCGATCGAGCTGCTGCGCACGACGCCGCACGACGTGATGGTGGTGGCCGCGTACGGCCTGCTGCTGCCGCAGGAAGTGCTCGACATCCCGCGCGCCGGCTGCATCAACATCCACGCGTCGCTGCTGCCGCGCTGGCGCGGCGCGGCGCCGATCCATCGCGCGATCGAAGCCGGCGACGCCGAGACGGGCGTCACGCTGATGCAGATGGATGTCGGCCTCGACACCGGCGCGATGATCGAGGAGGCGCGCATCGCGATCGCGCCCGACGATACGACCGCGACGCTGCACGACCGGCTCGCCGCCGACGGCGCGCGACTGATCGTCGACGCGCTCGTGCGGCTCGAGCGCGACGGCACGCTGCCGGCAACGCCGCAGCCGGCCGACGGCGTGAGCTACGCGGAAAAGATCGGCAAGCACGAAGCGGCGCTCGACTGGCGCAAGCCTGCCGACGTACTCGCGCGCCAGGTGCGTGCGTTCGATCCGTTCCCGGGCGGCGTCGCGACGCTCGACGGTGCGGCCATCAAGCTGTGGGCGGCCGAGCCCGTGGCGGCGCGCGACGACGCGGCGCCCGGCACGATCGTCGAGGCCGCGCCGGAAGGCGTGGTGGTCGCATGCGGCGGCGGCGCGCTGCGCGTCACGCAGTTGCAGAAGCCGGGCGGCAAGCGGCTGCCCGCACGCGAATTCCTCGCCGGTTCGCCGCTCGCCGCGGGCCAGCGTTTCGCGCTACCCGACGCTGACTGACGCCTGAGCGCCATTCGACCCGGTTCGCCGGCCCCGCGCAACTGGCCGGACGGCCGAGTCGCGCGGGGCCGCCGGCACGCGTAGAATTTCCCTGCACTCTCCGGTTTCGAGGTTTTCATGTTCGGCATCGTCCATTTCGGTTTCTTCGTGTTCGCGGTTTTCCTGCTGAACCTCACGCCCGGCCCCGATACGGCCTACATCATCGGCCGCAGCGTCGCGCAGGGGCGCGGCGCGGGGCTGATGTCGGCGTTCGGTATTTCGGCCGGCTGCTGCGTCCACGCGCTCGCATGTGCATTCGGCCTGACCGCGCTGCTGGCGGCGTCGGCAACCGCGTTCACGGTGATCAAGCTGGTCGGCGCCGCATACCTGATCTATCTCGGCGTGCGGATGATCATCGCGAAGCAGCCCGCCGCGCCGTCGGGCGCCGAAGCCGCGCAGGCCGCGGCCGCCAAGCCGCTGCGCCAGCTGTTCATGCAGGGTTTCTGGACCAACGTGCTGAATCCGAAGGTCGTGCTGTTCTTCGTGTCGTTCTTCCCGCAGTTCGTGTCGGCCGACAGTCCGCACAAGGCCTGGGCATTCCTGACCCTCGGCGCGGTGTTCGTCGCGATGAGCACGGTCTGGACGAGCCTCGTTGCGTGGGTGGCAGGCAGCGTCACGCAGCGCTTTGCCGGCAAGCCGGGCGTCAAGAAGTGGCTCGACCGCACGGTCGGCAGCGCTTTCGTCGGCCTCGGCCTTCGTCTTGCAAGCTCGCAACGCTGAGATTGAATTTTTCCGACAAGACCTTATCTAACAAATCGCTTACAATTTCCGCCGTGCGCTGTCATGCGCGGCGGTCCCCTGACGGATAAGGAGTGGGTATGTTCAATTGGGTCAAAACGGCGATGCTGATGGCCGGGATCACGGCCCTGTTCATCGTGATCGGCGGGATGATCGGCGGCTCGCGCGGCATGGCGATCGCGCTGCTGTTCGCGCTCGGCATGAATTTCTTCTCGTACTGGTTCTCCGACAAGATGGTGCTGCGCATGTACAACGCGCAGGAAGTCGACGAGAACACGGCGCCGCAGTTCTACCGGATGGTGCGCGAGCTGGCCACGCGCGCGAATCTGCCGATGCCGCGTGTGTACCTGATCAACGAGGACGCGCCGAACGCGTTCGCGACGGGCCGCAACCCCGAGCACGCGGCGGTCGCCGCGACGACGGGCATCCTGCGCGTGCTGTCGGAGCGCGAGATGCGCGGCGTGATGGCGCACGAGCTCGCGCACGTGAAGCACCGCGACATTCTGATCTCGACGATCACCGCGACGATGGCGGGCGCGATCTCGGCGCTCGCGAACTTCGCGATGTTTTTTGGCGGGCGCGACGAGAACGGCCGGCCGGCCAACCCGATCGCGGGTATCGCGGTCGCGCTGCTCGCCCCGATCGCCGGCGCGCTGATCCAGATGGCGATTTCGCGGGCCCGCGAGTTCGAGGCCGACCGCGGCGGCGCGCAGATTTCCGGCGATCCGCAGTCGCTGGCCACCGCACTCGACAAGATCCATCGTTATGCGGCGGGCATCCCGTTCCAGGCGGCCGAGGCGCATCCGGCCACCGCGCAGATGATGATCATGAATCCGCTGCACGGCGGCGGCCTGCAGAACCTGTTCTCGACGCACCCGGCCACCGAGGAGCGCATCGCGCGCCTGATGGAGATGGCGCGCACCGGCCGCTTCGATTGACCCTGGCGTACCGCGCGGCCGTTGCCGCGCGCAGGCCGCTTCGCCACCCCGCATGCTTCGCGCTGCGGGGTGTTTCGTTTGTGCGCGCCGTAAAGGGGCCAAAGGGGCGGCATGGCCGCACGCTACAATGCGCGGTTTGGGATCGCCGGGCCATGTGGCGGCTGCGATCCCGCCGTTTGCCGCCGCCGTTTGCCGCATTTGCTTGCCGCACCCGATTGCGGCGCCTGTTTGCCGATTCCGTACCGATGACACGACCCCGTTCTTCCGCTCCGACTTCTTCCGGCCGCCCGGCGCGCCTGACTGCGCTGCACCTGGCGTCCGATTCGCCCGGCTTCGCGCTCGACGCGGCCGCGCAGGCGGTCGATGCGGTGCGACGCGGCACCGCGTTGCCGGCGGCACTGTCGGCGGTATTCGCGCAGATGCCGCCCGGTGCACAGGCGCTCGCGCGCGGCGCGACGCAGGACGTCGCCTACCGGACGATGCGCCGCCTCGGCAGCGCGGACTGGCTGATCGGCAAGTTCGTCAGCAAGGCGCCGCCCGCGCACGTGCACGCGGTGCTCGCCTGCGCGTTCGCGCTGCTGCTCGACCCGCCTGACGCCGCCGCGTACCCGGCGTTCACGGTGGTCGACCAGGCCGTCACCGTCATCGGCGCGCGGCGCGAATTCGCGTTCGCGAAGGGGATGGTCAACGCGGTGCTGCGCCGTTTCCTGCGCGAGCGCGACGCACTCGTCGCGGCGATGCAGGACGACCCGGTCGCGCACTGGAACTACCGCGCGTGGTGGGTCGATGCGGTGAAGCGCGCATGGCCCGACGCGTGGCAGGCGATCCTCGCGGCCGGCGAGCGTCAGGGGCCGCTGACGCTGCGCGTGAATGCGCGTCGCGCGAGCGTCGATGCGTATCTCGACACGTTGCGTGCAAGCGGGATCGACGCGACCGCGATCGGCCGGCATGCGGTGCGGCTCGCCTCGGCGCTGCCGGTGGATCGCATTCCGGGGTTCGCCGACGGCGTGGTGTCGGTGCAGGACGCCGGCGCGCAGCTCGCGGCCGAATGGCTCGGCGCGCGCGACGGCATGCGCGTGCTCGACGCGTGCGCGGCGCCCGGCGGCAAGACCGGCCATATTCTCGAACTCGCCGATGCGGACGTCGTGGCGCTCGAAAGCGACGCGACGCGCGCGGCGCGCATCGGCGAGAATCTCGTGCGCCTGTCGCTCGCGGCGAACGTGTGCGTCGGCGACGCCGGCGCGCCGGATGCGTGGTACGACGGGCGCCCGTTCGATCGCATCCTGGCCGACGTGCCGTGCTCGGCGTCCGGCATCGTGCGGCGGCACCCCGACATCCGCTGGCTGCGCCGCGAGGCCGACATCCCGGCGCTCGTCGCGGAGCAGCGTCGCATCCTGTCGGCGTTGTGGCCGCTCGTGAAGCCGGGCGGCGAACTGCTTTACGTGACCTGTTCGATCTTCCCCGAGGAAGGCGAATTGCAGGCCCGCTGGTTTGAAGCGGCCTGCGAAGATGCGGTACGATTGGACGCCCCTGGCCAGCTGCTGCCGGGCGGCGTGCAGGGACGGGCGGCCGCCGGCGCACTCGACCAGAACACCGATCACGACGGATTTTTCTACGCGCGGTTTCAGAAACGGTGACGATCAAACACCTTTTTCCATTTCGGCTCGCGGCCGTCTTGCTCGTCGCGTTGACGCTGTGCCTGGTCATCGTCCGGCCGGCGCATGCCGAATCGATCGCCGTGCAGCGCGCGTCGCTCCAGTCCGACGGAAGCGGCTGGAGCCTGGACGCGCGTTTCGACTTCGAGCTGAATCCGAACCTCGAGGATGCCGTCAACAAGGGCATCCCGCTTTACTTCACGACCGACTTCGAACTGAGCCGCGCGCGCTGGTACTGGTTCGACGAGCAGCCGGTGGCGGTCACGCAGACCATCCGCCTGTCGTTCCAGCCGCTCACGCGCGAGTACCGCGTGTCGACGGGCGGCCTGCAGCTCGGCTTCCCGTCGCTGAAGGATGCGCTCGCGGTGGTCCGTCACATCACGTCGTGGCACGTGATCGACCGCAACCAGGTGCGCGCGGGCGAAACCTACACGGCGTCGGTGCGGATGCAGCTCGATACGGCGCTGATGCCGAAGCCGTTCCAGGTCGATGCGGTGAACAATCGCGACTGGACGCTCGGGTCGGACTGGAAGCGCTTTACCTTCACGGTGACCGAACGTGCTAAATAAAGTACGCCGCGCCGCCAGCGGGAAGAGCCTCCTCATCCGCGTGATCGTCTCGACCGTCGCGCTGACCGCACTGCTGCTGCTCGTGCTGCTCGCGGCCGCGAGCGCGAACACCGAATTCTTCGACCGCTACTACTCGTGGCTGTACGCGACGAACATCGTCGTCGCGCTCGTGTTCCTGCTCGTGGTGCTCGGGCTGATCGGGATGATCGTCGTGCGCCTGAGGAAGGGCAAGTTCGGCACGCGGCTGCTCGCGAAGCTCGCGGTGTTCTTCGCGCTCGTCGGCGTGGTGCCGGGCGGGATCATCTACGTCGTGTCGTACCAGTTCGTGTCGCGCAGTATCGAGTCGTGGTTCGACGTGAACGTCGAGACGGCGCTGACGGCCGGGCTGAACCTCGGCCGCGGGATGCTCGACGCGTCGCTGTCCGATCTGCAGACGAAGGCGCGGATGATGTCCGACCAGCTCGCGAGCGTCGATGCGAACACGAACGGCACGACGCTCACGCTGCTGCGGCTGCGCGACCAGTTCGGCGTGCAGGACGCGACGATCGTCGAGCCGAGCCGCGGCGGCTCGGGCGCGGCGCCCGACCTGCACATCGTCGCGCAGGCGTCGGGCAATTTCGCGGCGCTGATTCCGGACGACCTGCCGACGCCGCTGATGCTGAGCCAGGCGCGCGAACACGGCGCGTATGCGGCGATCGAGGGCGAAGTCGACGGCGACCCGCGCGCGCACGGCGCGAAGGGCGCGCTGCGGCTGCGCGTCGTGCGGCCGATTCCCGATGCGACGACGTCGCTGCTGCAGCCGGCGGAGCGATTCCTGCAGCTCACGCAGCCGGTGCCGCCCACGCTCGCGCACAACGCGGACGCCGTGCAGCGCGCGTACCGCGAGTACCAGGAAAAGTCGCTCGGCCGCACGGGGCTGCGCAAGATGTACATCGGCACGCTGACGCTCGCGCTGTTCCTCGCGACCTTCATCGCGATGATGCTCGCGCTCGCACTCGGCCAGCAGCTCGCACGGCCGCTGTTCCTGCTCGCGCAGGGCACGAAGGAGATCACGGAAGGCGATTACACGCCCAAGCGCGAGATCAAGACGCGCGACGAGCTCGGCTTCCTCACGCAGTCGTTCAATGCGATGACGCGCCAGTTGTCCGAGGCGCGGCTCGCGGTCGAGAAGAACCGCATCGCGCTCGAGCATTCGAAGACGTATCTCGAGAGCATCCTCGCGAACCTGACGGCCGGCGTGTTCGTGCTCGACCGCCAGTTCCGGCTGACGACGGCTAACCGCGGCGCCGAGCGGATCTTCCGGCAGCCGTTCAACGCGCTGATCGGTGCGACGCTCGACCGGATCGGCGTGGCCGCCGGGTTCGGCGCGATGGTGCGCAAGGCGTTCGCCGATCGCGAGGCGGCGTCCGACGGCGGCAGCGGCGATCGCGGCCACTGGCAGCAGCAGTTCGCGATCGAGGTGCCGGGCGAAACCGAGCCGCTGACGCTGCTCGTGCGCGGCACGCGTCTCGTGTCGACGGTCGAGGGGCAGGCCGACGATCCGCAGACGTCCGGCTACGTCGTCGTGTTCGACGACATCTCCGACGTGATTTCCGCGCAGCGTTCGGTCGCGTGGGGCGAGGTCGCGCGGCGGCTCGCGCACGAGATCAAGAATCCGCTGACGCCGATCCAGCTGTCGGCCGAGCGGCTGCAGATGAAGCTGTCCGACAAGCTCGCACCGTCCGACGCGGACGTGCTCAAGCGCGGCGCGACGATGATCGTGAACCAGGTGGCCGCGATGAAGCGGATGGTCGACGATTTCCGCGAATACGCGCGCACGCCGCCGGCGGTGCTCGCGAACCTGCAGTTGAACGAACTGGCGAGCGAGGTGCTCGGGCTGTACGGCGTCGGCGAAGGCAAGAGCCCGATCGTCGCCGAGCTCGCGCCGTCGCTGCCGGTGATTCGCGGCGACGCGACGCAATTGCGCCAGGTGATCCACAACCTGCTGCAGAATGCGCAGGATTCGGTTGCGGAGTCCGCGCATCCGCGTGTGTTGATCGAAACCAAGACAGTAGAATATGGCGATCCCGACGCCGAAGGCAAAACGCACGTCGCGGTACGTCTGACCGTGTCCGACAACGGGCCCGGTTTTCCGGCACGCATCCTGACGCGCGCGTTCGAGCCTTACGTGACGACGAAGGCGAAGGGCACGGGGCTCGGGCTGGCCACGGTCAAGAAAATCGTTGACGAGCACGGCGCGCGGATCGATCTGCGCAATCGCATGCACGGCGAGACCGTCGAGGGTGCGCAGGTGTCGATCCTCTTCCTGCAGATGGCGAGCGATACGCCAGGCGCCGAACCCGGTGCGCAGGACGGGGCGACTCCCGCCAAGACAAAAGCAAGTGAGCAGACAAGGGCAGCGTAAATGGCAACCATCCTGGTGGTAGATGATGAAATGGGCATCCGGGAATTGCTCTCGGAGATCCTCAGCGATGAAGGACATGTCGTCGAGGCGGCGGAGAACGCGCAGGCCGCGCGGGAATACCGGCTGAATCAGGCGCCCGATCTCGTGCTGCTCGATATCTGGATGCCTGATACCGACGGCGTCACGTTGCTCAAGGAATGGGCGGCGCAGGGGCTGCTGACGATGCCCGTGATCATGATGTCGGGGCACGCGACGATCGATACGGCAGTTGAGGCGACCAAGATCGGCGCGCTCGATTTCCTCGAGAAACCGATCGCGCTGCAGAAGTTGCTGAAGTCCGTCGAGCACGGTCTCGCACGCGGCGCGGCGCCGGTGTCCGCCAACGCGGCGGCGAAGGCGGGTGGCGGGCAAGCCGCGGGGCCGGCGGCGGTCGCGTCGGCGGCGGCGCTGCCGACGCTCGGCGACGACATGGCGTCGGCGCTCGGCCTCGCGGGCCAGACGGCCGCGATCCCGTTCGACATCCCGTTGCGCGAAGCGCGCGATGCGTTCGAGCGTGCGTACTTCGAATATCACCTCGCGCGCGAGAACGGCAGCATGACGCGCGTCGCGGAGAAGACGGGCCTCGAGCGCACGCACCTGTATCGCAAGCTCAAGCAGCTCGGCGTCGAGCTCGGCAAGAAGCCGCCCGAAGGCGCGCTGTAAAATATTTTGCGAAAGCACTTGCTCGGGGCCCGATAGCTCGATATACTTTCATTCTTCGTTGGCCCGGTAGCTCAGTTGGTAGAGCAGCGGATTGAAAATCCGCGTGTCGATGGTTCGATTCCGTCCCAGGCCACCAGCATTTAAAACCCCAAGAATCGGAAGGTTCTTGGGGTTTTTCGTTTGTGGTGGGTATTGCGCGTCGTGGGCGGCGGGCCCGGCAGCATTCGCCGGGGCATGATAAAATCCGTGCCCGCTCAATGACTTAGCGCATCGCTTCATGCGCATGGCAGGCTGCCCACGGCGCACCTGCCGTGGCGCGCGGCCACGATGCCGCGCGATGGGCGGTATAAGCGCGCCGCCGCATTCGCGGCCGACCGCGCTGCCTATACTGGTCGAGCCGGCGCGGGCCGGCCGCGTCGGCCGCCCGGCGGCAGCCGGCCTCGGGGCGCAGTGCGACGCGAGCCTACACATTCACGGAGTATCACGGTGATTCGGACAGACGCTAAAGACGGCGCGCTCGTGTTGTTTTCCGGCGGGCAGGACTCCGCCACGTGCGTGGCCTGGGCCCTCGAACGCTATCAGACGGTCGAGACGCTCGGCTTCGATTACGGCCAGCGCCATCGCGTCGAACTCGAGTGTCGCGATGGCGTGCGCGAAGCGCTGAAGCGCAAGTTTCCCGCGTGGTCGGACCGGCTCGGCGACGATCACATGATCGACCTGTCGGTGCTCGGCGCGATCAGCGATACCGCGATGACGCGCACGATCGAGATCGAGACGACGGCAAACGGCCTGCCGAACACGTTCGTGCCGGGCCGCAACCTGATGTTCATGACGATCGCCGCGGCGATCGCCTATCGCCGCGGGCTGCGCGTGCTGGTCGGCGGGATGTGCGAGACCGATTTTTCGGGCTATCCGGACTGCCGCGACGACACGATGAAGGCGCTGCAGGTCGCGCTGAATCTCGGGATGGACACGCGCATGGTGCTCGAGACGCCGCTGATGTGGCTCGACAAGGCGCAGACCTGGCAGCTCGCCGAACAGCTTGGCGGCGAGGCGCTCGTCGAACTGATCCGGGTCGAGACGCACACGTGCTACGTGGGCGAGCGCGCGGAACTGCACGACTGGGGCTTCGGCTGCGGCGAATGCCCGGCCTGCAAGCTGCGCAAGCGCGGCTACGAGGCCTACCTGAAGGGCGAGCGGGTGACCGAAGCGCCGCTGTGACGCGGCTGCGCGGGCAGCGCTTGATGGACAACGGATTCTGATCGACAACGAGCGGCGCAAGCCGGACGAAGCACGATGACTTACGCGGTCAAGGAAATTTTCTACACGTTGCAGGGCGAGGGCGCGAATGCGGGCCGGCCGGCCGTGTTCTGCCGGTTCGCCGGCTGCAACCTGTGGTCGGGCCGCGAAGAGGATCGTGCGGAGGCCGTGTGCCGCTTCTGCGATACGGACTTCGTCGGCACCGACGGCGAGAACGGCGGCAAGTTCAAGGACGCCGCGGCGCTGGTCGCGACGATCGCCGGCTTGTGGCCGCAGGGCGAAGCGCACCGCTTCGTCGTCTGCACGGGCGGCGAGCCGATGCTGCAGCTCGACCAGCCGCTCGTCGACGCGCTGCATGCGGCAGGCTTCGAGATCGCGATCGAGACCAACGGTTCGCTGCCGGTGCTCGAATCGATCGACTGGATCTGCGTGAGCCCGAAGGCCGATGCGCCGCTCGTCGTCACGAAGGGCAACGAACTGAAGGTCGTCGTTCCGCAGGACAATCAGCGGCTGGCCGACTACGCGCAGCTCGATTTCGAGTATTTTCTCGTGCAGCCGATGGACGGCCCGTCGCGTGACCTCAATACGAAGCTCGCGATCGACTGGTGCAAGCGTCATCCGCAGTGGCGGCTGTCGATGCAGACCCATAAATATCTGAACATTCCCTGAGCCCCGGCTTTTGACATCGTGCTGATTACCCGAAAACTCGAATTCGACGCGGGCCACCGCATTCCCGATCACCGCAGCCAGTGCAGGAATCTGCACGGCCATCGCTACGTGCTCGAAATCACGCTGCGCGGCGATCTCGTCGATACCGAGGGGGCGCCCGACCGCGGCATGGTGATGGATTTCGCCGACGTGAAGGCGCTCGCGGTCGAGCATCTCGTCAGCAAGTGGGACCACGCGTTCCTGGTCTATGCGCGCGACGAGGTCGTGCGCTCGTTCCTCGAGCAGATGGCCGACCACAAGACGGTCGTGCTCGACCGGATCCCGACGGTGGAGAACCTCGCGGCGATCGCGTTCGACCTCCTCGCGAACGTGTACGACGCGCACTACGGCGTGAACCTGCGTCTCGAGCGCGTGCGCCTGTACGAGACGCCGAACTGCTGGGCCGACGTCGAGCGCCAGCCCGGCCGCTGATCCCGCCTTCCCGCGAGGCAGCCCCGCCGTCCGGCGCGGGCTGCCCGTCACTGCAGCCGCCTCGCCTTCCGCGCCGTGCCGGTACGGCTCCCCCGTCCGTTCCCGCATTGAGCACCCCGCCGCGCTATGATCGTCGTGCGGCACCGAAAAACGCTCGTGTGAGCCATTGCGCGGCTCGCGCTGTCAGATCGGCTGGCTCGGTCCGACTCACGTTCTCCGGCGCGCGGTCTGCCGCCGCCGCCATGCTTCGATTGCCCGGCGGCGTGCGTTTCGCTTCGCCTGTTGCTTGTCCCGTTCGATTGCCGTTCCGCTCCGGAGGCCGTATCGATGAGCACGCTCACCAATTCCCTCAAACAACGCCTGCGCGACGGTGACGAGCCGCTGTACGGCCTGTGGCTGTCGCTCGGCAGCGACTCGGCCGCGGAAGCGCTCGCGCATGCCGGTTACGACTGGCTCTGCATCGACATGGAGCATGCGCCGAACGACAGTCGCGACGTGGCGTCGCAACTGCGCGCGATCGCCGCGGCGCACCTGCCGAGCGAGCCGGTCGTGCGCGTGCCGGCGCGGGAGCCGTGGCTCGTGAAGCGCGCGCTCGACGCCGGCGCGCGCACGCTGATGTTCCCGTGTATCGAGACGCCCGACGACGCCGCGCACGCAGTGCGGCTCACGCGCTTCCCGTCGCCCGAATCGCCCGACGGGCTGCGCGGGGTGGCCGGCATGGTGCGCGCGGCGGCGTTCGGCATGCGCCGCGACTACCTGCAGACGGCGAATGCGCAAGTCGCGGTGATCGTGCAGGTCGAATCGGCGCGCGGCGTCGACGAAGTCGAGCGGATCGCGGCGACGCCTGGCGTCGATTGCCTGTTCGTCGGCCCGGCCGATCTCGCGGCGAGCCTCGGACATCTTGGCGATATCCGCCACCCGGACGTCGAAATCGCGATGGCGCGCGTGCTCGCGGCCGGCAAGCAGGCCGGCGTCGCGGTCGGCATCTTCGCCGGCGACACGGCGGCCGCGCGCCAGTATCGCGAGGCCGGCTACCGGATGATCACGGTGTCGGCCGACGTGAGCTGGCTGTTGCGCGCGACGCGGCAGGCGTTGCAGGAGGTACGGTCATGAACGGCGCAGACGGTGCGTGCCGCAGGCGCGCGCGGATCGGGGCGATGGTCGGCCTGTGGGCCGTGTGTGCGTCGGCGGCCGCGCAGGGTGCGCCGCAAGCGAAGCCCGATCCGTCGCACGAGACGCAATCGGCGGTCGCCGACTACAACGCCGGCGACTATCGCGCGGCGCTGGTGCAATTCCACGATGCGGCCGAGCGCGGCGATCGCCTCGCGCAGTTCAACTACGCGATGATGCTGCTGACGGGTGAAGGCGTGACGGCGAACGTCGATGAAGGGTTGCGCTGGCTGAAGCGCGCGGCGGACGCGAACATGTCGCATGCGCAGTACGTCTACGGCCGGATGTTCGACGACGGCGAGTTCGTCGCGCGCAACCCGGCCGAAGCGCATCGCTGGTTCCTGCGGGCCGCGAAGCAAGGGCACGTGCAGGCCGAGCTGTCGCTCGCGAACCAGTTCCTCGACGGGCGCGGCACGCCGCGCGACAACCGGCAGGCGTTCGCGTGGTACAAGCAGGCTGCCGACGCGGGCGAGCCCATCGCGCAGTACGTGACCGCCTCGTTCTACGAACGCGGCGGCGACGGCGTCGCGCAGAACCTGAACATCGCGCGCGCGTATTACGCGGCGGCGGCCGCGCAGGGCGACGAGACGGCCGGGCTGAAATTCAAGGAGTTGAGCGCGCGGCTGAAGGCGCCGATGCCGGCATCGGGCGCCGGCGCGGAGCAAGGCAAGCCGCACGCGCCGACGCAGTAAGCGGCCGTATTCGGCTTCCCCAATGAAAAACGGCGCCGGGCGCCGTTTTCGTGTGCCGTGGTGCGGGCCGCGCGCTCAGCTCTTCATCAGCCGCCGCTGCCGCCCGACGCTCATGATCATCCCGATCGCGATGCCGAGCGTCGTGAGCGCGGTGCCGCCGTAACTCATGAACGGCAGCGGCACGCCGACGACCGGCAGCACGCCGCTCACCATCCCGATGTTGACGAACGCGTAGACGAAGAACGCGAGCGTGAGCGAGCCCGCGAGCAGCCGGCCGAACAGCGTCGCGCCCTGCGCGGCGATGTAGAGCCCGCGCGCGATCAGCGCCATGTACAGCGTCAGCAGCACGAGGCCGCCGGCGAGCCCCCATTCCTCCGAGAACACCGCGAAGATGAAGTCGGTGTGTTTCTCCGGAATGAATTCGAGGTGCGCCTGCGTGCCTTTCAGATAGCCCTTGCCGAGCACGCCGCCCGAGCCGATCGCGATCACGGCCTGGATCGTGTGGAAGCCCTTGCCGAGCGGGTCGGACGTCGGGTCGAGCAGCGTGCACACGCGGTGCTTCTGGTAATCGTGCATCAGCGGCCACTGCACTTCGGGCTGGCAGATGCGCTCTTCGAACACGGCGATCGAGCCGACCGCGATCACGCCCGCGACGAGCACCGGCACGATCAGCTTGAACGACAGCCCGGCGAGATAGATCACGAAGAAGCCGGCCGCGAACACGAGCAGGCCCGTGCC
Organism: Burkholderia sp. HI2761; assembly: GCF_002223355.1. Lineage (NCBI taxonomy): Bacteria > Pseudomonadati > Pseudomonadota > Betaproteobacteria > Burkholderiales > Burkholderiaceae > Burkholderia > Burkholderia sp. HI2761. The sequence goes on along the minus strand of NZ_NKFN01000001.1, from coordinate 783,564 downwards.
GAGGTCGGGCTGCTTCGCGATCAGCCCGACCGGCACCAGCAGGATCCCGAACGCGGCGACGAAGTCGTACCAGCGCAGGCCGCCTTCGCGGCGCTGGTAGTACCACGCGAGCATCAGCGGCGTCGCGATCTTGAGGATCTCGGACGGCTGGATCACGACGCCGACGTTCAGCCAGCGCTTCGCCCCCTTCTTGGTCATTCCGAACAGCGCGACCGCGACCAGCAACGCGACCCCGAACGTGTAGAGCGGGACCGCGAAGCGCATCAGCGTGGTCGGCGGGATGTTGGCGATCACCCACATCAGCACGAACGTCAGCAGGATGTTGCGCAGTTGATCCTCGACACGGCCCGGCATGTCGATCGCCGCGCTGTACAGCGTGACGATGCCGACGCACAGCAGCAGGAACACGATGAGGGCGAGCGGACGGTCGAAGCCCGCGAACATCTGCTTGATCTTGTCGAGCCAGGCGCGCTTGTCGAATTGCATGCCTTTCTCCGTTAATGAGCGGTGCCGGCGTCCGCCGCTTTCGCGGGGGCCGTCGCACGGTGGTTGTCGTCCCGCGGCGTGGCGACGAGCGGCTGCGCGTCGCTGGCGGTCCGGCGCGGCCGGTGCGGGCGCCGCATCGGCGGCAGGCTCGCGGCCATCGGCGCCGCGGCGCTCGCGTCGGCTGGCGCCGTGGCGCTGGCGCCGGCCGCAGCCGACGCAGTCGATGCCGCCTCGGCCGCGCTGGCCGCCGACGGCACGACCGGCTGCGGCAGCGCGGTGAAGCCGGCCGCGACGGCGGCGGGCTTCGAGGTGTCGCCCACCACGGGCGCGCTCGCCGGCTCGGTGGCCGACGCCGCGGCGGCCACGGCCGCGGCCTGGTTTTTCGGGTTCTGGCGCTCGACCAGATAGTAGTCGAGCACGCGACGCGCGATCGGGCCGGCGGCCTGAGCGCCCCAGCCGCCGTTTTCGACGACCAGCGCGACGGCGATCTGCGGGTGGTCGACCGGCGCGTACGCGATGAACAGCGCGTGGTCGCGCAGGTGCTCGGCGAGCAGGTGGCCCTTGTAGTTCGAGCCCTGCAGCGAGAACACCTGCGCGGTGCCGGTCTTGCCGGCGGCGAGGTACGGTGCGCCGCGGAACACCTTGTACGCGGTGCCGGACGGGTTCTCGATCACGTTCTCCATCCCGCGCTTCACGACGTCGATGTCGGCCGCCTTCAGCGGGATCACCTCGCTTTCCTTCGGCACGGTCAGGTGGCGCGCGCGCGAGATCGGATCCTCGACTTCCTTCACGAGGTGAGGCTTCATCACGACGCCGTTGTTCGCGAGCGTCGCGGTCGCGTGCGCGAGCTGCAGGATCGTGAACGAGTTGTAGCCCTGGCCGATCCCGAGACTGATCGTCTCGCCGTCGAACCACTTCTGCTGCGCGGCCTTCTTGAACGCCTTCTTCTTCCAGTCGGTCGACGGCAGGATCCCGCGCGCCTCGCCCTGGATGTCGATGCCGGTGATCTGGCCGAAGCCGAACGGCTTCATGAAGTTCGCGATCGCGTTCACGCCGAGATCGCGCGCGAGCATGTAGAAGTAGGTGTCGTTCGACACCATGATCGCCTTGTTCATGTCGACCCAGCCCTGGCCCGAGCGCACGTCGTTGCGGAACGTGTGGCCGCCGAACGTGAAGTAGCCGGGATCCTGGAAGCCCCAGCCCGGCGTGCGCTTGCCGAGCGTCAGGCCGGCGAGCGCCATGAACGGCTTGTACGTCGAGCCGGGCGGGTAGGTGCCGTGCAACGGGCGGTTCAGCAGCGGCTTGTCGGGCGAGTTGTTCAGCTCGTCCCAGGTCTGCTGGTCGATGCCGTCGACGAACGAATTCGGGTCGAAGCTCGGCGACGACACGAACGCGAGCACGTCGCCCGTCTTCGGCTCGATCGCGACGAGCGCGCCGCGCTTGCCGGCGAACGCCTGCTCGGCCACCTGCTGCAGCCCGATGTCGAGCGACAGCACGAGGTTGTTGCCGGGCGTTGCCTGCGTGCGCGACAGCGTGCGTACCGGCCGGCCGCCGGCCGTCACCTCGACTTCCTCGAAGCCGGTCAGCCCGTGCAGCTCGGCTTCGTAGCTCTGCTCGACGCCGATCTTGCCGATGTAGTCGGTGCCCTTGTAGTTGTTCGCGTCGCGGCGCGGATCGTAGTGCTCCTGGTCGCTGTCGTTGTCGTCGCTCATCGCGTCGATGCGATCCTGGTCGCGCTTCGAGATCCGGCCGATGTAGCCGATCACGTGCGCGGCCGTCATGCCGAGCGGGTACTGGCGGAACAGCCGCGCGCGCACGTCGACGCCGGGGAACCGGAAACGCTGCGCGGTGAAGCGCGCGACTTCGGCGTCGGTGAGCCGCGTGCGGATCGGCAGGCTCTCGAAGTTCTTCGAGTCTTCCTGCAGCTTCTTGAAGCGGCGGCGGTCGCGTGCGTCGATCGGGATGATCTCGGACAGCTTGTCGATCGTGTTGTCGAGCGTGTCGTCGAGCTTCGACGGCGTGATCTCGAGCGTGTACGCCGAGTAGTTCTTCGCGAGGATCACGCCGTTGCGATCGGTGATGATCCCGCGGTTCGGCACGATCGGCGCGACCGAGATGCGGTTTTCCTCGGCCTGCAGCGCGTATTTGCCGTGCTGCATCAGCTGCAGATAGAAGAAGCGGCTCGCGAGCAGCCCGAAGCAGACGAACACGAACACGCCCGCCGCCGCGACGCGCAGGCGGAACCTCGAGAGCTGCTGTTGGGTGTCGTTGAATTCGGTCATTTAAGGGCAATCTGGCCCGCGCGCGGGCGCGGGCGAGGTGCCGCCCCGGAGCGCGGCGCGCGGCGGGCGTGGGGGCGGCGGGTATTCAAGGTCGGTCCGGCTCAGATCGGGCGCGTATCGTCCGGGTCCACCGGGCGGCGTTGCGGCATCAGCAGCAGATGGCTCGCGATTGGCCACAGCGCGGCTTCGACGAAACCGTCGACCAGATAGCGCCAGCCGGGGAACGCGGCGCCCATCAGCAGGCGGATCACGAACGGCACGAGCTGCGCGCCGACCAGCAGCGGCGTGACGTACAGCACCTGCACGCCGATCGGCATCCACAGCACGCGGCGATGGATCGTGATCGCGCCGTACGACAGCAGCGTATAGGCGAGCGCGTGCTCGCCGAGCAGCCCCGCATCGTGCACGTCCATCAGGATGCCGAGCGCGAACGCGACGCCCATCCCGACCTTGCGCGGCTGGTGGATGTTCCAGAACAGCAGCACGAGCGCGACGAAGTCGGGCACGCCGGGCAGGCGGCCCCACGGCATCAGGTTCAGCAGGAATGCGGCGGCGAGGCTGAAGACGATGAAGTACGGATTGACCGGCTGCAGGATGTATTGCGGGCGGTTCATCGCTGGGCTCCTGATTGCCCGGCGACGGGCTTGGCCGGCGCGGCGGGGGCAGCCGGCGCCGGCTTCGCAGCGGCGGGCTGGGTCGCGGCGGCCGGTTTCGCGTTCGCGTCGGCTTTCTCGGCCTTCGCGGCGGCTTTCGCGCCCTTCTTGCCCTTCGCGTTCTTGTCGGCGGCGGGATCGGGCTCGGCCGGGCGCGGCGGGATGTCGTTCCGGTAATGCAGCACGAGCATCTGGCGCGCGCCGCGCACGGCCGCGACCGGTGCGCAGGTCACGCGGGCGAATGCGGTATCGGCGAGCTTGTCGACGCGCACGACCTTCGCGACCGGCAGGCCGGGCGGATAGACGCCGTCGAGGCCGCTCGTGATGAGCTCGTCGCCGGCGACGAGATCCGCGCTCGTCGGCACGAAGCGCAGGTCGAGCGAATCGCCCTTCGGCGTGCCGTAGATCACGCTGCGCAGGCCGGTGCGCAGCACCTGCACGGGAATCGCGAGATCGCGGTCGGTGACCAGCGTGACTTCGGATTGCAGCGGGAACACGCGCGTGACCTGGCCGATCACGCCGTCCTCGCTGACGACGGGCGAGCCGTCCTGGATGCCTTGCTGCGAGCCTTGCCCGACCACGATCTTCTGCGTGAACGGATCGCTCGTGTCGTACTGGATCTCGACCGGCGTCGATTGCGTTGCGATGTGCTGGCGCAGCTCGAGCACCGCGCGCAGGTGCGCGTTTTCCTGTGTGAGCACGGCGGCCTGGTTGGCCTGCGTGGACAGCTGCAGGTTGCGCTTGCGCAGGTCGTCGTTCTCGTGGCGCAGCGACGCGCCGGTGACGGCGATGTCGGCCGCGCCCATGAACAGGTCGCGCGGGACGAGCGCCGCGCGTTGCAGCGGGTAGAGCACGGTGCCGAGCACGCCGCGCACGATTTCGAGCGTGCTGAAGCGCGCGTCCGACACGAGGAGCGCGATGGCGAGGGCGACGAAGAAGATGAGCCGCGCGAGCGCGGGCGGACCTTGCTTGAAGAGGGGCGGCGGACTGTATTCCATGGTCGGCGCCGGGCGCGTGTGATCGGTTAAATAATGCTCAGACGCGCAAACGGCGCGGCGGTTCGTTCTGAACGAGCGATCCGGCCACGCCGCGGGTGCGTCATATCAAACGGGACTGCTTAGGCGATCACTCGTACGAGAAGATGCTGCCCAGCTTGTCCATGCGCTCGAGCGCCATGCCCGAACCGCGCACGACACAGGTCAGCGGATCTTCCGCGACGAGCACCGGCAGGCCGGTTTCTTCCGCGAGCAGGCGGTCGAGGTCGCGCAGCAGCGCGCCGCCGCCCGTCAGCATCATCCCGCGTTCGGCGATGTCGGCGCCGAGTTCCGGCGGCGTCTGTTCGAGCGCGATCTTCACCGACGACACGATCTGGTTCAGCGGATCGGTCAGCGCTTCGAGAATTTCGTTGCTGGAGATCGTGAAGCTGCGCGGGATGCCTTCCGAAAGGTTGCGGCCCTTGACTTCCATTTCCTTGACTTCGGAGCCCGGGAACGCGGAGCCGATTTCCTTCTTGATCGCCTCGGCGGTTTGCTCGCCGATCAGCATCCCGTAGTTGCGGCGGATGTAGTTGACGATCGCCTCGTCGAACTTGTCGCCGCCGACGCGCACCGAGCCTTTGTAGACGATGCCGCCGAGCGAGATCACGCCGACTTCGGTCGTGCCGCCGCCGATGTCGACGACCATCGAGCCGGTGGCTTCCGACACCGGCAGCCCCGCGCCGATCGCGGCCGCCATCGGCTCCTCGATCAGGTAGACCTGCGACGCGCCGGCGCCATGCGCCGCTTCCTTGATCGCGCGGCGCTCGACCTGGGTCGAGCCGCACGGCACGCAGATGATGATGCGCGGCGACGGCGAGAACATGCGCGACTCGTGGGCCGTCTTGATGAACTGCTTGATCATCTGCTCGGTGACGGTGAAGTCGGCGATCACGCCGTCCTTCATCGGGCGGATCGCCTCGATGTTGCCCGGCACCTTGCCGAGCATCTGCTTGGCTTCCTTGCCGACCGCCTGGATCGTCTTCTTGCCGTTGGGGCCGCCTTCCTGGCGGATCGACACGACGGACGGCTCATCGAGCACGATGCCCTTGCCGCGCATGTAGATCAGGGTGTTTGCGGTGCCGAGGTCGATCGCGAGATCGTTGGAGAAGTAGCTGCGCAAAAAACCGAACATTCAGAATCCTGTTTCGCTCTGAGCCGGCCCTGTGTAGCGAGGAGCGCTGAGGGCGGCAGCGGAAAAAATAACAGCCTCGGGAAGCGTGGCGGAAGCGGCCGCCGCGGCGCACGAAGCTGCGAGTGATGTCTACCGGGGATCGCACGAAGCACGCACGGCTTGCCGAAGTGGGCGAAACGGTGCGGGAAAAGGCTGCCGGGTTTGGGTCGAACGCGTAATGATACCTTATAATTTCACGGTATTTGAATCGAAACGGGCGGTATTTTTGCCGCTTCGGCCCCGATTTTTGAGGGTGGGATCGCACCCTCCAACCCCCCGCCGCAGTGCTGCTTTCGATGCACTGCGCAGCCTTGTTTTTCCGGTGATCGCATGGCCCTGACCCTGACCGATGTGAAACGCATCGCGCACCTCGCGCGACTCGAAATGGCCGACGCCGACGCCGAGCACATGCTCGGCCAGCTCAATGAATTCTTCGACCTCGTCGAACGGATGCAGGCGGTCGACACCGCCGGCATCGCGCCGCTTGCCCACCCGATCGAACAGATCCAGGAAGTCGCGCAGCGCCTGCGCGACGACGCCGTGACGGAAGTCGTCGATCGCGACGACAACCAGCGTCCGGCGCCGGCCGTCCAGGACGGCCTCTATCTCGTGCCGAAGGTGATCGAGTAAGCGTTCGATGAAAAGCGCGCCGGCCGGCCAGCGCCGCGCGCCACCCAGAATTCCCAGGAAAACCACTCAATGCACGCAAAAAGCCTGACCGAACTGCGCGCCGCGCTCGCCGCCAAGGAATGCTCGGCCGTCGAGCTCGCGCAGCTCTATCTGAAACGGATCGACGCCGCGCGCGACCTGAACGCGTTCGTCCATGTCGACGCCGACCTCACCCTCGCGCAGGCGAAAGCCGCCGACGCCGATCTCGCGCGCGGCGCGGGCGGCGCGTTGACCGGCCTGCCGATCGCGCACAAGGATGTGTTCGTCACGCGCGGCTGGCGCTCGACCGCCGGCTCGAAGATGCTCGCGAATTACGAGAGCCCGTTCGACGCGACCGTGGTCGCCCGCCTGCAGGCGGCCGGCATGGTCACGCTCGGCAAGACCAACATGGACGAGTTCGCGATGGGCTCGTCGAACGAGAATTCCGCGTTCGGCGCGGTGAAGAACCCGTGGGACACGAACGCGGTGCCGGGCGGCAGCTCGGGCGGCAGCTCGGCCGCCGTCGCCGCGCGCCTCGCGCCGGCCGCGACCGGCACCGACACCGGCGGCTCGATCCGCCAGCCCGCGTCGTTCGCGGGCGTGACCGGCATCAAGCCGACCTACGGCCGCGTGTCGCGCTACGGGATGATCGCGTTCGCGTCGTCGCTCGACCAGGGCGGCCCGATGGCGCAGAGCGCGTCCGACTGCGCGCTGCTGCTGAACGCGATGGCCGGTTTCGACGAGCGCGACTCGACGAGCCTCGAGCGCGACGACGAGGATTTCACGCGCCACCTCGGCCAGCCGTGGGCGGCCGGCAACGATGCGGCCAAGCCGCTCGCCGGCCTGCGCATCGGCTTGCCGAACGAGTATTTCGGCGAGGGCCTCGCAGACGACGTGCGCGCGACGATCGACGCGGCGCTCAAGCAATACGAAGCGCTCGGCGCGACCCTCGTGCCCGTGTCGCTGCCGAAGACGGAACTGTCGATCCCCGTGTACTACGTGATCGCGCCGGCCGAGGCATCGTCGAACCTGTCGCGTTTCGACGGCGTGCGCTTCGGCCACCGCGCCGCGCAGTACGGCGATCTGCTCGACATGTACAAGAAGTCGCGCGCCGAAGGCTTCGGCCCCGAGGTGAAGCGCCGGATTCTGGTCGGCGCGTACGTGCTGTCGCACGGCTACTACGACGCGTATTACCTGCAGGCGCAGAAGATCCGCCGCATCATCGCCAACGATTTCCAGGAAGCGTTCAAGTCCTGCGACGTGATCATGGGCCCGGCATCGCCGACGGTCGCATGGGATCTCGGCGCGAAGGGCGACGATCCGGTGCAGATGTATCTCGCGGATATCTACACGCTGTCGGTGAGCCTCGCCGGTCTGCCCGGCATGAGCGTGCCGTGCGGCTTCGGCGCGGGCGCGAACGCGAAGCGCCCGGTCGGTCTGCAGATCATCGGCAACTATTTCAACGAAGCCCGGATGCTGCAGGTCGCCGACGCGTTCCAGCGCGCGACCGACTGGCACAAGCAAGTACCGGCAGGAGTGTAAGCACCATGACTCAATGGGAAGTCGTTATCGGTCTCGAAACGCACGCGCAACTGTCGACCGTCTCGAAGATTTTCTCGGGCGCATCGACGCAGTTCGGCGCCGACCCGAACACGCAGGCGTGCCCGGTCGACCTGGCGCTGCCGGGCGTGCTGCCGGTGCTGAACCGCGGCGCGGTCGAGCGGGCGATCCGCTTCGGCCTCGCGATCGGCTCGACCATCGCGCCGCGCAGCATCTTCGCGCGCAAGAATTATTTCTACCCCGATCTGCCGAAGGGCTATCAGATCAGCCAGTACGAGATTCCGGTCGTGCAGGGCGGCCGGATCACGATCCAGGTGCCCGCCAACGAGAAGGCCGGCAAGGCCGCGTACGAGAAGACGGTCAACCTCACCCGTGCGCACCTCGAGGAAGACGCGGGCAAGTCGCTGCATGAAGACTTCGCCGGGATGACCGGGATCGACCTGAACCGCGCGGGCACGCCGCTGCTCGAGATCGTCACCGAGCCGGAAATGCGCAGCGCGGCCGAGGCCGTCGCATACGCGAAGGCGCTGCACGGGCTCGTCGTGTGGCTCGGCATCTGCGACGGCAACATGCAGGAAGGCTCGTTCCGCTGCGATGCGAACGTGTCGGTGCGCCCGGTCGGCCAGGAGAAGTTCGGCACGCGCGCGGAAATCAAGAACCTGAACTCGTTCAGGTTCCTCGAGGAAGCGATCAACTACGAAGTGCGCCGCCAGATCGAACTGATCGAGGACGGCGGCGAAGTCGTGCAGGAAACGCGCCTGTACGATCCGGACAAGCGCGAGACGCGTTCGATGCGCAGCAAGGAAGACGCGCACGATTACCGCTACTTCCCCGATCCCGACCTGATGCCGCTCGTGATCGGCCGGGACTGGGTCGAGCGCGTGCAGTCCGGCATGCCGGAGCTGCCGGCGGCGATGCAGCAGCGCTTCGTCGACGAGTACGGCGTGTCCGCGTACGACGCGGGCGTGCTGACGTCGAGTAAGGCGATGGCCGCGTACTTCGAAGCGGTGGTCGCGAAGGCCGGCGCGGCGAACGCGAAGATCGTCGCGAACTGGCTGATGGGCGACGTGTCGTCGCAACTGAACCGCGACGGCATCGAGATCGATGCGATTCCGGTGTCGGCCGCGCAGCTCGCGCTGTTGCTGCAGCGCATCGCCGACGGCACGATCTCGAACAAGATCGCGAAGGAAATCTTCGCCACGATCTGGGACGAGAAGGCGGACGACGAAGCCGCGGCCGACCGCATCATCGACGCGAAGGGGCTCAAGCAGATCTCCGACACCGGCGCGCTGGAAGCGATCATCGACGAGGTGCTCGCGGCGAACGCGAAGTCGGTCGAGGAGTTCCGCGCGGGCAAGGAAAAGGCGTTCAACGCGCTGATCGGCCAGGCGATGAAGGCGACGAAGGGCAAGGCCAATCCGCAGCAGGTCAACGAACTGCTGAAGAAGAAGCTCGGCTGAGCATGCGCGCGCGCCTGAACCGCGCTTGACGACGGGCCGCTCCGAACCAGTTCGGGGCGGCCCGTTGCGTTTGGTGGATGCGGTATCGTATGCACCACACCGCCCAAGGAGGAACGAATGGCGAAACAACCGTCGCTCGACGATTTCCGCGTGCCCTACAGCACGCGCGAGAAGGAAGCCGCCGCATTCAAGCTCGATGCGTTCGACCCGGCCGCGAAGCCGTTTTCGTCCGGCTCGAAGGAGGCCGACCGCGAACGGCTGTCGGTCGTCTCGACCGAGCTCGACGTGCAGCAGGAGCGCCTGCACACGCAGCAGAAGAAGCGCGTGCTGCTCGTGCTGCAGGGGATGGACACGAGCGGCAAGGACGGCACCGTGCGCGCGGTGTTTCGCGAGGTCGATCCGCTCGGCCTGCGCATCGTGCCGTTCAAGGCGCCGACGCCGATCGAGGCCGCGCACGACTTTCTGTGGCGCGTGCATGCGCAGGTGCCGGCGGCGGGCGAACTCGCGATCTTTAACCGCAGCCACTACGAAGACGTCCTCGTGCCGCGCGTGCTCGGCGCGATCGGCGACAAGGAGTGCGAGCGCCGCTACCGGCAGATCCGCGATTTCGAGACGATGCTGTTCGAGAACGGCACGACCATCGTCAAGTGCTTCCTGCACATCTCGAAGGACGAGCAGCGCGCGCGGCTGCAGGCGCGCATCGACGACCCGACCAAGCACTGGAAATTCGACATCTCCGATCTCGACGCGCGCAAGCACTGGGATGCCTACCAGTCCGCGTACCGCGAAGCGCTCGCCGCGACGTCGGCCGAGCACGCGCCGTGGTACGTGATCCCGGCGAATTCGAAGACGCACCGCAACGTGATGATCGCCGAGCTGCTGCTGCGCACGATGACCGACATGAAGCTGGAATTCCCGCCGCCGAAGCCCGAGCTCGAAGGCGTGAAGATCCGCTAAGCTGCCACCCTGTAAAAACATCGAACTGAACGGAACCCGACATGATGCGAGTGATCACCGCCAACCTGAACGGCATCCGCTCCGCCGCGAAGAAGGGCTTCTTCGACTGGCTCGGCGAGCAGAACGCCGATTGCGTGTGCGTGCAGGAAATCAAGGTATCGGCCGACGACCTGCCGGCCGAATTCGTCGAGCCGCACGGCTTCAAGAGCTATTTCCACCACGCCGAGAAGAAGGGTTACAGCGGCGCGGGCGTGTACAGCCGCCGCGAGCCCGATGACGTGATTATCGGCTTCGGCAGCAGCGAATTCGATGCCGAAGGGCGCTACGTCGAGGCGCGCTACGGCAAGCTGTCGGTCGTGTCGGTGTACGTGCCGTCCGGATCGAGCGGCGAAGAGCGCCAGCAGGCGAAGTACCGCTTCATGGCCGAATTCATGCCGCACCTCGCCGCGCTGAAGAAGAAGCGAGAGGTGATCCTGTGCGGCGACGTGAACATCGTCCACAAGGAAATCGACATCAAGAACTGGAAGAGCAACCAGAAGAACTCGGGCTGCCTGCCGGAAGAGCGCGAGTGGCTCACGAAGCTGTTCGACGACGTCGGCTACGTCGACGTGTTCCGCACGCTCGACCCGCGCCCCGAGCAGTACACGTGGTGGAGCAACCGCGGCCAGGCGTACGCGAAGAACGTCGGGTGGCGGATCGATTACCAGATCGCGACCCCGGGTGTGGCCGGCACCGCGAAAAGCACGTCGATCTTCAAGGACATCAAGTTCAGCGATCACGCGCCGCTGACGATCGACTACGACTACCAGAAGTGATTCCTGGGCTACGCGGTGCGCGTAGCCGCCGAATGCAGAACGGGCCGCATGTCGAACATGCGGCCCGTTGCGTTTGACGCGGCTTACTGCTTGATCGACGCCATGTCGATCACGAACCGGTACTTAACGTCGCTCTTCAGCATCCGCTCGTAGGCCGTGTTGATCTGCTGCATCGGAATCGTCTCGATATCGGAGGTGATCCCGTGCTCCGCGCAGAAGTCGAGCATTTCCTGCGTTTCCGCGATCCCGCCGATCAGCGAACCCGCGAGGCGGCGGCGCTTGAAGATCAGGTTGAACACCTGCGGCGACGGATGATCGTGCTCCGGCGCACCGACGAGCGTCATCGTCCCGTCGCGCTTCAGCAGGTTCAGGAACGGATTCAGGTCGTGCTGCGCGGCGACCGTGTTCAGGATGAAGTCGAAGCTGTTCAGGTGCGCGTTCATCTGCGCTTCGTCCTTCGAGATCACCACTTCGTGCGCGCCGAGCCGCTTGCCGTCCTCGATCTTCGACGGCGACGTCGTGAACAGCACGACGTGCGCGCCCATCGCGCGCGCGAGCTTCACGCCCATGTGGCCGAGGCCGCCGAGGCCGACGATCCCGACCTTCTTGCCCGGGCCGACGTTCCACTGGCGCAGCGGCGAATAGGTCGTGATCCCCGCGCACAGCAGAGGCGCGGCGCCGGCCGGGTCGAGCGTGTCCGGCACGCGCAGCACGAACGCCTCGTCGACGACGAGCTGCGTCGAATAGCCGCCGTACGTGATGTCGCCGGTCACGCGATCCTGACCGTTGTAGGTGCCGACGAAGCCGTTCTCGCAATACTGTTCGAGACCTTCCGCGCAGCTCGCGCAGGTGCGGCACGAATCGACGAGGCAGCCGACGCCGACCAGCTCGCCGACCTTGAAGCGCGACACTTGCGGGCCGGTCGCGGTCACGCGGCCGACGATTTCATGGCCGGGCACGACCGGATAGATCGTGTTGCGCCATTCGTTGCGCGCCTGGTGAAGATCCGAGTGGCAGACGCCGCAGTAGAGGACGTCGATCTGGACGTCGAGGTCGCGCAGCGCGCGACGCTGGAATTCGAACGGGGCGAGCGGCGACTGCGAATCGGTCGCTGCGTAGGCATAGGTTGTGCTCATGCAATGGCTCCTTGTCCGGAAAACATCCGGCGAAACAGACTGCCGCCGCACCATGTGGCGATGCGGCGAGACAGGTGCCTATCGTAAGGAGCGCACCGCCGCGGCGAAATACCCGAAGGTCTGGAAGATTTGCCTATTCCTCTCGAATTGCCCGCGAACAGCCGTCAAAATACGTTCACGGTGCTACATTGCGAGCCAGATTCTCTTGCCGGACAGGACCATGCCGATGAGCTTCCAGCCCCTTTTGGCCGACGCGGCCGAGCGCGTGCGGCGCCGCATGATCGAACTGCATACGCGCCTCGCGCCGAACGAGGGCGACACGCTCGCGGCGCTCGACGGCGTGCGCTTCATCCGCGTGACTCATCCCGCGCCGCGCATGCCCGTTCTGTACGAGCCGAGCATCATCGTCGTGTGCCAGGGGCGCAAGCTCGGCTATCTGGGCGATCGTTCGTTCGTGTACGACGCGCAGCAATACCTGGTGCTGTCGGTGCCGCTGCCGTTCGAGTGCGAGACGTTCGCGAGCATGGAGGAGCCGTTTCTCGCGATCTCGATCCGCGTCGATCTCGCGGTGATCGCCGAACTCGCGATCCTGCTCGACGAGACGCTCGGCGCGGCCGTCAGCGAGCCGCTCGGCATCTATTCGACCCCGCTCGACGCGCCGCTGGCCGACGCGGTCGTGCGGCTGCTCGAGGCGCTCGCCTCGCCGCACGACACGCGCGTGCTGGGGCCGGCGATCATGCGCGAGATCGCGTATCGCGTGCTGACCGGCGAGCAGGGCGACGCGATGCGCGCGGCGCTCGTGCAGCAGCATCATTTCGGTCGCATCGCGAAGGCGTTGCGGCGCATTCATGCGGAGCTGAAGGCCGATCTCGACGTCGAGACGCTCGCGCGCGAAGCCGGGATGAGCCTCGCGGTGTTCCACGCGCAGTTCAAGCACGTGACGGCGACGTCGCCGATGCAGTACGTGAAGACCGCGCGGCTGCATCAGGCGCGGCTGATGATGGTGCGCGACGGAGTGGGTGCCGGCACGGCGGCCGCGCGGGTCGGCTATGCGAGCGCGTCGCAGTTCAGCCGCGAATTCAAGCGGCTGTTCGGCCGCAGCCCGGGTGACGAACTGCGCTGGATGCGCGAGAGCGGCAGCCGTGCGGCGGGCGCGGCGTCGGCCAAGCCGGCCGCGGCCAACGCCGGCGCATGAAACGATCGGCTTCGCGGGCCGCTCAGCGCCGCACGATCTTGCGTCGCTGCGCGCTGATGCCCGCGTAGTCGGGCAGCGATTCGACGCGTTTGCCCGTCGCCTTCGCGTACAGCGGCATCAGGTCCGGCAGCCGGTTCAGCAGATCCTGGCGCCGCGCCGTGCTGTACGGGTGCGTGTAGATGAAGCCCGTCGTCTTGTTCGCGCGTGTCGCGACCGCGAGCTTGTCCCACAGCGTGATCGCCGCGCGCGGATCGAAGCCCGCGCGTGCGGCGATGTCGCCGCCGATCACGTCGGCTTCGGTCTCGTCGGTCGGATCGTAGTGGAGCGTCTGCAGGCGCTCGCCGAGGTTCAGTGCCTGCGGCAGCGGATCGCCGACGCCGAACAGCGGCGGCAGCGTGGCCGCGCGCAGCGACGTCTGCGAGGCTGCGCCGAAGTTGCTGCGCGCGTGTTCGCGCAGCGCGTGCGCGATGCCGTGCGCGAGCAGCACGCCGAGCTCGTCGTCGTTCAGGCGGATGCGGTCGAGCAGGCCGCCGTACACGAGCACCTTGCCGCCCGGCAGGCAGGTCAGGCGGATGTCGCGCGAGCGGATCGCGTTGACGTCCCATGCCCAGTTCTTTACGCGATCGTTCCACTTCACCGAATACGGCGCGAGCTTCGCGACGATCGCGCGCAGGCGCTTCACGCGCGGCTGGTTCGCGGCCAGCAGGCGGTTGCCGTCGGCGGCCGCCTGCACGATCTGCGCGTACTCGCTCGCGGTGAGCTGCTCGAGCAGCGGCGACGGAAGCAGCGTGCGGAACGCGATCTCGTTGCCGTAGCGGACCTGCTGCGGCGTCGGCGTATACGTCTTCGTCGACACGGCGCCGCCGGTCGGCTGCGCGGCTTCGGCGGCGGACGGCGCGGCGGGCGCGGCGGAAGTCGCCGGTGTGGATGGCGTTGCCTGCGCCGCGGCCGGCGCGGAGCCCGCCGCGGCCGAGCCGGTGTCGGCCGCGTGCGCGAACCCCGCGGCGAGTGCCGCGGCGCCGACGCTCAGCGAAGCCGCAACGCGCGCGACGCGATGCAGGCGCTTACTGAGCACGGCTGGCCTCGCCGTTGCGGGCGGCACCGTTCCACGGCGCGATCCTGAACAGCAGCAGCATGCCGGGAATCGCGAGCGCGGTGCACACGATGAAGTAGTCGTACCAGCCGATCTTCGCGACGACGAAGCCGCTCGCGGCCGACGCGAGCGTGCGCGGCACCGACGCGAGGCTCGTGAACAGCGCGAACTGCGTGGCCGTGTAGCGCGGGTCGGTCGTGCTCGCGATATACGCGACGAACGCGGCCATCGTCAGGCCGGTCGTGAAGGTTTCGAAGCCGTAGACGATTGCGAGCGCGACCGTCATCGGGCTGAATTGCGGCGCGACGGCAATGCCGAACACCGACAGCGCCGAAGCGATCGCATGGCTCGTCGAAACGGTGAAGTCGTAGAGCACCGCGAGCACGGGCGAGCCGGGGCCGAGCTGCGCGAGCCACGCGAAGCCGAGCGTCGACACCATCTGCAGCGCGCCGAAGATCCACAGCCCGCGGCCGATGCCGATCTTCACGAGCCAGATGCCGCCGATGATGCCGCCGGCGACGCTCGCGACGAGCGCGGTGGTCTTCGCGACGATGCCGATCTCGGTGCGCGTGAAGCCGATGTCGAGGAAGAACGACGTCGACAGCGTGGTGGCCATCGTGTCGCCGATCTTGAACAGGAAGATGAACGCGATGACGAGCAGCGCGCCGGCCCAGCCGTCGCGCTGGATGAATTCACGGAACGGCAGCACGATCGCGTCGCGCAGGTTGCGCGGCGGCGTGCCGACCACTTCCGGCTCGCGCACGACGAGCGTCATCAGGATGCCCGGCAGCATGAACGCGCCGGTGATCGCGAATACCGCGTCCCACGGCAGGTGGTCGGACAGGATCAGCGCCAGCGAGCCGGGGATCAGCGCGGCGAGCTTGTACGCGTTCACGTGCACCGCGTTGCCGAGCCCCTGCTCGGTGTCGCGCAGCAGCTCGCGGCGATACGCGTCGATCACGATGTCGGCGCTCGCGCCGAAGAACGCGACGAGCGTCGTGAGCGCGGCGACCGTCCAGATCGAGTCGCGCGGCGACACGAAGCCGAGCGCGGCGATCGCGCCCGCGACCAGCAACTGCGTGAGCAGCAGCCAGCCGCGCCGGCGGCCCGGCCGCCAGCCGGGCAGGCGCGGGATGTAGCGGTCCATCAGCGGCGCCCACAGGAACTTCCACGTATACGGGAACTGGATCAGCGCGAACAGGCCGATTTCCTTCAGGTTCACGCCTTCGGAGCGCAGCCATGCCTGCACGAGGTAGACGAGCGTGAAGAGGGGCAGCCCGGACGTGAAGCCCAGAAACACGCAGATCAGCATGTGCGTGTTCAGATAGGCGCGCCAGCCGGGGTGATCCTCGTGAGCGGTGAGTGCGGGCGCCTCGTGTGGCGTTTTCGACATGGAGTGGAACTGGGTAGCGTTGACTGACGGCGGCGGTAGCGCAGGCGGCGCGGACGGGCGCAGGAGGGGCGGCCGCGCGCGTGGGCGGGCCGGATCTTCCGTCAACGGCTCCCCGGCTCAGCTGCGCTTGACGCGATAGACAGCAAGACTACCACGCCAGTTCGCTCCCCATCGAATCGGCTGGCCTTCGTGCAGCACGACGCGGTCGAGGATCGTGACACCGACCTCCGGCGCGAGCGCCTCGAAATCCTTGATCGTCAGCACCCGCACGTTCGGCGTGTTGTGCCACTGGTACGGCAGCGATTTCGATACCGGCATGCGGCCGTGCAGCACCGACAGCCGGTGCGACCAGTAGCCGAAGTTCGGGAACGACACGATGCACTCGCGCCCGACGCGCGCCGTTTCGCGCAGGATCGCGGCCGTCTGGTGGATCGTCTGCAAAGTTTGCGACAGGATCGCGATGTCGAAGCTGTGATCCTCGAACAGGCGCAGGCCGTCCTCGAGGTTCTGCTGGATCACGTTGATGCCGTTTTTCGCGCTCGCGAGCACGCCCGCGTCGTTCAGCTCGATCCCGTAGCCGGTGACGTCCAGCTCCTCCATCAGCAGCGCGAGCAGCGAGCCGTCGCCGCAGCCGAGGTCGAGCACGGTCGAGCGCGGCTCGACCCAGCGGGCGATCGTGCGGAAGTCCGCGCGCGCGGACAGGGAATTCAGCGCTTGCTGGTTCATGCTCCCACCTCGATGGCGATTCGTTCGTAATACGCGCGGATCAGGTTGTGATAGCGCGCGTCGTCGAGCAGGAACGCGTCGTGGCCGTGCGGCGCATCGATTTCCGCGTAGCTGACCGTGCGCTTGTTGTCGAGCAGCGCCTTCACGATCTCGCGCGAGCGCGCCGGCGCGAAGCGCCAGTCGGTCGAGAAGCTCGCGATCAGGTATTTCGCTTGCGTCTGTGCGAGCGCGGCCGTCAGGTTGCCGTCGAACGCCTTCGCCGGGTCGAAATAGTCGAGCGCGCGCGTGATCAGCAGGTAGGTGTTCGCGTCGAAGTAGTCGGCGAACTTGTCGCCCTGGTAGCGCAGGTACGACTCGACCTCGAATTCGACGTCGAAGCTGAAGTTGTACGCATCGAGTGCGCCGTCCGCGCGGCGCAGCGCCCGGCCGAATTTCTCGGCCATGTCGTCGTCGGACAGATACGTGATGTGGCCGATCATCCGCGCGACGCGCAGGCCGCGCTTCGGTTTCACGCCGTGCGCGTAATAGTCGCCGCCGTGGAAGTCGGGGTCGGACAGGATCGCCGAGCGCGCGACCTCGTTGAACGCGATGTTCTGCGCGGACAGCTTCGGCGTCGACGCGATGTCGATGCAGTGCGCGACGCGCTCCGGATACATCAGGCTCCACGCGAGCGCCTGCATCCCGCCGAGGCTGCCGCCCATCACGGCGGCAAAGCGCTCGATGCCGAACGCGTCGGCGACGCGCGCCTGCGCATGCACCCAGTCCTCGACGGTCACCACCGGGAACTTCGCGCCGTACGGCTTGCCGGTCGACGGATCGATGCTCATCGGGCCGGTCGAGCCGAAGCACGAACCGAGGTTGTTTACGCCGATCACGAAGAAGCGGTTGGTGTCGAGCGGCTTGGCCGGCCCGACCATGTTGTCCCACCAGCCGGTGCTGCGCGGATCGTCCGCGTAGACGCCGGCGACGTGATGCGACGCGTTGAGTGCGTGGCAGACGAGCACCGCGTTCGAGCGCGCGGCGTTGAGCTCGCCGTACGTCTCGACGACGAGCTGATAGTTGCCGAGCGCGCTGCCGTTTTGCAAACGCAGCGGTTCGGCGAAGTGCATGGTCTGTGGAGCGACGATGCCGATCGATTCCATTCGTTCCGCCTTATGACTGGGCGGCTAAATGGTGTCGGCGAGGCGCGGAGTCGGAGATGCGCGGCTGACGACCTCTTTAGCCGCATTTGTAGTGAACCGCCGGGACAAAGAGAAACCAAGGCCCCGGCCGGTTCGCGCGCCCGCAATCGAGTCAGCAAATCGGCGCGCTTCCGACCTGCCGCCAAGGGGGCGGCAGGTCGGCAAAGTATAGCGGAAATTGCGAAGCGCGGATTTCGGCGCGTGGCCGAGCGCGCCGTCAGACGCCGCTCACTGCAGGATCAGCCGCAACTGCGCATCGGCCTGCTCGCCGGGCGGCTTCTGGAATCCGCCCTTCGCGAAGCGATGCCACCTGCCGATCACATAGCTGACGAGCAGGCTCGCCCGCACAGCCGGATCGTAATCGGCCGGCAGCACGAACGGCGCCGCGCCGTCGGGCGCGCCCGCTTCCGTGCGCGCGACGCGCAGGCATTGCTTGACGGTCGCCTCGATACGGTCGAGCAACTGGTTCACGCGCTCGGTGAGCCGCTCGTCCTCGCCGACGAGCGCCTCGCCCGTCAGCACGCGCGTCATCCCGGGATTCTTCGCGGCGAAATTGAGCATCGTCAGCGCGATCGTGCGTGCCTGCAGCACGCCGTTCGGCTCCTTCGCGACGATCTGGTTGACGAGGCCGAACAGCGACTGCTCGATGAACTCGATCAGCCCTTCGTACATCTTCGCCTTGCTCGCGAAGTGCCGGTACAGCGCGGCTTCCGACACGTCGAGCCGGGCCGCGAGCGCGGCGGTCGTGATCTTCTCGGATTTCGGCGCCTCGAGCATCGCGGCGAGCGTCTGCAGGATCATCACGCGCCGCTCGCCCGGCTTCGGGCGCGGGCGCGAGGGTGTGGCCTGGCCTTCCGTTACGGCTTGGTCCTGCGGGTGAGTCGGCTGCATTTTTGTCGCCCCGATCGAGTGCCCAGTCGCAGCGATTTTAACGAACGAATCCGCTGGTCGACATAAAGCGGGCGCCCGGTGCCCGGCAGATGGCCCGGCAGGTGCCCCGTGATCCATACCGTGCCGATGCCGAGGCGCTTGTAGTGCTTCAGGTGGCTGCGGGTATCCTCGACGAGGATCGCGTCGGCCGCACGCGCATGCGCGGCGCGCAGTATCCGGCGCAGCATCGCGTGGTCGGGCTTGGCGCGCCACGCACGGCGGTCGCGCATGTGTTCGATCGCGATCACGCGCTCGAACAGCCGCTCGATGCGCAGCTCGTGCAGCACCGCGCGCGCGTAGTGCTCCGGCGCGTTGGTCAGCACCAGCTTGCGACCCGGCAGCGCGGCGACGATGCGCGCGAGGCCGCGCTCGGCGCGCACCATCGCGGGCAGGTCGGAAAACGTGTGGACCACGCGCAGGAAGTCGTGCGGGTCGATCGGGTGATGGCGCGTGAGGCCGAGCAGCGCGGCGCCGTAGCGCTCGGTGTAGCCGTTGCGCAGGCGGTCGGCTTCGGCTCGCCCGACCTGCAGCGCGTCGATGATGTATTGCGTCATCGCACGGTTGATCTCCGGAAAGATCGCGTGCGACGCGTGGTGCAGCGTGTTGTCGAGATCGAACAGCCAGACGGGCGCGCCGGCGCGCGGCCGGCTGCGCGAGATGCGTCGGCGCCGCAACGGGGCCGGCAGAGCCGAGCCGGCAGGCGGGCGGCGCGCGCTCAATGCGAGCGGATCATCGTGCCGAACGGCTGCTCGGTCAGGATTTCCAGCAGCACCGAGTGCTCGATCCGGCCATCGACGATGTGCACCGACTTCACGCCGCTCTTCGCCGCGTCGAGCGCCGACGAAATCTTCGGCAGCATGCCGCCCGAAATCGTGCCGTCCTCGAACAGTGCGTCGATCTCGCGTGCGGACAGGTCGGTCAGCAGGTTGCCGTCCTTGTCCATCACGCCCGGGATGTTGGTCATCATCAGCAGCTTCTCGGCGTTCAGCACGGTCGCGAGCTTGCCCGCGACGAGGTCTGCGTTGATGTTGTACGAGAGGCCGTCCTGACCGAGGCCGATCGGCGAGATCACCGGGATGAACGCATCGTCCTGCAGCGCCTTCACGACGGCCGGGTTGATCGCCTCGACTTCGCCGACCTGGCCGATGTCGATGTACTGGCCCGGGTTGTCGCGGTCCGGCATCAGCAGCTTGCGCGCGTGGATCAGGCCGCCGTCCTTGCCCGTCAGGCCCACCGCGTGGCCGCCGAAGTGGTTGATTAGCATCACGATGTCCTGCTGCACTTCGCCGCCGAGCACCCATTCGACGACTTCCATCGTCTCTTCGTCGGTGACGCGCATGCCCTGGATGAAGGTGCCGGCCTTGCCGATCTTCTTCAGCGCGTGATCGATCTGCGGACCGCCGCCGTGGACGATCACCGGGTTGATGCCGACCAGTTTCAGCAGGATCACGTCGCGCGCGAAGCCTTGCTTGAGCCGCTCTTCCGTCATCGCGTTGCCGCCGTATTTGATGACCACGGTCTTGCCGTGGTAGCGACGGATATACGGCAGCGCCTCCGCGAGGATTTCTGCTTTCAGCGTGGGGGCGATCTGCGAGAGGTCGATGGGCTCGGACATGGCGGCGGCTCTGGCTGGGAACGGTTGAAACAGGGCGAATTGTACAGGAGTGGCGCAGCGCAGCATCGGGTTTTTGGGCCGGCCGGAACACCGGCGGCGCGACGCGGCATCGCACGCGGCGGCCCGCCGGCTATGGCGCGGCACGATTCGAGCGTGGTCGCGCTGAGGGCGCCGACGGGCGGGTGCGCGTGCGTTTGCGGCCGACTTCGGCCGGGCGGCCGGCGTGCAAAATTCAGCCGCCGCGCTATGCTTGTCGCGTAGGGCGATGTCCCGCCCGCTTCCGCGAATGCGCCATGACCGATTCCGCCGCCGACGCCCGTTCCGCCCCGCGCCGTGCGCGCTGCCCGCACTGCGGGCGCGGCTTCGACTGCGGCGCGCACACGCAGCCGTTCGACTGCTGGTGCGCGTCGATGCCGGTGCTGCCCGACGGCACGCCGCCGGCGGCCGGTGCGCGATGCCGATGCCCCGAGTGCCTGGCTGACGAGATTGCGCAGCGCATGGCCGGCGCGGCCGGTTGACGAGGCGCCGCCGGAGGCCCCGCCGCGCACGCGCGTCGCCCGTTCGTGCGCGCGGATCCGGCCCCGCTAGAGGCGCGGGGCGCTAAACGGGTAAACTGCCCGGATGCAACGAATCACCACCACCGGGCGCGTCAACCTCAGTCACCTGTTCTGGCTCCGCAATCTCGCGATCATCGGCCAGCTCGTGACGATCGGCGTCGTGCAGACCTATTTCGGCGTACATCTGCCGCTGCCGGCGATGCTGATGGTCATCGCGCTCGAAATCGTTTTCAACGCGCTGACCTGGGTGCGCGTGCTGCGCGCGCGGCCCGAGACCAATTTCGAGCTGCTCGGCCAGCTGTGGGTCGACCTCGGTGCGCTGTCCGCACTGCTGTTCCTGTCGGGCGGCACGACCAACCCGTTCGTGTCGCTGTACCTGCCGTCGCTCGCGATCGCGGCGGCCGTGCTGCCGTGGCACCTGATGATCTGGCTCGCGGCGTTCGCGGTCGCGTGCTACGCGGCGCTCGGCTTCGATTCGGTGCCGCTCAACATGGACAATCCGGCGAACCTGTTCGACTACTACCGCACCGGCATGTGGGCGAACTTCATGGTCAGCGTCGGGCTGATCGCGTGGTTCGTCGCGCGCATGTCGAATGCGCTGCGCCAGCGCGACGCGGCGCTTGGCGAAGCGCAGCAGCACCTGCTGCGCGACGAGCGGGCGGTCGCGCTCGGCGTGCAGGCCGCCACCGTCGCGCACGAAATGGGCACGCCGCTGTCGACGATCGCGATGCTCGCCGAGGAGTTGCGCGACGCGGCGCGCGCCGATCCGGGGCTGGCGCGCTACGAGGCCGACCTGAAGGTGCTCGAGGAGCAGATGACGCTCTGCACGTCGGCGCTCGCGCGCCTGCGCAGCCGCGCGAGCACGCCGGCGAGCCGCCAGCCGGTGGACGACTGGCTCGACACGTTCGTCGAGCACTGGCGCCTGCGGCATCCGCACGTGCAGTTCGAGTTGCTCGGCGCGCGTCCGTCGGGCGTCGCGCTCGACGATACGGTCGCGGCCGGCCAGATCCTGACGATCCTGCTCGACAACGCCGCGCGCGCGAGCCCGCAGCGCGTGACGCTCGCCGCGAAGGTCGCGCACGACCGCGCGGCCGACGAAATCGAATTCGAGGTATGCGACGACGGGCCCGGCATTCCGGCCGCGCTGCGCGAATCGCTCGGCGCGATGCCGGTCGACAGCACGCAGGGCGGGCACGGCGTCGGCCTGTATCTCGCGTTCAGTGCGGCCGCGCGGCTGGGCGGCGAGATCGAACTGTCCGATGTCACGCCGCGTGCGGCGGGCGGCAACGGGCGGGCCGGCGGTGCGGCGAACGGCCACGCGGCGGCCACATCGGGACAACGCACGGGTGCACGTGCAGCCGAACGGCCAACCGGCACGCCGGACAGCCGCCCGCCGGCCGGCGCAGCGGCCGTGCGCGGCACGCGGGCCGTGCTGCGCCTGCCGGTCGTGCGTGTCGCGATGCCGGCTGCCTCAACCAACACGTAGACGGAGAAACCACATGAGCGAGAACAACTTCCTGGTGATCGACGACAACGAGGTGTTCGCGGGCACGCTCGCGCGCGGCCTCGAGCGCCGCGGTTACGCGGTTCAGCAGGCGCACGACAAGGAGGCGGCGCTCCGGCTCGCCGCGGGCGGCAAGTTCCAGTTCATCACCGTCGACCTGCATCTCGGCGAGGATTCGGGGCTGAGCCTGATCGCGCCGTTGTGCGATCTGCAGCCCGATGCGCGGATTCTAGTGCTGACCGGCTACGCGAGCATCGCGACCGCCGTGCAGGCCGTGAAGGAAGGCGCCGACAACTACCTCGCGAAGCCGGCGAACGTCGAGTCGATCCTGGCCGCGCTGCAGACCAACGCGACCGAAGTGCAGGCCGACGAGGCGCTCGAGAATCCGGTCGTGCTGTCGGTCGACCGGCTCGAATGGGAGCACATCCAGCGCGTGCTGGCCGAGAACAACAACAACATTTCGGCGACCGCGCGCGCGCTGAACATGCACCGCCGCACACTGCAGCGCAAGCTCGCGAAGAAGCCGGTTCGGCAATAAGCGGCACACCAACGAAAACGGGCGGCCCCCGACGAAGGGGCCGCCCGTTTTTCATCCGGCGCCGCGCGCGTTACAGCACGTAGCGCGACAGGTCTTCGTCCTGCGACACTTCGCCGAGCGCGCGGTCGACGTACTTCGCGTCGATCGTCACGCGCTCGCCGGCGTGGTTGCCCGCCGAGAACGACACTTCCTCGAGCAGCTTCTCGATCACCGTGTACAGCCGGCGAGCACCGATGTTCTCGGTTTTCTCGTTAACCGCGAATGCGATCTCGGCGAGGCGCCGGATACCGTCGTCGGCGAATTCGAGCTGCACGTCTTCGGTCGCGAGCAGTGCCTGGTACTGCTTGACGAGGCTCGCGTCGGTCGCATCGAGGATCGCCTCGAAGTCTTCGACCGACAGCGAATCGAGCTCGACGCGGATCGGGAAGCGCCCCTGCAGTTCGGGAATCAGGTCGCTCGGCTTCGCGAGGTGGAATGCGCCGCTCGCGATGAACAGGATGTGATCGGTCTTCACCATCCCGTACTTCGTGTTGACCGTCGTGCCCTCGACGAGCGGCAGCAGGTCGCGTTGCACGCCCTGGCGCGACACTTCACCGCCGGCGCCTTCGTTGTTGCGCGACGTGATCTTGTCGATCTCGTCGAGGAACACGATGCCGTTCTGCTCGACGTTCTGCACGGCCTTCGTCTTCACTTCCTCTTCGTTCAGCATCTTCGCCGCTTCCTCGTCGGTCAGCAGCTTCAGCGCTTCCTTGATCTTCACCTTGCGGCGCTGCTTCTTGCCGCTGCCGAGGTTCGAGAACATCGAGCGGATCTGCTCGGTCATCTCTTCCATCCCGGGCGGCGCCATGATGTCCATGCCGACCGACGGCTGCTCGAGGTCGAGCTCGACTTCCTTGTCGTCGAGCTGGCCTTCGCGTAGGCGCTTGCGGAACGTCTGGCGCGTCGCGTTGTTGTCGTCGTTCGCGTGGTCGGCATTGCCGCCGAAGCCCACCGCGCGCGGTTGCGGCAGCAGGATGTCGAGGATGCGGTCTTCCGCCTGATCGGTCGCCTTGCTGCGCACCTTGCGCATCTCGGTTTCGCGCGTCTGCTTGACCGACGTTTCCATCAGGTCGCGCACGATGCTGTCGACGTCGCGGCCGACGTAGCCGACTTCGGTGAACTTGGTCGCTTCGATCTTGATGAACGGCGCATCGGCGAGCTTCGCGAGGCGGCGCGCGATTTCGGTCTTGCCGACGCCCGTCGGCCCGATCATCAGGATGTTCTTCGGGGTGATTTCCTGGCGCAGCGGGTCGGCGACCTGCTGGCGGCGCCAGCGGTTGCGCAGCGCGACGGCGACGGCCTTCTTCGCCTTCGCCTGGCCGATGATGTGCTTGTCGAGTTCCGAGACGATCTCGGCAGGGGTCATGGTGCTCATGGGGCTGTCCTTACTCGATCGTTTCGATGATGCGGTTGTGGTTCGTGTAGATGCACATGTCGCCGGCGATCCCCAGCGACTTCTCGACGATCTCGCGCGGCGACAGGTCGGTATTCTCGACGAGCGCGCGGGCCGCGGCCTGCGCGTACGCGCCGCCCGAGCCGATTGCGCAGATGCCGCCTTCCGGATCGAGCACGTCGCCGTTGCCGGTGATCACGAGCGTGGTGGTCGCATCTGCCGTGATCAGCATCGCCTCGAGGCGGCGCAGCATCCGGTCGGTGCGCCAGTCCTTCGCGAGCTCGACGGCCGCGCGGGTGAGGTTGCCCTGGTGCTTCTCTAGCTTCGCCTCGAAGCGATCGAGGAGCGAGAACGCATCGGCGGTGCCGCCCGCGAATCCGACCAGAACCTGGTTGTTGTAGATCCGCCGCACTTTCCGCGCGCCACCCTTCATGACGATGTTGCCGAGGGTTACCTGGCCGTCGCCGCCGAGCGCGACCTTGTCGCCGCGCCGGACCGAAACGATGGTCGTGCCGTGAAATTGCTCCATCTGCGTTCCTTGAGAAAAACGGGGAAGAGTCGGGCGGCGCGAGGCGCCGCCGCGTGAATCCGCAGTGCGCCGGGAAGCGGCCCGGCGCGCGTCCGTTTCATTTTAGGGCGGGCGCCGGGATATCAAGAGGGGGAGACAAATCGGCCGGCGGCCGGGAGCCGGCGCCGGAAAAACAAAAAGCGCGCGGCAGGCCGCGCGCTTCCGGGAAGCAGCGTGTCTGAGCGGAATGCCGCTCGATCAGTCGCCGAACAGCTTCTGGCGCAGCTCGCGGCGCTCCTGCGCCTCGAGCGACAGCGTGGCGGTCGGACGCGCGAGCAGGCGCGGAATGCCGATCGGTTCGCCGGTTTCCTCACACCAGCCGTAGTCGCCGGAATCGATGCGGGCGAGCGACTGCTGAACCTTCTTGAGGAGCTTGCGTTCGCGATCGCGCGTGCGCAACTCGAGCGCGTGCTCTTCCTCGATGGTCGCGCGGTCGGCGGGATCGGGAACGATCACCGTCTCGCGCAGGTTCTCGGTCGTCTGGCCTGCATTCTTGAGGATGTCCGCCTGCAACTGTTCGAGCCGATTTTTGAAGAAGGCGAGCTGATCCTCATTCATGTAATCCTTGTCGCTCATCTTCAGGATTTCGGCTTCGGTCAAGAGTTTCTTCGTCATCTGCTTGCTTCTTCAATGTGCGGCAAATCGAGAGATAGTGCCTGCACTTTGGGATTACCCGCAACCGCCCTTGCAATCATTTGCGATTTGCCGCCGCGGGGCCGAAAGCCTCTGGAAAACCGGTTCTCAAATACCAGGATAGGCCTGGCGCGGATTTGCGCGCGCTGCGAACCGGTATGCTGCGCGGCAGATCGCATCGGCCGCGGCCGGGAGGCGGATGGGCGATCCGGCGCGGTTGCGATGCCCGGATAAAACTGGTTCAGCAAGAACCGGGCCTGTTTGTTGCCGTACTCCAGCGGGCACGTATTGTAACTGAATCGCAAGCGGCCGCCGTATCGGGTCGATCCCCGTCGGTCGCGCCGATATCTAGAAAATATAACGCGCAAATCGCGAAAAAGCGATGACGGCGAAACCCTGCCCGGAAAAGGCGCCGCGCGGCTGACGCGGCTGCCTGCGAAGGCGGCCGGGCAGCGCGGGACGGCAGGCGCCCGCGCGGGTCAGGCGAGGCAGGCGTCGAGGCCGTCGGTGATCAGGTCCTGCGGCAGGTCGACGCCGATGAACACCATCTTGTTGGTCTTCTTCTCGGCCGGCAGCCACTTGGCGGCGAGGTCGCTGCCCATCATCTGGTGCACGCCCTGGAACACGACCTTGCGGTCGACGCCCTTCATGTACAGCACGCCCTTGTAGCGCAGCATCCGCTCGCCGTAGATCTGCAGGATGCCGCCGAGGAAGTCTTCCAGCTTGTTCGGATCGAACGGGCGGTCGTTGCGGTACACGAACGACTTGATCTTGTCGTCGTGGTGCGCGTGGTGATGATTGTGGTGGCCGTGATCGTGGCCGTGATCGTGGCCGTGATCGTGGCCGTGATCGTGCGCGCATTGACCGTGATCGTGGTCGCAACCGGCGTGATCGTGATCATGGTCGTGATCGTGGTGGTCGTGCGCGTGATCGTCCTCGGCGAGGAAATCGGGATCGATCTCGAGCTTCGCGTTCAGATTGAAGCCGCGCAGGTCGAAGATTTCCTTGATGTCCGCTTCGCCGAAATTCACGACCTTGATCGCGGCCTTCGGGTTCATGTGCATCAGGCGGTGCTTGAGGCCGGCGACGGTCTGGTCGTCGACCAGGTCCGACTTCGTGATGAACAGGCGGTCGGCGAAACCGACCTGGCGCTGCACCACTTCGTGTTCGTCGAGTTGCGCGTTCGCGTGCTTCGCGTCGACCAGCGTGATGACCGCGTCGAGCAGGAAATCGTCGGCGATTTCGCTGTCGATGAAAAACGTCTGCGCGACGGGGCCCGGGTTCGCGAGGCCGGTCGTCTCGATCACGATGCGGTCGAAGTCGAGTTTGCCTTCGCGCTTTTTCGCGGCCAGATCGCCGAGCGCGCGGGCGAGGTCGCCGCGGATCGTGCAGCAGATGCAGCCGTTGCTCATCTGGATGATCTGCTCGTTCGAATCCTGCACGAGGATTTCGTTGTCGATGTTCTCTTCGCCGAACTCGTTCTCGATCACGGCGATCTTCATGCCGTGCTGTTCGTTCAGGATGCGCTTGAGCAGCGTCGTCTTGCCGCTGCCGAGGAAGCCGGTGAGGATGGTGACGGGAGTGGCCATGTCGGTCGCCTGTGGTTCGTGAATCGGGGTCAAAACCAGGATGTGCGTCGCGCCCTCGCGCTGCGAGCCGGGGCGCACAACTATCCATTGAAACATACCTGTCAAGCCCCCGCCCGTCGTCCGGACGACAGGCGAAAGCGCTGGCCCGCCAGCGGGCGGCAGGCGCGGTCGTGCGCGCTAGATCGGGGCGATCAGACGATTTGCAACAGCAGGCCCTTCAGATATTCGCCTTCCGGGAAAGCGGCGAGCAGCGGGTGATCGACGCCCGCGCCGAGCCGCTTCAGGATGCGCGCGTCGACCTTCGCGTCGGCGGCCGCGCCCGCGACGATCTTCTGGAACAGGTCCATGTCGATCGCACCCGAACACGAGTACGTGAACAGCAGGCCGCCCGGGCGCAGCAGCTTGAAGCCGCTCAGGTTGATGTCCTTGTACGCGCGCGCCGCGCGATCGACGCTGTCGCGGGTCGGCGCGAACTTCGGCGGGTCGAGCACGATCAGGTCGAAACGCTCGCCTTCGTCGACGAGGCGGCGCAGCGTCTTGAATGCATCCGCGTCGAGCCAGGTCGCGCGCTCCGCGTCGAAGCCGTTGGCGACGACGTTCTGCTGCGCGAGCGCGAGCGCATCGCCCGACGAGTCGATCGACACGACGCGTTTCGCGCCGCCCTTGAGCGCCGCGAGCGAGAAGCCGCCGGTGTAGCAGAAGCAGTTGAGCACATCGCGGTCGGCCGCGTACTGCGCGACGAGCGCGCGGTTGTCGCGCTGGTCGACGTAGAAGCCCGTCTTGTGGCCGTTCGGCACGTCGACGTGATAGCGCACGCCGTTTTCGCTCGCGATCAGCGTCGCGGGCGGCGCGTCGCCGGCCAGCACGCCGGTCGTCTGTTCGAGCCCTTCCTTGTCGCGGATCGACACGTCCGAGCGCTCGTACACGTTCGGGCAGCCGGTCGCGCCGACGAGCGCCGCGACGATCGCTTCCTTCCACGCTTCGACGCCGGCCGCCATGAACTGGCACACGAGCTGCCCGCGCGGCGGCGCGCCGGCTTCGGCGACGTAGTAGTCGACGATCAGCCCCGGCAGCCCGTCGGCTTCGCCGAACACGAGCCGCACCGCGCCCGTGCCCGACACCATCGTCGTACGGTGCGCGACCGCGCGCTGCACGCGGCGCTTGAAGAACGCGTGATCGATCGGCTCGCTCTCGTCGAAGCTCCACACCCGCACGCGGATTTGCGACTGCGGGCTGTACGCGCCGCGCGCGAGAAAGCGGCCGTCGTGCGCGCGCACGAGCACGGTCGCGCCGGGCGCGGGCTTGCCGTCGACGCGGTCGATCGCATTGGCGTAGATCCACGGATGGCGGCGCAGCAGCGATTTTTCCTTGGACGGCTTGAGGGTGACGGTTTGCATGATGGGATCGAAATGGGCTTGGCGCGACGCCGGCCGATGCCGGCCGCCGCGCGCGGCGGGTAACACGGGACGTGCGTCAGTCGCGCTTCTTCGCGCGCGGATGCGCGCTGTCGTAAATCTTCGCGAGATGCTGGAAGTCGAGCGACGTATAGACCTGCGTCGCGGCGACGCTCGCGTGGCCCAGCAGTTCCTGCACCGCGCGCAGGTCGCCGCTCGATTGCAGCACGTGCGTCGCGAACGAGTGGCGCAGCACGTGCGGGTGGACGTTGGCGGGGATGCCGGCGGCGAGCGCCGCGCGCTTCACGCGTTCGCGCACGACGCCCGGCGACATCCGGTTGCCGCGCACCGACACGAACAGCGGATGCGGATCGTGCTTCACGAATTCGCCGCGCACCGCGAGCCACGCGTTCAACGCGTCGATCGCCTTGCGGCCGACCGGCACCTTGCGTTCCTTGTTGCCCTTGCCGCGCACGGTGACTTCGGCTTCGGCGAGATCGAGCCAGCCGGCCGAGCGGTAGCCGTCGGCCTGCGTGTACCTGACGTCGAGCCCCACCAGTTCGGCGAGGCGCAGCCCCGACGAATAGAACAGCTCGAGGATCGCGTGGTCGCGGATGCCTTCGGTCGTTTCGGGCAGCGGTGTATCCATGAGTGCGACCGCATCGTCGACCGACAGCGCTTTGGGCAGCGATTTCTCGCGTTTGGGCGCGCGTACGCCGGCGACGGGATTCGCGGGCATCTCGATGCGTTGTGCGAACCAGCGATAGAACGCGCGCCATGCGGAAAGCCGGTGCGAGATCGAGCGTGCGGACAGCCCGGCCGCGTGTGCGCGCACGACCGCGCCGCGCATGTCGACGGCGGTCAATGCTTCGAGCGGCCGGCCGGCCGCGAGCTTTTTCAGTTCGTCGAGTTCGTGTGCGTACCCGCGCAGCGTGTGCTCCGACAGCTGCCTGACGTGCTTCAGGTTCGACAGGTAGGCGGCGATCGGATCGTCGGTCATCGCGTGCGGCGGATCAGTGCGGCAGCAGGCGCGTGAGCGCGGCGCTCGCGAGCGTCGCGATCTGCGCGAGGAAGTCGGTGGCCATCCCGTCGTGGAAGCGGCGCGCGTCCGGCGAGCCGAGCACCAGCAGGCCGAACGCGGGCGCGTCGGTGCCGGCGAGCGGTGCACGCAGCGCGAGCAGCGCGATCGACGCGGCCGAGCCGTCGCCGGCCGGGGCGGCTTCGGCGCCTTCCGCCGCGCTCGCGGCCGGGGCGGCGAGGGCGGGCGCGAGCCACTGGGCGGCCTCGAAGCCCGTGTTCGCGCCGCAGTACGGCGTCGACAGGCCGTTCGTGAACAGGCGCACTTCCTCGCCGACCTGGCGTGCGAAGTCGGCTTGCGCGTAGGTGTCGGCCACATCCCACACGCGCAGCGCGGTTTGCGGGACGTCGAACACCTCGGCGATGCCGTCGGCGATCGTGCGCGGCAGCGCGTACGGATCGCGTTCCGCGATCACGCGCGCGGTCCAGCGGCTGAATTTCGCGGACAGGCTGTCGTTCTCGTGGCCGTAGCGCACGAGCTCGGCAAGGCGGCGTTCGAGGTGCTTGTTCTTGTCGCGCAGCATCTCCATCTGCCGTTCCTGCAGCGAGATCGCGGCCTTGCCGTGCGGGTTCGCGAGACGGATCGTCGCGAGCAGCTCGGCGTGCTGCGCGAAGAATTCGGGATTGGCGAGCAGGTAGTCGGCGACTTCGCGATCGTTCATGTGGCTGGAGCGTTCAGTTATCAAGGACGTTGCAGGGTCAGGCGTTCAGGTCGATCTCGCCTTCGAACACGGTCGTGGCGGGGCCGGCCATCGTCAGCGCGGCGGCTTCGTCGCGCGCGCCGTCCCAGCCGATCGTCAGCGTGCCGCCTTGCGTGTGCACGGTCACGGGCGAATCGAGCAGGCCGCGCCGGATGCCGGCCGCGACCGCCGCGCACGCACCGGTGCCGCACGCGAGCGTCTCGCCCGCGCCGCGTTCGTACACGCGCAGCTTCACTTCGCGGCGCGACACGATCTGCATGAAGCCGGCGTTCACGCGCTGCGGGAAGCGCGCATGGCGCTCGATCAGCGGGCCTTCTTCCAGTACCGGATACGCTTCGGCGTCGTCGACGACCTGCACCGCGTGCGGGTTGCCCATCGACACCGTCGAGACCCAGCGCGTCGCGCCGCCGACATCGAGCGGCCACAGCGTGTCGTTGCCGTCGGTCCGGCCATCGAGGCCCGATGCATCGAACGGCACCTGCGCCGGCGCGAACACGGGCGCGCCCATGTCGACGACGACTTCGCCGTTGTCCTGCAGCGTCAGCGTGATCAGGCCCTTCATGACCTGCACGCGCACGCTGCGCTTGTCGGTCAGGCCGCGATCACTGACGAATTTCACGAAACAGCGCGCGCCGTTGCCGCAGTGCTCGACCTCGCCACCATCGCAATTGAATATCCGGTACTTGAAATCCGCGCCGTCGACGGTCGGTTTCTCGACCAGCAGCAACTGGTCGGCGCCGATGCCGAAGTGGCGGTTGGCGAGCGCACGCACCTGCGCATCGGTGAGCGGCGGCAGCGCGCGCGAATAGCCGTCGAGCACGACGAAGTCGTTGCCCGCGCCGTGCATCTTGGTGAACGAGAGTTTCACTGGGTCCGGAATTCCATGGCGAACGAGGCGGTCGGCACGACATGAACGGCCGGCGGCCATGCCGGGGCGGCCTCGTTCGTCGTGCTGATCTCAGCCGTAAATGATACATGCAGCCGACAGGAGCGTCCTGCGCGGGCCGGTGTTTCGCGTCGCCAGTGCAGACGGGATGGGCGGTATCTGTCGATCGGTCGACTGGTCGCGTCAGTGGCGAGGGACAAATTGATGCGGTGTGGCGGGCGTTGTCGCAGCGCAGGCGAGGCTTGGCGATGCGTGTCCGATGCACGGTGAGAGCACGGGACGACCCGGATGAGCGTTTTCGTACGGGTCAAATTGACAAGATGATCAAGCGATTCGTATAGTCTGGCTATACGCCAGTGGGCCATGCCGACGACATCGCGACTTGAGTATGGGAGGTCCATGATCAAGTCATGGCAGCACAAGAGGCTGGAAGCGTTTTTCATGAACGGGAGCAAGGCGGGCATCCTGCCGGGCCATGCTCCGAGACTGCGGCGCCAGCGTGCCCGTCTCGATGTGGCGAGCCGGCCGTTCGACATGAACGTGCCGGGCTGGCGCTTCCACGGTCTTGCCGGCGGGCTGGACGGTTACTACGCGGTGAGCGTGAGCGGTAACTGGCGCCTGACGTTCAGGTTCGACGGCTCCGACGTCGTCCTGGTGAATTACCAGGATTACCACCGAGGTGATTCAAGCCATGACACGCATCTTCAATCCGCCCCATCCGGGCGAAGCGCTGCGCGATGACGTGCTGCCGGCGCTCGGCCTGACCGTCACCGAGGCCGCCGCGCAGCTCGGCGTGACGCGCGCGGCGCTGTCGCGGATCCTGCACGGCCATGCCGGCATCTCGCCGGAAATGGCGCTGCGTCTCGAAGCGTGGCTGGGCGAGGACCGCGGCGGCCGTGCGGATCTATGGCTCGCGCAGCAGATGGCATTCGATCTCTGGCAGGCGCGCGCGAAAGGCGCGCCGAAGGTGGCGAGAGCGAGAGCGCAGGCGCGCGCATGACGCGCCGGCGGGGTTTCGTCCGGCAGGGTCAGTACAGGCTCGGCTCGCCGGGCGGGCGCGTCTTGAAGCGCTTGTGCACCCAGTAATACTGCTCGGGCATCAGCGGAATCTGTTCCTCGAGGAATTCGTTCATCCGCCGCGCGTCGAGATCGTCGTCGCCGGTCGGGTAGTGATCCCACGGCTTGAATACCTTCAGACGGTAGCCCTTGTAGTTCGGCAGCACTTCGCCGATGAACGGCACGACCTGCGCGCGGCCCGTCTTCGCGAGCCGGCCGACGGCCGTCAGCGTGCAGGCCGGCACGCCGAAGAACGGGACGAACGTCGAGTTGCGCAGCCCGTAGTCCATGTCGGCGCCGAGCATCACCGGCTTGCGGTCGCGCAGCCAGCGCAGCACGACGCGCGCGCTGTCCGCGCGGCCGACCATCTCGGCGTCGAAGCGCCCGCGCGCCTTCTTCGCCTCTTCCTCGAGCACCGCGTTCGAGAACGGCTGGTACAGCGATCCGCAACGGCGCTGCAGCGACCGGTTGAGCCAGATCGAACCGGCTTCGATGCCGACGAAGTGCAGGCCGAGGAACAGCGTCGGCGGCAGGTCGGGATCGGTGAGATCGACCGCGCTGTCGACCTGGATCAGTTTCGCGAGCTTTTCCTCCGAGCCGAACCACTGCACGCTGCGCTCGACGTAGCTGCGGATCGCATGGCGGAAGTGCTGCCCCGCCACTTCCTCGCGCCGCTCGTCGCTCCAGTCGGGGAAGCAGAGTTTCAGATTCGTATGTACGATGCGCTTTCGCCGGCTGGGGATCTGATACAGCAGCCAGCCGAGGCCATCGCCGAACCGTGCGGTCAGACCGTACGGCAGCAGGGCGAGCAGCTTCAGCAAGCCGATGGCGAGGTGCGTGCCGAGGCGGCCTAGCATGCGGAAGCTCCGTAGGGCCGGCTGGCCGGCACGTTGCGAACAGGGTGGTGAGACAGCGGAAGATGCAGCACGGGCGGCGCTCTGTGACAATTCAGGAAAGCCGCTATAATACGGGCTTCGCCGAGTTAACTGACAACTTGCGGGGCGAAGCCGGCTGGCGCAACACACGCTGCCCGGTCCTGGTAATCCGCTAAAGCGTCGCCGCTTCAGGCCCAACGAAGCTGGCTACGTGAAACCAACCGTAACCACACAGGAGCCTGAAAAAGTGGCAAACGATTATCTCTTCACGTCCGAATCCGTCTCCGAAGGCCATCCGGACAAAGTCGCGGACCAAATCTCGGACGCGATTCTCGACGCCATCCTCGAGCAGGACAAATACTCGCGCGTTGCGGCGGAAACGCTGTGCAACACGGGTCTCGTCGTGCTGGCCGGTGAAATCACCACGACGGCCAACATCGATTACATCCAGATCGCGCGCGATACGATCAAGCGCATCGGCTACGACAACACCGACTACGGCATCGACTACAAGGGTTGCGCGGTGCTCGTCGCGTACGACAAGCAGTCGCCGGACATCGCGCAGGGCGTCGATCGTGCACACGACGACAACCTCGATCAAGGCGCGGGCGACCAGGGCCTGATGTTCGGCTATGCGTGCGACGAAACGCCGGAACTGATGCCGCTGCCGATCTACCTGTCGCACCGCCTCGTCGAGCGCCAGGCCAGCCTGCGCCGCGACGGCCGCCTGCAATGGCTGCGTCCGGACGCGAAGTCGCAGGTGACGGTCCGCTATGTCGACGGCAAGCCCGATTCGATCGACACCGTCGTGCTGTCGACGCAGCACGCACCGGACATCGAACTGCCCGCGCTGCGCGAAGCGGTGATCGAGGAAATCATCAAGCCGACGCTGCCGGCCGACCTGATCAAGGGCGACATCAAGTTCCTCGTGAACCCGACCGGCCGGTTCGTGATCGGCGGCCCGCAGGGCGATTGCGGCCTGACCGGCCGCAAGATCATCGTCGATACCTACGGCGGTGCCGCACCGCACGGCGGCGGCGCGTTCTCGGGCAAGGATCCGTCGAAGGTTGACCGTTCGGCTGCCTATGCCGGCCGCTACGTCGCGAAGAACATCGTCGCCGCCGGCCTCGCGTCGCGCGCGCTGATCCAGGTGTCGTACGCGATCGGCGTCGCCGAGCCGACCTCGGTGATGGTCAACACGTTCGGCACGGGCCGCGTGTCGGATGCGGTGATCACGAAGCTCGTGCGCGAGCATTTCGACCTGCGTCCGAAGGGCATCATCAAGATGCTCGACCTGCTGCGCCCGATCTACGAGAAGACCGCGGCTTACGGCCACTTCGGCCGCGAAGAGCCGGAGTTCTCGTGGGAAGCGACCGACAAGGCGCTCGCGCTGGCCGAAGCGGCCGGCGTGGAGCCGACGGCACGCGTCGCGTAAGCGTCGTTCGCCCGAAATGAAAAACCCCGGCAAGGCCGGGTTTTTTTTATGGGTTTCGATCGCCGAAGCAATGGCGACAATTGAGCGGGCAATGCCCGCCGGGCACTCGGTCAGCGCGCGCTGAACCCGAACCAGCCGGCGCTCGCCGCGAGGCGGCGCGGGCGGTTGATGCGGCGCTGCGGGCCGAGCGTGCGACGCAGTGCGAGCGCGCGCAGCGACGACGGCTTCTGCAGCAGCGAGCGCAGGCCGGCGCGGCGCGCGAACGCCTGCGCGCTCATCATCGAGAAAAATGCGTGGAACCACGCACGGATGCCGTCCAGCCGGCTGTGCGTGTGCGTACGCTCGGCCAGTGCCTGCGTGCGTGCGCGGTGATGGCGCAGCGAGCGGGCGGGAGCGGACGGCACGACGCGCTTCGCAGCGCGGTTGAAACGGGAAGTCAGACGGAATGGCATGTGAACGATGCTTCGCTTGTATGGGTGGCGCCCTGGAGAGCGCACTGGTATGAACGGCCTCGGATGGCGCAACGGATCTTACCGAAACCCGCTGCGCGCCGCGCCCGCCAGAATTGACAGGCCGCGTCAGGCTACAGGGGATTCATGACGGGCAAAAGTCGCGATAAACCCTTGTGCCGCAAGGCGTGTGCCGCATACCGCCTGTCGCTGAGGCAGGTGCCGCGTCGCACAGTTCCCTTGCGCTGGATCAAATCCGCGATTGGCATGCCCCTGCGCACGACAATGGCGCTGTTCGCGGTATCCGGCGCCGATTTACAATCGTCACATTCACACAATAAACGTCTGGCATCCCATGTCGTCTCCATTGCAGTCGGAATCGATCCGCGCGCAAGTCGCGGAATTGCGCGAGCGCGGCTTCGTCGTCGCGCGTGGCCTCGTCGGCGAGGAGCAGTGCGCAACGCTCAGGCAGATCGCGGAGCGCCAGTTGCGGGAGGCCGCCGAGCCGATCGAGTTCGAGGCCGACCTGCGCTACCCGGGCGCGCCCGAGTCGAAGCATGCGCCGGGCGGGCATACGGTGCGGCGGCTGCTCGATGCGTATTCGCGCGATCCGGCGTTTGCCGAGCGCGCGATCGCGCCTGAAATCGGCGCGTGGATGCGCGAGTATTTCGGCGAGAAGCCCGTGCTGTCGCGCGCGCATCACAACTGCATGATGACGAAGCACCCGGCGTACGGCAGCCTGACCGGCTGGCATCGCGATTTCCGCTACTGGGCGTTCGAGCGCCCGGACATGGTGTCGGTATGGCTCGCCCTCGGGCCGGAAACCAACGAGAACGGCGCGCTGTGGCTCGTGCCGGGTTCGCATACGGCCGAATTCGGGCCGGAAGCGTTCGACGATGCGAAGTTCTTCCGCGGCGATCTGCCGGAAAACCGCAGGATGATCGACGCGGCCACGTGCCCGTCGCTGCAGACGGGCGACGTCGTGTTCTTCCATAGCAACACGCTGCATTCGGCGGGGCAGAACCGTTCCGATCAGGTGAAGTTCTCGCTCGTGTACACGTATCACGGCGCAAGCAACCGGCCGGTGCCCGGCACACGCTCGGCGTCGAAGCCGGAAGTGCAGTTCTAGGCGTGGATCGGGGCGGCGGGCGTTGCCGCCGCCGCGATCACACGATCACGCGATGCGGCGCATCGCGGGCGAATGAAGCAACGGGCGGCGCGGCCGCCCGTTTCGTCTGGTGCGGCCCGCGCGCACGAGGCGGCCCGTGCGCGCGTCGCGATGCGCGGCGATCAGCGCTTGCTGCCCGGCATCGCGAGGCCGATCAGGCCGACGAACGACGCGACGGCGCCGCCGACGATCAGCAGGATCGTCTTCGTCGCGGGCGAGCCGGTGAAGAAGCGCGACACGTCGTCGTTGATCGAATGGAACGACTGGCCGCCGAAATACAGCAGCACGATGCCGCCGACGAGCAGTGCAACCGAGATGACCCGGGACATACCAACCTCGCTGAAACGGTGATTCGAGACGCCGCAGTGTAGGCGACGGCCGCGGTCGCGTCCATCGCCGTGCCGCCGTGCGTGATCCGGCCGCTTTCGCTACCATAGTCGTCGTATGACTCCTTCGCCGCCGTCGCGTCATGTGCGCGGCCGGCGCGCGTCCCTTTCCCCGATGTCCTGACGGAACAGACTCATGGCCTACGAAGCAGCTTCCGAACGTTATGCCGGCATGCAATACCGCACCTGCGGCAAATCCGGGCTCAAACTGCCCGCCCTGTCGCTGGGTCTGTGGCACAACTTCGGCGACTCGACGCCGATCTCGACGCAGCGCGAGATCCTGCGCACCGCGTTCGACCTCGGCATCAACCACTTCGACCTCGCGAACAACTACGGGCCGCCGTACGGCAGCGCCGAAATCAATTTCGGCCGGCTGCTGAAGGAGGATTTCCGGCCGTATCGCGACGAGCTGCTGATCTCGACGAAGGCCGGCTGGGACATGTGGCCGGGGCCGTACGGCAGCGGCGGCGGATCGCGCAAGTACGTGCTCGCGAGTCTCGACCAGAGCCTGCAGCGCATGGGGCTCGACTACGTCGACATCTTCTATTCGCACCGTTTCGACGCGCACACGCCGCTCGAGGAAACGGCGGGCGCACTGGCGTCGGCCGTGCAGCAGGGCAAGGCGCTCTACATCGGCATCTCGTCGTATTCGGCCGCGAAGACGCGTGAGATGGCCGAGCTGCTCGCGCAATACAAGGTGCCGCTGCTGATTCACCAGCCTTCGTACAACATGCTGAACCGCTGGATCGAGAGCGACCTGCTCGGCACGCTCGACGACGTCGGCGCGGGCAGCATCGCGTTCACGCCGCTCGCGCAGGGCTTGCTGACGTCGAAGTACCTGAATGGCGTGCCGGCCGACGCGCGCGTGAACAAGCCGGGCGGTGGCTCGCTGAAGCAGGATCATCTGAGCGCGGACAACCTCGAGCATGTGCGCAAGCTCAACGCGATCGCCGAACGGCGCGGGCAGAGCCTGGCGCAGATGGCGCTGGCGTGGGTGCTGCGTAACGGTCGCGTGACGTCCGCGCTGATCGGCGCGAGCCGCGCGGAGCAGGTGCGCGAGAACGTCGGTGCGTTGAAGAACCTCGAATTCTCGGCGGAGGAACTCGCGGAGATCGATCGTTACGCGACGGAAGGCGGCATCAATCTGTGGGAAAAGCCGTCCACCGATCAGGCGATCTGACCGGAAGTCGATACGGCATGCGAAACATCGCGTGCCGTATCGCAGCTCGCGGGCAATCAGTCGCTTCGCCGCGGTGCAGCGAAGCGCGTCAAGCACGGGTGAGCGCGCTAGATCAGCGCAGGCAAGCCTTCAACGAGCAACACCGCGACACCGACGCCGAGAATGACGCCGAGCACGCGCAGCAGGTTGTGACGGAATTGGGTCGCGCACGGCACCGCGCCGAGAAATAGCGCTCCGGCCAGCGCCATCGGAATCAACAGGATGAAGTCGCCGATCGTGAAATAGGTGGTCATGCGTGTCTCCAGTGTCGGCCGAGGTGCGCGCTTCAACGCTTGCCTGGGCTTCATCCCTCGCGGGAGGTCGGCCGAAGTCGGCACGCGTGCGCTCACCCCGGTCCCATGCCGGGTGTTTGTAGTGTGGTCCGGCCCGTTGCGTGCAGGCCGGTCCATTCGAGTATAGGCAACCGGCGGCGTTTTTCGCTATCCGAACCATTAAAAATCAGTGGAAAGCCTCGAGAAGCGCGCGGTTTTCGTACAAGCAAGACGAACGCCTTGCATGAATCTTTCCCGTTCCTTTCGATTGCCGCGGAATCGTCGTATGTGTCCGATACGGGCCGCCGCATCCGCGGGCGCGGCGGCCCGCGCGCTTACGCACGGTCGGGTTGCGGGCGTGCGGCCGGCGCGCGGAACACGAGCGCGAGCCCGGCGATGATCGCGCCCATGCCGGCGAGCGCGAGCGGCTCGGGCCGGTTGCCGAGCCACACGGCATCCATCAGCGTGGTGACGACGGGCACGAGATAGAACAGGCTCGTCACGTTGACGAGATCGCCGCGCTGCATCAACCGGTAGAACAGCAGTTGCGCGATCACCGAAATCACGATGCCGAGCCACAGCAGCGGCACGACGAACGCCCAGCTCGTGTCGAACGACACTGGCCGGAACGGCACGATCGCGACGCACAGCGCGAGGCCGATCGCATTCTGCAGCGGCAGCACGTCGGCGGGCGCCGCGCGTACGCGCTTTTGCAGCAGCGAGCCGACGGTCAGCGCGACGAGCGCCGTGAGCGCGCACGCGATGCCGGCAGCCGACAGGCCGCCCGTCCCGCCGCTCACGCCACGGCCGACAACGAGCGCGAGGCCGGTGAGCGACAGCGCGAGCCCCGCGATGCGCACCGGCTGCCAGTGACGACGCTCGACGATCGCGAGCGTGAGGATCGGCTGCACGCCGAGGATCGTCGCGAGCACGCCGGGTGCGATGCCGCGCTCGAGCGCGAGCAGGTAGAAGATCGAATAGCCGCCCATCATCAGCAAGCCGGTCAGCGCGGCCATGCGCCGCTCGCCGCGCGGCGGCAGCCAGCGTTTGCGCACGAACGCCAGCGCGAGCAGCACGAGCGATGCGAGCGCGAAACGGGCAGTGAGAAAGGCGAACGCGGATGCGTGACGCAGACCGAGTTCAGCGAAGATCGCGCCGCTGCTCCACAGCAGAACGAAGAGCGACGTCGCGCCATGCGCGGCAAGCGCGCGTTTGAACGAAACCATGTGAATCCACCTGTCGAACGGATCGAAACGTTCCATTCGCGCGCGGCAACGTGCCGTGCGTCATGACGCACGCATCGATAGCCGACGGCGCGAATGGAAGACGAAAACGGAAGCCGGCCAGTCAGCCGGCGCGTGCCGCCGGCGGGGGCGGCGCAGCGCAGACGAGCGGCGGTGCGACAGGAGGAGGAAGGACCGACGGATGCACGCACGCCTGCGGCCGCGAGTCGAACTGCGGCCGGGATCTGGCGAGGGCGGACGTGAGCGGATACATCGTGTCGGAATGCGATTGAACGCGAATGAAAGCCTAAGGTACAGCAAGGCAACCGTCGAGTGCAACTCCTGTCGGCGGCTGCCTGTCGCGAGCGATGGGCTGCGTCGATGCAGGCCGACACCGATGCGTCGGCCGCTGCGCACGCAAGCATTCGACGAACGGTGAAAAGCGATCGGCATGCGATGCGCGCGACGTGATGTGGGCGCCGATCGCGGCGCGTGTGCCGACGATCCCGCACGGAAGAAGCGAAGCGGTACGCGCGTTGCGTCGATCACGTGCGCGCGGCGGCGCCGGGCGGTTTCGGCGGGCAGTCACATTCGACAGGGTATGATGGGGGAAGCCGGGCGGGCAAGTGCGTGCCCGGCGCAGTGGTTGATTGGAGACATTCGACGAATTCGCGGCGCTTCGCCTGCTTCTTCTTCTTTTCGCGCTTCGATAAACCGTGAACAATGGGATCACGCGCAACGCTCCGCCGAGAGCGGCGCGGATCGCGCATTTGCCGGCTCGCCAGCGGGCCGGGTTTCAAGATTCAAGAGTGGGGAACCATCATGCATATCGGGTCGATCGTCTGCACTACCCATATCGCGGTGCCGAAGGGCGCGCGCGGCATCGTCCAGCGCATCCTGGGCGACATGGCCATGGTGACCTGGTACGAGGGCGTGCCGGGTGAGTCGAAAGAACTCAACACCGAGCCGTTCTTTCTGGAGGATCTGATCGACACCGGCGAATCCGTCCTGCCGGCCGGCGCGGCGCTTCACTAAGCACACATCGCATCGGACGCTCGTCTTTCGGTCCGGCTGGCGGCACAATGCGGGGCATGACAGACGCCACTTCCGCTCCCGCTTCTCCCGCCAGCCCGCCGTTCGCCGGCCTCACGCCCGAATGCGTGCTCGACGCGCTCGACAGCGTGCTGATGCCGGTCGGCCTGCGCACCGACGGGCGACTGCTCGCCCTCAACAGCTACGAAAACCGCGTCTACCAGGTCGGTATCGAAGACGGCCCGCCGGTCGTCGCGAAGTTCTATCGGCCCGCGCGCTGGTCGGACGACGCGATTCTCGAAGAACATGCGTTCGTCGCCGAACTCGCCGCGCGCGAGATTCCGGCGGTGCCCGCGCGATCGTTCGACGGCCGCACGCTGCACGCGTTCGACGGTTTCCGCTTCTCGATCTTCGAGCGGCGTGGCGGCCGCGCCCCCGATCTCGACCGCAGCGACACGCTCGAATGGCTCGGCCGCTTCATCGGCCGCATTCATGCGGTCGGCGCGACGCAGCCGTATGTCGCACGTCCCGTGCTCGACATCCATACGTTCGGCTACGAGCCGCGCGACTATCTGCTCGCGCACGATTTCATTCCGGATGACGTAAGACCGGCATACGCGACCGCGGTCGCGCTCGCCCTCGAAGGCGTCGAGGCCGCGTTCGAGCGCGCGGGAGAGATTCGTCTGCTGCGCACGCACGGCGACTGTCATCCGAGCAACGTGCTGTGGACCGATGCCGGCCCGCATTTCGTCGACTTCGACGACAGCCGGATGGCGCCGGCCGTCCAGGATCTGTGGCTCCTGCTGCCGGGCGATCGCGAAGGCGCGTCGCGCGCGCTGGCGGACCTGCTTGCCGGCTACGAGGATTTCTGCGAATTCGAGCCGCGCGAGCTGCATCTGGTCGAGGCGCTGCGCACGCTGCGGCTGATCCATTACGCGGCGTGGCTCGCGCGGCGCTGGGACGACCCCGCGTTTCCGGCCGCCTTCCCGTGGTTCAACACGCATCGTTACTGGGAAGCGCGCGTGCTCGAATTGCGCGAGCAGATCGGCGCGATGCAGGAAGGGCCGCTCTGGCCGGTGTGACGGCCGCGTGCGCGGCATCGACGCCGCGCGGCAGGCGCGCAAGGGCCGCGACGCGACGCGCGCGGCCCGGCCGGCTCAGAACTTCAGCATCAGCTTGATCAGCGCGGCGAAGCGCTTGCCGTACGGCGGCGCGAGCAGGTTGCGTGCGTTCAGCCGTGCCTGCGTGAGCACCGGCTTCATCTTCGAGAACGTCACGAAGCCGTCGTAGCCGTGATACGCGCCCATGCCGCTCGCACCGACGCCGCCGAACGGCAAACTGCCGCACGCGATGTGCATCAGCGTTTCGTTGATCGATACGCCGCCCGAGACCGTTTCGCGCATCACGCGGTCGATCGTGCCGCGATCCTCGTCGAACAGGTACAACGCGAGCGGACGCGGGCGCGCATTGACGTACGCGATCGCCTCGTCGATCCGCTCGTACGGCACGAGCGGCAGCAGCGGCCCGAAGATCTCTTCCTGCATCAGCGGCGACGCGGCCGGCGCGTGCGTGACCGCGCACGGCACGAAGCGGCGCGACGCGGGATCGGACTGCGCGTCGGACAGCGGATGCAGCTGCGCGCCGGCCGCCTGCGCGTCGCTCGCGAGTTGCTGCAGGCGTGCGTAGTGACGCGGCGACACGATCGTCGTGTAGTCGCCGTTGGCCGACAGGTCCGGATACAGCTTCGCGAAGCGGGTCCGCGCGCGCTCGATGAACGCGCCTTCCATTCCGCGCGGCAGCAGCACGTAGTCGGGCGCGATGCAGGTCTGGCCGGCGTTCAGCGTCTTGCCGGCGACGATCGCGTCGACGGCCGCGTCGAAGCGCGCATTCGGGCCGACGATCGCCGGCGACTTGCCGCCGAGTTCGAGCGTGACGGGCGTGAGGTGGTCGGCGGCCGCGCGCATCACGTGGCGGCCGACGTGCGTCGAGCCGGTGAACAGCAGATGATCGAACGGCAGCGCGCTGAACGCGGCGCCGACCTCTGCGTCGCCGTTCACGACCGCGACGTGGTCGCGCGCGAAGGTCTTGCCGATGAGCTGCTCGAACAGCGCCGACGTGCGCGGCGTCAGTTCGGACATCTTGACGATCGCACGGTTGCCGGCGGCGAGCGCGCAGATCAGCGGGCCCGCCGCGAGCAGCACCGGGTAGTTCCACGGCACGACGATGCCGACCACGCCGAGCGGCTGCGGAATCACCTTCGCGCGCGCCGGACGCAGCCACTTGTTCATCGGCTTGCGGATCGGCTTCATCCAGCGCTTGCCGTGCTTCAGCGCATCGTCGATCTCTTCCTTCGCCATCCAGATTTCCGACAGCAGCACTTCCTGTTTCGCGCGATGGCCGAAATCGGCGCTGATCGCGTCGGCGAGCGCATCCGCGTGATCGATCAGCATCGTGCGCAGCGCGCGCAGGTGCTGCGCACGCGTGTCCCATGCGGGGTACGGCGCGCGCAGGTACGCCGCGCGCTGGTCGT
The DNA here is from genome assembly GCF_002223355.1 of Burkholderia sp. HI2761. Lineage (NCBI taxonomy): Bacteria > Pseudomonadati > Pseudomonadota > Betaproteobacteria > Burkholderiales > Burkholderiaceae > Burkholderia > Burkholderia sp. HI2761. Next base: position 740,702 of record NZ_NKFN01000001.1, on the reverse strand, counting down.
GCAGCAGCGACGTCAGCGTGTCGACCGACGGCAGTGCTTGAGGGGCCAGTTCGGGCAGGTCGTTCTTCATGTCGTCTCCTCCAGTTGGGCCTGGCTGATCGGCCGGCCGTCACGCCGCACGCGCACGCTCGGCGAGCGCGGCGACGCGGATCGGGTGATGCGTGTCGCACGGCACGGGGCCGGATGCGACGGGTATTCGAAAACCGGTTGCGGCACGCGGCAGGCGTCGTATCCGCGCGACGGTGCCCGCGTCCGAAAATCGTGCCGCACGGCCTGCGCACACGACTCGATACGGTGACGAGCGGGCACGCGATGCCGCCTTGCGATCGTCTGCCGATACGCCGCGGCAGGGCAGTGCGATGCGTATGCGACGGCGGGTCGCCGCGCATCGTGCGTCGGCGCCGACACACCGTCCAAACGGTCGGCGACGACACGCGTCGTTCGATTTCGACCGACCGCGCGCATGACGCCGTGCATCGTCGCGCGGGCCGCCGTTTGAAATGAAATGCGGGCCGCGCGCGTGGCCTGCGGATCACCCGGTCGGCACGCGGCCTGCAGAATCCGGCGCTGCATCGTCGTTCCTCCCGTTTCGCGACGAATCGGCTTCTCGTGGCCGGTGCATCGCGCGAAGCGCATCGGTACATCTTAAATTTAGTTCACGCGGGCGTTTAGAGGAATCGCTCTTGAATCCGCGCGCCGCGCACGCGACGGCCATTCCTACAATGCCCGAACACAAGAGGAGACGCGGTCGCGCGGCGGTGCCGGGCGCCTTCCATGACACGACGGAGACGTGACATGCAATACGACTACATCATCGTCGGCGGCGGTTCGGGCGGATCGAGCCTCGCCGGCCGTCTCGCCGATGCCTGCCCCGATGCGACGATCGCGCTGATCGAGGCCGGCTCGCATACGGAGCGCAACCTGCTCGTCAACATGCCGGTCGGCATCGCGGCGCTGGTGCCGTTCAAGCTCGGCACCAACTACGGCTACGAGACGGTGCCGCAGCCGGGCCTCGGCGGGCGGCGCGGTTACCAGCCGCGCGGGCGCGGGATGGGCGGTTCGAGCGCGATCAACGCGATGATCTACACGCGCGGCCACCCGGGCGACTACGACGAGTGGGCGCGGCTCGGCGCGACGGGCTGGGGCTGGCAGGACGTGCTGCCGTATTTCCGCCGCGCGGAAGGCAACGCACGCGGCGCCGACGCGTGGCACGGCGCGGACGGCCCGCTGTCGGTGTCGGATCTGCGCTTTCGCAATCCGTTCTCCGAACGATTCATCCAGGCCGCGCACGCGGCCGGCTATCCGCTGAACGACGACTTCAACGGCGCGACGCAGGAAGGCGTCGGCTTCTATCAGGTCACGCATCGCGACGGCTCGCGCTGCAGCGTGGCGCGCGCGTACATCTACGGCCGCGACCGGCCGAACCTGCACGTGATCACCGATGCGACGGTGCTGCGCGTCGGGTTCGACGGCAAGCGCGCGGTCGGCGTCGTCGTATCGCGCAACGGGCGGGTCGAGACTTTCGGCGCGCGTGCGGAAGTGATTCTGTCGGCCGGCGCGTTCAATTCGCCGCAACTGCTGATGTGCTCGGGGATCGGCCCGGCAGAGCAATTGCGCCGGCACGGGATCGCGGTCGTGCAGGATGCGCCGGACGTCGGCACGAACCTGATCGACCACATCGACTTCATCATCAACACGCGCGTGAATTCGTCCGAGCTGGTCGGCGTGTGCCTGCGCGGCATCGCGAAAATGACGCCGGCGCTCGCGCGCTATTTCTCGAGCCGCACGGGGATGATGACGAGCAACGTCGCGGAGGCCGGCGGCTTCATCAAGAGCGATCCGTCGCTCGAGCGGCCCGACCTGCAACTGCATTTCTGCACGGCGCTCGTCGACGATCACAACCGCAAGATGCACTGGGGCTTCGGCTATTCGCTGCACGTGTGCGCATTGCGGCCGTTCAGTCGCGGCACGGTGGCGCTCGCGAGCGGCGATGCGCGCGACGCGCCGCTGATCGATCCGCGCTTCTTCAGCGATTCACGCGACCTCGACCTGCTGGTGCGCGGCACGCAGGCGATGCGGCGCATCCTGTCGCAGGCGCCGCTCGCGTCGCAGGGCGGGCGCGAGCTGTACACGCGGCCGGACCAGAGCGAAGCGGAGCTGCGCGCGACGATCGTCGCGCATGCGGACACGATCTATCACCCGGTCGGCACCTGCCGGATGGGCAGCGATGCGCGCGCGGTCGTCGATCCGCAACTGCGCGTGCGCGGCGTCGACGGGCTGCGCGTGGTGGATGCGTCGGTGATGCCGACGCTGATCGGCGGGAACACGAATGCGCCGTCGGTGATGATCGGCGAACGCGCGGCCGACTTCATCGTCGCGGCGCGCCGGGGCAGCGTGCCGCGCGGCGAGGCGGCTGCCGTGGTGCACGGCCGCTAGGCGGCGCGCGCACGGCGGCGGCCATGCTCAGGCAAACGTATCGACGAGGCCGGCGCGGCTCGCGCGCACGGCGACCGGTGCGGATTGCGCGGCGTCGGCCGGTGCATCGACGGCTGACGGTCCGCCGTTCCCGCGTCGCGACGACTGGCCGCCGGCGAAGGTCTGCTGCGGGTTGGGCTGCTGTTGCGAGGCGAGGCCGCCGTCGCTGACGGTCGCGCTGCCGAGCCCGAGCCCGCCCGCTTCCATCGCCTCGCGCAGCTTCGGCAGCGCGGCTTCGACCGCGTCGCGCACCTGGGCGTGCTGCGACACGAACAGCGCGTGCGCGTGATTGTCCGCGACGCGCAGCACGACCTGCAGCGGCCCGAGATCGGGCGGGTTGAGCGTCAGCTCGGCGCTCTGCTGGTGCGCATTCGACAGGAACACCACTTTCTGGCTCAGTGCATCCGTCCAGTCGGCCGTGCCGACGTGCGGCGCGAGCACGTGCGCGTTGGCGGCGGCGATCGCGCCGGCGGCCGGCGACAGTTGCAGGTTCGCCTGCGCGGCGGCGGCGGCCGTTGCGCCGGCCGCGAGCGTCGCGCTGGCGGCCGGGTCCGTCGCGTTGCTGGCCGCCGTGAGCGCGTGCTGGGTGCCGGACTGCGCGTTCGCGTCGGCCTGCAGCGCTTGCGGGGTGACCTGAGCCGGCGTCTGCTGGGTGGCGAGCGCGCCTTTCGCGTCGGCGAGCGTGCGGTCGAACGTCGGCACTTTCGGCGTCAGCGGCGCGGCGGCATTCGAGGCGGTCGCCGTCGCCGTCGTGGCTGCGGCCGCGGGTGTGGCCGCGGCCGTGCCGCTCGCCGGCATCGCGATCGCGCCCGCGCCGCCCGTCAGCTTGGCGAGCGCGGCTTGCAGCGCGTCGCGGCTCGATGCCGGGTCGCTCGGTTGGGCGGCCGCGTCCTGGGTTGCATGGGTGGCGAGCATGGCCGTGGCGTCCGGCTGGCCGGATACGGCCGTCTTTTGCGTCGTGGCGGCAGCGGCAGCGGCGGTCGCTGCGTCAGCGGGCGGCGTTTGGTCCACGCGCGCCTGCAGTTGCGCCTGCACGGCGGCGGCGGCCGCGAGCGCGGCGGCATCGGGGTTGGCGGTGGCGGTCGCGGCCGTATCGTCGGTCGCGTCGTCGTCGTTCGTGCCGGACGCCTTTGCACCGGCTGCCGGCTTCGACGAAACCTGTTTGGCCGGCACGTCCGGTGTACCGGCGTTGGCCGTATCGCCGCGCGTGGCGACGCTTTGCTTCAGCGTCTGCGCGAACGGCACGGCGCTCGCGGCGGCCGACGCATCGTTGGCGGCGGACGCACCCGAGCCGCGGGCGGCCTTGAGTGCGGCGCCGGCGGTGTCGAGCAGCGCACCGAGCAGGGGGAGGGGAGGCATGACGGTTCTCTCGTTCGAATGCGGTGGTCGGTTACGACGAGCGGGCCGCGTCGGCCCGCATGCGCAGGATCTTCGCGGCGTGTTCGTCGGCGTCGCGCTGTTCGCGCCGGGCGTCGCGCTGCGCTTCCTGCGCGACGCCGCGCGCCTGCAGGATTTCATACGAGCCGACGGTACGTTTCTTCTGCTGCCAGTTCGGGCGCGCCTCGTCGATGCGGACTTCGGCCGCGGCGAGCACGGTGCGCTGCTGCGCGATCGCCGCATCGAGCGTGTCGATGAACGCCTGGAAATTGCGCCAGTTGCCGGCCGGCATCCCGCTCTGCGCGGATTGCGCGAAGCGCGCGTGATATTCGTCGCGATAGCGCAGCAGGGCGTCGAGCTGTTCGGCCGCCGCGGTGCGGTCGCGCTGCGCGGTGCCGAGCTGCTTCGCGGCCGAATCGAGGTCTTCCTGCGCGCGGTCGAGCAGCAACTGAAGGGGAAAGCCGTGGGCCATCGGGATCAGCCTCCGTAAGCGTCGAACAGCGCATCGAGCGCGGTGAGGCTCGATGCGAACGGCGCGCATTCGCGAAAGCCCTGCTGCAGGAACGCCTCGATGCGCGGGTAGAGCGCGATCGCGCGGTCGAGCTGGGCGTCGCGGCCGGGTGCGTAGGCGCCCACCGCGATCAGGTCGCGATTGCGCTGGTAGCGCGACAGCATCTGCTTGAACTGCCGCACGTGATCGAGATGCGTTTCGTCGATCAGCGCGGTCATCGCGCGGCTGATCGACGCCTCGATGTCGATCGCGGGATAGTGGCCGGCCTCGGCGAGCGCACGCGACAGCACGATGTGGCCGTCGAGGATCGCGCGCGCCGAATCGGCGATCGGGTCCTGCTGATCGTCGCCTTCGGTCAGCACCGTGTAGAACGCGGTGATCGAGCCGCCGCCTTCGGGCCCGTTGCCGGTGCGCTCGACGAGCGCGGGCAGCTTCGCGAACACCGACGGCGGATAGCCTTTCGTCGCGGGCGGCTCGCCGATCGCCAGCGCGATCTCGCGCTGCGCCATCGCGTAGCGCGTCAGCGAATCCATCAGCAGCAGCACGTGCTTGCCCTGGTCGCGGAAATACTCGGCGAGCGACGTCGCGTACGCGGCGCCCTGCATCCGCAACAGCGGCGACACGTCGGCCGGCGCCGCGACGACGACCGAGCGCGCGAGCCCGTCCTCGCCGAGGATCTGTTCGATGAATTCCTTCACTTCGCGGCCGCGTTCGCCGATCAGGCCGATCACGATCACTTCCGCGCTCGTGTAGCGCGCCATCGTGCCGAGCAGCACCGACTTGCCGACGCCGGAGCCGGCGAACAGGCCCATCCGCTGGCCGCGGCCGACGGTGAGCAGCGCGTTGATCGCGCGCACGCCGACGTCGAGCACGTGGTGGATCGGCTCGCGATCGAGCGGGTTGATCGACGGCGCCGACAGCGGCGCGTCGACTTTCGACGCGAGCGGGCCGAGGCCGTCGAGCGGGCGGCCCGACGCGTCGACGACGCGCCCGAGCATTTCCCAGCCGACCGGCAGCCGCTTCGCGCCCGCGAGCGGATCGGTGACGGGCGCGCTTTCGCGCGGCCACACGCGTGCGCCGGGCAGGACGCCGGCGACGTCGGTGGTCGGCATCAGGAACAGGCGGTCGCCGCCGAAACCGACGACTTCGGCTACCGCGTGCGGCAGCGTGCTGCCGGGCGGCAGTTCGATCGTGCATTCGGCGCCGACCGACAGGCGCAGCCCGATCGCTTCGAGCACGAGGCCGGCCGCGCGCGTGAGGCGTCCGCACGGCCGCAGCGGCAGCGCGTGGTGGCTGCGTGCGGCGAGCCCGTTCAGGTGCGTGCGCCAGTGCGCGAGATGCGGATTGTGCGGCGCGCGCGGGGCGGCGGCCGAGGCCGCTGCATGCGGCGCGGTGTCGTGGGCGGGATCGTGCGCGGCCGCCGGCCCGAACGACGCGAGCGCGAGTTCGCGTTCGAGCGGCGTCATGCCGTCGTGCGCGAGCGCGTCGGGCAAGCGCGTCACCACGTGCTCACCTTGCCGATCGCGGCGGCCACGCGCTGCCAGCGCGTGGGCAGCGTCGCGTCGACCTCGCCGGTCGCGGCATGCGCGCGGCAGCCGCCGCGCTCGATCGACGCGTCGGTGCGCACGTTCCAGCCGAGCGTGTCGAGGTCATCCTGCAGATACGCTTCGACGACGGGCAGGTCGGCCGGATTCACCGCGAGATGCGGCGCGCCGGACAGCGCGGGTTCGGCCGCGAGCACGTCGCGCACGGCGGCGACCAGCGCGGCCGGGTCGTGCTTCACGTGCTGGCGCACGACCTGCTGCGCGATGTCGAGCGCGAGTTGCGCGAGGTCGGACGCGAGATCGTGTTCGACCGCCGATACGGCTTCGCGGAACGACGCGGCGAGCGCCGCGAGCTGCGCGGCCTGTTCGCGGGCGTCGGCCTGGCCGGCCTCGAAACCCTGCTCGCGGCCCTGCTCGAAACCGGCCTGGTAGCCGAGCGCCTGGCCTTCGACGTGGCCGGCCGCATGGCCTTCGGCGTGCGCGGCGTCGCGCACGCGCTGCAGTTCCTCGGCGAGCGCGGCGGCAGCGGCCGCCGCGTCGTCGGGCGGCGGCGGGGGCGGCGGCGGGTCGAACGACGCCATCTCCCACCGCTGGTATGCGGTGAGGGTGCCCACGCGATCGCTCGCCGAATCAGACATACGCGTCTTCCGCCTTGCCGCCGATCGCGATCTGGCCGCTCTCGGCGAGGTTGCGCACGATCTGCAGGATGCGGCGCTGCTGCGTCTCGACTTCGGACACGCGCACCGGGCCGCGCGCGTCGAGATCCTCGGCGAGCAGTTCGGCCGCGCGCTGCGACATGTTCGCCAGGAACTTCTGGCGCAGCGCCGGCGGCGCACCCTTCAGCGCGACGATCAGCGTTTCCGACTCGACTTCCTTGAGCACCATCTGGATCGCGCGATCCTCGAGCTCGAGCAGGTTCTCGAACACGAACATCTGGTCGATGATCTTCTGCGCGAGATCGGCGTCGTACTGGCGCACGCTTTCGAGGACGCCTTCCTCGTGCACGCTCGTCATGAAGTTCAGGATCTCGGCCGCCGTGCGGATGCCGCCCATCGGGCTGCGCTTCAGGTTGTCGCTGCCGGACAGCAGGCCCGTCAGCACGTCGTCGAGCTCGCGCAGCGCGGCCGGCTGGATGCCGTCGAGCGTCGCGATCCGCAGCAGCACGTCGTTACGCAGCCGTTCGGTGAAGCACGACGCGATTTCGGACGCCTGGTCGCGGTCGAGGTGCACGAGGATCGTCGCGATGATCTGCGGATGCTCGTTCTTGATCAGTTCGGCCACCGCGCCCGAATCCATCCATTTCAGGCCCTCGATGCCGCTCGTGTCGCTGCCCTGCAGGATGCGGTCGATCAGCACGCCGGCCTTGTCCTCGCCGAGCGCCTTCGTCAGCACCGAGCGGATGTACTCGCTCGAATCGAGCGACAGCGCGGTGTGCTGCTCGGCTTCCTTGACGAACTCCTGCAGCACGTCCTCGACCTGCTCGCGCGTGACGTTCTTCAGCGCGGCCATCGCGGCGCCGATCTTCTGGACCTCGCGCGGCGCGAGGAACTTGAATACCTGCGCGGCCTCTTCCTCGCCGATCGACATCAGCAGCAGCGCGCTCTTGGTCAAGCCTTCAGCGTTCATCGGACACCCAGTTCTTCACGACGGTGGCGACGATCTTCGGATCCTGGCGGGCGATCGTGCGCGCGTAGTCGAGGTTGCGTTCGTAGCGGTTCTTCTCGTTTTCGAAGCCCAGCAGCAGCGGATCGACTTCCTCCGCCGCCTTTTCCGGCGCGGGCAGGCCGTCGAGCGCGAGCGCGTCGTCCGGCGCCGCGAGCGCCGGCGCGGCCGGCTCGGGCGCAGGAAACGCGCGGCGCATCGCCGGGCGCACGAACATGAAGTAGAGCGCCGCCGCGGCCGCCGCGATGCCGAGCCACTTCGCGGCTTCCTTCGCCATCGCGATCATGTCGGGCTGGCGCCACCACGGCAGGTCGGTGTACGGGTCGCTCACGGTCGAGAACGCGCTGTTCACGACGTTCACCGAGTCGCCGCGCTTCTCGTCGTAGCCCATCGCGTCCTTCACGAGCTGTTCGACCTGCGCGAGCTTCGCGGGCGGCAGCGGCTGCATCGTCACGTGGCCCTTCGCGTCGGCGATCGGCTGGTAGTTGACGACGACCGCGACCGACAGCCGCTTCACGCTGCCCATCGGCTGTTCGAGATGGCGGATCGTCTTGTCGAGCTCGTAGTTGGTCGTCTGGTCCTTGCGGTCGCTGACCGGCGTCGTCTGCGGCCCGTTCTGGCCGTTGCCGGCGACGATCGGCGCGGAAGCCGGCTGCGGCGGCGTGTTCGACAGCGCGCCCGGCACGCCCGACGCGCCGCCCTGCGCGAGTTCGGTCGCGCTGCTGGTCTGCTGGCTGCGGATCGCAGCCTGCTGCGGCGTGCCGTTCGGGCCGTAGCTTTCCGACGTCTGCTCGATCTTCGAGAAATCGAGATCCGCGCTGACCTGCGAGCGCGCGTTGCCGGCGCCGAAGATCGGCGCGAGGATCGCGTCGATGCGCTTCTGCGTGTTGTGTTCGACCTGCTGCACGTACTTGAGCTGGCTCGCGTCGAGGCCGGAGGCGGATGTGGTCTGGGTCAGCAGGTTGCCGTCCTGGTCGACGATCGTCACGTTCTTCGCCGGCATGTCGGGCACGCCGGACGACACCATCCGCGTGATCGCCTGCACCTGACCCTCGTCGAGCACGCGGCCCGGGTAGAGGTCGACGAACACCGACGCGCTCGGCGCTTCCTTGTCGCGCACGAACACCGACGGCTTCGGGATCGCGAGATGCACGCGCGCGCCGCGCACGGCATTGATCGATTCGATGGTGCGCTGCAGCTCGCCTTCGAGCGCGCGTTGGTAATTGATCTGCTCGGCGAACTGGCTGATGCCGAATTTCTGGTTGTCCATCAGCTCGAAGCCGACCGAGCCGCCCTTCGGCAGCCCCATCGCGGCGAGCTTCAGGCGCGTTTCGTGCACCTGGCTCGACGGCACGAGGATCGCGCCGCCGGCATCGGCGAACTTGTAGGGAACGTTTGCCTGCTGGAGTGCGGCAATGATCGCGCCGCCGTCGCGGTCCGACAGGTTGCTGTACAGCACGCGGTAGTCGGGCGCCCGGCTCCACAGCACGAGCGCGGTGATCGCGGCGATCGCGAACGCGACGGCGATCACGAACGGCAGCTTCGGGTTGCCCTTCATCCGCGAGATGCCGGGAATGCGTTCCGCGAAGCCGCCAAGCCCGAAGTCCGCGCCCGCGCCGCCCGCGCCCGGCAACGCGGCGGCCGCGGCGGTGGCGGGCGCCGGGCTGAGGCCCGCGCGGGCGTCTGGGTTGATCAGCGAGTTGGCCTGCGAATCCATGCGTCGAGTTTCTCCGGAGCGGGACGACTGAGCTCGCTCGGACGAGCGGGCGGACAATGACACGATGCGATTATCGTGACCCGCGGCGCACTCCGATCGACCGAAAAGAGCGGGGTTTCCCCCGTACTTTCTCGGCTTTGACGCGCGCCGCGCTGCTATCCTTTTTCGCGATCCGGCATGGTGCGCGTGGTGCGGCGCCGGCGGATCACCCGGTGCGTCCGGGTTTCTTCTCTATGTCTGGGGACAGCATGACTGCGAACGTCAGCGGAATCGGTTCGGTGTTGCAACAGATGCAGTCGATGGCCGCGCAGGCGTCCGGCGGCGTCGCGAGCCCGACGGCGGCGCTGGCCGGCTCGGGCGCGGCGACGGCCGGCACGTTCGCGAGCGCGATGAAGGCGTCGCTCGACAAGATCAGCGGCGACCAGCAGCACGCGCTCGGCGAGGCGAAGGCGTTCGAGGTCGGCGCGCCGAACATCTCGCTGAACGACGTGATGGTCGACATGCAGAAAGCCAATATCGGCTTCCAGTTCGGGCTCCAGGTCCGCAACAAGCTAGTGAGCGCTTACAACGACATCATGCAGATGTCGGTGTGAGGCGACGGGCATCCGGGGGCGCGCATCCGGCGACGGGCATCCGGGGGCGGACATCCGACGACGGGCATCCGGGGCCGGTCGGCCGACGACGGGCATCCCGGGACGGTTCGGCGCTTGCGGAACGGGGCCGGCGGGCCGACATCGCTTGCCCGACGGCAGCCCCGGCGCACCTAAAGCTTTTCAAATCCCTTCCGATAACTCGGTGAAGGCCGCGCCGTGCGACGCACGACGGCGGCTCCCGTACAGCCCAAGGCAAGTAAAAGGAGAAGCGCATGTTTTCCCCAGGACACGCTGGAGCCAGTGCGTACGCGCGTGTCGGCGTCGAGACCGGGGTGATGGGCGCCTCCCCGCACCGGCTGATCGCGATGCTGTACCAGGGCGCGCGGCAGGCGATCGCGCTGGCGCGCATGCATTTGCAGCAGGACAACGTAGCCGGGCGCGGCGAAGCGATCGGCAAGGCGATCCGGATCGTCGAGAGCGGCCTGCAGGCGTCGCTGAACCGCGACGCGGGCGGCGAGATCGCCGACCGGCTCAATGCGCTGTATGCGTATATCGGCCGGCGTTTGCTGGAAGCGAACGCGCAGGCGAGCGACGCGATGCTGGTCGAGGTCGACGGCTTGCTCGCGACGCTCGAGGAAGCATGGACGGGCATCGCCCCGGAAGTCGCGCGGATGGCCGCGCAACAGGTAGCGGAAGCATCACGATGAGTCACAAGGCCGAATACTTCGCGCGTTACGAGGCGCTCGCCGCCGTGTCGGGCCGGATGCTGTGCGCCGCGCGCGATGCCGACTGGAGCGCGTTGCCGGGGTTGCAGGCCGAATTCATGCAGCTCGTCGACGGGTTGAAGGAGGCCGATCCGGGCGTCGCGCTCGACGAATCGGATCTCGGCCGCAAGCTCGACCTGATCCGTCGCATCCTGGCCGACGACGCCGCGATCCGCGATCTCGCGAGCCCGGACGTCGCGCGGCTGTCCGCGCTGTTCGAGGCGCGGCGCTCGACCCAGGTATTGACCGATCTCTATCGCGCGCGCGGGTAGGGCCGTGTTCCGGGAGACGGGCGAGGCGCCCGGGCCCGGTGCCGCACGCGGCGCGCGCTGTTCCCGCGGGCGGCACCGGCGTGCGTGCCGCGCCCGCATTCGCAACGACGTGCAGGGTCCGCTTGCATACGGAACGGACCCGAAGGTGAGCAGGCTCCGATCATGACCGGTATCGACTCCGTTGCGGCCGCACTGCTGGCGAGCCGTCTCGACAGCCTGCTGACCGGCACCGTATCGGCGCCCGCCGGCGGCGGCGCGACCTCGCAGGTCGGCACGCCGGGCGCCGGCGCGTCGTCCCCGCCGCCGGCCGGCAGCCCGCCCGCCGCGCCGCCTGCTTCCACGCAGACCGCGCTGTCCGAGGTCGGGCGCGCGCTCGACGCGATCTCGCGCTCGGGCGGCGATGCGACGCCGGCGATCGTCGGGCGGCTGCCGCTGCTGGCCGATCCCGCCGTGCTGCTCGCCGATACGCCCGTGCCCGCGCCCGTGCCGGCTGCGTCCGGTTCCGCTGCATCTTCCACGCCGGCTTCCGCTGAAGCGTCGCCCGCCGCGGCGGTGCGCGATGCGGCCGCGCCGCCGCAGGCCGTGGCGTTGCGCGCGGCGCTCGCGCAGGCCGTGAGTGAAAGCGGCCTCTTCTACGAATCCCATCTGGCGCAGTGGCTGGCCGGCCAGCGTCCGCTCGCGGCGCTGCTGCGCGAGCCGCAGGCACGCCTCGCGACCGCGCTCGCGCCGGCCGAGCCGGAAGCCGTTCCGCACGAGCCGACCGACGTGCTCGACGAACTGCTCGCGCAGCGCCCGTCGCTGCCGGCCGCCGCACGGGCCAGCGCGCCACCGCCGGCCCAAGGCGGCGCGCCTGCGCACGATCTTGCGCAGGCCGCGCCGACGGCGGCCCGGCAGGGCGCATCGTTGCCGGCCGACCCCGCCGATCCGCTGGCGGCGCACGCCGATACGCGCTGGACGCCCGCGCGTGCCGAGCTGGCCGCCGCATCGTCCGATTCGCAGGCGTCGCCGCTCGCGACCGTGCACCCGGCCGCCGTGCCGCTCGTTCGGCAGCAGCTCGATGCGCTCGCGACCGACCAGTTTCGCTGGACCGGCGAGGCGTGGCCCGGCGCGCGGCTCGACTGGACGATCGAACCCGACGAGCCGGGCCATCGCGCACCGCGCGGCGGCGACGACGACACGGGCGACGGTATCGCGTGGCGAACGCGCCTGACGCTGACGCTGCCGTCGCTCGGTACGGTCGATGCCGAGCTGGTGCTGAACGGCGCGCAGCTCGTCGCGCGGTTGCGCGCGAACCAGACGGGCGCCGACCGTCTCGCGCGCAACGAAGCCGCGCTACGGCAGCGGCTCGAGGGATCCGGGCTCAGGGTGGGCGGGCTGTCGATCCGTGCGGTCGACGACGGGCCCGACGGCTTCGACCTGTTCGCCGCGCAGGCAGCCGCCGCCGCATACGCGCGCGGCGCGGCCGGCGGCCCCGGCGCACGGGTGCCGGGCGACGATGACGAGGCGCTGCGATGAGCATGACGTCCCGCAAGCGCGCGGCCGCGCTCGTCTACGATCCGAAAGGCGGCGATGCGGCGCCGCGCGTGGTGGCGAAGGGTTACGGGGTGCTCGCCGAGATGATCGTCGCGCGCGCGCACGACGCGGGGCTGTACGTGCATACGGCGCCGGAGATGGTGTCGCTGCTGATGCAGGTCGATCTCGACGACCGGATTCCGCCGCAGCTCTATCAGGCGGTCGCGGACCTGCTCGCGTGGCTGTACGCGCTCGATCGCACCGAGCCCGCGCCGGACGAGGCCGCGCCGCGGTTTCCGTTGCCGCCGTTGCGCTGAACGGGCTGACGTCGGGCGGCTTCTTACGAACGGCTGTCCGCGGCTTGCGGGCACCGTTTTGCCGGCATTTTTGGTCTATCGATCGTCATCGCGCTGCAAAAAGTGCATTTCGTCCGCGTTCTCGCGAACGTCGGACCTGCCGCTTCGTGCGCGGACGGATTGAGCCGGCTTTCGATTTATGTAATGATATCCATTCTCATTTTCATGCTGCCCGGGCGGCGCGCACTTCCTGCGCGCCGCCCGTCGTTTTGAACGAATGGATACTTTCGCGTGAACGCGCCCGAAACGATCGACCCGCCCAAGACGGGCATGCCGCGCGCCGGCATCACGGTACTGCACCCGGCGGGCCGCCCGCTGAACGGCGACGAGCTGGCCGCGCGCCGTCAGCGCTCGCGGCGCGCGACCTTCATCAAGTGGCTGCGCAAGGTGCACGGCTGGGTCGGGCTGTGGGGCGCGGTGCTTGGGCTGCTGTTCGGCGTGACCGGCGTGCTGCTGAACCACCGCGCACCGCCGCTGAAGATTTCGACCGGCGAGCCGCAGGTCGAGGAGATGCAGATCGCGCTGCCGGATCCGGTGCCGAAGATGCCCGCCGCGATGACGAAATGGCTGCAGCAGGAGCTGCATTTCGACGGCAAGCCGGGCCGCATGCGCAAGGAACCCGCGCAGGCCGTCGCGTGGGGCGACAAGCGCGTGATGCAGCCCGAGCACTGGCAATTCGGCGTGTTCGGGCCGCACCAGAACCTGCAGGCCGAGTATTGGGTCGGCAACGGCTACGTGTCGGTGAAACGCACGGGCAACACGTTCCTGACGACGCTGAACAACCTGCATCGCGGTGTCGGGATGAATCTCGGCTGGGTGCTGCTGATGGATACGATCGCAGGCTCGCTGATCCTGCTGTCGCTGACGGGCGTGCTGCTGTGGACCGAGCTGAACAAGCGCCGCACGGTCGGCGTCGTGCTGGTGGTCGGTTCGGTTGCCGCCGCGCTGGCGGCCGGCCTGACCTGAGCGACGTCCGCGCCGGGGCAGCGGCATGCGGCCGAGCCCGACCCGAGCGTTACCGCCCGCCGCCGCGGGTCAGAGCCCGCAGGCCGCGCCGCTGTTCGCCGCGATTTCGCGCGCGGCCTTCGCGCCTTCGACCTGCAGGATCGTCGGCAGCGACACGTTGTTCTTCGCGGCGGTGATCTCGGCGAGGATCGAGATCGCGATTTCCGGCGGCGTCCGGCTGCCGATGTAGATGCCGGCCGGCCCGTGCAGCCGGGCCAGTTCCACTTCGTTCAGATCGAATTCGCGCAGCCGCTCGCGCCGCGCCGCGTTGTTGCGCCGCGAGCCGAGCGCGCCCACGTAGAACGCGGGCGTCTTCAGCGCCTCCATCAGCGCGAGATCGTCGAGCTTCGGGTCGTGCGTGAGCGCGATCACGGCCGAACGCGCATCGAGCTTCATGTCGAGCACCGTATCGTCGGGCATCGTGTGGACGACGCGCGTGCCCGGCACGTCCCACGCATCCGTGTATTCCTCGCGCGGATCGCAGACCGTCACCTGGTAGTCGAGCCCGACCGCGATCTGGCACAGATAGCGCGACAACTGGCCGGCGCCGATCACGAGCATCCGGTAGCGCGGCCCGTGGATCGTCACGAGCCGTTCGCCGTCGAAAGCGAGCCCGTCGGTCGCCTGCGCGGGCGACAGCGATGCGCGGCCGGTCGCGAGCGTCATCGTGCGCGTGACGAGGCGGCCGGCCTCGACCTCCGCGCACAGCGCGGCGATCCCGCTGTCGCGCGTGAGCGGTTCGAGCACGAGCTGGATCGTGCCGCCGCAAGGCAGCCCGAAGCGGTGCGCTTCCTCGGCCGTCACGCCGTACTTGAGCGCTTCCGGGCGCGCATCGGCCGCGATGCCGCTCGCATGCACGCGGGCGATCAGGTCGTCCTCGATGCACCCGCCGGACACGGAGCCGACCACCAGGCCGTCCTCGCGCACCGCGAGCATCGCGCCTTCGGGGCGCGGCGACGAGCCCCACGTCTTCACGACCGTCACGAGCAGCACGCGGCGCCCTTCTTCGAGCCAGCGCGCGCTGGATTTCAGTACATCGAGATCGACGCTTTCCATCGTTTTTTCCTGTTGCCGGACGGCCCGCCGCGCGGCGCCGTCGTTCGATGGCGGAATTATGAACCGCGCGGCGCGCGCGTGCAGGCGGCGCGCCGGCGGGTGCAGGCAAATCCGGAGGATCGGGCAAGACATCGCGACGATCGGACAGTGATCGTGCGGTGGCCGAGAGTGCGGGAGAGAGGGGCGTGCGGAGCCGGTGCCGGCCCCGCGTGGGTTCGTCATGGCGCACCGCGGAAGGCGCGCCATGACGGCGCTCAGCGCACGTCGGGGTGGCCGTGCGCGAGCTTCGAGTGGTGCCGCGAGTACAGCGCGTAGATCACGAGGCCGATCACGAGCCAGATGCCGAACGCGGCCCACGTGACGGGCTGCAGGTTCAGCATCAGGAACAGGCACGACGCGACCGCGAGGATCGGCACCACGGGCACGCCCGGGCAGCGGAACGCGCGCGGCAGTTCGGGGTGCGTGCGGCGCAGCACGAGCACGGCGATCGACACCATCGAGAATGCCGCGAGCGTGCCGATGTTGATCAGCTCGGCGAGCACGTTGAGCGGCACGAGCGCGGCGATCAGCCCGAAGAACAGGCCGACCAGCCAGGTCGTCAGGAACGGCGTCGCAAAACGCGGATGCACGCGCGACAGCGCGGCCGGCAGCAGCCCGTCGCGCGACATCGCGAAGATCACGCGCGTCTGGCCGTAGCTCATCACGAGGATCACGGTCAGCATGCCGAGCACCGCGCCGAGATCGATGAAGCCCGCCACCCACTTCGCGCCGGCGACCTGCAGCGCGTACGAGATCGGGTGCGAGATGTTCGCGTACTGGGCCGACGGCACGATGCCGGTCGCGACCGCGGCGACCGTCACGTACAGCACCGCGCACACCGCGAGCGACGCGATGATGCCGATCGGCAGGTCGCGTTTCGGATTCTTCACTTCCTCGGCCGCCGACGACACCGCGTCGAAGCCGATGAACGCGAAGAACATCACGGCCGCCGCGCCGAACACGCCGTTCCAGCCGTGCGGCATGAACGGCTTCCAGTTCGCGGGCGTCACGTGGAACACGCCGACCGCGATCACGAGCAGCACGACCGACACCTTGATGAACACCATGATGTTGTTGATGCGGGTCGACTCGCGGATGCCGATCGACAGCAGCGTCGTGATCACGATCATCACGAGGAACGCGGGCAGGTTGAACCACGTGGTGACGCCTGGCACCGCGCCGGGCGCGGCCGTCAGCACGGCCGGCAGCGACAGCCCGAAGCCCTGCAGCAGCGACTGCAGGTAGCCCGACCAGCCGACCGACACGGCCGACGACGCGAGGCCGTACTCGAGCATCAGATCCCAGCCGATGATCCACGCGACGAGCTCGCCGAGCGTCGCGTACGAATACGTGTAGATCGAGCCGGCGACGGGGATCGTCGAGGCGAACTCCGCGTACGACAGCGCGGCGAGGCCGCACGCGATCGCGGCGATCACGAACGACAGCATCAGCGCCGGGCCGGCCTGGACGGCGCCGGTGCCGGTCAGCACGAAGATGCCGGTGCCGATGATCGCGCCGATGCCGAGGAAGGTGAGGTCGATCGCGCCGAGCGCTTTCTTGAGCCCGGCGGCTTGCGCGCCGGCGATCATGCGATCGACGTTTTTCTTGCGGAAGAGGGACATTGCGGATGAATCGCCGGCACGCGCAGGCACGGCGCGCCAACTAAGTGAAAACCCATAATTTTAGCCGATTTGGCGTGCCAGCCCCGCGGCGGCGCAGCGGCGCGCGGCGCAATCGTCCGATAAAACAAGCGTTTGTGCGCGAAACGGGCGCGGCTGGGCGCGGCCCGGCGTGCGCTGCTACGCCGGATCGGACGAATTCGAGTCGGCCGGGAATCAGGCGCCGGCCGCGGGCGCCATGTCGACGAGCCGGTTGCTCATCACGTAGAACGTGAGTTCCGCGTTGTTCGACAGCCGCATCTTCTCGAGCAGCCGCGACCGATACACGCTCACCGTCTTCACCGACAGCGACAGCGTGTTCGCGATATCGGTGAGCCGCTTGCCCGACGCGAGCATGCAGAGCGTCTGGTATTCGCGATCCGACAGCTTCTCGTGCGGCAGCGGTTCGTTCTCGAACGATACGTATTCGGCGAGCGCCTCGGCCATCGCGGGGCTCACGTACTTGCGGCCGGCCGCGACCTGCTGGATCGCGCCGATCATCTGCGCGGCGTTGACCGTCTTCGACAGGTAGCCGGCCGCGCCGGCCTTCAGCGCGCGCACCGCGTACTGGTCCTCGCGGTACATCGAGAACATCAGCACCGGCGCGCGCGTCGGCTTGCGCTTGAGGCGCTTGAGCACCTCGATGCCGTTCGTGTCGGGCAGCGAGATGTCGAGCAGGATCACGTCGAATTCCTGCTTGTCGACGGCGGCCATCGCGTCGCCGCCGCACTCGGCCTCGGTCACGTCGCGCGCGACGCCGCGGTCGATCAGCAACTGGCGGATCCCTTGCCGGACGATCGCGTGATCGTCCACGAGCAGGATGTTCAGGCTCATCGCGACCTCACGAAAGCGACGTGCGGCGTGCCGCAACGGGCACCGCGAGCAGCGAAGCCCATGCGAAGCGCGCGGTGACGCGCGTGCCGCGGCCGGTCGCCGGCGTGGCCGTCTCGAAGCTGCCGCCGAACGCCTCGCAGCGGGCGCGCATGCCGGCCAGGCCGTAGCCGCTGCGGCGGCGCCGGGCGAAACCGGTCCCATCGTCGGCGACACTCAGCGACAGATATGTGCCGTCGGTGACGATCCGGACGTCGACCGACGTCGCGCGCGCATGTTTCGCGACGTTCGACAGCGCTTCCTGCGCGACGCGGAACACCGCGAGCGCGCTGGCGCCGGCGAGCTGCGTCAGGCGCGCGTCGGCCGCGCACACGAAGCTCGTGCGCAGGCCCGTGCGCGCCGCATGGGTGTCGATCCACGACGACAGCGCGCCGACCATGCCGCCATCGAGTGCCGGCGTGTCGCGCTCGTCGATGAGCCGGCGATTCGCGTCGGTCGCGGCGTCGAGCGCCTGCTGCGCCAGCGTCAGCGCGCGCAGGCAGGCTTCCGGCGCATCGGCCGGCAGCCACGTTTGAACGTTTGCGAGTGCGAAGCGGGCGGCGGTCAATTCGGCGCCGAGCCCGTCGTGCAGCTCGCCGGCCAAATGGCGGCGGGCCGCTTCGTCGGCGGCGAGAAGCTGGGCGGAAAGTGCCGCGATCCGGGCGGCGGACGCGTCGCGCTTCGACGCTTCGTCGGCCATGGGCGGAGTAGCAGCGCGGCCGGGCATGCGCTGCCGTGACGGGAACGGGGCGTGGGCGCCCAAGGGCGCGTTAAGCGACGTATCCATGACTCTCCCTGCTGTCAGAAAGCGGTTCAGACACCGGCTGGCTGCGTGGACTGGCTGCCGTTTCGATGACGGTCGCCGCCAGAGAATCGTTCCATGCCGAAGTAACAAAAGTTACGTCTTGTAACACTTGCATCCGACCCTTGCACCCACATCGGAACGACGACCACGCGGGCCGAATAATATCTCAAAATTTCCGAAAAGGTCATGTCAGGCGGTCATTTAAGGGTAAATGTGAATAATCGGAATGAAGGTGTTGTAGGAAAAACACTGACACCCGAACACCCGGCGATGACGTATCAAAATGTAACTATTTGAGATGGAATGGTCCCAGTTTGTTACGAATTCGCCAAGTGGGGACGAAAAAAAACCGGAGCTTTCGCTCCGGTTCTTGATGATGCGCAAATTGGGGGATCGATCAGTCCACGAATGCGCGCTCGATCACGTAGTGGCCCGGCGCGCTATTCTTGCCTTCGACGAGGCCGGCCTGCTTCAGCAACTCGGTCGTGTCCTTCAGCATCGCGGTGCTGCCGCACAGCATCACGCGGTCGTTTTCCGGCGAGAACGCCGGCACGCCGAGATCCGTGAACAGCTTGCCCGTCGCGATCAGGTCGGTGATCCGGCCTTCGTTGTCGAACGCTTCGCGCGTGACCGTCGGGTAGTAGACGAGCTTTTCCTTGATGATGTCGCCCAGGTACTCGTGGCCCGGCAGGTCGTGCTTGATGTAGTCCATGTACGCGAGCTCGCCCTTCAGGCGGCACGTGTGGGTCAGGATCACCTTGTCGAAGCGGTCGTAGATGTCCGGATCGCGGATGATCGACATGAACGGCGCGAGGCCCGTGCCCGTCGACAGCATCCACAGCGTCTTGCCCGGCAGCAGGTTGTCGGCCACCAGCGTGCCCGTCGGCTTCTTGCCGATCAGCACCGTGTCGCCCACCTTCAGGTGTTGCAGGCGCGAGGTCAGCGGGCCGTTCTGCACCTTGATGCTGAAGAATTCGAGATGCTCTTCGTAGTTCGGGCTGACGATCGAGTAGGCGCGCGCGAGCGGCTTGCCGTCGACTTCGAGGCCGACCATCGTGAATTCGCCGTTGTTGAAGCGCAGGCTCGCCTCACGGGTGCAGGTGAAGCTGAAAAGCGTGTCGGTCCAGTGATGGACGGATTGGACGGTGGCGGTGTCGTATTTGCTCATGGCTTTGAAAACGGACGCGCGTGGCGAACGCGTGTAACGGGCCCAAAAACGGGCAAAAAAACCGAGTGCGACGGCTCGATCGCGGATCGGCCGGCCGGCGCGTCGGACACGCGCCTTCTCGATGACAGACGTTTGAGGAACTCGTTATTTTACCCTGTTGACGCGGATCGCGGGCTTGACCCCCGCGGCTGCGCGGATTTGGCGCAACACAACCTTGCAACGGGCTTTCGGCGATGGGCCGCCCGTTTCGCGCCGGGGCCCAGGCGCTCCGGCGGCGCCGTGACCGAGGGGGCGCGGCCGTCCGGCGGGTTACTGCGGATCGAGGCGCAGGCGCGCGATGTACGGCAGGTGGTCCGACAGCCACGCGGCTTCGCCGGACGGCGCGCGCCATTCGAGCGGCGTCAGGCCGCGCACGAACATCTTGTCGAGCGCGAGCGCCGGCGAGAACGCGGGGAACGTGCGGCCCGATTCGCCGAGGAGCGTCGCGACCTCGGACAGCCCGATCTCGCCGAACAGCGCGACGGAATCGTTGCGCCAGTCGTTGAAGTCGCCGGCGAGCATCAGCGGGCCGTCGCCCGCGTTGCGCTCGATCCAGTGCGCGATCCAGTGCATCTGGCGCAGCCGCGCGGCGCGCGTGAGCGCGAGGTGCGCGCACAGCAGCGTGACCGGGCGCGCGCCCGCCAGCGTCGCGCGCGCGACCAGCAGCCCGCGCCGCTCGAAGCGGTGCGCGGAGATGTCCCAGCGGCCGCCGAGGTCGAGCGGATGCGGCGACAGGATCGCGTTGCCGTGCCGCCACGACGGCTTGAACACGTTCGGCCCGAGCGCGATCTGCCAGTCGAGCGCCTGCGCGATCTCGGTGGCCTGGCAATGCCACACGTCGTCGACCGTGTCGTCCATCGGCGCGCCGAAGCCCGGTGCGAGCATCGGGCGCGGCATGCGACGCGCCATTGCTTCCTGCAGGAAATACACGTCGGCGTGCATCGACTGCATCCAGTTGCGCATCGCGTTCCACGCGGTGAAGCCGAGCGGCGAGCGGCCCTTGTGCAGGTTCCAGCTGACGGCGGTGATTTCGTCGGGCGCGGCGTGCGGTTCGGCGAACGGCAGGGAGAGGGCGTCGGCGGACATGAGGTTCAGTCCTTCGCGACGTGCGCGCGCACGCGGTAGACGAGATGCGGATGCTGCTCGACGAGCGTCCAGTCGGTCCAGGCGTCGCCGCCGACCGACAGGCCGGGGTGGCTCGCGACGATTTGCCGCGGCGACGCGGGCAAGCACGGATCGCCGCGCGTGGCGTTTTCGTCGTCGAGCGTTTCCTGCACGTCGAGCCCGAGCGACACGGTGTTCGCGTTGGCGTCGACGGCGAGCGGGGCGACCGTCACCGAGCGCGAGCGCTCGGTCGGCACGACGCGCGCGGCGTTGCCGCAGCCCACCGGCACGGAGGCCGGATAGCGATGGGTATCGGTGCGGGACTGGCCCACGGTGGTGTTTTGCTGGAACGTGTCGATCGTCTGATCGTCGCGCACCACCTGGATTTCCCATGCGACGACGGCCGGCGCGGGGCTCTGCGCATGGGCGGCGAGCACGACGCTCGCAAGCAGGACGGCCAGGCCGTGTTTCAGCATGAAACGTCTCCGGAAACGCGGGATAGCGGGGAACGGACGCACATCTTACGCCCGATCGATTTCGGTCGCGATGTGACGGGACGTGCCGCGACAGGTTCGCAGCACGATGCGGTCCTGCTCGGCAGGTAAGGCCGCGTCATGCGTTTTCAAGCGAAAAAGCGCGTGAACTCGGCGACCCTCGCGCGCTCGGTGACGAGACGGTTCTCGATCGCGTCGGGGTCGGCATGGCCGAGCGCCATCCCGCAGACGAACTGTTCGTTCGGTGGAATGCCGAGGTGGTCGGCGACGATCCGGTGAAACGGCACGAACGCGGCCTGCGGGCAGGTATCGAGGCCGCGGGCGCGCGCGGCCGTCATCACGCCTTGCAGGAACATCCCGCAATCGAGCCACGCGCCACGTGTCATGACCCGGTCCAGCGTGAAGAACAGCGCGACCGGCGCATCGAAGAAACGGAAATTGCGCCTGTGCTGCGCGTGCATGCGCGCCTTCTCGTCGCGGCGGATGTTCAACAGGCCGTACAGATCCCAGCCGACCTTGCGGCGCCGGTCGATATACGGCGACACCCATTCGCGCGGGTAGTAGTCGTATTCGGCGACGTATTTCTCGTCGCGCGCCGGATCGTCGTAGGCCGCGGTGAGCGCGGTGGCGAGTGCGTCGCGCGTGGCGCCCGTCGCGACGTACACGCGCCATGGCTGGATGTTGGTGCCCGACGGCGCGCGGCTCGCGGCTTCGAGGATCGCCTCGATCGTGTCGCGCGGCACGGGCGTCGGCAGGAACGCCCGGACCGAACGACGCGACTTGAGCGCGGCGTCGACGGCATCGACGGAACGGATCGCGTCGGAGTCGACGCGCGGAGAAGCAGCGGGGACGGACATCGGCAACCCTTCGGGCGAGGCGTCAGGCGAGGTGCGCGGCAGTGTGCGCGCGGCGCGCGGGCGCCATCGGCGAGCCCGGCGCGAGCCTTGTGAATTTTCGATCATACGCCGCGACGCACGAGCGTGCAGCGGGCGCGCGCTGTTAGCAGCAGACGCGCCCGGCTGCTTGCTTGCATGGCGATGCGGGATCGCTACACTGAATTCGTAAGGGTCTGATGAGTGTGTGACGGCAAGTGCAGCGAGGCAGGTATGACGACGGCGATGGTGAAACAGGAACTGGCGGTGGCGTCCTTCAGCACGGTGTACGACCTCGAGCAGGTCGAGACGGCGCTGAGCGACCTGAACGAGAGCGCGAGCGACGCCCTGCGCTCGACCTACGAGAGGATGCTCAAGACGGGGAATCTGCGCTTCTGCGTGAAGCCGAACCGGATGCCGTCGTTCGACGCGCTCGGCGAAGCGTTGCCGAATTTCGGCGAGCCGCTCGATGACGTACGCAAGCAGATCGCGCTGTGTCTCGAAACGGACGACCGGCTCGAACTGATGCCGATCCTGCTGCTCGGGCCGCCCGGGATCGGCAAGACGCATTTCGCGAAGGCGCTCGCGCACCTGCTCGGCACCGCGTACCACTACGTGCCGATGAGTTCGCTGACGGCCGGCTGGATCCTGTCGGGCGCGTCGTCGCAATGGAAGAACGCGAAGCCCGGCAAGGTGTTCGACGCGCTCGTGAACGGCAGCTATGCGAACCCGGTGATCGCGGTCGACGAGATCGACAAGGCCGGCAGCGATGCGCAATACGATCCGCTCGGTGCGCTGTATGCGTTGCTCGAGCACGACACGGCGCGCGCCTTCGTCGACGAATTCGCGGAAGTGCCGATCAACGCGGGCAACGTGATCTGGATCGCGACCGCGAACGATGCGCACGCGATTCCCGAGCCGCTGCTCAACCGGATGAACGTGTACGAGATCGCGCCGCCCGATGCGGCCGGCGCGCGCCGGATCGCGCAGACGATCTACGACGAGATCCGCACGTCGCATGCGTGGGGGCGGCGCTTTCCCGATACGCTCGGCGACGATGCGCTCGACGTGCTGGCCGCGACGCCGCCGCGCACGATGCGCCGCGCGCTGCTGCACGCGTTCGGCGCCGCGCGGCTCGACGGCCGCGACGCGATCGCGCCGGCCGACATCCGCGCCGACGAAGGCGCGGCGAAGCGCCGGCCGATCGGCTTCTGACGCGGCCACGCGCGCACGGCAGCGCGTGCGCGCGTGGCGTTCGTTGCGCGGTGGGCCGCATCGCGCGCGACGCGATGCGCACGCGTTCGGCAAGCGGGCGAACCGGGACGTACAATTCTTCTCTCTCCCTTCGACGCGCGAGCAGCGCGAAAAGCCATGGAGCAGACGGATTGTGTCGTGATCGGCGCGGGTGTCGTCGGTCTGGCGATTGCGCGCGAGCTCGCCGCGCGCGGGCGTGAAACGATCGTGCTCGAGGCCGCCGACGCGATCGGCACGGGCACGAGCTCGCGCAACAGCGAGGTGATTCACGCGGGGCTCTACTATCCGCGCGGGTCGCTGAAGGCGGTGTCGTGCGTGCGCGGGCGCGACCTGCTGTACGAATTCTGCGACACGCATCACGTGCCGCACCGGCGCACGGGCAAGCTGCTCGTCGCGACGAGCGCCGCGCAGGTGAAGCAGTTGACGGCGATCGCCGCGCGCGCGGCCGAAAACGGCGTGCTCGACCTGCTGCCGCTCACGCGTGCGGAAGCGCAGACGCTCGAGCCCGCACTCGAATGCGTGGAGGCGCTGTTCTCGCCGTCGACGGGCATCGTCGACAGCCACCAGTTGATGCTCGCGCTGCTCGGCGATGCGGAACGCGACGGCGCCGTGTGCGCGCTGCAATCTCCGGTCGAAGCGATCGACGTGCTGCGCGGCGGGCGCTTCATCGTGCGCACCGGCGGCGCCGCGCCGGCCGAGATCGACGCCACCTGCGTGATCAACAGCGCGGGCCTCGGTGCGCAGGCGCTCGCGCGCCGCACGCGCGGCCTCGATCCGCGCTGGGTGCCGCCGCTCTATCTCGCGCGCGGCAATTATTTCAGCCTGTCGCGCCGTGCGCCGTTCTCGCACCTGATCTATCCGATGCCCGATCGCGCGGGGCTCGGCGTGCACCTGACGCTCGATCTCGGCGGGCAGGCGCGCTTCGGCCCGGACGTCGAATGGTGCGATTCGCTGCGCTACGAAGTCGATCCGGCGCGCGCGGGCGCGTTCTACACGTCGATCCGCGCATTCTGGCCGGGCCTGCCCGACGATGCGCTGCAGCCGGCGTACGCGGGCATCCGGCCGAAGGTCGCGGGGCCCGGCGAGCCGCCGGCCGACTTCATCGTGCAGGGCGCCGCGCAGCACGGCGTGCGCGGGCTCGTGAACCTGTTCGGCATCGAGTCGCCGGGGCTCACCGCCGCGCTCGCGCTCGCGCAGCGCGTCGGCGACATGGTGTCGCGCGCGTGACGCACGGGCCGCCGCCGTGCGGGCCGGCCGAAACCCGTGTGAAATCCCTTATCTCCGGCATTTCGGCGCGCACATTTGTCCGCTTGGGCGTTATTCTGTCGAACGCCGTCGCGAGAACGGCTTTCAAACCGATAACGTTGGAGCGAGTCCCCCATGAAAACATCCCGTCGGAATTTCCTGATCACGAGCATTGGTGCCGTGTCCGCGCTGGCGCTGTCGCGCGAAGCGCTGGCCGATGCGCCGATGCTGTCGGAAACCGATCCGACCGCGGCGGCACTCGGCTACAAGGCCGATGCCACGAAGGTCGACAAGACGAAGTACCCGAAATACGCAGCGGGCCAGGATTGTGCGGCCTGCATGCTGTACCAGGGCAAGAAGGGCTCGGCTTCGGGCCCGTGCGGCGCGTTCCCCGGCAAGCAGGTGTCGGCGAAGGGCTGGTGCAGCGCTTTCTCGAAGATGGGTTGAGGCCGGTGCGGCATCGTGCGATGCCGCATTGTGGCGGAAACCGCAACACGCTCGC
The DNA here is from genome assembly GCF_002223355.1 of Burkholderia sp. HI2761. Classification (NCBI taxonomy): domain Bacteria; kingdom Pseudomonadati; phylum Pseudomonadota; class Betaproteobacteria; order Burkholderiales; family Burkholderiaceae; genus Burkholderia; species Burkholderia sp. HI2761. Next base: position 715,808 of record NZ_NKFN01000001.1, on the reverse strand, counting down.
TGTCGTTCGATGGCGGGCGTTTTTTATTGCTTGAAAACGGTTCCGTCGCTTTCTACACTCGCTGCACACCAGCGCGCCGCGGCACTCCGCGCGCCGAACTGCCCGACACGGCGAATCCACGAGGACGAGGCACGCATGGCGACGATTGCGAATTCAACGAAAACGGCCCGGCCCGAGCGTGCGCTGAACCGGCGCGCGGTGGTGGCCGCCGTGATCGGCAATGCGCTCGAGTGGTACGACTTCACGGTGTTCGGCTTCATGACGGTCGTGATCGCCGAGCTGTTCTTTCCCACCTCCAGCGAATACTCGTCGCTGCTGCTCACCACCGCGACGTTCGGCGTCGCGTTCTTCATGCGCCCGATCGGCGGCATCGTGTTCGGGCTGTACGCGGACCGCGCGGGCCGCAAGGCCGCGCTGTCGCTCGTGATCCTGCTGATGACGGCCGGCATCTTCCTGCTCGCGATCGCGCCGCCCTACGCGGCGATCGGCATCGGCGGCCCGATCCTGATCGTGCTCGGCCGGCTGCTGCAGGGCTTCTCCGCGGGCGGCGAATTCGGCAGCGCGACGGCGCTGCTGATCGAAGCGGCGCCGTTCTCGAAACGCGGCTTCTACGGCAGCTGGCAGATGGCGAGCCAGGCGGGCGCGCTGCTGATCGGCGCGCTGGTCGGCGCGGCCGTCACGCGCGGGCTGTCGCCCGACGCGCTGCGCAGCTGGGGCTGGCGCGTGCCGTTCATCCTCGGGCTCGTGATCGGTCCGATCGGTTTCTACATCCGCCGCAATCTCGACGATTCCGAAGCGTTCCTGCATGCGCAGCAGAGCGCGCGCCGAGCGACCCTCGGCGAAGTGTTCACGCGCCACCCGCGCGAGGTGCTGTGCGGGTTCGGCTCGGTGATCGCACTGACCGTGACGATCTACGCGCTGATCATCTATCTGCCGACCTTCGCGGTGAAGCAGCTGCATCTGCCGTACGCCGAATCGTTCTACGCGGGGATCGTCGGCAATCTGCTGCTCGTGGTGCTGTCGCCGGTCGCGGGCGCATGGTCGGACCGCATCGGCCGCAAGGGGCTGTCGTTGTGGTCGCTCGTGCTGACGCTCGCGCTGATGTATCCGCTGTTCGCGTGGCTCGACGCGGCGCCGAGCATCGGGCGGCTGATCGCGGTACAGGCCGTGCTGTCGGTGACGCTCGCGGGCTACTACGGGCCGTTCGGCGCGATGATCGCCGAGCTGTTCCCGGCCAACGTGCGCTCGACCGGGCTGTCGATCGCGTACAACGTCGCGGTGATGCTGTTCGGCGGCTTCGGCCAGTTCATCGTCACGTGGCTGATCAAGGTCACGGGCACGCCGCTCGCGCCGACCTATTACGTGATGGCGGGGCTCGCGTTGTCGATCGTCGCGGTCGCGTTCGTGCCCGCACGCAGCGCCGATCTCGACGCGCCGGCGTGAGCGCATGACGGCTCGAATGCCGTCATCGCATCGTTTCGCAAAATGCAACGATGTCCGGCCAACGATGAAAATCGCGTGCCGAACCTTCGTGTTCGCGTCGGAATTGTTTAGTCGTCGAACGAAACATGCGCGAGATGAGCGGAACGGTCGCTCGCGCGCGTCTTCGCATCTTTCATTCGCGGCAGACATCCGCAAAAACCCGTGCGCACGCGTCTAGAAGAGTTTTTTCTCCAGCTTGTTGCAAAATCGCTAGCTCAAGTAATATCCGCGTACGCCGGCTCCCTGGCGGGGCCGGTTCCGATCTGGAGACCTGGAGGAAACATGGAATACAACCGTCTGTTGCACACCCTGCGTGTTACCGCCATTGCAGGCGTGGCAGCGGCATCGCTCGGCGTCGCGGGCTCTGCATTCGCACAGATCCCGAACAAAACGCTCGTCTACTGCTCAGAAGGCAGCCCGGCGGGTTTCGATTCCGCGCAATTTACGACCGGCGTCGATTTCACCGCCGCCACGTTCACCGTCTACAACCGCCTCGTCGAATTCGAGCGCGGCGGCACGAAGGTCGAGCCCGGCCTCGCCGAGAAGTGGGACGTGTCGTCCGACGGCAAGGTGTACACGTTCCACCTGCGCCACGGCGTGAAGTTCCACACGACCGACTTCTTCAAGCCGACGCGCGAATTCAATGCGGACGACGTCGTGTTCTCGTTCGAGCGCATGCTCGATCCGAACAACGCGTTTCGCAAGGCGTACCCGGTGTCGTTCCCGTACTTCACCGACATGGGTCTCGACAAGCTGATCACGAAGATCGAGAAGGTCGATCCGTACACCGTGAAGTTCACGCTGGCCGAGCCGAACGCGCCGTTCATCCAGAACATGGCGATGGAATTCGCGTCGATCCTGTCGGCCGAATACGGCGACCAGCTGATGAAGGCCGGCAAGGCCGCCGACATCAACCAGAAGCCGATCGGCACGGGCCCGTTCATCTTCCGCAGCTACACGAAGGACGCGACGATCCGCTTCGACGGCAATCCTGATTACTGGAAGAAGGGTGCGGTGAAGCTGTCGAAGCTGATCTTCTCGATCACGCCGGATCCGGGCGTGCGCGTGCAGAAGATCAAGCGCAACGAATGCCAGGTGATGAGCTATCCGCGCCCGGCCGACATCGCGACGCTGAAGGCCGATTCGAACGTCGACATGCCGTCGCAGGCCGGCTTCAACCTCGGCTATCTCGCGTACAACGTCGAGCACAAGCCGGTCGACAAGCTCGAAGTGCGTCAGGCGCTCGACATGGCGATTAACAAGAAGGCGATCCTCGAGTCCGTCTACCAGGGCGCCGGCCAGGCCGCGACCGCGCCGATGCCGCCGACCCAATGGTCGTACGACAAGAACCTGAAGATGGCTGCCTACGACACCGCGAAGGCGAAGGCGCTGCTCGCGAAGGCAGGCTTCCCGAACGGTTTCGAGATCACGCTGTGGGCGATGCCCGTGCAGCGCGCGTACAACCCGAACGCCCGCCTGATGGCCGAGATGATCCAGGCCGACTGGGCGAAGATCGGCGTGAAGGCGAAGATCGTCACGTACGAGTGGGGCGAGTACATCAAGCGCGCGCACTCGGGCGAGCAGGACACGATGCTGATCGGCTGGACGGGCGACAACGGCGATCCGGACAACTGGCTCGGCACGTTGCTCGGCTGCGACGCGATCAAGGGCAACAACTTCTCGCACTGGTGCTACAAGCCGTTCGACGAGCTGGTCCAGAAGGGCCGCACGACGACGGGCCAGGACGCGCGCACGAAGCTCTACACGCAGGCGCAGCAGATCTTCGCGCAACAGCTGCCGTTCTCGCCGATCGCGAACTCGACGGTCTATCAGCCGGTGCGCAAGAACGTGGTCGACATGCGTATCGAACCGCTCGGCTATGCCCGCTTCGACGGGGTTAGCGTGAAGTAACACGCCTGTCGTAAGCTGTCGCGAAGACCGGCTAACTCATCCGGCGGCGGGAGGCCAAAAGCTTCCCGTCGCCGGTCGCACATTTCCCACAAGAAAATACGAGACGCATCATGTTCACATTCGTGTTGCGCCGCGTGGGGATGGTGATCCCGACCTTCATCGGCATCACCATCCTGGCGTTTGCGCTGATTCACCTGATACCGGGCGACCCCATCGAAGTGATGATGGGCGAGCGCGGCGTCGATCCCGCGATGCACGCGGAGGCGATGAAACGCCTCGGGCTCGACGAGCCGCTGCCGCTGCAGTATCTCCACTACATCGGCCGGGCGCTGCACGGCGACCTCGGCACGTCGATCATCACCAACACGAGCGTCGCGGGCGAATTCTTCGCGCGCTTCCCGGCGACCGTCGAGCTGTCGCTGTGCGCGCTCGTGTTCGCGCTCGCGGTCGGGCTGCCGGCCGGCGTGATCGCCGCGCTGCGGCGCGGCTCGGTGGTCGATCACGGCGTGATGGGCACCGCGCTCACCGGCTACTCGATGCCGATCTTCTGGTGGGGGCTGATCCTCATCATGGTGTTCTCGTCGTACCTCGGCTGGACGCCCGTGTCGGGGCGCATCGCGGTCGAATACGACTTCCCGCATCCGACCGGCTTCATGCTGATCGACGCGCTGCTCGCGCCCGACGAAGGCTCGTTCAAGTCGGCGGTGAGCCACCTGATCCTGCCCGCGATCGTGCTCGGCACGATCCCGCTCGCGGTGATCGCGCGGATGACGCGCTCGTCGATGCTCGAGGTGCTGCGCGAGGACTACATCCGCACCGCCCGCGCGAAAGGGCTGTCGCCCGTGCGCGTGGTCGTCGTGCATGCGCTGCGCAATGCGCTGATCCCGGTCGTCACCGTGATCGGCCTGCAGATCGGCACGCTGCTTGCTGGCGCCGTGCTGACCGAGACGCTCTTTTCGTGGCCCGGCGTCGGCAAGTGGCTGATCGATGCGATCGGCCGCCGCGACTATCCGGTCGTGCAGGGCGGCATCCTGTTGATCGCGACGCTCGTGATCGTCGTGAACCTGGTCGTCGACCTGCTGTACGGCGTGCTGAATCCGCGCATCCGCCACACGAGGTAATCCCATGAGCAATCTGCAAAATACCCTGCCGAGCGAATCCGCGCCGGCCGGCGGCCGTGCGCTCGCGCTGCGCGAGTTCTGGGCCAACTTCTCGCGCAACCGCGGCGCCGTCGGCGCGGGCATCGTCGTGCTCGTGCTGATCGTCGTCGCGCTGCTCGCGCCGCTGATCGCGCCGCACAGCCCGGTCGAGCAATACCGCGACTACGTGAAGATTCCGCCCGCGTGGCTCGCCGGCGGCAACTGGCAGTTCGTCCTCGGCACCGACGAAGCGGGCCGCGACATTCTTTCGCGGCTGATGTTCGGCGCGCGGATGTCGTTCTGGATCGGCTTCGTGTCGGTCGTGCTCGCGCTGATTCCCGGCATCGTGCTCGGGCTCGTCGCCGCGTTCTTCCAGAAGTGGGCCGACACGCCGGTGATGCGCATCATGGACGTGCTGCTCGCGCTGCCGTCGCTGCTGCTCGCGGTCGCGGTCGTCGCGATCATCGGCCCCGGCCTCACCAACACGATGTTCGCGATCGCGATCGTCGCGCTGCCGGCCTACGTGCGCCTCACGCGCGCGTCGGCGCTCGGCGAGCTGCAGAAGGAATACGTGACCGCGTCGCGCGTGGCCGGCGCCGGCACGCTGCGCCTGATGTTCTCGCAGGTGCTGCCGAATTGCACGGCGCCGCTGATCGTGCAGGCGACGCTCGGCTTCTCGTCGGCGATCCTCGACGCGGCCGCGCTCGGCTTCCTCGGCCTCGGCGTGCAACCGCCGACCGCCGAGTGGGGCGCGATGCTCGCGTCCGCGCGCGACTACATCGACAACGCATGGTGGATCGTGACGATGCCCGGCCTGTCGATCCTGATTTCGGTGCTCGCGATCAACCTGCTCGGCGACGGGCTGCGCGACGCGCTCGACCCCAAACTGAAGCGGATGGCGTGATATGAAACGACCCCCACACTCTCTTCGTTCGTTGCCCCCCAAGGGGGCGGTCATCCTCCTTGGGGCGGCCCGGCGGAGGATGACATGAGCCAAGATCTACTGACTATCCGCAATCTCGCGGTGAACTTCAACGGCCTGCCCGCGGTCGACCGGATCCACCTGTCGGTCGCGCCGGGCGAGGTCGTGGGCGTCGTCGGCGAATCGGGCTCGGGCAAGAGCGTGACGATGATGGCGCTGATGGGCCTGATCGACGCGCCCGGCAAGGTGACGGCCGACGAGGTGACGTTCAACGGCGTCGATTTGCTGAAGGCGTCGCCGAAAGCGCGCCGCAAGATCGTCGGCAAGGACATCGCGATGGTGTTCCAGGACGCGCTGACGAGCCTGAACCCGAGCTACACGGTCGGCTACCAGATCAAGGAGGTGCTGAAGCTGCACGAAGGCCTGCGCGGCGACGCGCTGCACCGGCGCGCGCTCGAACTGCTCGACCAGGTCGGCATTCCCGATGCGAAGAACCGCATCGCGTCGTTCCCGCACCAGATGTCGGGCGGGATGAACCAGCGCGTGATGATCGCGATGGCGGTGGCGTGCAACCCGAAGCTCCTGATCGCCGACGAGCCGACCACCGCGCTCGACGTGACGATCCAGGCGCAGATCATGGATCTGCTCGTGAAGCTGCAGAAGGAACGCGGGATGGCGCTCGTGCTGATCTCGCACGATCTCGCCGTGGTGTCCGAGGTCGCGCATCGCGTCGCGGTGATGTACGCGGGCGAGATCATCGAGACCAATCGCGTGCCCGACATCTTCCGCGCGCCGCATCATCCGTACACCGAAGCGCTGCTCGCGGCGATTCCCGAGCACAATCAGGGGGCGCGTCGCCTTGCCGCATTGCCCGGCATGGTGCCGGGCCGCGATGATCGCCCGTCCGGGTGCCTGTTCGCGCCGCGCTGCAAGTACGTCGTCGACGATTGCCGCAAGGCGCGGCCGGCGCTCGACACGCTGGTGTCGGGCAACGATGCGATGCGTGCGCGCTGCATCAAGCCGCTCAATGTTTCCAACCTCGACCTGACGCGAGGCGCACGATGAATGCTGTCAATGAAACGCCTCGCGCATCGCACGACGAGGAAGCTGTGCTGGTGGCCGATGGCCTCGCGAAACACTATTCGGTGAAGCGCGGGATGTTCGGCCAGGGCACGGTCAAGGCGCTGAACGGCGTGTCGTTCTCGCTGAAGCGCGGCAAGACGCTCGCCGTCGTCGGCGAATCGGGCTGCGGGAAATCGACGCTCGCGCGCCAGCTCACGATGATCGAGACGCCCACGGCGGGCAGCCTGACGATCGACGGCAAGAACGTGGCCGGCGCGAGCCGCGAGACGGTCGCCGACCTGCGCCGCCGCGTGCAGATGGTGTTCCAGAACCCGTTCGCGTCGCTGAACCCGCGCAAGACCGTCGAGCAGACGCTCTCCGAGCCGCTCGAGATCAACGCGAACCTGACGGCCGCCGAGCGCGCCGCGCGCATCGCGCAGATCATGCGCACGGTCGGCCTGCGGCCCGAGCACGCGAAGCGCTATCCGCACATGTTCTCGGGCGGCCAGCGCCAGCGGGTCGCGATCGCGCGCGCGATGATCCTCGATCCGCGCATCGTCGTCGCCGACGAGCCGGTGTCCGCGCTCGACGTGTCGATCCAGGCGCAGATCCTGAACCTGTTCATGGATCTGCAGGAGCAGTTCAAGACGAGCTACGTGTTCATCTCGCACAACCTGTCGGTGGTCGAGCACGTCGCGGACGACGTGATGGTGATGTACTTCGGCAGCGTCGCCGAGCTCGGCGACAAGGCGACGATCTACGCGCGGCCGCGCCATCCGTACACGCGGGCGCTGATGTCGGCGACGCCGGCGATCTTCGAGGAAGATCGCCGCGTGCAGATCAAGCTGCAGGGCGAGCTGCCGTCGCCGCTCAATCCGCCGTCGGGCTGCGCGTTCCACCAGCGCTGCCCATACGCGGTCGAGCGGTGCCGCGTCGAGGAGCCGCAATTGCGCGAAGTGGACGGCCGGCGCGTGGCCTGCCATCGCGCCGAGGAGGTCGGGGAGGCGAATGCCTGAAGCGTTGGCGGCGCGCGTGTCCGGTGTGCGCCGTGCGGGAGCAGGCGGCGCGCGCGCGATGCGCGCGTACCGCTACGCGCGGCGCTGGAGCGTGCGTACCGTCACGGGCGCGGCGCTGGCCGGCGCGTGCGTGGCGGCCAGCGTCGTGGTGCCCGTCGAACCGGCGCGCGCCGAAGGGCGTGCGCCGGCGACTTCGCCGATTCATCCGGCGCAGGTTCCGCCGCCGGGCATGAGCCTGCCGGGCTTCCATGCGCCGGCCGTGTCGGACGGCACGGTGTCGAGCGGCGCCGTGCGCGTGCAGCCGGCGCGCATGCCGTTCTACGTCGCGACCAAGGGCAAGGTCACGCTCTACGTGCTCGGCACGCTGCATACGGGCGACCCGTCCGATTATCCGAGCATGCAGCCGTTCCGGCCGCGCATCCTCGCGGCGCTCGCCGCGTCGCCGACGCTCGCGCTCGAGCTGTCGCCCGACGATCTGCTCGAATCGCAGGACGACGTGTCGAAGTACGGCGTGTGTCGCTATCCGTGCCTGCAGCGCCTGCTGCCCGAGCCGCTGTGGCAGCGGCTCGCGGCGCGCCTGCGCGGCAACCCGGCCGCGCTCGCCGAGATCCGCAAGATGCGGCCGTGGCTCGCGGCGCTCGTCGTCGAGACCTACGATTCGCTGTCGGCGGGCCTGCAGACCGAATACGGCACCGAGGCGCAACTGCAGAACGTGTTCCTGAAGAAGAAGGGCGGCCGCGTGATCGGGCTCGAGACGCTCGCCGAACAGATGCGCGCGTTCACCGGGCTGACGCTCGCCGAGCAGCGCGAGATGCTCGCGCAGGACATGGTGCAGACGCCCGCGCAGAACGCCGACGACATCAAGGCGCTGCACCGACTGTGGCGAATTGGCGACGCCGATGCGATCTCCGCATGGGCCGTCGCGAAGAGTGAGCGGCTCGCGCGTTCGAAGGCGTTGTCGGCGTCGCTCGACAACAAGATCGTGTACGAGCGCAACCGGCGCTTCGTTGCACGGATGACGGCAATCGCCGCGCCGAACCGGCCGCTGTTCGTCGCGATCGGCGCGCTGCATCTGGGCGGCCCGCGCGGCGTGCTCGAATTGTTGCGCCAGCAAGGATACCGGGTCGACGCGAACTGATCGCGCGCGGCTCCATGCACCGATCTTCCCCTGTTTGATCGACGCCGTGCGCACGCGGCGAGGCGCCTGCATGGCGGCGGCAATCGATAAGGAAAACCCTTGAATCGTCGGAAAATAGCGTTTAAAACGATTGACATCCCGTTCGGCCAATATCTATTCTTCACCCCACAAGTTGAAAAAATGAAAAGAATAGATAAGTTCTACGGGGTAGCAGAAATAAAGCGCGGGGTGAGCGTCGCCGGCACGTGAAGCGCGTGCCGGCCGCGGAGAGTCTGCATGCACGGCGGGGCCAATCATCGTCGAACAACACATGCATGCAGGCCGACTTGCACATAAGCGACGTTCCGTCGTCTGACCGGGGAAGGCAGTGATCGGGCGGCGGCGGACGTTTTTTAATCCGGAATATTTTTCCGGTCACCGTCGAAAGACGGTTTCGGGGGGTGAATCGACAGACGGCGAAGCCGCAGCGATTGCGCCAACGGAAAAGCGCCACGAGGGCGCTTTTTTCTTTGGTGCGACGAAAACGTGCAACGCGCGGGCGACGCACCGAATGCTTCGTTACGCGCCTTCGTCCGCCTGCAATGCCCCCGGCGCCACCACATCGACACCCGCGGCCTCGAGCGCCGCGCGGATCCGCTTCGCGAACGCCAGCGCGTGCGGCCCGTCGCCATGCAGGCAGACGGTCTGCGCATTGAGCGGCACCCATTCGCCGCTCAGCGCGCGCACCTGCCGGTTGCGCACCATGTCGAGCGTGCGCGCGAGCACCGCATCTTCATCGTCGATCAACGCGCCGGGCAGGCTGCGCGGCACCAGCGAGCCGTCCGCGCGGTAGCCGCGATCGGCGAACACTTCCTCCACCGCCGAGAGCCCCGCATGCCGCGCGGCCGCGACGAACACGCTGTTCGCGAGCCCGAACACCGCGAGTGACGGATCGAAGTCGTGGATCGCGGACACCACCGCGTCGGCGATCATCGGATCGCGCGCGGCCTGGTTGTACAGCGCGCCGTGCGGTTTCACGTGCGCGATGCGGCCGCCCTCGGCCTGCGCGATCGCCGACAGCGCGCCGAGCTGGTACAGCACGCCCGCATAGATGTCGCCGGCCGGCAACTGCATTTCCTTGCGGCCGAAATTCTCCGGATCGTGAAAGCTCGGATGCGCGCCGATCGACACGCCTTTCTGCACGGCCCAGCGCACGCAGTCGCGCATCGCATTCGCGCCGCCTGCATGCCATCCGCATGCGATGTTCGCCGACGTGACGAGGTCGAGCAGCGCCTCGTCCGATCCGCATCCTTCGCCGAGATCGGCATTCAGATCGATTTCCATGATGTTCCTCGTCCACTGATTGCGTGGCGCGTCCTCCGTGCTGCTTCCATCATTGTCACGCCGCGCGCGATTGGGCACGGCGGCGCGCTTCCTCGCGCATCTCGATCGCGACGTCGATCTGCCGCAGGTACGCCCGTTCCGCGACGAGGGCGGCGCGCGCGGCGTCGAGGGTCGTGCGTACGAAGCGGATCGGCAGGTTGAGCCGCGCCTGCGCGAGCTTCCACAGGTCGGCGCGGATCACCGTGCCGATCTTCGGGTAGCCGCCGGTGGTCTGCGCGTCGTGCATCAGCACGATCGGCTGGCCATTCGGCGGCACCTGGATCGTGCCGGGCAACACCGCGTGCGACAACAGCTCGACCGGCCGCTCGCGCACGAGCTCGGCGCCGGCGAGCCGATAGCCCATCCGGTTGCTGTTCGCGGTGACGAGCCATTCCTCGTCCCACAACGCCTGCTGCGAATCGGCCGCGAACGACGCGTAGTCGGGGCCCGGCAGCACGCGCACGGGCATCGCCCACGGCGCATGCGCGGGGCGGTGACGGCGCGGCGGTTCGTCGACGCGCACGAACGCGCACCAGGCCGGCGCCTTCACGCCGAATTCGGGCGCATCGGCCGCGAGGCAGCTCGCGCCGGCCGGCGGCACGCCGACCGGGAGGCGGTCGCCGTCGCGCAGCGTGCGGCCGCCGAGGCCGCCGAAGCGCGACGCGAGATCGGTGCTGCGCGAGCCGAGCATCGGCAGCACGTCGATGCCGCCCGCGATGCACAGGTAGCCGCGCATCCCGCGTTTCGCGGCCGGCAGCACGAGCGTCTGCCCGGCGTCGACCGGCAGGCTCCACCACGAATGCACGCGCCGGCCGTCGAGCGTCGCGCCGAACTCGGTACCGGTGATCGCGATGCGCGTGGCGCGCGTGAAGCGGAACGTGGCGGGGCCGATCGTGATTTCGACGGCCGCCGCGTCGGGGCGGTTGCCGACGAGCCGGTTGCCGACTTCGAGCGCGAGGCCGTCGAGCGCGCCGCCCTGCGCGACGCCGAGATGGCGCGTGCCGCGGCGCCCGAGATCCTGCACGGTCGACAGCGGGCCGGCCCGCACGACCTCGATGGTGCCCGGTGCGTTGCTCTGGGTCATCGTGCGTCGACTCCCGCAATGGTGAAGCGTACGCGGTCGCCGGGCAGCAGCAGCGTCGGCTGCGGCCGCGCCGGGTCGAACAGCAGCTGCGACGTGCGACCGATCAGTTGCCAGCCGCCGGGCGACGTGGCCGGGTAGATGCCCGTCTGCGCGCCGCCGATGCCGACCGAGCCGGCCGGCACCTCGAGGCGCGGCGCCGCGCGGCGCGGCGTGTGCAGTGACGCGTCGAGGCCGCCGAGATACGCGAAGCCCGGCTGAAATCCGACGAAGAACACGACGTAGGCGCCGGCCGCGTGGCGCGCGACGACCTCGTCGGCCGACAGCCCCGTGTGGGCGGCGACGGCCGCCAGGTCGGGGCCGGCGGCACCGCCGTACTCGACCGGGATCTCGACCTCGCGGCCGTCCGCGTGCTCGACGTCGGCCGTCTCCCACGCGTCGCGCAGCGCGGGCGTGAGCGAGTCGGCCGTCGCGGCGAGCGAGTCGAACACGATGGTCAGGTTGTTCATGCCGGGGACGACGTCGATCACGTCGGGCCACGCGCGCGCGGCCTCGGCCACGGCCCAGACGCGGCGCTGACAATCGAGCGTGGCGGGCGGCGGCGCCTCGCAGACGAGGGCGGCATCGCCGAGCGGATAAATGCGGGGTTGCGTCATCGGACTGGCACGGTTCGGACGGCAATGTTAGCGCACATTGTCGATAAAATATCGACAACTTCTCAATAAGCGTTTTCGCCTAGCTCGTATGTCGGGGCTTCTGGCGTACACTCGGGCACATCCTGTCATCCGGCTTGCGCCGCCTTTCCATGAAGCGTCCTGCGACCAAGATCGTGTCATCCGAACACCTCGTTTCCGATTCGAGCGCGGAGCTGTCGGAGCTCGAATACGGGCTCATCATGGCCGGCAACGCGTTCAACCGCTGGATGGTGCGCTGCATGTCGGCGGCGGGCGCGAAGGACATGACGGCGGTCGAGGTCTCGCTGCTGCATCACGTCAGCCATCGCGAACGCAAGAAGAAGCTCGCCGACATCTGCTTCGTGCTCAATATCGAGGATACGCACGTCGCGACCTATGCGCTGAAAAAACTGATCGCCCGTGGCTATGTGAAGAGCGAGAAGAGCGGCAAGGAAGTGTTCTTCTTCGCGACCGACGCGGGCCGCGACCTGTGCCTGAAGTACCGCGAGGTGCGCGAGCACTGCCTGATCGAGACGCTGAAGGACAGCGGCCTCACCAACGAGCAGATCGGCGACGCGGCGCAGTTGCTGCGCCACGCATCGGGCCTCTACGACACGGCCGCGCGCGCGGCGGCATCGCTGTAAACGACGGCGGAAACGGTCGGGCGCGGCGACGCGCTCGCGGGCCGGCGGCGCCGATCGCGGCGCCGCGCGCGGCATCATCCGGCGGCCGGGTAAAGCGCACCGTCGGTGACGATCCAGCGCAGTGCGAGGTCGTGCGCTTCGGCCGGCAGCGCATCGACGCGGCACGCTTCGTATGCGATGCCGACCGTCACGGGCAGCGCGTCGCCCGGCCACGCGGCGAGCGTGCGGTCGTAGTAGCCGCCGCCGTAGCCGAGCCGGTAGCGCTGCGGATCGAATCCCACGCAGGGAATCAGCAAAAGATCGGGCACGACGACGATTCCCGACGCCGGTTCGGGAATCCGGTGATGACCTTCGCGCATCGGCGTGTGCGCGTCCCACGCATGGAACGCGAGCGGCGTGTGACGCTCGCCGATCACCGGCAACGCGGCGCACCGGCCGGCACCCGCCGCGCACCACGCGAGCACCGCGTCGCGCGCATCGAATTCGCCGGGCAGCGGCCAGTAGAACCCGACCGTGCGCGGCGCCAGGCGCTCGAGCAGCGTGCGCAGCCGCGCGTCGAGCGCGGCGTTCGCGGCGGGCTGCGACGCGGCGTCGCGACGGGCGCCGGACAGCATTTTGCGCAGCGCAACCTTCGGGTTCGGCACAGGGTTGCGTGCTATGCTTTCGCTCACTTCGTGCTCCATTCAAAACGATGTCGAACAGCCTTTTCCGAGTATATCGCGCGGTCGCGCTCGCACTTTCCGCCGCCGCGCTCGTCGCGGGCACGGCCGCGTGCGCCGCACCGAACGACGACACGCTCCCCGGGGATGACCAGATCTTCGTGCAGCTTCGCGAAGCCGCACGCCGCAACGACGCCGCGAAGGCCGCGCAGCTCGCGTCGATGATCCCGAACTATCCGGTTCCGTCCTACGTCGAGTATTTCCAGATCAAGCCGCAGTTGTTCGATTCGACGGGCCGCGCGCGCGTCGATGCGCCGGACGCGCCCGTGCAGTCGTTCCTGCAGCGCTACGATGGCCAGGCGATCGCCGATCGCCTGCGCAACGACTACCTGCTCGTACTCGGCGCGCGCCACGACTGGCGCAATTTCGACGACCAGTACAAGCGCTTCGTGCTCGACGACGACACGCAGGTCAAGTGCTATGCGCTCGAATCGCGCGCGGCGCGCAACGAGAACGTCGCCGAGGCGGCGCGCGCGCTGCTGGTCGAGCCGAAGAACTACGGCGATGCGTGCGTCGACCTGATCACCGCGCTCGCCGTCAACCAGCAGTTCACGAGCGACGACGTGTGGCAGCAGGCGCGCCTCGCGTACGAGCAGAACTACACGACGCTCGGCGGCAAGATCGTCGATGCGCTCGGCCCGCGCCCGGCCGGTTTCGACCAGGCGACGAGCGCGCCGCCGCTGTACCTCGCGCGCGGCGTCGGCCCCGATGCCGCGTCGCATCAGCTCGCGCTGATCGCGCTCAGCCGGATGGCGCGCAACGATCCGGACGCCGCCGCCGGGATGCTGACGACGGTCGCGCCTTCGCTCACCAAGCAGGAACAGGCGATCGCGTGGGGCGCGATCGGCTACCAGGGTGCGATCAAGCGCTCGCCGATGGCATCGGTCTGGTACGCGAAATCGGCGAACGCGCCGCTGTCGAACGCGGGCTATGAGTGGCGCACGCGCGCCGCGCTGCTCGCCGGCAACTGGCCGATGGTGCGCTGGTCGATCGATCAGATGCCGCCGTCGCTGCGTAACGATCCGGCGTGGATCTACTGGCATGCGCGCGCGCTCAAGCAGAGCGGCGACACGCTGCAGGCGAACCAGGAATTCGAGCAGGTCGCCGGCCAGTTCAACTTCTACGGGCAGTTGGCCGGCGAGGAGCTCGGCCAGCGCACGACGATCCCGCCGCGCACGAAGGTGAGCGACGCCGAGATCGATGCGATGGGCAAGATCCCGGGCTTCGCGCTCGCGCAGCGTTTTTACGCGCTGAATCTGCGCCTCGAAGGCAATCGCGAATGGAACTGGCCGCTGCGCGGGATGACCGATCGCCAGCTGCTCGCGGCCGCCGAATACGGCAAGCGCGTCGAGCTGCTCGACCGCACGGTCAACACGGCCGACCGCACGAAGGCCGAGCACGACTTCACGCTGCGCTACCCGTCGCCGTACCGCACCACCGTCGAGCGCTATGCGCAGTCGACGGGCCTCGACATCGAGTGGGCGTACGGGCTGATCCGCCAGGAATCGCGCTTCATCATCAGCGCGCGTTCGTCGGTCGGCGCGGGCGGCCTGATGCAACTGATGCCGGCGACGGCGCAGATGGTCGCGAAGAAGCTCGGCATGGGGTCGATCTCGCGTGCGCAGATGCACGACATCGACACCAACATCCAGCTCGGTACCTGGTATCTGGCGGACATCTACAACAACTTCGACAGCTCGCCGGTGCTCGCCACCGCCGGTTACAACGCGGGCCCGGGCCGGCCGCGCCAGTGGCGCCAGGTGTTGACGCAGCCGGTCGAAGGCGCGATCTTCGCGGAGACGATTCCGTTCAACGAGACGCGCGACTACGTGAAGAACGTGCTGTCGAACACCGTCTACTACGCGGCGCTCTTCGAGGGCAAACCGCAGTCGTTGAAGAAACGTCTAGGCATGATCTCGCCCTGATATACGAACTGCCGCGCGAGACGCGGCAGTGTTTAAGGGGCTGTTCACGCTAATAACGGGCCAGCCCCATTCATGATTTTTCCAAGTCAGGGGAACGAGCCTGGCCGGCCGCATCGCGGCGTCGCGCGTCGCTTGTTTGGCTCGGCCAAACGGCGCTCCTTGCTTCTTGCACTGCAACCGGCCAGGCTCGTTCGCAAGCCCGTTATTAGCGTGAACAGCCCCTCGGAGGCTCCGAACATGGATCGCCAGACCGTCGCGCTGCTGGGCGGCACCGGCTTCATCGGCACCCGGCTCGTCAATGCGCTGATCGACGCGGGCAAGCAGGTGCGGATCGGCACGCGCCGGCGCGACCACGCGCGCCACCTGCAGATGCTGCCGGTCGACATCGTCGAACTCGACGCGCTCGATACGCGCACGCTCGCGCGCTTCGTCGCCGGCGCGCAGGCGGCGATCAACCTGATCGGCGTGCTGCACGGCGGCCGCGGCACGCCGTACGGGCCGGGCTTCGCGCGCGCGCACGTCGCGCTGCCGGCCGCGCTGGCCGCCGCGTGCGTGGAGGCCGGCGTGCGGCGCGTACTGCACATGAGCGCGCTCGGCGCCGATTCGCACGGCGCGAGCATGTACCAGCGCTCGAAGGGTGACGGCGAAGCCGCGCTGCATGCGGTCGCGGCCACCGATTCGCTCGCGCTGACGATCTTCCGTCCGTCGGTCGTGTTCGGCCCGGGCGATGCATTCCTCAACACGTTCGCGAACCTGCAGCGCACGGTGCCCGTGCTCCCGCTCGCGATGCCCGATGCGCGCTTCCAGCCGGTGTTCGTCGGCGATGTCGTGCGCGCGTTCGTCAACACGCTCGATCTCGCGGCCGCGCACGGCAAGACCTACGAAATCGGCGGCCCGACCGTCTACACGCTCGAGCAACTGGTGCGCTATTGCGGCACGCTGGTCGGCCGGCAGGCACGCATCGTGCGGCTGCCCGACGCGCTTGCGCGGCTGCAGGCGAGCGTGTTCGAATGCCTGCCCGGCGAGCCGATGCTCACGCGCGACAATCTCGCGACGATGTCGGTGCCCAACGTGCTGTCGGGGCCGCTCGCGCCGGAACTCGGGATCTCGCCCGCGAGTCTCGAAAGCATTGCGCCCGCGTATCTCGGCGAAGCGACCGGGCGCTCGCGGTTCGACTGGTTCCGCTCGCGTCGCTAGCGCCCGCGTGGGGCGCCGCGGGTCGGCCCTTTTCTTTTCCTTTTTCGCGTTTTCCGGAACCCCGTCATGAAACTCGTCATTGGAGACAAGAACTACTCGTCGTGGTCGATGCGCCCGTGGGTGCTGCTCACGCATTTCGGCATCCCGTTCGACGAGATCGCGATCGAATTGCGCCGCGGCGACACGGCCGCGCGCATCCTCGCGTATTCGCCGTCCGGCAAGGTGCCATGCCTGGTCGACGATCACGGCTTGGCGATCTGGGATTCGCTCGCGATCGCCGAGACGCTCGCCGAGCGCTATCCGCACTTGCCGATGTGGCCGGCCGACCCGCTCGCGCGTGCGCATGCGCGCTGCGTATCCGCCGAGATGCATTCGGGCTTCGCGGCGCTGCGCACGCAGATGGGTATGAACATCCGTCAGTCGATGCCGGGGCGCGGCGCGACGCCCGATGCGCTCGCCGATGTCGCGCGCATCGACGCGCTGTGGAGCGAATGCATCGAGGCATCGGGCGGGCCGTTCCTGTTCGGCGAATTCGGGATCGCCGATGCGATGTATGCACCCGTCGTGATGCGCTTCAACACGTATGCGCCGGCGCTGTCGCCGGAGGCGGCCGGCTATGCGGCGCGCGTGACGGCGCTGCCGGCGGTGCAGCGGTGGATCGATGCCGCGCGCCATGAAACCAACGTGATTGCCGAATACGAACCGCAGCCATGAACATCTACGCAGTAGGCGGAGCGATCCGCGACGAATTGCTCGGCGTGCCGGTGCAGGACCGCGATTACGTGGTGGTCGGCGCGACGCCCGAGCAGATGACCGCGCAGGGCTTCCGGCCGGTCGGCAAGGATTTCCCGGTGTTCCTGCATCCGCAGACGCAGGAGGAATACGCGCTGGCGCGTACCGAGCGCAAGACGGCGGCCGGCTATCACGGCTTCCAGTTCCATTACGCGCCGGACGTGACGCTCGACGAGGATCTCGCGCGGCGCGACCTGACGATCAACGCGATGGCGCGCGAGGTGAGCCCGGAGGGCGCGCTGGTCGGTCCGGTGATCGATCCGTTCGACGGGCAGGCCGACCTGCGCGCGCGCATGTTCCGGCACGTGAGCGACGCGTTCGTCGAGGATCCGGTGCGGATCCTGCGCATCGCGCGCTTCGCCGCGCGGTTCGCGGATTTCACGGTCGCCGACGAAACGCTCGCGCTGATGCGGCGGATGGTCGACGCGGGCGAGGTCGATGCGCTCGTGCCCGAACGCGTATGGCAGGAAATCGCGCGCGGGCTGATGGAGGCGAAGCCGTCGCGGATGTTCGCGGTGCTGCGCGAATGCGGCGCGCTCGCGCGCATCCTGCCCGAGGTGAATGCGTTGTGGGGCGTGCCGCAGCGCGCCGATTACCACCCGGAAGTCGATACCGGCGTGCACGTGATGATGGTCGTCGACTACGCGGCGAAGCAGGGCTATTCGCTGGCGGTGCGCTTCGCGGCGCTCACGCACGATCTCGGCAAGGGGACGACGCCCGCGGACGTGCTGCCGCGCCACGTCGGCCACGAAAGCCGCAGCGTCGAGCTGCTCAAGCCGCTGTGCGAGCGGCTGCGCGTGCCGAACGAATGCCGCGATCTCGCGCTGGTGGTCGCGCGCGAGCATGGCAACCTGCATCGCGTGATGGAGATGGGCGCGGCCGCGCTGGTGCGGCTCTTCGAGCGCAGCGACGCGCTGCGCAAGCCGGCGCGCTTCGCCGAATTGCTGCAGGCGTGCGAATCGGATGCGCGCGGCCGGCTCGGGCTCGATGCGCAGCCGTATCCGCAGGCCGAGCGGCTGCGCGTCGCGCTCGTGGCGGCGCGCAGCGTCGATGCCGGCGCGATCGCGCGCGGCATCGGCACCGACACGGAGAAGATCAAGGACGCCGTGCATCGCGCGCGGATCCAGGCCGTCGCGCAGGCGCTCGCGATCGGCGAGTAGGCGCGGAACGGCGCGCACGGCGTGCGCGCCCGCCAGCCGTCACGGTTTCTTCGTGCGCTTCGACGTGGCGGCCGCCGGGCGTTTGCCGGCGGCGGCGCGCGGCTTCGCCGATCCCTTCCTTTCGGCCGCGCCAACCGTGGACGGCCGCGCCGCGGCGGCGTCGCGGTCGTCCCGTTCGGGCGTCGGCGCGCGGCGGCTCGCGCGCGGCTCGCCGGGCTTCGACTGCCCGATTGCCGTCGTCGTCGACACGAATTCCGCACAACTATCGTCGAACAGCGGCAGCGTGCTGACCGCGATCAGCTCGGCCGGCCCGTCGCCGACGTTGGCCACGCGATGCCGCTTGCGCGCGTCGAAGTGCAGCGAGTCGCCGGGCGTCAGCGGGTAATCCTTCTTGCCGACCGTGTAGCAGATGCGGCCAGTCAGCACGTACACGAATTCGTCGCCGCCGTGCGCGACCCATTCCGACCGGTAGCCTTCCATCATCTGCACCTTGAGCGCGTTGATCTGGCTGCCGTCGAACGTGGTGGACAGCCGCTCGTACCACTGCGACGCGGCGTCGAGCGCGTACGGCTTGCGGCTGCCCTCGTGCGAATCGGGCTGCGCCTGGCGCGGCTGGTCGATCAGCGCGCCGAGCGGCACGCCCAGCGCCTTCGCGACGTTGACGAGCGACGACAGCGAGATGCCCGTCAGATGGCGTTCGACCTGCGACAGGAATCCGACCGACAGCTTCGCCTCGGTCGCGACTTCCAGCAGCGTCTTCTTCGCTTCCCGGCGCAGGCGGCGGATGCGCTGGCCGATACGCATGAGGTCTGAATCCATGAATCTCTTTCGTGGCAACGAGCCGGGGCGCGGGCGCAGCGGCGGTGCGGTCGCCGGGGCGGCGAGGCCGGCGCATTGTACCGCGCGGTGTCGCCGCGCGAATTGGCGCTGTGCCGGGATCCGCGGGCAGCACGCCGATTTTAGTCCTACGGAAATTTTGGCTTGACCTCAATTTCCCCGTGCTCTAGATTCTGTCGCGCATCAAACAAAGTTAAGTGAGACGAAAATTCCCCCCGAGGGCTGCCGCCGGAACGGCGTCGCGCCATGCGCGACCGGCGCCGCGGCGACCTGTCGTGTCAGGCAGGCACGACGCCGCGACACGCCGCCGGCCGCCGCCGACAATGAATAACGGGCATCCGATGATCGATCGACTGAAATACAGCTTCTCCGGCCTTCCCCCGTACGACGCGTCCGTCGCCGACACGCAGGCGGCCCTGTCGCGCCTGCTCGATGCCGCGCGACTCGACGCGGTGCTGATCACGTCGCAGGACGAATACGTGACCGAGTACCTGCCGCGCGGCAACAACCCGCGCTATGCGGTGTCCGGCTTCGACGGCTCGGCCGGCTGCGGGATCTTCCTGAGCGCGGCGACCGCCCAGGCGCTCGGCGTGCCGCCGTTCGTGCTGTTCGTCGACGGCCGCTATCACTTCCAGGCCGACGAGCAGTGCGATCCGGCGCAGGTGCGCATCGAGAAGCTCGGGATGAACGTGACGATCTGGCAGGCGATGGCCGAGTGGCTGGTCGCGCACGCGAGCCGGCTCGCGCGGGTCGGCTACGACGCGCGGCGGATCAGCGTTGCCCAGCGCGACCGGCTGTTCGAGCAGACGCAGGCCGCGTCGCTCGACTGGTCGAGCCTCGCCGATCGCGAGATCGACCGCGCGATCGCGCTGCCGGGCTGGAACGTCGAGCGGCCGATCTTCGAGATCCCGGCCGCGATGACCGGCCTGAGCGTCGCGCAAAACCTCGACGCGCTGAACCGCCGGCTCGCCGCGCATACCGGCGCGGCCGACGGCAGGACGGCGTTCTTCACCTGCGCATCGGACGATCTCGCATATCTGCTGAACAGCCGCGGCTATCACATCCCGAACGCGTCGTCGCACCTCGGTTTCCTGTTCGCGATCGGCGGCCAGGTGGCGCTGTTTTTGCCGGAAGGGTGCGACCGCTGCGAGGTCATGCTCGATTCGTATCCGGCGCTGCACGTGATCCGCCGCGACGTCGCGGCGCTCGAGCGCTTCCTCGCGCCGTTCGCGGTCGAGCACGTGTGCTACGGCTTCGAATCGGTGAACTGCGCGCTCGTCGACACGGTGAAGCGCGTGTGGCCGCACGCGCGGCATGCCGATTTCAACCCGGTCGAGGCGATGCGGGCGAGCAAGACGCCGGCGGTGCTCGAGTGCTTTCGCGACGCGTTCGCGCGCAGCTCCGCGGCCATCGCCGAGACGATGCGCTGGGCGAAGACGGGCGAGCCGGGCGTGCGCCACACCGAGTACGACCTCGCACGCACGATCAACGACGCGTACGGCGCACGCTCGGCGCTCGCGCTGTCGTTTCCGTCGATCGCGGCGAACGGCGCGAACAGCGCCTTCGCGCATTACACGGCGGCGAGCGCCGACGTCGAGCTGACCGAAGGCGAACTCGTGCTGCTCGACAGCGGCGCGTACTACGAAGCCGGCTTCGCGACGGACTGCACGCGCGTCGTGCTGCGCCGCACGCGGGAGGACACGGTCGCGCAGCCGTGGCAGCGCGAGATTTACACGGTCGCGCTGAAGGCCTGCATCAAGGGGCTCGTCACGCGCTTTCCGGCCACCGCGAAAGGCGGCGACGTCGATGCGCTGGTGCGGCAGGTGTGTCGCGATCACGGCTACGATTTCGGCCACGGCACGGGGCACGGCGTCGGGATTCACGTGCACGAGGGCGGCGTGCGGTTCGCGCCGGGCGCGCGGTACGGGCTGGTGCCGAATGCGGTGATTTCGGTCGAGCCGGGCATCTACCTGCCGGGCAAGGGCGGCGTGCGGATCGAGAACATCGTGATCGTGCGGCCGGACGACGCGCAGCCCGACACCGTGACGTTCGAGAACATCGTGACGGTGGGCTACGACTGGGATCTGATCGATCTCGACCTGCTGGACGACGCCGAGCGCGCGTATCTGCGCGACTACGAGCGGCTGTGCGTGGAACGCGGCACGCAGGTCACCGCGTGTCCGCTGTTGTAACGACGGGGAAGGCAGGGGCGCGGCCGCCGGGCGGCCGCGCGGCGCGACGTCAGCAGGTCAGCGCGTCAGCGCCGAGACGCGTCCGTCCGGGCCGTAGACGCCGGCCGGCGCGGGCGCCGAGCGCAGCACCGCGAGCGCGCGCTCGTTGTAGTCCATCCGGATGCGGATCAGCATCCCGTTGTTCGCGTTGGCCTGGCGCGCGCGTTCGGCGGCCTGTTGCAGCAGTTGCCAGCGGCCCGCGAGGCGCGCATCGCGCTCGGCGGCCTGGTCCATGCCTTTCTTGCCGGCCGGAAAGCCGAGCGCGCAAAGCTGCGTGTCGCGCGTGCGTTCGAGCTGCGCGAGCCGGTCGATCAGTTCGCTCTTCTTCTCGACGATCCCGGGCAGCATCTCGAGCGGCTCGGCCGTCGTCAGCGCCTTTTCCTCGTAGACGAGCAGGGACGCGAACGCTTCGACCGTCGCGTGTTCGTCGTTGACCGTGGCCAGCAGCTCTTCTCTCATCGCGTCATGCTCGTCACGCCGGTGCGCACAGTGCTGTGCGCGCCGGCAAACCGGGTGACCCGGCCACGAGGCCGGGATTAGCTGCCCTGCGGGCGCTGCTGCTGCAGCAGTTCGCGGGCGGTGTTCAATACGCCGTCGGCAATCTTGTTCGCGTCGATTGTCAGCGTGCCGTTGTTCAGCGCGTCCTTGATCGACTGGACCAGGCCCGTGTCGATATCGGCGTCGCCCGACGCGGATACCGAACGCAGCTGGCCCGACAGACCCGACAGGTTCACGGTCGTGTCGCCGCCGGTCGATCCTGCGTCGGCTGCCTGCCCGGACGACTGGGCCGTGCCGGACTGCGCACGGGCCGCGCCGGTGCCGGTCGGCGCGAGGGGGCTCGGTTTCGGAGTGGAATCGATCTTCACGATGGGTTTCCTGTACGGTTTGACCCAGATAACGGCCGGGTCGGCCCGAACTTTAGCATCGCGAGCCCGAATGGCTCCGAATAAACAATTCTTTACATTCTTGCGGCGGATCCGTCCCTACAGCGGAATTTCGACGGTGCCGGCGTCCTTGACGATCGCCGTGACGATCTGCCCGGCCGCCATCCGCACCCGCACCGACTGGCCCGGCGCCGCATTCGCGAGCACGCTGCCCTCGGCCGAGATCGTGAAGCCGGGGCCGGCCGCGACGACCCGCACCGTCTGGCCGGCCGACACCGACGCCGCGCTCTTCAGCATGTCCTGCCGCAGCGGCAGCCCGGCCGAGATGCGCGCGAGCGCGGTCGCGCCGATCGCCTGCGCCGGATCGGTGATCACCGCGAGCGGCAGCACCGTCAGATCGCCGTCGCGCGCGACCAGGTCGGCCGCGGAGAGCGGCTCGCCGGGCGCGATCTGGCGCGCGGCGACGTAATAGGTGGCCTGCACGGCGACCTTCGCCTGCAGGTAGACCGTCCATGGCCGTTCGCCCGCGCAGCGCACGCCGACCGTCGTGCGGCCCCAGAGCCGCGCGCCGGTCGGCAAGAACGGTTCGAGCGTCGTGCACGTGGCGAGCCCGCGCGGAAAGGCGGTCGTGACGGTCGCGGTGGTCTTGCCGGGCAGGCCGGCGATCTGCTGCTGCAGGAACGCGAGCGCCGCGCGCCGGATCGTTTCGGGGTCTTGCTGGCCGGGCGGCGTCGCGGGCTGGGCGGCGGCGGCGGCCGGGGCCGGGTTGGCCGAAGCCGCCGAAGCCGCAGCAGCAGCCGTGCGCGGCGCCGCCGCGACCGACGCGGTGCGGGCCGCCGCCAGCCGGGCGGCCATTGCCTGCTGCGGCGTCGGCCGCGCGGACATCGATGCAGGTTCGGCCGTGCCGGCGACGACCGTCGCGATGGCGGCGGGGTCCGCCGCGCGCGGCGACGCGCCGTAACCGGCGTTCGCGCGGGCGGCTGCGTGGATCGGGGCCGGCGCGGGGACCGGTGCGGTGGCCGGCGGCGGGACGCTCGTCACGACCATCGGGCCGGGTGGTTGCGCCGCGTAGCCGGCGCCGGCCGCCCACTGCGCGCCCGAAGCCGAAGCGACACCCGCATTCCCGCCGAACTGCCCGCCGCTCGCCGCATTGGCGTGGGCGAGCGCGGTTTCGGCCGTCTCGCCGCGCCCGGGAATCACGATCATCCCGTCGTCGGCGTGCACGGTAGGCGCGGCGATCCACAGCGCCGCGGCGAGCGCGAACGCACGCCGGACGTGCATGAGCCGCCCGCTCCTGTCGCGAAGTGCGCCGCCAGTCATCGCCGTGTCCTCGATCCGTTGATCCGCTTCGCATTCTAGGGAGCGGGGGCGTCGCGCAAACGATGAATAGAGGGGGGCTTTGCCGCGTTATTCGTCCGATTGCCGGTTGCGTCCCGCGCCTACCATCGCTGTCATGGAAAAAAGCCTCTCGGGTCGCCATCCGGTGCGAGGGGCGTGCAGCGCTTCATACGGAGAGACGCACACATGCTGGACAAACTCGATGCGGAATTCGCGTTCGGCCGACAGGCGCTCGACGTGCGCGCCTACCGGCAGGAACTGCTGTCGTCGAACATCGCGAACGCCGACACGCCCGGCTACCAGGCCCGCGACGTCGATTTCGCGTCGACGCTCGCGCGCTCGCTGAAGCAGACGAGCGGCGGCCTTGCGCCGAGCAACGCGGCGCAACTGCCGATGGCGCAGCCGGCCGGCGTGACGAGCGGCATGTCGATGGTGTCGACGGCGCCGGGCCACATGGCCGGCACCGCGAAGCTGATCCCGACGGGCGGCCCGTCGGACGACTACGGCCGCGCGCAATACCGGATGCCGCTGCAGCCGTCGCTCGACGGCAACACGGTCGATCTCGACGTCGAGCGCGTGCAGTTCGCGAACAACGCGTTGCACTACGAAACCGGGATGACCGTGATGACCCAGCAGATCAAGGCGATGATCGCCGCGATCACGACCAACTCGTAAGCGCCGCTTCCGAATCCGGACCCCAGCACAAGGAGCCTCCATGCCCTCGTTGATGAACATCTTCGGCGTCGCCGGTTCGGCGCTGTCCGCGCAATCGCAGCGCCTGAACGTCACCGCGTCGAACCTCGCGAACGCCGACAGCGCGACCGGCCCCGACGGCAAGCCGTACAAGGCCAAGCAGGTCGTGTTCGCGACCGACCCGCTCGGCGGCGCGCGCAGCGCGTCCGGCCAGGGCGTGGGCGGCGTGCGCGTGACCAAGGTGATGGACGACCCGTCGCCGATGAAATCGACCTACGACCCGGCGAACCCGGCCGCCGACGCGAACGGCTACGTGCAGATGCCGAACGTCGATCCGGTGCAGGAGATGGTGAACATGATCTCGGCGTCGCGCTCGTACCAGGCCAACGTCGAGACGCTGAACACCGCGAAGACGCTGATGCTCAAGACGCTGACGATCGGCTCGTAAGCCGCCGTCGCCCGACCTTACCGACCCGACAGTTCCGACAGAAGGCCACCCAGGATGACATCCTCCAACACGACGATCGGCGGCAACGGCACCAGCGTGTCGACGCTGCCGACCGACACGATGAACACCAACAACGTGTCGTCGACCAACGGCACGTCGGCGAGCGACCTGCAGGCGACGTTCCTGAAGCTGCTCGTCACGCAGCTGCAGAACCAGGATCCGACCAGCCCGGTGGACAGCTCGCAGATGACGTCGCAGCTCGCGCAGATCAACACGGTGAGCGGCATCGCGCAACTGAACACGTCGCTCACGTCGCTGTCGACGCAGCTCGCGGCCGGCCAGCAGACGCAGGCCGCGCTGCTGATCGGCACGAACGTGCTCGCGCCGGGCAATAGCGTCGCGGTGAAGAGCGGCGCGGCGTCGCCGTTCGGGGTGTCGCTCGCGAGTTCGGTGTCGAACCTGACGATCACCGTGAAGAACTCGGCGGGCGCCGTCGTGAACACGATCAACGCGGGCGCGCAGTCGGCCGGCACCGTGCCGTTCAACTGGACGCCGACCGACGCGGCCGGCAACGCGCTGCCGGACGGCAAGTACACGGTCAGCGCGTCGTACACCAACAGTGCCGGCACGCCGCAGGCGGCCACGACGCTCGCGGCCTCGCAGGTGCAGAGCGTGATCAAGCAGGCGGACGGCACCGCGGGGCTCGTGCTGTCGAACGGCACGACGGTGGGGCTCACCCAGGTTGCGTCGATCTTCCCGAACACCAAGTCGTCCTCGTCCGGCGACACCACCACCAACTGATCGAGCTTTCTCGTAACGGAGACCGAAATGGGTTATCAACAGGGACTGAGCGGCCTCGCCGGCGCATCGAACGCGCTCGACGTGATCGGCAACAACATCGCGAACGCGAACACGGTCGGCTTCAAGTCGAGCACCGCGCAGTTCGCCGACATGTACGCGAACTCGGTGGCGACGTCGGTCAACACGCAGATCGGCATCGGCACGTCGCTGAACTCGGTGCAGCAGCAGTTCGGCCAGGGCACGATCAATACGACGAACTCGTCGCTCGACGTCGCGATCAACGGCAACGGCTTCTTCCAGATGTCGAACAACGGCGTGACGACGTACTCGCGCGACGGCACGTTCCAGCGCGACAAGAACGGCTACATCGTCAACGCGCAGGGCATGAACCTGATGGGGTACATGGCCGACAAGAACGGCGTGATCAACACCGCGCAGACCGTGCCGCTGCAGGCGCCGACCACCAACATCGCACCGACCGCGACGACCAAGATCAACGGCCAGTTCAACCTGAACTCGCAGGATACGGTGCCGGCCAAGACGCCGTTCAACGCGACCGACACCACGACGTACAACTACTCGACGTCGATCCAGGTGTACGACTCGCTCGGCGGTTCGCAGGCGGTCAACATGTACTTCGTGAAGTCGGCGGCCGGCACGTGGGAAGCGTACGCGGGCGTGCAGGGCGGCGCGACGAACGATCTCGGCACGATCACGTTCAATTCGGCGGGTGCGATCTCGGGCACGACGACCGGCACGCCGGCCACGCCGACCGCGTCGCTCGGCCAGTTCCAGTTCACCGTGCCGAACACCGACGGCTCGGCGACGCCGCAGCCGCTCACGCTCGACCTGACCGGCACGACGCAGTACGGCGGCAAGGACGGCGTGAACAACCTCGCGCAGGACGGCTACGCGAGCGGCACGCTGACGACCTACTCGATCGGCACCGACGGCAAGCTGACCGGCAACTACTCGAACGGCCAGACCGCCGTGCTCGGCCAGATCGCGCTCGCGAACTTCAACAACCCGAACGGGCTGGTGAACCTCGGCGGCAACCAGTACGCGGAATCCGCCGCGTCGGGCGTGCCGCAGGTCTCTGCGCCGGGCAGCACGAACCACGGCACGCTGCAGGGCAGCGCGCTCGAGAACTCGAACGTCGACCTCACGTCGCAGCTCGTCAACCTGATCACCGCGCAGCGCAACTACCAGGCGAACGCGCAGACGATCAAGACGCAGCAGACCGTCGACCAGACGCTCATCAACCTGTAAGCGCGGATAACCGGCAGCCATGGACCGACTGATCTATACGGCGATGACGGGCGCGTCGCAGTCGCTCGACCAGCAGGCGATCGTCGCGAACAACCTCGCGAACGCATCGACGACGGGTTTTCGCGCGCAGCTCGCGACGTATCGCGCGGTGCCGATGAATTTCGGCGACGGCAGCAACATCGATCCGACGACGACGCGTACCTACGTGCTGTCGTCCACGCCCGGCGCCGATTACGCGCCGGGTCCGATCACGCGCACCGGCAATCCGCTCGACGTCGCCGTGCAGGGCGCCGGCTGGCTGTCGGTGCAGACGGCCGACGGCAGCGAGGCGTACACGCGCGCCGGCAATCTGCACGTCGACGAAAACGGCCAGCTCGTCAACGCGAGCAACCTGCCGGTGGTCGGCAACGGCGGCCCGATCTCGGTGCCGCCGAACGCGGAAGTGACGATCGGCAAGGACGGCACGGTGTCCGCGCTGATGCCGGGCGACCCGCCGACGGCGGTCGCGATCGTCGACCAGATGAAGCTCGTCAATCCCGATCCGGCCACGCTCACGCGCGGCAACGACGGGTTGTTCCGCACCGCCGACGGCAATCCGGCCGATACCGACCCGAACGTGGTCGTCACGCCGAATTCGCTCGAAGGCAGCAACGTCAACCCGGTGACCGCGATGGTCGCGATGATCGACAACGCACGCGCGTTCCAGCTTCAGTCGAAGCTGATCCAGACGGCCGACCAGAACGAGCAGACGGCGAACCAGCTGCTCAATTTCAGCTGAGCGCCCGCGCCACCCTACGCAGGAGACCTGACAAATGAATCGTTCGCTCTACATCGCCGCCACCGGCATGAATGCGCAGCAGGCGCAGATGGACGTGATTTCGAACAACCTCGCGAACACCAGCACGAACGGCTTCAAGGCGTCGCGCGCGGTGTTCGAGGATCTGCTGTACCAGACCATCCGCCAGCCCGGTGCGAATTCGACGCAGCAGACCGAGCTGCCGTCGGGCCTGCAGCTCGGCACCGGCGTGCAGCAGGTCGCGACCGAGCGCCTGTACACGCAGGGCGGCCTCACGCAGACCGGCAACTCGAAGGACGTCGCGATCAACGGCGCGGGCTTCTTCCAGGTGCTGATGCCGGACGGCACCAACGCGTACACGCGCGACGGTTCGTTCCAGACCAACGCGCAGGGCCAGCTCGTCACGTCGAGCGGCTACCAGGTCCTGCCGGCGATCACCGTGCCGCAGAACGCGCAGTCGCTGACGATCGGCAAGGACGGCGTCGTGTCGGTCACGCAGCCGGGCTCGGGCAACGCGGTCCAGATCGGCTCGCTGCAGATCGCGACCTTCATCAACCCGACCGGCCTCGAGGCGAAGGGCGAGAACCTGTTCGCGGAAACGACGTCGTCGGGCGCGCCGAACGTGTCGCAGCCGGGGCTGAACGGCGCGGGCGTGCTCAACCAGGGCTACGTCGAGGCGTCGAACGTGAACGTCGTGCAGGAACTCGTCAACATGATCCAGACGCAGCGTGCCTACGAGATCAACAGCAAGGCCGTGACGACGTCCGACCAGATGCTGCAGACCGTCACGCAGATGAAGACCTAACCGGAACGTCCCGTCGTCGCCATGAAGCAGGTTCGCCTCCCCTCGTCAGCCACCGTCCGCGCCGCCTGCGCGGTCGCGGTGGCGGCGCTCGCCGGTTGCGCGCAGATTCCGCGCGATCCGATCATCCAGCAGCCGATGACGGCGCAGCCGCCGATGCCGATGTCGATGCAGGCGCCCGGCTCGATCTACAACCCCGGCTACGCCGGGCGACCGCTGTTCGAGGATCAGCGCCCGCGCAACATCGGCGACATCCTGACGATCATGATCGCGGAGAACATCAACGCGACCAAATCGTCGGGCGCGAACACGAACCGGCAGGGCAATACCGACTTCAACGTGCCGACGGTCGGCTTCCTCGGCGGGCTGTTCGCGAAGGCGAACCTGTCGGCGACCGGCGCGAACAAGTTCGCGGCCACCGGCGGCGCGAGCGCGGCGAACACGTTCAACGGCACGATCACGGTGACCGTCACCAACGTGCTGCCGAACGGCAACCTCGTGGTGAGCGGCGAGAAGCAGATGCTGATCAACCAGGGCAACGAATTCGTGCGCTTCTCGGGCGTCGTCAACCCGAACACGATCTCGGGCGCGAACTCGGTCTATTCGACCCAGGTCGCCGACGCGAAGATCGAATACTCGTCGAAGGGCTACATCAACGAAGCCGAGACGATGGGCTGGCTGCAGCGCTTCTTCCTCAACATCGCGCCGTGGTGATGACGATGCAGACGACCCTGTTCAGCCGCCTGTCGGCCCGCGCGCATGCCGCCGCGCGGCTCGCCGTCGCGTTCGCGGCCGTGGCCGCCTGCGTGCTCGGCGCCACGCCCGCGCACGCGGAGCGCCTGAAGGATCTCGCGCAGATCCAGGGCGTGCGCGACAACCCGCTGATCGGCTATGGCCTCGTCGTCGGCCTCGACGGCACGGGCGACCAGACGATGCAGACGCCGTTTACGACGCAGACGCTCGCGAACATGCTCGCGAACCTCGGCATCTCGATCAACAACGGTTCGGCCAACGGCGGCCCGTCGTCGCTGAACAACATGCAGTTGAAGAACGTCGCGGCCGTGATGGTGACGGCCACGCTGCCGCCGTTCGCACGGCCGGGCGAGGCGCTCGACGTGACCGTGTCGTCGCTCGGCAATGCGAAGAGCCTGCGCGGCGGCACGCTGCTGCTCACGCCGCTGAAGGGCGCGGACGGCCAGGTGTATGCGCTTGCGCAGGGCAACATGGCGGTCGGCGGCGCGGGCGCCAGCGCGAACGGCAGCCGCGTGCAGGTGAACCAGCTCGCGGCCGGCCGGATCGTCGGCGGCGCGATCGTCGAGCGCGCAGTGCCCAACGCGATCGCGCAGATGAACGGCGTGCTGCAACTGCAACTGAACGACATGGATTACGGCACCGCGCAGCGGATCGTGTCCGCGGTCAACTCGAGCTTCGGCCCGGGCACCGCGACGGCGCTCGACGGCCGCACGATCCAGCTCGCGGCGCCGGCCGACTCCGCGCAGCAGGTCGCGTTCATGGCGCGGCTGCAGAACCTCGACGTGAGCCCGGACAAGGCCGCCGCCAAGGTGATCCTGAACGCGCGCACCGGCTCGATCGTGATGAACCAGATGGTCACGCTGCAAAGCTGCGCGGTCGCGCACGGCAACCTGTCGGTGGTTGTCAACACGCAGCCGGTGGTGTCGCAGCCGGGGCCGTTCTCGAACGGGCAGACGGTGGTGGCGCAGCAGTCGCAGATCCAGCTCAAGCAGGACAACGGCGCGCTGAAGATGGTGACGGCCGGCGCGAATCTCGCCGACGTCGTGAAGGCGCTGAACACGCTCGGCGCGACGCCCGCGGACCTGATGTCGATCCTGCAGGCGATGAAGGCGGCCGGCGCGCTGCGCGCCGACCTGGAGGTGATCTAAATGGCGGCGAATCTCCCCAACGCGAATGACCTCACGCAGCGCTTCGCGCTCGACGTGCAGGGTTTCGATGCGCTGCGCGCGCAGGCGAAGCAGTCGCCGCAGGCCGGCGCGAAGGCGGTGGCCGGCCAGTTCGACGCGATGTTCACGCAGATGATGCTCAAGAGCATGCGCGACGCGTCGCCCGACGGCGGGCTGTTCGATTCGCATACGTCGAAGATGTACACGTCGATGCTCGATCAGCAGCTCGCGCAGCAGATGTCGAAGCACGGGATCGGCGTCGCCGACGCGCTGATGAAGCAGTTGCTGCGCAATGCGGGCGTCGGCGCGGGCAGCGACACGGCGGCCGACGTCGGTGCAAGCGGCATGGGCGGCATGGGCGCCGGCGGCCCCGGCACGGCCGGCAACGAAGGCAGCCTCGCCGCGATGAACGCGATGGCGAAGGCCTATGCGAACGCGGCGAACAACGGCGGGCTTGCCGGCGCGCGCGGCTATTCGGCCGGCAGCGCGCTGACGCCGCCGCTGAAGGGCGCGAGCGGCGTGCAGAACGCGGACGCGTTCGTCGACCGGCTCGCGGCCCCCGCGCAGGCGGCCAGTGCGACGACCGGCATCCCGGCGCGTTTCATCGTCGGCCAGGCCGCGCTCGAATCGGGCTGGGGCAAGCGCGAGATCCGTGCGGCGGACGGCTCGACCAGCTACAACGTGTTCGGCATCAAGGCGAACAAGAGCTGGACCGGCCGCACCGTGTCGGCGCTGACCACCGAATACGTGAACGGCACGCCGCGCCGCGTGGTCGCGAAGTTCCGCGCGTACGACTCGTACGAGCACGCGATGACCGATTACGCGAACCTGCTGAAGAACAATCCGCGCTACGCGGGCGTGCTGAGCGCGAGCCGCAGCGTCGAAGGCTTCGCGCACGGCATGCAGAAAGCCGGCTACGCAACCGACCCGAATTACGCGAAGAAGCTGATCTCGATCATGCAGCAGATCGGCTGACGGGCCCGCCCGGCGCCGCTGTGGCATCCCTTCGGACCGCGCCCGGCATCCCGCCGCGCGCGGTTTCAACGTTTGCGCGAAATAAATCACCGTTTCGATCTAAACTTTCGGTCAGCACTGCCGCTAAGTGTGAGAGACCTGCGGCCGGGCCGGTGTTCTGGCCCGGTTTTACTGCGCACCGGTTGTCCGGGCGCCCATGACAAGACAAGAAAGACCGGCTAGCCATGAATATCGAAACGTCGATGGACCCCAGCCTGGATTCAGGCCACTCCGGGCCCGACTATGCCCGCCGCAACCCGCTGGAAATCGGCGTGCAGCTGCGCAACCTCGTGAACCGGGGCGATTTCCTGACCGTCCAGTACCCGGGCGGCCAGCTCGTCACGCGCCTGCTCGAGGTCGACGTCGGCGAACGGACGTTCACGTTCGACTGGGGCGCGCTGTCCGAGCAGAACGCCGGCATCCTCGGCGCGTCGCACTGCACGTTCGCGGCCGCGCCGGAGGGCGTGCGCGTCGAATTCACCACGGGCACGCCGCGCGAGACGCGCTACGAGGGGCTGCCCGCGTTCGTCGCCGATTTTCCCGACGTGCTGGTCTGCATCCAGCGCCGCGAATATTTCCGCGTCGACGCGCCGATCGTCGATCCGTTCCTCTGCCGCGGCAAGCTGCCGGACGGTGAAAGCTTCCTGTTCGAGGTGCACAACCTGTCGCTCGGCGGCGTGGGGCTGCGCACGGCCGACGAGCGCGTCGAGGCGCTCGAGGTCGGCACGCTGCTGCCGGACGTCGAGCTCGAGCTGACCGGCCACGGCAAGCTGTCGCTCGACCTGCAACTGGTGTCGCAGCGTTCGACGCAGCTGCCGAACGGCTCGCGGCGCTACCAGCTCGGCTTCCGCTACATGTCGCTGCCGGGCAGCGCGGAGAACACGCTGCAGCGGCTGATCACGCAGCTCGAAATGAAGCGCCGCTCGCTCGCGCGGGCCTGACGCGCACCCGGCGGCCGGCCCCGCACGGGCCGCCCGCACAGCCCCGCCGGCACGCCCGCCGGCCGCTTCGACCGGCGACGCACGCCCGTGCGCCGCGCACGCATTTTTTCCTCAATTTTTTCGATCCGCGGCCGTTATACCGGGAGTCACGCAACCCGGCGGCCGCAGCGCGGCCGGCTCATCAGGATCGCGCATGTCCAACTCACTCATGAACCTCGGCGTCAGCGGCCTGAATGCCGCGCTCTGGGGCCTCACGACGACCGGCCAGAACATCAGCAACGCCGCGACGCCCGGCTATTCGGTCGAGCGGCCCGTCTATGCCGAGGCGAGCGGCCAGTACACCAGCAGCGGCTACATGCCCCAGGGCGTGAACACCGTCACCGTGCAGCGGCAGTACAGCCAGTACCTGAGCGACCAGCTGAACGGCGCGCAGACGCAGGGCGGCGCGCTGTCGACGTGGTATTCGCTCGTCGCGCAGCTGAACAACTACGTCGGCAGCCCGACGGCCGGCATCTCGACCGCGATCACGAGCTACTTCACCGGGCTGCAGAACGTCGCGAACAATGCGTCCGATCCGTCGGTGCGGCAGACCGCGATCAGCAACGCGCAGATTCTCGGCGACCAGCTGAAGGCGGCGGGCCAGCAATACGACGCGTTGCGCCAGAGCGTGAACACGCAGCTCACCAGCACCGTGTCGCAGATCAACACGTACACCGCGCAGATCGCGCAGCTGAACCAGCAGATCTCGGCGGCGAGCAGCCAGGGGCAGCCGCCGAACCAGCTGATGGACCAGCGCGACCTCGCGGTGTCGAACCTGTCGAGCCTCGCCGGCGTGCAGGTCGTGCGCAACGACAGCGGCTACAGCGTATTCCTCGCGGGCGGCCAGCCGCTCGTCGTCGCCGACAAGAGCTACCAGCTTGCGACCGTCACGTCGTCGTCCGATCCGAGCGAGCTGACCGTCGTGTCGCAGGGCATCGCCGGCGCGAATCCGCAGGGGCCGAACCAGGCGCTGCCGGATGCGTCGCTGTCGGGCGGCACGCTCGGCGGCCTGCTCGCGTTCCGCCGTCAGACGCTCGACCCGGCGCAGGCGCAACTCGGCGCGCTCGCGACCAGCTTCGCCGCGCAGGTCAACGCGCAGAACGCGCTCGGCGTCGATCTGGCGGGCAAGCCGGGCGGCAACCTGTTCACGGTGACGAACCCGACCGTCTATTCGAATCAGGGCAACACCGGCAACGCGTCGCTGTCCGTGTCGTTCGCCAATGCGTCGCAGCCGACGACGAGCGACTACACGCTGTCGTACGACGGCACGAACTACACGCTGACCGACCGCGCGAGCGGGTCGGTGGTCGACCAGAAGGCGGGTCCGATGCCGGTCTCGCTCGGCGGGCTGAACTTCTCGTTCTCGTCCGGCGCGATGAATGCCGGCGACCAGTTCACCGTGCTGCCGACGCGCGGCGCGCTGACCGGCTTCGGCCTCGCGACCACGAGCGGCTCGGCGATCGCGGCCGCGTCGCCGGTGGTCGCTGCGGCATCGAAAACCAACATCGGCACGGCAAAGATCACGCAGGGCGCGGTGAGCGCCGGCTACCAGGTGCCGACGACGCCGACCAAGCTGACCTACGACGCGGCGTCGCAGTCGCTGTCGGGCTTCCCGGCCGGCACCACGGTGACGATCGCGGGCACCCCGCCGACCTCAGTGACGATCACGAGCCCGACCGACAGCGTGCCGTACAACGCGACGGCCGGCGCGAAGCTGACGATCAACAGCACCACGCAGCCGGCTCCGGCGGGCGTGATGAACGGCGTGACCGTCACGCTGTCCGGCGCGCCGTCGGATGGCGACACGTTCACGATCGGACCGTACGCGGGCGGCACGAGCGACGGCTCCAACGCACAAGCGCTGTCGCAGCTCGTCACCGCGAAGGCGCTCGGCGGCGGCACGACGACGCTGACCGGCGCGTATGCGAACTACGTGAACGCGATCGGCAACACGGCGAGCCAGCTGAAGTCGTCGAGCGCCGCGCAGACCTCGCTCGTCGGCCAGATCACGACCGCGCAGCAGTCGGTGTCGGGCGTGAACCAGAACGAGGAAGCGGCGAACCTGATGCAGTACCAGCAGCTTTACCAGGCGAACGCGAAAGTGATCCAGACGGCGGCGACGCTGTTCCAGACCGTGCTCGGCCTGTTCAACTGACCGGATTCGAGGGATAGAAGCGATGCGAATTTCCAGCGCCCAGTTCTTCCAGCTGAACGTTTCACAGATGAACGATCAGCAGGCGCAGCTCGCGCAGCTGTACCAGCAGATTTCGAGCGGCACGAGCCTGCAGACGCCGGCCGACAACCCGGTCGGCGCGGCGCAGGCCGTGCAGCTGTCGATGACGTCGGCGACGCTGTCGCAGTATGCGACCAACCAGACCACCGCGCTCGCGTCGCTGCAGGCCGAGGACCAGGCGCTGCAGAGCGTGAGCAGCGTGCTGACCGGCGTGCAGACGCTGATCGTGCGTGCCGGCGACGGCTCGCTGGCCGACAGCGACCGCTCGGCGCTCGCGACGCAGCTGCAAGGCTATCGCGACCAGCTGGTGACGCTCGCGAACTCGAACGACGGTGCCGGCAATTACCTGTTCGCCGGCCTGAACAATTCGACGGCGCCGTTCACGGCCAGCCCGAACGGCAGCATCAGCTACGTCGGCGACTCGGGCACGCGCCAGGTGCAGATCGCCGATTCGAGCAGCGTGTCGCAGGGCGACACCGGTTCGGCGGTGTTCATGTCCGTGCCGTCGCTCGGCAGCGCGCAGGTTCCGTCGGCCGGCGCCGGCAACGTCGGCACCGGCGCGATCGGCGCGGTGACGGTGACGGACCCGTCCGCCGCGACCAACGATCACCATTTCGCGATCACGTTCGGCGGCACGCCCGCCGCGCCGACCTACACGGTGACCGACAGCTCGGCCAAGCCGCCGACCACGACGCCCGCGCAGGCCTACACGTCGGGTGCGTCGATCGCGCTCGGCAGCGGGATGACGGTGGCCGTATCGGGCACGCCGAGCAGCGGCGATACGTTCGCCGTGACGCCCGGCCCGCAGGCGAGCGGCGGCGCCGACATCTTCTCGACGCTCGACTCGATGATCGCGGCGCTGAAGACGCCGGTGACCGGCAACCCTGTCGCGGCCGTGTCGCTGAAGAACGCGCTGATGACCGGGTCGATCAAGGTCGGCAACACGATGCGCAACGTGACGACGATCCAGGCATCCGTCGGCGGCCGCGAGCAGGAAGTGAAGGCGATGCAGGCCGTCACCCAGACCGCGTCGCTGCAGACGACCAGCAACCTGACGGACCTGACCAGCACCAACATGGTCACGACGATCAGCCAGTACCTGCAGGTGCAGAACGCGCTGACCGGCGCGCAGAAGGCGTACGTGCAACTGCAGAACCTGTCGCTGTTCCAGTACATCAACCCGTGAGGAACGCGGCGCCGGCTTCGATGTGAGCGCATGCTTACTTCGCGGCCGGCGCTTGCCGCCGCCAGCCGCGCATCATGCGCGGACGGGCGCTTCGCCGGGCCGCGCGGTCGCGCACCGGTTCTCTCGCGCGGCCTGCCGCGTTCTCGTCTGGCCGGCCCTGCCTACCGGGTCGCTTGCCAGCCCCCATTCCGCTCCGTAAACTCGCGCCAGATTCCAGACCGGCGCATCCTTCGCAGCCGGCGACCGACGACCGACAGGAGCGCTTTCCCCATGTCCGATTCCTACTTCCCGCGCTGGCGGGTCCAGCCGACCGGCGCGGCCTCGCGCGTGGTCAGCCCAGACGAGCGCCTCGCGTGGCCGCAGATGATCGCGATGGGCGTGCAGCACGTCGTCGCGATGTTCGGCTCGACCGTGCTCGCGCCGCTGCTGATGGGCTTCGACCCGAACCTGTGCATCTTCATGTCGGGCATCGGCACGCTGCTGTTCTTCGTGCTGGTCGGCGGGCGCGTGCCGAGCTATCTCGGCTCGAGCTTCGCGTTCATCGGCCTCGTGATCGCGGTGACGGGCTACGGCGGCAGCGGGCCGAACCCGAACATTCCGGTCGCGCTCGGCGGGATCGTCGCGTGCGGCGTCGTGTACGTCGCGCTCGGCGCGCTGGTGCAGGCGATCGGCACGCGCTGGATCGAGACGCTGATGCCGCCGGTCGTGACCGGCGCGGTGGTCGCGGTGATCGGGCTGAACCTCGCGCCGATCGCGGTCAAGGGCGTGTCGGCCTCGACCTTCGAATCGGTGATGGCGCTCGTCACGGTGCTGTGCGTCGGCGGCGTCGCGGTGTTCGCGCGCGGGATGATGCAGCGCCTGTTGATCCTCGTCGGGCTCGTGATCGCCTATGTGATCTACGCGATCGCGACCAACGGGATGGGTCTCGGCAAGCCGATCGATTTCACGATCGTCGCGCATGCCGCGTGGTTCGGCGTGCCGAGCTTCCGCGCGCCGGTGTTCGATCCGCACGCGATGCTGATGCTCGCGCCGATCGCGGTGATCCTGGTCGCGGAGAACCTCGGCCACATCAAGGCCGTCAGCGCGATGACGGGCACCAGCCTCGACCGCTACGTCGGCCGCGCGTTCATCGGCGACGGGCTCGCGACGATCGTCTCGGGCAGCGTCGGCGGCACGGGCGTGACCACCTACGCGGAGAACATCGGCGTGATGGCCGTCACGCGGATCTACTCGACGCTCGTGTTCGCGCTCGCCGCGCTGATCGCGATCGGGCTCGGCTTCTCGCCGAAGTTCGGCGCGGTGATCCAGACGATCCCGGGCCCCGTGCTCGGCGGCGTGTCGATCGTCGTGTTCGGGCTGATCGCGGTGACGGGCGCGCGGATCTGGGTCGTCAACAAGGTCGACTTCTCCGACAACCGCAACCTGATCGTCGCGGCCGTCACGCTGGTGCTCGGCGCCGGCGACTTCTCGCTGAAGATCGGCGGCTTCGGGCTCGGCGGGATCGGCACCGCGACCTTCGGCGCGATCATCCTGTACGCGATCCTGCGCAAGGAAAAGGAACCGGGGCCGGTGGTGTGAGCCACGGCGCCGATCACGACTGCCGGCCTCGCCCTCGGCCCCGGCGATCGTCGGACGTCACGGGTTGGGCTGCACCGAGAACGTAACCGGCCAGGCGAAGGTCCCGTCCTTCGCCTTCGGCGCGAACACGAAACGATAGGTCACCGTGAAGGTCGTGTTGAGCGCCGTATACGGCACGGCGATCTTGCCGCCCGTCGCCGGAAGCACGACCTTGCCGCCGATGCCGCCGATCTCGATCGAGCTGAACTGCGACTGGCTGGCGGCGGCGATCTGCACCAGCACCGTGTACCCGGCCCGGTCGTTGGTCTGGACCGCAAGCGTCGTCCCGGCGGGGTTGTTGACGTTCGGCACGCTCAGGGAGCCGACGCTCGTGTCCTTGTTCGCGATCACGAGCTGGACCGGACTGGTCGCCTTGAGCCGCGCGTACGGCTGGACCGTCGCGCCGACCTGCACCGACCGGGTGGCCTGCTTCGCATCGGCCGGGCCCGGCCCGGCGCCGAACGACACGATCGATAGCGCGGCCATCGCGGCCAGCATCCGTTTCGCGTGGCGAGCGGCCCGTATCGGCGCGGATTGGGATGCGCCGCGCCGTCCGCACTGCCTGCGCCGCGATGCGGCGGCACGCGCTGTCTCGATTCGATTCATGATCTGCACCCGTTGTCTGAGTCCATGGTGGCGATCGACGCGGCGGCGGGATCGTGCGCGCGCCGCCGCTTCGCCTAGTAGTTGAACATGATCGTGATGTTCTGGTCCGCGTAGCCGCCCGGCACGACGTTCTGGCCGCCGCGGATCAAGCCGTACACGGTCGAGCTGAAGTTGGCGGCGCCGTTGGTCTTGCCCCACGAAATCGTGGACGTGCCGCTCGTGCCGTCGCCCCAGATCGTCGTGTGCGCGCTGTCGAGATACATGTTGTAGCCCAACGTCTGCGCGCCGCCGGTCCGGGTCATCAGGCGATTCGCGTAGGTGCCGCCGCCCATGCTTGCCGACACCGTCGGCGTGGCGGTACCGCTGCCGGTGCAGTTGACCGAGATCGTGACCGCGGAGGTGGCGGCATTGATCGTGTCGTACGTGCCGAACACCATCGACGACGGCGCGTTCATCGTGCAGGTCGTCGCCGCGAGCGCGGGCAGTGCGTGCAGCACGGCCGCGCCGGCCGCGAGCGCCGCCGCGGCGGCGCGAACGCGCGTCAGCCGGTCGCGCCGCCCGGCATGCTTGCGATGTCTCATGGTGTGACTCCCTTGCAAAGATGGGTGCCCAGGTCCGGCAGCGGATCGTCGCCGGCGGGAAAGCGGACGGTCAGGTCGCACTGCTGGTCGCGCCACGTCGCGCGCAGGCGGTTCTGCTCCGACAGTCCGGTGAGATAGACGACGCCGTCGTGGCCGACCGGGAAGGCTTCCTTCTGCCCCGCGACCGTGACGACCGCGCCTGCCGGCAAGTGCGCGCCGTTCTCGAGATCGAGCGTGAGCACCGCGCCGCGCGAACGCGAGATCGGAAACTCGAGCGCCATGCCGCTGCGGAAATAGGGCACCGCGTCGAGCTTCAGCGTGCCGATCTTCGCGTCGAACGGCAGGTCGGCCTGCTCGATCGAGATCGGATTGCTTTCATAGGCGCGCAGCCGCGGCAGCAGCGCGACGCCGTTGGCGTCGGTGTGAGCGACGAGCTGGTTGTCCGCGAGGATGCCGACGTTGGCGAAGCCCGGCACCTTGACGAGCGCGAAGCTGTCCGTGATCTGGCGCGACAGGCGCGCCGTGCCGTCGACGAACGCGACGCCGCCCGATGCGTTGGCCCTGACGCCGGCCCGGCCGCGATAGGACGCGGCCTCGACGCTGTAGGTGCCGGTGCGCGTCTGCAGCGTCGCGCTCGCATCCTGCGTGTTGTTGCCCGCCTGAACCGAGTAGCCGAATCCTTCGCCGACCGGCAGGCTGCGCTGCACTTGCGCGAGCATGTCGGTCGCGCCCTGCTGGTGCGTCGTCACGAAGGACGCGCTCGTGCGGTTGTCGATCGGTATCGTCCACGCGACGCCGACGCTGGTCGCGCCCGATCCGCCCAGCGGCTTGCTGACGCTGACGTTCGCGAAGCCGAAACGGCCGAGCTGAACGCTGTAGCTGAGCGACAGCAGCTGAACCTTGTAGCCGCCGCGATCGTCGACGAACACGTGCGCGAGCCCGAGCGAGCCGAAGCGGCCCATCCCGACGCCGATGTTGAAGCTCGTCAGCAGCTTCGGCGCGGGCGTGCCCGGCTCGAGCCCGATCTGCGCGAAATGCGGCGTGGCCCATTGCGCGTGCGCGCCGATGTCGACGAGGCCCGACTGGCTCTCCACGCCGATCACCGCAAGCGCGCCGGGGCCGTCGGCGCTGCGGCTCGCCGCCGCGGCCGCATTGACGACGCCGAGCGGGCCGGCCAGCAACACGCCGCCGACGCCGAGGTTCTGCCGGGATGCTTCGGCTTCGGCGTGGATCTCGCCGGTGAACCGGTCGGTCACGCCGATCCGGTGCGTCGCGCTGGCGAACCATCGTCCGTAGTCGTTGCTTGCCAGGCCGAAATCCCGCCGCTCCTTGCCGACCTCGTACGAGAAGTCCTGCATGCCTTGCTTGAGGAGATTCGCGCTCGCGTAGAACGACTGGGTGATCACCTGTTCGCGGCCCATGACGTCGCGCACCACGACCCGCACGTCGCCCTGGCCGGTCACCACGGGCACGTTGTTGATCGCGAACGGGCCGGGCGCGACGTCGCGCGTCGACGTGAGCGCGTTGTTGACGTAGACGTCGACGGTCGAAGGCAGCACGGCCTGCCCGCTCACGCCCTGGAGCGGAATCGTGACGAGCCCGGGCTGCGTCGCGAAATTGGTCGCGTACTGAATGCCGCCGAAGCGGATCGCGCGGCCCCACATGCCGGGGCGGCTGATCGCGTCGCCGATGCGCAGGCTGGCGAGCTTGCCGGGGCGATCGGTCGTCCACGTGGTTTCGAGGCGCGTCAGCCGGCGGGTGGGGCCCGACTCGTCCGCGAGGAACGTGCCGACGCCGACGCCGAAACGATTGAAGAAGCCGAGCTCGAACAGGCCCGAGCCATGCGTGCGGCCCGCGGCCTGCTCGGCGAGCAGGTCGTAATTGAAGAAGCCGCCGATGCCCGGTTCGACCGCGGGCCGGCGATTCCGCTCCGTCTCGTCGAACGACGCGCCGACGAACGCATCGGCAGGCACGCTGATCGACATCGTCAGATTTTTCTCGTCGACCGTGCAGGCGAGCCCCGCGATCGACTTCAGCGGGTAGAACGGCGCGTCGGCGCCGGCCAGCGGCCGGACGTCCGGCAACTTGAGCCGCCAGCGCTTCAGGTCGTCGGCCGACACGTAGAATTCGCCGTCGGCCGCCTTGATCAGCAACGCGGTTTCGTCGAGCCCCTGCCGGTTGATGTCGACCTGATACAGCAGCTCGGCGGCGCCGCCCGCCGCGGCGTGCGCCGCCGGTGCCGCCGGTGCCGCGACCGGACGTTCTTCCGCGAATGTCATCCGTGTGCTCATGATGATCGCGATCAGGATCGCCGCCTTAGCGGTCGTTCGGCGCGATCGTGGAGTCGATGTTGCCCGCATCGGAGTAGCCGACCAAATGCAATCCGGAAGCAACGGCCGGTACGGCGCCGGAGCCGGGTTTGAACATCAGCTGCCGCGACTGGCCCGGCAGAATGTAGGCGAACTCCGCATGCGTGGCGACCGGCCGGTCGCTGCCCGGCGCGAGCAGCTCGAGGTTCGCCACCTGCGCATGCGCGGTGCCTTCGTTGGTCACGCGCAGCGCGAGCATGCCGGCGCCGCTCGGACGCGGGGCCGCTGCCCAGCGCAGGCGAGGGGCGGTGTCGGTCTTCGGCCTCACGAAGATCGGCAGGCTCATTTCGAGCGCGATCTGCACGCCGGCGAATCCCGGCTTCGGCGTGGGCGGCACTTCGCGCAGATACAGCCGGTAGCCGATTTCCTGATCCGCGCTCGGCGCGTGTCGCAGGCCGACCCGCACGACCTGCGAACCGCCGGGCGGGATCGTGAAAATGGGCGGAGCGGCAATCAGGTCGCCGGTGGACGCATAGACGTCGTCGCCCGCGTTTTGCGACCACGCGGCGGTACCCAGCTGGACGATCACGGGTTCGTCGGCCGACTCGTTCCTGACCGTGAGCGCGACGCTCGTGTGCGCCGCGGACAGTTCGACGCGAACGGGCGACACCGTGAAATTCGTTGCATGACTGTCGACGCATGCCGCGGCAAGCGTTGCGGCCGCGATCCACTTCGCGAGTTGGCACGTGTTCGGTTTCATCGCAGATCTACCCCTGTGAGATTCGCTTCGCCATGCGCGGCGCTGCGCGCGACGGGCGCGGTGGCGGCCGGTGGGGAGGGCGCGCGCATGCGGGATGCGACGGGCCCTCCCGCGCCGCGCTAAAACGTCACGGTGACGGTCACCGTGTCGGCGTAGTTGCCCGGCACGGCGTTGGGCTGGTCCGGCACCTTGCCGTAGACGGTCTTGGTGATTGCCTGGGCCATCGCCATGCCGGCGCCCGTGCCGTTGACGGTGTCGGTCGGCGGCGTGTTGCCCCAGACGACCGTGCGGTTCGAATCCTGGTACAGCGTGTAATTGAGCTGATTCGAACCGCTCGTCATGATGCGGCTCGCGACCGTGGCGCCCGACGTGGTGCCCGCATTCAGGCCGATGTTGAAATTCGTCCCGTTCGTGCAGCGGACCGTGATCGCCGACTGGGCCGTCTGATCGCCGGTGCCCGGCGTGTAGGCGGGGAAGGTCAGCGCGCTCGCCGAGTCGATCAGGCAGGTTGCGTTGACGGTGGCGGACACGCCGAACGTCGAGCTGGCCTGGCCGGCCGATGCCGCGACGGCCACGCAAGCGAGCGATGCGGCCAGCGCCGCCTTGGTCAGTACGGATTGCGTCATGATGGGTTTCTCCCTTGAAAGCTGGAACGTGCGGCCGGTGCGACGAGAGGGTCGTTCGGGACGGGATCTCGATCGTCCGGATGCGCAATGGGTCTTCTGGTTGGGTCGGAATGGGTCGTTTGCTGGGTGGGCGCCTCCTTCGTGTCGGTATGCGCCGGCCGGACAGGCGCGGCGCTTGGGGCTCGGGAGGCCCGGCCTCGGCGCTGCGGGGCGTACGACATCTCGCGGCCGTCGCCGCCGGCGCGCTTGCTTCGCGCGCGGAGCGGTCGTCGGCGGCAATGCCCGCGCGAACGGCGCGGATCGTCGTCGTGGCGCATGCGCCCGGCTGGGACTTCCCGGGGCTTGCCTATCGAATCGAGGCGTCGTGACGTCGGGTGACGATGCGGACCGTGTCGGCGTATCGGATGTCGGCGGCGCGAAGTCGCGCCGCCGGCATCAGGCGATGCCAGGCAGGAGCAGTGACAGGAGCAGTGATGCGAGACAGCAGCCGTGTGACGGCCGATATGATTTTCGACATGATTTCCCCGACCTGCTTGATGATTGTTTGTCGTCTGCATCGAACCGTCCGGCCGTGCAGTCGTCGTTGTCTGCACGGCTGTATCAGCAAGCAGTGGGCCAGCGCGCGGAAAGCCGCGCGGACAGGGGCTGAGCGGTCGGCGTTTGCCGCCGTGCGCCGTTTCGGAGGGGGCGATGTTTCAGGCGTGAAACCTGCTGCGGCGGCGCGGGCCGGCGGCGCGCCAGACCCGGTGCGGAAAGGCCGGAATGACGGGGGATCGCATGTGCGGCGCGACCGCGAATCCGCAGGGGAAACGGACGCGACGCGTGCGAATGGTTTCAGTCTTGCAACGTGTGTGGGGCGGGCGGCAGCGCGGCGCCTGCGTGGCGATCAGGTGTCGGGTGCGTAGCGCGTCATGCGTTTGCGTTCGCCTGCGCGTCGAGCCACGCGCAGAACTGCGCGACGAGCGGATCGTCGGCCGGTGCGCCCGGCGCGATCCACCAGTAGCTGCGCGTGGCGATGCGTGGGCCGTCGAGCGGCATCACCAGGCGCCCGCTCGCGAGTTCGTCGTCGATCAGCGGCAACGGGCCGAGCGCGACACCGAGCCCGTCGACGGCCGCCTGCAGCGCCAGGTAGAAGTGGTCGAACGACTGCCGCTTGCGCCCCTTCATCGCGACGCCGGCCGCCGCGAACCAGTCGCGCCAGCCTTCCGGCCGCGTATCCGAATGCAGCAGCACGTGCCGCGCGAGATCGTCCGCGCGGGTGATCGGCGCGCGCTTGAGCAGTGCCGGGCTGCACACCGGAATCACGCTTTCGTCGAGGAAGTGGCCGCTCGTGCAGTTCGGCCAGTGGCCGGGGCCGCGGCGGATCGCGACGTCGAAGCCGTTCAGCGCGTCGAGCGGCGCATTCGACGTCGACAGCTTCAGCTCGACGTTCGGCACGTCGCGCTGGAACCGCGACAGCCGCGGCAGCAGCCATTTCATCGCGAAGGTCGGCAGCGCGTTGATGCGCAGGACGCGCGCCGCGCCGGTATTGCGCAACTGCTCGGTCGCGTGCGCGATGCTGTCGAACGCCGCGCGCACGGTGTCCAGGTAGCGGCGGCCTTCGTCGGTGAGCTTCACGCGCTTGCCGTAGCGGTGGAACACCGGCTTGCCGAGCCACGCCTCGAACCCGGCAATCTGCCGGCTGATGGCACCGTGAGTCACATGCAGCTCGTCGCCGGCGGCGCTGAAGCTTTCATGTCGTGCCGCGGCTTCAAAGGCCCGAAGCGCGGAAAAGGGCGGGAGATCGCGTGCCATGCTTGTGATTCTAGATCACAAGGACTCGCCGATAAAATCGTTTTGCCGGAATCCTGAACGGCGGTAATCTCGATTCACCGTTTGATGAGGAGCCCCATGCAATCCGCTTTGCCGCCCGCCTCCCCGCCGCCTGCCGCGTCCCGCCGCGGCGTCGGCCTCACCGAGCTGTTCACCGGTTTCCTGTCGCTCGGCCTGATGTCGTTCGGCGGCGCATTGCCGTTCGCGCGGCGCACGATCGTCGACGAGCGCAAATGGCTCTCCGCCGACGAATTCACCGATCTGCTCGGCCTGTGCCAGTTCCTGCCGGGCGGCAACGTGATCAACCTGTCGGTCGCCGTCGGCATGCGCTTTCGCGGCGTCGCCGGCGCGTTCGCCGGCATTCTCGGGCTGATCGCGGGCCCGACGCTCGTCGTCGTCGCGCTCGGCGTGCTGTACGCGAAGACCCAGAGCGATCCGCGCGTGCAGCACCTGTTCGCGGGGCTCGCCGCGGCGGCGGCCGGCCTGCTCGTCGCGATGGCCGTGAAGGTGGCGAAGCCGCTGCTCCGGGCGCCGCGCACGGCGGCTGCGATCGCGGTGTGCGCGCTCGTCGCGATCGCGGTGCTGCGCATGCCGCTGCTGACCACGATGCTCGTGCTGACGCCCGTCAGCATCTGGCTCGCGTCGCGCCGCCGCGAC
This sequence comes from Burkholderia sp. HI2761, assembly GCF_002223355.1. NCBI lineage: Bacteria > Pseudomonadati > Pseudomonadota > Betaproteobacteria > Burkholderiales > Burkholderiaceae > Burkholderia > Burkholderia sp. HI2761. The sequence goes on along the minus strand of NZ_NKFN01000001.1, from coordinate 671,185 downwards.
GCGGGCACGTCGGCGCCGGCCGCCGCGTCCGGCACGCCCGACTCGCAACGGGAGGGGCGGCCATGAGCGACACGCTGATCGCCATCGCGACGATCTTCAGCCAACTGTCGCTGCTCGCGTTCGGCGGCGGCAACACGATCCTGCCGGAGATGCAGCGGCAGGTCGTGGACGTGCATCACTGGATGAGCGCGCACGAGTTCACCGCGCTGTTCGCGCTGGCCCAGGCGGCGCCCGGGCCGAACATGATGATCGTGTCGCTGGTCGGCTGGCACGTGGCCGGCTGGGCCGGGCTGCTCGTCGCGTCGCTCGCGAAGTTCGGGCCGTCGTCGATCGTCACCGTGCTCGCGCTGCATGCGTGGGAGCGCTTTCGCGACCGGCCGTGGCGCCGCTACGTGCAGCAGGGGATGATGCCGGTGACGGCCGGGCTCGTCGCGGCGAGCGCGGTGCTGATTTCCGAGGCGTCGAACCGCACCGCGATCCAGTGGGGCATCACGGCCGCATGCGCGGTGCTGGCGTGGCGCACGCGCATCCATCCGCTGTGGCTGCTCGGGGGCGGCGCGCTGATCGGGCTCACGGGCATCGGGCAGTGAGCGGCGTATCGTGCCGTTCGCCGTTCGCCGTTCGCCGTTCGCCGTTCGCCGCTCGCCGCTCGCCGCTCGCCGCTCGCCGCTGCTCACTGCTCACTGCTCACTGCTCACTGCTCACTGCTCACTGCTCACTGCCCGCTGCCCGCTGCCCGCTGCCCGCTGCCCGCTGCCGCCGCGGGCTATTGCGATGCCGGCAGGTCGCCGTTCACGAGGCCGAGCAGCCGGCCGCGCTCGCCGCGGACGTCGTCCGTCGGGGCCGGCCAATCAACCACGAACCCCGCGTCGAGCGCGTCGCGCATGATCGCGCCGTAATCGGCCTTCGCAAGCCTGCCGCCGCGCAACGCGTCGGCCACCTCGTGCTTCAGCTTCGGCGTGAACGACGGATACGCGGCCACCAGCGCCGCGTACTGGCGCGCATCGATCTCGCCCGATTCGCGGTTGAATGCCCAGACGGCCACCAGCACGATCGCGGCGAACGGGATGACCGTGTAGCGCAGGAAGAACTTCGCAAGTGTCATTCGAAGGCCCGGTGAAGCGGGGCGGCGCGCGTGGCCACGGCCGGCGCGGCCGGCCCGTTATACTCGGCCGGACTTGCGGCGGTGAAAATCGCGTAGTCGACACGCTTCGGCCGGCTGCGATGTGCGGCGCCCGCGCGTTCCCCGACGGCAAACATTATATTGACGCGCGGCCCGAGGCGAAGCCCGGCCGCGCAGTGCCGGTGGCGCGCCTGCCGGCACGACCGACATTCGCATCGCCCGCCGCGCGCGGCCGGGCGGCGCGCACCACGGAGGATCGATGGATCTCGACGGCGCCAGCCGCAATCTCACTGTCGCCGCATTGCTGACGCTGTCCGGCGGCTATCTCGACGCGTACACGTACGTCGGCCACGGCCACGTGTTCGCGAACACGATGACCGGCAACGTCGCGCTCCTCGGCATCAACCTGTCGGCCGGCGAATGGGCCGCCGCGCTGCATCACGTGCCGCCGCTCGGCGGCTTCGTGATCGCGGTGTTCGTCGCGCACCTGCTCGGCCTCGCCGCGCGGCGCGGCTGGATGCGGCATACGGCGTTCGTGAGCCTGATCGTCGAAATCGCGTTTCTCGGCGTCGCCGCGAGCGGCCTCGTCGGCGCGTCGAGCGCATGGCTGATTCCGGGCATCTCGTTCGTCGCGACGCTGCAGACGCTGTCGTTCACCCATCTCGAGGAACTGTCGTACACGTCGGTGATGACGACCGGCAACCTGCGGCGCGCCGCGCAGAAGCTGTTCGTCGGGCTGATTCCGCGCTACGACGCGGGGGCGCTGCACGATTCGGCGCTGCTCGCGACGATCAGCTTCTGTTTCCTGGCCGGCGCGGTGGTCGGCGGCCTCGTGACGCGGCTCGTGCCGGACATCGCGCTGTGGGGCGCCGTGCTGCTGCTCGTCGGTGCATTCGCGGAGATCGTGCGGCGTGCATGGCGCCGCGCAGGGAACGGCGGGGCGGGCGACGCGGGCGGCAACGGCGACGCGGGTGATGGCAGCGGCGCGGCGACGCAAACGGCCTGACGGCAAACGGCCTGACGGCAAACGGCAAACGGCAAACGGCAAACGGCAAACGGCAAACGGCAAACGGCAAACGGCAAACGGCAAACGGCAAACGGCAGGCCGCCGCACCGACTGCACCGACTGCACCGACTGCACCGACTGCACCGACTGCACCGACCCCACCGACCCACCGACCCCACCGACCCACCGACCCCACCGACCCCACCGACCCCACCGACCCCACCGACCCCACCGACCCCACCGACCCCACCGACCCCACCGACCCCACCGACCACTTCGCGACGATCCGCGTGCGCACGCCGCACCATCGACGAACCTTACAGCGCCGTGCGTGCCAGCCGGTACCCTCGCGCACCGTCCCGCCGCCGTGCGAGCGAGGCCCGGCGCGGGAAACGTTGTTCCCGGACGACAATCGCGCGATTGCCGCGTATTTCAATTTCTTTCAGCGTTCGCACTCGTCTTATGATTCAGCCCATATCGCGCCCGCCATGAACGTCCGCGATCGCCACCCGGCTGCGCACGCGGCCGGTCATGAATGGAGACACCTAATAAAGGAAAGCTCATGAAGCAGACCACCCGACTCGCAGTCATCGCAGGGGGCGCGGCGCTGGCCTTCGCCAGCCAGTACGCAGCAGCACAAAGCTCGGTCACGCTCTGGGGCGTCGCCGACGCCAGCATCCGTTACCTGACCAACGCCAACGCGAAGAACGACGGCCTGCTGTCGATGACCAACGGCGCGATCACCAACAGCCGCTTCGGCATCTACGGCACGGAAGACCTCGGCGGCGGCCTGAAGGCCGTGTTCAACCTCGAGAGCGGCGTGAACCTGCAGAACGGCGCGTTCGCCGACAGCGGCCGCCTGTTCAACCGCGCGGCGTACGTCGGCCTGCAGAGCCCGTACGGCACGGTGACCCTCGGCCGCCAGAAGACGCCGCTGTTCGACCTGCTGTCGGACACCTACGATCCGCTCACCGTCGGCAACTACCTCGAAAACGCGTGGCTGCCGGTCGCACTCGGCGGCGGCCTGTATGCGGACAACCAGATCAAGTACACGGGCAAGTTCGAGGGCCTGACGGCGAAGGCGATGTACTCGACCGGCACCAACTACGAATCGACCGGCGCCGGCGGCTTCTCGGGCCAGATTCCGGGCTCGCTCGGCAAGGGCAATGCCTGGGGCGTGTCGCTGTCGTACGTGATGGGCCCGCTCAGCATCGCGGCCGGCGCGCAGCAGAACAGCGACAACTCGGCGCGCAAGCAGACGATCTACCACGCGAACGTCGTGTACGCCTTCAGCAAGGCGAAGATCTACGCGGGCTACCTGCGCTCGAAGGACGACACGGGCTTCGTCGACAGCCTGCTCGCCCAGCAGACGATTCCGGTCGCGAAGGGCACGGGCCGCATCGACGACGGTCCGTTCGCGGGCGTGAGCTGGCAGGTCAGCACGCCGCTGACACTGACGGGCGCGTTCTACTACGACCACATGCGCAACGCGATGACCACGAACGGCACGCTCGCGAGCGGCAACCGCTATGCGATCGTCGGCATCGCCGAGTACGCGCTGAGCAAGCGCACCGAAATCTACGGCACCGTCGACTTCAACAAGACGAACGGCGCGGCGAACGTCGAGCTGCCCGGCCGCAGCAACCAGACGGGCATCGCGATCGGCCTGCGTAATATCTTCTGACGAACGTCGGACACCGCATGCGCCGGCTTCGTCCGGCGCGCATCGAAGAGGCTCCGCAAGGAGCCTCTTTTTTTTCGTCACGCGACCTTCATACGCGCGCCCGACTATTCGGCAGGCGCTCCATTGCGCAAGTCCCGCGCCGTAAGCGATCCGTCGGCAATCCAGAACATACTTTTACAGTGCACGCGCCCGCTTTCCGCTACGCTGCGTGCATCGCGCGTTGCATGCCGTCAGGCGTGCGCGTGCGTCGTTCCGGTGGCGCGCGGCGCGCGTGGCCGGCCTGGTGCGTAACTTGTGTATCCGGCGATGACAAACGCGGTCCGCCGGTTTCTTTCGTGGGACGATGCGCTCACGATTTTCTTGAAAGGGGATGACGATGGGTATCCTGAACACCGTGGGTGAAATCGCCGGCGCGGTCGCCGCCGTCGAAGGCGCGGAAAAGCTGGATCCGGATGCGGGCCTGCTGACCAAGGCGGCCGCGGCCGTCGCCGGTTTCAAGGGCGCCGAGGCAATCGAAGGCATGCTCGAGAAGAAGGAAGAGAAGCCCGAACAGGCGGCGGACGATACGCAGGCGACGGACGGCGGCGACACGTCGCAGGCATGAGCATGGCGGCCGGTCCGGCCGCGGGCGCGCCCTTCGCGCGCTCGGGCGGACCGGTGCCGCGCAATCGGCAGGTCGGGCATGCGGTCGATCGGTGACGCATGGCACAACCGCCAGCCGGTTTGACCGGCGAGAGGCCTCGTCTCTCGCCGTTTTTTATTGGGCGCGCGCGATGCGCCGCCACGTGCCATGTGCCGCACGAATTCCCGAATCTTGCTATCGTGCCTCCATTCGAACTGCGATGAGGGGATGCGATGGATTTCGACTACGACCTGTTCGTCATCGGTGCCGGCTCGGGCGGCGTGAGGCTCGCGCGCATGGCCGCGTCATACGGCGCGCACGTCGGCATCGCGGAAGAAGAGCAGATCGGCGGCACCTGCGTGCTGCGCGGCTGCATCCCGAAGAAGCTGCTCGTCTACGCATCGCACTACCCCCATGAAGTGGACGACGCGAAGGGCTTCGGCTGGACCTTCGGCGCCGGCACGCTCGACTGGCCCGCGCTGATCGCCGCGAAGGATCGCGAGATCAACCGGCTGAGCGACATCTACATCAATCTGCTGCTGCAATCGGGCGTCGACATGCACGTCGGCCGCGCGACGCTCGTCGATGCGCACACGGTCGCGATCGGCGCGCGCACGATCCGCGCGCGCCACATCGCGATCGCGACCGGCTCGCGGCCGTCGCTGCCGCCGCGGCCCGGCATCGAGCATGCGATCACGTCGCGCGAGGCGCTGTCGCTCGCGACGCTGCCCACACGCATCGCGGTGGTCGGCGGCGGCTATATCGCGGTCGAGTTCGCGGGCATCTTCAACGGCTTCGGCAGCCACGTCGACGTGTTCTACCGCGGCGAAAAAATCCTGCGCGGCTTCGACGACGACGTGCGCCGGTTCCTGACCGACGAGATGACGAAGCAGGGCGTCACGATTCATGCGCGCGCGGTGATCGAATCGATCGAGCGCGCGAGCGACGGCACGCTTTTCGTGCACGTCGGCGACGTGCGGCACGGGCCGTACGATCAGGTGCTCTATGCGACGGGCCGCGTGCCGAACGTCGACGGGATCGGGCTCGAGCAGGCGGGCATCCTGCTCGATGCGCGCGGCGCGATCGCCGTCGATGCGTATTCGGCGACGTCGGTGCCGTCGATCCATGCGATCGGCGACGTCACGTCGCGGCCGCAGCTCACGCCGGTCGCGACGCGCGACGCCGGGCTGCTCGCGCGCACGCTGTTCGGCGGCTCGCGCGTCGCGGTCGATCACGCGTACGTGCCGTCGGCCGTGTTCAGCCAGCCGGAGGTCGCGACGGTCGGCCTGAGCGAGGCCGATGCGCGGCACGCGCACGGCGACGTCGATGTCTACCGCACGTCGTTCAAGGCGCTGCGCCACACGCTGTCGGGCCGCGACGAGCGCACGCTGATGAAGCTCGTCGTCGCGCGCGACAGTCAGCGCGTGGTCGGCGCGCACATGGTCGGCCGCGATGCGGGCGAGATCATCCAGGGCATCGCGATCGCGATCCGCGCGGGCGCGACGAAGGCGCAGTTCGACGACACGATCGGCATCCATCCGACCGCGGCCGAGGAATTCGTGACGATGCGGCAGAAGGTAGCCGACTAGCGCGAATCGCACGCGCATTTGCAGCGATGCCGATGCGCGTGCGGCTGAAATGCCGGGGCACGCCGGAATCGACGGCGTGTCTCATGCCTGTCTGAAATTCGTCAATTCTTTTCAAGAAACCCCGTCTCGATAACCGGACTTGGTATGATCGCGAAAAATCATATACGGGGCCGATCATGCGCGATCAACAGCGCAATAATCAGAATGATGGGGTAACCGGCGCACGCGAGCCTGTCGCGTATTGCATTGCCCATCCGCTTTGTGCCGCAACCCATCGGTTGCGGGCATCCCTCTTTCCCATACCGCTATCGCCGGCCCGGCGATGAACGCGTGCGCGCGCATCGCACCGATGCGCGCGTGCCCGTTCGCGCCGCGGCCGTTTCGACCGCCGGATCGTTCGCGAGCCGGCGCGCCCGTCCGGGGCATTCTTTCCATGCAAGGAGACCAGCAGTGAACATTCAGACACGACGCACCGTCCTCGTGGCGGCAGCGGTCGTCGCGGCGCTGTCCGGCTGCGCGACCGAATCGTCGCGCACGCTCGACGTGCCGGCCGTCAGCAGCGCGCAGAAGCCGTACGCGGGCAAGCCCGTCGCGATCGCCGTCGGCAAGTTCGACAACCGCTCGAGCTACATGCGCGGCATCTTCTCCGACGGCATCGACCGTCTCGGCGGACAGGCGAAGACGATCCTCGTCACGCGCCTGCAGCAGAGCCGCCGCTTCAACGTGCTCGATCGCGAGAACCTCGACGAGATCAAGCAGGAAGCCGGCTTCATGAAGAAAGCGCAGGCCGTGAAGGGCGCGAACTACGTGGTGACGGGCGACGTGACCGAGTTCGGCCGCAAGGACGTCGGCGATCACCAGCTGTTCGGCATTCTCGGCCGCGGCAAGACGCAGGTCGCGTACGCGAAGGTCAACCTGAACATCGTCGACACGACCACGTCGGAAGTCGTCGCATCGAGCCAGGGCGCGGGCGAGTTCAGCCTGTCGAACCGCGAGGTGATCGGCTTCGGCGGCACGGCCGGCTACGACTCGACGCTCAACGGCAAGGTGCTGGATCTCGCGATCCAGGAAGCCGTGAACCATCTGGCGGAGCAGGTTGACGCCGGGGCATTGAAGGTGGCGCAGTAAGCGTCGCGCGACACGCCGCAGCGGGCGCCGGGGCCGGCGCCGCGCTCGACCGAATCACCACGACATCAAAAGAGAAAAGACCATGAAACGGGGTAACTGGCTGCCGGCGACGGCCGCCGCCTTGCTGCTCGCCGGCTGTGCGAGCTCCACGCCGCCGCTCTATCAGTGGACGGGCTACCAGCCGCAGGTGTACGAATACTTCAAGGGGCAGAAGTCGCCGCAGGAGCAGATCGACGCGCTCGAAAAGGCCCTGCAGGACATTCGCGGCAAGGGGCATACGCCGCCGCCGGGCTTCCATGCGCATCTCGGCATGCTGTACGCGAGCATCGGCAGCGAGCAGCAGGCCGAACAGGAGTTGCAGGCCGAGAAACAGCTGTTTCCGGAGTCCGCGACCTACATGGATTTCCTGCTGAAAAAGAAAACCGGCGCGCCGAAGGCGGCCGACCCGAAGACGGCCGGCCAGAAGGCCGTCGACCAGACGGTCGCCGGCCAGAAGAACGCCGATCCGACCACCGCCAAACAGTGAGCGACGCGCCAGCCATGTTCAAGACCCTCTCATTCAAGCTGCTGTCCGTGCTGTCGCTCGTCGCGTTGCTGAGCGCATGCGCACAGCCGGTGAAACGGCCCGATTACGCGGCGTTCAAGAAGAGCCAGCCGCGCTCGATTCTCGTGCTGCCGCCCCTCAACGAAACCTCCGACGTCGGCGCGACCTACGGGCTGCTGTCGCAGATGACGCTGCCGCTCGCCGAGTCGGGCTATTACGTCGTGCCGGTCGCCGTGATGGACGAGACCTTCAAGCAGAACGGCCTGACCAATGCGGCCGAGATCCAGGGGACGCCGCCCGCGAAGCTGCGCGAGATCTTCGGCGCGGACGCCGCGCTGTATTCGAAGGTGTCGCAGTACGGCACCGTCTACCGGATTCTCGCGAGCGCGACGGTCGTATCGGCATCGGCGAAGCTCGTCGATCTGCGCACCGGCGACGTGCTGTGGCAGGGCCGCGCGAGCGCGAGCAGCGACGAAGGCGGCAACAACGGCGGCGGCAGCCTGATCGGCATGCTGGTGGTGGCCGCGGTCAAGCAGATCGCGAATACGTTGATGGACCAGAGCCACGACGTCGCTGCGTTCACGAGCGGCCGCCTGCTGTCGGCCGGGCCGCCGGCCGGCCTGCTGTACGGCCCGCATTCGCCGAAGTACGGCACGGACTGACCGGCGCAGTCGGTGCGCGGCGCGCGGGCATCGGCAGGTGCCCGTCACGCCGGCGTGCCGCGATCCGATCGAACGGCCGCGCGCGAAGCGCGGCCGTTTTTTTTCGTGCGTCGGCGTCGTGGCGCGCTCAATGCACGCCGAACGCGTCCAGCAGCCGGTACCAGCTCATCGCGAGCACCAGCGCCGGCGTGCGCAGTGCTTCGCCGCCGGGGAAGTCGCGATGCCGGATCTTGTCGAACAGGTCGAAGCGGCTCGCCTGGCCGTCGATCGCCTCGGCGATCAGCTTGCCCGCGAGCGCGGTCGTGTTCACGCCGTGCCCCGAAAACCCTTGCGCGAAGTACGTCGTCGGCCCGATGCGGCCGAAATGCGGCGCGCGGTTCATCGTGATGTCGACGAAGCCGCCCCACGCATAGTCGACCTTCACGTCCGCGAGCTGCGGGAACGTCTTCAGCATGTCGGCGCGCATCGCCGCCGCGAGCTCGCGCGGCTCGCGCGTCGAATAGCTGACCTTGCCGCCCCATACGAGCCGCGTGTCGGGCGCCGGCCGGAAATAGTCGAGCACGAAGCGGCTGTCGCAGATCGCCGCGCGGGCGGGCATCAGCGCGGCGGCGCGCGCTTCGCCGAGCGGCTCGGTCGCGATCACGTAGGTGCCGACCGGCATGATCTTCCTCGACAGCGCGGGCGCGAGCGCGCCGACGTAGGTGTTGCAGGCGAGCACGACGAAGCGCGCACGCACGTTGCCGTCGCTCGTCTCGACGACGTGGCCGCCGGACACGTCGCGCACGCGCGTCACGCAGCTGTCCTCGTGGATGCGCACGCCGGCGTCGATGGCCGCCCGCGCGAGGCCGAGCGTGTAGTTGAGCGGATGGAGGTGGCCGCTGTCGGGGTCGTACAGGCCGCCGCAATAGCGGGCCGACTGCACGTAGTCGCCCAGTTCGTCGGCTTCGACGAAGTGGAAGCGGTCGTAGCCGAAGCGCTTCGCGGCTTCGTCGCGCCACCGTTTCAGCGCATCGGCGTCGCGTTCGGTATTGGCCGCGGTCAGGTAGCCGGGCACCAGCGCGCAGTCGATGCCGTGTCGCGCGATGCGCGACTTCACGAGCGACAGCGTTTCGAGCCCCATGTCCCAGATCCGCTTCACGTCGTCTTCCGGCATGAACTGCCCGAACGTGTCGATGTCGCACGCGAAGCCGCCGATCAACTGGCCGCCGTTGCGGCCGCTCGCCGCCCATCCGACGCGCGACGCTTCGAGCACGATCACCGAATGGCCGCGCTCGGCGAGATTGAGCGCGGTGGACAGACCCGTGAGGCCCGCGCCGATCACGCATACGTCGGCGTCGGCCGTGCCGGCGAGCGGCGCGTGGCGGGTCGTATCGTTGGCGGTCGCCGCGTAGTACGACGCGACGTGCGGCTGGTTGGCGAATGTCTGCATGGTCGGAAAAACGTATCGGAAGGTTCAGAACAGCTCGCGCACGCGGTGGTACAGCATCCCGAGCTCGAGCGCGGGTTGCCGCCATGCGTCGCCGCCGGGAAAGCGCCGGTGACGCAGGCGTGCGAACAGGTCGAACGCGCGCGTGTCGCCCGCGATCGCGCCGGCAACCGTGCGTCCTGCAATGCCGGTGAGCGCGACGCCGTGTCCGCTGAAACCCTGGACGTAGAAGAAGTTCGGATCGATCGCGCCGAAGTCCGGCGCGCGGTTGCGCGTGACGTCGACGAAGCCGCCCCACGCGTGGTCGACGCGCACGTCGCCGAGCTGCGGGAACACGCCGACCATGCGCTGCCGGATCGCTTCGGCGAGCGCGGCGGGCGACGCGCCGGCCGAATTCGCGCGGCCGCCGAACAGCATCCGGTGGTCGGCCGACAGCCGGAAGTAGTCGAGGAAGAAGTTGTTGTCGCACACGGCTTCGCGCTGCGCGATCAACGCGTCGGCGCGCGTCTGGCCGAGCGGCTCGGTCGCGATGATGTAGGAGGCGATCGGCGCGATGCGCGCGGCGGTCGCGGCGGGCAGCACGCCGCCGGGCCCTGCGTTGCAGCACGACACGACGAAACGGCAGCGCACTTCGCCCGACGGCGTGCGCACGACGGGCCGCGCGCCGCGCACGACGTCGAGCGCCGGCGTGTGCGCGTACAGCGCGACGCCTTCGCGGCGCGCGGCATCGGCGAGGCCGAGGCAGTACTTGAGCGGATGCAGATGGCCCGACAGCGGATCGTGCACGCCGGCCAGATAGCGCGTCGATGCAATGCGCGCCCGGATCTCGCCGGTATCGAGCCACGCGAGCGACGGATGACCCCAGCGCGACGTCGCGGCGTTCATCCACGCGCGCAGATCGTCGATGCGGCGCGGCTTCGTCGCGACCGTCAGGTAGCCGCGCGTGAAGTCGCAATCGATCCCGTAGCGCGCGATGCGCTCGGCGATCAGCGCGACGCCGTCGAGCGACAGCGACCACGCGGCGCGCGCGCCGTCGGCGCCGAGCTGCCGCTCGATCACCTCGTCTTTCGCGAAGCCGGTGATCGCCTGGCCGCCGTTGCGGCCCGACGCGCCCCAGCCGGGCCGGTGTGCATCGATCACGGCGACGGACAGCCCCTGCGCGCGGCAGTCGAGCGCCGTCGACAGGCCCGCGAAGCCGGCGCCGATCACGCAGACATCGACGTCGATCGCCGCTTCGAGCATCGGATCGTCGGCGACGGGCCGCGTGGCCGTGGCCTCGTAGTACGAATCGCGCGCGAGCGCATCGGCGCGGCGGGTGAAAGACTGCGTCATGAAACCGACTCCCTCGACAAGGCTGCAACGGCGCGCAGCCATCCGGAAAACGGCGCGGGACGCCGTGCGTGCGGCACGGCGCCCCGCGCGTCCTGCATCAGAACGAATAGATGAACTGCGTCGCGAGCAGATCGTTGGACTTGCCGTACGAGCCGTCGTTGCGCAGGAACACCTTGTTGTTCGCCCAGTCGTGCCGGTATTCGACCTTCACGGTGATCTGCTGGGTCGGATAGAACAGCAGGTCGAGCGCGACGTCCTGGCGCACGGCGCCCTTGCACTCGAAGCCCAGGCCGCCGCCGGCCTTCGACATCGCGAGGCAGTCCGCATCGACGCCGAAGCCGTTGCTCGGGTCCATCCCGTTGCCGTTCAGCGCGATGCCGCCGCCGCCGCCGCCGTTCTTCGAGTTCGCGAGCAGGTCGTAGCGCAGCGTCACGCCCATGCGGCCGACCACCGGCGCGTTGAACTTGCGGTGCGCGAGCAGCGACAGCCCGTACCACTGCGCGAGCCCGCCGTTGAACGCCGCATGCTGCTGCCGGCCGTAGTCGACTTCGGCGTTGTACTGAATATCGGCGAGCGTGTAGGTTGCATCGAGTTCGCCGAAGAAGAACGAACCGTAGCCGCTCGGCGCCGCGCCGCCCGGGCCGTAATGGACGACGCCGTTCGAATCGATCGCGCTCGACAGCGTCTGCCGCCCGATGTTGAACGAGCCGCCGAGATCGAGCGCGCTCGACCACGTGTAGTCCGCACGCGCGGTGAAGGTCGGCACCTTGTTGCTGGTGGTGATCGGGTCGCCGAGCGCATTGGTGCCCGTCTGCGTGACCGAACCGTACGTGCGGTACTGCTCGTTGCCGAGGAAGAACTTCCACGCCCAGCTGCCCTTCGTGTAGTTCGCGCCGACGCCGACGTAGCTGCCCGGATCGGAGAAATCGTACAGCAGGTTGTGCGTGAGCGTGAGCATCTGGTTCGACTGCTGGACTTCGTAGCCGCCGAAGCTCGGGATCAGGCCGGCGACCAGCGTCGTTTCCGCGGTGATCGGCACGTTGATGACCGCCGTGTTCAGCAGGTTGTCGGTGATCGAGCCGCGCGAGTTCTGCAGCAGCGTGATGCCGTTGCCGCGGTTCGGCATCAACGTGATTTCGGCCGACGGCGCCATCGGGCCGACGCCGAACGTCTTCTTGATGTCGAGGTAGAGATCGCCGAACGTGCTGTTGAAATAGTTGTACGCGTTCTCGTGGTTCGCGAACAGGAACGACGACGTGCCGGCCGCGCGGTTGTAGATGTAGGTCGGATCGATGTAGCCGGTGACCGACAGGCCGGCGAGCGGGCCCGTGGTGGCCGCGTCGGTCAGCGAGTCGACCTTCAGCTGCTGGTTCGCGATCTGCTGCTTCATTTCGCTGACCTCGTCGTTGGTCAGCGTCGCGCGTGCCTTGCCGTAATCCGGCGAGCCCGGGTCGGCGGCGACCGCGACGGCGCTGCCGCCGCCGGCCATGCCGCCGCCCGCGCCGGACGTCGCGACCGCCGCGCCGCCCGGCTTCGCGGCGAGCTGCGCCTGCATCGCCTTCATCTGTTTCTGCAGCGCCGCGACCTGCGCCTGCAGCGCCTTGATTTCGGCGGATGTTGAACCGGCCAGCGCGATGCCCGGCAACGCGCCGGCCACCAGCAGGCAGATCAGTTTCTTCTTCATTGCGGATTCTCCTAGTCGTGCGCCTGTCAAATCGGGATCGAATCGCACGTCCCCCCTGGGGCCGCGCGTCATGCTTGTCTGCAGTGCTTGTTGTCTTCGAAGCGGAGGCGGTCCGTCACGCCACCGCGAACGCCGCCTTCAAGTCGGCCATCCGGCGCCGCTCGCGCGCGATCATCATCCGGTTCACGACGATCACGCCGATCGTCACGGCGGTGATGAACAACGTTGCCAGCGCATTCATCTCCGGGTTCAGCCCCAGCCGCACGCGCGAGAACACCACCAGCGGCAGCGTCGTCGACCCCGGCCCGGACAGGAACGCCGACAGCACCAGATCGTCGATCGACAGCGTGAACGACAGCAGCCACCCCGACAGCAGCGCCTGCGAAATCAGCGGCAGCGTCACCACGAAGAACACCTTCAGCGGCGTCGCGCCCAGATCGAGCGCGGCCTCCTCGAGCGACTTGTTCATCTCCTTCACGCGCGACTGCACGATGATCGCCACGTACGACACGCACAACATCACGTGGCCGATCCAGATCGTCGCCATCCCGCGCCCCTTCGGCCAGCCGAACATCTGCTCCAGCGCGACGAACAGCAACAGCAGCGAGATCCCCTGGATCACCTCCGGAATCACCAGCGGCGCGTTGATCATCCCCGTGTACAGCGTGAAGCCCTTGAAGCGGCCGAAGCGCGCGAGCACGAAGCCCGCCCACGTGCCGATCACGACCGACGCGGTGGCCGTCAACAGGCCGATCTTCAGCGACAGCCACGCGGCGGTCAGCAGCTCGTCGTCGTCCAGCAGCGCCGCGTACCACTTCAGCGAGAAGCCCGACCACACCGTCACCAGCTTCGACTCGTTGAACGAGTACACGACGAGGCTGATGATCGGGATGTACAGGAACAGAAAGCCGAAGGCGAGAACGCCCGTCGACAGCGGTTTGCTCGGCTTGATCATTTCGCGTCCTCCAGTTCCTTGACCTGGTAGTACTGGAACAGCGCCATCGGCACCAGCAGCAACAGCACCATTGCGACCGTCACCGCGGACGCCATCGGCCAGTCCATGTTGTTGAAGAATTCATCCCACATCACGCGGCCGATCATCAGCGTGTCGGCGCCGCCGAGCAGCTCCGGGATCACGTACTCGCCCACCGCCGGGATGAACACCAGCAGGCTGCCGGCGATGATCCCGTTCTTCGACAGCGGCAGCGTGATGCGCGTGAACGCGACCCAGGGCTTCGCTCCCAGGTCGTACGCGGCTTCGAGCAGCGTCAGGTCCATCTTCACGAGGTGCGCATAGAGCGGCATCACCATGAACGGCAGGTACGAATAGACCATCCCGATGTAGACGCCCGCATCGCTGTGATAGAGCCGCAGCGGCGTGTGGATGATGCCGAGCGCGATCAGCGTGTGGTTCAGCAGGCCGTCATCCTTCAGGATGCCGATCCATGCGTACACGCGGATCAGGAACGACGTCCAGAACGGCAGCATCACGGCCATCATCAGCACGTTGCGGCGGTTCGGCTCCGAGCGCGCGATGTAGTACGCCATCGGATACCCGATCAGCAGGCACAGCACCGTCGACACGGCGGCCATCTTCAGCGAGCTGAGATAGGTCGCGATGTACAGGTCGTCCTGCAGCAGGAACGCGTAGTGCGACAGTTGCAACGCGAAGTGCACGACGCCGTCCTTGATCTCGACGAGCGACGTGTACGGCGGGATGCCCATCACCTGGTCGGCGAAGCTGATCTTCAGCACCAGCACGAACGGCAGCGCGAAGAACACGGCCAGCCACAGGAACGGCACGCCGATCGCGACGTTGCGGCCCGACGGCAGGAAGCGCGACAGCGCGGCGAAGCGGCGGCCGCGCGCGGCGGCCCGTGTGGCGGCGGCAGCGCCGGTCGACACCGGCGCGGAAGGCGTGGAAGCGGAGGTTCTCATCGTGGCGTCCTCATTGCGTCAGCACGACGCCGCTGGCCGGCGACCACGACACGAACACGTCGTCGTTCCAGGCCGGCGCGCCGTCGTTCATCAGGTGCGAGCTCGACAGGTTCGACACCACCGTCTTGCCGCTCGGCAGACGCACGTGGTACAGCGAATAGCTGCCCATGTACGCGATGTCGGTGACGACGCCGCGCGCCCAGTTGTGCTTCGAGCCCGGCTTCTCGCGCGACACGTGCACGCGCTCCGGGCGCACCGAGATGCCGACCGGCATCCCGAGCGGGCCGGTCACGCCGTGGCTCACGTACATGCGGGTTTCGAGGTCGTCGCTTTCGACGAAGATGTGATCGGGTTCGTCCTCGACCACGCGGCCTTCGAACAGGTTGGTCGAGCCGATGAATTCGGCCGAGAAGCGGCTGTTCGGGAATTCGTACACTTCGCCGGGCGCGCCGATCTGCACGATCTTGCCTTCGCTCATCACCGCGAGGCGGCTCGCCATCGTCATCGCCTCTTCCTGATCGTGCGTAACCATCACGCAGGTCACGTCGACCTTCTCGATGATGTTCACGAGTTCGAGCTGGGTTTTCTGACGAATCTTCTTGTCGAGCGCGGACATCGGCTCGTCGAGCAGCAGCAGCTTCGGGCGCTTCACCAGCGAGCGGGCCAGCGCGACGCGCTGCTGCTGGCCGCCCGAGAGCTGGTGCGGCTTGCGCTTCGCGTACTTGCTCATCTGCACGAGCGCGAGCGCGTCGGCCACGCGCTCCTTGATCTCGTTCTTCGGCGTGCCTTCCTGCTTCAGGCCGAATGCGACGTTCGTTTCGACCGTCATGTGCGGGAACAGCGCGTACGACTGGAACATCATGTTGACGGGGCGGCGGTACGGCGGCAGCGACGCGAGGTCCTCGCCGTCGACGAAGATCTTGCCGGAGGTGGCCGTTTCCAGCCCGGCGAGCATGCGCAGCAGCGTGGACTTGCCGCAGCCCGAGCTGCCGAGCAGCGCGAACAGCTCGTTCTTCGCGATCGTCAGGTTCACGTTGTCGACGGCCGTGCTGTCGCCGAATTTCTTCACGACGTTTTCGATGCGCACGAACGCGTCGTTTTGCGTACGGGGCGCGATGGCCGGTTGGGTCTGTCGTGCAGCAGCGGAAGAGGGTATCGATTGCATGGGAGTCACCATTCGTTCTTCACGGATTGCAGGCGTGAGCGTCCCCGCGCGAGGCGCGTAACGCGACTCGCGGACGACGGCTCGTGCCGGATGGAACAGCGCGCGGGGCGCGCGGGCGGACGGAGGTCCGCGAATCTCAGGCGGGCAGGCGTACCGCGATGCCTGCGCCGCCGCGATGCACGGCGATCAGTGGCCCGTCTTCAACTGGGCCCACAGACGGTTCTCGAGGCGCAGGATGTCGGCCGGCATCGGCTTCATCAGCACCATCTTCTTCAGCACGTCTTCAGGCGGGTAGACGGTCGGGTCCTGCGCGACGGCCGGCGTGACGAACGGATGCGCGGCCTTGTTCGCGGTCGGGTAGAACACCGTGTTGGTGATCGCCGCGTTGACCTTCGGATCGGACACGTAGTTGATCCACTTCATCGCGGCTTCCGGGTGCGGCGCATCCTTCGGGATCACCATCACGTCGAACCACAGCAGGCCGCCTTCCTTCGGGTTCGCGAACTTGATGTCGTACGAGCGCTTCGCTTCGGCCGAACGACGGTGTGCGATGCCGACGTCGCCCGACCAGCCGAGCACGACGCACACGTCGTTGTTCGCGAGGTCGTTGATGTAGCCGGACGAGTTGAACTGGGTGATGTACGGGCGGACTTTCTTCAGGACTTCGAATGCAGCCTGGTAATCGCCGGGGTTCTTGCTGTTCGGATCCTTGCCCATGTACTGCAGCGTGGCGGCGAACACGTCGACCGCCTGGTCGAGGAACGACACGCCGCAGCTCTTCAGCTTCTCCATGTTGGCCGGATCGAACACCAGCGCCCAGCTGTCGACGGGCGCCTTGTCGCCGAGCGCCTTCTTCACCGCCTGCGCGTTGTAGCCGATGCCGTCCGTGCCGTACGCCCAGGGCACGCCGTACTGGTTGCCCGGATCGGCGTCGGCGATCATCTTCATCAGCAGCGGGTCGAGGTTCGCGAGGTTCGGAATCTTCGACTTGTCGAGCTTCTGGTACACGCCGGCCTGAATTTGCTTGGCCATGTAGTTCGACGTCGGCACGACGATGTCGTAGCCGGAGCTGCCGGCCAGCAGCTTCGCCTGAAGCGTGTCGTCGCTGTCGTAGTTGTCGTACTTGACGTGAATGCCCGTTTGCTTCTGGAAGTTCGGGATCGTGTCCGGCGCGATGTAGTCGGACCAGTTGTAGACGTTCAGCTCGTCGGCATGCGCCGACGGGCTGGCGACCGACGTGAATGCTGCCGCGGCGGCGAGGGCGGCGACGGAGCAGGCTTGGCGAAGAATGCAGGCACGCATGGTGGAGTTCCCCTGGTTATGGCGGCGTGCGGCGCCCGCCGCACGCCTGTAGGCAAGGCCGTTACGAAATACCCAGTTGCTGGGCGGTAGCATCGACGGCCTTCTTCGCCTTCGACACGAGTTCATCGATTTCCTGGCGCGAGATCACGAGCGGCGGCGACAGCAGCATCCGGTCGCCGGTCGCGCGCATGATCAGATTGCCGTTGAAGCAGAAGTCGCGGCAGATCGTGCCGACGTCGCCGCCGTTCGCGAAGCGGCGGCGTTCGGCCGGCGCTTCGGCCAGCTGCAGGCTCGCGACCATCCCGTGGCCGTGCACTTCGCCGACGATCGGATGGCGTGCGAAGGTTTCGCGCATCAGCGCCTGGAAGTACGGGCCGGTGTCGGTCTTCACGCGCTCGACGATGCCTTCGTCGCGCAGCAGCTTCAGGTTCGCGACCGCGACGGCCGCCGCCACCGGGTGGCCCGAGTACGTGAGGCCGTGATTGAATTCGCCGTTGTCGATGATCGGACGCGCGATGCGCTCGTGGATGCCCACCGCGCCCATCGGCACGTAGCCCGACGTGAGACCCTTCGCCATCGTGATCAGGTCCGGCTCGAAGCCGAAGTGCTGGTGCGCGAACCATTCGCCGGTGCGCCCGAAGCCGCCGATCACTTCGTCGGCGATGAGCAGAACGTCGTACTGGCGGCAGATCCGCTGGATTTCCGGCCAGTACGTCGACGGCGGGAAGATCACGCCGCCCGCGCCCTGGAACGGCTCGCCGATGAACGCCGCGACGTTCTCCGCGCCGAGTTCGAGGATCTTCGCTTCGAGCTGCCGCGCACGCGCGAGACCGAATGCTTCCGGCGTCTCGCCCGGCTGCGCCTCGCCGAAGAAATACGGCTGGTCGATGTGCACGATGTGCTCGACCTTCGACGGCATCTGCTCGTGCATGTAGCCCATCCCGCCGAGCGTGCCGCCTGCGATGGTGGAGCCGTGGTAGCCGTTCCTGCGCGAGATCACGTACTTCTTCTGCGGCTTGCCCTGCACGCGCCAGTATTGATGCACGAGACGCAGCACGGTGTCGTTGCCTTCCGAGCCGCTGTTGCAATAGAAGAAGTGATTGAAGCCGGCGGGCGTCACTTCCGCGAGCATCGCGGAGAGTTCGATCACCGGCGGGTGCGTGGTCTTGAAGAACGTGTTGTAGAACGGCAGTTCCTGCAACTGGCGATACGCGGCGTCGGCGAGTTCCTTGCGGCCGTAGCCGACGTTCACGCACCAGAGGCCGGCCATTCCGTCGATCACCTTGTTGCCATCCGAGTCCCACAGGTAGACGCCGTCGGCCTTGACGATCACGCGGCTGCCCGCGCAATTGAGCGCGCCCATGTCCGAGAACGGATGGATGTGGTGCGCGGCGTCGAGCGCTCGGTATTCGGCGGTCGAGCGCGCCTGCGTCGCGCGCGGTGCGGCGGCCGTGGCGGTCGGCGCGGCCGGCTGGACCCAGGCCGATTCATTGCGGTAAGTCATGGTTTCTCCGTGATTCCGTATGCGGTTGGCACGCTTACACGTGCAGCAGCAGATGGCGGCGTTCCCACGAGCTGATCACGCGGAAGAACGCTTCGTATTCGGTTTCTTTCAGCGCGAAATACGCCTTCAGGAACTTGTGCCCGAGGATCTCGCCGAGCGGCTCGCATGCGGCCATCAGCGTCAGCCCTTCCTCGAGGTTGCGCGGCAACTGGTACGGCAGGCTGTAGCCGTCGCTGACGAGCGGCTCGGTCGGCTCCAGGCGCTGCGTCATGCCGAGATAGCCGGCCGCGAGCGTTGCCGCGAGCGCGAGGTACGGATTGCAGTCGACGCCCGGGATGCGGTTTTCGATGCGGCGTGCGGCCGGGCCCGAATGCGGGATGCGGAACCCCACCGTGCGGTTGTCGTAACCCCATTGCACGTTGATCGGCGCGGCCATGAAGCGCGACAGGCGGCGATACGAATTGATGTACGGCGCGAAGATCGGCATCAGCGCCGGAGTGTATTTCTGGAGCCCCGCCAGATAGTTGTAGAACATCGACGTCGCGCCGCCGGTCTCCTGCGACGTGAACAGGTTCCGGCCCGTTTCCTCGTCGACGATGCTCTGGTGCACGTGCATCGCCGAACCCGGTTCGTCCTCCATCGGCTTGGCCATGAACGTCGCGTACATGTTGTGACGCAGCGCGGCCTCGCGCACCGTGCGCTTGAACAGGAACACCTGGTCGGCCAGCGACAGCGCGTCGCCGTGCATGAAGTTGATCTCCATCTGCGCGGCGCCGACTTCGTGGATCAGCGTATCGATGTCGAGGTTCTGCGCGTCGCAGTACTCGTAGATGTCCTCGAACAGCGGATCGAATTCGTTGACGGCCTCGATCGAATACGACTGGCGGCCCGTTTCGGGGCGGCCCGTGCGGCCGACCGGCGGACGCAGCGGCAGGTCGGGGTCCTTGTTCATGTCGACCAGATAGAACTCGAGCTCGGGCGCCACGACCGGCTTCCAGCCCTTCGCCTTGTACAGCGCGAGCACGCGGCGCAGCACGTAGCGCGGCGAGATCTCGACCGGCGAGCCGTCGAAGTGCACGCAGTCGTGGATCACCTGAGCGGTCGGGTCGACGGCCCACGGGATCAGGCGGATCGTCGACTCGTCGGGCACGCACACCATGTCGGGATCGGTCACGCCGGTCAGCGAGCCGTCTTCCGGATATTCGCCGGTGACGGTCTGCACCATCACGGCCTGCGGCAGCCGCATCGATTCGCCGGACGTGAACTTGTTGCGCGGCGTGATCTTGCCGCGCGCGATGCCGGCCATGTCGGGAATGATCGCCTCGACTTCGGTGATCCGGTGTTGTTTCAGAAAGTCTTCGATGTCTTGCATGTCTGTTCTCGTTGTCTGGTTGGCGCGCTCAAGCGAGCGCGGCGGCGGCCATCGCGCGGATGCGGGCGGCGCGGCGAGCGCGGCAGGCATCGCCGAAGGCGCGGAAGATCGCGCTCGACAGCGGGTCCTGCGCGTGTCGCCATTCCGGATGCCACTGCACGGCCAATGCGAAGGCCGGTGCATCGACGACGCTCACGGCCTCGATCAGCCCATCCGGCGCGACGGCCTCGACGGCGAGGCCGGAGCCGAGCCGCGCGACGCCCTGCTTGTGCAGCGAGTTCACGTGCACTTCGTCGCGACCGCCGGCGAGCGCATGCAGCTTGCCGCCGGGCGTCAGGCGCACGACGTGCGCGGGGCCGTATTGCGTGTCCATCGGCGCGTCGTCGTCCTCGCGGTGATCGCCGAAGCCGTCGACTTCGTGCACGCGCTGGTGCAGCGTGCCGCCGCAAACGACGTTCAGCTCCTGGAAACCGCGGCACACGGCGAGCACGGGCACGCCCGCGACGATCGCGGCGCGCAGCAGCGGCAGCGTCGTCGCGTCGCGTGCGGGGTCGTGCTTCGTGCCCGGTGCGCTCGGTTCGCCGCCATACCGGTGCGGCTCGACGTTCGAGTAGCTGCCGGTAAACAGCAGCCCGTCGACCGCGTCGAGTACGTCGGCGCTCGACTGGCGTTCGCCGAGGGCCGGCAGCACCATCGCGAGCGCGTGCGCGCCGTCGACGATCGCGGCGACGTATTTGTCGCCGACCGTATGCGACGCGTGGGCGCCGATCTGGGTGAGGTCGGCAGTGATGCCGACGAGAGGTTTCCTTTCCATGACGTCAATCAGTAATCCATATGGACGTGACGCGCGTCGAGCCGGATGCGGCAAAACGCGGGCGCGACACGACCCCGCAGCCGGGCGCTGGGCGCACGGACGCTGGTGAATGGGCGCAACGGGATGGCGTGGCGATCCGCGCTGCGCGCGACGATCAGGCCGTCGTTCGTTTCGTCGCGATACGCGACGCCGCAACGAATGCGCGAACGCGTTCCGTCACCACACGGACGATGCGGTTGGCGAATCGACGAACGAAACGAACGACGTGAAGAAAGGAGAGGCGCTACGGCAGCAGCGACGCCACTTCGTCGGTATCGACGGCGACGAAGGCGCGTGCGGAAACGGCGTTGTGGCGCCGAACGGAACGACGGGACAGGATGGTGTAGATCGACAGGTGAAGCAGGCGAGGACTATGCCAGCCGCAACTGCCGTCGGAAGCGGGAACGGCGCTGCGCAAACTTCGCACATCGCCTCGATCCCACCTCACCAGAGGGCCACGGACTCTCACGATTACACTCGACTGGTTTGTTGAAAGTATTGAACACCTGATCGTTTCGACGCGCGGGGCGTTTAAAATAATCAAGGCGCCGGCCCTGCATCATTTACGTTGACGGGCATCGATTGCTGCGTTGCGATAACGCTTTTCGATGTCTGTGAAAGCCTGATGACGCTGACCTGAGAGCCAGCATATACGAGCCAATAACGGCGTCAAATGTTTTTTAATGGTCCTGTATCAGGGCTTTCCCGAGCAGTGCGAACAAAATATTCGCAAAAGGAATCATCGACGCGCTGTTCATTATTTCGAACGCCTTTCAGGGTTTTCCCCGCTGATGTGCGGCATAAAGTGATTAGAATATTCAACGGCTGTCCCATGCGCCGTTTCACTTTGTCATCGCACTTATCGTGTCCGAAACCGAATCGATGTCCACCGAAGTCGCCGAGCGCCTGCGTTTCGTGCGCAACAAGCATGGCCTGTCGCAGCGCGAACTCGCGAAACGCGCCGGCGTCACCAACGGCACGATCTCGCTGATCGAACAGGGCCGCGTGAGCCCGTCGGTCGGCTCGCTGAAGAAACTGCTCGAATGCATCCCGATGAGTCTCGCGGAGTTCTTTACGTTCGAGCTCGTCGAATCGCGCGCGGTCGTGTCGCGTCGCGACGAGATGCCGAACCTCGGCAACGAGTCGCTCGCGTTTCACCTGGTCGGCGCGAACGTGAAGGATCGCAACATGTGCATCCTGCGCGAGATCTACCAGCCGCTGGCCGACACGGGGCCCGAGATGCTGGTGCACGCGGGGCACGAGGGCGGCGTCGTCGTGTCGGGCCGGCTCGAGCTGACCGTCGACGGCGCGACGTGGCTGCTCGACCCCGGAGACGGCTACTACTTCGAAAGCCGTTTGCCGCATCGTTTTCGCAATCCCAGCGCGGAACTGCTCTGCGAGATCGTCTCGGCCAATTCGCCGGCGACCTTCTGACCGCGCGTCACCGCATTCGCCGCCGGCCGGCTGCGCGCCAGGCGCGGCGTGCCGCGTCGCGAATGCCAAACCATTGAGGCATCCTGATGAACAAGTTGACTTTGGCTGACTGGCAAAACAAGGCGGCGTCGCTCGAGATCGAAGGGCGCGCATTCATCGATGGCGCGTCGCGCGACGCGCACGGCGGCAGGACGTTCGACTGCGTGAGCCCGATCGACGGCCGCGTGCTGGCGAAGGTCGCCGACTGCGGCGAAGCGGACGTGAACGCCGCGGTCGCGGCCGCGCGCCGCGCGTTCGACGCAGGGGTGTGGGCCGGCCTGAACCCGCGTGCACGCAAGGCCGTGCTGCTGCGCTGGGCCGCACTGATGCGCGAGCACCTCGACGAACTGTCGCTGCTCGAGACGCTCGACGCGGGCAAGCCGATCGGCGACACGACGACGGTCGACGTGCCGGGCGCCGCATACTGCGTCGAATGGTTTGCGGAAGCGATCGACAAGGTCGGCGGCGAGGTCGCGCCGGCCGATCATCATCTTGTCGGCCTCGTCACGCGCGAGCCGGTCGGCGTGGTGGCCGCCGTCGTGCCGTGGAACTTCCCGATCCTGATGGCCGCATGGAAATTCGGCCCCGCGCTCGCGGCCGGCAACAGCGTCGTGCTGAAGCCATCAGAGAAATCGCCGCTGACCGCGATCCGCGTCGCGCAGCTCGCATTCGAAGCCGGCATGCCGGCCGGCGTGTTCAACGTCGTGCCGGGCGCGGGCGAACCGGGCAAGCTGCTCGCGCTGCATCGCGACGTCGACTGCATCGCGTTCACGGGCTCGACGGCGGTCGGCAAGCTGATCATGCAGTACGCGGCGCAGTCGAACCTGAAGCGCGCGTGGCTCGAGCTCGGCGGCAAGTCGCCGAACATCGTGTTGCCCGACTGCCCCGATCTCGACCGTGCGGCGCAAACGGCGGCCGGCGCGATCTTCTACAACATGGGCGAGATGTGCACGGCCGGCTCGCGGCTGCTCGTGCATCGCGACATCAAGGACGCGTTCGTCGAGAAGCTCGTCGCGGCCGCCCGCGCGTACGTGCCGGGCAATCCGCTCGATCCGTCGGTATCGATGGGCGCGATCGTCGACGGCATCCAGCTCGAACGCGTGCTCGGTTATATCGAAGCGGGGCGGGGCGAAGGCCGGCTCGTCACGGGCGGCGCGCGCGTGAACGCGGAAACGGGCGGCTTCTATGTGGAGCCGACGGTGTTCGAGGTGAAGCCCGATGCGAGGATCGCGCGCGAGGAAATCTTCGGGCCGGTGCTGTCGGTGATCGTGTTCGACGACGTCGACGAGGCCGTGCGGATCGCGAACGACACCGAATACGGGCTGGCCGCGGCCGTGTGGACGTCGAACCTGACGACCGCGCACGACGTGTCGCGCCGGTTGCGTGCGGGCACCGTGTGGGTGAACTGCTATGACGAGGGCGGCGACATGAACTTCCCGTTCGGCGGCTACAAGCAGTCGGGCAACGGCCGCGACAAGTCGCTGCATGCGCTCGAGAAGTATACCGAACTGAAGTCGACGCTGATCCGGCTGCGCTGACATGCCGGCGGGCGCGTCGCCGTCCGGCGCTGCGCCCGCAGCTGCGCCCGCAGCTTTCGTCGCGCGTTACGCGGTGCGCAGCGCGGGATGGAAGCCGGCGGCTTCGATGATCGACTGGACGCGCTCGGCGCCTTGCGCCGAGTCGACCTTGACGATCTTCGCCGCGACGTCGATGTCGAGCTTCGCGGCGGGGTCGGCGGCCGTCACCGCACGCGTGATTGCGTTGGCGCAGCCGCCGCAGGTCATGTCCTGGACTTCGAATTCCATCGTGTTCTCCCGGGTAAATGGTTGACGAATACGTTCAGCATGAAGCTTGCCACGGTTGGAAGGTCAAGCGCTCGCACGCAGTGATGGCATTGCATCAGCCATTTGTAATGCTGAAGTCTGACGAATCGCCATTTGCGTGCGCGCGTCAGTCCGAACTTTTCCCGATTGACGGCTGCACATCGTCGGCGAAATCTGGCGGAGCCTTGCGCGGCAAGGCGCGCACGGGATCGACGGCGCCCGATTCCCTTGATCGGAGTAAGGGTACTCCGAGTTGAAAATGCGAATCGATCTTAGTATCGATTCCCTTCAATATTTCCGCTCATTACGCACATGACCCGTTTCGCTATCGGTTTCGCTCTGGCCCTGCTGGGCGCCTCCGCCGCCTCCGCATTCGCTGCCGACGACGTCGTCAACCTGACGCTGAAGGACCACAAGTTTTCGCCCGATGGCGTGACGATCCCCGCCGGCAAGAAGGTGAAGTTCGTCGTGAAGAACCTCGATGCGACGCCCGCGGAATTCGAAAGCGACGACTTCAAGGCGGAGAAGGTCGTGCCGGCCGGCAAGTCGGTCGAGATTCTCGTCGGGCCGCTGAAGGCCGGGACCTACGAGTTCCACGACGAGTATCACGAAGCGCAGTCGAAGACGCACCTGACCGTCAAGTAAGCCGATACCGACATGCTGTCTACTGCCCTGATCGTCTTTCGTGAAGTGCTCGAGGCCGCGCTGGTGGTCTCGATCGTGATGGCCGCCACGAAGGGCGTGCCGCGGCGCGGCTGGTGGGTGGGCGGCGGGCTGGTCGGCGGCGTGATCGGCGCCGGCCTGATCGCGGCGTTCGCCGACGTGATCTCGCAATGGGCGTCCGGCATGGGCCAGGAAGTCTTCAACGCGGGCGTGATGTTCGTCGCGACGCTGATGCTTGCGTGGCATTGCATCTGGATGAGCCGGCACGGTCGCGAAATGGCGCTGCACATGGGCGAGGTCGGCCGGGCGGTCGCGGCCGGCAGCCGGCCGCTGACCGGGCTCGCGATCGTGGTCGGCGTCGCGGTGCTGCGCGAGGGTTCCGAGGCCGTGCTGTTCCTGTACGGGATCGCGGCGGGCGATCCGGGGCAGACGCCGCAGATGATCGCCGGCGGGCTGCTCGGCGTGCTCGGCGGCGCGGGGCTCGGCTACGCGATGTATGCGGGCCTGCTGCAGATTCCGTTGAAGCGCCTGTTCTCCGTCACCAACGGGCTGATCGTGCTGCTCGCCGCGGGCATGGCGAGCCAGTGCGTCGGCTTCCTGCTGGCCGCCGGCCTCGTGCCGTCGTGGGGCGATGCGGTCTGGGACACGTCGTGGCTGCTCAAGGAGTCGAGCATCGTCGGCAAGGCGCTGCATACGCTGATCGGCTATACCGCGCGTCCGGCGGGCATCCAGATCGCCGCGTACGTCGCGACGCTCGCGGCGATCGTCGTGCTGGCACGGCTCGTCGGCCGGCCGCGGGAAACGGTGAGGCCACCGCACGCCGCGGTGTGAGCGTGCCGGATTCGAATGAAAGAAGGGGCGTCCATGACGCCCCTTCTTTCATTCCAGATGCATGCAGTCGGTGTCGGTCAGCAGTGGTTGTCGATCCACGCGCGCGCCCATTCGAGCCCCGCGTCGCGCGCGTCGTCTTCGGTGTCGAACACGCCGAGCACGCCCGACGCCTCGACGAGCCGGTTGTTCTGCGTGATCGTGCCGCTCGCCGCGAAACGCTCGGGCTGCATGATCTCCTCCTGCTGCAGGATCGCGTGGCCCCAGATCTGGTAGCCGCGGTAGGTCTGCGCTTCCATTATCGAGTCACCTCCGCGGAGCGGCCGTGCGTGCCGACCTGCAGCACGTTGCCGTCCGGCGTGTATTGACGCGGGATGTCGGAGAAGGCGAGCGCGCGCGTCGTGTCCGGTGCGGCGGGCTGCATCACCGTGAGACGCCCGGGCGCGGGTTGCGCGACGGGGCGCGGGGCGGCCGGGGTGTCGGTCGCGGCGGGCGCGCGGTGCGAGCCGGCTTTCATGGCCTGCGCGACGCGGCGCTTGTGCGGTTTCGCGGCGGCTTTCGGGGTGGCGCTCGCGTGCTTCTCCGCGCTCTTGCCGACGCGCGCGTCGGCGCCCGGGCGGGCGGCCGGTGTGCGGGCATCCGGCATGCGAGCCGCGGGTTGCCGCGCCTCGGGCGGGTTCCAGACCTCGACATAGTGCTCGGCGGCCCAGCCCGTCGACGCGAACGTCAGCGCCAGCACTCCGCATCCAAACAGTCTTACCATTGTCTCTCCGTCATATTCGTTGCGGCGCGTCCGGCCGGGCCGGCCATGTGCATTCGCGGAAGCCGGCTCAGGAGAACACCTCGAGCCCGTGTTTCTCGACGATCTGGAGCATGCGCGCGGCGATGCCGCTGGGCCGCTTGTCGCCCTGTTCCCATTGGCGGATCGTCGATGTCGTCGTGTTCAGGTAGAGCGCGAACACGCTCTGGCTGACGTTGACCGACTTGCGGATGCGGGCGATCGCTTCCGGGTCGAATTGCGGCGCGGCTTCGATGCAGAGATCGTCGTATTCCCGCATCGTCTTCTTGTCGATCAGGTTGGCGCGATAAAGCCCCGACGCGGCGCCGTGGATCGCCTCCGTCGCGTCGCTCTTGAATCGACTCTTGGCCATTGCAACTCTCCACAAGCTCTTTCAGTGCGACCAGCGTCGCGATGTCGCCGTCGGCGTGTCGACCGACGTCCGGCGCCAGCTTTCTGAAGGCGCGCAGTTCGCGTGCGTCGATGTCGTCGCGACCGCATTTCGCGAACAGGAACACCCACGTGTGCCCGACCTTGCCCAGCACGATCCCGCGTTGCCGATTCCCGTCGAGGCGCTTCTTCCAGACGTTCCCGCCCAGATCGACGCCCTGCCCGCGGGCTAGCTCCCGCACCGCGCGGCAGAGCTCGCCATCGGCGATTCCCGCTTTCCCGGCTGCCTTGTGAAACCATCTCGTCCTGAAGACGCGTCGTACGGAAGCAGACATGTCGAGCCGGTCGAGTCAGCACGGGATTATATACCACTACGTGGTACATAATTCGACCTGGCCGAATGGCCTCCCGCACGCCGATACGACGTCCGGACGGGCCGGCGACGGCCCGGCCGGCCAGACAGACAGCCTTACTCCACCGTCACCGATTTCGCGAGGTTCCGCGGCTTGTCGACGTCGGTGCCGCGCGCGCACGCGGTGTGATACGCGAGCAGTTGCAGCGGCACGACGTGCAGGATCGGCGACAGTTGCCCGTAGTGCTCCGGCATCCGGATCACGTGCAGGCCGTCGTCGTTGACGATCTGCGTGTCGGCATCGGCGAACACGTACAGCTCGCCGCCGCGCGCGCGCACTTCCTGCATGTTCGATTTCAGCTTCTCGAGCAGCGTGTCGTTCGGCGCGACCGTGACGACCGGCATCGCTTCCGTGACGAGCGCGAGCGGCCCGTGCTTCAGTTCGCCGGCCGGATAGGCCTCCGCGTGGATGTACGAGATTTCCTTCAGCTTCAGCGCGCCTTCGAGCGCGATCGGGTAGTGCAGCCCGCGGCCGAGGAACAGCGCGTTTTCCTTGCGCGCGAATTCCTCCGACCACGCGATGATCTGCGGCTCGAGCGCGAGCACGCTGTTCAGCGCGGCCGGCAGGTGGCGCAGCTCCTTCAGGAATTGCGTCTCCTGCGCGGCATCGACGTGCCCGCGCAGCTTGCCGAGCGTCGCGGCCAGCACGAACAGCGCGACGAGCTGCGTGGTGAACGCCTTCGTCGACGCGACGCCGATTTCGGTGCCCGCGTGCGTCAGGAACTGCATTTCGGTCAGGCGCACCATCGCGCTCGTCGCGACGTTGCAGACCGCGAGCGTATGCGTATGGCCGAGCGATTGCGCATGCTTGAGCGCCGCGAGCGTGTCGGCCGTCTCACCCGACTGCGAAATCACGAGCACGAGCTGGCGCGGGTTCGGTACCGACTCGCGGTAGCGGTATTCGCTGGCGATCTCGACCTGGGTCGGGATCTTCGCGATCGATTCGAGCCAGTACTTCGCGGTGAGGCCCGAGTAGTAGCTCGTGCCGCACGCGAGGATCAGCAGGCTGTCGATCTCGGCGAACGCGGCGGGCGCGGCGTCGCCGAACAGCGTCGCGTCGAACGCTTCCGTCTGCGGCACGGTGTCGCCGATCGCGCGCGGCTGCTCGAAGATTTCCTTCTGCATGAAGTGGCGATAGGGCCCGAGCTCGACCGCGCCGCCGTATGCGCTGACGACGCGGATCTCGCGCTGCACGGTGGCGCCGTGGCGATCGACGATCGTCACGCCGTCGAGCGACAGCTCGCACACGTCCCCTTCCTCGAGGAACGTGAAGCGGTCGGTGCTGCCGGCGAGCGCGAGCGCGTCGGACGCGAGGAAGTTCTCGCCGTCGCCGTGGCCGACGACGAGCGGCGAACCCTGGCGCGCGCCGACGACGGTGTGCGGCTGGTCCTTGTGGATCACCGCGATCGCATACGCGCCGTGCAGCTGCCGAATGGCTTCGCGCACGGCGTCGAACAGGTTGCCGCGGTACACGCTGTGCACGAGGTGCGCGATCACTTCGGTGTCGGTCTGCGACACGAATTCGTAGCCCTTCGCGCGCAGTGCGTCGCGCAACGGCTCGAAGTTCTCGATGATGCCGTTGTGCACGAGCGCGAGCGCGCCCGACGAGAAGATCGGGTGCGCGTTGTGCGTGACGGGCGCGCCGTGCGTGGCCCAGCGCGTGTGTGCGACGCCGGTCGTGCCTTCGAGGTGCGTGTCGCGCACCTGCGCGTCGAGGTCGGCGACGCGTGCGACGCTGCGCGCGCGCTTCGGTGCGCCGGGTTCGAGCAAGGCGACGCCGCACGAGTCGTAGCCGCGGTATTCGAGGCGCCGCAATCCTTCGATCAGCACCGGGACGATATTACGTTGCGCAACTGCGCCGACAATGCCGCACATGTATGGTCAATCCTGTCAGTCGAAGCGGGCGCCGTGCGGGCGCCCGCAAAAGGTTCAGCTCTTCTTCTTGACCGGGCGGACGTAGCCGCTCTTCGCGGTCTGCGTCTTCTCGTTCAATGCGAGGACGCCTTCGGCGACGTCCTTCCAGATCGTCGTGCCGGCGGCGATCGTCACGCCGCGGCCGACGCGCACGGGCGCGACGAGCTGCGTGTCGGAGCCGACGAACACGTCGTCCTCGATCACGGTGCGGAACTTGTTCGCGCCGTCGTAGTTGCAGGTGATCGTGCCCGCGCCGATGTTCACGCGCGCGCCGATGTCGGCGTCGCCGATGTACGTGAGGTGGTTCGCCTTCGAGCCGTGGCCGATCACCGCGTTCTTCACCTCGACGAAGTTGCCGACGTGCGCTTCGTCCGCGAGCCGCGCGCCGGGGCGCAGCCGCGCGTACGGGCCGATCACGGTGTGCGCGCCGAGTTCGGCGCCGTCGATGTGCGAGAACGCGTCGATGCGCGTGCCCGCGCCGACCGACGCGTTGCGGATCACGCAGTTCGCGCCGATCGTCACGTTGTCGGCGAGCGTCACGTTGCCTTCGAACACGCAGTTCACGTCGATCGATACGTCGCGGCCGCAGCGCAGCGTGCCGCGCACGTCGACGCGGGCCGGATCGGCGAGCGTGACGCCGTCGACGAGCAGCGCATCGGCGACGTTACGCTGGTGAATGCGTTCGAGCTCCGCGAGCTGCGCCTTGCTGTTCACGCCGAGCGTTTCCCATTCGTCGTCGGGCTGCGACGTGACGACCTCGAAGCCGGCCTCGATCGCGAGTTCGACGACGTCGGTCAGGTAGTACTCGCCCTGCGCGTTTTCGTTCTTCAGCGCACCGAGCCACATCGACAGCTGGGCCGTCGGCGTGACGATGATGCCGGTGTTGATCTCGGCGATCTTCAATTCTTCCGGCGCCGCGTCCTTCTGCTCGACGATGCGCGTGACGAAGCCGGACGCGTCGCGCACGATGCGGCCGTAGCCGGTCGGGTCGTCGAGCGTGACGGTCAGGATCCCGTAGCGGCCCTCGCGCGCGGCATCGACGAGACGCTGCAGCGTCGACGCACGCGTGAGCGGCACGTCGCCGTAC
The DNA here is from genome assembly GCF_002223355.1 of Burkholderia sp. HI2761. NCBI lineage: Bacteria > Pseudomonadati > Pseudomonadota > Betaproteobacteria > Burkholderiales > Burkholderiaceae > Burkholderia > Burkholderia sp. HI2761. The sequence continues at coordinate 640,883 of NZ_NKFN01000001.1, read as the reverse complement.
AGCACGAGCGTCGGCTGGGCGGGATCGAGAAGCGGCAGCGCCTGGCGGACCGCATGGCCGGTACCGAGCTGCTCGGCCTGCACCGCGAACTGGACGTCGGGTGCGGCGACGGCGGCCTGGACCTGCTCGGCGCCGTGGCCGACGACGACGACGAGCCGGGACGGCTGCAGCGTGCGCGCGGTGTCGATGACGTGGGAGAGGAGCGGCCTGCCGGCCAGGGGGTGAAGCACTTTCGGCAGCGCGGAACGCATGCGCTTGCCGGTGCCTGCCGCCAAAATCACGATATTCATGGCGCGCGCTTGGTCAGGGAGTTCGAAGCCGTCCATTTTAGCACGCGGCCCCCGCCGTTCCGGGCCTGCCGCGGCGGCCGCGCCACGCCGGAAAGGGCGCTCGGCGCCCGGTTCCGGCGGGTGTTCCAGCCCTGCTTACAGGTCGTCGAACTGGACGATCGAGATCGGTCGGGCGGCGCCCGGCGCCGCCCGGTCGTCGCCCGACGCGCACGGTTCCTCGTCGAACGCGATGTCGCCTTGCGGATCGGCTTCGCCCGTCGCGCGCAGCGACTGGAACGGGTACAGCGTCGTGTCCATCAGGTGCGACGGCACGACCTTCGCGAGCGCGTTGAACATGTTCTCGACGCGGCCCGGGAAGCGTTTGTCCCATTCGCGGATCAGCGCCTTCATTTCCGCGCGCTTCAGGTTCGGCTGGCTGCCGCACAGGTTGCACGGGATGATCGGGAATTCGCGCAACTCCGCGTATTTCTCGAGATCGGTTTCCTTCACGTACGCAAGCGGGCGGATCACGATGTTCTTGCCGTCGTCCGACTGCAGCTTCGGCGGCATCCCTTTCAGCTTGCCGCCGTAGAACATGTTGAGCAGCAGCGTCTGCACGATGTCGTCGCGGTGATGGCCGAGCGCGATCTTGGTCGCGCCGAGCTCGCCGGCCACGCGGTACAGGATGCCGCGGCGCAGCCGCGAGCACAGCGAGCAGGTCGTCTTGCCTTCGGGCACGAGCCGCTTGACGATGCTGTAGGTGTCCTGGTTCTCGATATGGAACGGGATGCCGACCTGTTTCAGGTATTCGGGCAGCACGTGCTCGGGGAAGCCCGGCTGCTTCTGGTCGAGGTTCACCGCGACGATGTCGAAGTCGATCGGCGCGCGCTCGCGCAGGCGCAGCAGCACGTCGAGCATCGCGTAACTGTCCTTGCCGCCCGACAGGCACACCATCACCTTGTCGCCCTGCTCGATCATGTTGTAGTCGCCGATCGCCTGGCCGACCTGGCGTGCGATCCGCTTGAACAGCTTGTTGTTCTCGTACGCTTCCTTCTGCTCGCGACGCGTCAGCGCCTGGCGGCCGGCCGGCGCGGCGGCGTCGTCCTGCGTGGCGGCATCGGCCGCCGTGTCGTTCATGTGGGGGGCGTTCATGCGCGCTCCTCGTCCTTGATGCGAAAGACTTCGACGCCGACGGCGTCGCAGTCCGGATAGGCGTCCGGTTTCTCGGTACGGACGCGTACCGCGCGCACGGCATCGTGCGCCAGCAGGTGCGCGGCGATCGAATCGCACAGCGTTTCCTGCAGGTGGATGTGGCCGCGCGCGAGGCACTGCGCGACGCTCTGCTTCATCAGGTCGTAGTCGACGACTTCGTGCAGCCGGTCGTCGACGGGCGTCGACTGGGCGAGCGGCACGAACAGGTCGACGTTGATGACGACGCGCTGCTCGCCGCGCTTCTCGTGTTCGAAGGCCCCGATGTTGATGTGCACCTCGTAGTCGCGCAGGTAGAGCCTGCGGCAATCCGCGAGGCGGGGGTGCAGGAGAGCGGAAAACATGGTCGTCCCAGTCAAATTGGCGTGCGCGCACGCAAAGCGGCGCGGGCGGCGGCGATCACGCCGCGCCCGCGCGGTTCATTCATTCGGGCCGGCGGCGGGCGGCACCAGGTGCTCGCCACCGTCGACGGTCAGCGTCGCGCCCGTCACGCCGGGCGCGCTCGCGAGATAGCAGGCGGCCGCCGCGATGTCGTCCGCGTGCGGCGCGTGGCCGCGCACGAGCGCCGCGACCCGCACCTTCGGCGCGAGCGCCAGCGCGAGCGCCGACGTCGCGCGGTTCAAGGCGGCCTGCATCAGCGCGTGCGACAGCTGCGCCGGTGCCGGGTGAAACAGGGCCTGATCCAGCACGTGGATCGCGCACGCGCGCAGCGCTTCGTGCTCGCACGCGGCGTCGGGCGTCGCATCGGCGAGCGCGCGAGCCAGCGCGAGCGGCGCCGTCACGTTGCGCGCGAGCGCGGCGGCGAGCGACGCGCCGTCCACCGTGTGCGCGTCGTCGGCGCCTGCGCTGGCGCTGACGAACACCCCGCACGTGGGCCGGCCGAGCGCTTCGCCGCATGCTGTGACGAGGGCCGCGGCATCGGCTTGCAGGGCCAGATCGGCGTCCAGCACGGCCGCGCGGCGGCCCAGCGCCGCGACTTCGGCGACGAGCGCGTCGGCGGCCGCGCGCGGCGCGCCGTGGCTGCGCTGCAGCGCGACGTCCCAGCCGCGGCGTGCGAAACCCGTCGCGAGCGCACGGCCGATCGACGCGGCGTCGGCCGCGCTGCCCAGGGCGCCCGTGACGAGCACCACGCGTTGGGGCGACGTATCGGCTGAAACGGTCATTTACAATGCCGGGATGAACCCGAAAGCTCACGAACCCGCTAGTTTACCTGCTCCCGGCCCTGACGCGCTCGCGCAGTCCGAAACCCTTGCCGCTCAATTGCGCGACGAGATCGTGGCGGCCGGCGGCTGGCTGCCGTTCGACCGCTTCATGGAGCGGGCGCTGTATGCGCCGGGCCTCGGCTACTACAGCGGCGGCGCGCGCAAGTTCGGGCGCCGCGCCGACGACGGCAGCGACTTCGTCACCGCCCCCGAGCTGTCGCCGCTGTTCGCGCGCACGCTCGCGCAACCGGTGGCCGAGGCGCTCGCGGCGAGCGGCACGCGCCGCGTGATGGAGTTCGGCGCGGGCACCGGCAAGCTCGCGGCCGGGCTGCTCGCGGCGCTCGACGCACTGGGCGTCGAACTCGACGAATACCTGATCGTCGACCTGTCCGGCGAATTGCGCGAACGGCAGCGCGACACGATCGAGGCCGCAGTGCCGGCGCTGGCCGCGAAGGTGCGCTGGCTCGACGCGCTGCCCGAGCGGTTCGACGGCGTCGTGGTCGGCAACGAAGTGCTCGACGCGATGCCGGTGCGGCTGTTCGCGAAGGCGGACGGCGCGTGGCGCGAGCGCGGCGTCGCGCTCGACGCGCGACAGGCGTTCGTGTTCGACGACCGGCCGGTCGGCGCAGCCGGCCTGCCGGCGGTGCTCGCGGCGCTCGACGTCGGCGACGGCTACGTGACCGAGACGCACGAGGCGGCGCTCGCGTTCACGCGCACCGTGTGCACGATGCTCGCGCGCGGCGCGGTGCTGCTGGTCGACTACGGTTTTCCGGCGCACGAGTATTACCACCCGCAGCGCGACCGCGGCACGCTGATGTGCCACTACCGTCACCACGCGCACGACGATCCGTTCATATACCCGGGCCTGCAGGACATCACCGCGCACGTCGAATTCACCGGCATCTACGACGCGGGCGTCGCGACCGGCGCCGATCTGCTCGGCTACACGTCGCAGGCGCGCTTCCTGTTGAACGCGGGCATCACCGACGCGCTGGCCGCGATCGACCCGTCCGACGTCCGCGCCTTCCTGCCGGCCGCGAACGCGGTGCAGAAGCTGATTTCGGAGGCCGAGATGGGCGAGCTGTTCAAGGTGATCGCGTTTTCGCGCGGGATCGACGGCACGCTCGACGCGTTCGCGCGCGGCGACCGCTCGCACGTGCTCTGACGGGGCTGGGGCCTGTTTCCATATGGAACGCGCATGCGAATGCCCGAAATCGCTCGTAGGGCAAGGAGTGAGGAGCGCCGTTTGGCCGCGCCAAACAAGCGACGAGCGACGCCGCCATACGGGCGATTTCGGGCATTCCCGTGACATGATTTTTTTAATTTGGGGTTGCCACGAGAACGGCCGCTCGCCGCGTTGCGCTCCTTGCGAATACGTCAAGTATTCGCGGCGTCGCGCGCCTCGCGAGCGGCCGTTCTCGTGGCAACGCATGCGCGTTCCATATGGAAACAGGCCCTAGCATGCTGCGCTGGCTATTGACGACGTTCATCGCGGTGATGATCCTGACGCGCTGCTGGCCGTGGCTCGGCAAGCTCGGCATCGGGCGGATGCCGGGCGACGTCACGCTGACGCTCGGCGGGCGGCGCTACCCGTTCCCGTTCATGTCGACGCTGGTGCTGACGATGCTGGTATCGATGGTGGCGCGGCTGCTCTGAGCCGCGCCGAACAGAGGGGCGCGCGTCACAGCTCGATTTCGCCGAGGATCCGGTGCGCGAGCGCCTTCGCCTCGTCGAACGCTTCTTCCTCGCTGGGGCTCGTCGAGTGGACGTCGTAGCGCATGTTCTCGGTGTCGTCCCCGTCGTCGCGCGCGAGGATCACGTAACCCTGGAACTGCCCGTTGCCCGCATGCTGGGTATGCGCCTTGGCCGTGTAGATGCCTTTCGTGAACGTGTTGGTGTCCATCGAGGTCTCCCGCAAAAAGGACACTTCATCGTAGCACTGCGGCGCAGCATGGTGAGCGCGGTTTATCGGTGACCGATCAGCGCCGGCCACCGCTCCTTCCTCGTTCCGTTCCTTCAACCTTCGAGCAGCGCGACGACCTCGTCGAGCGTCGGCGCGTGCGCGCCCGTGTGCCGGCACGCGGCGGCGCCGGCCGCCAGCGCGAACGCCAGATGCTCGCGCCAGCCGCGCTGCGGCGCGGCCATCAGGCTGAACAGCAGGCCGCCGATCGACGCGTCGCCCGCGCCGACGGTGTCGGCCACCTCGACGGGCGGCGGGCTGGCCTCGTGCACGTCGCCGTCCGCATGGAGCGTCGCGGCCTGCGCGCCGCGCGTGACGAGCACGGCCGCCCGCGGGTTCAGCGCGCGTACCGCCGCGATCGCGTCGGGGCCGTCGCCGTCGAACAGGTGCCGCAGGTCTTCATCGGACACCTTGATCAGGTCGGCGAGGGCGGCCATCTTCTCCAGCGTCGGCCGGTACGCGGCCGTCATCAGGTTGCGCACGTTCGGATCGAAGCTGATCTTCACGCCGCGCGCGTGCAGGTCGGCCGCAAGCGCGATCAGCGTGCCCGCGAGCGGCTCGCGCACGAGGCTGATGCAGCCGAAATGCGCCCACTTCACGTGATCGGTCCAGCCGGCCGGCAGCCGCGCGGGATCGAACGCGAGGTCGGCGCTCGCTTCGCCGATGAAGAAGTACGCGGGCGGGCGCGTCTCGTGGACGATCGCGAGCAACGGCGGCCGCGCGACGCGCTGCAGGAAGCGCAGGTCGAGCCCGGCCGCTTCGCTCGCATGCCACAGCACGTCGGAGAAGCAGTCTTCGCCGATCGAGCCGGCGAGCGCGCTCGGCACGCCGAGCCGCGCGACCGCGCGCGCGACGTTCCAGCCGGCGCCGCCCGGCACCGACGTCCACTGCGCGTCGCCCGCGCGCACCATGTCGGTCAGGATGTCGCCCGCCGACACGAAAGCCGGAAACGTGCCGCCGCTCATTGCGTCGGCTCGCTGCGTTGCGTGCGCGCGAGGGTCGCGAGCACGTCGTAGCATGCGCCCATCGTGTGATAGTCGGTCTTGCCGGCCGGGCTCTTCTCGTCGCTGTACTTGCGGTTGTCGCAGGTGAGGATCCGGTACCACGCGCCGTAGCGGTGATCGACGAAATGCGCCCAGCTGTAGCGCCAGATCTCGTCGTACCAGTCCCAGAAGCGCTCGCTGCCGGTGCGCGCGCCGAGCATCGCGGCCGCCGCGAAGGTTTCCGCCTGCACCCAGAAATACTTGTTGTGGTCGCAGATCGTGAAGTCGGGGCCGAAGCCGTAGCAGAGGCCGCCGTGATCGGCGTCCCACGCGTGGGTGAGCGCCGCGTCGAACAGTTCGGCCGCGCGCGGCGCGAGCCAGTCGAGCGGGCGGTGCCGCTCGAGGATCAGCAGCAGCTTCGCCCATTCGGTCTGATGCCCGGGCTGGAAGCCCCACGGACGGAAGATGTTCGAGCTGTCTTCCTTGTTGTAGTCCCAGTCGATCGACCAGTCCGCATGGTAGTGCTCCCACACGAGTCCGCCCGACAGCGCGGCCTGGCGCTGCGTGATGTTGCTGGCGAGCTTTTCCGCGCGATCGAGGTACGTGAGGTGGCCGGTCGCCTCGTAGGCGGCGAGCAGCGCTTCCGTCATGTGCATGTTCGCGTTCTGGCCGCGATACGACGACACGTTCCAGTTGGGCGTCGCGTCGTCCGCATACAGGCCCGCGGCCGCATCCCAGAAGCGGTGCTCGGCGAGCTCGTAGGTTGCGGCGATCAGCGGACGCGCTTCGTCGATGCCGGCCATCGTCGCGTGCGCGGCCGCGAGCAGCACGAACGCGAGCCCGTAGCAGTGGCGCGTGCCGTCGAGCGTCGCGCGCTTCGCGCCGTCGCGCCAGTCGAGTTCCCAGTCGTAGCCCTGCAGCGCGTCGTCCCAGTGCGCGTCGCGCAGGAAGCGCAGCCCGTGGCGCGCGTAGTCGAGATGGCGCGGATCGCCGAAATGGCGGTACGCCATCGCGTAATTGAAGACGAACCGGCAGGTGCTGACGAGGTGGCGCGACGTGCGGTTGTAGATGGTGCCGTCGTCGCGGAAGTAATGGTAGAAGCCGCCCGTCGGGTCGAATGCGTGGGTCGCGTAGAAGCGCAGCGTGTCTTCGATGTGCGACAGCAGGAACGACGGGTCGCGGAAGCTCGCGACGAACGGGGCGGTTTGTGCTTGGCCGAGCGGCGCGGCGGCGCGGGATTGGACCGGGGGCATGTTCATGATTCTTGGACCGTGGCGATATCGAGTGCCGGGGAGCTGGCGGGCTGGCTGCTGGCCCGCACGATCAGCTCGACGGGCAGGGAAATCTCGGTGCGCTCGGGCGATTCCGCGAGCAGCAGCTCGACGCCGCGGCGGCCGAGCGCTTCCTTGTCGACCGCGAGCGTCGTGAGCGGCGGGCTCGCATGCGCGGCGGCCGGGATGTCGTCGAAGCCGACGATCGCGATGTCGTCCGGAATCCGCAGGCCGCGCGCGATGCACACGCGCTGCGCGGCCAGCGCCGCCGCGTCGTTGTACGCGAACACGGCTTCCGGGCGCGGGCCGGGCGCGTCGAGCAGTTGCTCCATCGCCCGTGCGGCGCCGGTGTCGGGATCGAGCCCCGCGTCGATCGTCACTTCGTACGCCGGATCGAACAGCCGCCCGGCTTCGAAGAACGCGCGCCGATAGCCGATCGCGCGCTGCGCGATGCTGTAGTGCGCGGCCGAACCGCCGATGAAGGCGATCCGCGAGCGGCCGGTGGCGAGCAGGTGGCGCATCGCGAGCGCCGCGCCCGTCGCGTTGTCTATGTTGACCGAGCGCAAGCCGGGCGCCCACAGGTCGATCAGCACGAGCGGCCGGCCGGTGGCGGCGAGCGCCTCGATCGTTTCGGGCTCGATGAAGCCGGCGACCGCGATCGCGTCGGGCGCGTGCGGGCGCATCTGGCGCAGCACGTCGTCGTTCGGGCCGACCGTGAGCAGCGTCGGCACGATGCCGCGCTCGCGGCAGGCGTCCTCGACGCCGTGCAGCACGTGCGAGAAGAACGGGCTCGCGGGAAAGCGGTTGTGCTGGCGGTGCAGCAGGAACGTGAGCCGGCGGATGCGCGGCCGCAACTGCGCGGAATCGTAGCCGAGCTGCCGCGCGATCTCGACGATGCGCGCACGCGTGGCCTCGGACAGGCCGGGCTGGTTTTTCAGCGCGCGGGAGACGGTGCCGATCGAAACCTCTGCCGCCCGCGCCACATCGCGAATGGTCGTACCCATCGTTCGGGGTCCGGTTTGTTTAGGGTGGAAGCGATTGTATAGTAAAACGTATCGCGGAATTCGGGCCGGATAACCGGGGAATACCCGAAAGTAACGGCTTTTTAGGCGCTAATCTGCGAAAACGCCGTTACTAAAAATACTAAACAAACCGAGAAAAAGGCAAGGTGGGCGTGCGGATGTCCGGCGATGCCGGCGGAGCGTGGGAGAAAGCGGCGGCAGCCGGTGCGTGCGCCGCGGGCCAGCATGAGGGCTCGGCGCGCCGCGGCCTGCGCGTGCGACGGCGGCAAGCCGTTGCGCCACGGCCCGAGCTTGCACCGGACGGGGACGGGCATCGGGCCGGTCGCCTGGTGCGCGGGCGTTTTGCGTGCGCACCCAATGGCCATCCTTCGTTCAGCCCGTCGCCATCGCCGTTGCCACGGCCGGCGGTTCGCCGCGATGGCGCAGTGCGGCGCGGCCGGCATCGAGGTCGACGACCGCGAGCCCGTCCGGCTGCTGCTTCGCCCGCCGCTTCGCGAGCGCCGCGACCGACGCGATCTCGTCGCTGCCGTAACGTTTCGCGCCGTGCGCGCCGGCCGGCACGCCGACCGCGCCGATCGCCATCGTCACGAAGCCGAAGAACGCCGGGTTGCCGTGGCGATCCTCGCCGTGCAGCCCGCCCGCCTGCCGGTCGGCCTGCGTGTAGAAGAGTTGCGCGCCGTCGTTGAAGCGCGCGATCGCGTCGGCGGCGCGCTCGCGCCAGTCGTCGCGCTGGAACAGCACGAGGAAATCGTCGCCGCCGACGTGGCCGAGAAAGTCGCGCTGCGGATCGCACACGCCTGCCAGCACCGTCGCGGCGAACTTCAGCACTTCGTCGCCCTGCCAGTAGCCGTACTGATCGTTGAACGGCTTGAACTGGTTCAGATCGACGTAGCACGCATGAAAGCCGGCGTCGCGCTTGAGCAGGCGGTCGATGTGCGCGCTGATCGGGATGTTGCCGGGCAGGAACGTCAGCGGATTCGCGTAGCGCGCGGCCTCGATGCGCATCTCGGTCACCGCGCGCACGAGGCTCTCGCCGGTGCCGAGCCCGACGTAGCGGCCGTGTTCGGTGATCACGAAGCCGTCCGCGAGATAGCGCTGGTCGTGGCTCGCGAGCAGCATCGCGAGTTGCTCGAACGTGGTCGCGTTGTCGATCATCAGCGGCGCATCGTTGGCGAACTGCAGGCACGGCTTCTTCCCGAACACCTCGCGGTGATAGGGCAGCGCGAAACGGTCGATGAAGCCGCGGCGGTTCACGAGCGCGACGGGCCGCCCGCGCTCGACGAGCGCCACCGCGTGCAGGTCGGGCATCCGGTTGAACAGGTCGAGCACGTCGTTGCTGGTCGCGTCGCGCGGCAGCGCCGGGGCGGGCACGAGCATCTTCCCGGCGATCGTGCCGGCCGGCCGCACCGCGCGCGTCACGCCGGGAAACACCGCGATGTGCGGCGCGCGGATCGCGTCGCGCGCGGCCGGCGCGACCACCCGCGACGGTTGCGCGTTCGGCCGGCCGAGCAGGAAGCCCTGCACGCAGCAGATGCCCATGTCGCGCACGACGATCAGGTCGCATTCGTTCTCGATGCCTTCCGCGATCAGCTTCGCGCCGCTCGCGTGCGCGAAGTGCTGCATCGCCTTCACGGCTTCGAACTTGAGCGGGTCGCGCGAGATGTCGTGGATGAAGAAGCGGTCGATCTTCACGACGTCCGGGTGCAGGCGCAGCCACAGGTTCATGCTCGCGTTCGCGGTGCCGTAGTCGTCGAGCGCGAACTGGACGCCGGCGTCGCGCAGCGACGCGACCGCCGGCCCGATGTGCGCGACGTCGGTGGTCGCGTTCTGCTCGGTGAGCTCGATCACGATGCGCTCGGCGCCGATCCGCGCGCGGCCGAGGAACTGGCGTGCGCGCTCGCGTTCGCTGGCGAGCGTGAGGATCGTGCCCGCGCTGAAATTGAGGAACAGCTTGCCGTCGCAGTCGAGCGCCGCGAACGCGTCGAGGCAGGTGAGCGCGGCGGCCCGTTCGAGCGCGATGGTTTCGCCTTCGCGCGCGGCCTGCGCGAACAGTGCGGCGGGCGGCTCGAGGTCGGTGCCGCTTGGCCCGCGGATCAGCCCTTCGTAACCGACGACCGTCCCCGAGCCGAGATCGACGATTGGCTGGAAAACGGCGGCGAGCGCGCGATCCGCGATCAGACGCGTGGTGCGGGCGACAGCGGGATCGGAGTGGAGCGCGGGCATGGGCGAGGGTAGCCGAATCGACGGGACGCCCAGCTTAACGGCACCGCTCGCGGAGAATTGAATGAAGATTTCGTGACGCGATGGGCGTTGCTGGTGCATCGCGCTGGACGGGGCTGGGGGTGGAAGGGGCGGTGGATGGGAAGCGGGAAGCGGCAGGCGCCAGGCGGCAGGCGAGAGGCGAGAGGCGAGAGGCGAGAGGCGAGCGGCGAGAGGCGGAAAGCCGCCGGCAGCGGCCATCGCGCCCCCCGGACGCATCAGCGCTTGCTCGTGCTCAGCGCGCCGGACGCGGCCGTCGTGCCGCCCTCGTGCTCGCCGCTCGTGTCGCGTGCGCCCCAGCGCTGCGCGAGCGCCGCGCACGCCATCAACTGGATCTGGTGGAACAGCATCAGCGGCAGCACGATCGCGCCGACCGCGTTCGCCGAGAAGATCACCTTCGCCATCGGCACGCCGGCCGCGAGGCTCTTCTTCGATCCGCAGAAAATGATCGTGATCTGGTCGGCCCGGTTGAAGCCGAGCCGCTTGCTGACGAACGCGGTCAGCAGCAGCGCGATCGCGAGCAGCACGAGGTTGACGACGAGCAGCCCGCCGAGCGCGCGCGGCGGAATCTGGCGCCACAGCCCCTCGTTGACGGCCTCGCTGAACGCGACGTAGACGACCAGCAGGATCGAGCCCTGATCGACGAAGCGCAGCACGCCGCGATTGCGGTCGATCCAGCCGCCGATCACGGGCCGCAGCAACTGCCCGGCGATGAACGGCACGAGCAGCTGCATCACGATGCTGCCGACGGTGCTCCACGGCGACGCGGCCGCGGCCGACTGCGACGTGATCATCAGCCCGACGAGTGCCGGCGTGACGAAGATCCCGAGCAGGCTCGACGCCGATGCCGCGCACACGGCGGCCGGCACGTTGCCCTTCGCGATCGACGTGAACGCGATCGACGACTGGACCGTCGACGGCAGCGTGCACAGGAACAGCACGCCCGCATACAGCGTCGGCGTGACGAGCGGTTGCAGCACGGGTTTCAGCGCGAGGCCGAGCAGCGGGAACAGCGCGAACGTGCTGAGCAGCACGACCGCGTGCAGCCGCCAGTGCGTCGCGCCCGCGACGACGGCTTCGCGCGACAGTTTCGCGCCGTGCAGGAAAAACAGCAGGCCGACGGCGACGTTGGTCGCCCAGTTGAACGCATGGGCGGCCGGGCCGCGGCAGGGCAGCAGGCTCGCGAGCACGACGGTGCCCACGAGCACGAGCGTGAAGTTGTCGGGAAGAAAACGGGGACGGGCCATCGGGAACTCGAATCGGAAGCGGCGAAAGCGCGCGTCGCGCGCGCGAATGACGCCATTGTCCCGGTTGGCGATTCACTACACAAATTCATTGTGTGAATCGATTGATGAATCGATCGCATGAAGCGGCGGCCGGCGCGCCTGCCCGGCCAGGCCGGAAACCGCAGAAGAATGTTCTGTCGCGATCGCGCGCCGAAGCGAAAAAACCTAGCAGTAACATGGTGTTACACCGATGCCGGCGACATAACACTTTTTGGCTCGACACACTTTCGCCCCGCTCATAAATTACTGCTGAAAGCCTTGGGTCGGCCGAAAGGAGCCGACGGCGGGCGTGGATGGGCACGGAACGATGACGGAACGGCTGAAACGGAAGATCGGACGATGGGCGGCAGGCGTGCTCGGCGCGCTGCTGATGCCGCTCGCGCTGGCCCAGCCGCCCCACGGCGGTCACGGGTTCGGCGGCCAAGGCTTCGGCGGCGGCGACATGCGCGCGTACGGTCAGCCGGCAGGCGGCTCCGTCGGCGGCCCGGTCTGGCGCCGCGTTCCTCCGCCTGCCGGCGTGCATCCCGGCGGCGTGAACGGCTCCGGCTCCCGCTGGGGGCTGCGCCCGACGCCGTCGTACGGCCATTACGCCGCGCAAAGCCCATATCGGCCGATCAGCGCCGAAGTCCGCCAGATGCCGCGCCCGCCGGGCGGCGGCAACGTCCCGCTGCGGGCCGGCTCGATCCGCGCCGACGTCGCCCGCTACAACGAGGAGCGCGGCGGCCGCCCGATGCCGCCGCCCCGCTCGCAGGAAGAGTCCGCGCACTCGCCTTCTTTCTCCCCGTTCTACCGAAACTGAGCGCCCCGGCGCTCGTCCCCTTGCCGGCTGATGCGAATTCGCCACAGTCGCGCGCAGATTTCCGCTGATTTTCCCGCCGCATTGCGCTATCTTTCGCGCCCGGCACGCGCATGCCACGCCGCCGCTCGCCCGTGCGACCGCGTTCGCGCCGGGCCGCCGCCGTGCATCCGGCCATGGATACATTCCGCGAAGTTAATGCTGGCGCTATACCAGCAATAAGTGTGCGCAATTTTGGCCGGACGAATGATCCGTAAAGATGGCTGCGCCCCATACGACGCAAGCACTCGGCTCCAAACAACAACGCTCGCGCCACTTATCGACTATTCGACAAAACCTGGAGATCCCATGAAAGCATTCGCCCGCCGTGCGTCGCGCACGTCCGTCAAGCTGATCGCCGCAGCCGCCTGCGTGGCGGCCGCCGCACCCGTCCACGCGCAGTCGAGCGTCTCGCTCTACGGTCAGGTCGACGAATGGGTCGGCGCCACCAAGTTCCCGGGCGGCGATCGCGCATGGAACGTGTCGGGGGGCGGGATGTCGACGTCGTACTGGGGCCTGCACGGCGCCGAGGATCTGGGCAGCGGCTACAAGGCGATCTTCACGCTGGAGAGCTTCTTCCGTGCGCAGAACGGCCAGTACGGCCGCTTCCAGGGCGACACGTTCTTCGCGCGCAACGCGTACGTCGGCATCAGCTCGCCGTACGGCACGGTGACGGCAGGCCGCCTGACGACGCACCTGTTCCTGTCGACGATCCTGTTCAACCCGTTCTACGACTCGTACACCTTCTCGCCGATGGTGTACCACGTGTTCCTCGGCCTCGGCACGTTCCCGACCTATCCGAGCGACCAGGGCGCGGTCGGCGATTCGGGCTGGAACAACGCGCTGTCGTACACGTCGCCTTCGTTCGGTGGCCTGAATTTCGGCGCGATGTACGCACTCGGCAACCAGGCCGGCGACAACCGTTCGAAGAAGTGGAGCGCGCAGTTCAACTACGCGAACGGCCCGTTCGCGGCGACCGCCGTGTATCAGTACGTGAACTTCAACAACGGCCCGCAGGATCTGAGCGCGCTCGTGACCGGCATGAAGAGCCAGGGTATCGCGCTGGTCGGCGCGACCTACGACCTGAAGCTCGTGAAGCTGTTCGGCCAGTACATGTATACGAAGAACGACCAGGTTGCGGGCAGCTGGCACGTGAACACCGCGCAGGGCGGCGTGTCGGTGCCGATCGGCGTGGGCAACGCGATGGCGTCGTATGCGTACTCGCGCGACGCGGGCGGCCTCGACCAGACGCGCCAGACCTGGGCCGTCGGCTACGACTATCCGCTGTCCAAGCGCACCGACGTCTACGCGGCCTACATGAACGACCACATCAGCGGCCTGTCGACCGGCAACACGTTCGGCGCAGGCATCCGCGCGAAGTTCTGACGCGCCCGCGCGATCGGTGCGGCGGCCGCGCGCGTCGATCGCGCGTGCCCGCTGCATGGTTTCCCGCCCGAAACGGCGCCGCCACCCGCGGCGCCGTTTTGCCTTTCTTGACCTTTCTGTTTCCTCGCCTTTGTTACCCTATCCCGTAATTGGTTGATTCCCCCGGGATTGCGAGCTAGTTCGATGGATACCCTCGTCAGCATGAATGTGTTTCGCTACGTCGTCGAAGTGGGCAGCTTCGTCGGCGCGGCGGAGCGCATGCAGATGTCGGCGGCGATGGCGAGCAAGCACGTGATGCACCTCGAGCAGCAGCTCGGCGCGCGGCTGCTGCATCGCACGACACGACGCGTCGCGCCGACCGAGGCGGGACGCGAATACTACGAGCGCCTCGTGCAGGCGCTGTCCGAACTCGACGAAGCCGGCCAGGCCGTCGGCGCCGCGAGCGTGGTGCCGCAGGGCAGGCTGCGCGTGACGTCGTTGTCCGCGTTCGGGCTGCGGCACGTGATGCAGGCCGTCACCGATTACGCGGGCCGCTTCCCGGACGTGACCGTCGACATGACGCTGTCCGATCGCGTGGTCGACCTGATCGAGGAAGGCTACGACGTCGCGGTGCGCGCGGCGCCGAACGGATTGAAATCGTCGTCGCTGGTCGCGCGGCAGATCGCGACCGCGCACATCCTGCTGGTCGCGTCGCCCGAGTATCTCGACAAGCGCGGCACGCCCCAGACGATCGCCGATCTCGCGCACCACAATTACCTGCGGCGCGATTCGAATTCGACGATGCTCGATTCGCTGGTGATCGACGCGGCCGCCGCGTCGCGCGTGAGCCTGAACGGCAACCTGATCGTGAACCATCTCGAAGGGCTGCGCGCAGCCGTGCTCGCCGGTGCGGGCATCGCGCTGCTCGGCACCGAAGTGGTCGGCGACGACATCGAATCGGGCCGGCTCGTGCCGTTGCTGCTCGATTCGGTGCCGCCGCACGAGGCGCCGATCTATGCGGTGTACGCGAGCCGTCGTCACGTATCCGCGAAGGTGCGCTCGTTCGTCGATTTCCTGGCCGCGCGTTTCGAAGGGCAGTCGCTGTGCCCGTCGATCGAATCGCACCTGCGCGTGCTGCCGATCACTCGGATGAAGCGCGCGGTCTGAGCCGTGCCGTCCGCCGCGGCGGGGCAATAAAAGAGCGCGAACCGTTGCGGTTCGCGCTTTTTTTTGGGGTTCGACGCGCTCGCGCCGCTGGCGGCCGCGACGGCCGCCGCCTCCGTCAGCGCGGGATGCCGAGCCGCGCCTTCGCGTCGTCGTACTCGCGCTTGAGCCGCTCCACGAGCGCGCCCACGCTCGGCAGGTCGTCCATCAGGCCGACGCCCTGGCCGGCGCCCCAGATGTCCTTCCACGCCTTCGTCTTGTCGCTGCCGAAATTCATCTTGGTCTTGTCGGATTCCGGCAGCGCGTCCGGATCGAGGCCGGCCTTCGCGATGCTCTCGCGGATGTAGTTGCCGTGCACGCCCGTGAAGAGGTTCGTGTAGATGATGTCCGACGATTTCGCGTTCAGGATCGCGTGCTTGTAGTCGTCGATCGCATGCGCTTCCTGCGTCGCAATGAAACGCGTGCCCATGTACGCGAAGTCGGCGCCCATCGCCTGCGCGGCGAGAATCGAGCCGCCGTTCGCGATCGAGCCGGACAGCACGATCGGGCCGTCGAAGATCTTGCGGACTTCGCCGACCAGCGCGAACGGCGACGTCGTGCCCGCGTGGCCGCCCGCGCCGGCCGCGACGAGGATCAGCCCGTCGACGCCGGCTTCGAGCGCCTTCTGCGCGTGGCGCAGGTTGATCACGTCGTGCAGCACGATGCCGCCGTAGCCGTGCACCGCGTCGACGATTTCGCGCGCCGGCGCGCGCAGGCTCGTGATGAAGATCGGCACCTTGTGCTCGACGCACACGCGCACGTCGTGCTCGAGCCGCGCGTTCGACTGGTGGACGATCTGGTTGACCGCGATCGGGCCGATCACCGCATCGGGATTTTTTGCCCGATGGTCGGCGAGTTCCGACTGGATCTGCGTGAGCCACTCGTCGAGCAGTTCGGCCGGGCGCGCGTTGAGCGCGGGGAACGAACCGACGATGCCCGCCTTGCATTGCGCGAGCACGAGTTCGGGGTAGCTGACGATGAACATCGGCGACGCGATGACGGGCAGCGTCAGGTTCTGCAGGACGGTGGGCAATGCCATGTGATGTCTCCAGTCTCCGGGGGCGTTGCGGTCGAACGATCGATTCGAGTGTAGCGCCGCGATCGGTTGTTCATATTAATACGAACGGTCGTGCGATTCTACGCGAGCTTAACAAACTCCGCGGTGTGCCGGCAATCGAGTGAGTGTTCTCTTTCTACGGTTTCGGGCGGTTACGCCGCTCTGAAGACGCACCGGCGCTTCTAAAATAGCCGCCATAACAAACCAACGAGAAACAAACCATGTCGTTTGAGGCGTTTGCACCGTTTCGCGTGACGGTGCAGGACACCGACATTTTCGGTGTCAAAGGAGGCGCGGGTCCGCCGCTGCTGTTGCTGCACGGACATCCGCAGACTCACATGATCTGGCATCGCGTTGCCGCGACGCTCGCGAATCACTTCACGGTGATCGCCACCGACCTGCGCGGCTACGGCGCATCGGGCCGGCCGCCGAGCGACGCGCAGCACACGCCGTATTCGAAACGGGCGATGGCGGCCGACCAGGTCGCCGTGATGCGGCATTTCGGTTTCGAGCATTTCCACGTGTGCGCGCACGATCGCGGCGCGCGGGTCGCGCACCGGCTCGCGCTCGATCACGCGGATGCCGTCGAGCGGATGATGCTGCTCGACATCGCGCCGACGCTCGCGATGTACGAGAAAACCGATCGCGCGTTCGCGACCGCGTATTTCCACTGGTTCTTCCTGATCCAACCCGAGCCGCTGCCCGAGACGCTGGTCGGCGCGCATACCGATGCGTACATCGAGCGCGTGATGGGCAACCGGTCGGCCGGGCTCGCGCCGTTCGCGCCTGAGGCGCTCGACGCGTACCGGGCGGCGCTCGCGCAGCCCGGCGCCGTGCACGCGATGTGCGAGGACTACCGCGCGTCGGCGACGATCGATCTCGAGCGCGACCGTGCGGATCTCGAACGCGGCAACAAGGTCGCGTGCCCACTGCGCGTGCTGTGGGGCGAGCACGGCGTCGTCGGCCGCTGCTTCGATCCGCTCGACGAGTGGCGGCGCGTCGCGCGCGACGTCAGCGGCCGCGCGCTCGACTGCGGGCACTACATTCCGGAAGAGGCGCCCGTCGCGCTGATCGACGAACTGCTCGCGTTCTTCGACGCGCGCGAGCCGGCCGTGTGACCGCGGGTGCGGGCGGCGCGTGCCGCCCGCGGTTCGGTGATGCGCGCCGTGTGCGGCCAGGCGACGTGGGCCGCCCGCGGCTCAGCGGTGCGCGTGGTCGTCTTCGACGAGCGGCGGCAGGCGCCGCGGCACGGGCGTCGATTTCACGATCGCGGTGCTCGTCTCCGCGCGCTCCGTCACCTTCGACAGGATGTCGTCGAGGTGCTCGATCGTCCGCAGGTAGAGCCGGCAGATGAAGCAGTCGTCGCCGGTGACCTTGTCGCATTCGACGAATTCGGGAATCCGCCGCAGCAACTCCTCGACCAGGTGCAACTGGCCCGGCAGCGGCTTCACGCGGACGATCGCCTGCAGCGTATAGCCGAGCGCGCGCGGGTCGAGCTCGACGGTGAACGCGGCAATCACGCCTTGCGCCTCGAGCCGCCGCACGCGGTCGGCGGTCGCGGGCGCCGACAGCCCGATCTGCCGCGCGAGTTCGCTGGTCGCGAGGCGTGCGTCGTCGGCCAGCGCGGCGAGGATCGCGCGGTCGGTCGCGTCGAGCGACGCGACGGCGGGTGGGGAAAGGCGTTTCGGCATGATCGCTTTGCTTTCGAAGGTGAATCGGCTGATTCACTTCAGTTTAGCCGTGGTTCCGGCGAAAGCAAGTTTCTAGAATCGAAGTCATCCACTCTCTTCAACGGAGTTCATGATGGCCTCGAATGAAATGCGCCGCGGCGCCGCCGAGATGATCGTCGCGATGCTGATGTCCGGCACGATCGGCTGGCTCGTGATGTCGTCGCGGCAGCCGCTGACCAATGTCGTGTTCTTCCGCTGCCTGTTCGGCGCGGCGACGCTCGCGATCGTCTGCGCGGCGTTCGGCTTCCTGCGCCGCTCGCTGTTCTCGCCGCGGATGCTCGCGCTCGCGACGCTCGGCAGCGTCGCGATCGTCGCGAACTGGCTGCTGTTGTTCGCCGCCTATTCGCGCGCGTCGATCTCGATGGCAACCGCCGTCTACAACACCCAGCCGTTCATGCTCGTCGCGCTCGGCGCGATCGTGTTCCGCGAGCGGATCACCGCGTCGACGGTTGCATGGCTCGCGCTCGCGTTCGCCGGGCTCGTGTTCGTGGTGCGCGTCGAGCCGGCGGTGCTCGCGGTGCCCGGCGAATATCTGGAAGGCGTCGCGCTGTCGCTCGGTGCGGCGTTCCTGTATGCGATCTCGTCGATCGTCACGAAGCACCTGAAAGGCACGCCGCCGCATCTGCTCGCGTTGCTGCAGGCCGGCCTCGGCATCCTGCTGCTCGCGCCGTTCGCGCACTTTGGCACGCTGCCGGCGACGGCCGGACAATGGCTCGACCTGATCGTGCTCGGCGTCGTCAACACGGGGCTGATGTACGTGCTGCTGTACGGCGCGATCCAGAAGCTGCCGACCGCGATGACGGGCGCGCTGTCGTTCGTCTATCCGGTCGTCGCGATCGTCGTCGATCGCGTCGCGTTCGGGCAGACGCTCGCATGGACGCAGGTGTTCGGCGCGTTGCTGATCCTGCTCGCGGCGGCCGGCGTGAACCTCGGCTGGCGCATCGTGCCCGCGCGTCGCGCGGCGATCGGCAACTGAAACGGTCGTACGATTCGGCGCGGCGGCGCGCTCGCGCCTCACCCGGTCGAACGCGCGTGTCGGGAACGCGGATTGCGCGCGAAACGGCATCACGCGGGCGTCGCGCGCAGCCGTGAAAGCGCTGTAAGAAGTTGTAGGGAAACACCCGATGCGATGCGGCCGCGTCGCTCGTATGATGCGGGCTGTGACGTTGATCACGTTCACAGGATTCCGATCTCGATGCCGTTCGCCCCTGAGGCTGAACGGCTTTTTTTTTATGTTTCGCTTCCCGCGATCAGGCGCCGACGCGCGTCCAGCCGCGCGAGCAGCGCGCGCCTCGCATCGTCGTCCGACGTACGCCATCCCTTGATCTCGCCGCGCGTGCGCAGGCAGCCCGCGCACCAGTCGGTGCGCGGATCGATCCGGCAGACGTCGGTGCACGGCGACGCGACCGTGGCGACCGGCATCGTCACGTCGCTCATGCGGGCTCCCGCAACGCGACGTCCGCGATCGGCGCGCCCGTCAGCGACACGAGTTCGTGCGGCGACAGGTTGAACACCGCATGCGGATGGCCGGCGGCGGCCCACAGGCTGTCGAGCGCGAGTAGGTCGGCGTCGATCAGCGTGACGGGTTCGACCAGATGGCCGATCGGGCAGACGCCGCCGATCGCATAGCCGGTGTGGTCGCGCACGAACTTCGCGTCCGCCCGGCCGACCGGCCCCACCTGCGCGGCGACCTTCTTTTCGTCCACGCGATTGACGCCGCTCGCGACGACCAGCACGGGCGCGCCGTCGGCCTGCCGGCGAAACAGGATCGACTTCGCGATCTGCGCGACCGAGCAGCCGAGCCCGGCCGCGGCCTCGGCCGACGTCTTGCCGGTTTCGGCCAGCATCACGATGCCTTTCTCGTGGCCGCGCTCGCGCAGCAGCAGCGCGACGCGTCGCGCGGAATCGGGGAGAGAATCGAATGAAGCGGGTGTCGTCATGTTGAGGATCCGTGGAAGACCGCGATCAGACGCAGTTCGCGGCGTCGGCCGCGCTCTGCGCCTTGGCCAGCAGTGCGCGACCGGCGCGCGACACGTTTGCGCGGCCGATCGCGTTCGAGATGAAATCGCCGGCGGCGACGACCTGCGCGAGATCGATGCCGGTATCGATGCCGAGGCCCTGCATCAGGTACAGCACGTCCTCGGTCGCGACGTTGCCGGTCGCGCCCTTCGCGTACGGGCAGCCGCCGAGGCCCGCGACCGACGCGTGAAAGATCTCGATCCCTTCGAACAGCGCCGCGTAGATGTTCGCGAGCGCCTGGCCGTAGGTGTCGTGGAAGTGGCCCGACAGGCGCTCGCGCGGGAACACGCGCGTGACGGCCGCGAGCACTTCGCGCGTGCGCTTCGGCGTGCCGACGCCGATCGTGTCGGCGATGTCGATCTCGTCGCAGCCGAGCGCCGCGAAGCGCTCGACGACGTCGACGACCGACGCGACCGGCACCTCGCCCTGGTACGGGCAGCCGAGCGTGCACGACACGCTGCCGCGCAGGCGCAGGCCCGCGTCCTTCGCGGCCTTCGCGACGGGCTCGAAGCGCGCGATGCTCTCGGCGATGCTGCAGTTGATGTTCCGCTGCGAGAACGCCTCGCTCGCCGCGCCGAAGATCACGACTTCGTCCGCGCGTGCGGCGAGCGCATGCTCGAAGCCCTTCAGATTCGGCGTGAGCACCGAGTACACGGTGCCCGCGCGGCGCTCGATGCCGGCCATCACGTCTGCGCCGTCGGCCATCTGCGGCACCCATTTCGGCGACACGAACGACGCGGCCTCGACGTTGCGGAAGCCGGCGCGCGACAGCCGATCGACGAGCGCGATCTTCACGTCGGTCGGCACGAAGGTCTTCTCGTTCTGCAGCCCGTCGCGCGGGCCGACTTCGACGATCTTGACGGCGGTGGGGAACGTCATGGTTGTCTCCTGGTTTCTTTGTAGGGCGGAATTCAGTAGCCGCGCGCGTAGTCGACGATGCCGCTGACGGGCGCGCCGCGCTCGAACGCGCGGATCTTGCCGGCGATCTGTTCGACGGCTTCCGCGCGCAGCGTCTCGGCCGAGCTGTGCGGCGTGATCGTGATGCGCGGCGCGTGCCAGAACGGATGGTCGTCCGGCAGCGGTTCGTGCTGGAACACGTCGAGCGTGGCTGCGGCGACCTGGCCGCTCGCGAGCGCGTCGAGCAGGTCGGCTTCGACGAGATGCGCGCCGCGCGCGACGTTGACGACGTACGCGCCGGGCGCGAGCCGCGCGAACGCGCGCGCCGACAGGATGCCGTCGGTGTCCTGCGTGCTCGGCAACAGGTTGACGAGCACCTTCGCGCCGTCGATGCACGCATCGAACGCGCCGTCGCCGGCGAAGGTCGCGATGCCGTCGAGCTGCTTCGCACTGCGGCTGTAGCCGCGCACCGGCAGGCCGAGCGCCGCGAGCGCGCGAGCGACCTCGGCGCCGAGCACGCCGAGGCCGAGGACCGCGACGGTGAAGCTCGCGCGCGCATGCGGTTCGAGCGGCTGCCAGCGGCGTTCGCGCTGTTGCATGTCGTATTCGTCGAAACGGCGCAGGTAGCGCAGCACCGCGTGCGTCACGTATTCGACCATCTGCTGCGCCATGCCGGAATCTTCGAGTCGCACCAACGGCACGTGCGCGGGCAGCGTACCCGGATGGGCGCGCTCGAGCGCGAGCAGCGCATCGACGCCCGCGCCGAGGTTGAAGATCGCGCGCAGGCCGTCGCGCGGCGCGAAGAACTCGCGCGGCGCGCGCCACACGAGCGCGTAGTCGGCGGCGGCCGTATCGCCCGGCTGCCATGCGCGCAGTTCGGCTTCCGGCAGCGCACGCGCGATCTCGTCGCGCCATGCGCCGGCATCCTGATGCGGCGAATGGAACAGGATCTTCATTGCGTGAGGGCGCGCGCGCCGGAAAGGCGCGTCACGGGAATGGCGAGCGAAGCCGGGCGCGGCGCGCCGGCGGACGTAGCGGACATCGGGCGTCTCCTGACGGCGGCCGGCGCGTCACGCGCCGGGCCGGTTCCGTGTGAAGCTGACGGGAAGCCCACATTCTACGGTTTCGCGGCACGTTGCGCCGCCGCCGGGCCGTCGCCGGGCCGCCGCCGGTCACCGCCCCGCGCAAAAGCAAAGCACAAAATATTGGTTCGGCCGCCGCGTACCCGACGCCACAATCGAACCTCGTCTTCAAGCAAGCGAGGGCAATCATGCGCGCATGCAGCAAATCGGCGTGGCCGCCGCGGCTCGTCACCGTTCCGGGCCTGCACGGCAGTGAAGGCGCTCACTGGCAGACCTGGCTCGAACGGCAGTTTCCGCGCTCGCTGCGCGTCGAGCAGGACGACTGGGACGCGCCCGATCTCGCGCGCTGGGCGCAATCGGTGCGCGCGCTGCTCGATCGCGAGCGCGGCCCGTTCGTGCTCGCCGCGCACAGCTTCGGCTGCCTCGCGGCCGCGCATGCGCTCGCGCAGTGGCCGCATGTGGGCGATGTCGCGGGCGTGTTGTTCGTCGCGCCGGCCAGCCCGAGGAAATTCACGTTTGCCGGGCCGTTCGACGCGCGCCGGCTCGCGGTGCCGTCGATCGTGATCGGCAGCGAGACCGATCCGTGGATGCCGCTCGCCGATGCGCGCACGCTCGCGCAGCGCCTGGGCAGCGCGTTCGTGAACCTCGGCGATGCCGGGCACATCAACACGGCGGCCGGCTTCGGGCCGTGGCCGCGCGCGAAATACTTCATCGACACGCTGGTTCATTGCGCGGCGCCGCTGCGCTTTCGCGACGCGGACGACGGCTTCGAGGTCGCGCTCGTCGAGCGCGCGCTCGCGCACGCGGTCTGACGGGCGGGCTGCGCGGCGCATGCCGGGCCGTTGCGCTTGCGATGCGCAGGCGGCCCTGACGGCGGCCGGGTCCGAATCGCTCGGCCGGCCGTGCCCGACGTGGCTCGCGAAGCGGCGCGACACCGTACCGTTCGCGTCGCCGCCGACCGTCACGTCATGCCGGTGGTGGCGCGACGCACGCGCCCACCGCTCTCCCCGAGCGGTACCGACTCATATCACGCGGCGGCGGGATCAGCCCGGCGACGACGCGGCGGCGCTCGACGCGGCCGCGTTCGTGGCGGGCTTCGCGTCGTCGTCGTCATCGGGCGGGTAGTGCACGACGGGCGGTGCGAGCGGCGCGGCATCGGATACGGCGGCGTTCGCGGTCGTGTCGCTGTTGAACGCGCTGGCGGCGCTGCCCGATGCGCCGGCCTGCGGCGCGGTGTCGGTCGCGTTGGCGTTGGCGTCGTGCGGTGCGTCGTCGCTGCACGCGGCGACGAAAACGGCGGCACACAGAACGACGGCGACGGAAACGCGACGCATGACTTCTCTCCTGGCAGGCTGATCGGGAAACGTTTTCGAGTATGCCGCCGCGATGCGACGTTTCGGTGAATCGTTCGCGATCGGGGCGCGATCGCGACATGGTGTCGTCAGGCTGACCGAATGCCTTCGCGGCGATCCGCCGGCACGCGTGGCGGAATTTTCCAGCAGCGGCGGATGCTGCGCGCATTTACACGGCGCGCGTCGCCGCGACCCGGCCACGGTGACGCGGGCGCCGTGCGCGGTACCGCACATGCGCCTGGCAACTTGTGACCGATGGGTGGCCGATCACGCCCAAAAACCGGGCGTTATTGCCGCTTCGTCAGCGAATGGCCAGCCGCGCGCCAGCGTGGCGTCAGGGAGGTGGGGTCACTCGCGCCACGGCCTGACTATCGCGCGTGTGCGTCGCGGACCGGCGCCGGCACCGCGCATGGGCGCGGCTCTCCGCGGGTTCGCGGCACCGGAATTGCTCTTTGCCGCTGCGCATGCCGCCCGCGCTGCCATCCGGGCACGGGCGGCACATCTGCGTCCCTCAACCATGGAGCGAGCAGAAGCCATGTCCAGCGATCGACCCGATTTTCCGCCCGCCGAACCGGCGCGCGACGCCGCCCCGTCGCCGCTCGGGCCCGGCCATTCGACGGCGCCGCCGTTGCCGCACGATACGCCGTCCAGCGCCGCGCGGCGGCGCTTCCTGCAATCCGCGGCAGCGGCGGCGACCGTCGGCGCCGCCTCGCACGTTCATCCGCAGCCGCCGCACGCGGCATCCGCACCGGCCGCGCCCCGCCGCGATACGGTGCCGGCGCGGCCCGTGCATCTCGACATCAACGGGCGGGCGTACACGCTGCAGCTCGAGCCGCGCGTCACGCTGCTCGACGCACTGCGCGAATACGCCGGGCTCACGGGCACGAAAAAAGGCTGCGATCGCGGGCAGTGCGGCGCGTGCACGGTGCTCGTCGACGGGCGGCGCATCAACGCATGCCTGACGCTCGCGGTGATGCACGAAGGCGAGCGGATCACGACCGTCGAAGGGCTGGCGCGCGGCGGCGTGCTGAGCCCGGTGCAGCGCGCGTTCGTCGAATACGATGCGTTCCAGTGCGGCTACTGCACGTCCGGCCAGCTCTGCTCGGCGACCGCGCTGCTCGACGAGTTCGCGGCGGGCGCCGGGAGCGCCGCCACCGACGACGTGCGGCGCGGTCCCGCGCAACTGTCGGACGACGAGATCCGCGAGCGCATGAGCGGCAACCTGTGCCGCTGCGGCGCGTACCCGAACATCGTCGCCGCCGTGCGCGCCGCGCATGCGGCGCACGGCTAGCCGACGGAGGGCAGCGCAATGGAAGCGATTTCCTACGAACGCGCGACCGACGTCGCCGGCGCCGTGCGCGCGGCGCAACGGCCCGGCGCGGCATTCATCGGTGGCGGCACGAACCTGCTGGACCTGATGAAGGGCGGCGTCGCGCGGCCCGTCACGCTCATCGACATCACGCGCATCGCGGGCCTCGATACGGTCGATGCGCTACCCGGCGGCGGTGTGCGCATCGGTGCGCTCGTGCGCAACAGCGATGCGGCCGATCATCCGCGCATCCGCGCCGACTATCCGCTGCTGTCGCAGGCGCTGCTTGCCGGCGCGTCCGCGCAATTGCGCAACATGGCGACCGTCGGCGGCAACCTGATGCAACGCACGCGCTGTCCGTATTTCTACGATTCCGCGTTCGCGCAGTGCAACAAGCGCGCGCCGGGCAGCGGCTGCGCGGCGATCGGCGGCCATAACCGGATGCACGCGATCCTCGGCGCGAGTCCGCAGTGCGTGGCGGTGAACCCGTCGGACATGAGCGTCGCGCTCGCCGCGCTCGACGCCGTCGTGCAGGTGAGCGGCCCGCGCGGCGCACGGCAGATTCCGATCACCTCGTTTCACCGGTTGCCGGGCGATCGGCCCGATCTCGATACGACGCTCGAACCGGGCGAACTGATCACCGCGGTGGACTTGCCGCCGCCGCGCTTCGCCGACCATGCGCACTATCTGAAAGTGCGGGATCGCGCGAGCTATGCGTTCGCGCTGGTGTCGGTCGCGGCGGCCCTGCGGATGGACGGCCCGCGCGTCGCCGACGCGCGGATCGCGCTCGGCGGCGTCGCGCACAAGCCGTTGCGTGCGATGGAGGCGGAAGCGCATCTCGCGGGCCGCGCACCGACCGACGCGACGCTGCGCGAGGCGGCCGCGCTTGCGTTGCGCGATGCGCGGCCGCTCGACGGCAATGGATTCAAGGTCGCGCTCGCGCAGCGCTCGATCGTGCGCGCAGTGAAAATGGCGGCTTCGGCGACGGGAGGTGCCGCATGAACACGCTGACGGGACAGCCGCTCGACCGTGTCGACGGCGTACTCAAGGTGACGGGCGGCGCGCACTACGCGGCCGAGTTTCCCGATGCGCGGCTCGCGCACGCGGTGCTCGTGACGAGCACGATCGCGGCCGGACGCATCGAATCGATCGATGCGGCACGCGCGCGCGCGATGCCGGGCGTGCTGATGGTGATCACGCACGAGAACGCGATGCGGCTGCCCAACGGCGGCCGGCCGCCGCTGTCGCCGCCCGCCGGGCGCCGGCTCACGTTGCTGCAGGACGACACGGTGCGCTACAGCAACGAGCCCGTCGCGGTCGTCGTCGCCGAAACGCTCGAGCAGGCGACCGACGCCGCGAATGCCGTGCGGGTGCGCTATCGCGCGACCGATGCCGCGCTCGATTTCGCGCAGGCGAAGCGCGGCGCGCGCGTGCCGCCGAAGCAGCAGGGGCGCCCGATGGACACGCAGCGCGGCGACGTCGAGGCCGGCCTGCGCGAAGGTGCGGTGCGCATCGACGCCACCTATACGACGCCGATGCAGCACCACAACCCGATCGAGCCGCACGCGACGATGGCGCACTGGGACGGCCCGACGCTCACGCTGCACGATGCGACGCAGGGCGTGTCGGGCGCGAGCACCGCGGTGGCCGCCGTGTTCGGCCTCGCGCCGGAACAGGTGCGCGTGATTTCGCCGTTCCTCGGCGGCGGCTTCGGCTGCAAGGGTTCGTCGTGGTCGCACGTGTCGTTGTGCGCGATGGCCGCGAAGCAGGTGGGGCGCCCGGTTCGCCTTGCGCTGACGCGGCCGCAGATGTTCGGCCCGGTCGGCGGCCGGCCGCTCACCGAACAGCGCGTCGTGCTGGCCGCACGCCAGGACGGGACGTTGACGGCGATGCGTCACGACTCGATCGTCACGACGTCGACGTTCGAGGACTGGACGGAAATGTGCGGGATGCCCGCGCGGATCATGTACGCGGTGCCGAACCACGCGACCACGCACCGGATCGTGTCGCTGAACGTCGGCACGCCGACGTTCATGCGCGCACCCGGCGAGGCGTCCGGCTCGTTCGCGCTGGAATCGGCGATGGACGAGCTCGCGTGGCGGCTCGGAATGGACCCGGTCGCGCTGCGGCTCGCGAATTACGCGGAGGTCGATCCGCAGGACGGCAAGCCGTGGTCGAGCAACAAGCTGCGCGAGTGCTACGAGGCCGGCGCACGGCGCTTCGGCTGGTCGCGCCGCACCGGCGCGCCGCGCACGATGCGCGACGGCGACACGCTGATCGGCCTCGGGATGGCGGCCGCCACGTATCCGGCGAACCGCAGCGAAGCGTCGGCGCGTGCGCGCATCTTGCCGGACGGCACGGCCGAAGTCGCGTCGGGCACGCAGGACATCGGCACCGGAACCTACACGGTGATGACGCAGGTCGCGGCCGACGCGCTCGGTTTCGCGCCGCAGAACGTGCGCTTCGCGCTCGGCGATTCCAGCCTGCCGCGCGCGCCGGTATCGGGCGGCTCGCAGTCGGCGGCGAGCGTGGCGCCGGCCGTGCGCGAGGCCGCGTTACAGGCGCGCGCCCAACTGATTGCGCTGGCGATCGCCGATCCGGGCTCGCCGCTGCACGGCGCCGCGGCCGACGACGTGACGGTCGACGACGGCTGGGTCGTGCATCGCGGCGACCCGTCGCGGCGCGATCCGGCCGCGGCGGTGATCGCGCGCGCGGGCGGCCGGCCGATCGACGCGCAGGCGACGACGAAGCCGGGCGACGAGAAGTCGCGCTATGCGTCCCATTCGTTCGGCGCGGTGTTTGCCGAAGTGCACGTCGATGCCGAGCTCGGCACGCTTCGCGTTCCGCGTATCGTCGGTGTCTACAGCGTCGGCAGGCTGCTCAACGCGAAGACGGCGCGCAGCCAGTTGATCGGCGGGATGGTGTGGGGGTTCGGCACCGCGCTCGAGGAGGGCTCGCATCTGGACGTGCGGCACGGCCGCTTCACGAACGCGAATCTCGCTGAATATCATGTCCCCGTGAACGCGGACATCGGCGAGCTCGACGTGAGTTTCGTCGACGAAAGCGACACGCATTTCAATCCGCTCGGTATTCGCGGCATCGGCGAGATCGGCATCACCGGCGTGCCGGCCGCGATCGCCAATGCGGTCTATCACGCGACCGGCGTGCGGGTGCGCGATCTGCCGATCACGCTCGACAAGGTGGCGATGCCGATGCGCGCATGAGCGTCGGCGTCGGCGTCAGCGCCGCGGCGTCCTGCGCCGCACTTCGCTGCGCAGCCAGTCGAGCCAGGTGCGGATCGCCGCTTCGCGGGGATGGCCGGGGCGCCACACGACGTAGTGCGCGTACACGTCGGTGATGCGTACCGTCGACACGCGCACGAGCGTGCCGTCCGCGAGTTCGGGCTCGATCAGCGAGCGGCGCGCGAGCGCGACGCCGCGGCCTTGCCGCGCCGCATCGATCAGCGCGTTCGCATCGGTGAAGCGCGGTGCGCGCGCGGATTCGGTGAGGTCGAGCCGCGCGGCCTGGAACCACGGTTCCCACGGCTGCGCGGGATGGCGCAGCAGCGTCGCGCGCACGAGGTCGGCCGGCGTGCGCGGCACGACGCCGTCACGATTGCGGTAGGCGGGGCTCGCGACCGGAAAGATCGTCTCGTTCATCAGCTTCTCGGCGACGACGCCGGGCCACGTGCCGGGCCCGTAGCGCAGCGCGACGTCGATGCGGTCGCGCTTGCGCAGCGGCGCGAGCGCCACGTCCGGATGCAGCGAGATCGAGATGTGCGGATGCGCGGCCGCGAAGCGCGGCAGGCGCGGCGCGAGCCAGCGCTCGGCGACGCTCGGCAGCACGCTCACGTTCAGCGTCACGTCGCAGGTGCGCGGGCGGCGGCGCACCGCCAGCGTCGGCTCGAACGCGCGTTCGAGCACGCTCAGGCCCTGGCGTACCTGCAGCGCGAGGGCGTGCGCGGCGTGCGTCGGCGTCGCGCCGTTGCGTTCGCGCGTGAAAAGCGGATAGCCGAGCTGCGCCTCGAGCGCGCGGATGTGCTGGCTGACCGCGCCCTGCGTGAGCGCGAGCTCGTCGGCCGCGCGCGTGAAGCTCTGCAGCCGCACGGCGGTCTCGAACGCGCGCAGCGTCTGCAGCGGAGGGAGGTGGATGCGTCGCATGCGGGTATTAGTAACACTAATGTCCGAGCACGACAATTCATCGTTTGCCGCGCATCGGCAGGCGTTCCTACACTCGGTTCCGTCTTCCACAGCCCCGTCGGGCCACATCGCCATGAACGCATACCGTCTCTATCTTTCGCCGGGCGCCTGCTCGCTCGCCGCCCACATCGCGCTGGAGGAAACCGGCGCGCCGTTCGACATCGAGATCGTCTCGGTGAAGGAGCGGCAGAACTTCGAAGCGCGCTACCTCGCGATCAACGCGAAGGCGCGCGTGCCGGTGCTCGCGATTCCGGGCGAGCCGCGCGTGCTGACCGAAACGCCGGCGATCCTCACGTATCTCGCGCGGCGCTACCCGGACGCGCAATTGCTGCCGCTCGGCGATCCGCTGCGCGAGGCGCGGTGCCACGAATGGCTCGCCTGGCTGGTCGGCTGGGTGCATGGCGTCGGCTACGGCGCGCTGTGGCGGCCGGGCCGCTTCATCGACGATCCGGCCCTGCACGGCGCGATCAGCGCGCACGGGCGCGGCACGATCGATGCCGCGAACGCATCGATCGAAGCCGCGCTCGCCGACGGCCGCACGTGGGCCGAACCGGGCGCGCATTCGATCGTCGATCCGTTCCTGCTCGTGCTGTATCGCTGGGGCGTCGCGATCGGGCTCGACATGACGCGGCATCCGGCATGGACCGCTCATGCGCAGCGCGAGGCCGAACGGCCGGCCGCACGGCGTGCGCTGGCGCGCGAGGCGGTTTGACGGGGGCGCGGGCGTCGGGAGCTTCGCCGCGCTGCCCGTGCCGCCCGCACCGCCGGCACCGCCCGCGTGAAACGGGCGGCGGCTATTTCGCCGCGAACAGCGGATAGGTCGCGCCCGCGATCAGCGCCGCCGCGAGCCATACCACGCTCCACGAACTCGCGGCGAGCAGCGGCGGAATCGCGAGCGGCGTCGCGAACAGCCCGAGATAGACGATCGTGTTCGCCATCCCGAGCGCGGTGCCCGCGTGGTTCGCGCCCGCGAGCGTCGCGAGCTCCGTATACGCGACGCCGTGCCATGCCGACACGCAGATGCCGGCGAACACGAGAATCGCGACGATCGCGGCGAGCGGCACGTGCGGGCTGCCGGCCGTCGCCGCGGCGAGCAGCGCGAACGACCCGGCCGCGACGAACACGGAACCGCGCAGGTACGCGCGCCGGTTGCCGTGCCGGTCGGTATGGCGGCCGCTCCAGACGCGCATCGCCATCGCGCCGAGCTGCAGCGCGACCATCGCCGCGCTGATGCCGGCGAGGCCGAGCCGGCCGAAGTCGTGCAGGAACACCGTCGCGAACGTGAGCACCGCGAATTGCGGCGTGCACAGCACGCCGATGCCGAGCACGATGCGCCACACGGGGCCGCTCGCGAGCGGGTTGCGCGCGGGGCCGGCGGCCGGTGACCGGCGGGCGGCGCGACGCGTGTCGAGGTGCGCCGCGGCCGGCTCGGCGGGCGGCTCGTGCAGCCAGCGCCAGGTGAGCGCGGCCGATCCCGCGCACAGCAGCATCAGCGCGCCGAACACCGCGGCGAAGCCGGCATGCGAGGCAAGCGCCGGCAGCAGCGCCGCGCCGAGGCCGCCGCCGAGCGGCACGGCCGTCTGGCGGATGCTCATCGCGAGCCCGCGTTCGCGCTCGCCGAACCAGCGCATCACCGCCCGCCCGCTCGACCCGTTCACGCTGCCGCCGAGCAGGCCGACGCCCCCCATTGCCGTGACGACGCGCATGAGCGGCGGCACCGCGTGCGCGGTCGGGGCGATCGTGACCATCATCAACGCGAGCATCGCGGCCGTCGCGACGAGCCCGGTCAGCAGCACGCGGCGGTCGCCGAAGCGGTCGGCGGCGATTCCCCACGGCAGCTCGGACAACGCGACGCCGAAGCCGAGCGCGCCGAGCACGAGGCCGAGCGCGCCGTTGTCGAGGTGATAGGCGGTGCGCATCCACACGGCCGTGGTCGGAATGCCGGCCGCGGCGGCCGAAAAGCTCATGTTGGCGGCGACGCCGGCGGCCAGCACGCGCCAGCGATGGGCCGGCCCGCGCACGTCGCGGGCAGGCGAAGAGGGGGAAGCGATGCACGAGGTATCCATGACGGCAGGCCCGGTTCGAAGTTGACGTACACAGTCTGGCGGCCTACATTCATCCTGAAAATCGGAAAGTTTTTGATTAATCGTTCGATGAAACAGGATGATTGAGATGCCTGGACAAGACATTCCGCGCGACGGCGGCGAGCCGCTCGCGGTGGCCGACGCCGCGCTGGCGCGCCCCAACTTCGACGTCGCGGCGCTGCGCAGTCTCGTCGCGGGCGTGGATCTCGGCAGTTTCGCGAAGGCGGCGGACCGCGTCGCGCGCTCGTCGTCGGCGGTGAGCGCGCAGATCCGCAAGCTCGAGGAGCAGGCCGGCACGCCGCTGTTCGTGAAAGCCGGGCGCGGGCTCGCACTGACCGATGCCGGCGATGCGATGCTGCGCTACGCGCGGCGGATGATCGAGCTGAACGACGAGGCGGCCGCGGCCGTGCGCGGCGTGAATCTCGACGGCTGGGTACGGGTCGGGCTGCAGGAGGATTTCGGCGAGGCGATCCTGCCGGACGTGCTCGGGCGGTTCGCGCGTGCGCATCCGAAGGTGCGGATCGAGGCGCGCGTGGCGCGCAACGCCGATCTGCTCGACCGGCTCGATGCGAACCAGCTCGACCTGGCGCTCGTGTGGGGCGATCCGGCGTCGGCGGCGCTCGTGTCGCGGGCAGGGATCGACGGCGACGCGATCGCGCAGGTGCCGATGCAATGGATCGGCGCGGTGGCGGCCGGTGGTGTCGGTGTGCCGGATGGCGGTGCGGACGCGGGCGTGGAGGGCGGTGTCGGTGAAACCGGCGGCCGTGCCGTGCGTGCGACGGGCGAGCCGTTGCCGCTCGTCGTGTTCGACCGGCCGTGCCGGTTCTTCGGCGCGGCGACCGATGCGCTCGATCGCGCCGGCATGCCGTGGCGCGTCGCGTTCACGACGCCGAGCCTGGCCGGGCTATGGGCGGCCGCGGCGGCGGGCCTCGGGCTGACGGTGCGCTCGCATTACGGGCTGCCCGCATCGGTGCGCGTGCTCGACGCGGCGTCGTTCGGGCTGCCGGCATTGCCGAGCCTGCCGCTGATCCTGTTGCGGCGCACGTCGTCGGCGACCCCGACGATCGACCGGCTCGCGCGGATCGTGACGCAGGCGGTGCGGGAGGCGACGGAGGGGGCGGGGGCGGGGGCGGCGCTCGCGGCGTGACGAGCCGCCGAGATCCGGTTTGGCATCCCCCGTTCGGCTGAATGGATCATCCTGGCGGACTTGACTACAGTGGTGGCATCCAACGCGGAGGTCATCATGCAACGCGCAAATATTCCCGGCACCACGGCCGATCCATCGCAACAAGTCGACGTTTCGGTTTCCGGCGAGGAAATCGCGATCTCGAACCCGACAGCATCCGGGGATCGGTCCGTATCCGTCAAACGGCCCGTTCGGTTTGGCCTCCTGCAAGGTCAGGTCCGGATTGCGGACGACTTCGACGCACCGCTGCCCGACGACTTGCTGGCTGCTTTCGAAGGGCGCTGATGCGGTTGCTGCTCGATACGCACATCTTCTTGTGGAGCGTGACCGACGACCCGAAGCTCAGCGCCCGAGCGCGCAGACTGATCTCGGGCGCCGATGAGCGGTTCGTCAGCAGCGCGAGTATCTGGGAGGTCGCCATCAAGGCCGGCTTGGGGAAGCTCGATGTCGATGTGGATCGGCTAGTCCGCGCGCTTCGGGCGAGCGGGTTCCGCGAACTGCCGGTCCGGGCCGTACACGGGGCAGCCGTGCGCAACTTGCCGAGCCATCATCGCGACCCGTTCGATCGGCTGCTCGTTGCGCAGGCCCAGCATGAACCCCTGCAGCTCGTCACTGCCGATGGGCATCTCGCCCGGTACGGCATGTCTGTGGTCCTGACAGTCTGAAACAATCTGCCAGGCGGGAAGCCGGCGGTCGCCGGCCCCCAATGCATGACGGGCCGTTCATGCAGCCGCAGCGTGCGGTTCGATTTCCTCGAGCGCCGCACAGAGCCTGCCCAACCTCTCCCGCAACCCCTCGCTCGCCGGCACGAACGGCAGCCGCAACCCGTCCTCGCACCATCCTTGCGCGGCGAGCACGGCCTTCACCGGCGCCGGGTTCGGTTCCGCGAACAGCGCCGCGACGAGCGGCTGCAGCGCGACCGACAGGCGCCGCGCGTCGGCGAGCCGACCGTCGCGCAGCAACGCATGAATCCGCACATGCCATTCGGGCAGCACGTGCGCGCTGCTCGCGATCGCGCCGTGCGCCCCCGCACACATCGCCGCGAAGTTCTGGTTGTCGTCGCCGGACAGGATCGCGAGCGGCGTGTCGTGCACGAGCCGGCTCATCCGGTCGAGCGTGCCGCCGCATTCCTTGATGCCCGCGACGCGCGGATCGCGTGCGAGCGCCTGCAGCGTGTCCAGTTCGACGTTCACGCCGGTGCGGTACGGGATGTTGTAGACGAGTACGGGCAGGTCGGCCGCGTCGACGATCATCTCGACATGGCGGCGGATGCCGTCCTGCGTCGGCCGCACATAGACGGGCGGCGTGACGAGCAGCCCGTCGGGGCGCAGCGCCGCGAGTTCCCGCGCGCGGGCGGCCGCGAAGTGCGTCGCGCTCGCGGTCAGCCCGACGACGATCGGCAGCCCGGGCGCCGCGTCGCGCAGCGTCGCGAACACCGCGTCTTGTTCGCGCGCGTCGAGCAGCACGCCTTCACCGGTCGTCGCGCCCGCGACGAAGCCCGCGATGCCGGCGGCCGCATAGTGGCGCGCGAGCCGCGCGAGCGCCGCGTGATCGACCTCGCCGTGATGGAACGGCGTGACGATCGGCAGCCAGATACCTTCGAAACGTGTGTTCATGCAAAGCCTCATGATGGAAACGGAGTGGGAAGGAACCGTTCCGCCGGCGCAGTGCCGGAGCGAGGCGTGCATGCAAGGAGAAAGAAACGACCTGCGGGCATCCCGTCCGGCATTCGCCTGACGGGACGCGACGTCCCCGTCAGTCGAGGAGTCGTTTTTTCAGTTTCAGCCCGGCCGCGCGCGCACCTGCCGCGACGGCGGCGAGGATCGAGGGCGAGCGCAGGATAGCGGACATGGATGAACCGTGAGTGGGCTGAGCGGCGATCTTAACACCGGGGCGGCGGGGCGCGCGAGCCCCGGCCGCCGTTTAGCAGGATTCGAGATTTGCTTTCCACGACTGATTGGAAGGCGCGCTGCGCCCGGCCGCTAGAATGCCCGCTTACGTTTCGATGACGGCGCGTACGCGTGCGGTCACGCACATTCACCACCACTGGAAACGGGGCACATCACGATGGCAAGCATCAAGGGGATCGGCCGCTGGCTGCACACGGGCGCGGCGGCGGCGCTGGTCGTGGCGGCGACGGCCGCGCACGCGGACACGTCGATCCTGAACGTGTCGTACGACGTGACGCGCGAGCTGTACAAGGACATCAACGCGAGCTTTGCCGCCGCCTACAAGCAGAAGACCGGCGAGACGGTCACGATCAAGCAGTCGCACGGCGCGTCGAGCGCGCAGGCGCTGTCGGTGCTGCAGGGGCTGCAGGCCGACGTCGTGACGATGAACCAGCCGAACGACATCGACCTGCTCGCCGAGCGCGGCCAACTGCTGCCGAAGGACTGGCGCGCGCGCTTCCCGGACAACAGCTCGCCGTACTCGACGACGATGGTGTTCCTCGTGCGCAAGGGCAACCCGAAGGCGATCAAGGACTGGAGCGATCTCGCGAAGCCGGGCGTCCAGGTGATCATCGCGAACCCGAAGACCTCGGGCAACGGCCGCTATGCGTATCTCGCCGCATGGGGCTTCCAGAAGCAGAAGGGCGCGACCGACCAGCAGGCGCTCGACTTCGAGAAGGCGATCTTCCGCAACGTGCCGGTGCTCGATTCGGGCGGTCGCGGCGCCACGACGACCTTCACGCAGCGTGGCATCGGCGACGTGCTCGTCACGTTCGAGAACGAGGTCGCGCTGATGGACACGGGCGCCTCGGGTGCGCAGTTCGACGCCGTGTATCCGTCGGCGAGCATCCTCGCGGAGCCGCCTGTCGCCGTCGTCGACAAGGTGGTCGACAAGAAAGGCACGCGCAAGGTCGCGCAGGCGTATCTCGACTACCTGTATACGCCGCAAGCGCAGGAGATCATCGCGCAGCACCATCTGCGCCCGCGCGACGCGACCGTGCTGAAGAAGCATGCGGCCGAGTTCAAGGCACTGAAGACCTTCAGCGTCGAGCAGGTCTTCGGCAGCTGGGCGAACGCGCAGAAGACCCATTTCGCCGACGGCGGCACGTTCGATCAGGTGATCGTCGACCGGAAGTGATCGCGGCGCGCGCCACGCGCGCGTCCGCATGACGACGCAGCCGGCCGCTCGTGCGGCCGGTTTTTTTTGCGGCTAGCCGGTGGATTTCCGTTCCGAACCGGCCCGCATTCCCGACCGCTGCCGCGCGTGCTACGCTCATCGCCTCCCCGTAACCGGCCCCGCGCGATGAATGTCGATTCGTCTTCCCCTGCCTCCCGCGGCC
The DNA here is from genome assembly GCF_002223355.1 of Burkholderia sp. HI2761. Classification (NCBI taxonomy): domain Bacteria; kingdom Pseudomonadati; phylum Pseudomonadota; class Betaproteobacteria; order Burkholderiales; family Burkholderiaceae; genus Burkholderia; species Burkholderia sp. HI2761. The sequence continues at coordinate 605,815 of NZ_NKFN01000001.1, read as the reverse complement.
GTGGCCGCAAGATCTGGTCGGGCACCCGGCCGGTGATCGCGTACGGGATGCCGCCCCTCGGCTGGCGCGATTTCTATCACCGCGCGCTGACGGTGAGCTGGCCCGTGTTCTTCCTGTCGCTCGCGGTGCTGTTCCTGCTGCTCAACGGCGGCTTCGCGACGCTCTACCTGCTCGGCCATGCGTCGATCGCGAACCAGTCGCCGGCGGGCTTCGGCGGCGCGTTCTTCTTCAGCGTCGAGACGCTCGCGACCGTCGGCTACGGCGACATGCATCCGCAGACGGTTTATGCGCACCTCGTCGCGACGCTCGAGATCTTCGTCGGGATGTCGGGCATCGCGCTGGCCACGGGGCTCGTGTTCGCGCGTTTTTCGCGGCCGCAGGCGAAGATCCTGTTCGCGCGCTACGCGATCGTGCGGCCGCTGAACGGCCGGATGACGCTGATGGTGCGCGCCGCGAATGCTCGCCAGAACGTGATCGCCGAGGCGCAGGCGAAATTGCGGTTGATGCGCGTCGAGGGCACGCACGAGGGCTACTCGCTGCGCAAGATTCATGATCTGCCGCTCGTGCGCAACGAGCATCCGGTCTTCCTGCTCGGCTGGAACCTGATGCACGTGATCGACGAGTCGAGCGCGCTGTTCGGCGAGACGCCCGAATCGCTCGCCGCGCGCGATGCGTCGCTGCTGATCACGATCGAGGGTTCGGACGAGACCACGGCGCAGGTCATGCAGGCGCGTCATTCGTGGGCGCACGGCGAGATCCGCTGGCGCCACCGCTATGTGGACCTGATGCACGACGAGGACGGCATCACGCACATCGATTACACGCATTTTCACGACGTCGTGCCGATCGAGATCGATACCGACGAGCGCGGTTCGCCGGGCGTGGTGATCGACGCGGGCGCGTCGGCGCCGGGGCCGGCCGCGCAGGCGTGATCGAGGGCGGCGGTGCGCCGCCCCGTTGCGCGTCACGCGTGCAGCAGACGCGCCGCTTCGCGCTGTTCGATCGCGACCGCGCGGCGGAACGCGTCGCGGTCCTCGGCGCGCGCGACGTAGTCGCCGAGCACGCCTTCGTGCGGCAGCAGATGCGCGTCGAACGCGATCTTCAGCGTGCTCGCGAGCAGCAGGTCGGCCGCGGTGAAGCGCTCGCCGACGAGCCAGCGGCTGTGGGCGAGCGCTTGCGCGAGGGCCCGCTGCACGCGCGCGATGTTGCCCCAGCCGAACGCGACCGGATTGCCCGACGCGCCGGTGAATTTCTCGGCCATCGCCGGTTCGAGGCAGGTCGGCGTGAAGAACATCCACTGGAGGAAACGGCCGCGCAGCGGATCGTCGGGCGCGACGCCGAGCCCGGCAGCCGGGCAGCGGTCGGCGAGATAGAGCAGCACGGCGCCCGATTCGGCGAACGGGGGGCCGCCGTCGTCGAGCGCGGGCAGCTTGGCCATCGGGTTGACCTGCACGAACGCGTCGCTGCCCTGTTCGTGCGAGCGCAGGTCGATCGGCACGAGTTCGTACACCACGCCGATTTCCTCGAGCATCCACAGCGCCCGGAATGCCCGGGTCTTCGGCCAGTAGTAGAGCTTCATCGCGCCTCCGCGTTTGGGTGCAGGTGTCGATCCGGTGGATGCCCAAGCGTACCCGAGCCCGGGAGGTTGGGACAGGGGCGCCCGGCTAGGGCGTCTGGCTAGGGGCGCCCGATTCAGTTGCATGCGGTGAAGCTGGCGATACGCGGGGAAGCCTTTACGTGACGAGAGTTCTGCAAATAACTAGTTATATAAAAACTAGTTATAAAAAACCCGAAAATCCCAGTGAAAAATCGGCATCACTACAATGTGCCCGGCCCATCCCGCAGTACCCGCGCACACGGCAACGCAATCGGCCGCTCGCCCGCGATCGACAACGCATCACGCAACCCCGCATTTACTGGAGACCCGTCACGCATGGCAAACGACGACCGCACCACGATCATTGCGCGCCGGACACCCGAATCGGCGGCCATGGTGGCCGAGATCAAACGGGCGATGGCGATCACCGCGCGGCTCAACCGCCTGACGTTCGACGATGCGGCGGACGTGCGCGCATTGTTCGGTGAACTGATCGGCACGCAGGTGGACGACGGTTTCGTACTGATCCCGCCATTCCATGCGACGGGCGGCGCCGGCATGAAGCTCGGGCGCAACGTGTTCGTCAACCAGAACTGCACGTTCTACGATCTGGGCGGACTCGAGATTGGCGACGACGTGATGATCGGCCCGAACGTCAGCCTCATCACGTCCGGTCATCCGGTCGAACCGTCGAGGCGGCGCGACTGCGTGGTCGCGAAGCCGATCGTGATCGAGCGGAACGTGTGGATCGGCGCGGGTGCGACGATCATCGGCGGCGTGACGATCGGCGAGAACGCGGTCGTCGCGGCCGCGGCCGTCGTCACCCGGGACGTTCCGGCGAATGCGCTGGTCGGCGGCAATCCGGCAAGGATCATCCGGTCGATCGCGGAATAATCTCGGTCGGGCGCACGTGCCGGCGCGATGACGCAGCGTCGAAGGGATGTGGACAACCCGTCGCCGCGACCACTCGAAACGCTGTGCATTTGAACGGTGAGTGTGCCGCCGAGGCCGTCCGGACAAGCCTTTCCGGGTTTCCCGGTTATCGTGCGCCGCGTTGCCCGTCGCGCGGCAGATGAAGAAATTGCTCGTGCGCCCGGTTGTGGATATCCGCGCGTCGAAACGACTCGGCGCCCTGTGGTTTTCACAGGTGAGGATGACCGGATGCTGCGCGATACATGAAGCGGGTTGTGGACAACTCGCGGCAAGACGAAGCGAAATGCTGTGAAACTCAATGGTGAGTGCCTCGCCCGATCCGGCGGTGCGCCTGCTCCGGCGCGGGTTTCGGGCCGTTGCCGCGGTTCGGGGCGACGCGCATTCTAGCCGAATGGCGCGCGTGCGGGATCCCGGCATGCGGACCGGGCGACGTCGATACCCGGCTCCGGCCCCCAATCGAACGGCTGTGCATTCTAACGGTGAGTGCCGGAGCGTGCTTCGCAACGTACGGATTTCGACGCACCTGTCCGCTTTCTCCAGCGACTCGGCGCGCTGTGCAATTCAATGGTGAGCGTGCGCCCGCGCTCGGGCGTAGTCCGTCGGGATGCGGCCGTTCGACCGCCGATGCCGCGCGAAGCGGTGTTCCTGTCAGGTGCGGGCGCAAGGTTGCGAACGAAGACGAGGTGCGTGCCGGTGTGGATATCCGTCCGCCGAAACGACTCGCGGCACTGTGTATTTCGACGGTGAGCATCGGCGTGCGATCGGGTGATGAGCCGCTCCCGGTATGGATTGCCGCGCGTCGGCACCCTTCGAAAGCTGTGTCTGCCATCGATCGGCGCGCGCTCGTCCATGTGGATATCCGGCCCGTCCGATCACTCGACGCGCTGTGGTATTCGACGGTGAGGGTGGGCGTATGGCCGGGAGACGGCGCGGATCCGCGCGTGGACAACTGACACCGCAGCCAGTCGAAGCCCTGTGTATTTCGACGGTGAGTGTGGCCGGCAATCACACGGCCTGCGTGTTCACACGACGATATTCGGTCGGAAAGCCGACTCTCGACCCTGTGTATTCGAACGGTGAGGGTGAAAGTCGGACCGACGAAACGCGCGGTTTCCGATGTGGATATCTGCCGCCGGCATCCACTCGCCAAGCTGTGAATTTCAACGGTGAGCGTCGCTGGCCGAGCGCTCCGCATGTCGATTTCCGGATGTGGACATCCCGGTCCCGACGCCACTCGAAATGCTGTGCAATCGAACGGTGAGCGCGCGAGCCCGATCGGCCGAAGGGCGCGGCATTGTGGACATCCGTCGTCGCCGACCAATCGGAACGCTGTGCATTTCAACGGTGAGGGTGACGGCCCGATGCCGCCGAAACCCTTGTCGGACGGGGTTCGAGCGCCGATCGCCGGTCAGGCGGTGGCCCTTGCGGCCACCACCGGCGTTTCCGTCCCAAGCCCCAAGCCCCAAGCCCCCAAGCCCCCAAGCCCCAACCGCCCTGACGCATCCCCGACCGCGCTCCCGCCGCCCACCCCCACCACCCGCGCGAAAACTCTCTCAAATCCCGACCAAAAGCTGCGCAGTTTTTCTCGCTGCCCGCCGGTCCGAGCAAGATGAGGAAAAACATTCTCGGCTGCGCGCGAAAAAATAGAGCAATTCGCTGCCGGCACCTTGCGTCATCCGACGCCCTGTCGCGCGCGGCCCAGAACATCACAATCCGGAGACTTCCCCCCATGACCGCCCGCCTGCCCGTCGACGGCACGCCTGCCCTGTCCGACTACCGCCTGACCGACAACCTGACCGCGACGCGCGGCCGGATCTTCCTGACCGGCACGCAAGCGCTGGTCCGCCTGCTGCTGATGCAGCGCACGGTCGACGCCGAACTGGGGATCAACACGGCCGGCTTCGTCAGCGGCTATCGCGGCTCACCGCTCGGCATGGTCGACCAGCAGCTGTGGAAGGCGAAGAAACTGCTCGACGCGAGCGGCGTGCGCTTTCTGCCCGCGATCAACGAGGAACTCGGCGGCACGGCCGTGCTCGGCACGCAGCGCGTCGAGGCCGACCCCGAGCGCACGGTCGAAGGCGTGTATGCGATGTGGTACGGCAAGGGCCCGGGCGTCGATCGCGCGGGCGACGCGCTGAAGCACGGCAACGCGTACGGTTCGTCGCCGCACGGCGGCGTGCTGGTCGTCGCGGGCGACGACCATGGCTGCGTGTCGTCGTCGATGCCGCACCAGAGCGACTTCGCGATGATGGCGTGGCACATGCCGGTCGTGAACCCGTCGAACATCGCCGACATGCTCGAATTCGGCCTGTACGGCTGGGCGCTGTCGCGCTACTCGGGTGCGTGGGTCGGCTTCAAGGCGATCTCGGAAACGGTCGAGTCGGGCTCCACCGTCGACCTCGATGCATTGCAGACGCGGTGGCCGGCGCCGGAGGGGTTCGCGCCGCCCGCGGGCGGCCTGCACAATCGCTGGCCCGACCTGCCGAGCCTCACGATCGAGGCGCGCCTCGCGGCGAAGCTCGACGCGGTCCGCCATTTCGCGCGCGCCAACAGCATCGACAAGTGGATCGCGCCGGGCGCGCAGGCGAACGTCGGGATCGTCACCTGCGGCAAGGCGCACCTCGACCTGATGGAAGCGCTGCGCCGCCTCGACCTGACGGTCGACGATCTCGACGCGGCCGGCGTGCGGATCTACAAGGTCGGCCTGTCGTATCCGCTCGAAATGACGCGCATCGAGACTTTTGTCGACGGGCTCGCCGAAGTGCTGGTGATCGAGGAGAAGGGCCCGGTCATCGAGCAGCAGATCAAGGACTACCTGTACAACCGCACCGAAGGCGCGCGCCCGCGCGTGCTCGGCAAGCATGACGCCGCCGGCGCGTGCCTGCTGTCGGAACTCGGCGAGCTGCGTCCGTCGCGCATCCTGCCCGTGTTCGCCGAGTGGCTCGCGCGGCACAAGCCGGCGCTCGACCGCCGTGAGCGCGTCGTCGATCTCGTCGCGCCGCAGATCCTGTCGAACGAGGCCGATGCGGTGAAGCGCACGCCGTATTTCTGCTCGGGCTGCCCGCACAACACGTCGACGAAGGTGCCGGAAGGCTCGATCGCGCAGGCCGGCATCGGCTGCCACTTCATGGCGTCGTGGATGGAGCGCGACACCACGGGCCTGATCCAGATGGGCGGCGAGGGCGTCGATTGGGCCGCGCACGCGATGTTCACCAACACGAAGCACGTGTTCCAGAACCTCGGCGACGGCACCTACTTCCACTCGGGCATCCTCGCGATCCGCCAGGCGGTCGCCGCGAAAGCGAACATCACGTACAAGATCCTCTACAACGACGCGGTCGCGATGACGGGCGGCCAGCCGGTCGACGGCAGCATCTCGGTGCCGCAGATCGCGCGGCAGGTCGAGGCGGAAGGCGTGTCGCGCTTCGTCGTCGTGTCCGACGAACCGGAGAAGTACGACGGCCATCACGGGCTTTTTCCGAAGGGCACGACGTTCCATCACCGCAGCGAGCTCGACGCGGTGCAGCGCGAATTGCGCGAGACGCCGGGCGTCACCGTGCTGATCTACGACCAGACCTGCGCGGCCGAGAAGCGCCGCCGCCGCAAGAAAGGCGAATTCCCCGACCCGGACAAGCGCCTGTTCATCAACGACGCGGTGTGCGAAGGCTGCGGCGACTGCGGCGTGCAGTCGAACTGCCTGTCGGTCGAGCCGCTCGAGACGCCGCTCGGCCGCAAGCGCCGGATCGACCAGTCGTCGTGCAACAAGGACTATTCGTGCGCGAACGGCTTCTGCCCGAGCTTCGTGACGGTCGAAGGCGCGGCGCTGAAGAAGGCCGCGGGCGCCGCATTCGACGAAGCGGCGCTCGCCGCGCGCGTCGACGCGCTGCCGGTGCCGGCGACGCACCTCGACGCGGCGCCGTTCGACATGCTCGTGACGGGCGTCGGCGGTACCGGCGTCGTGACGGTCGGCGCGCTGATCAGCATGGCCGCGCACCTTGAAGGCAAGAGCGCATCGGTGCTCGACTTCATGGGCTTCGCGCAGAAGGGCGGCTCGGTGCTGTCGTTCGTGCGGATCGCGTCGAGCGACCGCTGGCTGAACCAGGTGCGCATCGACACGCAGCAGGCCGACGTGCTGCTCGCGTGCGACATGGTCGTCGGGGCGAGCGCCGAAGCGCTGCAGACGGTGCGTCACGCGCGTTCGCGCATCGTCGTCAACACGCACCGGATCCCGAATGCGTCGTTCGTGCAGAACCCCGACGCGAACCTGCATGCGGATGCGCTGCTCGAGAAGATGCGCCACGCGGCCGGCGACGGCTACCTGTCGAGCTGCGACGCGCAGGCGCTCGCCGCGAAGTTCCTCGGCGATTCGATCGGCGCGAACATCCTGATGCTCGGCTATGCATGGCAGCTCGGCCTCGTGCCGGTGTCGCTCGCCGCGATGATGCGCGCGATCGAGCTGAACAACGTCGCGGTGCCGATGAACAAGCTCGCGTTCTCGATCGGCCGGATGGCGGCCGGCGACGCGGCGGGCCTCGACGCGTTGTGGAACGCGCGGCATACGGTGGCCGCCCACGCCGCGCCGGAGACGCTCGCCGAGTTGATCGCCGATCGCGAAGCGCGCCTCGACGCATACGGCGGCGCGCGCTACGTCGAGCGCTACCGTGCGCTGGTGAACGCGGCGCGCGCGAAGGGCGACGACGCGCTCACGCGCGCGGTCGCGACGACGTTCTACCGGCTGCTCGCGGTGAAGGACGAATACGAAGTCGCGCGGCTGTACACGGACGACGCATTCCGCACGGCGCTCGAAGCGCAGTTCGAAGGCGTGCCGGGCCACGCGTACCGCGTGAAGTTCAACCTCGCGCCGCCGACGGTCGCGAAGGCCGGCAGCGACGGCAGTACGCCGAAGAAGCGCGTGTTCGGCCAGTGGATGTGGCCGGTGTTCGGCATGCTCGCGCGTGTGCGCGGCCTGCGCGGCACGTGGCTCGATCCGTTCGGCCGCACGGTCGAGCGCAAGATGGAGCGCGCGCTGGCCGACGATTACGAGACCACGCTCGCGCGTGCGTTCGCCGCGATGACGGCCGGCAATGCGGCGCAGGTCGTGCAACTGGCCGACCTGCATGCCCGTGTGCGCGGCTTCGGTCACGTGAAGGTGCGCAACCTCGCCGGCGTGAAGCGCGCGGAACGCGAGCTCGCGTTGCAGCTCGGCATCGACGCGGCGACGAGCGCGGCCGTGCAGCACGCGCTCGACGAGATGAAGGGCGCGGGGATGCTGAAGGGGATTCCGGTCGTCGTCGCGAAGTAACGCCGCGGCAGGCGGATGTGAAAACGGCGACGCCGGTGAACTGCACCCCAAAAGTTGGACTAGATCCAACCTTTGGGGTGTTTTTCATGACGAAGTACGACGAACGTTTCCGACGTCGGGTGGTTCAGGCATACCTGGCTGGAGAGGCTGGGACCAAGGCACTTGCGCATCGTTACGGCGTGGGTAGCACGATGGTCCGACGTTGGGTGGCGAGCTATCGAGAGCATGGCGAAGACGGACTGAGCAAGAAGCACAGCCACTACGACGCGCGATTCAAGCTATCGGTGCTCCAACGGATGTGGCGCGATGAGTTGTCATATGCCCGAGTGGCGGTGGTATTCGGCATTCGCAATGAACGGAGCATCCCGGTTTGGGAGCGCCTGTATCATGAGGGCGGTATAGAAGCCTTGATGCCTCGTCGCCGAGGACGTCCCCCGAAGATGACCACCTTGCCGCCACCGAAGCCTACCGATGATGCCGCGCAGAAAGAGCCGAGCCGCGAGGAACTGCTCAAGGAAATCGTGTATTTGCGCGCGGAGGTGGCATACCTAAAAAAGCTCGATGCGCTGCTGCAATCAAAGAAGCAGACAGCGCCCAGGAAAAAACGCAAATAATACGTGAGCTTAGGCAATGCCATCCGGTAGCCGCGTTACTGAAGGCGGCAGGTCTGGCACGCAGCACGTTCTATTACCAACTCAAGGTATTGGATGCTGGCGATCGGTATGCGGATCTCAAAGTGAAGATCCGGAGCGTGTACGACCACCACAAGGGCCGTTACGGCTATCGGCGAATCACGACAGTGATCCGGCAAGCGGGACACGCGATCAATCACAAGACCGTGCAGCGGTTGATGGGACAACTGCAGTTGAAATCTCTGGTACGCCCGAAGAGATATCGTTCCTGGCGAGGCGAAGTCGGCCGCGTTGCCCCAAATCTACTGCGGCGGCAGTTTGATGCTGAACGCCCGAATCAGAAGTGGGTGACCGACGTGACCGAATTCAATGTAGGGGGCCAAAAGCTCTATCTGTCGCCGGTAATGGACTTGTACAACGGGGAGATCGTCGCTTACCAAATGGATGAGCGCCCGAGCTTCGAGTTGGTCAGCGGCATGTTGAAGAAGGCGGTGGCCAAGCTCGATGATGAAGGACGGCCGTTACTGCATTCGGATCAAGGCTGGCAGTATCAGATGCCCGCCTACCGTCGGTTGTTGAAGCAGCATGCGCTCACCCAGAGCATGTCGCGCAGAGGTAACTGCCTTGATAACGCAGCCATGGAGAGCTTCTTCGGCACGCTGAAATCCGAGTGCTATCGGCTGGCGCGCTTTACGAACGTGGAGCAGTTGCGAGATGCGTTGAGCCGCTACATTCACTACTACAACCACGAACGCATCAAGCTCAAATTAAACGGGCTGAGTCCCGTGCAATACAGGACTCAGCCCTCGGCCGCTTAGATTTTAACCGTCCAACTTCGTGGGGTCAGTTCAGCCGGTGCGTCGCCGTTTTTTTGCCTCTCGGGCGGCTGCGCGCCGGCCGCGGCCGATCGCTCAAAGAATGCCTTTCTTGCGCGTCGACAGCGCGGTTTCCGACAGGTCGATCTCGCGAAGCAGCTTCGTCAGCGTCTCGTCGGAAATCTTGCTGTCGGTGCGCAGCCGGTACAGCGCCGAGCGTTCCGCGCGCACGGCCGCGATCCGCATCTGCAGCTCCATCGTTTCGGTCTGCTTCGCTTCCGCGCGCGGCGTGGGGCCGTCCTCGGCCAGCGCGGCCAGCCGGCGGCGGTACTGGTCCATCACGCGGGCGGAGATGTCCGCGCAGCGTGCCGCGCCCGATTCGTCGAGATCGGCCGAGATCGCGTCGTGCGACGCGTCGATCGCACGGATCGCGGCCTGCGCGGCGGCCGAGCGTGCGATGCGCTCCTCGTCGCCGAGCGCGTTGCGCGTCGATCGCACGCCGCGCAGCAGCAGCGGCAGGCCGATCACCGCAACGATCAGCGAGCCCAGGATCACGGCCGACGCGATGAAGACCGCGGTGTCTCGGCCCGGCAGCGGCGCGCCGTCGGACAGCGCGACCGGGATCGACAGCACGCCGGCGAGCGTGACCGCGCCGCGCACGCCGCCGACCGTCATCACCGCGATCGTGCGCACGCCGGCCATCGTGCCGGCGAGGCCGTGGCGCGCCGCGCGCCGGCTCGCGAACCAGCGCAGCAGCCACACCCACAGGAAGCGGATCGCATACAGCGCGAGCATCATCGCGCACACGTTGAAGATCATGCGGCCGACGAGCGCGTCGCTCGTATGGTGCGCGTCGACGAGCGCGCGGCCGATGATGTGCGGCAACTGCAGCCCGAGCATGATGAACACCATGCCGTTGAACACGAACTCGATCATCGCCCACGTGCTTTCGGCGCGCACGCGCGACGCGACGGTGCTTTTGCGCGAAAAGCTCGTGTAATTCATCATCATCCCGGCCGATACGGCCGCGAGCACGCCCGACAGGTCGAGGTGCTCGGCGAACAGGTAGGCCGCGAACGGCACCAGCAGCGTCATCACGATGCCGGGGGCCGGGTCGCCTTCCTGCTCGGCATTCAGGAAGCGCGTCGACAGCGCGCTGAACACCCACGACACGATCGCGCCCGTCGCGAGCCCGCCGGCCGCGACGATCACGAACGTGAGCGACGCGGCGCGCAGCGAGAACACGCCCGTCAGCGCGGCCGCGATCGCGAACTTCAGCGCGACGAGGCCCGACGCGTCGTTCATCAGCGCCTCGCCTTCGAGGATGTGCATCAGTTGCGGCGGAATGCGCCCCTTGCCTGCGATGCCGGACAGCGCGACCGCATCGGTCGGCGACAGCACCGCCGCGAGCGCGAACGCGATCGGCAGCGGCAACTCGGGAATCAGCCAATGCGCGAAGTAGCCCACCGCGAGTACCGTCATGAACACGAGGCCGAACGCGAGCATCAGGATCGCGCGGCGCTGCAGGTAAAGCTCGCGTTTGGGAATTCGCCAGCCGTCCGCGAACAGTAGCGGCGGAATGAACAGCAGCATGAAGATTTCAGGGTCGAACGTGACGTGCAGGTTCAGCTTCGGCCACGCGAGCATCGCGCCGAACGCGATCTGCATCAGCGGCAGCGGCAATTGCAACGGCAGGAGGCGCGTGACGGCGCCGGACAGCGCGACGGTCAGCAGCAGAATGAGGACTGTGAAGACGATTTCCATCGATACGGCGGATAGGCAGAATGAAACGGTCGTACGGAGTGTAGCGTGCCGACGTGACGGATGCGCTCGAGCGGCCGGTGCGTGCGCACGGAAATGGTGCGCCGATGGTGCGCCACGATGGTGCGGCGGCCCGGCCCGGCCGCGCGGTGCAAGGTTCCGCGCACCTTGCACGGAGCTTGCTTGAAGGTGGGCAGCCGCCCGGCCCAAGCCGGGCAACCGAGGGTCCAACCATGACATTGCGCGCGCCGTCCTGTTCGTCGTTTCGTTCGGCGGACGTCGCGTTCGACCGCATCACCAGGAGAAGGGCATGACGATCGTGCAACAGGAGCGTCCGGCCGCCGCGTCGCCGTACCGGTTCGAGCGGGAGATGAGCTCCGGCTTCGAACGGCTGGCGACGCAGCACCGCGACCTGACGCTCACGACCGTGTTCCAGCCGATATTCAGCCTGTCGCACCAGCGTGCGGTGGGCTACGAGGCGCTGCTGCGCGCGCACGATGCGCTCGACCGCCCCGTGTCGCCGCTCGACGTGTTCGGCGAAGCCGCGCGCCGGGGCGAACTGCTGCAGATCGACCGGCTCGCGCAGGCGCTGCATCTGGAGAACTTCGCGCTGCTCGGCGCGGAGCGCGAGTGGCTGTTTCTCAACGTCCATCCGGGCGTGCTCACGGATCCGTTCCAGGCGGCCGCGCTGCTCGCGAACCTGAAGCGGCTCGGCATGCCGCCGCGGCGTATCGTCCTCGAAGTGCTCGAGCAGCGCGCGGACGACGTCGAGCGGCTCGCGGAGGCCGTGCGCGAATTCCGCACGCACGGCTTCCTGATCGCGCTCGACGATTTCGGCGCGGGCCACTCGAACCTCGAGCGGATCTGGCAGCTGAACCCGGACATCGTGAAGCTCGACCGGATCATGCTGTCGCACGCGGCGCACCGTACGGGGCTCACCGCGATCCTGCACGGGCTCGTGACGCTGTTGCACGAGGCCGGCAAGCTGGTGCTCGTCGAAGGGATCGAGACCGAGCACGAAGCGCAGATCGCGCTGTCGTGCGAGGCCGATTTCGTGCAGGGCTACTACTTCGGCCGGCCCGCGCCGGGGCTGCCCGACAGCGCGGCCGCGACCGGCTGCATCGGCGAGCTGACCGAGCGCTTTCGTCAGCAGACCGAAGCGCGCGAACGACGCGACACGCAGCGGCTCGCACCGTACCTGCGCGCGTTCGAACGTGCGGCCGAGCGCCTCGAGGCCGGCGAGCCGCTCGACGAGGTGTGCTGGAACTTCCTCGCGCTCGACGCGGCCGCGCGCTGTTTCCTGCTCGACGCGCAGGGCCGGCAGTCGGGCCGCAACCTCGTGCTGCGCGCCGATCGCGCGCTGGCCGAGGCGCGCTTTTCGCCGCTCGCGGACGCGCAGGGCGCGAACTGGCTGCGCCGGCCGTATTTCCGCTCGGCGATCGCCGAACCGGGGCGCGTGCAGGTCACGCGGCCGTACCTGTCGATCAACGAGGCGCAGCCGTGCGTGACGCTGTCGGTGGCCGTGCGCGTCGGCGATGCGCAGCGCGTGCTGTGCGGCGATATCGACTGGAGCGACGACGACGCCGAAGCGGCGTAGCGACGCACGGCTAGCACCGGCGATCGTCGACATGATGCAGCCGCAGGGCGCGCACTTCAGCGCACGGATGTTCAGGTTCGTGCCCGGCGCCGCGGTGACGGCGTTGTCCGCACTGGTCGGCATCCGGCTCGTGCGGCGCGGCTGAAGGACGCGGCCGACGTATTCGGCCGACATACGCGGCCGCCGGGGCGCTGGCGTCCGTCACGCGGCTCGGCTAGGATGCGCGAATTGTCCAGACGATTCGCGGGCCGCCCATGAACCGACACGCCGCTTCTTCCGTTCTCCTCGAAGTGATCGCCACGACCGTCGGCGATGCAAAGGCCGCCGCCCGCGCGGGCGCCGACCGCCTCGAACTCGTGACCGCGATCACCGAAGGCGGGCTCACGCCGAGCGTCGGGCTGATCGAGGCCGTGGTGGCCGCCGTGCCGATTCCCGTCAACGTGATCGTGCGTCCGCACAGCCGCTCGTTCGTCTATGACGCCGACGACCTGCGCGTGATCGAGCGCGACGTGCGTGCGGCCGTCTCCGCCGGCGCGAACGGCGTCGTGTTCGGCGCGCTCGATGCGCGCGGCGACGTCGATCTCGGCGCGCTGGCCCGCATCGCGGCCGCCGCCGACGAGCGCGCGCTCACGTTCCACCGCGCGTTCGACGTCGCGCGCGATCTGAACGCCGCGTTCGACGCGCTGCTGCGCGTGCCGGCCGTCACGTCCGTCCTGACGTCGGGCGGTCATCCGTCGGTGCTCGATGCGGTCGCGACGATCACGCGGCTCGTGCGGCAGGCGGCGGGCACGACCTGCACGGTGCTGGCCGGCTCGGGGCTCACGATCGAGGCGGTCGGCGATTTCGTCCGGGCGACGGGTGTGCGCGCGGTGCATTTCGGCTCGGGCGTACGGCCGCGCGGCGAGGTGCTGGCGCCCGTCGACGAGCAGCGCGTCGAACGCGTGCGCGCGGCGCTCGACGGCGCGGCGTCGCACGTGTGATGCCGCCGCTCGCGCACCGTCGCGTATTTCGCACGAACCAGGTTTTTCGGCACACGTTCAAAGAGCCGCGGGCGATGGGCGGCGCGGGCCGAGCGCGCGCCGCGAGCACATAAAAAAACCGGGACGTATCCCGGTTTTTTTTGCAACGCGTGAACTTGCCGTGTGCTTACACGCTCTCCGCCAGCGCATCGGCCTGGCTCGCGCGAATTCCGAGGCGCTCGAACAGCGCACGGTCGCGCTGCGTCTGCGGGTTGCTCGTCGTCAGCAGCTGGTCGCCGTAGAACATCGAGTTCGCACCGGCGAGGAAGCACATCGCCTGCATCGCGTCGTCGAGCTGCTCGCGACCGGCCGACAGACGCACGACCGCCTTCGGCATCGTGATGCGCGCGACCGCGATCGTGCGCACGAATTCGAACGGATCGAGCGGCGCGGTGCCTTCGAGCGGCGTGCCTTCGATCGCGACGAGGTTATTGATCGGCACCGATTCCGGATACGGGTTCAGGTTCGCGAGCTGCGAGATCAGGCCCGCGCGCTCGCGGCGCGATTCGCCCATCCCGATGATGCCGCCGCAGCACACGTTGATGCCCGCGTCGCGCACGCGGTCGAGCGTGTCGAGACGATCCTGGTACGTGCGCGTCGAGATCACCTGGCCGTAGAACTCCGGCGACGTGTCGAGGTTGTGGTTGTAGTAGTCGAGGCCCGCGCTGGCGAGCTGCTGCGCCTGTTCGTCCTCGAGCATGCCGAGCGTCATGCAGGTCTCGAGGCCGAGTTCCTTCACGCCGCGCACCATTTCGGTCAGCGCCGGCATGTGGCGCTCCTTCGGGTTGCGCCACGCGGCGCCCATGCAGAAGCGGCTGGCGCCGTTCGCCTTCGCCGCGCGCGCGGCGTCGAGCACCGTGTCGACGTCCATCAGCTTCTCGGCCTTCAGGCCCGTGTCGTGATGCGACGACTGCGAACAGTAGCCGCAATCTTCCTCGCAGCCGCCCGTCTTGATCGACAGCAGCGTCGACAGCTGTACCGCGTTCGCGTCGAAATGCTCGCGATGCACCTGCTGCGCGCGGAACATCAGGTCGTTGAACGGCAGCTCGAACAGCGCGACGACGTCGGCGACGCGCCAGCGTTGCGGGGCCGGTGCAGCCACGGGAATCGCGTCGGGTTGCACGGCGGCGGTCTGGGCTTGGGTCATTTCGGTTTCCTGTCCTGGGCGGAATTTGGGGGATCGGTTGGTCAATGCCGCGCGGCGCGCAGCGACTCGACGAGCGCGGCGATGTCGAGCATCGTCGCGGCGGATTCGGGGGCGGCCGGCGTCATGTGCGCGATGCGGCCGAGGAGCGGCGCACGGTGCTCGCGCGCGAGCCAGTCGCGGATCGTCGCGACGTTCTCGTCGGCGAACGACATGGCCGGGTCGACGTGGTTGGCGACCCAGCCCGCGAGCGTGAGGCCGCGCTGGCGAATCGCATCGGCCGTCAGCAGCGCGTGGCTGATGCAGCCGAGCCGGACACCGACGACGAGCACGACGGGCAGGCCGAGCGCGACCGCGAGATCGGCGGTGTCCTGCGTGTCGTTCAACGGCACGCGAAAACCGCCGACGCCTTCGACGACGACGACGTCCGCGCGCGTCAGCGCTTCGCGATGGCACGCGACGATCGTGTCGAGGTCGAGCGTCACGCCTTCCCGCGCGGCGACGATGTGCGGTGCGGCCGGCGCTTTCAGCAGGAACGGCGTGCGCAGCTCGGGCGGCAGCACGACGTTCGCGGCGGCGTCGAGCTGGTCCGCATCCTCGTTGCGCCACACGCCGTCGCGTTCGTACGCGCCGGCCGCGACCGGCTTCAGCGCGGCCGTGCGCAGGCCGTGCCGCGCGAAGCCGTGCAGCATCGCGGCCGAGACGAAGGTCTTGCCGATCTCGGTGTCGGTGCCGGTGACGAAGACGGAAAGCGGGGCGGTGCTCATGCGGCTGCCTCGCTGGCTTCGATCAACGCGGCTTCGAGCCGCGCAAGATCGTCGAACGAATGCGCGGCCGACAGCGACACGCGCAGCCGCGACGTGCCGGCCGGCACCGTCGGCGGCCGGATCGCGGGCACCCACAGGCCGTGCGCGTCGAGCGCGCGCATCGCCGCGAGCGTCGCGTCGTTGCTGCCGATCACGAGCGGCTGCACGGCCGTGTGCGAATCGACCGGCTGCCAGCGCGTGTTGTGCAGCAGCGCGCGCGTGCGCTCGATCAGCGCGGCGAGGTGCGCGCGGCGCGCGTCGCCTTCGTCGCCCGCGATCACCTTCAGGCTGGCCGATACCGCATGCGCGACGGCCGGCGGCGCGGCGGTCGTGAAGATGTAGCTGCGTGCGCGCTGGATCAGCCATTCGATCACGGTCTCGTGCGCGATCACGAAGGCGCCGGCAACGCCGGCCGCCTTGCCGAGCGTGCCGACGTACACGAGATGCGGCGAACGCAGTGCGGCGGCCGCGAGCGCGCCGCGGCCCTGCGGGCCGAGCACGCCGAAGCCGTGCGCGTCGTCGACGACGAGCCACGCGCCGTGGCGTTCGGCCAGCGCGACGAGTTCGGCGAGCGGGGCGAGATCGCCATCCATGCTGAACACGGTATCGCTGACGATCAGCTTCGTTTCGGCGTCCGACGCGTCGAGCAGCGCAGCGAGCGCGGCCGTATCGGCGTGCGGATAGACCTGCACGTTCGCGCGCGACAGCCGCATGCCGTCGATCAGCGAGGCGTGGTTCAGTGCGTCGGAAAAGATCGTCGCGCCCTTGCCGGCGAGCGCCGTCATCGCCGCGAGGTTCGCCATGTAGCCGGTGCTGAAGTACAGCGCGCGCGGCGCATCGGAGAAGCCGCCCGCGAAACCCGCGAGTTCGTCCTCGAGTCGGGCATGCGCGCGCGAATGCCCGCCGAGCAGGTGCGAGCCGCCGCTGCCGGCGCCGTAGCGCTGCGCGCCTTCGCCGAGCGCGGCGACGAGCGCCGGATGCGCGGCGAGGCCGAGGTAGTCGTTGCTCGCGAAGCCGACGATCTCGCGGCCGTTCACGGTCATGCGCGCGTCGCACGCGGTGTCGGCGATGCGGCGCACGCGGCGCAGCCCTTGGGCGTCGAGGTCGGCGAGGCCGCGTTGCAGGGTGTCGAGCAGGCTCATCGACCGAGGTCCTCCAGCGTGGCGTCGAGCGTGTCGCGCGTGCGCTGCGCGAGCCATGTGACGTCGTCGTCGCTCATCACGTACGGCGGCATCAGGTACACGGTCGTGCCGATCGGGCGCAGCAGCAGCTCGCGCGCGAGCGCCTGCTCGAAGAAGCGCCGCGAGAAGCCGCGTGCCGCGTCGCCGTCGAGCGCGACGTCGAAGGCGAACAGCGTGCCGCGCTCGCGCAGGTGGCGCACGTGCGGATGCGCGTCGAGCGGCGCGAGCGCCGCGCGCAGCGTCGCCGATTTGCGCGCGTTGCTCGCGAGCACGTCGTCGCGCGCGAACAGATCGAGCGTTGCAACGGCCGCGCGGCACGCGAGCGGGTTGCCCGTGTACGAATGCGAGTGCAGGAAGCCGCGCGTGGTGTCGTCGTCGTAGAACGCCGCGAACACGTCGTCGCGCGTGAGCACGAGCGACAGCGGCAGGTAGCCGCCGCTGATGCCTTTCGACAGGCACATGAAATCGGGCCAGACGCCGGCCTGCTCGCATGCGAAGAAGGTGCCCGTGCGGCCGCAGCCGACCGCGATCTCGTCGGCGATCAGGTGCACGCCGAATTCGTCGCACAGCGCGCGCAGCTCGCACACGTACGACGGATCGTGCATCGCCATGCCGGCCGCGCACTGCACGAGCGGCTCGACGATCAGCGCGGCGATCCGGTCGCCGCGCTCGACGAACAGGCGCCGCACGTCCGCGAGCGCGCGGCCCGCGACGTCGGCGGCCGTCTCGCCAGGCTGCGCGCCGCGCGCATCGGGTGACGCGACGACGTGCGCGTGGCGGATCAGCGGGTCGTACGCATCCTTGAACAGCGCGACGTCGGTCACGCCGAGCGCGCCGATCGTCTCGCCGTGATAGCTGTTCGCGACGCAGACGAATTCCTGCTTGTTCGCGCGGCCGCGGTTGCGCCACGCGTGGAAGCTCATCTTCAGCGCGATCTCGACGGCCGACGCGCCGTCCGACGCGAAGAACGCATGGCCGAGCGTGCGCGCGGTGAGCGCATGCAGCCGTTCGGCGAGTTCGATCGCCGGTTCGTGCGTGCAGCCGGCGAGCATCGCGTGCTCGAGCGTGTCGAGCTGGTCCTTCAGCGCCGCGTTGATGTCCGGGTTCGCATGGCCGAACAGGTTGACCCACCACGAACTGATCGCGTCGAAGTAGCGGCGGCCGTCACGGTCGTACAGCCACACGCCCGCGCCGCGCGCGACGGGGACGAGCGGCAGGCGCTCGTGATGCTTCATCTGGGTGCAGGGATGCCAGACCGCGCGCAGGCTGCGCGCGACCCAGTCGTCGGTGGCTGGCGTACTCAAGGCGACTCCGGGGGTAAAACGGCCGCGCGGCATCGACGGGATGCCGCGCGGCGGGACACGAAACGCGCAGAGATTAGCGTGTTCCGCCGGACGTTGCACTAGCGGTTACAAACGCCGCAAAGCCTTGCTGGGCGGGAGTTCGGCGCAGTTCGGCGGTGCTCGGGACGGAACGCGGCGGATCGGGCGAAATGCGCGCAGATGGCGACGTTCGAGTGACGCCCCCCGACAAAAAAATCGCGGGACGGAGCGCGGCGCCGTGGAGAAATATGGGGAACGATGATGGCGCGGTGTTTGCGGCGACATGGGGCGATCTTGCTTCGCCGATCGTCCGATCGTCCGATCGTCCGATCGACGAGGCGGCGCAAGGCCGGACGACGGGACGAAATCCAGCGCGAATTCAACTCGATTGCTCGTAAAAGCGAGCGTCACGCAGTGTGAGCTTGATTAGACGAAGGGGAGAGCGCGCCGCGACGACCTTGATGGACGGGGGCTGCAAGCGGGAAGAACGACAGCCGCGCGTCAGCGCGAAGCCAATGCGCGCGTATCGATGTCGCGGGTGTGATCGTCGCCGTTGTCGGCCGTCCGCGTCGCGTTGTCGCTCCACACGACGCGGTCGTTGACCGCATACAGTCGGCATGCGCCCGCCCCTTGCTTCGCGCAGTTGTCGAGCGCGAGCGCCATGGGATCGTCGCCGCCTTCGGCCCACGACCACGCGCCTTCCGACGACACCGCGAACGCGCGGCTCGGGTGCTGGTTCAGGAAGCGGCGATAGCCTTCGCGGCCCGCTTCGTCGACATAGGGCACCGCGTTGACCGCATCGATCGACGCATAGCCGGTGGCCTTCGGCTCGTGCGGGTCCGCGACGGCATAGCGCACCGCGGTCGGCAGGTTCAGTTCGGCGAGGAATGCGTGCACGGCCGGCCACCACACGGGCACGCCGTCGCGATCGACGATCAGCCGGTGCGCGTCGTCCTTGTAGCGGCCGAAATCGATGAACTGGGCCTGCGTGCCGTGCGACACGTATGCGTCGTGCATCTGCGCGACGAGCGCGGGCGTCCACACCGAGTCGTTGTCGCCGTACAGCCAGAGCGACCGCACGGCGGTATGCGCGCCGTACTGATCGAACGCGTCGACGAGGTTGTGCTGCCA
Source organism: Burkholderia sp. HI2761 (assembly GCF_002223355.1). Classification (NCBI taxonomy): domain Bacteria; kingdom Pseudomonadati; phylum Pseudomonadota; class Betaproteobacteria; order Burkholderiales; family Burkholderiaceae; genus Burkholderia; species Burkholderia sp. HI2761. Next base: position 586,575 of record NZ_NKFN01000001.1, on the reverse strand, counting down.
GCCGTCGCACAGGTCCTGGCGCAGCCCGCCGGAGAAGTTGATGATGCCGCGCACGCCCGCTGCGGCTTCGGTGCCGTATGCGATCGACACGAGGCCGCCGTGCGACGTGCCGGCGACGACGATGCGCGACGCATCGACGTACGGCTGGCGCGACATGTAGCGCACCGTCGCATCGACGTCGGCGGCCTGCGCGAGGCCGTTCTTGCCGACGTTGCAGCCTTCCTGCTGGTACGTGCCGTCCGACCCGGCGAAGCCCTGGCGATTCGGCGCGATCACCGCATAGCCGCGGCGCACGAATTCGCGCGCGAACGCGAGCGGCCGGCTGCGTGGCTGCAGATGGAGATCGCCGGTATTTTTGCCGTGGTTGAAGACGACGAGCGGGAACGGGCCGGGGCCGTTCGGCTTGAAAAGCGTCGCCTCGAGCGTGGCGGCGCCCGACGCGTCGGCCGGAATGCGAAGGATCTGTTCGTTGAGGTCGGCGGTGACCTGCGGCAGGTTCGAGTCGGCGTAGTCGAAGTGCTCGGCGTGGGCGAGCGAGCCGCTGGTGCCTGCACCCGTCGTGGCGCTCGTCAGCGTACCGGCCTGAGCGGCCGACAGCGCACAGGCCGCCATCCATCCCACCAATACCTTGCTGAACGCCATCCGTAAGCCCTGCCATGCAACATGACCAATTCGAGGCCATCGTAGCCCGACAAAATCAGGTTGTGCAATGCGGGAATTACCCGGCGTCTGACATGGCAACTATTTGTCAGCGTTCACTTACTTCGCCGTCGACATAGCGCCAGAATCCCTGCTCGTCGCGCTCGAATCGGCTCGTCTCGTGGAGCCGGTACGCGCGTCCGCCGACCTTGTAGCGGGCCACGAATTCGACCTCCGCATGCCGGTCGTCGAGCGGCACGTGGCGTTTGACCGCGAGGCCCAGCCAGCGCGGCGCGTCCGGTGCTTCCGGGTCGGTGTCGAGGTCGGACGGGCAGGTGCGCGCGGCCCACGTCGCGCGCAGGTAAGCGGTCGCGCCGAGCACGTACGCGCTGTACCGCGAGCGCATCAATTCGAGTGCGGTGGGGGCGGCTTCGCCGCCGTCGATGAAGCGGCCGCAGCAGGCCGCATAGCGGGGCGCCGGCGCTTTGCCGGCGGGCGCGGGCGACGCGCCGCCGCACGGGCATGCGTCAGGTCGGTTCGAAATCATGCGAAATATGAATTAACAACGCTCGGTTGCCGGCGCCGCTCACCAGCTGAGCTCGATGCCGTCGTACTGGAAGAACCGGCCGTTCGCCTGAGACACGTCCGAGCCGGATTCGGCGATGACGCGACGCATGCCGGTCACGCTCGTTTCCGGATCGATCGCGGCTTGCGCGCCGCCCATGTCGGTGCGCACCCAGCCCGGATGCAGCGAAATGCACGCGGCATGGCGCGTCTGCAGCGACGCGATGCGCAACGCGTCGTTCAGCGCGGCCTTGCTCGCGCGGTACAGCCAGCCAGTCGTGCCGGTCGCTTCGGCGATGCTGCCCATCCGGCTCGACACGACGGCCAGCACGCCGCGCGCGTCCTCGACGAGCGGCAGTACGATCGGCAGCAACTGCATCGGCCCGCGCACGTTCGTATGCATCACCGCGTCGAAATCCTCGGCGGTGATCGTCTCGACGCCTTCGGTGCGCGGTCCGTACACGCCCGACACGAGCACGGCCGCATCGAGCCGCTCGCCGTCGAGCTTCCAGCCGAGCGCCGCGATCTGCTCGGGCTGCGCGATGTCGAGCGCATGCGGCTGCGCGCCGAGCGCGCGCAACGCGTCGAGCGACGCCGCGTCGCGCGCGGTCGCGATCACGTTCCAGCCGTCGCGCCGGTATTGCCGGACGAATTCGCGGCCGAGGCCGCGCGATGCACCGACGATCAATACGGTTTTCATGCCCGTCGCTCCTTGGGTTGGCGCCGCCGAGGCAGTGCCGGTGTCAGATCCGTTCGATGCGTGTCGCGCTCGCGGGGCAGCCGCCGGCAGGCGGCTGGCGCATCACTTCACTGTGCGTCGCCGCACGGCTTCAGCGTGGCGGCGACCGCCTGCGCGACGCCGTCGAGCCGTGCGGCGTCCGCCGCGACCATGTCGTTGTCGGGCGCATGCTGGCCGCGTGCGGTCAGCGCCGCCACGCAGCGCCTGTAGGTTTCGTCGAGCGCGTCGAAGTTCGACACGGCCATCCCGAGGTTGCGCATCCGGCCGTCGTGCACGCCGTACACAAGCCCGTGCACGGTGAGCGACTGGCCGCGTGCCCATGCGTCGTTGACGATCGTCGTGCGGCACACGTTGACGACCTGCTCGATCGAATTCAGCTCGATCAGGCGGCGGTACCGCGCTTCGCCGACCGGCCATTCGTCGAGCAGCGCCGCATGGCGCTCGCGCACGTCCTGCACGTGATGCAGCCAGTTGTCCGCGAGGCCGACACGACGGTTGTGCAGCGCTGCGTTCACGCCCGAGCAGCCGTAGTGGCCGACGACCATGATGTGCTTCACGCGCAGGATGTCGACCGCGAACTGGATCACCGACAGGCAGTTCAGATCGCTGTGCACGACGACGTTTGCGATATTGCGGTGCACGAACACTTCGCCCGGCGGCAGGCCGATGATCTGGTTGGCCGGCACGCGCGAATCCGAGCAGCCGATCCACAGATATTCCGGCGCCTGCTGGTCGGCGAGCCGTGCGAAGAAATCGGGATCGTCGGCGAGCTGGCGTTTGACCCAGGCATCGTTGTTGTCGAACAGATGGGAAAGCGGATTGTCTTGGATAGTCATCGGGTGGCTTCCGTTGGCGGAAATCGGGTCGATATTGGATTCGGTGTTGCCGGCGTCAGGCGGCGCGCTGTGCGTCGCCTTCGCCGTCGTTCGTCGCGCCGAAGCGCGCGGGGTAGCGCACGCAAAAGCGCAGCGCGGCGTCGTACGGATAAAAATCGGGCAATTCGCCCTGCAGCAGCTTGTCCTTGCTCGCCTGCCACAGCGCGGGATCGAAAAAGTCCGCGTGATGCTTCATGAAGACGCTGCGCACGCGCGGATCGCCGAGCAGGAACGGCCCGTAGGTTTCCGGAAAGATGTCGTGCGGGCCGACGGTATACCACGGTTCGCCGGACAGCTCGTCTTCCTCGTTGCGCGGCGGCGGCACGCGCCGCACGTTGCAGTCGGTCAGGTACTCGATCTCGTCGTAGTCGTAGAACACGACGCGGCCGTGGCGTGTGACGCCGAAGTTCTTGTACAGCATGTCGCCCGGAAAGATGTTGGCCTTCATCAGCTCCTTCACCGCGTTGCCGTATTCCTTCACACCGTGCTCGACGTCCGCGTCGGTGCCGTTCTGCAGGTACAGGTTGAGCGGAACCATCCGGCGCTCGATATACAGGTGCTTGATCACGAGATCGTCGCCCTCGTATTCGAGCAGCGACGGCACTTCCTTCTCGAGTTCGCGCACGAGCGCGTGATCGAGCCGTGCGAGGGGCAGCGCGACGCTCGAATACTCGAGCGTGTCGGCCATCCGCCCGAGGCGGTCGTGGCGCTTCACGAGCTGGTACTTCTCCATGATCTGCGCGCGCGTCGTGTCCTTCGGCGGCGGGAAGTGATCCTTGATGATCTTGAACACGTACGGGAACGACGGCAGCGTGAACACGAGCATCACGAGACCCTTGATCCCGGGCGCGATGATGAAGCGGTCGCTCGAATGCGACAGATGGTGCAGCAGGTCGCGGTAGAACAGGTTCTTGCCCTGCTTCTGCAGCCCGACCGACGTGTAGATCTCGGCCTTCGGCTTGCCGGGCATGATCGTGCAGAGGAACTCCACGTACGCGGACGGCACGCCCATGTCGACGAGGAAATACGAGTGCGAGAAGCTGAAGATGATCTGCAGCAGGTCGCGGCGCAGCAGCACGGTGTCGAGCGCGAGCAGGCCCGGGCGCACGTGGCGGATCGGCACCGCGAACGGCAGCACGCGGTCGGCGTTGATGATGCGGCCGACGATGTACGCGCTCTTGTTGCGGAAGAACAGCGACGACAGCACGTGGATCTGGAAATTCGGCGCTTCGTCGAAGCGGCCGAATTCATCGTCGATCGCCTGCATCACGCAGCCGATGTCGCGCGTGAGATCCTCGAACGCCGGCTCGAGCTGGAAGTTCGTGACGATGCGCTCGAGCGTGACCGCGAGCCCGTCGGTGCCCGGGTAGTACGCGCGGTAGGTCGGCTTCGCGGCCGGCTCGTCGTTCTCCAGATACTCGGTCGAGATCGCCGGGCGCACGAAGATGAAATCGTTGCTGAAATACGAGCGGTGCAGGATCTTGCAGCACACCGAATTGAAGAAGGTTTCCGCGCACTCGGGCTGGCGGTGCGACGTGAGCAGTCCGATGTAGTGCAGCTTGATCTGCTGCCACACTTCGTCGTCGATGTTCTCCGCGTCGTATTCGTCTTCCAGCACCTCGACGCATTCCTTCACGCGATCGTCGTACGACGTGATCCGCTCGCGCGCGAGCCGCTGCAGCCCGTGCCAGTCGCCGCGCTCGTACAGCGTCTTCGCCTCGACCGCCGCTTCGCGGAAGATCCGGTAATGGCGATCGAAGTATTCGAGCATCGTCTGCGCGACGTCGAAACCGATCTGCGACGACAGCAGTTTGGGGAAGTGATTCATCGCGTGCAGGCTCGTTCGGGAGGGACGGTAAGCACCCGCCATTTTAGCGCCCAAGTCGGCGTTTCAATGATTTTTGGGGTGACGCGCGAACGGTCGTCAATCGGCGTGTTGATCGCCGTTGGGTGTAGTTCGGTGCATCTTCGCGTAAAGATACGGGTACGGAACCGATTCTGACACGAACTTTTTTGACCGCCCGACGGCCGCCGGGGCACGCGTTTCGCGCGACGGCGATAGAATCGACGCACCACCCGCCGTGCCTGCCGCCGGCGCGCATTCGCACCGATAACGACGAGACGCCCCACCGATGAACGCCCTGGAACACCAACTCGACTACCCCTTCGCCGATACGCTGCCCGCCCCGGGCGACACGTTCGAGGTCGCGCCCGGCGTGCGCTGGCTGCGCATGCCGCTGCCGTTCTCGCTCGATCACATCAATCTCTGGCTGCTGCGCGACGAGATCGACGGGCAGGCCGGCTGGACGATCGTCGATTGCGGGATCGCGTCGGACGCGATCCGTACGCACTGGGAGCAGATCTTCGACACGCATCTCGACGGCCTGCCCGTGCTGCGCGTGCTCGTCACGCACTGCCACCCCGATCACTTCGGCCTCGCGAACTGGCTGTGCGAAGGCGGCGACAAGGGGCGCTGGAACGTGCGGCTGTGGATGACGCTCGGCGAATACATGTTCGGTTGCCTGATGGCGGCCGGCAATGGCTCGAACGCGGGCGGCGCGGCCGCCGCCGATCATTTCGCGCGCCATGGGCTGACCGATCCGGCCGCGCTCGACAAGCTGCGCAACCGCCGCAGCTATTACTCGGATCTCGTGCCGGCCGTGCCGCCGCGCTACCGGCGCCTGCGCGAAGGCGACGCGGTCGCGATCGGCGCGCGCACGTGGCGCGTCGTCACCGGCTTCGGTCATTCGCCTGAACATTGCGCGCTCCACAGTGAAGCGGACGGCGTGCTGATCTCCGGCGACATGGTGCTGCCGCGCATCTCGACGAACGTGTCGGTGTTCGACCTCGAACCGGAAGGGAATCCGCTCGCGTTGTATCTCGAATCGCTCGGCCGCTACGAGACGATGGCGCCCGACACGCTCGTGCTGCCGTCGCACGGCAAGCCGTTCCGCGGCGTGCGCACGCGCATCGCGCAATTGCGCGAGCACCACGATGCGCGCCTGGCCGAAGTGCGCGTCGCCTGCGCGGAGCAGCCGATGAGCGCGGCCGACATCGTGCCGATCATGTTCCGTCGCCGCGAGCTCGACATCCACCAGATGACGTTCGCGCTCGGCGAGGCGCTCGCGCATTTGAACCTGCTGTGGCTCGCGGGGGAACTCGTGCGCGAGCAGGGCGACGACGGCGTGCTGCGGTTCCGCACCGCCAACTGAGGCCGCTTCGTTCTCCTTACGCGACGGGTTCGTAGCGCCACCCGTCGCGCCGCCATTCCATCGTGTGCGTCGGTTCGAGCGCCGCGAGAAACGCGGCGTCGTGCGACGCGACCACGATTGCACCCGGAAAGCCGGCCAGCGCCGCTTCGATCGCGCGCACCGATTCGAGATCGAGATGGTTGGTCGGTTCGTCGAGCAGCAGCAGTTGCGCGGGCGTGCCGCGCCACAACGCGCACGCGAGCGCGGCCTTCAGTCGCTCGCCGCCGCTCAGCTGGCGCGCCGGCTGCGTCGCGCGCGCCGCGTCGAGCTGCAGCAGCGCGAGACGGCTGCGCAGCTCGCCTTCGGCAAGCGGCGTATCGAGCAGGCTCAACTGCTCGACGATCGAGCGCTCCAGGTCCAGCAGCGCGAGCCGCTGGTCGAGATACGCGGCGCTCACGTGCGTCGTGCAGGTGCCCGAGCGCGGCGCGAGCTCGCCCGCGAGCATCCTCAGCAACGTCGACTTGCCGCAGCCGTTCGGGCCCGTCAGCGCGATGCGCACGGCGCCGCTCGCCGACCACGTGATCTCGTCGGCGTCGCCCGCGACGCGCCACGGCAGTTGCGCGCGTTCGAGCGTAAACAGCTGGCGGCGCGCGCTGACCTCGGTGCCCGGCAGCGACACGAGCACGGGCGCATCGGCTTCGACGTGCGCGGCTGCCTGCTGCACGCGTTCGTCGAGCGTCGCCTTGAAATCGTCCTGATGGCGTCGGACCTGTCCCATGATGTTGCGTGCCGCACCCTTGCGGCTCTGTTTCGCTCCCGACGACAGGTTGGCCGTCTTCGCGTCGCGCAGCGACGCGGCCGCGTGGCGCTGGATCGTGTCGTGTTCCTGTTCGAGCCTGCGTCGCACGCGCCCGCGCTCGGTGCGCGCATGGTCGAGCACCGCTTGCGCGGCTTCCCGTTGCGCGTCGCGCTGCGCGCGGTAGAGCGCGTAGTTGCCGCCGTACGAGCGCGCGCCGTGCGGCGTCAGCTCGACGATGCGTTGCACGCCGCCGAGCAGCGCCCGGTCGTGGCTCACGATGACGACCCCGCCGCGCCAGCCGTCGAGCGCCGCGCGCAGCCACGCCCGGCCCGGTGCGTCGAGATGGTTGGTCGGTTCGTCGAGCACGAGCAGGCCCGCGCCCGACAGCAGCGCGCCGATCAGCGCGACGCGCGCGAGCTGGCCGCCGCTCAGCGCATGCGCGAGCGTGTCGGCGCGGACGTCGTGCAGGCCGGCCGCGTCGAGTGCCGTGCGCAGCCGCTCCGCGAGATCCCAGCGATCGCCGATCAGGTCGAAGTCGTGCGGCGCCGCGCGGCCGTCGGCGAGACGCGCGAGCGCGCCGAGCGGCGCATCGAGCGCGGCGATTTGCGCGACGGTTTGCGGGGCGGCCGCCGTGTCGTCGTGGTCGTGCTGCTGCGCGACGTAGACGACCTGCGTATGCCGCTCGATGGCACCCGCGCTCGGCGCGCGGCGGCCCGCGATCAATTGCGCGAGCAGGCTCTTGCCGACGCCGTTGCGGCCGACGATGCCGGTCGGCGTGCGGTCGATGGAAAGGTCGAGCGAATCGAACAGCGTGACGCCGTCGTCGAAGCGGAAGGAAACCTGATGAAGCGCGACGAGCGCGCCGGTGGGCGTGGCTGCAGCCATGAGCACCTCCAAAAATGCGTGAAGACCTTCGCGCGCGGCGTGCGTGGCACGGGCGGCGAAAACATTTCGGGAAGGCTTAGTTGTTCACTTTGGCTGGCGTCCGGTATGAGGAACAGGCGCGAAGTGTAGCAAGCGCGGCGCGCGGGCGGCAAGCGAGCGGCGTGCATGCCGTCGCTTGCGCGCCACGCACGGTTACTGCACGGCGACCGTCGTGAAGTTCTGCCGCCCGAACGGGCTCACGCGATAGCCGCTCACGTTCGTGCGCGTGAGCGCGGCCGCGGTCGGGTAGCCGAGCGGGATCCACAGCGCCTGGTCGTGGATGATCTTCTGCGCGCTTTCGTACAGCTTCGCGCGCTTGGCCTGATCGGCGGTCGACTTGCCGTCGGCGATCAGCTTGTCGAGCTGCGCATCGCAGAAGCGCGCGAAGTTGATGCCCGACTTCACCGCGTTGCAGCTGAACAGCGGCGACAGATAGTTGTCCGGATCGCCGTTGTCGCCGGCCCAGCCCATGAAGAGCATGTCATGCTGGCCGAGCTTCGCCTGCTTGATCAGCTCGCCCCATTCGATCACCTTGACTTCGGCCTTCACGCCGATCTTCGCGAGGTCGGCCTGCAGCAGTTCCGCGCCGACCTTCGGGTTCGGGTTCAGCACGCTGCCGGTCGGGCGCGTCCAGATGGTCGTCGAGAAGCCGTTCGGGAAGCCGGCCTGCGCGAGCAACTGTTTCGCCTTCGCGGGATCGTACGCATACGGCGCGACGTCCTTCGCATAGCTCCACGTGTTCGGCGGATACGGGTTGTTCGCGGCTGTCGCGGTATTGTCGAACACGACCTTCAGGTAGGTCGCGCGGTCGAACGCGAGATTCAGCGCCTCGCGCACCTTGTCGTTGTCGAGCGGCTTCTTCTGCGTGTTCAGCGCGACGAACGCGGTCATGAACGCGGGCGTCTGCACGACCTTCAGCGCGCTTTCGCCCTTCGCGGCGAGTACGTCCTGCGGCTTCGGCGACAGCGCGATCTGGCATTCGCCGGCCTTCACCTTCTGCAGGCGCACCGACGGGTCGGGCGTGATCGCATAGATCAGCCGGTCGACCTTCGGCTTCGTGCCCCAGTACGTCGGATTCGCGTCGTAACGGATCAGCGCGTCCTTCGTATAGCTCTTCAGCACGAACGGGCCGGTGCCGACCGGCTTCGCATTCAGGTCGGCCTGTTTGCCTGCCTTCAGCAACTGGTCCGCGTATTCGGCCGAGTAGATCGACGCGAAGCCCATCGTCAGGATCGGCACGAACGTCGCATTCGGCTCGTTCAGCACGAACTTCACCGTGCCGTCGTCGACCTTCGTGACCGACTTCACGAGCTTCACGAGGCCCATCGACTGCGCGTGCGGGAAGCCGCTCGCGCCGGCCACCTTGTGCCACGGATTCGCATCGTCGAGCATCCGCGTGAACGTGAACACGACGTCGTCCGCATTGAGCGGGCGGCCCGGCTTGAAATAGTCGGTGGTCTGGAACGCGACGTTCGGGCGCAGGTGGAACGTGTACGTGAGGCCGTCGGCACTCGCTTCCCATTTGTCGGCGAGTGCGGGCACGACCTTCTTCGCGGCTTCGTCGTAGGACACGAGCGTGTTGAAGATCACGTCGGCCGATGCGTTGGTCGTGACGAGCGAGTTGTACTGCACGACGTCGAAGCCGTCCGGGCTCGATTCCGTGCAGACGGTCAGCGGCTTGGCGGCGGCGAGGCCGGGGGCGACAAGGGCGGCGGCGACGGCGGCCGCGGCGAACAGCTTGACGTGCATAGGATCTCCCACGTGGCTTGTGTTTTTCGCTGGATGACGGAGGCAGGCGCGGCCAGGAAGCGGGCGGTGCCGGCGCGGCTGGCGAATAGCATACCGTCAAAGCGCGCGACGCGTGAAAAAAGGCGCCGGAACGCGGCGAATTGACCGAAAAACCGCTGCGTTCGCGACGGAACGGGTGTTGATGCGGCGAAAGGTGCGGCGCAGGCGACGGATGTCGGGAGGGGCGGGAGAGCCGGGCGGCGGGGAAGGCGGGGAAGGCGGGGAAGGCGGGGAAGGCGGAGAAGGCGGAGAAGGCGGAGAAGGCGCGTCGAAGCACGCGGCGGACGCGGTGAAGACGCCGCGGGGAAGGTGTCGCAAAACCGCAGCGTCAATACCTCAGCGCAGCGATACGGCCCGGCATGCATCGCACGGGCCGCCTCGGCGGACCGTCAGTGCGCGCCGGCCTTCGGCTTGCGCGGCGCCTTTTCGAACAGGCGGTCGTACAGCCAGCGCGGCAGCACGTGCAGCACCTTCGCGACGACACCCATTTGCCACGGGATCACACGGAACGCGTGCTGCCGGGCGATCGCGTGCGCCGCGTGCGCGGCGAAGCGGTCGGCGTCCATCAGGAATGGCATCCGGTACGGGTTGTGCGCGGTCATCGGTGTGCGAATGTAGCCGGGCGCGATCGTCACGACACCGACGCCGGCCGGGCGCAGCTCGACGCGCAGCGCCTCGAGATACTTGATCGCGGCCGATTTCGACGCGCTGTACGCGCCGGAGCCGGGCAGCCCGCGCACGCCGGCGACGCTCGCGACGCCGACCAGCGTGCCGTGGCGCGCGGCTGTCATCGGGCCGACGAACGGCTCGAACGTCGCGACCATCCCGTAGTAGTTGATGTCCATCACGTCGCGGAACGCCGCGAGATCGCCCTGGCCCGTGACGGCGCCCTGGCTGATGCCCGCGTTCGCGATCACGACGTCGGGGCAGCCGTGCGCGGCGATGAACGACGCGGCGGCCGTCGCGAGCGCATCGGCGTCGCGCACGTCGGCGGAATAGACGGAGATGGACAGCTTCGGGAAACGCCGCGCGAACGCATCGAGTGCATCGGTGCGTCGCGCGACGAGCGCGAGCGTGGCGCCCTGGCGGGCGTATTCCTCGGCCATCGCGAGGCCGAGGCCGCTCGACGCGCCGGTGATGAAGACCTTCAGCGGAGTAGTCATGCCGGCGCGCGGGCGGGGATCAGAGCTTCTTGTCCTGAACCTGCTTCACGAGGAAGTCGAGCACCTGGGCGGTACCCGGGATGCTGTTCGTGTAAGCCGGGCCCGTCTTGTACTTGCCCTGGACGATGACCGTCGGCACGCCGTCGATTGCGTAGTCCTTCAGCAGCTTGGCCGACTGGTTCACCTCGCCCTGCACGCTGAACGAGTTGTACGCGTCCATGAACTTCTTCTTGTCGACGCCCTGCGTCGCCAGGAAGTCGGCCTGCGCCTGCGGCGTCAGCAGGTAGTTCTTCTGCTTGTGGATCGCGTTGAAGATCGCCGGCGTGACCTTCTCGGAGATGCCGAGCGCGGACACCGCATAGAACAGCTTCGAGTGCGGGAGGAAATCGTCGCGGAAAGCGACCGGCACGCGCTTGAAGTCGATGTTGTTGCCCTGTTTCTTCACCCAGGCCTCGATCGTCGGCTCGAACTCGTAGCAGTGCGGGCAGCCGTACCAGAAGAACTCGATCACCTCGACCTTGCCGGCCGGCGCGGACACCGGCTGCGGCGACTTCATCACCTCGAAGTCCTTGCCGGACACCGGCGCGGCGGGCGATGCCTGGGCCAGGCCGGCAGCCAGGCCGAGGGACAGAAGGAGCGTGCTAAGCAGTTTTTTCATGTTGTGGACGTCGAATCAGTTGCTCGGGTTACGAAACGTAACGTAACGGGTTCTGCGTGGGTGCGGCCGGCTGCTTACTGCTTCGTGAAGCGGATCACCGCCGTGTCGACACCTGCATCGGACAGGCGCTGACGGGCCGAGTTCATATCCTCGAACTTCGAGAACGGGCCGACGCGCACGCGGAAATAGGTCACGCCGCTGACGTCGCGCTTCGACACCTTCGATTCGAAGCCCTGGAAGCCGAGACGCGCACGCTGCTGCTCGGCATCGCCTTCCGTCTTGTACGCGCCGACCTGCAGGAAGTAGCCGGTGTTCGCGTCGTTCGCGGTCGGCGGCTTCGCTGCCGCCGCGGCCGTGGCCGACGACGTCGGCTTCGGCGTGTTCGCGGCCTGCTGCTGTTGCTGCTTTTGCGCGGCGGCCTGCTGCGCCTGCTTCTGCGCGGCGAAGCGTGCGAGGTCGTCCTCGCCGCCTTGCTGCTGTTGCTGCGCCTGTTGCGTCTTCTTCGGCGGCGGTGTGGTGTCGGCCGGCTTCGGTGCGACGGCGACGCCGTTGCCCGACGACGGATTGTTCGACGCGGTGGTGTTGCTCGAGCCGGTGGCGCCGTTCGTGTTACCCGACGGCGGCACTTCGACGATCTGCGGCTCGGGCAGCAGGCCGCCGCCCTGGGTCTGGTTCGCGGCCTGGCCGGGCGCGGTGTTCGGCGGTGCGGGCTGCGCGGCCTGCGGCACCGGCTGGCCGGGCGTCTTGCCCTGCAGCGCGCGGTTCGGGTCGAACTGCTGCGGCTGGCTCGCGCCGTTGTCGGCCGGCGGCGGCGCGACCTTCGACACGAACGGCGACGGCGAACGCGTGATGTAGAGCGCCACCACCACGGCGATCGCGAGGCCGACGATCAGGCCCAGCACGATTCCAAGAAATGTCCCTCCGGCTTGTTTCGATTGTTTCGAAGTGCGGCGTGGTTGTGCCATTGCTTGAGTCACCTGCAAAAAGAATCGTGAAAAGGCTGCGACGGGCATCCGGCGACGGGCATCCGGCGGCGGGCATCCGGCGGCGGGCATCCGGCGACGAGCATCCGGCGACGGGCATCCGGCGGCGGGCATCCGACGACGGGCGCTGCCGCCGCAGCCATTCGCGGCCCGGTTCGGGGCCGCGCGGACATCCTTACATCTTGGCGGGCGCGGATACGCCGAGTACCGCCAGGCCGTTCTCCAGCACCTGCCGGGTCGCGGCGAGCAGTGCGGCGCGCGCATTGCGCGGCGCTTCGTCGTCGACCAGCACGCGCTCCGCATTGTAGAACGAGTGGAATTCGCCAGCGAGATCGCGCAGGTAGAACGCGACCGCGTGCGGCGCCAGTTCGTTCGCCGCATGCGTGAGCATGTCCGGGTACTCGGCCAGCTTCTGCATCAGCGATGCCGCTTGCGCGCTGGTCAGCTGCGACAGGTCGGCGCCCGGCAGTTGCGCGACGTCGACGTTGTAGCGCGACTTCAGTTCGTTGAGCACCGAGCAGATCCGCGCATGCGCGTACTGGACGTAATAGACCGGGTTCTCGTCGTTCTGTTTCAGCGCGAGGTCGATGTCGAACACGAACTCGGTGTCGGCCTTGCGCGAGATCAGGAAGAAACGCACCGCGTCGCGGCCGCGCGTGATGGTCGCCTCGTCGATCAGGTCGGGCGCCGCTTCCTGGCCCGCCGCCGCGCCGCCCGACCATTCGATCAGGTCGCGCACCGTCACGTAGCTGCCCGCGCGCTTCGAGATCTTCACTTCCTGGCCGTCGCGCATCACGGTGACCATCTTGTGCAGCACGTAGTCGGGATAGCCCTTCGGGATCCCGATGTGCAGCCCCTGCAGGCCGGCGCGCACGCGCGCGATCGTGCCGTGGTGGTCCGAACCCTGGATGTTGATCACCTTCGTGAAGCCGCGCTCCCACTTCGTCACGTGGTACGCGACGTCCGGCACGAAGTACGTGTACGTGCCGTCCGACTTGCGCATCACGCGATCCTTGTCGTCGCCTTCGTCGGTCGTGCGCAGCCACAGCGCACCGTCCTGCTCGTAGGTCATGCCGGCCTTGATCAGCGCGTCGACCGTCTTCTCGACGCGGCCTTCGCTGTACAGCGACGACTCGAGGTAGTACTGGTCGAACTTCACGCCGAACGCCTGCAGGTCCATGTCCTGCTCGCGACGCAGATACGTGACCGCGAACTTGCGGATCGCGTCGAGATCCTCGACGTCACCCGCACCCTTGACCGGCTCGCCGTCCGATGCGGCGACCGTTTCGCCGTTCAGGTAGTCGCGCGCGATGTCGGCGATGTACTCGCCGTTGTACGCGGCTTCCGGCCAGCCCGCGTCGCCCGGCTTCAGGCCGCGGGCGCGCGCCTGCGTCGAGATCGCGAGGTTGCCGATCTGCACGCCCGCGTCGTTGTAGTAGAACTCGCGGTGCACCGCGTAGCCCTGGCTCGCGATCACGTTCGCGAGCACGTCGCCGAGCGCGGCCTGGCGGCCGTGGCCGACGTGCAGCGGGCCGGTCGGATTGGCCGACACGAATTCGAGCAGCACCTGCTTGCCTTTCTCGCGATCCGACGTGCCGAACGCGCGGCCCTGATCGAACACGGCGGCGATCACCGCCTGTTTCGCGGCGGCCGACAGGCGCAGGTTGATGAAGCCGGGCCCTGCGATCTCGGCGGCTTCGACGAGGCCTTGCGCGGCCGGCTGCGCGGTGAGTGCGGCGACGATCTGCTCGGCGAGCTGGCGCGGGTTCGCGCCCAGCGGCTTCGCGAGCTGCATCGCGACGTTGCACGCGACGTCGCCGTGCGCGGCGACCTTCGGGCGCTCCAGCGTGATGGTCGGGGCGACGAATGCCGCGTCGGCGCCTTTCAGCGCGAGTGCGACCTGCTTGACGCTATCCGCGAGCAGGGCTTCGAGGGTCTGTTTGTGTGCTGGCAGCATGCTGGTAGAAGGCTTCGTTGGTGGCGGCCGGAAATGTCGGGCCGCCGGCGTGCTTTTTAAGCGCGCGTTTCAGGGATCGCAGAATTTTAACAGGTGCTAATATGCCGATCAGGCGGCCCGCGTCCGCGAGGCCGGACGCCGGTCGGCCGGCTTCCCCAACTTCGCCGCGCAGGCACAACAAGATGAAAAGGGAATTGTCATGATTACGTTCAAGAGCAAGGCGGCACAGGATCTCGACGTGCTGAAGGATTTCGCGGTTTTCGTGCTGGGTGTCGTCGGCAAGCAGCTGGGCGAGCGCGGCGTGATTACGCACGACGAACTGGACCACGCGATCGAAAAGCTGGAAGGCGCGGTTGCGCAGGCGAAGCAGGCGCGCGCCGAGCATGCCGGCCATTTCCACGAGGACGAAGCCGACCACGCGCACCATGAAGTGCCGCCGAGCCTGGCCCAGCGCGTCGCGCCGTTCCTGACGATGCTGCGCGAGGCGAAGGCCGCCGAGGCCGACGTGCACTGGGGTTTCTGAGCGTCCTTGCCGGGCGGATCGAAAGGTTCGCCAGACAGGAAAAAAGCCCGCTTTCGAGCGGGCTTTTTATTTTGTCTGATCAAAAGGCGGCCGGGCCGCCCGTTCGCGTCGATCAGAGCTGCGGCGCGAGCGCGCGGCGGGCGTCGTCGAGCGACAGCGCCATGCGCCGCGCGTAGTCCTCGAGCTGATCCTGCCCGATTTTGCCGACCGAGAAATAGCGGGTGTCCGGATGCGCGAGGTAGAAGCCCGACACGCTCGCCGCCGGCAGCATCGCCAGCGAATCCGTCACGCTCATGCCGATTTCGTCCGCGTGCAGCACGTCGAACATGTCGCGTTTCACGAGGTGGTCGGGGCAGGCCGGGTAGCCGGGCGCCGGGCGGATGCCCGCGTACTTTTCCGCGATCAGCGCGTCGTTGTCGAGCGTCTCGCCGCTCGCGTAGCCCCACAGCTCGCGCCGCACGCGTGCGTGCATCGCTTCCGCGAGCGCTTCCGCGAAACGGTCGGCGAGCGCCTTCAGCATGATCGCGCTGTAGTCGTCGTGGTCCGCTTCGAACTGCTTCTCCTTCACGTCGACACCGAGGCCGGCCGTGACCGCGAACATCCCGATGTAGTCGGCGACGCCCGATTCCTTCGGCGCGATGAAATCGGCGAGCGAGCGGTTCGGCCGCATCACGCCGTCGACCACCGGGCGCACGCTCTGCTGGCGCAGGTTGCGCCACGTGAGCAGCACGTCGGAGCGCGACTCGTCGCTGTAGATCTCGATGTCGTCGTCGTTGACGGTGTTCGCGGGCAGCAGCGCGATCACGCCGTTTGCGGTCAGCCAGCGGCCCTGGATCAGGCGCGCGAGCATCGACTTCGCGTCGGAGAACACGCGCCGCGCCGATTCGCCGACGATCTCGTCGTTCAGGATCGCCGGGTACGGGCCCGCGAGGTCCCAGGTCTGGAAGAACGGGCCCCAGTCGATGTAGTTCGCGAGCTCGTTCAGGTCGTAATTCTTGAACACGCGGCGGCCGATGAACTTCGGCTTCACCGGCCGGTAGCCGGCCCAGTCGACCTGGGTCTTGTTCGCGCGCGCCTCGGCGAGCGTGACCATCGGCTGCTGCTTGCGGTTCGCGTGCTGGTCGCGGATGCGCTCGTAGTCGGACTTCAGCTCGTCGAGATACTTCGCCGCGCCTTCGTCGGACAGCAGGTTCGACGCGACCGACACCGAGCGCGACGCATCCGGCACGTAGACGACCGGGCCTTCGTAGTGCGGCGCGATCTTCACGGCTGTGTGCACGCGCGACGTCGTCGCGCCGCCGATCAGGAGCGGAATCTTCTTCACGCGGAAGTAGTCGTCGCGCTGCATTTCGGACGCGACGTACGCCATTTCCTCGAGGCTCGGCGTGATGAGGCCCGACAGCCCGATGATGTCCGCGCCTTCGACCTTCGCCTTCGCGAGGATCTCGTTGCACGGGACCATCACGCCCATGTTGACCACTTCGAAGTTGTTGCACTGGAGCACGACCGACACGATGTTCTTGCCGATGTCGTGCACGTCGCCCTTGACGGTCGCGATCACGATCTTGCCCTTCGCGCGCACGTCGCCGCCCGCTTCCGCGAGCAGGCGCTTTTCTTCCTCGATGAACGGGATCAGGTGGGCGACCGCCTGCTTCATCACGCGCGCGGACTTCACGACCTGCGGCAGGAACATCTTGCCCTGGCCGAACAGGTCGCCGACGATGTTCATCCCGTCCATCAGCGGGCCTTCGATCACGTTGATCGGCCGGCCGCCGGCCGCGTCGATCTTCGCGCGCACTTCTTCGGTGTCCTCGACGATGAAGGTCGTGATGCCGTGCACGAGGGCATGCGAGAGCCGTTTCTCGACCGGCTGATTGCGCCACTCGAGGTTCTCTTCCTTCTTCGCGCCGCCGGCCTTGAACTTGTCGGCGATTTCGAGCAGGCGGTCGGTGGAATCCTCACGGCGGTTCAGGATCACGTCCTCCACGCGCTCGCGCAGCTCCGCGTCGAGATCGGCGTACACGCCGAGCTGGCCCGCGTTCACGATGCCCATGTCCATCCCGGCCTGGATCGCGTGATACAGGAACACGGTATGGATCGCCTCGCGCACCGGGTCGTTGCCGCGGAACGAGAACGACACGTTCGACACGCCGCCGCTCACCTTCGCGTGCGGCAGGTTCTGCTTGATCCAGCGGGTCGCCTCGATGAAGTCGACCGCGTAGTTGTTGTGCTCCTCGATGCCGGTCGCGACCGCGAAGATGTTCGGGTCGAAGATGATGTCTTCCGGCGGGAAGCCGACTTCGTTCACGAGGAAGTCGTACGAGCGCTTGCAGATCTCGGTCTTGCGCTTGAACGTGTCGGCCTGGCCCGTTTCGTCGAACGCCATCACGACCGCGGCCGCGCCGTAGCGGCGGATCAGGTTCGCGTGGTGACGGAACGCGTCCTCGCCTTCCTTCAGCGAGATCGAGTTCACGATCGCCTTGCCCTGCACGCACTTGAGGCCGGCCTCGATCACGTCCCACTTCGACGAGTCGATCATGATCGGCACGCGTGCGATGTCCGGCTCGGACGCGATCAGGTTCAGGAAGCGCACCATCGCCGCCTTCGAATCGAGCATCGCCTCGTCCATGTTGATGTCGATCACCTGCGCGCCGTTCTCGACCTGCTGGCGCGCGACGGCGAGCGCCTCGTCGAACTGGCCGTTGAGGATCATCCGTGCGAACGCCTTCGAGCCGGTGACGTTGGTGCGTTCGCCGACGTTGATGAAGAGCGTCCCGGGCGTGACGTTGAACGGCTCGAGGCCGGCAAGGCGCATCATGTGATCGGTCATGGCGGTGCGGTTTCTGAGATGAAGGACGTGGGGCGGTCGGGTCAGGCGTTGTCGCTGTACTGGTTCGGCCAGCGGCGCGGCTTCACGTCGGCGAGCGCCTTCGCGATTTCGGCGATGTGTTCGGGCGTCGTGCCGCAGCAGCCGCCCGCGAGGTTCACGAGCCCGGCCTGCGCGAATTCCTTCAGCAGGCCCGACGTGACGTCCGGGGTTTCGTCGAAGCCCGTGTCGCTCATCGGGTTCGGCAGGCCCGCGTTCGGGTAGCACGACACGTAGGTGTCGCACAGCTTCGCGAGCTCGGCGATGTACGGGCGCATCAGCGCCGCGCCGAGCGCGCAGTTCAGGCCGAACGTGAGCGGCTTCGCGTGGCGCAGCGAATTCCAGAACGCCTCGACCGTCTGGCCCGACAGGATCCGGCCGGACGCATCGGTGACGGTGCCCGAGATCATGATCGGCAGGCGCTCGCCGGTGTCCTCGAACAGCTCGTCGAGCGCGAACAGCGCGGCTTTCGCATTCAGCGTGTCGAAGATCGTCTCGACGAGGAACAGGTCGACGCCGCCGTCGAGCAGCGCCTTCGCCTGCTGGTAGTACGACGTGCGCAGTTCGTCGAACGTGACGTTGCGCGCGCCCGGATCGTTGACGTCCGGCGAGATGCTGGCCGTCTTCGGCGTCGGCCCGATCGCGCCCGCGACGAAGCGCGGCTTGTCGGGCGTCGCGTATTTCGCGGCCGATTCGCGCGCGAGCTTCGCCGATTCGACGTTCATCTCGACGACGAGATCTTCCATCCCGTAGTCGGCCTGCGCGACGATCGTCGCGCCGAACGTGTTGGTCTCGACGATGTCGGCGCCGGCCGCGAAGTACTGGTCGTGGATCTCGCGGATGATCTGCGGCTGCGTGATCGACAGTAGCTCGTTGTTGCCCTTGATGTCGCGCGGGAAATCCTTGAAGCGCTCGCCGCGATACGCGGCTTCGTCGAGCTTGTAGCGCTGGATCATCGTGCCCATCGCGCCGTCGAGGATCAGGATGCGCGATTTCAGCAGCGCGGGCAGGGCGGCGCCGCGCGTGTAGGGCGCGTCGAGCGGGACGGAAGCAGCGAGAGGAGTCGCAGACATGGGCGGAGGACCGGCGAAGACGGAAAACCGTCATTGTAGCCGGTGCGTCAAGGGGGCGCCGACCCTCGCCGCGCCGGCCGGACGGCCCGCCAAATGAAAGCCCCCGCCGGCGAACCGGACGGGGGCATGATCGGAGTGCACGCGGCGCCGCGTCGGTGCGCGGCGAATGGCCCGGCCGCGTGACGCGCCGGGCCGCGAGTCGTCAGTGCAGCACGACGGGCATCATCATCAGGCTGTCGAATTGTCCGAGGAATTCGTCGACCTCGTCGAGCGACGGTTCATCCTCGATCAGTTGCTTCACGTGCGCGCGGAATCGTTCGGCAAGTTCGCCGTCGATGAAGATTTCGCGCTGTGCGTTCTTGTCGACGATTTCGTATCCGCCGGCATTCATCAGGTGATGGCCGGCCTGCGGCGCAAATTCGACGACGCAGTAGTTGGGGCTGTTGTAGATCATTTGCATGGCGGCACTCCTCTTCGCAGTGGCATCTGGCCTTGTTGTCCCCTAGGTGGGGCGAGCCTTGCCGGTTTCAAGGGGCTTGCGCTGCACACCCCGTTCTCCCGTTTGCGTGGGGTGTATCGGTTAGAAGCCGATGTCTATCAAACGTTTCTTATTGTGAGCCGGTGGACTGAAATAGTTGTTAAAGAGTGTCATCGGCCATTTTCGGGAAATCTGTAATCGGTCGAAATTGCCGATTCGTGCGCGTTCACTGTGTGACAGTCGATGAGGCAGGTGGTTGCATCGTCGCGGGCGATGCAGATTGCGCCGGTTGTGCAGGCGGCGCGGCCGATGCATCGGGCGACGGTGCGGCGGCGGGCGCGTTCGTTGCGCCGCTTGCTGGCGCGGCATCGGCAGGCACGTTCGGTGCGGCGAGGCGGCCGTGCCACAGCAACTCGATCTGCGCACCGTTCGGCTCGCTCTGCACGAGCCGCGCGGGCAGCCAGCCGAGCGACGGCGCGAGCCACATGTCGATGCGGCGCGTGTCGCCGTCGCGGCGCGGCAGGCGCATGAAGTGCCGCGCGGCGATGATGCCGGTCTGCGTCTGCACCTGCTCGTCGCCGATCACGGTGATCGGCCAGGTCTCGCCGCTGTTGTTGTCGATCACGAAGAATTGCTGCGTGACGCCCGGTTTGTAGGCGGCGGGATTGCCGCGCACGAGCCCCGACAACTGCATCAGCATGCTGAAGCGGTCCTGCACGCCGTCGGGCAGCGGCGCGTTGTTCGGCGTGCGCGTGAACACGACCTGCCGGATCTCGCGGTTGAAGATCGCGATGTCTTCCGGCCGCTTGCCGCGCTTCTCGACGTAACGGTCGGGCGCGACGCCGAAGGCATCGATGCGGCCTTCGCTGCGATAGGTGAACGGGCCGACGAACGGCACGGGCATCGATACCGACAGGTCGTACGTGTGCCCGTCGGTGCGCCAGTGGATCGTGCCGATCATGTTCTGCATGCCGTTGTAGAACGTGTCGTACTGCAGGTCGCCGGACGGCGGCGCGGCGAATTTCACGCCGCTCGTCGCGGGGCCGGGTGTCGCGGCGCTGGCGCCGGCGGCCGACGCGGCGTGTGTGCTCGACGCCCCCGAGGTCCCCGCCGTGCCGCTCGCGGCGGACGCGGCGGCAGCCGGCGGTTCGCCGTGCTCGGCCGTCTGCGTCGACGTGAGGACCGGCTCGTGCGACGGTGCGGGTTTCGGCGGGGCCGCCTTCGGCGCGTCGGCCCTGGGCGCGGCCGGACGTTCGACCGGCTTCGGCTCCGGCGGAGCAGGCTGCCGCTCGATCGGCCGCGGTTTCAGCAGCTCGATCTGCACGGGGATGTCGGCGGGCGGCGGCGGCGTGAACGATTCGCGGTTGCGCATCAGCCAGAACCCGGCGAGCGCATGCAGCACCAGCACGGCGACGAGCGCGATGCCCACGCGCAGTCCGCGGCGGGGCGGGGCGTGACTCGGGCGAAGGTCGGCGGGCTGCATGGGCATCGGAACGGGCTCGGGGGGCTTGCGTGAGGTCGGGCGCGCGGTGCGCGCCACAGGAATCGGACCATCGGATGCGCCGCGCGTTCGCGATGCGTGACGTGGCGCGAACCGGATGCGTCAGGCGTCGCGTGCGTCGGGACTATAGCCGAGTTCGTAAGACAGTTTCTGCGCGCATGCGCGCAGCGCGGTGTCGATCTCGCCGCCCCATGCGATGTCGAACGAGCCTTCCTGGCCGAGCGCGACGATCGCGAGCGCGAGTTCGCCGACCGCGTCGAACACCGGCATGCAGAACGCGTGGATCGTCGGCAGCAGCATCCCTTCGACGCGCGCGGCCTGGTGCGCGCGCACGTCGGCGAGCACCGCGTCGACTTCGTCGAGCGTGCGCGGGCCGCCGTGGTGCGGCGAGCGGCGCGTATCGGCGAGTTCGCGCTCGAGCATCGCGGCGGTCTTGCCGCGCGGCAGGTACGCGGCGAACAGCAGGCCCGTCGCGGAGCCGAGCAGCGGCATCACGTCGCCGAGCTTCAGCGACGCCTTCGCGGGATGGCTCGATTCCATCCAGTGCACGATCGTCGGCCCCTGGTTGCCCCATACCGCGATGCCGACCGTCTGGTCGAGACGGTCGCGGAATTCGGTCAGCGCGATCCGCGCGAGCTTCACGCCGTCGACGCGCGCGAGCCGCGCGAGGCCCATCTGCAGCGCGAAGCCGCCCAGCTCGTAGCGGCCCGAGACGGGATCCTGAGACACGACGCCGAGCCGCGAGAAGCTGACCAGATAGCGGTGCGCCTTCGCCGGACTCATGCCCGCGCGCTGCGCGAGATCGCGCAGCATCATCGCGCGCGGCTCGCTCGTCAGCACGTCGAGCAGGCGGAAGCCGACCTCGATCGACTGGATGCCGGAACGGACCTTCTCGCCGTGTTCGCCGGAGGCGGCGTCGTCGGTATCGGAGTCGGCGAGATCGTCGTCGGGAAGCGGGCTGGCGGGCATGGGCAAGAGGTGCGCGAAAATGCGGCAGGAAACGGGGCGAAAACGGCGTGCGCCATCATGACGCGCCGCATGGATTCACCATCGTAAAATAGATTCCCTCCATCGTCACTACAACGGCAGATCCTCCCTATGAAACTTGCTTCGCTGAAGGACGGCACGCGCGACGGCCAGCTGATCGTCGTGTCGCGCGACCTGCACACCGCGGCGATTGCCGATGCGATCGCGCCGACGCTGCAGCGCGTCCTCGACGACTGGGCGTTCTACGCGCCGCAACTGCGCGACCTGTACGACGCGCTGAACCACGGCCGCGCGCGCAATGCGTTCGCGTTCGACCCGGCCAACTGCATGGCGCCGCTGCCGCGCGCGTTCCAGTGGGCCGACGGCTCCGCGTACGTGAACCACGTCGAGCTCGTGCGCCGCGCGCGCGGTGCCGAGATGCCGCCCGAGTTCTGGACCGATCCGCTGATGTACCAGGGCGGCAGCGACGATTTCCTGGGGCCGCGCGACGACGTCGTGTGCCCGTCCGAGGAATGGGGCATCGATTTCGAGGCGGAAGTCGCGGTGATCACCGGCGACGTGCCGATGAGCGCGTCGCCCGACGACGCGCTGAAGGCCGTGCGGCTCGTCACGCTCGTGAACGACGTGTCGCTGCGCAACCTGATTCCGCACGAGCTCGCGAAGGGCTTCGGCTTCTTCCAGAGCAAGCCGGCCACCGCGTTCGCGCCGGTCGCCGTCACGCCCGACGAGCTCGGCGACGAGTGGCGCGCAGGCCGCGTGCACCGCCCGATGATCGTCCACTGGAACGGCAAGAAGGTCGGCCAGCCCGACGCCGGCACCGACATGGTGTTCCATTTCGGCCAGCTGATCGCGCACGCGGCGAAGACGCGCAACCTGCGTGCCGGCTCGATCGTCGGCTCCGGTACGGTCTCGAACAAGGACGCGAAGCGCGGCTACTGCTGCATCGCCGAGAAGCGCTGCCTCGAGACGATCGAGCACGGCGCGCCGCAGACCGAATTCATGCGCTACGGCGATACCGTGCGCATCGAGATGTTCGATGCGGCCGGCAAGTCGATCTTCGGCGCGATCGAGCAGTCGGTCGCCCCGCCCGACGGCGCGGCATGAGCCGCGCGGGGATGCGGCGCAGCGGCGAAACCCTGCCGCGGCCCGCGCGCCGGGTTTCGCCCGATGTTTGACCGCGCGGGCTTGGCTACACTCGATTCAAGCGTTCGAACCCCTCGAACAAGGAGCAGCAGATGGCCGATCTCGCCGCGTACGGCGGTTACGAAGCACTGAAGGTGACGCGCCGCGACCATGGCGTGCTCGACATCGTGATGAGCGGCGAGGGCGCGAACCGCAGCGGCCTCGCGACCGCGAACGCACGCATGCATCGCGAGCTCGCCGACATCTGGCGCGACGTCGATCGCGATCCCGACACGCGCGTCGCGGTGATCCGCGGCGAAGGCAAGGGCTTTTCGGCGGGCGGCGATCTCGCGCTCGTCGAGGACATGGCGAACGATTTCGACGTGCGCGCACGGGTGTGGCGCGAGGCGCGCGACCTCGTCTACAACGTGATCAACTGCAGCAAGCCGATCGTGTCGGCGATGCATGGCCCGGCCGTCGGCGCGGGGCTCGTCGCCGGGCTGCTCGCCGACATCTCGATCGCCGCGAAGGACGCGCGCATCATCGACGGCCACACGCGCCTCGGCGTCGCGGCCGGCGACCACGCGGCGATCGTGTGGCCGCTGCTGTGCGGGATGGCGAAGGCGAAGTACTACCTGATGCTGTGCGAGCCCGTGAGCGGCGAGGAGGCCGAGCGGATCGGGCTGGTCTCGCTCGCGGTCGAGCCGGCCGACCTGCTGCCGAAGGCGTACGAAGTGGCCGAGCGGCTCGCGCACGGTTCGCAGTCGGCGATCCGCTGGACCAAGTACGCGCTGAACAACTGGCTGCGCACCGCCGGGCCGACCTTCGATACGTCGCTCGCGCTCGAATTCATGGGTTTTTCGGGGCCCGACGTGCGGGAAGGCATCCGTTCGCTGCGCGAGCGGCGCCCGCCCGCGTTTCCCGGCGACGCGCCGTTCTGACGTGCGCGCTATGATCGAACCACGCGCGGCTGCGCGACGCACGGCGGCCGCCTCGCTCCCCCAGTCAACCAGGATGCCCGTATGACGACCGATGCCTCCGGCGCCAACCCTTTCGCCGGCTTTGCCGGGTTCCAGCCCGCCGACATGATGGACCGGATGTGGGACATGATGCGGATGTCGCCGTTCGGCGGGATGGCGCCGTTTCCGGGCGCGACGCACGGGCTGCCGCCGTCGCTGTCGAGCATGTCCGACATGATGTCGCCGCTCACGAACGTCGAGGAACTCGACAAGCGGATCACCGATCTGCGCGCGGTCGAGCAGTGGCTGAAGCTCAATCTCGGGATGCTGCAGTCCGCGATCCAGGCGCTCGAGGTGCAGCGCGCGACGCTCGCGACGCTGCGTGCGTTCGGCGCGTTCGCGCAAAGCTCGATGTCGGCGGCCGAGGAAGCGGCCGTTGCCGCCGCGCAGGCCGCGAAAACCGCGTCGGCGGGCGAGGCCGCGCCCGCGGGCGATGCCGCGGCATCGGCCGCCGCGGATGCGCCGGAAGGCGGCCCCGCGCAGCAGCCGTTCGACCCGGCCGGCTGGTGGAACTTGCTGCAGACGCAATTCAACCAGCTCGCGAGCCTCGCGATGGCGCAGCCGGGCGTGCAGCCTGCTGCCCCGGGCGCCGCGCCGCCGGAGGCCGCTGCCGCGCCGGAACCCGCCGCGAAGCCGGCTGCGGCCGCGGCCGCACCGCGCAAGCCCGCCGCGAAGCGCGCGAAGCCGTCCGGTTCGGCCGCGGCCCGCGCGGCGGCCGCTTCGTCGCCCGAAACCCGTCCGCCGAAGCGCTCGACGTGATGCGGCGCAGGTAGGAGGTCGGCCATGCGACTCGCGCTCGTTCTGATGGGAGGCGGCGCGCGCGCCGCATACCAGGTCGGCGTGCTGAAGGCGCTGGCCGAGATCGCGCGCGAGGCCGATCCGCGGCGGCACACGCTGCCGTTCGCGGTCGTGTGCGGCTCGTCGGCGGGCGCGATCAACGCGACGTCGATCGCCAGCCACGCGGACGATTTTTCCCATGGCGTGCGGCGCCTGCTCGAATTCTGGGAGCCGCTGCGCGCCGAATACGTGTATCGCACCGACTGGCTCGGCGTCGCGGCCGCCGGCGCGCGCTGGCTCGCGACGATGACGTTCGGCTGGGCGGCGCGCCGCTCGCCGCGCGGGCTGCTCGACAACACGCCGCTCGCGCACCTGCTGCAGCGCGAACTGAGCTTTCACCGGATCGAGCAAATGCTCGAGGCGCGCCTGCTGCACGCGCTCGCGATCACCGCGCTCAGCTATTCGAGCGGCCGGCACCTCACGTTCTATCAGGCCGCCGAGCCGATCCAGGCGTGGCGGCGCGCGCAACGCACCGCGCGGCTCGTCGACCTGTCGGCGTCGCACTTGCTCGCGTCGTCGGCCATTCCGTTCGTGTTTCCGGCCGTGCCGCTCGTGCTCGACGGGCAGATCGAATACTTCGGCGACGGCTCGATCCGGCAGATCGCGCCACTGTCGCCGGCGATCCACTTCGGCGCGCACCGGATCGTCGTCGTCGGCGCAGCCGATCCGCGGCCCGAGATTCCGGCCGCGAACGGCGCGGGGCGGCCGCGCGGCTACCCGACGCTCGCGCAAATCGGCCAGCAGGTACTCGCGAGCGTGTTCCTCGACTCGATCGGCTCGGACATCGAACGGATCGAGCACATCAACCGGATGATCGAGCACCTGCCGCACCAGGTCGAAATAGACAGCGGCTGGCGGCACGTCGACGTGCTCGCGATCGCGCCGTCCGAGCGCATCGAGCTGATTGCCGCGAAGCACCTGAAGCAGATGCCGGCGACGATGCGCGGGCTGCTCGGCGCGATCGGCGGCAGCCAGCCGGCCGGCGCGTCGTTCGCCAGCTACCTGCTGTTCGAGGAGGCCTTCACGCGCGAGCTGATCGAGCTTGGCTACCGCGACGGCCGGGCGCAGCGGGAGACGCTCGCCGGTTGGATCGCGCACGCGGACGGCAGCACCGCGCCGGCACCAGGCATGCCGCCGGAAGACGGCCTCGCGACGGGCGAAATGCGGGTCTGACACGCGCAGGCGTGCTGTAAGGTTGTGTTTTCGCGACGGTCGGCCGCGACCGATCGCCGCACCGCGGTGGGCGGCGCACCACTGGCCAGGCGTCTCGGAACCGTCATGCACGCGTGCTATCATGGCCGCCGCCGTATACACCATATCGAGCAGCCCGCCGATCCGGCATCCGCACGGGACCTTTCGGGGAACCCGCCTGCGGCAGGGGACGGGCGCGCCACCGAGCCGGCCAGCGCCGGCCCCCACTCAGGCACGCGCGCCCGGCTCCGTCCGAACGGAGCGGGGGTGGCGGCATGCCCAACGGCGGCAACGCGGCCGCCTGGCTGCCAGACGAGGAATCGGCGTCCGGCGGGCCGGATTCCCGCGTAAAATTAGAGTCTTGGCTGCAAAAAGCGCGTGGCGCGCTTGCGCGGCAACAGTCACGTTTAGAGAAGTCGCATTGCGCAGAACAGGGGTGGGACCATCATGAACACCATGCTTTATCCGGAACTTTACAGGTCGCTCGAAGCTGTCCGCTGGGACATGGAGAAGGACATTCCGTGGGACAAGTTCGACGCTTCGTTGCTCACCGACGAGCAGGCGAAGACGATCAAGATGAACGCGATCACCGAATGGTCGGCGCTGCCCGCGACGGAAATGTTCCTGCGCGACAACCAGCACGACAGCGACTTTTCCGCGTTCATGAGCGTGTGGTTCTTCGAGGAGCAGAAGCATTCGCTCGTGCTGATGGAATACCTGCGCCGCTTCAAGCCGGAGATGGTGCCGACCGAGGAGGAACTGCACGCGGTGCGCTTCCAGTTCGATCCGGCGCCGCCGCTCGAGACGCTGATGCTGCATTTCTGCGGCGAAATCCGCCTGAACCACTGGTACCGCTGCGCGGCCGACTGGCATACCGAGCCCGTCATCAAGCAGATCTACGAAACGATTTCGCGCGACGAGGCGCGTCATGGCGGCGCGTACCTGCGCTACATGAAGAAAGCGCTGAACAATTGCGGCGACGTCGCACGCGCCGCATTCGCGAAGATCGGCGTGCTGATGGCGTCGGCGCGCCGCACCGAGAAGCCGCTGCACCCGACCAACCTGCACGTGAACCAGGCGCTGTTCCCGCGCGACACGGTGCAGTCGCGCCTGCCGGATCCGGAGTGGCTCGAGCGTTGGCTCGACGAGCAGATCCGGTTCGACGGCGAGTGGGAGAAGAAGGTCGTCGAGCGGATCCTGCACAACCTGTCGATCCTGTTCGAGCGCACGTTCGCGACCGCGCAGGAGCTGAACCGCTATCGCAAGGAAGTCACCGGCCGCCTGCAGGCCGAAAGCGGCCCGTCGTCGGCCGCGCAGCCGGCCTGAGGCCGGCAGGTGCCGGCGGCGGCGCGAGTCGCGCCCGGCTCGCGGCACCGTGTCGCGTTCGTTGCATGAAGCCCGCCCGGCCGGTCCGGCGGGCTTTTTATCTGGTGCCGCCGTCGCGCGCGCCGTTGCTCATTCCGTCCGATCTCCATCATGTCCGCCACCTTCGAACGCAAGCTGATCACCCGTGATGCCCTCGTCGCGCTGCGCGCGTCGCTGCCGTCGCCCGTCGTGTTCACCAACGGCGTGTTCGACATCCTGCATCGCGGTCACGTCACGTATCTCGCCGATGCGAAGGCGCTCGGCGCCTGCCTGATCGTCGGCGTGAACAGCGATGCGTCGGTGCGCATGCTCGGCAAGGGCGACGACCGGCCGATCAACCGCGAGGAGGATCGCGCGGCACTGCTGGCGGCGCTGGAAAGCGTCGACTGGGTCGTGACGTTCGGGGAAAAGACGCCCGTGTCGCTGATCGAGGCCGTCCGTCCGGACATCCTCGTGAAGGGCGGCGATTACGACATGGATGCGCTGCCGGAATCCGCGCTCGTGCGCGGCTGGGGCGGCCAGGCGCTGGCGATTCCGTTCGAGCACGACCGCTCGACCACCGCGTTGCTGAAGAAGGTGCGCGCGCAACAGTCCTGAGCGCGACGCGGCGCCGTCACGGCGCGGATGCCGCGAGCGGGGCGGTCGTGACGGCCGGTGCCGTGATCGGGCCGCCGACGACGGGCTGGTCGGTCGCTCGCATCAGCGGTGTCACGCGCAGCGCGTCCGGCCGCACCTGCCGGGACAGCACGCCGGGTTCGCGCGGCCCGGCCGCCGGCAGCGGCCCGAACACGCCGCGCGCCACCACGAACGCGAGCATGTTGGCGAGAAAGAGAACAGCGATCAGCCAGCGCAGCATCGTCGAAACTCCTTGTCGTCATCGACGTGGTTCATGTCGTTCAGTCGAGCCGGCCGCATGGCCGGCTTTTTCATGGCTTCCGTTGACCGTGCGGGCCGCTGGCGCGGCGCCGCGCGTACTGCGTCGTCGGCGGGGCGCGGGCGGCTTCGGTCCGCTTGGCTCCACTTCGGCCTGCATGGCCACGCGCCGGCGCGATGCCGGCGCCTTCGTCAATCCTGCGCCGTTGCCGGGCCGGCCGCATCCGCTGCGATCAGCGCGAGCCCGGACAGGATCAGCGCGTCGTGCCGCGTATGCGGGACCGTCAGCGCACGCGCGACGTCGTCCGCCGCACCGCCTGCCAGCACGAGCCGCACGGGCGCCTGCCACGCAGCGACGAGATCATGCCACGCGCGCTCGATCAGGCCGGCCTGCGCGTACAGGCAGCCGGCCGACAGCGAGCGCGACGTATCGACCTGGAACGGTTCGGCTTGCGCGCCCGCGAGCAGACCGCTGGCGATATCGGTGGTCAGCGTCGGCAACTGCGCGGTGTGCGTGCCGAGCGCGCGCATCATCAGCGCCCAGCCCGGCGCGATCAGCCCGCCCGTGAAGCGGCCGTCCGCGCGCAGTGCCTCGAGCGTCGTCGCGGTGCCGAACGTCGCGATCAGCAGATGCTCGTCCGGAAACGCCGCGTGCGCGCCGATCAAGCCGGCCCATCGGTCGCTGCCGAGCTGTTCGGGCGTCGTATAGCCGTTCGTCACGCCGCATTGCGCGGGCCGCGAGCGGATCGTCGTGCGCGGCAGGCCCGGCCAGCGTGCATCGAGCAGCGCATCGATCCGTGCGGCCACGTCGGCGCCCGCGACGTTCGAAATCCATGCGCCGCGCGGACGCGGCAGGTGCGACCAGTCAGGATCGGCGCCGCCGTCGCGCGTGTGGCCGAACGCGCCCGTGTCGACGAGCGTGCGCCGCGCGTCGGCGAGCGCCCACTTGATCCGGCTGTTGCCGGCGTCGATCAGCAGGTGCGGTTCGTTCATTGCGCTTCGCGCAGCGACACGTCGCCGGCCGCGATCGTCTGCACGCCGCTCGGAGTGTCGAGCAGCAACTGGCCGGTCGCATCGATGCCCGTCGCGATGCCGCGCGCGCGTTCGACGCCCTGTTCGAGCAGCACGACTTCGCGGCCGGCGTACGCGTGCAGCGCGTGCCAGCGCGGCAGGAACGGCGCGAGGCCGTCGGCGCCGAATTGCGCGAGCGCGGGCGTGAGCGCGTTCAGCGACGCGGCGAGCGTATCGGTGAGGTTCGCCGACGCGCACGCGATCGACAGCGCGGCGGGCGGCAGCCCGCTCGCGAGTGTCGCTTCGCGCGCGCGCAGCGCGTCGACCTGCGCGGCGACGGCTTCCGCGCCGCGCACGTTGATGCCGAAGCCGATCACGACGGCGGTCGCGTCGGCGGTGGTCCAGACGGTTTCGATCAGGATCCCGGCGAGCTTGCCGACGATGCGCGGCGTGCCGTCGTCGTCGGTCGTCAGCAGCAGGTCGTTCGGCCATTTGAGCGCGACGCGCATGCGCGCGTCGAGCGGCAGCGTGGCCAGCCCTTCGGCGAGCGCGACGCCGATCGCGATGCTGAGGCCGCCGAGTGCATCGATGGCGCGCGGCACGATGCAGCCGACCGAGCACAGCAGCGCATTGCCGGGCTGCGCGAACCACGGGCGGCCTTGCCGGCCGCGACCTGCCGTCTGCTCGAACGCGACGCGCACGAGCGGCGCGGGCAGCGCGTTCGCGCTGCGCGGCAGCGCCTTGAGCCGCGTTGCGACGTCGGCGTTGGTCGAGCCGGTGGCGGCGACGATGTCGAGCGGCCACGCGCGCGGCGCGGCGTCCAGGTGCGCCTCGAGCCGGTTGCGCGCGATGTGCGCGTCGCCGGATTCAGGCGTGTCGGAGGAGGTGGGGGCGTTCATGGCGCCTATTGTAGCGATAGGGGGCGTCGGCGCGTGCCGGGCCGTGCGTGCGACAGGCCGGTGTACGGCCGCGGTCCGGGCGCGCACCGCGCCTGGGCCGCCCGCCGGACCGGCGCCAAGTCGCTCAGTGCTGCCCCAGTTGTTCCAGCGCCTTGATGTCTTCCTCGCTCGTCATTTCGCAGGCGAGCAGCGTGTTGCCTTTGAGCGCCGGACCCTGGCGGGCCGACACGAGGATCAGAGCACCGCCCGGGCCGCGGACGTTCAGCCGGCGCGAATAGCCGACGGACGACGCACCGAGCAGGTGGCCTTTCTCGCGGGTGAGCTCGTAGCGTTTGGCGAGCTGGTCGGCGACTTCGCCTTCCACGAGCACGCCGATGCCGGTGGCGACGAACACGACGTGCTGCGTCGTGAAGCCGTCGCGGCGGATCGGCTCGGGCAGGCGATAGACCGCTGCACCCAGCATCGAGTTGTCCGGTTTCGGATCGGCCGCCTTGGCGGCGTTGTAGATCGCGTCCATCAGGTCCGACGTGAACGGCGGCTTGCACAGCGCGGCGTTGAAGATGTCGGGCGGCGCGGCGAGCGAAACGAGCGGAACGGCAGCGACGGCGGCGCCGATGGCGGCGCGCAGGCCGGACAGGCGATGCGACATGGATGAAGGCCTCTCAGGTTTTATTGTGAATGCGAGGCAGCATGTTAAGGCATCGCCGCACGTGTATCGAGCTGCGAGAACCGACAGGCTGCGCGGCGCGGCGACCGGAGTGCGTATCGCGCGCCGCGCATCGATCGCCGTTGTGCGCGTTCGACGCACGACGCGACGGATCATGCTTGTCGGGCAAGTCGCCGTTACGCTACCGCACGGTCGTGCGTGCGCCGTCGACGTCCGTCACGGTGCCACTACCGGGTGCTTCAGCGCATGCGCGGTCTCGATCCACTGCGCGTGGAATTCGTCCGCGTCGGGCCGAAGCCCGAGTTCGCCGTTGCGATAGGCCATCGCGAGGGTCTGCACGGCTTCCGGCAGCTCGTGTTCGGCGGCCCGGCGATACAGCGCGAGCGCGCGCGCGTCGTCGCGCGGCACGCCGCTGCCGTCGCGGTACGCGTTCGCGAGCATGAAATCGGCGGCCGGGATGTCCGCGCGCGACGCGATGTCGAACCAGTGCGCGGCCTGCACCGGGTCGGCGGCGATGCCGTAGCCGCTGCGGTAGATCAGTCCGAGGTAATACGCGGCGGCCGGGTCGCCCTGTTCGGCCGCGGCGCCGAGCAGCGCGCGTGCGCGTGCATAGTCTTTCGGGAGCTCGCCGCTGCCGAGCAGCAACGCCTTGCCGAGCGCGAGCCGTGCGCGCCGGGCAGCCGGCGCGTCGGCCTGGTTGTCCGCCGCCGCGGCCGTTTCCAGCCAGCCGCGCCCCTCGTCGCGCAGCCCCGGTTCGTGCGCATCGACGAGCGCGATGCCGAGCGCTGCCTGCGCGGCGCCCGAGCCGCGGCGCGCGAGCGTGCGCAACTGGGCCAGCGCGTGCGGCTCGGTCGCCTGCGTGACCATCGCCTGCCATTCATCGAGCTGCGCGGCGCTCGGCGCGGGGGCGGCGCCGCGCAGGCCGGCGGCTGCGACGACGGCCGCGACGGTCACGGCCGCCGCCGCGAGCAGCGCGGCGGGCGGGAGTTTGGCGCGCAGCATGCGCCGCGCGGCAGCGGCGAAGCCGGTTTCGGCGGGCCGCATCGTCCGGATCGGTTGCATCGCGTGTCTCATTGCGTGAGGTCGATCTCGTAGGTCGCGAGGTTCTTGCCCGAGCCGTCGTCGGCAGCGACCTGCGTGATGCCGGTCAGGCCGGCCGCCGCCGCGTCGCCGAGGCGGTTCGGCGCGGACGCGAACTGCACGTGCGCGACCGAGCTCGCGAGCTTCGTGAAGCGCCAGCTGCGCTGCGCGCCGTCGGCCGCGCGCGTGATCGCGCCGCGCTTCTTGATGAACGCGATCAGCACGTCGCGGTTCGCGTCGGGCGACGCGAAGATCGTCTTGCTGCCGTCGAGGCCGGGGAAGTTGCCGCCGCCGCTCGCACGGTAGTTGTTGGTCGCGACGATGAACTGTGCGTTCGAATCGATCGGCGCACCCTTGTACGTCAGGTTCCTGATGCGGCTGCCGACCGGCTGCGTGACGTCGATTTCATAGGCGAGATCGGCCGACGTGAACATGTCGAAGTTGTAGCCGGGGAAGGTGCTGACGAGCGGCTGCACGGTCGCCTTGGCCGGGTCGATCGTATTGAAGCGCTTCGCGGCCGTCTCGAGCCAGTTCTTCACGTCGGCGCCGCTCACCTTCACCGCGTACACGGTGTTCGGATACAGGTACAGGTCGGCCGCGTTGTTGATCGCGAGCGCGCCCGGCGCGACGTCGGTGTAGTCGGTGCCGCCGCCGAAGCCGCTCTTGAACGGCGCGCTGACCGACAGCACCGGCAGCGACGCGTATTGCGGCAGGTTCGCCTGCACGTAGGTCTTCACGTAGTCGGCCTGCGCCTCGTTGACGATCTGGATCGCGCCCGGATCGCCGACGTCCGCGAAGTACGAGTTCATCCGGTAGTCGGTCGAGCCAATCGGCGTCTTCACGTAGTCGATCGTCGCCTGGTGCTCGGCCGCGATCGCGGCGGAGACGGACGGATCGGCGGCGACGTAGCTCTTGTCGGCGTTCTGGATCGGCCGCGCCTCGACGGTCGTCTGCGACTTGTCGACGGCCCACGTCTTGCCGTCGAACTTCAGGCCGAGCTTGATCACGCCGAGATGCTTGCCCCAGTAGTTGGCCATCACGGTCGGCACGCCGTTGACGGTGCCCTTGACCTTGTCGACGCCCGGCAGGTTGAACTGCGACACGGTGCTGTTCGCGTCCGGGAACACCTGGTGCGAGTGGCCGATCAGCATCGCGTCGATGCCGGACACCTTCGACAGCCACCAGCTGCCGTTTTCCATCGTCGGCGAGTACGCGGCATTGTCGAGGCCGCCGTGCGAGATCGCGACGACGAGATCGGCGCCCTTCGCGCGCATTTCCGGAATGTACTTCTCGGCCGCCTCCTTCAGCCCGGTCGTGTAGACCTTGCCGTCGAGCCAGCGCTTGTCCCAGTTCATGATCGCGGGCGGCGTGAAGCCGATGATGCCGATCTTCACGGGCGCACTGACCGTCTTGCCGTCCGGCGTGGTGGCCGTCACCGTGCGCGTCAGGATCGTATACGGCGTGAACAGCGGCGCGTTGGTCTTCGCGCTGATCACGTTCGCGAGCACCTGCGGGAAGTTCGGGCCCGCGCACTTCTTCTGCTGGGCCGGCGCCGGCAGGCCGTCGACCTCGAACGTGTTGCCGGTCACCTGCGACAGGTACGGCAGCCCGTAGTTGAACTCGTGGTTGCCGATCCCGCCGCCGTCGAACTTCGCGGCGTTCATCACCTTGTAGATCGCGAGCGTCTGGTCGCAGCCCACCGGCTTCACGAGCGCCTGGTAGTCCGACAGCGCGGTGCCCTGGATCGTGTCGCCGTTGTCGAGCAGCAGCGTGTTCGGGTACTGCTTGCGCGCCTGCGCGATCAGCGTCGACACGCGCTCGAAGCCGAGCGAATTGTCGGCGGCAAGCTTGAAATAGTCGTACGACAGCACGTTGGTGTGCAGGTCGGTCGTCTCGAGCAGCGCGAGCGTGGCCGTCGTGCCGACGGGCGCCTGGGCCTCGGGCTGCGACGGCGGCGTGGCGGTGACGTCGTCGCCGCCGCAGCCGGCGAGGACGAAGGCGAGGCTGGCGAGCGCGGCGGCGGCCGGGACGTGACGGCGGGAAAGCGGGGGGAGACGCATCGGTTGTCCTGTTCGGTGTTCTGCTTTATGAAATGCGAGGTACGCACGAATGGCGGCGCGGCGCGCCGACGGCCTGACGTGCGGCGCGTGAGAGTATCGAAAGGAAACGTGACGGGACAATGAAAGGTCGCGATGCCGGCAGCGGGCCGTGGCCGGCGGCGGCTTCCGGACGATCCGGGCCGGTCCCGGCCGGCGCCCGAGCATGTCCGGTGTCGTCCCGGGCATGCCCGCATCGGCAGCATCGTCATGGTCCGTCCGGATACTCGGCTCCAGGGCGCACGGCCCGCCGCTTTCGACTGCGCGCCGCGTGCCCGGCGCAGCGCCGGAAATCCTCACGTCGCGGCGCCGGGCGGTTCGCTACAATGGCCGCTGTCATCCTTTTGCAAACAACCTGCCCTTGGACTTCGAGACTCCTCCCGGCCTGTCGGTCGACGCCGGCGGCCAGGGCCAGACGGTGCGCCTGACCGGCCAGTGGACCGCGCTCTCGCTCGCGCGCAACCGCGGCGCCGTGGCGCGCCGCATCGCGAGCATCGCCGCCGGGCGCGTGAGCGACTGGGATCTGTCCGGCATCGAGCGGCTCGACCACGTCGGCGGCCAGGCGCTGTGGCGCGTGTGGGGCCGCAAGCTGCCGGCCGGCGTCGCGCTGAGCCCCACGCAGCGCACGATCTTCGAGCGCATCGAACGGCTCGACAGCCAGCGCGAGGCGCCCGAGCGCATCGTGCGGTTCGATCCCGTCACGCGGCTCGGCCTGGCGCTCTTCTCGTTCGGCGAACACCTGCAGGGCGGCATCGCGATGTTCGGCCTCGTGATCCTCGATGCGCTGTCGGTGCTGCGCCGCCCGCGGACGATGCCGTGGAAGGAAACCTCGGCGAACATCTACAGCGCCGGCGCGCAGGCGCTGCCGATCACCGCGCTCGTCGCCTTCCTGATCGGCATCGTGCTCAGCTACCTGTCCGCGCAGCAGTTGCAGATGTTCGGGGCGAACCGCTACATCGTGAACATCCTCGGGCTGTCGGTGATCCGCGAGCTCGGCCCCGTGCTGTCGGCGATTCTCGTCGCGGGCCGCTCGGGCTCGGCGATCACCGCGCAGATCGGCGTGATGCGCGTGACCGAGGAGCTCGACGCGATGCGCGTGATGGGCATCCCGCACGGGCTGCGGCTGATCCTGCCGCGCGTGCTCGCGCTCGGCGTCGCGATGCCGCTGCTCGTGATGTGGACCAACATCATCGCGCTGACGGGCGGCGCGCTCGCGGCGAAGCTGGTGCTCGGCATCGACATCAACTATTTCGTACGCTCGCTGCCGGGCGTCGTGCCGATCGCGAACCTGTACATCGGCGTCGGCAAGGGCGTCGTGTTCGGCATGCTGATCGCGCTGGTCGCGTGCCATTTCGGCTTCCGGATCAAGGCGAACTCGCAGAGCCTCGGCGAAGGCACGACCACGTCGGTGGTGTCGTCGATCACGGTCGTGATCCTCGCCGACGCGGTATTCGCGATCCTGTTCCAGAACGTGGGGCTCGGATGAACGCATCGAACCAAACGCCGGCCGGTGCCGCGCCGGCCGATGGCGCGCCGACCGGTGCCGCGGCCGCCCATGCCGCGGCAATCGCCGCCGCCGCGATCGGCACGCCGCCGTCCGCCGCGGCGCAGGCCGCCGACTTCGTGATCGAGGTGCGCAACCTGACCAAGCGCTACGGGCGCAACATCGTTCACCAGAAGCTCGACTTCGACGTGCGGCGCGGCGAGATCGTGTCGATCGTCGGCGGCTCGGGCTCCGGCAAGACGACGCTCGTGCGCCAGATCCTCGGCCTCGAGCGGCCGACGTCGGGCACGATCAAGGTGTTCGGCGAGGATACGGCGACGATCGACGACGCGAGCGCGCGGATGATGCGCACGCGTTCGGGGATGCTGTTCCAGCAGGGCGCGCTGTTCTCGTCGATGACGGTGTTCGACAACGTCGCGCAGCCGCTGCGCGAGCTCGGCCGCGTGCCGCCGGACCTGCTGCACGACATCGTGATGCTGAAGCTCGAGATGGTCGGGCTGCCGTGCAAGCACGCGTCGAAGATGCCGGCCGCGTTGTCGGGCGGGATGGTGAAGCGGGTCGGCATCGCGCGCGCGATCGCGCTGGAGCCCGAGCTGCTGTTCCTCGACGAGCCGACGGCCGGCCTCGATCCGCAGGCATCCGACGAATTCGTCGAGCTGATCGCGACGCTGCACCGCACGCTCGGGCTGACCGTCGTGATGGTGACGCACGACCTCGATACGATGGTCGCGCTGTCGACGCGCGTCGCGGTGCTGGCCGACCGCAAGGTACTGGTCGCCGCGCCCGTCGAGGAGGCCGCGAACGTCGACCATCCGTTCATCCACGAATATTTCCTGGGGCTGCGCGGGCGCCGCGCATTGCAGGCGCTGCCGCCCGAGCGGCGCGCGAAGCTGCCGAAGGCGGCCCTCGAACCGGCGCTGTCGAGCGTCGAGCTGTAGAAGCAAGGAACCCGCGAATGGAAAACAAATCACATGCGTTCTGGGCCGGCCTGTTCACGATCGCGCTGACGCTCGCGATCGCGGGCACCGTGTTCTGGTTCAACGTCGACCGCACCGTGCGCGTGCCGTACGATCTGCTCGCGCGCACCAACGTGACGGGGCTGTTCCCGGACGCGGCCGTGCGCTTTCGCGGCCTCGACGTCGGCAAGGTGCAGTCGATCGGCTTCGACCGCACGCATCCTGGCCAGATCCGGATCCGCATCCTCGTCGATCACGACGCGCCGATCACGCAGTCGACTTACGGCAGCCTCGGCTTCCAGGGCGTGACGGGCATCGCGTTCGTGCAGCTCGAGGATACGGGGCGCGATCTGTCGCCGCTGCCGTCGTCCGCGAAGTCGATCGCGCAGATCCCGATGCGGCCGAGCCTGTTCGACCAGATCCAGGAACGCGGCGACGTGCTGCTGCGGCAGTTCGAACTGGCCGCGAAGAGCGCGAACGCGCTGATGTCGCCCGAGATGCGCGAGCAGTTGCGCGCGACCGCCGAGAGCCTGCAGCACGCGGCCGACAGCGCGACGACGCTGACGAAGCAGCTCGGCCCGACGGTCACCGCGCTGCCGGAGACGATGCACGAGGTGAACCGCGCGATGGCGTCGGCGAACACGCTGCTGCAGCCGAACGGGCCGCTCGTGTCGAACCTGAACAAGGCCGGCACGGCCGCCGAGCAGGTCGGCGTCGCGCTGAACGGCCTCAACGCGCGCGTGCAGTACGACACGCTGCCGCGCTTCAATGCGCTGGCCGGCAGCGTCGGCGACGCGTCGCGGCAATTGAAGGACGTCGCTGGTGAACTCGGCCGCAACCCGCGCAGTCTGTTGTTCGGGTCGCCCGGCGCGGCGCCGGGGCCCGGCGAAGCGGGCTTCGTCTGGCCGGGCGCGACGGCCGGGCAATGACGCCCATCGAAACCGGAAACATCATGCAGGAATACGCCATGCCACGAATCCTTGACCGCGCGCTGCGCCCGGCCGCGGCCGCGCTTGCCGTGCTGACGCTCGCGCTGGCGGCCGGCTGCGCCGGCAACGACGCGGTGCTGTCGAACATCCGCTACGACCTCGGGCCCGCGTCGTCGGTGACCACCGGCTCGGGCCCCGCGCTGAAGGTGCTCGACGTCGCCGCGCCCGACGCGCTCGACTCGGACAAGTTCGCGTACCGCCTCGCATACGCCGATGCGCAGCACGTGGCCGTCTATCGCGACAGCCGCTGGACCGCGCCGCCCGCGCAGTTGCTCACGCAACGGCTGCGCGGCGCGCTGTCGTCGCGCGGTGCGGTGCTCGAAGGCTCCGACGGCGTGCGTGCACCGACGCTCAAGGTCGACCTCAGCGAATTCGAACAGGTTTTCGACGGGCAGTCGCAAAGCCACGGCGCGGTGACCGCGCGCGCGACGCTGATGCTCGACGGCAAGGTGCTCGGCCAGCGCACGTTTGTCGCGCGTGCGCCGTCGAGCACGCCCGACGCGGCCGGCGGTGCGCGTGCGCTCGCGATGGCCAGCGACGAACTCGTGTCGCAGATCGCCGCGTGGGTCGGCGTGCAGGCGTACGCGGGCACGCCGTGACGCCCGACGGGCAGCCGCGATGAGCGTGCCCGGCACGCATCGCGCGTCGCCGCTCGCGCGGCAGGCGTTTGCCGCCTACGCGGCGCTGATCGTTTATGCGTCGCTGTATCCGTTCGAAGGCTGGGTGTCGCTCGGCATCGGTCCGTTCGATTACCTGTTCGCGCCGATGCAGCGCTACGTGACGGCGTTCGACGTGGTCACGAACGTGCTCGGTTATCTGCCGTTCGGCGCGCTCGGCGTGCTCGCGCTGCACCCGCGCTGGCGCGGCGTGGCCGCGACGCTGATCGCGGGCGGGCTCGGCGTGCTGCTGTCGGGCACGATGGAAGCGCTGCAGACCTACTTGCCGACGCGCGTCGCGTCGAATCTCGATCTCGGCGCCAACGCGCTCGGCGCGCTGCTGGGCGCGGCGCTCGCCGCGCCGGCCACCGGCGCGCTGCTCGACCGCGGGGTGTTGCGCCGGCTGCGTTTCGCGTGGCTGGAGGCCGACGGTTCGACGCCGCTGCTGCTCGCCGCGCTGTGGCCGTTCGCGATCGTGTTTCCGTCGCCATTCCTGTTCGGCATCGGCGACTGGCCGGCCGCGCTGTGGGAGCGCGCCGATGCGTCGATGCAGGACACGCTGCTCGCGTGGCTGCCGGCCGCGTGGCGCGTCAGCGAATGGCCGGAGCGGGTCGACGGCTGGTTGTCGGATTCCGCGTGGGAAGCCGTGCTCGGCGGGCTGATGCTGTTCGCCGCGCTGGCGATCGCGTCGCTCGCGATGCGCCCGCGCGCGCCGCGCATCCGGCTGCTGATCGCGCTGGTGGTCGCCACGCTCGTGCTGAAGGCGGCCGCGACGTTCATGCAGTCGACCACCGGCCTCGTCGTCGTGTGGGCGACGCCCGGCGCGCGGCTCGGCATCGAGCTTGGTTTCGCGGCGGCGCTCGTCGCATTGCGCGTGCCGGAGACGTGGCGCGCGATGCTCGCGGCGTTCGCGCTGCTGGCGGGCGTCGCGCTCGTGAACCTGCTGCCGGTCAACCCGTTCTTCGATTTCACGCTGTCGGGATGGCGGCAGGGCCGCTACGTGCACTTCAACGGCATCGCGCGCTGGCTCGCATGGATCTGGCCCTACGCGGCGCTGATCTGGCTCGGCCAACGCGTCGAGCACGCGTGGCTGCCGGCCGCGCTGCGCCGCTGACGCGGCAGCTCGGGCCCGTCCGGCGGCCGTACCGCGGGCAGCCGCGTGCGCCGGTCGCTATAATCGTCCGCATCCTCCGTTGCCGCTTCGCGTAACGGCAATTCATCGCCCCTCTTTGCGCACGGCCTCGCGCCGGGCCGCTCGTCACCATCATGGATTCCTACTACCAGCACCACGTCTTCTTCTGCCTGAACCAGCGCGACCCCGGCGCCGAGCGTCCGAGCTGCGCGCAATGCAACGCGCAGACCATGCAGGAATACGCGAAAAAGCGCGTGAAGGAACTCGGTCTCGCGGGCCCCGGCAAGGTCCGCATCAACAAGGCCGGCTGCCTCGACCGCTGCGAGGAAGGGCCGGTGATGGTCGTGTATCCGGAAGGCACGTGGTACACGTACGTCGATCAGGCCGACATCGACGAAATCGTCGAGTCGCACCTGCGCGACGGCAAGGTCGTCGACCGCCTGAAGATCTGAGCGGGCCGGCCGAATGAACGTTCATACGCAGAAATCGCTGATCGCCGGCCCGATCGGACAGATCGAAATCGCGGTCGACCTGCCCGACGCCGTGCGCGAGGGCGGCGTGGCGCCGCGCGGCATCGCGCTCGTCGCGCATCCGCATCCGTTGTTCGGCGGCACGATGGACAACAAGGTCGCGCAGACGCTCGCGCGTACGCTCGTGCAGCTGAACTATGTCGTCTACCGGTCGAACTTCCGTGGCGTCGGCGCGACCGAAGGCGTGCACGACAACGGCACCGGCGAGGCCGACGATCTGCTCGCGGTGCTCGCGCACATGCGCGCGCAGCCCGCGTATGCGGACCTGCCGCTCGTGCTCGCGGGCTTCTCGTTCGGCACCTTCGTGCTGTCGCACGTCGCGAAGCGGCTGCGCGACGCGGGCGAGACGATCGAGCGGATGGTGTTCGTCGGCACGGCCGCGAGCCGCTGGCAGGTGGCCGACGTGCCCGAGAACACGCTCGTGATCCACGGCGAAACCGACGACACGGTACCGATCGCATCGGTGTACGACTGGGCGCGGCCGCAGGAACTGCCCGTCGTCGTGATCCCGGGCGCCGAGCATTTCCTCCATCGCAAGCTGCACGTGCTCAAGCGCATCATCGTCGACGCGTGGCGCTAGCCTTCATGTGGGCGCCGGCGTAAGCGCCGGCCGCCCATACCGCGCGCCGACTCCGGCCGGAGCCGGCGCGACCCTTCCCGACACCTCACGCGACACTTCACGCGACACTTCACGCGACACTTCACGCGACACTTCACGCGACATCGCGCCGCACCGCGCCCGGTCTGCCGCACGGCGGCGCTACCCGACTGGCATGCCGCCTGCACCCGCCTCTCGCGAGGCATCGAGCACGCGCGCCCGACGCGTCGCCGCGCCATGCGCGCGAAGCCGCTATGCGGGCGTCCGCTGCCCCGTTCGCGAAAACGCCGTTCGCGGCCACGTATAATGGCCGCATTCCGCGTTGCCCGCGGCCCGGCTGGGCCCATGCGGCGCTCGTTTCGCCGCCTGTCCGCCCGCTCGCGACGGCCGCGAACCGAACGCGTCCGCGCGAGTCCAACCGGCGCGTTTCGCGTCGCCCGACGGTGTCGGGCGAGTGCCCGAAACGCCCGCCGCCTTGCCGTTCAACCCTGCGCGTTTCGCACCGCACTTTCTGCCATCAGCCTGAATCGATCATGCGTCTGTCTTCCCAAGGCCTCAAGTCCCTCGCTTCCTCCATCGCCTTCGGCACCGCCGCGCGCAACGTCGCGCTCGGCGTGATGCTGCCCGTCGCGCTCGCTTCGACCATCGTCGTCGCCGAGGCGAAGCCGGCCGCCAAGGCCAAGGCCGCGCATGCGGCGCCGGCCGCCGAGCAGTCCACCGGCGCGCCCGCGACCTACATGCCGGGCGCGGTGCCGCCGCCGGGCGTGAACGCGCGCTCGTGGGTGCTCGTCGACGCGACGAGCAACACGGTGCTCGCATCGGGCAATGCGGACGAACGCGTCGAGCCGGCGTCGTTGACGAAGCTGATGACGGCGTACCTCGTGTTCGAGGCGCTCGACAAGAAGAAGATCTCGATGGAGCAGATCGTCACGCCGAGCGACGCGGTGCGCCGCGTCGGCCGCGACGAGTCGCGCATGTTCATCGAGGCGAACAAGCCGGTGTCCGTGCATGACCTCGTGTACGGGATGATCATCCAGTCGGGCAACGATGCCGCGATCGCGCTGGCCGAGCTCGTCGGCGGCAGCGAAGGGCAGTTCGTCACGATGATGAACGACGAGGCGGCGCGCCTCGGCATGAAGGGCACGCACTTCGCCGACGTGAACGGCATGCCCGACCCGAACCACTACACGACGGCCGGCGACCTCGCGAGGCTGTCCGCGCACCTGATCCGCGATTTTCCGCAGTACTACGGCATCTTCTCGGAGAAGGAATTCAAGTACAACAACATCCGCCAGGGCAACCGCAACCGGCTGCTGTGGCTCGACCCGACGGTCGACGGCCTGAAGACGGGCCATACGCAGGCAGCCGGCTACTGCCTGATCGCGTCGGCCAAGCGCGCGATCCCGGGTGTCGACGGCCAGCGCCGCCTCGTGTCGGTGATGATGGGCGAGCAGAAGGAAAGCGACCGGACGCAGGACAGCATGAAGATGCTGAACTACGGCTACAGCGCGTTCGATTCGGTGCGCCTGTTCAAGGGCGGCCAGGCGATCGCGACGCCGCGCCTCTACAAGGGCAAGGACAACACCGTGCAGGTCGGCGTGAAGGCCGACCAGTGGGCGACGGTGCCGCGCGGCCTCGGCGACAAGGTCAAGACCGAAGTCGACGTCAACGCGCCGCTGAT
The DNA here is from genome assembly GCF_002223355.1 of Burkholderia sp. HI2761. NCBI lineage: Bacteria > Pseudomonadati > Pseudomonadota > Betaproteobacteria > Burkholderiales > Burkholderiaceae > Burkholderia > Burkholderia sp. HI2761. The sequence continues at coordinate 544,661 of NZ_NKFN01000001.1, read as the reverse complement.
CGCGCCGCTCGCGCAAGGCCAGCAGGTCGGCACCGTGAAGATCGTCGCCGACGGCAAGACGCTGTCCGAATTCCCGGTCGTCGCGCTGCAGGCCGTGCCGGAAGCGGGTATCTTCGGACGTATCTGGGACTCGATCCTGCTGATGTTCAGCAAGAAGAAGTAAGCACGACGGGCCTTTGTTTTCACGACTTCATCCCCATCTGTCATAGCCATGAGCCAAGCCGAATTCGAACCGATCGTCTACCTCAGCGTCTCGTCGCAAGAGGAACTGGTGCCGCTGTCCGAAGCCCGTGTGCCGGTGCTCGACCGCGGGTTCATCTTCGGCGACGGCGTGTATGAAGTCGTCCCCGTGTATGCGCACGACGGCGCGCACGTGCCGTTCCGGATCGAACAGCATCTGGATCGGCTCGCGCGCAGCCTGAAGAAGATCGGCATCGACAGCCCGCACGATGCGGCCGGCTGGCGCGCGCTGATCGAGCGGGTGGTCGCGGCGAACGCCGAAGGCCTCCGCGACGGCAACGCGCTCGTCTACCTGCAGGTCACGCGCGGCGTCGCGAAGCGCGGCCACGCGTTCCCGGCGAACGCGGTGCCGACCGTGTTCGCGATGGCGAGCCCGCTGCGTCTGCCGTCGGAAGAGGAGCGCGCGCGAGGCGTGCGCTGCGTGACGGCCGAGGATCGCCGCTGGCTGCATTGCGACATCAAGTCGATCTCGCTGCTCGGCAACGTATTGATGGCGCAGCATGCGGCCGAACGCGACGCGTTCGAGACGATCCAGTTGCGCGACGAAAACGTGACCGAAGGCTCGTCGTCGAACGTGTGGATCGTGAAGAACGGCGAACTGTTCGCGCCGCCGCGCAGCAACAAGATTCTCGAAGGGATCCGCTACGCGCTGGTCGAGCAACTGGCCGAGGAGTGCGGGATCCGGTTCGTCGCGCGCGAGATCAGCGAGGTCGAGCTGCGCACGGCCGACGAGATCATGCTGACGTCGGCCACCAAGGAAATCCTGCCCGTGACGTCGCTCGACGATCTGCCCGTGCAGGGCGGCAAGCCGGGCCCCGTGTTCGCGGCGCTGTATGACGCGTACCAGCGTGCGAAGGCACGCGAGTTTGAACAGTTTGACCTGACCCGGAGGAAGTGATGAGCGAACCGACCAAAACCGTCGAGGTCACCGGCGCGATCGAAACCCGGAAGGAGTCGCTGCTGGAGTTCCCGTGCGATTTCCCGATCAAGATCATGGGCAAGGCGCACCCCGAGTTCAAGGACACGATCTTCAAGGTCGTGGCCGTTCACGACAACGAGATCGACGTCGAGAAGATCGAGGAGCGCGCGTCGAGCAGCGGCAATTACACGGGCCTCACGATCACCGTGCGCGCGACGAGCCAGGAGCAGCTCGACAACATCTACCGCGCGCTGACCGGCCATCCGATGGTCAAGGTCGTGCTCTAAGGGCCCGTTCCGACGGCTCGGGGATCAGCGCAAACGGCCGCTGATCCCTTTCCATCCGCCTTCCAGCGCGCACTCGGCGGGGCATTTCCCCGCCGCGCGCCGCGCATCCAGTTCGTCGCACAGCCGCTTGTATTCGGCGACTTCCTCGAACAGCCAGGTCCGGAACGCCTGCACGCGCGGCGTGTTCAGCAGCGGCGGCGGACACACGAAAAAATAGTGCCACGGGCTCGGCCCGTCGATGTCGAACAGGCGCACGATGCGCCCGTCGAGCAGGTCGTGCACCGCGAGCGAGCGGCGCACCAGCGCGATCCCCTGGCCCTCGATCGCGGCGAGCAGCAGGTTCGACGAATCCTGGTACAGAATCCCCCGTTTCGGCTCGGTCAGCGTATCGAGCCCGGCCGCGTCGAACCATGGGCGCCACAGCTCGTCGTCCGAGCGCAGCAGCGGGTAGTGCGCGAGATCGGCGGGCGTCTGCGGCAGCTTGCCGCCGTTCAGTGTCGGCGCGCACGCGGGAAAGAACACCTCCTCGAACAGCGGCTCGACGTGAAGCCCCGGATAGCTGCCGAAGCCGAAGCGGATCGCGAGATCGACGTCGTCGCGCGCGAAATCGGTGAGCGAATTGGTCGACTGCAGCTCGACGTCGATTTCCGGATGCCGCTCGATGAACGTGCCGATGCGCGGCGTGATGAAGCGCGCGGCGAACGACGACAGCATCGACACCACCAGCCGCCGGTCGCGGTCGCTCGCGCGCACGTCGCGCGTCGCGTCGGCGATCACCATCAGCGCGGTGCGGATCTGCTGCGCGTAGCGCATGCCGGCGTCGGTCAGGCACAGCCGCTTGCCGTTGCGCGTGAACAGCTGCACGCCGAGCTCTTCCTCGAGCGCGCGCACCTGATGGCTGACCGCGCCGTGCGTGACGAACAGCTCGTCGGCGGCGCGCGAGAAGTTCTCGTGACGGGCGGCGGCTTCGAACGCGCGAATCGCGTTCAGCGCCGGGAGCTGGCGGAGGTCCATTTGCTAATTTTCCTCACATCGACGTGAAAATTGGTCGTTTGGTCGGGCGCCTTTGAGTGACTACGATTGTAGCCATCGGAGCACTTATTGGCGGAGGCGATCATGCAAGAAATTTCTTCAAGCATCACGTTTGAAATTCCCGCGGGCGAGACCGTCCCGATGAAGGTGCAACGCAGTACGCGGCTGATCGTCCAGTGCGGGCCGGTCTGGGCGACGCGCAGCAACGACGTCGACGACTACTTCCTGGTCGACGGCGAGACGCTCAAGCTGCGCCGCGGCGAGCGGCTGTGGCTCAGCGCGGAAGGCCGGGAGGGCGCGTGCGTCGCGTTCTCGGTGTCGCGGCCGCCGCGGGAAGTCGCGCTGGGCGGGCTGAGCCGGCTGCGCGAACGCGTCGCCGCGCTGGTCCACGACGGATGGCGCACGGTTTGACCGCCATTTCCTCAGAGGGATACTGACCATCCGTCCCTTTCCCCGGCCGGCGAGACCCATGGGTTTTCGGTAAACTACCGCCCATGTCCGTCTCGCCGGTTTCCATCGTGTCCACGCCTGTCGTTGTCTCCCCATCGCCCGCCGAATCGCCGGTTCAGCCGGTCATCGTGCGCTGGCGGGGCAGCGAGGCCTACGAGGCGAGCTTCGACGCGATGCGCGCGTTCACCGACACGCGCACGGCCGACACCGGCGACGAGATCTGGGTGGTCGAGCATCCGCCCGTCTACACGCTCGGCCAGGCCGGCGACCCGGCGCACCTGCTGGTGGCCGACAGCGGCGTGCCGCTCGTGAAGGTCGACCGCGGCGGGCAAATCACCTACCACGGCCCCGGCCAGATCGTCGTCTACCTGCTGCTGGACCTGCGCCGGCGCAAGCTGATGGTGCGTACGCTCGTGACGAAGATCGAGGAGGCCGTGATCGAAACCCTCGCGGCGTATAATCTCGCTTCGGTCCGCAAGGCGGGCGCGCCGGGAATCTACGTGGCATCCGGCGTGCACGAGGGCGCGAAAATCGCGGCCCTTGGCCTGAAGATCCGTAACGGCTGCAGCTATCACGGGCTGAGCCTGAACGTGAAGATGGATCTGCGCCCGTTTCTTGCGATCAACCCGTGCGGCTATGCCGGACTGGAAACCGTCGACATGGCGAGCCTCGAGGTTGCCGCCGACTGGAACGACGTCGCCCACACGCTGGTGGGCCGTCTGATCGCCAACCTCGACGGCGCATCCGCGGCCGCCGACAAGCCGCAGGCACTGGAACAATCGAATGACTGACGTTACCGCTTCTCCCGCACCGGCCGATACGGCCGCGACCCCGGCCTACGATCCGACCGCCAAGCAGAAGGCGCAGGCGAAGACGGCGCGCATCCCGATCAAGGTCATTCCGATCGAAAAGCTGAAGAAGCCCGAATGGATCCGCGTGAAGGCGGCCACTGGCAGCTCGCGTTTCAACGAGATCAAGACGATCCTGCGCGAGCACAACCTGCACACCGTGTGCGAGGAAGCGAGCTGCCCGAACATCGGCGAATGCTTCGGCAAGGGCACCGCGACGTTCATGATCATGGGCGACAAGTGCACGCGCCGCTGCCCGTTCTGCGACGTCGGCCACGGCCGTCCCGATCCGCTCGACGCGGATGAACCGAAGAACCTCGCACGCACGATCGCCGCGCTGAAGCTCAAGTACGTGGTGATCACGAGCGTCGACCGCGACGACCTGCGCGACGGTGGCGCCGCCCACTTCGTCGAGTGCATCCGCGAAACGCGTGCGCAGTCGCCGGACACGCGCATCGAGATCCTGACGCCGGACTTCCGCGGCCGTCTCGACCGCGCGATCTCGATCCTGAACGCTGCGCCGCCCGACGTGATGAACCACAACCTCGAAACGGTGCCGCGCCTGTACAAGGAAGCGCGCCCGGGTTCGGACTACGCGCACTCGCTGAAGCTTTTGAAGGACTTCAAGGCGCTGCATCCGGACGTCGCGACGAAGTCGGGCCTGATGGTCGGCCTCGGCGAGACGGAAGAGGAAATCCTGCAGGTGATGCGCGACCTGCGCGCGCACGACGTCGACATGCTGACGATCGGCCAGTATCTGCAGCCGTCCGAGCACCACCTGCCGGTGCGTGCGTACGTGCATCCGGACACGTTCAAGATGTACGAGGAAGAGGCGTACAAGATGGGCTTCACGCACGCGGCCGTCGGTGCGATGGTGCGGTCGAGCTATCACGCCGATCTGCAGGCGCATGGGGCGGGGGTGGTCTAAACGCCGCGTTTGCCTCCATCCGCAAGACCAGCAGTCCCGAAAGCCCGCAGCGATGCGGGCTTTTTCGTTGGCGCGGCGGTTATCCGCGCATGCGCAGGGCAATCGTCACCCGACCGGACGCGCAAGCCGGTCGAGCATGAAAAGCAAAGCTGAAACGGCATCGATAGCTTCGCACGATAAGTTCGCTTCCGCCGCGCGCAAAGCTCCTATAGTCGGCTCTCCCGCAGCAATGCCCGCATTCCGAAGGAGAGCCGCATGTCCCGTTTCAGCTTCATCCGCCGCGGCGTCGTCGCGCTGACCGCCTTTGCCGCGCTCGGCGCGGCGCACGCCGAATTGCGCGAAGTCGTGATCGCGTACCAGGACATGGTCGTGCCGTGGCGCTACGCGCAGGCGAGCGGTGAAGTCGAAAAGGCGACTGGCTACAAGGTCACGTTCCGCAAGCTCGACAGCGGCGCCGACGTGATCCGCGCGCTCGCGTCGGGCTCCGTCCAGCTCGGCGAAGCCGGTTCGAGCCCGATCGCGGCCGGCCTGTCGCAAGGGCTCGACATCTCGCTGTTCTGGGTGCTCGACAACATCAACGACGCCGAGGCGCTCGTCGCGCGCAACGGTTCGGGCGTGACCAGCGTCGCCGCGCTCAAGGGCAAGAAGATCGGCGTGCCGTTCGTGTCGACGTCGCACTTCCATACGCTCGTCGCGCTGCAGGCCGCGGGCGTCAATCCGAACGACGTGAAGATCGTCAACCTGCGTCCGCCCGAAGTCGCGGCCGCGTGGGCGCGCGGCGACATCGACGCGACCTATATCTGGGATCCCGTGCTCGCGAAGGTCAAGCAGTCGGGCACCGTGCTGACGACGTCGGGCCGGGTTGCGAAAGAAAGCGGCAAGTCGACTTTCGACGGCTTCGTCGTGAGCCGCAAGTTCGCACGCGAGAACCCCGAGTTCGTCGCGCGCTTCGTGAAGGTGCTCGCGGCCGCCGATGCCGACTACCGCGCGCATGCCGCGGCATGGAAGGTCGGCTCGCCGCAGGTCGCGGCGGTGGCGAAGGTGTCGGGCGCGAACGCGCAGGACGTGCCGGCGAGCCTCGCGCTCTACGCATTCCCGACGGCGGCCGAGCAGGCTTCGCCGACGTGGCTCGGCGGCGGCGCGCAATCGGGCGCCGCGAAGTCGCTCGCGGCCACGGCCGCGTTCCTCAAATCGCAAGGCACGATCCAGACGGTGCTCGCCGACTATTCGGCCGGCGTCGATCCGCAGTTCGTGCAGAAGGCCGCGCGCTGAGCGCGGCCCTTCAGCCCATTCATCGCGGAGCCCCTCGATCATGAGCACGCTGGAAGTCCGCCAGGTATCGGTTGCCTATCCGGGCGAGCGCGGCAGGCCGACGACGCAGGCGCTCGCGCGCGTCGACCTGCGCATCGATGCCGGTGAATTCGTCGTCGCGCTCGGCGCATCCGGGTGCGGCAAGACGACGCTGCTGAACTGCATGGCCGGTTTCGTCGCGCCGACGTCCGGCGACGTGCGCGTCGACGGCGTGCCGGTCACGGGCCCCGGCGCCGACCGCGGCGTCGTGTTCCAGAAATACGCGCTGCTGCCGTGGCTCGACGTGCTCGACAACGTCGCGCTCGGGCTGCGTTTCGCGCACGTGTCGAAGGCCGAGCGCGAAGCGCGGGCGCGGGAGATGCTCGCGCTGGTCGGGCTCGACGGCCATGCGCATGCGCGCGTGTACGAGCTGTCGGGCGGGATGCAGCAGCGGGTTGGCATCGCGCGTGCGCTCGCGAGCGACCCGCACGTGCTGCTGATGGACGAGCCGATGGGCGCGCTCGACGCGATGACGCGCGGCACGATGCAGGCGCTCGTGCTCGACGTGTGGGCGCGCACCGGCAAGACGGTGTTCTTCATCACGCACGACGTCGAGGAGGCACTCTTTCTCGCGACGCGTCTCGTCGTGATGACGCCGGGCCCCGGCCGCATCGCCGAAACCTTCGAGTTGCCGTTCGCGCGCCGCTACGTCGAATCGCGCGATGCGCGTGCGGTGAAGTCGTCGCCGGATTTCATCGCATGGCGCGAGCGGCTGATCGCGTATCTGCATCGCGAGGAAGCGGCCGGGGAGGCCGCGTGATGCGCGAATGGGCGCGGCAGGGCGTGGCCGTCGGGCGCGGCCGGAACAGCACTTTGAACAGGCAGGACAGCATGAGCACGCAGGATTCGTGGGCGGCCGATCGCACAGATGTGAGTTTCGAGCAGGACGACCGCACGACGCGGCGTCAGGCGGCGGCGCGCGCCGCGCGCCCATCTCGCCCATCGCACCGTTACCGGTTGCCGGGGCAGGGAAAGACGGCCGGGCTGAGCGCGGCGACGGTCGCGGTGCTGGCCGTGCTGTGGTGGGTCGCGACGCATCGTCAGTGGCTGCCGCCGCTCTTCCTGCCCGCCCCGGAAGCCGTGTGGGCGGCCTTCGTCGACGCGTGGCACGGCCGCATCCAGGGCGGCCTGCCGTTGTCCGAGCATTTGCTGTGGAGCGCCGCGCGCGTGTTCGGCGCGTTCCTGCTCGCGACCGCGATCGGCGTGCCGGCCGGCATCCTGATGGGCGTGAGCCGCGTCGCGCGCGGCGTGCTCGATCCGCTGCTGGAGTTCTACCGGCCGCTGCCGCCGCTCGCGTACCTGCCGCTGGTCGTGATCTGGTTCGGCATCGACGAAACGGCGAAGCTCGTCGTGATTTTCCTCGCGTGCTTTGCGCCGATCGCGATGGCCGCGCGCGCCGGCGTGCGCGCGGCGACGATCGAGCAGATCAACGCCGCGTATTCGCTCGGCGGCAGCTTCGCGCAGATCGTGCGGCACGTCGTGCTGCCGGCCGCGCTGCCGGAGATCCTCACGGGGCTGCGGATCGCGATCGGCTTCGGCTGGACGACGCTCGTCGCGGCCGAGATGGTCGCCGCGACGGCCGGACTCGGGCAGATGGTGCTCAACGCATCGAGCTTCTTGCGCACCGACATCGTCGTGATGGGCATCCTGATCATCGGCATGATCGCGTGGCTGTTCGATCTCGCGATGCGGTGGGTCGAGCGGCGCGTGGTGCCGTGGAAGGGGAGAGGCTGAGCGGGCATCGAGATCGTCCTCGCGTTCGTCGGCCCGATCGCGTTGCCGACGGCAGCATGGCTCGGCGCGGGCTGCGCGTGGCGGCCCGGATGCCGCCCGCCCGACCAGCTGCAGCCGTGCCTTCGGTGGCTGATCCGCCATTCCTCCGTATAAAACCCACTCGCGGGCGGCAACTGCTGGCTGCCACGCCCAAAAACAAATTGTCTGTCGGTGCGCGCCAATTCTTCATAAGATAGTTTTATCTCAAACAAAGAAGGCGCGGTGCAGCGCATCGAGGAGACCATACGGATGGACAGGGAACTGTGGCGCCTGAGCGCAACGGAGGTCGTGGCAAACCTGACGCAACGAGAATGCTCGGCCCAGGAGGTCGTCGCGAGCTGTCTTGCGCGGCTCGATGCCGTCAATCCGCAGACCAATGCGGTCGTCGACGTGCTTGCCGACGATGCGATGCAGGCTGCTGCCGACGCGGACGCGCGGATCGCTCGAGGGGCGCGAGTCGGCCCGCTGCACGGGGTGCCCGTGACGGTGAAGGTCAATGTCGACATGGCCGGCCGTGCGACAAGCAATGGCGTCGCCGCCTATCGCGACGTCGTGGCGGTCGCCGACAGCCCGGTCGTCGCGAATCTGCGCAAGGCAGGCGCGATCATCATCGGCCGTACCAATACGCCCGCGTTTTCGCTGCGCTGGTTCACCGACAACGAGCTGTACGGCCGGACGCTGAATCCGTGGGTGCCCGGCGTGACATCCGGCGGATCCAGCGGCGGCGCGGCTGTCGCGGTGGCGACCGGCGTGGGCGCGATCGCGCACGGCAACGATCTGGGCGGCTCGATTCGATATCCGGCGTATGCGTGCGGCGTGGCGGGATTGCGCCCGAGCCAGGGGCGTGTGCCCGCGTTCAATCCGAGTCAGGCGCACGAGCGGACGCCGGCCGTTCAGCTTGCGTCGGTACAGGGGCCGCTTGCACGCACGGTGGCCGATCTGCGCCTCGCGCTGCGGGCGCTCGCCGCGCCGGATCTCAACGATCCCTGGTGGGTGCCGGCGCCGTTGAGTGCCGACGCGGGGCCGACGCGCGTCGCGTTGTGCCGGCAGATGGACGGCATCGAGGCCGATCCGGCGGTGCTCGATGCGCTCGATTTCGCCGCCGGCTGCCTCGATGCGGCCGGCTATTCCGTCGTGCACGCGACGCCGCCGGCGCTGCGGGAAGCGGCCGATCTGTGGCTCGCGTTGACGACGGCGGAAATGGAGGCCGGCATGGGCGGTGCGATCGACGCCTACGGCGACGACGCGGTCCGGGTCGCTTGCGCGAGCATGAGGCATCTCGCGAAGCCGCTCGACATGGTCGGCTACATGAACGCGCTGTCGCGGCGATCGTCGGTGCTGCGCCATTGGCAGATTTTTTTCGCCCGTCACCCGTTGCTGCTGATGCCGGTGTCCTGGCAGCGCCCGTTCCCGATCGATGCGGATCGCTGCGGAGACGACGCGATGCGGGGCATTCTGGATGCGCAAGGCCCGATGCTCGCCACCGCGATTCTCGGTCTACCGGGCCTGTCCGTGCCGATCGGCGCGGTGGATGGGCTGCCGGTCGGCGTGCAGCTGGTGGCCGGGCGCTTTCAGGAAAGCCGTTGCCTTGCGGCGGGCGAGGTGATCGAGGCGCGTTGCGGCGTGACGACGCCGATCGATCCGCGACGCGGTCCGTTGCATTGAACGGCGCGCAGCGCGGGCGCACGCTGCCGATCGGCATGCGACATCGGCGAGTGCGGTCGTTGCGCCGAACTGCCCGAGTAGGCGCACACGCTGTCGGAGCGCATGGCGGAGGGTGCGTGTCGATCGCGATGTCGCGGTTGGACGGGGAGGCGAAGCGGAAGCGGGCGACGCGCGTAGGACAAGTCGAAGCGCCGCCGCGAAGTGGGCGAACGGTATCGCGCCGCGGCGCTCAATCCCCCATCGCGACCCCTTCACGCCGCGGGTCCGCGCCGCCGAACCACACCGTCTGCCCCTGCACGTTCAGCCGCTGGATCCCCTGCAGCCCCGAGTTCATCTCGACCACCCGCACGTCGTGCCCGCGGCCCTTCAGCCCTTCGGCCAGCGCGTCCGACACGCGGCCGCGCTCGAGCTGCGTCGGCCCGTTCATCGACCCGAAGTTCGGCAGCGCGATCGCCTGCTGCATCGTCATGCCCCAGTCGAGCACGCCGACCAGCGTCTTCGCGACGTGATTGATGATCGCGGGGCCGCCGGCCGAGCCGACGATCATCGTCACCTGCTGCGTCTTCTTGTCGAACACGAGCTCCGGCGACATCGCGGAGCGCGGCCGCTTGCCGGGCTGCACGCGGTTCGCGACCGGCCGGCCGTTGTCGTTCGACACGAACGAGAAATCGGTGAGCTGGTTGTTCAGCATGAAGCCGCGCACCATCAGCCGCGAGCCGAACGCATCCTCGATGCTGGTCGTCATCGACAGCGCCTGCCCGTAGCGGTCGACGATCGCGATATCGGACGTCGACGGCAATTCGGGGCTGCGGTCGTCGGCCGTCGCGAGCGTCGCGCCCTGCGGCGTGCCGGCCTGCGCGACGCCCATGCTCTGGTCGCCGATCAGCCGCGCGCGCTGCGCGAGATAGGTCTTGTCGGTGAGGCTCGCCCAGTTGCCGCCCGGTAGCGGCACGAAATCGGGATCGGCCACGTAGCGCGCGCGATCCGCATACGCGAGGCGCCCGGCTTCGCTGAACAGGTGCGCGGCGAACGGCGTCGGCTCGTAGCCGACATCATTGCGTACCGGCTTCTGCGCGCCGATCTGCTGCCAGTCGGGCATCGCCTCGAGGATGCCGAGCATCTGCGCGATCGCGAGGCCGCCCGACGACGGCGGCGGCATCCCGCATACCACCGAGCGCCGGTAGTCGGCGCACAGCGGCGCGCGCACCTTCGCCTTGTAGCGCGCGAGATCCTGCAGCGACAGCAGCCCCGGGTTGGTCGGGTGCTTGCGCACCTTCGCGACGATGTCGCGTGCGATCGCGCCGGTGTAGAACGCGTTCGCGCCGCGGTCGGCGACCTGGCGCAGCACGGTCGCGAGCGCGGGGTTCTTCAGCACCGTGCCGGCCGCCTTCGGCGTGCCGTCCGCATTGTAGAAGTACGCGCGGGCGGCCGGGTCGTTGTTCAGGTACTTGTCGTTCGCGATCAGCATCGCGAGCCGCGGGCTGATCGTGAAGCCGCGCTCGGCGAGCCGGATGGCCGGCTGGAACAGCCGGCGCCACGGCAGCTTGCCGTGCGCGCGGTGCGCGGCGTCGAGCATGCGCAGCACGCCCGGCGTGCCGACCGAGCGCCCGCCGACGACGCCTTCGTAGAAGCCCATCGGCTGGCCGGTCGGCCCGTAGAACAGGCGGTCGGTCGCGGCGGCCGGCGCGGTTTCGCGGCCGTCGTACGCCTGCGTCGTCTTGCCGTCGAAGTACAGCATGAAGGCGCCGCCGCCGATGCCCGACGATTGCGGCTCGACCAGCGCGAGCACCATCTGCGTCGCGATGGCCGCATCGATCGCGGTGCCGCCGGCTTTCAGCATGTCGTAGCCGGCCTGCGTGGCGAGCGGGTTCGCGGCCGCGATCATGAAGTGCTGCGAGGTCCAGCCCGGCTTGTCCGTCCAGCCGGACGACAGTTCGGGCGCGTGAACGCCGGGCAGCGGGACGGCCGCGCCCGAGGCGGCGGCGACCGGGACGACGGCGCCCGACGGCGCGGACGGGGACGTGCAGCCGGCGTTGAACGCGACGAGCGCGACGGCGGCGAGCAGCGTCCAGGGACGCGAATGCGGACGAATCCGGTCGAACATTGAACCCTCGGCAGCAGTGAATTCGAAGGAGACGGCGGCGTCGACGTTGGCGCAACGGCGCTGCCCGCCTCGGCGCGCTATTGTCGCCGCGTGCCCGGCGGATTGTCACCCGACAGGAAACCCTGACGCATCGCGCCGGGCCCGCCCCGGCCGGTCTTTCCGGCCTGTTCGAGGATGAACTCTATGAACGTCGACGTCGCGCGCGTGTGGTGCCGGTTCGGCATGTAGAGCATATACATGTGCGTGCCGAAGATGCTGAGCCGGTACGCGTCGAGCGACGTGACGACCGCGCCGCCCCGGATATCGTCCTGCATCACGTAGTCGGGCACGATGCCGACGCCGATTCCCGCGAGGATCGCCTGCCGCAGGAACAGGAAGTTCTCCGAAATCAGCGTGGGCTCGAGCAGCACCTCGTGGCGCTCGTCGCCGAGATACGCGGCGATCCGGAGTTGCCGGCCCATCACCGTCGCGGTGACGACCGGCGCGGCTGCAAGCGCGCCGAGGCTCGACGGCATCCCGTGCGCAGCCGCGAACGCGGGCGACGCACACGCGATGTAGCGCACCGCGCCCATGTCGCGTGCGACGAGATTCTGCGGCGGCTCCGACATCACGCGGATCGCGATGTCGACTTCGTCGCGCATCAGATCTTCCACCCGATTCTCGAACACCACGTCGAGCACGATGCCCGGATGCCGCCGCTTGAACGCGAGCAGCCATTCGGACATCACCATCTGCCCGTAGCCGCTCGGCACCGACAGCCGCACGCGGCCCTGCAGGTCCTGCCCGAGCGTGGTCACCGATTCCTGCGCGGCGAGCAGTTCGTTGCGGATGCGCCGGCCGTGCTCGTACAGCTTCAGTCCGATCTCGGTCGGCTCCATGCGTCGCGTCGTGCGCCGCACGAGCTGCTGGCCGATCGAGCGCTCGAGCTGGTTCAGCCGGTAGCTGACGTTCGCCCGGCTCATCTTGAGCCGCTGCGCGGCCTTGCTGAGATTGCCGGCGTCGAGGATCTCGACGAGCAGCGTCAGCGCGTTCAGGTCCATGTCTGTCGTCTCATGATCTGTCCCGCTTAACGGTCGGAAAACATTCAGTGTCAAGTCAGACTTGACAGCTTGTAAAGGCCTGCGGGAATTGTCAATGAATCTCGATCAATCGAGAATCGGGTCATGCCTGCTGCATCGACAGCTTCGACAGGAGACGCCATGAATTCCCCCGCTACCCCTCCCACCGGCACGGTCACGCGCGAGCGGCGCGACAAGGTGCTCGTCGTCACGATCGACCATTCGCCCGTCAACGCGCTGTCCGCCGACGTACGGCGCGGCCTCGCCGACGCGATCGACGCCGCGCAGGCCGACGACGCGATCCGCGCGGTGCTGATCGTCGGCGCCGGCCGCAACTTCATCGCGGGCGCTGACATCCGCGAATTCGGCAAGCCGCCCGTGCCGCCGTCGCTGCCCGACGTGTGCGAACGGATCGAATCGGGCGCCAAGCCGGTCGTGGTCGCGCTGCACGGCGCGACGCTCGGCGGCGGGCTCGAGGTCGCGCTGGCCGCGCATTACCGGCTCGCGGTGCCCGGCGCGAAGCTCGGGCTGCCCGAAGTGACGCTCGGCCTGCTGCCCGGCGCGGGCGGCACGCAGCGCGCACCGCGCCTGATCGGCGCGAAGGCCGCGCTCGACCTGATGCTGACGGGCCGCCACGCGAGCGCCGAGGAAGCGCTCGCGCTCGGCCTCGTCGATCGCATCGCGCACAGCGACGACACGCTGGCCGAAGGGCTCGCCTACGCGCAGGAACTCGTGTCGCTCGGCGCACCCGTGCGCCGCACGCGCGACGCGCAGGGCCTGGCCGACCGCGCGGCCGCGCAGGTCGCGATCGACACGGCGCGCGCGGAACTGCCGAAGAAGTCGCGCGGCCTCTTCTCGCCGGCGAAGATCGTCGACGCGGTCGAGGCCGCGCTCACGCAGTCGTTCGACGCGGGGATGAAGTTCGAACGCAGCCTGTTCCTGCAGTGCATCGACAGCCCGCAGCGCGCGGGCCTCGTGCATGCGTTCTTCGCGGAGCGCGAAGCGGCGAAGGCGCCCGAGGCGCGGCGCGGGAGCGCACGGCCGGTCGAGCGGATCGGCGTGGTCGGCGGCGGCACGATGGGCGCGGGCATCGCGGTCGCGGCGCTCGACGCCGGGCTGCCGGTGACGATGATCGAGCGCGACGAAGCATCGCTCGCGCGCGGCCGGACGCACGTCGAGAAGGTGTACGACGGCCTCGTCGCGAAAGGGCGGATGACGCCGGCCGCGCATGCGGCGCGGCTCGCGCGCTTCAAGGGCAGCACGTCGTACGACGCGCTCGCGCAGGCCGACGTCGTGATCGAAGCCGTATTCGAGGACATGGCCGTGAAGCAGGCCGTGTTCGCCGAGCTGGCCCGCGTGTGCAAGCCGGGCGCGGTGCTCGCGACCAACACGTCGTATCTCGACATCGACGCGCTCGCCGCGAGCATCGAGCGGCCGGCCGACGTGATCGGCCTGCATTTCTTCTCGCCGGCCAACGTGATGAAGCTGCTCGAGATCGTCGTGCCGGCGCGCGTGAGCGCGGACGTCGTCGCGACCGCGTTCGCGCTCGCGAAGCAGTTGAAGAAGACGCCGGTGCGCGCGGGCGTATGCGACGGCTTCATCGGCAACCGGATCCTCGCCGTCTACCGGACGGCGGCCGACTACCTGATGGAAGACGGCGCGTCGCCGTACCAGATCGATCGCGCGGTGCGCGAGTTCGGCTTCCCGATGGGCCCGTTCCAGGTGGTCGATCTCGCGGGCGGCGACATCGGCTGGGCGACCCGCAAGCGCCGCGCGGCGACGCGCGATCCGAACGCACGCTACGTGGAGATTTCCGACCGGCTGTGCGAGCGCGGCTGGTTCGGGCAGAAGACCGGCCGCGGCTACTACCTGTATCCGGACGGCGCGCGCGTCGGCACGCCCGATCCGGAAGTCGACGCGATCGTCGCGCAGGAACGCGCGAAGAAGGGCGTCACGCCGCGCACGTTCACCGACGACGAGATCCTGCGCCGCTATCTCGCCGCGATGATCAACGAAGGCGCGAACGTCGTGCACGAGAAGATCGCGCTGCGCCCGCTCGACGTCGACGCGGTGTTCCTGTACGGCTACGGCTTCCCGCGCTATCGCGGCGGCCCGATGCACTACGCGGACACGGTCGGCCTCGCGAACGTGCTCGCCGATATCCGCGCGTTCGCGAAGGAAGATCCGCTGTTCTGGAAGCCGTCGCCGCTGCTCGTCGATCTCGTCGCGCGCGGCGCGGATTTCGCGAGCCTGAACCGCCTCGACTGAACGCCAACCGCATTTGCAACGGACCGAAGATGGACCTCGATTTCACGCCCGAAGAAGAAGCCTTCCGCTCGGAAGTGCAGCGCTTCCTGCAAGCCGAACTGCCCGAGCGCATCGCGCGCAAGGTGAAGGGCGGCCTGCACCTGACGCGCGACGACATGCGCGAATGGCACGCGATCCTGAATGCCCGCGGCTGGCTCGCGAGCCACTGGCCGCGCGAATACGGCGGCCCCGGCTGGAGCGTCGCGCAGAAGTTCCTGTTCGACAACGAATGTGCGCTCGCCGGCGCGCCGCGCATCGTGCCGTTCGGCGTGAACATGCTCGGCCCCGTGCTGATCAAGTACGGCAGCGACGCGCAGAAGCGCCACTGGCTGCCACGCATTCTCGACGGCACCGACTGGTGGTGCCAGGGTTATTCGGAACCGGGCGCGGGCTCCGATCTCGCGGCGGTGAAGACGAGCGCGGTGCGCGACGGCGATCACTACGTCGTGAACGGCCAGAAGACGTGGACCACGCTCGGCCACTACGCGAACATGATCTTCTGCCTCGTGCGCACCGCGACCGACGTGCGCAAGCAGGAAGGCATCAGCTTCCTGCTGATCGACATGAATGCGCCGGGCGTCGACGTGCGCCCGATCATCACGCTCGACGGCGAGCACGAGGTGAACGAGGTGTTCTTCACCGACGTGCGCGTGCCGGCGGAAAACCTCGTCGGCGAAGAGAACCGCGGCTGGACCTACGCGAAATACCTGCTCACGTACGAGCGCACCAACATCGCCGGAATCGGCTTCTCGACCGCTGCCCTCGACCGGCTGCGCGCGGTGGCCGCGAAGGTCACGAAGAACGGCCGGCCGCTCGCGGACGATCCGTTCTTCGCGGCACGCGTCGCGCGCGTCGAGATCGAGCTCGAGAACATGCGCACGACCAACCTGCGCGTGCTGGCCTCGGTCGCGGGCGGCGGCGTGCCGGGCGCGGAAAGCTCGATGCTGAAAATCCGCGGCACGCAGATTCGCCAGGAGATCACCGCGCTGATGCGGCGCGCGATGGGGCCGTATGCGCAGCCGTTCATCGAGGAGGCGCTCGACGCCGACCATGCCGACCACGCCGGCGAGCCGGTCGGCCCCGACGAAGCCGCGAGCGCCGCGCAGCAGTATTTCAACAACCGGAAGCTGTCGATCTTCGGCGGCTCGAACGAGATCCAGAAGAACATCATCGCGAAGATGATGCTCGGGCTGTAACGAGGGACGCGACGATGGATTTCCAGCACACAGAAGACCGCCGGATGCTGGCGGACACGTTGAACCGCTTCATCGCCGACCAGTACGCATTTCCGGTGCGCGACCGCATCGCGCAGTCGGCCGAAGGCTTCGACCGCGCGATGTGGCAGCGCTTCGCCGAACTCGGCACGATCGGCGCGCTGTTCAGCGAAGCCGACGGCGGCTTCGGCGGCGCGGGCTTCGACATCGCCGTGGTGTTCGAATGCCTCGGGCGCGGGCTCGTCGTCGAGCCGTTCCTCGGCGCGCTGCTGGCCGGCCGCGCGCTGTCGCTCGCGGGCGGCGATGCGCATCGCGACAGGCTCGCCGCGCTGATCGACGGCCGCGCGAGCGCCGCGTTCGCGCACGACGAGCCGGGCTCGCACTACGAACTGACGACCGTGCGCACGCGCGCCGAACGCTCGGGCGACGGCTGGGTGCTGACGGGCGCGAAGGGCGTCGTCGACCAGGCCGCGCAGGCGGCGTTCTTCGTCGTCAGCGCGCGCGTGTCGGGCCGCGACGACGACGCGGCCGGCATCGGCCTGTTCGTCGTGCCGGCCGATGCGCCGGGCGTGTCGCTGCGCGACTACCGGAAGATCGACGGCGGCCGCGCGGCCGAAGTGCGCTTCGAACGCGTCGCGCTGCCGGCCGATGCGGCGCTTGGCACGCACGACGGCGAAGCGGGCGCCGAGCTGCTCGAGCGTGTGCTCGGCTACGGACTGCTCGCGCTGTCGGCGGAAGCGCTCGGCGCGATGGATGTCGCGAAGGAAGCGACGCTCGAGTATCTGCGCACGCGCAAGCAGTTCGGGTTGCCGATCGGCAGCTTCCAGGCACTGCAGCACCGCATGGCCGACCTGCTGCTCGAAGTCGAGCAGGCGCGCTCGGCCGTGATCAACGCGGCCGCGCAGCTCGATGCGCCGCGCGCGGTGCGCGAACGCGCGCTCGCGGCGGCGAAATACAGCATCGGCCGGATCGGCACGCTCGTCGCCGAGGAAAGCATCCAGCTGCACGGCGGAATCGGGATGACGTGGGAGTTGCCGCTGTCGCACTACGCGAAGCGGCTCGTGATGATCGATCACCAGCTCGGCGACGAGGATCACCATCTCGCGCGCTACATCGCGCTGTCGAAACGGTAACGGTGCAAACGCGAATGGAGGAGACAAGGATGACGAACGAAGCGCGCGCGTTGCCGCTGGCCGGCGTGAAGGTGCTCGATTTCTCGCGCGTGCTCGCGGGCCCGTGGTGCGCGATGGTGCTCGCCGATTTCGGCGCGGAAGTGATCAAGGTCGAGCATCCGGCGCGCGGCGACGATACGCGCGACTGGGGGCTGCGGATCGGCGACACCGAAACCACGTATTTCAACAGCGTGAACCGCAGCAAGCGGTCGATCTGCGTCGACCTGCAGACGGAAGCCGGCCAGCGCATCGCACGCGAACTGGCCGCCCAGGCCGACGTGGTGCTCCACAACTTCAAGTTCGGCGGCGCGGAGAAGCTCGGGCTCGGCTACGACGCGCTGGCCGAGTTGAATCCGCGCCTCGTGCACTGCGCGATCTCGGGCTACGACCGATCGGGCGCCGAGGCCGCGCGGCCGGGCTACGACCTCGTCGTACAGGGCGAGGCCGGGCTGATGGCGCTGAACGGCGAGGCCGGCCAGCCGCCGCTGAAGTTCGGCGTCGCGGCGGTCGACCTGTTCACCGGCATGTATTCGGCGCAGGCGATCCTCGCCGCGCTTTACGAGCGCCATGCGACGGGGCGCGGTCGTCGCATCGAGATGGCGCTGTTCGACTGCGGGCTGATGATCACCGCGTACTACGGGCTCGACGCGCTGCTGATGGGCGAGGACCCGCCGCGCTACGGCAACGCGCATCCGTCGATCGTGCCGTACGGCGTGTTCGATGCGGCCGACGGCCCGCTCGTGATCACGGTCGGCAACAACACGCAGTTTGCGCGCTTTTGCGACGCGATCGAGCGGCCCGATCTCGCGGCCGACGAACGCTACAAGACCAACCTCGGCCGATCGGAGAATCGTGCCGACCTGCTGCCCGAGATTCGCCGCGAACTGGCGCGCCGCTCGCGTGCGGCGCTGTTGGCGGCGCTCGCCGGTGCGGGCATTCCGTGCGGCGAAGTGCTCGGGCTGCACGAAGCGCTGACGTCCGAACGCGCGACCCGCGCCGGGCTCGTCACGCGGCAGCCGCATCCGGTCGCGGGCGGGGTCGACGTGCTCGCGCCGCCGTACCGCTTCGACGGCGCGCGGCTGCCGGTGCGCGGTGCGCCGCCGGTGCTCGGCGCGGATACGGAGGCGGTGCTCGGCGGCTGGCTCGGGATGTCGGCCGACGAGGTCGCGCGGCTGCGTGCGGATCGCGTCGTGTAACGCGTTTCATGGGTTGCCGCCGCGGCGCGGGCGGAGCAGTCGATGCGCGCCGACCATCCACAAGACAGCGCTCGCGATACGACGAGACGATATTGGAGACAACATGGAGCTTTCCGTCATCGAAACGGTCACGGCGCGCCGCGACTACCAGCAGCTCGTGCGGGCACGGCGCCGCTTCAGCTTCACGCTGACGGCGCTGATGATCGCCACGTACTACGGCTTCATCCTGCTCGTCGCGCTCGCGCCGCACGTGCTCGCCGCGCCGCTGTACCGCGGCGCGACGACGACGGTCGGGATCGCCGCGGGCGTCGCGATCATCCTCGTCGCGATCGGCCTGACCGCGTGCTACGTGCTGCGCGCGAACCGTGCGTTCGACCGCCGCGTCGACGCGATCCTGCAGCGCTCGTAACGGAGGCCGACATGCGATGCATTTCGAGCGCGCTCGTCGCGCTGGCCGTTCTCGTTTCCTCCGCCGCCCATGCGACCGGCGTCGCCGGCCCGATGCCCGACAAGGTCGAGCTGAACCCGGTCGCGATCGGGATGTTCTTCGCGTTCGTGTTCGCGACGCTCGCGCTCACGCGCTGGGCCGCGCGCCGCACGCGCTCGACGCGCGACTTCTACACGGCCGGCGGCGGTATCACCGGGCTGCAGAACGGGCTCGCGATCGCGGGCGACTACATGTCCGCCGCGTCGTTCCTCGGGTTGTCCGGCATGGTGTTCATGTTCGGCTTCGACGGGCTGATCTATTCGATCGGTTTCCTGGTGGGCTGGCCGTTCGTGATGTTCCTGATCGCCGAACCGTTGCGCAACCTCGGCAAGTTCACGTTCGTCGACGTCGTCGCGTACCGCTTCGCGCAGCGGCCGATCCGGCTGCTGACGTCCGCGAATTCGCTGACGATCGTGGTGCTGTACCTCGTCGTGCAGATGGTCGGCGCGGGCAAGCTGATCCAGCTTTTGTTCGGGCTGTCATATGGCACGGCCGAGCTGATCGTCGGCGTGCTGATGGTCGTCTACGTGTTCTTCGGCGGGATGACCGCAACGACCTGGGTGCAGATGATCAAGGCCGTGCTGCTGTTGTGCGGCGCGACGCTGCTCGTGCTGCTCGCGCTCGGCGAATTCGGCTTCAGCATCGACGAGATGTTCCGCCGCGCGGTGGCCGTGCATCCGGGCGCGCTGTCGATCATGGGGCCCGGCAAGCTGATCCGCGATCCGGCCAATGCGCTGTCGCTCGGCATCGCGCTGATGTTCGGCACGGCCGGCTTCCCGCACATCCTGATGCGGTTCTTCACGGTGCCGAACGCGAAGGAGGCGCGCAAGTCGGTGCTCTACGCGACGGGCTTCATCGGCTATTTCTACCTGCTGACCTTCGTGATCGGCTTCTCGGCGATCGTGCTGCTCGCGCAGCATCCGGAATTCTTCCGGCTCGGCGCGAACGGCACGTTCAACCTGACGCACGACCTGCTCGGCGGCTCGAACATGGTCGCGGTGAAGCTCGCGCAGGCGGTCGGCGGCAACTGGTTCTACGGGTTCATCGCGGCCGTCACGTTCGCGACGATCCTCGCGGTGGTCGCGGGCCTGACGCTCGCCGGCGCGACGACGATCTCGCACGACCTGTATGCGCAGATGTGGGCGCGCGGCAAGCCCGACGAGCGGCTGGAAATGCGCATCTCGCGCGCGGCGACGATCGTGCTGTCGGCCGTCGCGATCGCGCTGTCGATCCTGTTCGAGCACGTGAACGTCGCGTTCATGGTCGGGCTCGTCGCGGCGGTGGCCGCGAGCGCGAATTTCCCGGTGCTCGCGATGTCGATCTTCTGGCGCGGGATGACGACGCGCGGCGCGGTGCTCGGCGGCGGCCTCGGCCTCGTGTCGGCGGTCGCGCTCACGGTGCTGTCGAAGTCGGTGTGGGTCGACGTGCTGCATCATGCGCACGCGCCGGTGTTCCTCGACAACCCGGCGCTGGTGTCGGTGCCGCTCGCGTTCATCGGGATCGTCGTCGGCTCGCTCGCGGATCGCGGCGAGCGCGCGCGCCGCGAGCGCGACGCGTTCGCGCGGCAGGAGTTCTACGCGCAGACGGGCGTGCTGGCGAGCCGGGCCGTGCAGCACTGAATTCGTCCGATCAATGTGCCCATCCGTCCGGATCGCCGGACGGATATTTTCCGGAAATCCGGAATCCCGGATTTCCTTGCCTGCCGCATTATGGGAAATACAATGAAAACAACGGCTTGAGGGGTTCCGGAAACCTGGCATCGACCTTGCAATGTAAAGCGCATGGCCGCCCTCGGCCTGACTATTAAATCAAGGAGACAATCGATGACCAGCGCCTTCCTCCCCTTCCGGATGTTCTGAGGCATCGCTTGTTGCGGCACGGCAGCCGCGCGGGCGATTGGCTCCGGGGGGATTGCCTCCCGTTCTCATTCATCCCTGCGCGCGTGACGCCGTTTCCACCGGCTCATCATCTACTTCAGCAGGAATCATCGTGAAGAAGAAACCCTTCTACAAAGTGCTTTATGTGCAGGTGATCTTCGCCATCATCGTCGGCGTGATCCTCGGCCACTACTACCCGGCGCTCGCCACCGACATGAAGCCGCTCGGCGACGGGTTCATCAAGCTGATCAAGATGGTGATCGGCCCGATCATCTTCTGTACGGTCGTCACCGGCATCGCCGGCATGGAGGACATGAAGAAGGTCGGCCGCGTCGGCGGCAAGGCGCTGCTGTACTTCGAGATCGTGTCGACCTTCGCGTTGCTGCTCGGCCTCGCGGCCACGCACCTGCTGCGTCCGGGCGTCGGCTTCAACATCGATCCGGCGACGCTCGACGGCAAGGCCGTCGCGTCGTACGCGGCGAAGGCGCACGGGCAGTCGACGGTCGACTTCCTGATGCACATCATCCCGAACACGATGGTCGACGCGTTCGCGCAAGGTGAAATCCTCCAGATCCTGCTGATCGCGCTGCTGTTCGGCAGCGTGCTCGCGCACCTCGGCGAGCGCGGCCGCGTGGTCACCGATTTCATCGACGGCCTGACGCGCGTGCTGTTCGGCATCGTGCACATCGTCACGAAGCTGGCCCCGATCGGCGCGTTCGGCGCGATGGCGTTCACGATCGGCAAGTACGGCGTCGGCTCGCTGGTGCCGCTGCTCAAGCTGATCGGCACGTTCTATCTGACGTCGGTCGTGTTCGTGCTCGTCGTGCTCGGTACGATCGCGCGCTTCACGGGCTTCTCGATCATCCGCTTCGTGTCGTACATCAAGGAAGAACTGCTGATCGTGCTCGGCACGAGCTCGTCGGAAGCCGCGCTGCCGCAGCTGATGGAGAAGCTCGAGAAAGCCGGCTGCTCGCGTTCGGTCGTCGGGCTCGTCGTGCCGACCGGCTATTCGTTCAACCTCGACGGCACCAACATCTACATGACGATGGCCGTGCTGTTCATCGCGCAGGCGACCAACATCGAGCTGACGTGGATGCAGCAGCTCACGCTGCTGGCCGTCGCGATGCTGACGTCGAAGGGCGCGAGCGGCGTGACCGGTGCGGGCTTCATCACACTCGCCGCGACGCTGGCCGTCGTGCCGACGATCCCGCTGTCGGGCATGGTGCTGATCCTCGGCATCGACCGCTTCATGAGCGAATGCCGGGCGCTGACCAACATCGTCGGCAACGGCGTGGCAACCGTCGTCGTGTCGGCGTGGGAGAAGGAACTCGACCGCAACAAGCTGCGCCAGGCGCTGAAGGGCGGCGCCGAAGTCGCGCCGACCGAGACGGCCGGCGTCTGACGCGATGAACGAGCAGGCGGCGGCGCCGTCCGCCGGCCATGCGGCCCGCGGCGGCCGGGGCATCGATGCGCAGGCCTATGACACAATAGGCGATCCGCATCGCCAGGAAGCCTCGACCGTGACGCGCCGCCTGCTCATCCTCGTCGTGCTTGCCGCCGCGCTTGCCGCGGCGTGCGCGCTCACGTGGACGATCACCTGGCAGCGCGGCGTCGCCGAGCTGCAGCGCAATGCCGCGGTGCGCGTCGATCGCACCACCAACGCGCTCAAGAGCACGCTCGACCGCTACGAGTCGTTGCCTTATCTGCTCGGCAGCCATCCGTACGTGCAGGACCTCCTCGCCGAGCCGAAGCGCGGCGATTACACCGCCCGCGTCAACCGCTATCTCGAAGACCTCAACGAACATGCGCACGCGACCGTCACCTACGTGATCGGCGCGGACGGCCTGTGCGTCGCCGCCAGCAACTGGCGCGCGCCCGACAGCTTCGTCGGGATCGAATACCGGTTCCGCCCGTATTTCCTCGATGCGATGAACGGCCAGGTCGGCCGCTTCTTCGGGATCGGCACGATCTCGCGCGATCCCGGCTACTACATCTCGCAGCCCGTGTGGCGCGACGGCCGGATCGCGGGCGTCGTCGTCGTGAAGCTCAACCTCGAATGGTTCCAGGGCGCCGACGCGTCCGAGCCGCTCGTCGTCGCGGACGATCACGGCGTCGTGTTCCTGTCGTCCGTGCCCGCATGGAAGTACCACACGCTGCGCCCGCTCACGGGGCCCGTCGCCGCGTCGATCTACGAAACGCGCCAGTACGCGCAGCAACCGGTCACGCCGTTGCCGCTGCGTGTCGAGCAGACGCTCGGCGCCGATGCGGAAATCGTGCGGCTCGGCGCCGGCCGGCGCGCGCCGCGCTTCCTCGCCAGCAAGCGCCGGATCGGCGAGCCCGACTGGCTGCTCGTCACGCTCGCGCCGATCGCGCCGATCGATGCCGAGGCGCGCAACGCCACGATCGTCACCGGTTTCGGCTTCGTATCGGTCGCGCTGCTCGCGTTCTACTGGCGGATGCGCCGCGCCCGCGTGCGCGAGATGATCCGCGGCCGCGCGCTGCTGCAGCAGGCATACGCGGAGCTGAACCGGCGCGTCGAGGAACGGACGGCCGACCTGTCGGAGGCGAACGAGCAATTGCAGAAGGAAGTCGGCGACCGGATCCGCGCGGAGCAGGAACTGCGCGCCGCGCACGACGAACTGATCCAGGCGAGCAAGCTCGCCGCGCTCGGCCAGATGGCGGCCGGCATCACGCATGAACTGAACCAGCCGCTCGCGGCGCTGCGCGGCTTCTCGGACAACACGCGCGTGCTGCTCGATCGCGGCGAGCAGGCCGCCGCGCGCGAGAATCTCGAGGCGATCGCCGCGCTCACCGAGCGCATGGGCAAGATCACCAACCAGCTGAAGCTGTTCGTCGGCCGCGCGAAGCCGCGCAACGAGCAGGCACTCGTCGTGCGCGCGCTGCGCAGCGTGCTGTCGCTGCTCGACGAGCGCCTGCGCGGCGTCGCGCTCACGCTGACGCTGCAGGACGCGACCGTCTCGCCCGCGCGCGACGTGCCGCTCGATCTGGCGCACGACTATCCCGAACTCGTCGCGCGCTGCGAGGATCTGCGTCTCGAACAGGTGCTGATCAACCTGCTCGGCAACGCGCTCGACGCGGTGGCCGGCGTCGCGGCGCCGGCCATCGAGGTGACGATCGCGGTGTCGGCCGCGACGCTCGCGGTCGAGGTGCGCGACAACGGCTCCGGCATTGCGCCCGATTTGCTGCCGCGCCTGTTCGAGCCGTTCTTCACGACCAAGGAAATGGGGCGCGGGCTCGGGCTCGGCCTCGCGATCTCGTCGTCGATCGCGAGCGACGCGGGCGGCGCGCTGACCGCACGCAACGCACCGTCGGGCGGCGCGCTGTTCGTCTTGACGCTGCGGCGCGCGCGCACGCATCATCCGGACTCCGTGTCCGAGCCGGCGGGCTCGCATTAGCATGAGCAGGCCCGGTCGGCGAACGACCGGCATCAACGAGGGCCGCGCGTGCCGCGCGGCTCGTCAGGAGCAAGTGAGTACGATGGCCAACCGGCTGCAAGTGATCTATATCGAAGACGATGCGCTCGTGCGCCGGGCGAGCGTGCAGAGCCTTCAACTGGCGGGCTTCGACGTCGTCGGCTTCGAGTCGGCCGAAGCGGCCGAGAAGGCGATCGTCGCGGATACCGCCGGCGCGATCGTCAGCGACATCCGGCTGCCCGGCGCGAGCGGGCTCGACGTGCTCGCGCAGTGCCGCGAGCGCGTGCCCGACGTGCCGGTGATCCTCGTCACCGGGCACGGCGACATCTCGATGGCCGTGCAGGCGATGCGCGACGGCGCGTACGACTTCATCGAAAAGCCGTTCGCGGCGGAGCGCCTGATCGAGACGGTGCGCCGCGCGCTCGAGCGCCGCGAGCTCGTGCTCGAGAACCATGCGCTGCGGCGCGAGCTGGCCGGACAGAACGTCGTCGCGCCGCGCATCATCGGCCGCAGCCCCGCGATCGAGCAGGTGCGCAAGCTGATCGCGAACATCGCACCCACCGACGCGTCGGTACTGATCAACGGCGACACGGGCGCCGGCAAGGAGCTGATCGCACGCAGCCTGCACGAGCTGTCGCCGCGCCGCGACAAGCCGTTCATCGCCGTGAACTGCGGCGCGCTGCCCGAGCCGATGTTCGAGTCCGAGATGTTCGGCTACGAGCCCGGCGCGTTCACCGGCGCCGCGAAACGGCGCGTCGGCAAGCTCGAATACGCGTCCGGCGGCACGCTGTTCCTCGACGAAATCGAAAGCATGCCGCTCGCGTTGCAGGTGAAGCTGCTGCGCGTGCTGCAGGACGGCGTGCTGGAGCGGCTCGGCTCGAACCAGCCGATCCGCGTGAACTGCCGCGTGGTCGCGGCCGCGAAGGGCGACATGAGCGAGCTCGTCGCGGCCGGCACGTTCCGGCGCGACCTGCTGTACCGGCTCAACGTCGTGACGATCGCGCTGCCGCCGCTCGCCGAGCGCCGCGAGGACATCGTGCCGCTGTTCGAGCACTTCATGCTCGATGCGGCCGTGCGCTACGGGCGGCCCGCGCCGGTGCTGACCGACCGACAGCGCGCGAGCCTGATGCAGCGCGACTGGCCGGGCAACGTGCGCGAGCTGCGCAACGCGGCCGACCGCTTCGTGCTTGGCGTGGCCGACATGCCGCCGGAAACGGGGGCGGGCGACGGCGCCGACAACGACCAGACGCTGAAGGAGCGCATCGAGCAATTCGAGCGCGCGGTGATCGCCGAGGCGCTGAACCAGACGGGCGGCGCGGTCGCGGCAACGGCCGACCGGCTGCATGTCGGCAAGGCGACGCTGTACGAGAAGATG
Organism: Burkholderia sp. HI2761; assembly: GCF_002223355.1. Classification (NCBI taxonomy): domain Bacteria; kingdom Pseudomonadati; phylum Pseudomonadota; class Betaproteobacteria; order Burkholderiales; family Burkholderiaceae; genus Burkholderia; species Burkholderia sp. HI2761. The sequence continues at coordinate 518,945 of NZ_NKFN01000001.1, read as the reverse complement.
AAGCGCTACGGGTTGTCGGCGAAAGGCGAAACCGAGCGCTGAAAAGCAAACGGACCGCGGAACCGGGTTGCCCGGTCATGCGGTCCGTTTCTTGTTGGAAGGGCGCGGTGCGCGTGCCTTCCAGCCGGATCCGGCGGCGCTCAGGCCGCGTTGCCGTCGAGCGCCTTCTTGAGCAGCGCGTCGAGTTCCGCGAATTGCGGCGCGCCGACGTAGCGCTTCAGGATCTTGCCGTCCTTGTCGACGACGAAGGTCGTCGGCGTGAGTTGCACGTTGCCGAACTGTTTCGCGACGCTGCCGTCGTCGAGCGCGACCTTGAACGGCAACTGGCGCGTCTGCGCGTAGTTCGCGACGTACATCGGCGGATCGTAGTTCATCGCGACCGCGACGAATTCCAGCCCCTGGCCCTTGAAGCGATTGTAGGTATCGACCATCTGCGGCATTTCCTGCATGCAGGTCGCGCAACTCGTCGCCCAGAAGTTCACGAGATAGACCTTGCCCTTCAGGTCGCCGGCGGTCGAGACCTTCTGGCCCGACAGCAGCGTGAAGGTCGCGTCCGGCACGCTGGACTTGCCGTTGAACGCGAAGAAGCCGGCGACGGCGATCGCCGCGACGACGGCGGCCGCGACGAGGTAGCGCACGGGGCCGGTACTGCGGCGGGCGGAAGGCGTGGTGTTCATCTGGTGCTCTCGGAGTCGATGACGCTGATCGATGCAAAGGACGTCGAAATTCGGCGCCCATTTTAGCGCGAATGCGGCGCGCGCACCGGCGGCGGCCGCGCATCCCGGTTTTCCGGTTCGACGGATAATGATCGTTTTGCCTGCCGCGATCCACGCCATGCCGAAGGAAGTCACCGATTCGTTGCGCCCCCTTTTTCGCCCGCTGCGACACTTCGCCGCGCTGGCCTGCCTGAGCGCCGCGCTGGCCGCGTGCTCGCCGTCGTACGACTGGCGCACGCTGCACAACGACGCCGGCTACACGATCGACCTGCCGGCGAAGCCGACCGTCGAGGAGCAGCCGGTGACGCTCGGCGGTACGTCGATGCCGATGCGGATGCAGGCCGCGCACGTCGACGGTGCAGTGTTTGCGGTCGGCACGCTGACGTTGCCCGACGATCGCGACGACACGCGCCGCGCGGCGCTCGACTTCCTGCGGGCGGGGCTGTCGCGCAACCTCGAAGGTGCGCCGCGCACGGCGGCGGTGCCCGTGCCGCTCGCGGCCGGCGGCGCGGTGAACGGGCTCGAGTTGCGCATCGCGGGTGCCGCGGCCGGCGGCGATCGCGCGCGCAAGACGATCGTCGCGCGGCTCGTGGCACGCGGCCGGCATGCGTACCAGGCCGTCGTGATCGCCGACGGGCCGCTCGCGCAGGAGCAGCTCGACCAATTTTTCGGCTCGTTCAAACTCGATTGACGACGGCCGGCAAGGGCGCTCAGACACCCCGTGACAACTGAAAGTTCATTCGCAGCTTTCGACGCTAATCGTCGGATTTTGCGAGGGTTTTTCGGCTATCCACAGCGCATGTGGATAACTTTGTTGAAAAGTTGCCGATATTTCCCGCAGAGCCGCGCGGGACGGCCTTCCGGCCCGTTTGGTCGTCCGTTCGCATTCTGATAAAAATCAATAAAAACAACGGGATACGAATTCCGCCCGGCAAAGGCCGCGACGAGCCGCGATCCGGGGCCGGATTCGCGGAATTGTGTATAAGTCAAGTCTTGACAGCCTGATTTTGTCCTCCAGGGCCGCTTACAGCGCCGTCAGCGCGCGCCGGTAGCGGATCGCCTCGGCGATCTGCGCGGCCGTCGGCAGCGGGTCGCCGGCCAGGTCGGCGATCGTCCGCGCGACTTTCAGCACGCGGAAATACGCACGCGCCGACCAGCCGAAGCGCTCGCCGGCTTCGCGCAGCAGCCGCTCACCTTCGTCGGTCGGCCGGCACAGGTCGTCGGTTTCGCGGCCGCTCAGCATGTGATTCGTCTTGCCCTGCCGATCGAGCTGCAGCGCACGCGCCCGCGCGACCCGGGCGGCCACCGCGGCGCTCGGCTCGCCGGACGCCGTCGCGCGGGTTGCGAGTTCGGCCGGCGACAGCGCGGGCAGGTCGATCTGGATGTCGATGCGGTCGAGCAGCGGCCCCGACAGCTTGCGCAGATAGCGGGCGGCCACGTCCGGCGAGCAGCGGCAGCGCCCGGACGGATCGCCGTGCCAGCCGCACGGGCACGGGTTCATCGCGGCGATCAGCTGACACGCGGCGGGGAAGTCGGCCTGCTGGGCCGCGCGCGAGATCGTGATGCGGCCGGCTTCGAGCGGCTCGCGCAGCATTTCCAGCACGTGCCGGTCGAATTCCGGCAGTTCGTCGAGAAACAGCACGCCGAGGTGCGCGAGCGTGATTTCGCCCGGCTGCGGCGGGTTGCGGCCGCCGACCAGCGCGGCGGCGCTCGACGAGTGATGCGGCGCGCGGAACGGCCGGCGGCGCCATTGCGCGGGCGAGAAGCCGAGCCGGCTCGCGGAAAGGAGCGCGGCCGAGGTCAGCGCCTCGTCGTCGGTCAGCGGCGGCAGCAGGCCGGCCAGCCGTGCCGCCAGCATCGACTTGCCGGCCCCGGGCGGGCCGACCATCAGCATGTGATGCCCGCCCGCGGCGGCGACTTCCAGTGCGCGCCGCGCGCCGCGCTGGCCGATGACGTCCGCGAGGTCGGGCCCGGCGGGTGCCGGCAGGCCGTCGAGACAGGGCGCCGCGACCGGCGCGAGCCGCCCGTCCGGTGCATCGGCGAGATGCGCGCACAGCGCGGGCAGGTCGGGCGCGCCGAACACCGTGACGCCCGGCACGAGCGCCGCCTCGGCCGCGCTGGCGAGCGGCAGGTACAGCTCGGGCGGGCGCGCTGTCGCGGTCGAATCGCGCGGGGCGCCGGAATCCAGGCCCGGGCCTGGGCCGCCGGCGAGCTCCGCGCCGGAGCCCTCCGCACGCCGGTCCCGCGCGGCGCCGCATGCCATCGCGAACGCGCCGCGCATCGGCCGCAGCGCGCCCGTCAGCGACAGCTCGCCTGCGAATTCGCGGCCGGCCAGCGCGTCGGCCGGGATCTGGCCGTTCGCGGCGAGGATGCCGAGCGCGATCGGCAGATCGAAGCGGCCCGATTCCTTCGGCAGGTCGGCCGGCGCGAGATTGACGGTGATGCGGCGCACCGGGAATTCGAATCCGCAGTTCTGCAGCGCGGCGCGTACGCGCTCGCGGCTTTCGCGGACTTCGAGATCGGGCAGCCCGACGATCGAGAACGACGGCAACCCGTTGGCGAGATGGACTTCGACGGTGACGTCCGGCGCGCGGCCGGAGGCGGGCGCGCGACTGCGCACCACGGCGAGCGACATGGCGAGGCTCCTGTAAACAGGCGGACGACGGCCGTTCGGGGCCGCATGCCGCGGGAATCGGAGGAATCGAATGCGCGCTTGCCGGCGTGGCGCGGGAAAAGAACGGGGTGTTGCGAACGACGAACTGCGAAGAGCGATGGACTGCGAAGAGCGACGAACTGCGAAGAGCGGAGGGTGCTGCGAGGAACGACGGACGACGAAGCGTGGCGAAAGGCGAAACGGCTTCGGGGTGGCGGGCGCGGGCCGCACGAGGCGGCCCGCGCCCGGACCTTGCGGCCGGGTGGGGCGTCAGGCCTGCGGGGCGGCGAGCTTCTGCTCGAGTTCCGCGACGCGCTTTTCGAGTTCCTCGAGGCGCACGCGGGTGCGGGCGAGCACCTGTGCCTGGGTATCGAATTCCTCGCGCGTGACGAGATCGAGCTTCGAGAAGCCTTGCGACAGCATGGCCTTCACGTTGCGCTCGACGTCCTTGGCCGGCGAGTTTTTCAGCAAATCGCTGACACGCGACTGCAGATCGTTGAAAACGTCGCTGGGTTGCTTCATGTGATTCCCCTTCCTTGCACAAAAAATGTGCATCTTCAGTTGCGTACGTGCCCATGATGCACGCATGACCGGAAATGGTGCGCCGGAGGCGCGAATTCCGGGCATGGCGCCCGCATGGGTGAATGCCCCGGCGATTCGGGACGTGCGTGCACTCTAGCAACGATCCTTTCGCCGCGCCAGCAAACCGGGCCATGTTGGCCATTCGGCCGGGCTTCCGCGCCTTACATCACGGGATGCGACCCCGCCATGAAGCCCTTCGAGACGGTGCTCGGATCAACATGGCATGCGAGTTGCTGAGAAGAGTCCGTTACAACATTCCAACCAATTCGACGGGACAACCCAGCGAGAGGACTTCATGAAACTCATTACCGCAATCATCAAGCCGTTCAAGCTCGATGAGACGCGCGAGGCGCTGTCGGCGCTCGGCGTTTCGGGCATCACGGTGACGGAGGTGAAAGGGTTCGGGCGCCAGAAAGGGCATACCGAGCTGTACCGCGGCGCCGAATACGTGGTCGATTTCCTGCCGAAGATGAAGATCGAGGCGGCCGTCTCCGACGATCTCGTCGACCAGGCGGTGGAGGCGATCGAGCGGGCCGCGCGCACGGGCAAGATCGGCGACGGCAAGATCTTCGTCACGCCGATCGAACAAGTGATCCGGATTCGCACCGGGGAGACAGGCGCGGACGCGCTCTAACAGAACAGACAAGACAAGCGACAAGAGGAAACCCAAGATGCGCAAATTTTTGATGTCCCTGCTGATGGCCGGCTCGCTGATCGCGACCGGCGTCGGCTCCGCGCTCGCCGACGACGCGGCGTCCGCCGCGGCTGCTTCCGCGCCCGCCGCCACCGCTTCCGACGCATCGGCCGCTGCCGCACCGGCCGCTTCGGCGCCGGCCGCCGACGCATCCGCTGCCGCCGCTGCCACACCGCCTTCGGGCGTGGCCGACGCATCGGCCGCCGCAGCGGCATCGGCCGCCGCCGCATCCGCACCGGCCGCACCCACCGCGCCGTTCTCGGTCGATTCGTCGAAGATCAGCGCGGGCGACACCGCGTGGATGCTGACGTCCACCGCGCTCGTGCTGTTCATGACGGTCCCCGGCCTCGCGCTGTTCTACGCGGGCATGGTCCGCAAGAAGAACGTGCTCGCGACCGTGATGCAAAGCTTCGCGATCACCGCGCTGATCACGGTGCTGTGGACGGTGGTCGGCTACAGCCTCGCGTTCACGCCGGGCAACGGCTTCATCGGCGGCCTGTCGCGCGTGTTCCTGCACGGCATGTCCTACGTGAAGGGCGACAAGGCGACGACGCTGACGGTCAGCCATCTCGCGACGACGATTCCCGAGTCGGTCTACTTCGTCTACCAGATGACGTTCGCGATCATCACGCCGGCCCTGATCTGCGGCGCGTTCGCCGATCGCATGAAGTTCTCGGCGATGCTCGTGTTCATGACGCTCTGGTCGCTGATCGTCTATGTGCCGATCGCGCACATGGTGTGGGAGCCGAGCGGCTGGCTGTCGGCGGACGGCGTGCTCGACTTCGCGGGCGGCACCGTCGTGCACATCAACGCCGGTATCGCGGGCCTCGTGTCGTGCCTGGTGCTCGGCAAGCGTGTCGGCTACGGGCGCGAATCGATGGCGCCGCACAACCTCGTGCTGACGATGATCGGCGCCTCGATGCTGTGGGTCGGCTGGTTCGGCTTCAACGCGGGTTCCGCGGTCGCCGCCGACGGCCGTGCCGGCTTCGCGATGCTGACGACTCAGGTCGCGACGGCCTGCGCGGCGCTCGGCTGGATGTTTGCCGAATGGATCGCGAAGGGCAAGCCGTCGGTGCTCGGCATCGTGTCGGGCGCGGTCGCGGGTCTGGTGGCGATCACGCCGGCGGCCGGCTTCGTCGGCGTGGCGGGCGCGCTCGTGATCGGTATCGCGGCGGGCGTCGTGTGCTTCTGGTCGGCGACGTGGCTCAAGTCGAAGCTCGGCTACGACGATTCGCTCGACGCGTTCGGCGTGCACGGCGTGGGCGGGATTCTCGGCGCACTGCTGACCGGCGTATTCGCGGTCAAGGACATCGGCGGCATGGACGGCAGCCTGCTGCTGCAGGCCAAGGGCGTGCTGATCACGCTCGTGTACAGCGGCGTGCTGAGCTTCGTGCTGCTGAAGCTGATCGATCTGACGATCGGCCTGCGCGTGTCCGAAGAGGAAGAGCGCGAAGGCCTCGACGTGGTGCTGCACGGCGAGCACGTGGAATAAGTCACACGAATCGACGGCGCGCCGCCGTGACGGCGGCGTCCGCTCCGAATGAGCGCAGCGACTTCGGCCCGCCTACCCGGCGGGCTTTTTTTCTCCTGTCACCCGCTGCCGTAGCGGATAACCCTGCGCGCTATCGGGTCAATAGCCGAAAACTTCCTCCAAACCCTTGCGAAGCCGGGAACAATCCCCAAATGGGCAGGGCAATTGCTCTACAATCTTCATTCTCCCGCTCGCGAGTGATTCATGGTTCCCCACCTCGTTACCGCGTTGAACGGTCCGCTGCTCGAACTCGAGCAGAAGATCCTCGACGCGACGCCTGCGATCGAACGCTGGTTCAGGCTCGAATGGCAGGAACACACCCCGCCGTTCTATTGTTCGGTGGACCTGCGCAATGCCGGCTTCAAGCTGGCGCCCGTCGACGCGAACCTGTTTCCCGGCGCGTTCAACAATCTGCCGTCCGAAGTGCTGCCGCTCGCCGTGCAGGCCGCGATGGCCGCGATCGAGAAGATCTGCCCGGACGCGAAGAATCTGCTCGTGATTCCCGAGCTGCCGACCCGCAACGCGTTCTACCTGGAAAACGTCGCGCGCCTCGCGACGATCATGCGCCAGGCCGGCCTGAACGTGCGTTTCGGCTCGCTCGACCCGAGCATCACCGACATGACGCCGATCACGCTGGCCGACGGCCAGAAGATCGTGCTCGAACCGCTCGAGCGTTCGCAGCGCCGCCTCGGCCTGAAGAATTTCGATCCGTGCTCGATCCTGCTGAACAACGACCTGTCGGCCGGCATCCCGGCCGTGCTGGAAAACCTGCACGAGCAGTATCTGCTGCCGCCGCTGCACGCGGGCTGGGCCGTGCGCCGCAAGTCGACGCACTTCGCATGCTACGACGACGTCGCGAAGAAGTTCGCGAAGATGGTCGGCGTCGATCCGTGGATGGTGAATCCGTATTTCGCGCATGTGGAAGGCGTCGACTGGCAGGCTCATGAAGGCGAGCAGGCGCTCGCCGACGCGATCGACGGCGTGCTGAAGAAGATCGCGCGCAAGTATCGCGAATACGGGATCAGCGAGAAACCGTACGTCGTCGTGAAGGCCGACGCGGGCACCGCGGGCCGCGGCGTGATGACCGTGCACGACGCGGCCGAGATCGGCCGCATGACGAAGGCCGAGCGCGCACAGATGGCCGAATCGAAGGCCGGCCTCGCGGTGCACGACGTGATCGTGCAGGAAGGCGTCTACACGTTCGAGCGCGTCGGCGACGAAGTGGCCGAGCCGGTCGTGTACATGATCGACCGCTACGTGGTCGGCGGCTTCTACCGCACGCACGGCGGCCGCGAGCGCGACCAGAACCTGAACGCGCCCGGCATGCACTACGTACCGCTCGGCTTCGAGCACACCGCGCTGCCGGATGCCGGCGCGAAGCCAGGGGCCGCGCCGCCGAACCGTTTCTACATGTACGGCGTCGTCGCGCGGCTGTCGCTGATCGCGTCGTCGATCGAACTGGAAAAGACCGACCCCGAAGCCATCCAGGTGTAACGGACCTTCGCTACGTACAGGACCCGCATGGACATTCTTTTTATCGCCGACCCGCTCGAGCATTTCAAGATCTACAAGGATTCGACCTACGCGATGATGGCGGAGGCCGCTCGGCGCGGGCATGCGGTGTACGCGTGCGAACCGCGCCACCTCGCGTGGACGGGCTCGGCCGTCGAGGCCGACGTGCGGCGCATCACGTTCGTCGGCGAACTGGACGATCTGCATCGCGACATCTGGTTTGATGCGGGCGCGGTCGATGCGCGCCGTCTCGAATCGTTCGGCGCGGTGCTGATGCGCAAGGATCCGCCGTTCGACATGGAGTACGTGACGTCGACGTGGCTGCTCGAGCTGGCCGAGCGCGCGGGCGCCCGCGTGTTCAACCGGGCGCAGTCGATCCGCGATCATTCGGAGAAGCTCGCGATCGGCGAGTTTCCGCAGTTCGTCGCACCGACGCTCGTCACGCGCGACGCGAAGCGGCTGCGCGCGTTCCACGCCGAGCATGGCGACGTGATCCTGAAACCGCTCGACGGAATGGGCGGCATGGGCGTGTTCCGCGTGAAGCCGGACGGCATGAACCTCGGTTCGATCGTCGAGATGCTGAGCCACGACGGCACGCGCTCGGTGATGGCGCAGAAGTTCATCCCCGAGATCAAGGCCGGCGACAAGCGCATCCTGCTGATCGGCGGCGAGCCGGTGCCGTATTCGCTCGCGCGGATTCCGCAGGGCAGCGAGGTGCGCGGCAATCTCGCCGCGGGCGGGCTCGGCGTCGCGCAGCCGTTGACGGCCCGCGATCGCGAGATCGCCGCGACGCTCGGGCCCCTGCTTGCGTCGCGCGGGCTGCTGCTGGTCGGCCTCGACGCGATCGGCGACTGGCTGACCGAGGTGAACGTCACGAGCCCGACGTGTTTTCGCGAGATCATGGAGCAAACGGGCTTCGACGTCGCCGCGATGTTCATCGACGCGCTGGAGCGCGCGGCCGCGTAGGCCGCCTCCCGCGCAACCCCGGCGGCGGCCGCGCAGGTCCCCCGTCGCCGGAGCAGCTTGACCGGCCTGCTACAATGCCCGCTTGCCCGGTGCCGTGATCGGCGCACCGAAGGCCCGGCGGTCGGGCCGACACTGTTGCAAGGCTGAACATGAAACGTTCCCCACACTCGCTACGCTCATTGCCCCGCCGCGGGGTATCGGCCCGCCAGGGGCGGCCGGGAGCGATCTAACATGGCCGGGATTCTGATCATCGCGCACGCTCCGCTCGCCACCGCGCTGCGGGACTGCATCGCGCACATCTACGGCGGCGTGCCCGCCCGCATCGGCTGCATCGACGTGACCGCGGACAGCGATCCGACCCAGGTGATGGCGTTTGCGCACGCGGAACTCGCACGGCTGCGGGAAGACAACGGCGTGGTCGTGCTGACCGACATGTACGGCGCGACGCCCGCGAACATCGCGGGCCAGCTCGCGAAGCTCGACAACGTGCGCGTGCTGGCGGGCGTGAACCTGCCGATGCTCGTGCGGGCCGTCTGCTACCGCACCGTGCCGCTCGACAAGCTGGTCGACAAGGCGCTGTCCGGCGGCGCGAAGGGCGTCCACGAGGTGTCGTCCGGCACGCCGCCGCCGCCGACCGAAACCGGCTGCGGCCAGTGCGCGCCGATTCCGCCCGAACCGCAGCCGCGCACCGAATCGCACTGAGCGTCCGTTTTCCGTTTTAGACCGACCCGCCGGCGCGCGCCGCCGGTGGTCCCGACCGACCCGACCGAGAATCATGCTTCAACAAGAAACCACCATCGTCAATAAATTGGGGCTCCATGCGCGCGCATCGGCCAAGCTTACGCAACTGGCCGGCAACTTCCAGTCGGAAGTCTGGATGACACGCAACGGGCGCAAGATCAATGCGAAGAGCATCATGGGCGTGATGATGCTGGCGGCCGGCATCGGCAGCACCGTGACGATCGAGACCGAAGGGCCCGACGAGCGGGAAGCGATGGACGCACTGCTGAAGCTGATCGCCGACAAGTTCGGCGAAGGCCAGTGAGCGCTGCGCGGAATCATTGCCGTTTCCAGTCAGAATGCCGCGGATGTCGCGGCATTTTTTTCGTCGGAAGCATTGATGCGGAAAGCGCAATGCTGCGCTGCATGCAGTCAGCAGGGAGTCGCGGAATTTATAATCGCTAACCGGGGTCATAAGCGCATCGCAGCAGTGTGCCGCGGCTTTACTTGTCCAGAGGAGGTGCGCGTGTCTTTCACGCTGCAAGGCATTCCCGTCTCACGAGGTATCGCGATCGGGCGAGCGTATCTGATCGCGCCGGCGGCGCTCGACGTCGCCCATTACCTGATCGAGACCAACCAGACCGACGCCGAGGTCGAGCGATTCCGCACGGCGCTCGACGTCGTGCGTCGCGAGCTCGAAGCGCTGCGCGCCGACCTGAGCGTCGACACGCCGAGCGAAGTCGGCGCATTCATCGACGTCCACACGATGATCCTGAGCGACGAGATGCTCGTGCAGGAAACCATCGACCTGATCCGCACGCGCCGCTACAACGTCGAATGGGCGCTGACCGAGCAGCTCGAACTGCTCACGCGCCATTTCGACGACATCGAGGACGAATACCTGCGCGAGCGCAAGGCCGACATCGAGCAGGTGGTCGAGCGCGTGCTGAAGGCGCTCGCCGGTGCGCCGTCCGCGTCGCAGGCGCTCGGCCGCGCGGCCAGGAACGGCACGAGCGAGATGATCGTCGTCGCGCACGACATCGCGCCGGCCGACATGATGCAGTTCAAGACGCAGTCGTTCCAGGCGTTCGTCACCGATCTCGGCGGGCGCACGTCGCACACGGCGATCGTCGCGCGCAGCCTCGGCATTCCGGCCGCGGTCGGCGTGCAGCATGCGAGCGCGCTGATTCGCCAGGACGACCTGATCATCGTCGACGGCGACCAGGGCATCGTGATCGTCGATCCGGCGCCGATCGTCCTCGAGGAGTATTCGTACCGCCAGTCCGAGAAGCTGCTGGAGCAACGCAAGCTGCAGCGCCTGAAGTTCTCGCCGACGCAAACGCTGTGCGGCACGAAGATCGACCTGTACGCGAACATCGAGCTGCCCGACGACGCGAAGGCGGCCGTCGAGGCCGGCGCGGTCGGCGTCGGCCTGTTCCGCTCGGAGTTCCTGTTCATGCATCAGAAGGAGATGCCGGAAGAGGAGGAGCAGTTCGCCGCGTACAAGCGCGCCGTCGAATGGATGAAGGGCATGCCGGTGACGATCCGCACGATCGACGTCGGCGCGGACAAGCCGCTCGAGGCGCTCGACGAAGGCTACGAAACGGCGCCGAACCCGGCGCTCGGCCTGCGTGCGATCCGCTGGAGCCTGTCCGAGCCGCAGATGTTCCTCACGCAGTTGCGCGCGATCCTGCGCGCGTCCGCGTTCGGCCAGGTGAAGATCCTGATCCCGATGCTCGCGCACGCGCAGGAGATCGACCAGACGCTCGACCTGATCCGCGAGGCGAAGCGCCAGCTCGACGACGCGGGGCTCGCATACGATCCGAACGTGCGCCTCGGCGCGATGATCGAGATTCCGGCCGCGGCGATCGCGCTGCCGCTGTTCCTGAAGCGCTTCGATTTCCTGTCGATCGGCACGAACGACCTGATCCAGTACACGCTCGCGATCGATCGCGCCGACAACGCGGTCGCGCACCTGTACGACCCGCTGCATCCGGCCGTGCTGCATCTGATCGCGTACACGTTGCGCGAAGCGAAGCGCGCGGGCGTGTCGGTGTCGGTGTGCGGGGAGATGGCGGGCGACCCGGCGCTCACGCGCCTGTTGCTCGGGATGGGGCTCACCGAGTTCTCGATGCACCCGAGCCAGTTGCTCGTCGTCAAGCAGGAAATCCTGCGCGCGCATTTGAAGGCGCTCGAAAAGCCGACGGCCGACGTGCTGGCCGCGTTCGAGCCGGAAGAGGTGCAGGCGGCGCTGCAACGGCTGTCGATCGCCGAGCCGCGCGCGGACGCGGCCGCTTAGGCGGTTTCGGCGCCGCTAACTATAGCGAAGCGTCACGCATGCGCGGCCGGGCGCATGCCCGTCGCGCGTCAGTGCCGGCCCCCGCACACGGGGCAGTCGGCCTGGCGCGCGATTTTCATCGTCGTCCATTCCATCCGCAGCGAATCGAGCATCATCAGCCGCCCGTTGAGCGTCCTGCCGATGCCGCCGATCACGCGCAGCGCCTCGGCCGCCTGCATCGCGCCGATGATCCCGACGGTCGGCGCGAACACGCCCATCGTCGCGCACGCGACTTCCTCGAACGGCTGGTCTTCCGGAAACACGCACGCATAGCAAGGCGCGGCCGCGTCGCGGAAGTCGAACGTGCTGATCTGGCCGTCGAAGCGCAGCGCGGCGCCCGACACGAGCGGCACGCCGTGCGCGACGCATGCGCGATTGATCGCGTGGCGCGTCGCGAAGTTGTCGGTGCAGTCGAGCACGACGCTCGCGTGCGGCACGTGCGTGTCGAGCCAGGCATCGTCGACGCGCGCCGCGACCGCGTTCACCGTCACCTCGGGGTTCAGTTGCGCGAGCGCGTCGCGCCCCGATTCGACCTTGCTGCGGCCGACCGATGCCGTCACGTGCAGGATCTGCCGCTGCAGGTTCGTGAGGTCGACCGTATCGGCGTCGACGAGCGTGAGCGTGCCGACCCCCGATGCCGCGAGATACATCGCGGCCGGCGAGCCGAGGCCGCCCGCGCCGACGACGATCGCATGCGCGTCGAGAAAGCGCTGCTGCGCCTCGATGCCGATCTCGTCGACGAGGATGTGGCGGGAGTAGCGAAGGAGTTGATCGTCGTTCATGGGCAATCGTGAGCGAGGCGGGCGGACGTTCGTTATTTTAGGCGCGCATGAAAAACGGGCCATCGCGGTCTTCCCGCGATGGCCCGTTGGATGCTGGCCGGCGCTTACTTCGGCGCGGAGGCAGGCTTCGGTGCGGAAGCCGGCTTCGCGGCGCTTGCGCCCGATGCCTTCGCAGCCGCGGCGGCCTTGCCGGCCGGGCTCTTCGTCACGCTCTCGGCGATCAGCGACTTCGATTCCTGGACCGGCTTGCCTTCGAGCTTGTTGAGCGCCTGCTGCATCATGAAGTCGTCGGCGCTGCCGAACTCGATCGGCTTGCGATCGCGATCCTTCTGGCGCTGCTCCGGCGTCTTCTTGTCGTTCTGCTCTTCGAGGACGCGCAGCTGATCCATCCGGCGCTGATCGCGCTCTTCCTGTTCCTTCTTCTCGTTCGGATCCTGCGTGTTCGCGAGGTGGTTCGAATAGTCGACCTCACGCGTCACGAGCACGTCGTCGGGATCGCCGTCCGCGTACTGATCGACCGGGATGTCGGGTGTGATGCCCTTGTTCTGGATCGAACGGCCGCTCGGCGTGTAGTAGTACGCGGTGGTCAGGCGCAGCGCGGTGTCGGCCGTCATCGGGCGGACCGTCTGCACCGAACCCTTGCCGAACGTCGTCTTGCCCATGATCTGCGCGCGCTTCGAATCCTGCAGCGCACCGGCGACGATTTCCGACGCGGACGCCGAATATGCGTTCGTCAGCACGATCATCGGCACGGTCTTGAAGATCGGCGGCAGATTCTTCAGCGGATCGCCGTCGAAGGACGGCAGGCGATAGTTGTCGTACGTATCGCGGTAGACCTGCTTCGAATCGGGAATCTGGCCGTTGGTCGACACGACGACCGAGTCGGGCGGCAGGAACGCGCCGGCCACGCCGACCGCGCTCTGCAGCAGGCCGCCGCCGTTGTTGCGCAGATCGACGATCAGGCCTTTCAGGTTCGGCTGCTGGCGCGCGATGTCCTGCAGCTTCTGCGCGAGATCGGGCGTCGTGCGCTCCTGGAAGCTCGTGATGCGGATGTACGCGTAGCCCGGATCGAGCATCTTCAGCTTCACGCTCTGGACCTTGATGATCGCGCGCGTGACCGTGACCGGGAACGTGCGGTCGTCGCTCTTGCGGAAGATCGTCAGCGTGACCTTGGTACCTGGCTCGCCGCGCATCTGCTTCACGGCCTTGTCGAGCGTCATGCCGCGCACCGGCTTGTCGTTGATGCGCGTGATCAGGTCGCCCGGACGGATGCCGGCGCGGAACGCGGGGGTGTCCTCGATCGGCGAGATCACCTTGACGAGGCCGTCTTCCTGCGAGATCTCGATGCCGAGGCCCGCGAAGCGGCCCTTCGTCTGCTCCTGCAGCTCGTCATAGTCGGTCTTGTCGAGGAACGACGAGTGCGGATCGAGGCTCGACACCATGCCCTTGATCGCGGCCGTCAGCAGCTTCTTGTCGTCGACCGGTTCGACGTACTCGCGCTTGATCTGCCCGAATACTTCCGCGAACAGGCGGAGCTGGTCGAGGGGAAGCGGCGCCGTGGCGGTCTGCTCGGCCGATGCGGAAACCTGCAGCGTGGCGAACACGCCCGTGGCGAGGCCCGCGGCAATCAGGCCGATGTTCTTCAAATTCATTCGCATAGAGAGTCTGGTGCGGTCGGGAAGCGCGTGGCGGTAGCGGGGATGTAGCGGACAAGTATAACTGTTCGTCCGATAACTCAGTGGAACGGCGCGAAAAGCGTCGAAAAGGCCGCAAAGGGCCCGCGGGGCACCGCCGGGCGCGCTGCGGGGTTCGAAAGCGCATTCGACCGCGGCAGGGCCGCGAAGGTTCGCGCGGCGTGCGGACCGGCGTCGACGGCGAGGCCGGGGCCCCGCACGCCGTGCCGGAACGCGGCCTGCCCGCCGCGCCGGGCGTCAGCCCGCCTTGCCCTGCTTCGCGACGGCGGCCTGCGCTTGCGCGATCGCTTCCTGGTCGCCGAGGTAATAGTGCTTGATCGGCTTCAGGTTCTCGTCGAGTTCGTAGACGAGCGGCACGCCGTTCGGGATGTTCAGGCCGACGATGTCGCTGTCCGAGATGCCGTCGAGGTACTTGATCAGCGCGCGCAGCGAGTTGCCGTGCGCGGCGATCAGCACCTGCTTGCCGGCGCGCACCGCCGGCGCGATCGACTCGTTCCACAACGGCAGCACGCGCGCGACCGTGTCCTTCAGGCACTCGGTGAGCGGCAGCTGCTCGCGCGGCACCTTCGCATAGCGCGGGTCGTTGAACGGCGCGCGCTCGTCGGTCGGCTCGAGCGCGGGCGGCGGCGTGTCGTAGCTGCGGCGCCACACGAGCACCTGCTCGTCGCCGAACTTCGCGGCCGTTTCCGCCTTGTTCAGCCCCGACAGCGCGCCGTAGTGGCGCTCGTTCAGGCGCCACGAGTGGACGACCGGCAGGTACATCAGGTCCATCTTGTCCTGCACGTGCCACAGCGTGCGGATCGCACGCTTGAGCACCGACGTGTACGCGATGTCGAACGTGTAGCCGGCCTCCCTGAGCAATTCGCCGGCCCGGTAGGCCTCGTTGCGACCCTGTTCGGTCAGGTCGACGTCGACCCAGCCGGTGAAGCGGTTTTCCTTGTTCCACGTCGATTCGCCGTGGCGGATGAGAACGAGTTTGTACATGGATCTTGCGGTCGGTAGTGATAGGGAAGCGGAGCGCGTCGCGCGGCACCCTGACCGGGCCCGCCATCGCGCAAGGCGGTTATTTTATAATGGCGGGATTGTCCTCATCCGATTTCTCTTCTTCCGGCGGAATTCCGTGACGTTCTTTACCAATTACACCAACCTGGCCCTTATCGCGATCCTGGTGGTTTCCGGCGGTCTGCTCGCATGGCCCGCACTGCGCCGCGGCCGCGGTGGCCTGTCTGCCGCCGAGGCGACGCAACTCATCAACCGTCGCAACGCGGTCGTGATCGACGTACGCGCCGCCTCCGATTTCGCCGCCGGCCACCTGCCGTCGGCGCGTCAGGTCGCGGCGGGCGAGATCGGCGCGAAAATTGCGCAGGTCGCGAAGAACAAGAGCACTCCGGTGCTGCTCGTCTGCCAGAACGGCCAGCAGTCGCAGAAGGCGGCGCGCGAGGTCGAGGCGGCGGGTTACGCCGAGGTGCACGTGCTCGAAGGCGGCGTGGCCGCCTGGCAGCAGGCCGGGATGCCGGTCGTCAAACAAGGAGTGGCGAAGTGAACAAGGTTTTGATGTACAGCACGCAGGTGTGTCCGTATTGCATGCAGGCCGAGCGCCTGCTGAAGCTGCGCGGCGTCGAGCAGATCGAGAAGGTGCTGATCGACCGCGACCCGGCCCGCCGCGAGGAAATGATGACGCGCACGGGGCGCCGCACGGTGCCGCAGATCTATATCGGCGACACGCACGTGGGCGGCTACGACGATCTGTCGAAGCTCGATCGCGAAGGCGGCCTCGTGCCGCTTCTGCAAGCGGCCTGATTAGGGCAGAATGGCCGCCGGCCGCGCCGCGGCTTGGGCGCGCAGGATTCATCCGTGGCGGCCGGCGAACAGCCGGGCCGCCCCGTCACCACTTTTAGGGAAACACCATGTCCGACGTCGAAAACCAACCGTTCTTCAACATCCAGCGCGTCTACCTGAAGGATATGTCGCTCGAGCAGCCGAATTCGCCGGCGATCTTCCTCGAGCAGGACATGCCCTCGGTTGAAGTCGAAGTCGACGTCAAGGCCGACCGCCTCGCGGAAAGCGTGTTCGAGGTCGTCGTGTCGGGTACCGTCACCGCGAAGGTGAAGGACAAGGTCGCGTTCCTGATCGAAGCGAAGCAAGCCGGCATTTTCGACATTCGCAACATTCCGGACGAACAGCTCGACCCGCTCGTCGGCATCGCATGCCCGACGATCCTGTTCCCGTACCTGCGCTCGAACATCGCCGACGCGATCACGCGCGCCGGCTTCCCGCCGATCCACCTGGCGGAAATCAACTTCCAGGCGCTGTACGAGCAGCGTCTCGCGCAGCTTCAGCAGCAGGCCGGCGGCGCAGCAGCGCCGAACGGCGCGCCGAATGGCACGACGCTGAACTGACGCTTCGCTCGGACCGGTGCTGGGTATGAAAGTAGCCGTTCTCGGCGCCGGTGCCTGGGGCACCGCGCTCGCGGGCCATCTGGCCGCGCGGCACGATACGCTTCTGTGGGCGCGCGATGCCGCGCTCATCGCCGGGCTGCAGGTCCGGCACGAAAATTCCCGCTATCTGGACGGCATCGTGCTGCCTGACGCGCTGCGCTACGACGCCGATCTCGGTGCCGCGCTCGCGCATGGCGCCGCGGACGACGCGCTGTGCGTGATCGCCGCGCCGGTGGCCGGGCTGCGCACGCTGTGTCGCGCGATGCGCGACGCAGGCTGCGTGCCGGCGCACATCGTCTGGGTCTGCAAGGGCTTCGACGCCGACACGCATCTGCTGCCGCATCAGGTAATCGCGGCCGATCTGCCCGAACAGCGGAGCAACGGCGTGCTGTCGGGCCCGAGCTTCGCGCGCGAGGTCGGGCAGTCGCTGCCCGTCGCGTTGACGGTGGCGAGCACGTCGGCCGAATGCCGCGAGCGCACGCTCGCCGCGTTCCATCACGGCGCGATGCGGATCTATACGGGCGACGACGTGGTCGGCGTCGAGGTCGGCGGCGCGGTGAAGAACGTGCTGGCGATCGCGACCGGCATTTCCGACGGTCTCGGCCTCGGGCTGAACGCGCGCGCCGCACTGATCACGCGCGGCCTCGCCGAAATGTCGCGGCTCGGCGTGGCGCTCGGCGGCCGCGCGGAAACCTTCACGGGCCTCACGGGCCTCGGCGACCTGATCCTCACCGCGACGGGCGACCTGTCGCGCAACCGCACGGTCGGCCTGCAACTGGCGGCCGGCCGCACGCTGAACGACATCCTCGGCGCGCTCGGCCACGTGGCCGAAGGCGTGCGCTGCGCGCAGGCCGTGCTGGCGCTCGCACGCGCGCAGTCGATCGAAATGCCGATCACGGAAGCCGTGTGCGGCGTGCTGTTCGACGGCATCGCGCCGCGCGACGCGGTCAGCGGCCTGCTTCGCCGCGACGCACGCGCGGAGTAGCGCGGGGCGGGATCGCCCGGCACGGTCGCGCCGGGCGCGCGGCGCCAAAGCGAGCTACGCTTGAACCGTCTCCGGCGTTCCGCGAGGTCGTCATGCTGCAGATCCATTCCACCACGCTCGATGCGCAGGTCGTCGACATCACGACGCTCGACGTCGATGCGATCGTCAACGCCGCGAACGGCTCGCTGCTCGGCGGGGGCGGCGTCGACGGCGCGATTCATCGCGCGGCCGGCCCCGGCCTGCTCGCCGAGTGCCGCGCGCTCGGCGGCTGCGACACCGGCGACGCGAAGCTCACGCGCGGCCACCGGTTGCCGGCGCGCTACGTGATTCATGCGGTCGGCCCCGTGTGGTACGGCGGCGCGCGCGGCGAGGCCGAGCTGCTTGCGTCGTGCTACCGGCGCGCGATCGAGCTGGCCGAAGAAGTCGCCGCGACGTCGATCGCGTTTCCAGCGATCAGTTGCGGAATCTACCGCTATCCGGCCGAAGCGGCCGTCGACATCGCGGTCGGCACCGTCGCCGAGATGCTTGCGCAGGCGCCGAACCTTGCCCGCGTTGTGTTCGCGTGCTTTTCCCCCGACATCTACGACCTGTACCGCGCGCGGCTCGCGCGAACCTGACGCGTTCGGCGCCGCGGGTCGTATCCGCCGAGCGCGTCAGGCGCCGCCTTCGAAGCCGGCCTGACGCCACGCCTCGAACACCACCACCGCGACCGTGTTCGACAGGTTCAGGCTGCGGTTGTCCGGCCGCATCGGCAGGCGCACGCGCTGTTCGTTCGGAAAACGTTCGAGCAGCTCGGCGGGCAGGCCGCGCGTTTCGGAGCCGAACACGAACCAGTCGCCGGGCAGGAATGCACGATCGTGGAAGCGGCCCGAGCCGCGCGTCGTGAACGCGAACATCCGCGCGGGATCGGGCGCTTCGGCGGCGACGAACGCGTCCCAGTCGCGGTGCACGCGCATCTGCGCATACTCGTGATAGTCGAGGCCGGCGCGGCGCATCCGCGCGTCGTCGAGCGGGAAGCCGAGCGGCTCGATCAGGTGCAGGCGCGCACCGGTGTTCGCGCACAGGCGGATCACGTTGCCGGTGTTCGGCGGAATTTCTGGGGCGACGAGAACGACGTTGAACATGTTTCGGTTTGGCTGGGGCGGCCGGAGCGGCGCAACGCGCGCGTGCATCCGGCCGGCCGGTTCGTGACGGCCGCACGCCGGCGGCCGGCCTCTCTATCTAATTAATCCCTGGCGGTGCGCAGCGCAACCAGATTCGTCACGCGTGCGGCGCCCGCCGCCTTCAGCGCCTGCGCGGCCGCCGCGAGCGTCGCGCCGGACGTCATCACGTCGTCGACCAGCGCGATGTGGCGCCCGGCGACGCCGCCTGCCACCGCGAAAGCCGCCATCACGTTGTCGCGTCGTGCGTGCCGGTCGAGCCGCGACTGCGGCGCGGTATCGGCGACGCGCGCGAGCAACGCTGCCTCCGCTTGCACGCCGAGCCGGCGCGCGAGCGGACGCGCGATCGCCCACGCCTGGTTGTAGCCGCGGGCGACGAGCCGCCGGTGCGACAGCGGCACCGGCGCGACGAGGTCGAAGCCGCGCGCGCCGCGCGTATCGTCGACCAGCCGTGCGAGCCGGGCCGCGAATTCACCGCCGAGCGCGAGCCGTGCATGAAACTTCAGGCCGCGCGCGAGCCCGTCGAGCGGCGCGCGGTAATCGGCGAGCGCGAGCGTCGCATCGAACGGCGGAGGCGCGGTGCGGCACGCGTCGCACCGGTACGCGGCCGCGCGGCCGGCGCCGATGCGACCGCCGCCGGGCGATCGCGCCTGCCCGACGCCGAGCGGCAGCGCGCAGACGTCGCAGCGCAGCCGCGCTTCATTCCAGTACGCGGCATCGCAGGCGCCGCAAATCACGGCGTGTGACAAATTGCCGCATAGCGCGCACCGATTCGGCAACGCGATCGCGGCAACGCGCGCGACCCGTATTCGGACCTGCGACAAAACGACGCGCATCGTGCGCTCGGCGGAACCGCGGACCATCGCAACACTCCTGGCACGCCGCCTCGATGAAGCTTGCGAGGCGAGCGAGTATACTTCGGGCTCTTCGCCAGTGTGCCCGACATGTCCCCAGCTTCGACTTCAACCGGCCGTCCGGCCAATGACACCCGGCGCCTGCGGCGGATCTTCGACCGCCGTGCCGCCACGTTCGACGCGGTTGCGTTCCTGCCGCGCGAGATCGCGCAGCGGATGAACGAGCGCCTCGAATACATCAAGGTGAGCCCCGCGGCCGTGCTGGATGCGGGCTGCGGCCCGGGCGACGATCTCCCGGCGCTGCGCGCGCGCTTTCCGGAAGCGCCGGTGTTCGGCGTGGACCTGTCCGGCGCGATGCTCGCGCGGGCCGGTCAGCGCGAAGTCGAGCAGACTACCTGGCGCCGCTGGCTGCCGGCATCGCTCGGCCGGGCGCTGGGCCAGCGCGGCCCGCGCGTCGCGCAGGCCGACTTCGCCGCGCTGCCGTTTCCCGGTGGCGCGTTCGACCTGATCTGGTCGAATCTCGCACTCCACTGGCATTCGCGTCCCGACGCGGTGCTGCCCGAATGGCAGCGCGTGCTGCGCGTGAACGGGCTGCTGATGTTCAGCACGCTCGGCCCCGACACGCTGCGCGAGCTGCGCGCGGCCTGCGCGGACACCGAAGCGGCGCTCGGCATTGCGCCGCCCACCGCGCGCGTGATCGATTTCGTCGATATGCACGACCTCGGCGACATGCTCGTCGAGAGCGGCTTCGAGATTCCCGTGATGGACCAGGAAGTGCTGACCGTCACCTACAAATCCGCTGATTCCCTGCTGGCCGACGTGCGCCGTTGGGGCGCCTACCCGTTCGAGCGCATGGCGCCCCGGCACGCGACGCGGCGCTTTCGCGCGGCGCTCGGCGACGCGCTGGACGCGCGCCGGCGCGAGGACGGCACGATCCCCCTGACCTTCGAGGTGATCTACGGCCACGCGTGGAAGGCCGTGCCGCGCACGACCGCGGAAGGGCACGGGATCGTGCGCATCGAGGACATCGGCAAGGGGCGTCCGAAGAATCGGTAAAGCGGTAAAGAGGGGTTTTGTTATGTCCGAAATTAGCGGCGCAAAGCGGGGTCGAATTAGCGCCCAAAACGGCCGGAAAGCTTGTCGCGCTTGGCTTGGCGGGCGATAGGCGCTTGCTTGTGGATGCCATTGAACCCGCCTATAATGCGTCAGCTTGTCGTCCCGGGGTCCCCGCAATACGGGGCGACGAGTCCGATGCAGGCATGCATCGCATGCCATTCGCGTGAGGCGGCGATGGGAGCAGCGAGGGTTTTGGCGGAGACGGCGGACAGCGAACCGGTCCTCGAAGACTGGCTCATGAAACGCAACTGTTCGGTGTCGCCACGCCAGTTCGTGCTGTTTTACGCGTCGCTCGCGGGCTTCTCGCTGGCGATCGCGGCGTTGCTGATGTGGAGAGGGGTCTGGCTCGTCATGCCCTTCACCGGCATCGAGTTGCTGGCGGTGGGTGTCGCATTTGCGATCTATGCTCGCCATGCGGTCGATTACGAGCGCATCAGGCTGTTTCCGCACCGGCTCGTGATCGAGCGGATGGATGCGGAGCGGCTCACGCAGATCGAATTCAACCCGCGCTGGGTGCGGGTCGAGCCGGGTGCGACGCCACGCGATCCGATTCGGCTGGTATCGCGCGGGCAGACCGTCGTAATCGGGCAGCATCTCGCGCAGTACAAGCGTGCGCAGTTCGCCGACGAACTGCGCGTGTCGCTCAGGCGCTGCGGCTGACGAGGCGCAGTCATCGGCCGGAACAGGCCGGCGGCTTGCGACGGGGGAGGGTTTGAATGGAAATTTTGGGTAAGGATGCTATGAAAACAATCAAGCGAGCCCTCGCGGGCGTGCTGGCATGCAGCGGATTGCTCTTTGCCGGTGCGGCCCTGGCGGTCGGTGATAGCCCGGGCGGCCCCCGTGTCAACGAGATCAACTTTCAGCCGCCGGTCACGAAAATCGCCGAGGAGCTCTACGATCTCCACACGATGATGCTGATCCTGTGTACGGTGATCTTCGTCGGCGTGTTCGGCGTGATGTTCTATTCGATCTTCGCGCACCGCAAATCCAAGGGCCACAAGGCCGCCAATTTCCATGAAAGCACGACCGTCGAGATCATCTGGACGATCGTGCCGTTCGTCATCGTCGTGCTGATGGCGCTGCCGGCGACGAAGGCCGTCGTCGCGATGAAGGACACGACGAACGCCGATCTCACGATCAAGGTCACCGGCTACCAGTGGAAGTGGGGCTACGACTACGTGAAGGGCCCGGGCGAGGGCATCGGTTTCCTGTCGACGCTGACCACCCCGCGCGACGAAGTGATGGGCAAGAAGCCGATCACCGACACCTATCTGCAGGAAGTCGACAATCCGCTGGTCGTGCCGGTCAACAAGAAGATCCGCATCATCACGACCGCGAACGACGTCGTCCACTCGTGGTACGTGCCCGCGTTCGGCGTGAAGCAGGATGCGATCCCCGGCTTCGTGCGCGACACGTGGTTCAAGGCCGACAAGGTCGGGACGTTCCGCGGTTTCTGTACCGAGCTGTGCGGCAAGGAACACGCGTACATGCCGGTCGTCGTCGAAGTCCTGTCGGACGACGACTACGCGAAGTGGGTCACGGCGCAGAAGGCGAAGCTCGCCAGCGCGGCGGTCGATCCGAACAAGGTCTACACGATGGCCGAACTCGTCGCGCACGGCGAGGAAGTCTACAAGGCGAATTGCGCGGCCTGCCACCAGGTGAACGGCAAGGGCCTCGGCGCGTTCCCCGCGATGGACGGCAGCCCGATCGCGAACGGCCCGATCGCCGGTCACGTCGAGCGCGTGCTGCACGGCAAGGGCGCGATGCCGTCGTGGGCGTCGCTGTCGGACCTCGACATCGCCTCGGTCGTCACGTACGAACGCAACTCGTGGGGCAACCACAAGAACGACCTGCTGCAGCCGAAGCAAGTGGCTGACGCGCGCAACGGCAAGATGCCGGAAGACGCGGCGGGCGCGGCAACGGCCGCGGCGCCGGCGGAAGCGGCTTCGGCACCGGCGCAAGCCGCGTCGGGCGCCGAGCAGCCGGCAGCGGCGGCATCGGCCGCACTGTCGACGATCTACTTCGAGACGGGCAAGAGCGTGCTGCCGGCCGACGCGAAGGCGGCGATCGCCGCCGCGGCCGACTATGCGAAGGCGCATCCGGACGCGAAGCTCGCGCTGTCGGGTTTCACCGACAAGTCGGGCTCGGCCGACGCGAACGCCGAACTGGCGAAGCATCGGGCTCAGGCCGTGCGCGATGCGCTGAAGGCAGCAGGCGTGGCGGAAGACCACATTATTCTCAAAAAGCCGGAAACGATCACGGGCGGGGCTGACGCGAAGGAAGCCCGGCGTGTCGAGATCGGCCCGGCGGCTTGACGTGTCGCTGAGTTAGTCGACGTATTCGCATTAGGAGATTCTCATGTCTAGCATCGGGCACGACGTAGCCGCGGACCACGCGCACGACGACCACGCGCACGGAGCCCCGCACGGCTGGCGTCGCTGGCTGTTCGCCACCAACCACAAGGACATCGGTACGCTGTACCTGCTGTTCTCGTTCATCATGTTCCTGTCCGGCGGCGTGATGGCGCTCGGCATCCGTGCCGAGCTGTTCGAGCCGGGCCTGCAGATCATGCGTCCGGAGTTCTTCAACGAACTCACGACGATGCATGGCCTGATCATGGTGTTCGGCGCGATCATGCCGGCCTTCGTCGGCTTCGCGAACTGGATGATTCCGCTGCAGATCGGCGCATCCGACATGGCGTTCGCGCGGATGAACAACTTCAGCTTCTGGCTGCTGCCGGTCGCGGCCGTGCTGCTGGTCGGTTCGTTCTTCGCGCCGGGCGGCGCGACGGCGGCCGGCTGGACGCTGTACGCACCGCTGTCGACGCAGATGGGCCCGGGCATGGACTTCGCGATCTTCGCGGTCCACATCATGGGCGCGTCGTCGATCATGGGCGGGATCAACATCGTCGTGACGATCCTGAACATGCGCGCGCCGGGCATGACGCTGATGAAGATGCCGATGTTCGCGTGGACGTGGCTGATCACCGCGTACCTGCTGATCGCCGTGATGCCGGTCCTGGCAGGCGCGATCACGATGGTGCTGTTCGACCGCCACTTCGGCACGTCGTTCTTCAACGCGGCAGGCGGCGGCGACCCGGTGATGTACCAGCACATCTTCTGGTTCTTCGGCCACCCCGAGGTGTACATCATGATTCTGCCGGCGTTCGGGATCGTGTCGCAGGTGATCCCGGCGTTCGCGCGCAAGACGCTGTTCGGTTATAGCTCGATGGTGTACGCGACGGCGTCGATCGCGATCCTGTCGTTCATGGTCTGGGCGCACCACATGTTCGCCACGGGCATGCCGGTCACCGGCCAGCTGTTCTTCATGTACGCGACGATGCTGATCGCGGTGCCGACGGGCGTGAAGGTGTTCAACTGGCTCGCGACGATGTGGCGCGGCTCGATGACGTTCGAAACCCCGATGCTGTTCGCGATCGGCTTCCTGTTCGTGTTCACGTTCGGCGGCCTGACGGGCCTGATGCTCGCGATGGCGCCGCTCGACATCCAGTATCACGGCACCTACTTCGTGGTGGCGCACTTCCACTACGTGCTGGTGGCCGGCTCGTTGTTTGCGCTGTTCTCGGGCTGGTACTACTGGGCGCCGAAGTGGACGGGCTGGATGTACAACGAGACGCGCGGCAAGATCCACTTCTGGGCGTCGATGATCTTCTTCAACCTGACGTTCTTCCCGATGCACTTCGTCGGTCTCGCGGGCATGCCGCGCCGCTATGCGGACTACCCGGCGCAGTTCACGGACTTCAACCAGGTGGCGACGATCGGCGCATTCGGCTTCGGCCTCGCGCAGGTGTACTTCCTGTTCGCGGTTGCGCTGCCGGCCTACCGCGGCGGCGGCGAGCTGGAAAAGGCGTCGGACAAGCCGTGGGATGGCGCGACGGGCCTCGAGTGGACGGTGCCGAGCCCGGCTCCCTTCCACACGTTCGAGCAACCGCCGCACGTCGAGTAAGTTTCACCCGGCGTTCCGCCGCTGCCTGCCGCGCAGGCAGGCGCGGCGGGCGCCGAATCGATGGATCAGCGAAGTTTCAGCGAAGTTGCAGATGACCCGGAATCCACAAGAAAGACGAACGCCCGAGCAGATCCGCGCGGGCAACAAGCGGCTCGGCCTCACCCTGCTCGTCATCGCCGCCGTTTTTTTTGTGGGTGTCGTGATCAAGCAGTGGTGGCTGTCCACCCACTGATGCAGTAATTGACGCAGTAGCGAGGAAGTCGTCGTATGTCGAAGCCGGAAGAGGGCGCCGTGGATCGTGCGTTCAATCGTTCGATGCTGGTGAAGCTCTTCGTCGTGGCCGGGCTGATGTTCGGTTTCGGCTTCGCGCTGATCCCGATGTATCGGGCGATCTGCCAGATCACCGGCATCAACAACCTGGTGCAGCGCGATGTCAGCGAGCGCGAGGTGAAGAATTCGCAGGTCGACTATGGCCGCACGGTGTCGGTCGAGTTCGATGCGAACGCACGCGGGCCGCTCGGGTTCAAGCCGGAGCACAACAGTCTCGACGTGCATCCGGGCGAACTGACGACGATCGTGTACGACGTGACGAACGGGCAGGGCCGGCCGATCGTGGCGCAGGCGATTCCGAGCTACGCGCCGAAGCAGGCGACGGAGTTCTTCAAGAAGATCGAGTGCTTTTGCTTCACGCAGCAGACGCTGACCGCGAACGAGTCGCGCAAGATGCCGGTGGTGTTCGTGATCGACCCGAAATTGCCGAAGGACGTGAAGACGATCACGCTGTCGTACACGTTCTTCGAACTGAATACGCCGGCCACGCCGGCACCGGCGCAGCGCAGTACGGCGGCGGCGCAGGGTGCGGCAAAGCCGGACGCATGACGATGGAGGCGGGGCGATGACGGAGGTCAAGCGGAGTGGAACGTTCGGTCAGGCACTGAGAGCGGTGCTGTGGTCGTTCTTCGGGGTGCGCAAGCGGCGCGACCTGGAGGCCGACGCGACGCAGCTCAATCCGTTGCACGTGCTGATCGTCGCGTTGATCGCGGCCGGCGTGTTCATCGGTGTGCTGATCCTGATCGTGCGTGCCGTCGTGGGCTGAGGCGCGCGGCTAGCGGCGTGCGGCTAGCGGCCCGCGGCCACGAAAGAATGCAGTGCGCGGCGCCACGGCGCGGCGTGCGGGAAAGCGCGGCGGCGGTCTCGCCGCGCAAGAAATAAAGCCGGAGCGGTTTCCGGTACACAAATTGGACTGAAGTGGAGAATCAAGCATGAGCGGTCAAAACCAGACCCCGTACTATTTCGTGCCGCATCCGTCGCAGCATCCGATCAGCGCGGCCATCGGCCTGCTGGTCATGCTCGGGTCGGTAGCGCTGTGGATCAACGGTCACGACTGGGCGCCGTTTACGGCGCTGCTCGGCCTGCTGTGGTTGCTCTTCACGCTGTATCACTGGTTCGGCGACGCGATCGCCGAATCGGAGGGCGGTCATTACGGCAAGAACGTCGACAAGTCGTACCGCTGGAGCATGAGCTGGTTCATCTTCTCGGAAGTCATGTTCTTCGGCGCGTTCTTCGGCGCGCTGTTCTATGCGCGTGAAATCGCGCTGCACCAGCTCGGCAGCCTCGACTACAAGCTGATCTGGCCGGACTTCTCCGCCGTGTGGCCGAACGAAGGCCCCGCCGCGCTCGCCGGTCACTTCAAGACGATGGGCCCGTGGCCGATCCCGACGCTGAACACCGCGTTCCTGCTGTCGTCGGGCGTGACGCTGACGATCTCACACCACGCGCTGCGCGACGATCATCGCAAGAAGGCGATTGCCTGGCTGGCCGCGACGCTCGTGTTCGGGATCTGCTTCCTGTTCCTGCAGGGCTTCGAGTACTACCACGCGTACAACGAACTGAACCTGACGCTGAACTCGGGCGTGTACGGTTCGACGTTCTTCCTGCTGACCGGCTTCCACGGCTTCCACGTGTTCCTCGGCGGCACGATGCTCGCGGTGGTGCTGGTGCGGATGATCCGCGGCCACTTCAAGCCCGATCATCACTTCGCCTTCGAAGGCGCCGCGTGGTACTGGCACTTCGTCGACGTCGTCTGGCTCGGCCTGTACGTCGTCGTCTACTGGCTGTAAATGGAAAAACGGCCCGCGCAGCGATGCGCGGGCCGTTTTCATTGGTGGGTGGGCGCGGCGGCGAAGCCGCGGGCGCCACCACCCCGGCGCCGCCGCGACTCAGTCAGGCGGCGCTTTTGCTTGGTGGCGCGGCCGTGCGGCGAAATGTCACAGCGGTGACGGCCGCCGGCACGGCAACGGCATCAACGTCCGATCGGCAGGCCGGTCGAATGGATCCAGCCCATCCAGTTCGCGAACAGGATGAACAGGAACAGCGACACAGACAGCCCGACGCGGGTGGCGAGCGACCAGACCATGCGCTTCGTATGGCCGCGGTCGTGCATCATGAAGTAGAGCGCCGAGCCCATGCTGGCGATGATGAGGACGAAGGCGATGGGAACGAGTATGTGCATGACACGAACCGGACGACGGCAATTCGAAAGGAAGAGGATAATTATCGCACTTCGCTTTCGCGCATGTGCCGGGCGGGGCGCACGATGAAGATTCGCTGGCTGCCCGCGCTGCTGATTCTCGTCGTCGTCGCCGTCACGATCCGTCTCGGTTTCTGGCAACGCGACCGCGCGCACCAGAAGGAAGCGCTGCAGGCGAGCATCGCGCGCTACGAGCAGGCGGCGCCGGTCGATATCGGCGCGCAGCCGGTTCCGCTCGGGTCGATCGAGTTTCATCGCGTGCGGGCAAAAGGCCGTTTCATGCCCGAGCAAGCGGTGTTCCTCGACAATCGGCCGTATAACGACCAGCCGGGTTTTTACGTCGTGATGCCGTTTAAACTCACGGGCGGCGGCGTCGTGCTCGTGAACCGCGGCTGGCTGCCGCGCAACGTCGCCGATCGCACGGCGATCGAGCCGTTCGCGACACCGGCGGGCGACGTCGAGATCGTCGGCATCGCGCGCGCCGATGCGTCGCGCGCGTTCGAGCTCGGCGAAGGCGGGTCGGCCGCGCACCAGAAGATCCGGCAGAACCTCGATGTCGCCGCGTATGCGAAGGAAACCGGGCTGCCGCTGCAGCCGTTCGTGATCCAGCAGACGAGCGATGACGGCGACAAGCTCGTGCGCGACTGGCCGGCGGCGACGACCGGCGTCGAGCGCAATTACGGTTATATGTTTCAGTGGTGGGCGATGGCGGCGGCCGCGCTCGGCTTCGGCCTGTACGCCGCGCGGCGTGCGGCGAAGAAGTCGGCCGGCGCGTGAGCGTCATGCCAGGACGCGGCGCCGGCGCCGCGGGTTCGTTTCGAGAGGTCTGATTTGTCCATGCAATCTTCCCGTCAAGGTCCGGCCGCTGCGCCGGTGTCGCCCGCGGCCCGCAAGCGCGGCCGCTGGATGCTCGTGCTGCTGGGTCTCGTGTGCGCCGCACCGATGATCGCGTCGTACTTCACCTATTACGTGATCAAGCCGAAGGGCGGATCGACGAACTACGGCACGCTGATCGAGCCGCAGCGCCCGATCCCGGCGGATCTGCAGGTCACCGACGAAACCGGCAAGACGGTGCCGCTGTCGTCGCTGCGCGGTGTCTGGCTGTTCGTGATGACCGACCGCAGCGCGTGCGACGACGCCTGCGCGCAGAAGCTCTATTTCATGCGCCAGATCCGCGTCACGCAGGCGGGCGAGCGGCACCGGATCACGATGGTGTGGCTGCGCAGCGATGCGGGCGCGACGCCGCAAAAGGTGCTGGACGCGTATCCGGACACGCGCCGGCTCGTCGCCGATCCGGCCGCGGTGGCCGCGTGGCTGCCGGCCGATGCCGGCACGAAGGACAGCGACCACATCTACATGGTCGATCCGAACGGCAACCTGATGATGCGTTTCCCGAAAGACCCGAATCCCAGCAAGATCAAGTCGGACGTGACGAAGCTGCTGAAGTGGTCGAGCATCGGTTAAGGCAAGAGAACGAGGCACCATTCCGATGTCGTATCTACTGCAACTCGGCCTGATCGGCTTGTGCATCGCGCTGCTGCCGCTGTCGTACGTGTGGGTGAAGGCCGACGACGACAAGTTCCGCAAGCTCGTATGGATCACCACGTTCCTGACCCTCGACCTCGTGATGTTCGGCGGCTTCACGCGGCTGACCGATTCCGGGCTCGGCTGCCCCGACTGGCCCGGCTGCTACGGCACGTCGTCGCCGTTCATCGCGCACGCGGCGATCACGGCCGCGCACCAGGCGATGCCGACCGGGCCGGTCAGCATGACGAAGGCGTGGATCGAGATGATCCACCGCTATTTCGCGATGGCGATCGGCGTGCTGATCATCGCGCAGGTGGTGATCGCGTGGGCCGCGCGGCTGCGCCGCCGCCCGCTGCACGTGTCGCCGTGGTGGCCGACGAGCCTGCTGCTGCTGATTCTCGTGCAGGGTGCGTTCGGCGCATGGACGGTCACGATGAAGCTGCAGCCGGTGATCGTCACGATCCACCTGCTGCTCGGCCTCACGCTGCTCGGCACGCTGGGCTGGCTCGCGGCGCGGCAGACCCCGCTGCCGTCACATGACCCGGAGGCCGGGCGTTACCGTGCGGCCGCGCTCGCGGCGCTCGTGCTGCTGGTCGTGCAGATCGCGCTCGGCGGCTGGGTGAGCACCAACTACGCGGTGCTCGCGTGCACCGACTTCCCGACCTGCAACGGCCAGTGGATTCCGCCGATGGATTTCCAGCACGGCTTCCACCTGTGGCGCGCGCTCGGGATGACGAAGGACGGCGACGCGATCACGCAGGACGCGCTGGTCGCGATCCACTGGACGCACCGCACGTTTGCGTTCGTCGTGGTCGCGTATCTGGTCGCGTTCGCGCTGAAGATGCGCCGCTTCGAATCGCTGCGGCGGCCCGCGAACGGCGTGCTGCTGGTCGTCCTGCTGCAGTTCGTGACGGGCCTGACCAACATCGTGCTGCAGTGGCCGCTGCCGGTGGCGGTCGCGCACAACGGCGGGGCCGCGATCCTGCTGCTGCTCGTCGTCATGTTAAACTTTCGCATCCTTTCAAGTCGCCCCGGCCGTGTCGCGCTGCCTGCGCGCGACGCCGCCCCGGCGTGACCGCCCCCATGCAAAGCACCCTCTCCCAATCGTCCGGTAACCGCTTTTCCCAGTACATGGCGCTGACGAAGCCGCGTGTCACGCAGCTCGCGGTGTTCTGCGCGGTGATCGGCATGTTCCTCGCGACGCCGGGCATGGTGCCGTGGCATGTGCTGATCGGCGGCACCGTCGGCATCTGGCTGCTGGCCGGCGCCGCGTTCGCGATCAACTGCCTCGTCGAGCAGAAGATCGACGCGATGATGCGCCGCACCGCGTGGCGCCCGTCCGCGCGCGGCGAGATCACCACGCCGCAGATCCTGCTGTTCTCGGCGGTGCTCGGCAGCGTCGGCGCATGGACGCTCTATACGTTCACGAACCCGCTGACGATGTGGCTGACGATCGCGACGTTCGTCGGCTACGCGGTGATCTACACGCTGCTGCTCAAGCCGATGACGCCGCAGAACATCGTGATCGGCGGCGCGTCGGGCGCGATGCCGCCGGCGCTCGGCTGGGCCGCGGTCACCGGCGCGGTGCCGGGCGACGCGTGGATCCTCGTGCTGATCATCTTCGTATGGACGCCGCCGCATTTCTGGGTGCTCGCGCTCTATCGCCGCAAGGATTACGAGAATGCCGGGCTGCCGATGCTGCCCGTCACGCACGGCGAGAAGTTCACGCGGCTGCACATCCTGCTGTACACGGTGATCCTGTTCGCGGTCACGCTGATGCCGTTCATCTCCGGGATGAGCGGGGTCGTCTACCTGACGAGCGCGGTGCTGCTCGGCGCGGTGTTCCTCGCGTATGCGTGGAAGATCCATCGCGACTATTCGGACGCACTCGCCCGCAAGGCCTTCCGCTACTCGATCGTCTATCTGTCGCTGCTGTTCGCCGCGCTGCTCGTCGATCACTATGCACGCCCGCTGCTCGGCGTGTAACCGCACGGTTTGAACGCAATGCTCCAATCACGGTTTGGGCGCCGCGCGCGCCAGGGCTGGATGCTCGCGTGCGCATTCTCGGCAGCGCTGCTGCTCGCCGGATGCGACAATGCGCCGAAATTCCAGAATCTCGACATCACCGGCAACACGCAGTTCGGCAGCGACTTTTCGCTGCCCGATACGACCGGCAAAATCCGCACTCTCGCCGACTTCAAGGGCCGTGCCGTCGTGATGTTCTTCGGCTATACGCATTGCCCGGACGTGTGCCCGACCACGATGGCCGAATTGTCCGAGGCGCTGAAGCAGCTCGGGCCGGATGCCGCGAAGCGCGTGCAGGTGCTGTTCGTCACCGTCGATCCGGAGCGCGACACGCCGGCGCTGCTCGGCCAGTACGTGCCCGCGTTCGATCCGTCGTTCATCGGCCTGCGGCCGGCCGACGAAGCGCAGCTCAAGAAAGTCACGAAGGATTTCCGCGTGTACTACGCGAAGGTGCCCGGCAAGACGCCCGGCAGCTACACGATGGATCACACGGCCGCGAGCTACGTGTTCGACCGCGACGGCAAGCTGCGCCTGTTCGTGCGCGACGGCCAGGGCCCGGCCCCGTGGGCCCACGACCTGAAGCTGCTGGTCGACTGACCGGCAGCCGCCGGGCGCCCGGCCCGGCGATCGCGTGACGGCCGTCCTGCGTCGTCACGTTTTCTTTCCCTCATCGTTGTGTGCATGCGCCGCCCGTCGGGCGGCGCGTCGGCATGCGCGCGCGTCGCGCCGAAGTCGCGTTACGGCAGCGCCGGCACGTTGAAGCCGGAGGCGGCGCGCGTGATCCGGAATTCCGTCACGCGATACGTGGCGAGCCCCTCGGTGACGAATGGGTCGGTCTCGAGGATCGCGTCGAGCGCGTCGCGATCGATGCGGGCCGCGAGGATCACCCCGCCTTCGCGCGGCACCTTCGGCCCCGCCGCGATGAAGATGCCCTTGTCGAACTGCGGCTGCAGGTACGCACGGTGGCGTTCGAGCGCGTCGTCGATGCGCTCGAGCGACGCGGTGTAGTGGATGTCGATGACGTACATGGATGGCCCTGGAATGATGCCGGCGCTTCGCGCACCGGCCGGCCGGTCTTTTTAGCACAGCGGACGCGGGCTGTCGCGCCGGCGCGGCCTCGCGACGGGCGGCGTGCCCGTCGCTCGCCGGTTCGCCGCGGCGACGTGTATTCAAGATGTAAGCCTCGCTGCCGTAAATGAAGGAGCAACCGTTTGCGCGCGACAGGCCGTTCGCGCGTCGGATGCATCGACATCGACAGAGGCACACAGATGAGCAGAATGAGTTTGAACCGCAAGCTGTGGCTCGCGCTTGCGCTGGTATGGATCGGTCTTTTGGGCGTCGGCGCATGGAGCGCCTACGAGACGCGCGCGACGATGCTCGCCGAACGCAAGGCCGGCATCGCGAATCTCGTCGACTCGGCGGCGGGCATCGTGAAGGCCTATTACACGCTCGCGCAGAACGGCGCGCTGCCCGAGGCCGACGCGAAGCGCGACGCGCTCGCACGCCTCGCCGCGATGCGCTACGGCGATTCGGGCTATGTGTTCGTGATGGATTCGAAGCCGGTCGTGCTGATGCATCCGACGCTGCCGAAGCTCGTCGACACGCAGGTCGGCGACTATCTCGATCCGGACGGCAAGCCGCTGTTCGTGACGATTCTGAACGCGGCGAAGGCGACCGGCAGCGGGTTCGCCGAATATCGCGGGCGGCTGCCGCACAGCGAGACGGCCGTGCCGAAGATCAGCTACGTCACGCGGTTCGCGCCGTGGGACTGGAACATCTCGAGCGGCGTGTTCCTGAAGGACATCGACACCGTCTACTACCGGACGCTGCTCGGCCATCTGGCCGTGGTGTTCGTGATCGGCCTCGTGATCAGCGCGGCGATGCTGGTGATCATCCGCAACGTGCGCGGCAGCCTCGGCGGCGAGCCGGACGAAGCGGCTGCGCTCGCGGCGCGCATCGCGCAGGGCGACCTGACGCAGCCGGTGCCGGTGCGCGCGGGCGACCGCACGAGCATGATGGCCGCGATGCACGACATGCAGGCGCGACTGCAGGCGACGATCGGCGGGATTCGCCAGTCGGCCGAAGCGATCGCGTCGGCGAGCCGCCAGATCTCGGCCGGCAACGACGACCTGTCGCAGCGCACCGAGGAGCAGGCCGCGTCGCTCGAGGAAACGGCCGCGAGCATGGAGCAACTGACCGCGACGGTGAAGCAGAATGCCGACAACGCGCGGCAGGCGAGCGGGCTTGCGAACAATGCGTCGGACATCGCGCGCACGGGCAGCGACGTCGTGAACCGCGTGATCGGCACGATGGGCGAGATCGACGACAGCTCGCGCAAGATCGCCGACATCATCGGCGTGATCGAGGGCATCGCGTTCCAGACCAACATCCTCGCGCTGAACGCGGCGGTCGAGGCCGCGCGCGCGGGCGAGCAGGGCCGCGGCTTCGCGGTGGTCGCGGGCGAGGTGCGCTCGCTCGCGCAGCGCAGTGCGACGGCTGCGAAGGAGATCCGCGAGCTGATCGTCGATTCGGTCGAGCGCGTGCGCAACGGCTCGACGCTGGTCGGCCAGGCCGGTACGACGATGGGCGAAATCCTGCAGGCGGTCGCGCGCGTGACCGACATCATGGGCGAGATCGCGGCCGCGTCCGAGGAGCAGGCGAGCGGCATCACGCAGGTCGGGCGCGCGGTCACGCAGATGGACCAGGTGACCCAGCAGAACGCGGCGCTGGTCGAGGAAGCCGCCGCGGCGGCCGCATCGCTGCAGGAACAGGCCGCGCGGCTGCGTGACGCGGTCGGCGCATTTCGGGTCGGCAATACCGGCGGCCCGTCGCCGCGCGGGACCGGCGCGCGGGCGGCCGAACCGGCCTTCGGCGCACAGGCGGCCAACGAGACGGTGGCGGCGTGACGCATGTCGGCCGATGGGATAAAGCACCGAGAAGGAAATGCAACTAACGGCCGGGTCGTGCATCGGCCGCCAAAGCACTGCGCCGGTGCATACCCATATGAGCGGGATGTATTTCACTTCCCGTCGATCCTGTGACACCATTTGGCCCTTCCTGCGAGTCGGGGCATACCCGTATCGCGCCCCATTTCAAGTAAGCAAGAAAGCGAGAAACAGATGAAGCGTCGCAGTCTCCTGAAGGTATTTTCCGTGCTGGCTACCGGTGCCGCGCTGACGCTGTCGGCAGGCGCGCACGCCGAAGACAAGGTGATCAAGGTCGGCACGGTCGCCGGCCCGGATTCGGAAGTGTGGCAAGTCGTGCAGAAGGTCGCGAAAGAGAAGGAAGGCCTGAACGTGAAGGTCATCGAGTTCAACGACTACGTGCAGCCGAACGCGGCGCTCGATTCGGGCGACCTCGACGCGAACAGCTTCCAGCACCAGCCCTACCTCGACAGCCAGGTGAAGCAGCGCGGCTACAAGATCGTCAGCGCCGGCTTGACGTACATTTCGCCGATCGGCGTGTATTCGAAGAAATTCAAGTCGCTGAAGGATCTGCCGCAAGGCGCGAAGCTCGCGGTGCCGAACGATCCGTCGAACGAGAACCGCGCGCTGCTGCTGTTGCAGACGCAAGGCGTGATCAAGCTGAAGGCCGGCGCGGGCACGGGCGGCAACAACGCGACGGTGCTCGACATCGCCGAGAACCCGAAGAAGCTGAAGATCTCCGAACTCGACGCCGCGCAACTGCCGCGCGTGCTGTCGGACGTCGACGCAGCCGTGATCAACACGAACTACGCGCTCGCCGCGAACCTGCAGCCGACCAAGGACGCGATCGCGCTCGAAGCGCTGACGAGCCCGTACGCGAACCTGATCGCCGTGCGCGCGAAGGACAAGGATCAGCCGTGGGTGAAGAAGCTGGTCAAGGCGTACCAGTCGCCGGAAGTGAAGGAGTTCATCAAGAAGCAGTTCAAGGGATCGATGGTCGCGTCGTTCTGAACGCGAATCCGCACTTGAACGAAGGAAGGCCTGCACGCGTGCAGGCCTTTTTTATGCGATGGGAAGAGCATCGCGGTGCCGCCTGGCGGACATGGCCCGATTCGGCTTTCACACGTTTTATGTTTTATTTACGCAAGCGGCGCGAAAATAACGAATCGAAATTGGGGCGGCGATGTCGTCGATAACGAGATTGGTAACGGTCTGTTGCATTGACATCGACCTTCTACACCATGCGTCTAATGTAGAGCCGTGCATTCACTCCTCACCACTTCCCGCGCTGTGTGCCGCGCCAGCGCTTCCTGCCGTGTCGAGGGGCGAGGATGCCGGCAATATTTCGTCGTCTTTGCCGAGAGGGTAAGCGCGAAAACGAAAGAAATTTTTCGGTGCAGTAGTCGACACGACTCGGTAGGCTGGCAACTCAATAATCATGCGTGAGGAGTTTGAATGGCCACCGAAAAATCGAATGGCAATTACCATTATTACGGGATGAGCGGTCTGGGGGCCGGGGAGCTATTTTTCTGGATCATGGTTGACGAGACCATGAATCAGTTGGGAGTTGGCGATGCGGTGTCGTTGGAATGATTTTGCTGGGTGAAAACAGTTTGACGACCAGGGTAAAGCCTGCCGGAGCAATAAAGGGAACTTCGCGGGCCAGTCAATACTCGAGAAGAATTTTTCAGAAGGCTCGATTCCCGTTTGGAGTGAAATTGCCAACGATTGTAGGGGGACCGGTGCGAAACGTAAAAATCAGACTGGTCAGGAATATCGGAACCTTTGTGGGTAGAACAATCCCCGTGCTGGGTTGGGTGATTCTTGCGGGCGATATCTCGATCATCACCTGCAAGACGGTGAGTCACTACAACAGGTTGGCAACGGAGGGCGACAGGCTATGGTAGATATCGAGGGGAGGGTAATCGAGTTCGTGAGAAGGAGGTCGGGATTTTCCATGTCGACGAGGGCTCCTGACCTGCTCCCCGCATTTAGTACGGTGACGGTGTAGAGTCCGTTCCAGAGAGGAACGGCAATGAAAAAGCGATTCACCGAAGAACAAATCATCGGCATCTTGAAGGAAGCCGAGGCTGGCCTGAAGCCGGCGGAGCTGTGCCGCAAGTACGGCATCTCGGAAGCGACCTACTACAACTGGAAAGCGAAGTTCGGCGGGATGACGGTCTCCGAAGCGCAGCGCTTGAAGGAACTAGAGCAGGAGAACAACAAGCTCAAGCGCCTGTTGGCCGAATCAATGCTCGACAACGCCGCGCTGAAGGACCTGCTGGCTCGAAAGTAGCAAGCCCGCAGGCCAAGCGCGAAGCGGTCCGGATATTGATGACCGAACGTGCCATGGGTGTTACCCGGGCCTGCGGGCTGGTAGGGATTTCGCGCTCGCTGTTCCACTACGAATCACGCCGCCGAGTTGATGACGAAGCGCTGACTGGCCGGATGATGGCCATCGCCGCGCAGAAGCGCCGCTACGGCTATCGCCGGATTCACGTGCTGTTGCAGCGGGATGGCTGCTTCGCCAACCACAAGCGCATCTGGCGCCTGTACAGCAAGGCGGGGCTGAGCGTGCGCAAGCGGCGACGCAAGCGTATTGCGGCTGTCGAGCGCACGCCGCTGCCGTTACCAACAGGCCCGAATCAGAGCTGGTCGATGGACTTCGTTTCTGACGGGCTGGCCTATGGTCGGCGGTTTCGATGCCTGAACGTGGTCGACGACTACACGCGCGAGTGCTTGGCCATCGAGGTCGATACATCGCTGCCGGGCTTACGAGTGCAGCAAGTGCTCGAGCGGCTCAAGGAGATGCGAGGCTTACCCGCATCCATCACGGTCGACAATGGGCCGGAGTTCGCTGGTAAGGTGCTGGATGCATGGGCCTACGAAGCCGGTGTCACGCTGTCGTTCATTCGGCCTGGCAAGCCGGTGGAAAATGCCTATATCGAGAGCTTCAACGGGCGGTTCCGCGACGAATGCCTGAACGAGCACTGGTTCGTCTCAATGCGCCACGCCAAGCGGCTGATTGAGGAATGGCGTATCGAGTACAACACCGAGCGGCCTCATAGTTCGCTCGGCTATCTGACGCCTGCGCAGTTCGCTCGGGCGCACGATGCAAAACAGCAGTTTTTAACCTCGGACTCTAACTGCAGTTCGGACTAAAACCGGGGGCAGGTCACTCCGGATATAACGGAGAACACGGATCTGGATCTTGATCTCGATTTTGATGCTATCGAAGTGGAGGAGATGATGCGGGAGTATTCTGTCGAATTCAATGTTGATGTGAGCGAATTCGATGTAAAAAAATACTACCCTGAAGATGATTTGTCGCTCTTTGACTTGATCAATCCGTTCAAGAAAAAAGCGATTCACCACGTGCCGGATTTGAACGTTCGAATGCTGATTGCCTCGGCAAAAGCAGGGCGCTGGCTCTACGGCTGACTGCTTCCGGGCTTGGCCGGCGCGCCCCGCGTCGATTCCGGCACGGCACTTCATCCAAAGAATTTCGCCGAAACGAAAGGGCCTGCATCGCGCAGGCCCTTTGTACGAACGGACCACCGACCGGCCGCCAGTGTTTACGGCAAGCTCACATCTCGCCGCGCCGCGAGCAGATCGACATGATCTGCTGGATCGCGTAGTTGTCGCGCACGCCGGGCAGCGATTGCACGACGCACTCGTGAAAGCGCCGTTCGCGCGGCAGCAGCATCGCGTTGTTGCGGTACAGCGCGTCGCACGAGCGCTGGATCAGCTGCGCGGCGGCACCGTTGCGGCTCTCGCGCAGCGCATTGAGCATGCAGTCGTCGTATTGCGCGCTGCCGTCGGTCAGCGCGAATGCCGCTCCCGGCAATGTCAGCGCGACGGCCGCGAATGCGATCGCACGAATCGTTCGTTTCATGTCCTCTCCGATAGAGTGGATCGGGTCGGCGGACAGCATAACGTAAAGCTGTGAACGCGGCTGACGCGTTGCGTCGGGACCGGCGCGGAGCGCCGTTGGCCGGGCTTTCCAGGCATTTCATGGCGGTGCGGCGGTGCCGCGCATCGGCCGCTCGCGCGAAAGCTCGGAGTCAGGCGGTGGTCTGCTGAAATGGTATCCTCATGCGTTCGCCGCTGCACGCCTTCCCGGGGCGCATGGGCCGGCCGCCGCCGTGTTGCATGTGCGGCGACGCCCGCATGACGGCGGCGGGAATCCATCATCCAGAACCGACACAATACGGGGGAGACTCACCCATGAATCGTTTCAAGACTTTCGCGATCCGCTCGATCACGGCCGGCGCGGCCGCACTCGCGCTGGCCGGCGCCGCGCACGCGCAGACGGTCAAGGTACT
This sequence comes from Burkholderia sp. HI2761, assembly GCF_002223355.1. Taxonomy (NCBI): domain Bacteria; kingdom Pseudomonadati; phylum Pseudomonadota; class Betaproteobacteria; order Burkholderiales; family Burkholderiaceae; genus Burkholderia; species Burkholderia sp. HI2761. The sequence goes on along the minus strand of NZ_NKFN01000001.1, from coordinate 480,907 downwards.
GTCGATCGTCGATCATCCGGCGCTCGACGCGATCCGCGACGGCGTGCGCGCCGAACTGAAGGCGCAAGGCTACGGCGACGACAAGCTCAAATGGGAATACCAGAGCGCACAGGGCAACACGGGCACGGCCGCGCAGATCGCGCGCAAGTTCGTCGGCGACCGTCCCGACGTGATCGTCGCGATCGCGACGCCGGCCGCGCAGTCGGTCGTCGCGGCGACGAAGAGCGTGCCGGTCGTCTACTCGGGCGTGACCGACCCGGTCGCCGCGCAGCTCGTGAAAGGCTGGGGCCCGTCGGGTACGAACGTGACGGGCGTGTCCGACAAGCTGCCGCTCGATCGCCAGGTCGCGCTGATCAAGCGCGTCGTGCCGAATGCGAAGACGGTCGGCATGGTCTACAACCCGGGCGAGGCGAACTCGGTCGTCGTCGTGAAGGCGCTCAAGGAACTGCTCGCGAAGCAGGGGATGACGCTCAAGGAAGCGGCCGCGCCGCGCACCGTCGACATCGGCCCGGCCGCGAAGAGCCTGATCGGCAAGGTCGACGTGATCTACACGAATACGGACAACAACGTCGTGTCCGCGTACGAAGCGCTGGTGAAGGTCGCGAACGAAGCGAAGATTCCGCTCGTCGCCGGCGACACCGACAGCGTGAAGCGCGGCGGCATCGCGGCGCTCGGCATCAATTACGGCGATCTGGGCCGCCAGACCGGCAAGGTCGTCGCGCGGATCCTGAAGGGCGAGAAGCCGGGCGCAATCGCATCGGAGACGAGCAGCAACCTCGAACTGTTCGTGAACACCGGCGCGGCCGCGAAGCAGGGCGTCACGCTGGCGCCGGATCTCGTGAAGGACGCGAAGACGGTCATCAAGTAAGCCGCGGCCCGACCGCCGCGCTTGCGGGCCCGATCGGGGTCTCGACGATATCGCCGGACGGGCGGCTCCCACCCGGGGCCGCCTGTTCGCTTCACCCGGCCGTACACGTCCGGCCGGGAAGCAACAGGATTTCCCCATCATGTCTCTGTTCTCGTTTCTGGGTGCACTGGAGATCGGCCTGATCTTCAGCCTCGTCGCCCTCGGGGTGCTGATCTCGTTTCGCATCCTCAACTTCCCCGACCTCACCGTCGACGGCAGCTTTCCGCTCGGCGGCGCCGTCGCCGCGACGCTGATCTCCGCCGGCTACGACCCGGTTTCCGCGACGCTGCTCGCGATCGTCGCGGGCGCGCTGGCCGGCTTCGTCACAGGCTGGCTGAACGTGCGCCTGAAGATCATGGATCTGCTCGCCAGTATCCTGATGATGATCGCGCTCTACTCGGTGAACCTGCGGATCATGGGCCGGCCGAACGTGCCGCTGATCACCGAGCCGACGCTGTTCACCATGCTGCAGCCCGACTGGATGCCCGATTACGTGCTGCGCCCGGCGCTGCTCGCGATCGTCGTCGTGATCGCGAAGCTCGGCCTCGACTGGTTCTTCTCGTCGCAGCTCGGCCTCGCGATGCGCGCGACCGGCGCGAATCCGCGGATGGCGCGTGCGCAAGGCATCGCGACCGGCCGCGCGACGCTCGCCGGGATGGCGCTGTCGAACGCGCTCGTCGCGCTCGCGGGCGCCCTGTTCGCGCAGACGCAGGGCGGCGCCGACATCTCGATGGGGATCGGCACGATCGTGATCGGGCTGGCCGCGGTGATCATCGGCGAGACGCTGCTGCCCGCGCGCCGGCTGGTGCTGACGACGCTCGCCGTCGTGCTCGGCGCGATCGTCTACCGCTTCTTCATCGCGCTCGCGTTGAACAGCGAATTCATCGGCCTGAAGGCGCAGGACCTGAACCTCGTGACGGCCGCGCTCGTCACGATCGCGCTGGTGCTGCCGGCGACGCGCAAGAAGCTGTTCGCGCGCAAGAATGGAGGGGCATGACATGCTGTCCGCACAAGACCTGAAACTCACGTTCAATCCCGGCACGCCGATCGAGACACGCGCGCTGCGCGGGCTGTCGCTCGAGATTCCGGACGGCCAGTTCGTCGCGGTGATCGGCTCGAACGGCGCCGGCAAGTCGACTTTCCTCAATGCGGTCAGCGGCGATCAGCGCGTCGATTCGGGGCGCATCGCGATCGACGGCACGGATGTGACGCGCAAGGCCGCGTGGGACCGTGCGCACCTCGTCGCGCGCGTGTTCCAGGATCCGATGGCCGGCACCTGCGAGGCGCTGACGATCGAGGAGAACATGGCGCTCGCGATGGCGCGCGGCGTGCGGCGCGGTTTCCGGGCCGCGCTCGATCGCCCGTCGCGCGAGCTGTTCCGCGACAAGCTGCGGCTCCTGAACCTCGGGCTGGAAAACCGGCTGACCGACCGGATCGGGCTGCTGTCGGGCGGGCAGCGGCAGGCCGTGAGCCTGCTGATGGCGTCGCTGCGGCCGTCGCGGATCCTGCTGCTCGACGAGCACACGGCCGCGCTCGACCCGAAGACGGCCGCGTTCGTACTGGAGCTGACCGCGCGCATCGTCGCCGACAGCAAGCTGACGACGATGATGGTCACGCACAGCATGCGGCAGGCGCTCGACTACGGCGACCGCACGGTGATGCTGCACCAGGGGCAGGTCGTGCTCGACGTGTCGGGCGACGAGCGCAAGGGACTCGACGTGCCGGACCTGCTGCAGATGTTCGAGAAGGTGCGGCACGAGCAGCTCGACGACGACGCGCTGCTGCTGGGGTGACCCGGGACGTGTGGCCGGCACGATGCGGGGTGTTGCATCGCGCCGGCCGGCCGGGGAGGCTGGCCGGTTCCTGCCGGTCCGGCCTGAGCATCGCGCACCGGGCCGGATAGTCATCGAGGACGTCTGGGCGGGCGATTCGGTCGGGCCCGATCAGACGCGCGCATTGGCTTTCCGCATGCTTTTCATCTGACAAAAACCGGTTTCGCACCGGCGCTGTGCGACGCGAGCGCATTGCCATATACTGTATATCCATACAGTTGTGGGTGGCGTCATGCTCGCATCCTCCATTTCTCCTGAATCCCTTCATCCGTCGCTCTGGCGCGGTTCGCAACTCGCGCGCGGCGGTCCGCGCACGATCGACACGGGCTTTGCATCGCTGTCCGCCGAACTGCCCGGCGGCGGCTGGCCGATCGGCGGGCTCGTCGAACTGCTGGCCGCGCAGCCGGGCTGCGGCGAGATGCGGCTGCTTGCGCCCGCGCTCGCCCACAGCGTCAGCGTCCGGCGGCCGCTCGCGCTCATCGCCCCGCCGCAAGCGCCGCATGCGAGTGCGCTCGCCAGTCTAGGCGTGCCGGCCGACGCGCTGCTGTGGTTGCGCGCGGGAAGCCGCACCGATGCGCTGTGGGCCGCCGAGCAGGCGCTCAAGACCGGCTGTTGCGGTGCGCTGCTGCTCTGGCAGGACGCGCGGCCCGATGCGCTGCGGCGCCTGCATCTCGCGGCCGCGCGCACGGGCGACACGCTGTTCGTGATGCTGCGGCCGCTGTCGGCCGCGCGGCAACCGTCGCCGGCCGTGCTGCGCGTCGCGCTGTATCCGGTGCCGGGCGGCGTGTCGCTCGACATCGTCAAGCGTCGCGGGCCCGCGCGCGGCGAGCCGCTCGTGCTCGATTTGCCGTCGCCCATCGTGGAGAGCCGCTATGCGCGTCTTGCTCGGCATCCATCTGCCGCGCCTGCCGCTCGACGTGTGCGCCCCGCCGCCGTCTGACGGCAGCGCGGGCGACGCAAGCGATGCAGGCGAGGCGGACGACGCAGGCTGCGCGGTGCTCGAACAGGGTGTCGTGCTGATCGCCGATGCGGCCGCGCGCCGGCAGGGCGTGCGCGCGGGCATGAAGCGCGGCGGCGTGCTCACGCTCGCGCCCGACACGCAACTCGTCGAACGCGATCCCGCGCGCGAAGCCGATGCGCTGCGCGCGGTCGCGCTCGCGCTGCTGCGCTTTTCGCCGTGCGTCGCGCTCGACAGCGAAGCCACGCTCATCGTCGACGTCGGCCCGAGCCTGCGGCTGTTCGGCGGCCTGCCGTCGTTGTGTCGCCAGGTGCGGGCGACGCTTGCGACGCTCGGCTATGCCGCGCGCCTGTCCGCCGCACCGACCGGATGCGGCGCATGGCTGCTGGCGCGCGTATCGGCTCGTGCGCGGATCCGGCGCCGGGTGGCCGGCCCCGCGTCACTCGTCCGCACGCTCGACGGGCTGCCGTGCGTGCTGTTGCCCGATGCGCGTCCGTATGCAGGCTGGTTCGACGGTCTCGGCTGTCGCACGCTCGCCGATCTGCGCCGCCTGCCGCGCGCGGGGCTGCAGCGGCGCTGCGGTCCCGCGCTGCTGGCCGCGCTCGATCGCGCGTACGGCGACGCGGTCGAGCCGCTCGCATGGATGGCGGTGCCGCCCGTGTTCGATGTGCGGCTCGAATTGCCGGAGCGTGTCGAATACGCGGAGGCCGTGCTGTTCGCCGCGCGGCGGCTCGTCGTGCAGCTATGCGGCTGGCTGGCCGCGCGGCAACTGTCGCTGGCCGCGATGACGTTCGATCTCGAGCACGAGCGCGGCCGACAGGCCGTGCCGCCGACACCGCTGGAACTCGCGTTCGCCGCACCCGTGCGCGACGAGGTGCATTTCATGCGGCTGCTCGGCGAGCGGCTCGCACGCGTCGAGTTGCCGGCCGCGGTGATCGCGGTGCGTCTGAAGGCCACGCGCGTCGAATCGGTCGCACCGCCGGCCGACGATCTTTTTCCCGAGCCGGGCGGTACGCGGGAAACCCGCGAGCGGTTGTTCGAGCTGCTGGTCGCGCGGCTCGGCGCGGAGAATGTGCTGCGTGCGGCGCCGGTGGCCGATCATCGGCCCGAGGCCGCGAACCGCTGGTTGCCGCTCGATGCGCAGGCGGGCAAGCCGGCCGTCGCGCTACCCGCCGCGCCGCCGCGTCCCGTGTGGTTGCTGGCTGAGCCGCTGCCGCTGTTGATGCGCGGGGAGCGGCCGGTGTTCCATACGCCGCTCAGGATGATGTCGTCGCCCGAGCGGATCGAGGCGGGTTGGTTCGACGGTCAACTGGTCGAGCGTGATTACTGCGTCGCGCAGGACGAAGAGGGCGCGTGCTATTGGGTATTCAAGGAACGGACGAGCAGCCAGGCGGACCCGCACTGGTTTCTGCACGGGCTGTTCGGGTGAGCGGCGATGAATGCGGAATTCAGTGTGCTGCCCGATTACGTGGAGCTGTTTTGCCGCTCGAACTTTTCGTTCCTGCATGGCGCGTCGCATGCGGACGAATTGGTCGAGCGTGCGTTGAAACTCGGCTATCGCGGGATCGCGATCACCGACGAATGCTCGCTCGCAGGTGCGCCGCGCATGCATGTCGCGGCGAAAGCGGCCGGGCTGCCGCTGATCGTTGGTTCGTACTTCGAGGTGACGCCGGACGATGTTCCACCCGGCTACGATCCGGGGCCCGGAGCGTTCGGGCTCGTGTTGCTCGCGCAGAACCGCGAGGGTTACGGCAACCTGTCGGAGCTGATTTCATGGCGACGAATGGCCTCGCCGAAGGGCACGTACCAACTGACGTCGCGCATGTTATCGGCGCCGCCCGAAAAATTCGCGCATTTGCGCGGCGTGCCTGATTGCTTCGCGATCCTCGTGCCGGCGTATCCGGTTCGCGCGAACGTGCTCGATGCGCAGGTCGCGTGGTTTCGCGCGACGTTCGGCGAGCGTGCGCGGCTCGGGCTCGTGCAGTTGCAGCGCGCGCTGGATGGTGTGCAGCGCGACGAGATTCGCGAGGCCGGGGCGCGGCGCGGCGTGCGCGTCGTCGCGCTTGGCGACGTGACGATGCACCGGCGTTCATGCAAGCCGCTGCAGGACGTGATGACGGCGATCCGGGTCGGAATGCCGGTGTCGGAATGCGGCTACGCGCTCGCACCGAATGCGGAGCAGCATCTGCGTGGGCGGCAGCGGATCGGGCAATTGTTCTCGCCGGACGAGATCGCCGAGACGTGCGCGATCCTCGATGAATGCCATTTCTTTCTTGGTGATTTGAAGTATGAGTATCCACTCGAACTCATACCGCGCGGGCACACGCCGACCAGTTACCTGAGGCAGGAAACGTGGGCGGGCGTATTCCGGCGCTATCGGAATGGTGTGCCGGAGAGCGTGGCAAAGCAGATCCGGTATGAACTCGCGCTTATCGCAAGACTGGAATACGAACCGTTCTTCCTGACCGTCTACGACATCGTCAAATACGCGCGCAGCCAGAACATCCTGTGTCAGGGGCGAGGCTCGGCGGCGAACTCCGTGGTCTGTTATTGCCTCGGCATTACCGAGGTGAATCCCGAGCAGAGCACGATGCTGTTCGAGCGCTTCATCAGCGCGGAACGTGGCGAGCCGCCCGATATCGACGTCGACTTCGAGCATCAGCGTCGGGAAGAGGTGATTCAGCACATCTACAAAAAATATGGACACGATCGCGCCGCGCTCGCGGCTGCCGTCTCGACGTATCGTCCGCGTGGCGTGCTGCGCGAAGTCGGCAAGGCGCTCGGCGTCGATCCGATGCTGGTCGATCGCGTTGCGAAAGGGCACCGCTGGTTCGACGGCAGCCGCGATTTGCTGCAGCAATTCTCGTCGACCGGGCTCGATCCCGCGACGCCAATGATTCGCGCATGGGCCGAACTGGCGGGGCGATTGCTCAACTTCCCGCGCCATCTGTCGCAGCACTCGGGCGGTTTCGTGATCAGTCGCGGCAAGCTCACGCGGCTCGTGCCGGTCGAGAACGCGGCCATGGACGGGCGGCGCGTGATCCAGTGGGACAAGGACGATCTCGAAGCGCTCGGGCTGATGAAGGTCGACGTGCTCGCGCTCGGCATGCTGTCGGCGCTGCATCGCGCGTTCGACCTGCGCACCGCGTGGCGCGGGCCGCCGGAGCCGGACGGCAAGCCGTTCACGCTGAAGCACATTCCGCAGGATGACAAAGCAACCTACGACATGATCTGCCGTGCCGACACGGTCGGCGTGTTCCAGATCGAATCGCGCGCGCAGATGTCGATGCTGCCGCGCCTGCGGCCGCGCACTTATTACGATCTGGTGATCGAGGTGGCGATCGTGCGGCCGGGGCCGATCCAGGGCGGCGCGGTGCACCCGTATCTGAAGCGGCGGCAGGGGCTCGAAAAGGTCAGCTACCCGAAGGAAGATCTGAAGCCGGCGCTTGAACGCACGCTGGGTGTGCCGATCTTCCAGGAGCAGGTGATGCAGATCGCGATGATCGCGGCGGGCTTTACGCCCGGCGAGGCCGACAAATTGCGCCGCGCGATGGCCGCATGGAAACGCAAGGGCAATCTTGAGCAATATCACAGCAAGATCGTCGACGGGATGCGCGAGCGCGACTACCCGCCCGAATTCGCCGAACAGATCTTCGAGCAGATCAAGGGCTTCGGCGATTACGGCTTCCCCGAAAGCCATTCGGCGAGCTTCGCGAAACTGGCTTATGCGAGCAGTTGGCTCAAGTGCCACGAACCGGCGATCTTCCTCGCCGCGCTGCTGAACAGTCAGCCGATGGGCTTTTATCCGCCGTCCCAACTCGTGCAGGACGCGAAGCGGCATGGCGTGCAAGTCTTGCCGATCGATGTGACGCAAAGCGGCTGGGATGCATCGCTCGAAGCGTTACCGGGCCAACTGCCGCCGCAAGGGCAACCCGCCGTGCGGCTCGGTCTGTCGCTCGTAAGTGGTTTCGGCGAAGCCGCCGCGCGTCGGATCGAAACCGCGCGCGCAACCGGCCCATTCATGAACGTCGACGAACTTGCCCGCCGCGCGCAACTCGAACGCCGCGACCTCGAAGCGCTCGCCGCCGCGAACGCGCTCGTGACGCTCGCCGGTCATCGCCGCGATGCGCTATGGCAGGCCGTCGCCGCCGCGCCGGAGCGCGACCTGCTCGCCGCCGCGCCGATCGACGAACCGGACAAGCCCGCGCTCGGCGCACCGTCCGAAGCCGACGAGATCCTCGCCGATTACGACACCACCGGCCTTACGCTGAACCGCCACCCCGTCGCGTTGCTGCGGGCCGCGCTGCGCGCGCGGCGGCTGTCGTCCGCGGCAGAGCTGCACGACCGCCCCGACGGCCGGCTTGCACGCGCGTGCGGGCTTGTGACCGCGCGGCAGATGCCGGGCACCGCGAAAGGCGTGATGTTCATGACGCTCGAGGACGAAACCGGCTGCGTGAACGTGATCGTCCGGCCCGAGCTGCTCGCGCGGCAGCGTCGCGAAACACTCGATTCGCGGCTGCTCGCGGTGTCCGGCGTCTGGCAGGTCGCGAGCGACGTCAGGCACCTCGTCGCGCAGCATTTCGAGGATCTGACGCCGCTGCTTGGTGGCCTGCGTACGTCGAGCCGGGAATTTCACTGACAGTCCACCGGCTACTCCACCGACGCGCGCCGCGCGCCCGCCCGGCGATGCATACCAGTTGGCTCAACTGGTTCTATTTCGGTCTCATATCCACACCCGAAACCCGGCTGAATCGCGCACTGGAACCGTCCCCTTGCATACCACCCCGGGTAAATCCCTATCCCGCACTGCATTGTAAACAAAGGCTTTACCGGCACTAAAACGCTTGCCGCGCAAGGCTTTCGGCGATTTCCACGACGCTAATACCAGTTCGTTGACTGGTATTATTGTGGTTATATAATGCGTTCACTTTCGACGGTCCGAGATCGTCGTCCGACACGCGGAGGCACATGGAAACCGGCTGGTCCGAACTGGCGCCCGACCCCCTCGACGACACGCCGCTCTATCTGCAGCTCGCCCGCAAGCTGGCGAGCGCGATCCACGCAGGCGCGTGGCGGGCCGGCGAGGCGCTGCCGTCGGAGCGGCTGCTGTCGGTGTCGATCGGCGTGTCGCGGATCACCGCGCGTCGTGCGCTCGCGCTGCTGGTGGAGCAGGGGCTGATCAAGCGGGTGCGCGGCGCGGGCAGCTTCATCACGCCGCGGGTCGCCGATCCGCTGTCGCATCTCGTCGGCTTCACCGCGAAGATGCGGCAGCGCGGCTTCGTGCCCGATTCGGTGTGGCTGTCGCGCACGCTGCGCGCCGCGAGCCGCGACGAGATCACGCATCTCGGCCTCGCACCGGGCGCGACGGTGGCGCGGCTCGAACGGCTGCGCCGCGCGGACGGCATCGTGATGGCCGTCGAGCATTCGACGCTGCCCGCCGCGGTGGTGCCCGATCCGCAGGTGCTCGGCGCGTCGCTGTACGAATACCTCGAGGCGCGCGGCACGACCGTCGTGCGCGCGCTGCAGCACTTTCGCGCGGCGAACGCGACGCACGCGATCGCGAAATGGATGGCGGTGAAGCCGGGCTCGGCCCTGCTGGTGATCACGCGGATCGGCTACGGCGTCGACCAGCGCGCGATCGAAATGAGCGAAACGTATTGCCGCGACGACTATTACGACTTCGTCGCCGAACTGAAACGCTGACGCGCGAGACTGCCCGCCACCACGCGCGATGGAACGCAATCGCGCGCGATGAATCGCAACGAATTGGCAAATCACGACGCGGATGCCCGCGTCACCAGATCATCAAGAGAACGTCATGCTGACTGGCAACATCCTTACCCCCGACGGCTGGATTCACGGCTCGCTCGATAGCGAGAACGGCCGCATCACCACGCTCGACGGCACGCCCGCCGATCCCGCGACGAACGACGCACCGTACATCCTGCCCGGCTTCATCGACCTGCACGTGCACGGCGGCGGCGGCGCCGACGTGATGGAAGGCGGCGACGCGATCGAAACGATCGTCCGCACCCACGCGCAATTCGGCACGACGAGCCTGCTCGCGACGACGATGACCGCGCCGCGCGACGAACTGATGGAGGTCGTCGCGAACCTCGGCACCGTCGCGCGCACCCGCACGCCGGGCGGCGCGCGCGTGCTCGGCGTGCATCTCGAAGGGCCGTACATCAACCCCGGCAAGCTCGGCGCGCAGCCCGACGCGGCCGTGTCGGCCGTGCTCGATGAGGTGCTGAAGTACCTGTCGATCGCGCCGATCCGCGTCGTCACGCTCGCGCCGGAAATCGCGGGCCACATCGAGATCATCGGCGAGATGGCCGCGCGCGGCGTGCGCGTGCAGCTCGGCCACTCGCTCGCGACCTACGACGACGCGGTCGCCGCGCTCAAGCACGGCGCATGCGGCTTCACGCACCTGTTCAACGCGATGTCGCCGCTGCATCACCGCAACCCGGGCCTCGTCGGCGCCGCGCTCGCGCATGCCGAATACGCGGAAATCATTCCCGACCTGCTGCACGTCCACCCCGGCGCGATTCGCGCGGCGCTGCGCGCGATCCCGCGCCTGTACGTCGTGACCGACAGCACGTCCGCCACCGGCATGCCCGACGGCGAATACCGGCTCGGCAGCCAGCACGTGACGAAATGCCTCGGCGGCGTGCGGCTCGCCGACGGCACGCTCGCCGGCAGCACGCTGACGATGGACCAGGCGCTGCGCAACCTCGTGTCGCTCGGCCTGCCGCTCGCCGACGTGTCGAACCGGATGTCGCGCTACGCGGCCGACTACCTCGGCGTCGCCGATCGCGGTCGCCTCGAGCGCGGCGCATGGGCCGACCTCGCGGTATTCGATCGCGACCTGAACCTCACCGCGACCTACGTCGAAGGAGAATCGATTGTCGAATATGCTTAAGGAAGCGCGCGAGTCCGCCCAGGTCGTCGCCGCGCAGATCGCCGACACCACGCGCGTCGAAGCGCTCGCCGGCCAGTTGCTCGACCACCCGCCGGCCGTCGCCTTGACGGTCGCGCGCGGCAGCTCGGATCACGCCGCCAGCTATTTCGCGAGCCTGACGATGAGCCGCCTCGGCGTGCCGGTCGCGTCGCTGCCGATGTCGGTCGCGACGCTGCAGCAGGCGCCGCTGAAGGTGCAGGATCAGCTCGCGATCGCGTTTTCCCAGTCGGGCAAGAGCCCCGATCTCGTCAATACGATGGCCGCACTGCGCGAAGCCGGCGCACGAACCGTCGCCGCCGTGAACGTCCTGCCGTCGCCGCTCGCCGACGCATGCGAGCATCAGTTGCCGCTGCTCGCCGGCCCCGAACTGTCGGTCGCCGCGACGAAGAGCTATATCGCGATGCTGTCGCTGTCGGCGCAGATCGTCGCGTACTGGCAGCGCGACGCCGCGCTGATCACCGCGCTGCGCGGCCTGCCCGACGTGCTCGCGCAGGCCGGCCGGCTCGACTGGTCGCAGGCCGTCGCGGCGCTCGCGGGCGTCGAACGGATGATCGTCATCGGCCGCGGCCTGGGCCTCGCGATCGCGCAGGAAGCCGCGCTGAAGCTGAAGGAAACGTCCGGCATCCAGGCCGAGGCGTTCTCGAGCGCCGAAGTGCGCCACGGCCCGATGGAGCTGATCGACCGCGACTATCCGCTGCTCGTGTTCGCGCCGCCCGGGCCCGAGCAGGCCGGCCTGCTGCAGCTCGCCGCGGACATGCGCGCCCGCGGCGCCGCCGTGCTGCTCGCGGCGCCCGCCGGCACGCCCGGCGTATCGGGCACCGTGCTGCCGCTCGCGCAGTCCGCCCATTCGGCGCTCGACCCGATCGCCGCCATTCTTTCGTTCTACGTGATGGCGGCGGATCTCGCCGTCGCACGCGGCCGCAATCCCGACACGCCGCGCCACCTGAACAAAGTCACCGAAACGCACTGATAGCCGAGAAAGCCGATGAGACGCGCCGAGGAATCCCAGTTGAAGAGCCCCACCCCCGATCAGATCGTTCTGCTCAGCCCGTTGACGGGGCCGATCGTCGCCCTGGCCGACGTGCCCGATCCGGTGTTCTCCGGCGGGATGTTCGGCGACGGCATCGGCATCGACCCGCTCGCGGGCCGGCTCGTCGCGCCGTGCGCGGGCGTCGTGTCGCATTTGGCGCGCACCGGCCACGCGGTGACGATCACGACGCCGCAAGGCGCGGAAGTGCTGCTGCACATCGGCATCGACACCGTCGAGCTGAACGGGCAGGGCTTCATCGCGCACGTCGAAGCCGGCGCGCGCGTCGAGGCGGGCGCGCTGTTGATCGAGTTCGACCAGGACACGGTGGCGCGCCACGCGCATTCGCTCGTGTCGGTGATCGCGATCGCGAATTCCGACGCGTTCGAGGTGGTCGATCGCGCGAGCGGTTTCGCGACCGCCGGCGAGACGCCGTTGCTCGCGCTGCGCGGCAAGGGCGAGGCCGCCGCGCAGGCGGCGCAGGCCGGCGCGGCCGCGCACAACGAAGTGCGCCGCGAGATCGTGCTCGCGCAGCCTGGCGGCCTGCATGCGCGGCCGGCGGCCCGGGCGCGTGAAGCCGTGCGCGGGTTCGACGCGGCCGTCGACGTGCTGTTCGATGGCCGCAAGGCGTCGATCGCGAGCGTCGTCGGCCTGCTCGGCCTCGGTGCCGGCGAAGGCGCGACGGTCGAACTGGTCGGCCGCGGCGCGCACGCGCAACAGGCCGTCGATGCGGTCGAGCGCGAGCTGCTGCGCGAAGCGCACGGCGAAGTCGAGGAACAGCCGGCGCGGCTGAAATCGCCCGCGCCGCGGACGGTCGCACGCAACGTCGGCGCACCCATCGATCCGAACACGCTCGCGGGCGTATGCGCGGCGCCCGGCATCGCGGTCGGCGCGCTGGTGCGTCTCGACGATGCGGACATCGTGCCGCCCGAGCAGGCATCCGGCACGCCCGCTACGGAAAGCCGACGGCTCGATCAGGCGCTGAAGGCCGTCGACGCCGAACTCGACGAAACGGTACGCAGCGCCTCGGCGCGCGGCGCGGTCGGCGAAGCAGGGATTTTCGCGGTGCACCGCGTGCTGCTCGAGGATCCGACGCTGATCGACGCGGCGCGCGACCTGATCAGCCTCGGCAAGGGCGCGGGCTTCGCGTGGCGCGCGACGATCCGCACGCAGATCGACACGCTGTCGAAGCTCGACGACGCGCTGCTCGCCGAACGCGCGGCCGACCTGCGCGACATCGAGAAACGCGTGCTGCGCGCGCTCGGCCACACGAACGGCGCCGCGCGTGTGCTGCCCGACGAGGCCGTGCTCGCGGCCGAGGAATTTACGCCGTCCGACCTGTCGTCGCTCGATCGCGAGCGCGTGACCGCGCTCGTGATGGCGCGCGGCGGTGCGACGTCGCACGCGGCGATCATCGCGCGGCAGCTCGGCATTCCGGCGCTGGTGGCGGTCGGCGATGCGCTGTACGCGATTCCGGACGGCACGCAGGTCGTCGTCGATGCGAGCGCGGGCCGGCTCGAACATGCCCCGACCGCGCTCGACGTCGAGCGCGCGCGGCACGAGCGCCAGCGCCTGGACGGCGTGCGCGAGGCGAACCGGCAACAGGCCGGCGAGGCGGCCGCGACGGTCGACGGCCGCGCGATCGAGGTCGCCGCGAACATCGCGACGCTCGACGACGCGAACACCGCGGTCGACAACGGCGCGGACGCGGTCGGCCTGCTGCGCACCGAGCTGATGTTCATCCATCGCCAGGCCGCGCCGACGGCGGTCGAACACCAGCAGAGCTACCAGTCGATCATCGACGCGCTGCAGGGCCGCACGGCGATCATCCGCACGCTCGACGTCGGCGCGGACAAGGAAGTCGACTACCTGACGCTGCCGCCCGAACCGAACCCGGCGCTCGGCCTGCGCGGCATCCGTCTCGCGCAGGTGCGCCCCGATCTGCTCGACGATCAATTGCAGGGCCTGCTCGCGGTGAAGCCGTTCGGCGCGGTGCGCATCCTGCTGCCGATGGTGACCGACGCGGGCGAGATCGTGCGGTTGAGAAAGCGCATCGACGAATTCGCGCGCGCGCAGGGCCGCACCGAGCCGATCGAGGTCGGCGTGATGATCGAGGTGCCGTCGGCCGCGCTGCTGGCCGACCAGCTCGCGCAGCACGCGGATTTCCTGTCGATCGGCACCAACGACCTGACCCAGTACACGCTCGCGATGGACCGCTGCCAGGCCGACCTGGCCGCGCAGTCCGACGGCCTGCATCCGGCCGTGCTGCGCCTGATCGACATCGCGGTGCGCGGCGCCGCGAAGCACGGCAAGTGGGTCGGCGTATGCGGCGCGCTCGGCGGCGATCCGCTGGCGGTGCCGGTCCTGGTGGGCCTCGGCGTGACCGAACTGTCGGTCGACCCGGTGTCGGTGCCGGGCATCAAGGCGCGTGTGCGCCGTCTCGATTACCAGTTGTGCCGTCAGCGCGCGCAGGATCTGCTCGCGCTCGATTCGGCACAGGCGGTAAGGGCAGCAAGCCGCGAGGTCTGGCCGCTCGACTGAGCGTCGACGGCAGGTTCGCGACCGGTTTCACGACGAAGGCAAGTAGTTCAACGACGATTAATGACGAGACAAGGATTGGAGGACTGAATGAACGGGAATCCGTTTCTGAAAATACAGGGCCTGGGCCGGGCGCTGATGCTGCCGATCGCGGTATTGCCGGTCGCCGGCATCCTGCTGCGGCTCGGCCAGCCGGACGTGTTCAACATCAAGATGATCGCCGACGCCGGCGGCGCGATCTTCGACAACCTGCCGCTGCTGTTCGCGATCGGCGTGGCGGTCGGCTTCGCGAAGGACAACAACGGCGTGGCGGCGCTCGCGGGCGCGATCGGTTACCTGATCGAAACCGCGATCATGAAGGACATCGATCCCAAGCTGAACATGGGCGTGCTGTCCGGGATCATCGCGGGTGTCGTCGCGGGCCTGCTGTACAACCGCTACAAGGACATCAAGCTGCCGGACTACCTCGCGTTCTTCGGCGGCAAGCGGTTCGTGCCGATCATCACGGGGCTGGTCTGCGTGATACTGGGCATCGCGTTCGGGTACGTCTGGCAGCCGATCCAGCATGCGATCGATGCGGCCGGCCAGTGGCTGACGACGGCGGGCGCGATCGGTGCGTTCGTGTTCGGCTTCCTGAACCGTCTGCTGCTCGTCACCGGCCTGCACCACATCATCAACTCGCTCGCGTGGTTCGTGTTCGGCAACTTCACGCCGCCCGCCGGCGGCGAGATCGTGCACGGCGACCTGCACCGCTTCTTCGCGGGCGACCCGACCGCGGGCACCTTCATGGCCGGCTTCTTCCCGATCATGATGTTCGGCCTGCCGGCGGCGTGTCTCGCGATGCTGCATGAAGCGCCGAAGGAGCGCCGCGCGATGGTCGGCGGCCTGCTGTTCTCGATGGCGCTGACGTCGTTCCTGACCGGCGTGACCGAGCCGATCGAGTTCAGCTTCATGTTCCTCGCGCCGGTGCTGTACGTGATCCACGCGGTGCTGACGGGGTTGTCGCTCGCGATCTGCCAGATCCTCGGCGTGAAGCTCGGCTTCACGTTCTCGGCCGGCGCGATCGACTACGTGCTGAACTACGGGCTGTCGACGAAGGGCTGGATCGCGATTCCGCTCGGCATCGCGTACGGCGTCGCGTACTACGGGCTGTTCCGCTTCTTCATCCGCAAGTTCAACATGGCCACGCCGGGCCGTGAGCCGGCATCGACCGATGCAGCCG
This sequence comes from Burkholderia sp. HI2761, assembly GCF_002223355.1. Taxonomy (NCBI): domain Bacteria; kingdom Pseudomonadati; phylum Pseudomonadota; class Betaproteobacteria; order Burkholderiales; family Burkholderiaceae; genus Burkholderia; species Burkholderia sp. HI2761. The sequence goes on along the minus strand of NZ_NKFN01000001.1, from coordinate 465,462 downwards.
CGGAGTCGTACGCATCGGGCGGCTTCGTCGCGCCGGGCGCGGCTGCAACGGCTGCCGCACCGCGTGCGCAACGCTACATCGCCGCGCTCGGCGGGGCGGCCAACCTGTCGGTCGTCGACGCGTGCACGACGCGCCTGCGCCTGAGCGTCGTCGATCCGGAGAAGGTATCGGAGCCGGAACTGAAGTCGATCGGCGCACGCGGCGTGCTCAAGCGCGGCGGCAACAGCGTGCAGGTGATCATCGGGCCCGAGGCCGACATCATCGCCGACGAGATGCGTGCCGCGATCGGCGGCGGCGCGACCGGTGCCGCATCGGCCGCAACCGGCGCTGCCGCGCAGCCCGTCACGGGCGCGGCCGCCGGCCCGCTCGATCCGGAGCCGGCCCGCTGGCTCGCGGTGTTCGGCGGGGCGACCAACGTCGCGTCGCTCGAGGTGGTGGCCACCACGCGCCTGCGCGTGGTCGTGCGCGATCCGTCGGCGGTCGATCAGGAGCGTCTCGGCACGCTCGACGTCGCATGGGTGTCGCTCGACACGTTCCACATCGTCTGCGGCAACGCGGCGGCTCGCTATGCCGAACAGCTCGGCGCGCGCCTGCCGCCGTCGGGCGGCGGGGCGGCCGCACAACCGGCGTGATGCGGTGAAGCCGGCCTGATCGATCCGCGCGGCGGATCCGGGCCGGCGGTCAAACGAAAACGGCTTGCGACGCACGCGTCGCAAGCCGTTTTTTTTGGGGGGCGGGCGAGGCGCGATGCGTTTGCCCGCATCGCGCATTACCCGATACCTTCAGCCGTTCACGGATTCGTCAGCGTGAAGGTCGGCTTCCGGTAGCCGACGCCGGCGCGGTCGAGCTTCGGCAATTCGCGCTGCGTGAGCAGCGTCGCGAAGCCGGCCCAGTCGCGCTGCAGCGCGGCGATGTCGACGTGGTGCGTGTCGCCGCGCTTGAAACGCACGCTGGCCGCATACGGCAGCTCCCAGTCGGCCCGGTGCCACGCGCGCTCGGCGAGCGCGAGCAGCCGTGGATAGGCCATGTATTCGAGGAAGGTGTCGTTGCGCATCACTTCGCCCCACGCCTGGCCCTGCATGCCTTCGATGCGCGGCGCGGGGCCCGTGCCCGTCACCTCGAACGGATTGCCGTCACGGTCGCCCATCACTTCGGCGTTCTGCGGCAGGTTCTCCGGCGCGAACGAGAACACCTTGTACTCGTCGGTTGCATGCGAGCCCCAGTAGTAGCCGCGCTCGCGAGGATTGAGCGTGTACGGGAAGTCGAAGTACAGGTAGTCGGGCAGCGCGAGTACCGTCAGATAGCCCTTGCCGCTCAGGTCGCGCGCGCTGTCCGACGCCCCCCAGAAGATCGTGTCCCACAGCGACACCATCACGTGGCGCGTGCTGAAATCCTGCGGCCCGTTCGCATGCTTGATGCCGTCCTGCCACGCGGCCATCGTGCCGATCCCGTTCGCGTTGACCGCCGCGCTCACCTGTTTCGCGAAGCGCGTCGGCAGTTCGTCGATCGACTTGATCTCGCCGCGCTGGAGCAGCGCCGTGCACGCGGGCGAGCGCGCCCACGGCTTGTCCTGCGCGGCCAGATCGATGCGCCCCTTGTTCGGGTCGGTGCCGTTCAGCGGCTGGAAGCCGCCGCCGAGGAAGATGTTCTTCGCTTCGTCGCCGCCGTAGTGCCAGGTCTGCAGCGGCGCCTGCGCGTCCGCGTGCATCGCCGCGATCTCGCGGATCACCTTCGACGCGAAGTTGAGCGCGCCCGGCACGCACGGGTTCAGGTCGCTGCGCCGATCGTAGAACTGCACCGTCGTCAGGTTCGTCGTGTCCTGCGGGTCGAGCAGCCGGTACGCGTTCGCTTCCTGCTCGCGGCCGGCCGCATGCAGCCGCCGGTAGCGCGCCTCCATCGTCACGACGGCCGCCCGTGCATGCGCGGGCATGTCGATCTCGGGGATGATCTGCACGAAGCGCGCGGCCGCGTAGCGAACCAGCGCCACGTAGTCGTCGCGCGTCAGGTAGCCGCCGCCCGAGCGGTTGTCGGGGCCGGAGCCGAGCTGCGGCAGCAGGCAGCGCGTCTCGCTCGGGTCGTGGCAGCGGCGTCCCCCGATCTCGGTCAGCTCGGGCAGGCCGGGAATCTCGATGCGCCAGCCTTCGTCGTCGGACAGATGCAGGTGCAGGCGGTTGAGCTTGTACGCGCTCATCTGGTCGATCAGGCGGCGCAGCGTCGCCGGATGCTTGAAGTTGCGCGCGAGGTCGACGTGCATGCCGCGATGCGTGAAGCGCGGCGCGTCCTCGACGAGCATCGCCGGGATCGGGCCGCCGCCGGCCGGCGCGAGCGAGTAGAGCGTCTGCACGCCGTAGTAGAGGCCCGCGCGATCGTAGCCTTCGATCAGCACGCCGCGCGGCCCGATCGCGAGCCGGTAGCCGCCCGGTGTCGCGATGTCGGCCGGCAGCCGGCGCGGCGCGATGGCGCCGCGAACCGGCACGCGCGCGCCGTCGAGCCCGAGGGTCGCCGCGCGCTCGCGCAGCGCCGCGACCTGTGCGTCCGGCAGGTCGGGCAGCGCGAGTTCGACGCCGCGCAGCTCGAGCGTGCCGGGCAGCGGCTGTTCGCGCTTCACGCTCGGCAGCGCGCGGCCCGGATCGGGCCGTGCGGCCACCGGCGGCGCGTTGCCGGTCGAGTTGTTCTGCGCGTCGGCCGGCAGCGATTCGACGTAGCGCAGTTCGTTGTCGGTGTCGTTGTAGCGCAGCACGGCCGGCGGCGCCCCGTCGACGACGACATACGGGCGCGGAATCACGTCGCTGTAGCGCAGCAGCCAGTATTCGGCGACGAACGGCAGCTCGATGCGCTCGCCGGGCGCGAGCCGCACCGAGCCCGGCTGCGGCGTCAGTTCGTACAGGTCGCCGGTGAGCCGCCGCAGCGCGAAGCCCGGGCGATCGATCCGCAGCAGGCGGCGGATGCTGTGCAGGTAGAGCTTCCAGCCGCCGTCGGCGATCGCCTGGTGGCCGCGGTTCTGCAGGATCAGGCGGCCGGTCGCGCAGGCGGCGCCGTCGGCGCCGAGATCGGCGCACGGCACGCCGGCCGCGGCCGCGTGGTTGTTGTCGACGGCCACGCGCAACGCGAGGCCGTTCGACAGCAGCGTCGCGAGACTGGCCGCCTGGGCGGCGGCCGATTGCGCGGTGCCGGCGCTCGTGGCAGCGGCGGCCGACGCCGGCACCGCCGAGATCGCGGCCGGCGACAGCGCCGCGATCAGCAGACCGGCAATGAGGGAGGGCAAGGTAAGCTTCATTCGAACTCCTGAGAAAAAGGGGGCGTAGCGACGTCGTGACGCGACGTCGCTGCGAGCGGGTCTTTCAGTGGAGCTGCGGGAGATACCAGCACGCGGGGCGATGCGGGTGCCCCGCGCGCATTCGGCACGCGGGAGCGTGCGTTACGGAACGGGAGGCGGGCATGCGTGCCGATCGGACCGGCGCGGCGCCGGGCGCGGATTCATCGGCGGTACGCGGCAATCGCCACGCCGGCGAGGTGGCGGCAGCCGGCGGCATTCGTCCGGTCGCGCACGAGCGCGACGACGGCGCGCGCCGTGGCACACGCACGTCGACACGGCGCGCAGGCGCACGCCACATACGGGATTCGCATGTCTCCCCCCACCCAGAAGGAATCGGCCTGTCAGCGGCCGTGTCCAACGATCTTATGAAACCTTTTATTGGTATTCAAGTGGTATCAATCTGGCGCTAAATTGGCATCGCCGTGCGATGCCTGCCAGCGCGGCCGGGACGAAAAAAAACCTCGCGCGAAGCGAGGTTCTTTCCTTCCGGACGGCGGCGGCCGGCGCGATCGGCCGCGCGCGTATCGCGCGTTGGTGCGTCAGTCGCGGCGTGCACGCACCGGCGCTTCCTGCGGCTTCTGCCGCGCTTCGAGCCACATCGCGTTGACGATGCCGAACGACAGCGCGACGCCGATACCGAGAATCCAGCTGAAATACCACATGATCCGACTCCTTGCGAAACGGTGGGCGAGCGCGCCTGCGCGCCCGGCCCGGTTCAATGCGTCAATACATCGAGTGCTTGTTCTCTTCGAGCGACTGGTGCGTGACCTTGCCGCGCATCACGCGGTACACCCAGCTCGTGTAGATCAGGATGATCGGCAGGAACACGATCACCGCGAACAGCATCACCTGCAGCGTCATGTGGCTCGACGTCGAATCCCATACGGTCAGGCTGCTGCGCGGGTCGAGCGACGACGGCATGATGAACGGAAACATCGAGAAGCCGGCGGTCAGAATCACGCCGACGATCATCAGGCCCGTGCAGAAGAACGCCGTCTTCTCCTGCTTCGAGCCGGCGAGCAGCAGCGCGAGCACGCCGCCCGCGATCCCGACGACGGGCGCCGCGATCATCCACGGATATTCGCCGTAGTTCGCGAGCCACAGGCCCGAACCGGCGGCGACGTCCTTGAGCAGCGGGTTCGCGACGGTATCGGTCGGCGCGGCGTGGGTGATGTGGAAGCCGCCGATATAAGCGGCCACCAGCACGCCGGCCAGCACGAACAGCACGACCGCGAGGAACGACGCGACGCGCAGCGCGATCGACGCACGGCGCGCGATCGCGCCGTCGGTCTTCATCTTGATGAACGCGGCGCCGTGCGCGACGAGCATCGTGAGGCTGACGAGCCCGCACAGCAGCGCGAACGGGTTCAGCAGCGCCCAGAAGCCGCCGTAGTAGGTCACGCGCAGGTCGCTGTCGAACTTGAACGGCACGCCCTGCAGCAGGTTGCCGAACGCGACGCCGAACACCAGCGCCGGCACGAAGCCGCCGACGAACAGGCCCCAGTCCCAGCCCGCGCGCCAGCGCGGGTCGGGCCGCTTGCTGCGGTAGTCGAAGCCCACCGGCCGGAAGAACAGCGCGAACAGCACGAGCAGCATCGCGAAGTAGAAGCCGGAGAACGACGCCGCGTAGACGAGCGGCCACGCGGCGAACATCGCGCCGCCGGCCGTGATCAGCCACACCTGGTTGCCTTCCCACGTCGCGCCGACGGTGTTGACGATGATGCGGCGCTCCTCGTCGGTCTTGCCGAGGAACGGCAGCAGCGCGGTCGCGCCCATGTCGAAGCCGTCGGTGACGGCGAAGCCGATCAGCAGCACGCCGACGAGCAGCCACCAGATCAGCTTGAGAGTTGCATAGTCCATAGCGATTCCTTGTTCCGTTGCGAGGGCGTGCTCAGACGGCGGCCCGCTCGCCGGCAGCGGCGAGTTCGTGGTGATAGCGGCCGGTATGCAGCGACGACGGGCCGAGGCGCGCGTACTTGAACATCAGCTTGATCTCGATGACGAACAGCGCGGTGTAGAACAGGATGAAGCCGGCGAGACTCAGGTACAGGTCGCTCGGCTGCAGGCTCGACGCCGACAGATGCGTCGGCAGCACGCCGGCGATCGTCCACGGCTGGCGGCCGAGCTCGGCGACGATCCAGCCGAATTCGATTGCGACCCACGGCAGCGGGATCGCCCACACGGCATAGCGCAGGAACCAGCGGCGGTTGTCCTGCAGCAGTTGGCGGCGCGCGCAGAACCAGAACGCGGCAACGAACGTCGCGACGAACAGGAAGCCGAGGAACACCATGATCCGGAACGAGAAGAACACGGGCGCGACGGGCGGGATCGTCTTCTTCGCGGCGGCCTTGATCTGCTCGGGCGTGGCGTCGGTCACGTTCGGCGTGAATTGCTTGAGCATCAGCCCGTAGCCGAGATACTGCTTGTGCTGGTCGAACAGCGCGCGGGTCGCGTCGCTCGTGTCGCCCTGCTTGAGCTTTTGCAGCGCGCCGTACGCGATCATCCCGCTCTGGATGTGTTCCTCGCTGTGCTTCGCGAGATCGCGCAGGCCGATCACCGGTTCGTCGATCGAGCGCGTCGCGATCAGGCCGAGCGCGTACGGGATCTTGATCGCGTAGTCGGTGCGCTGTTGCTCCTGGTTCGGGATGCCGATCAGCGTGAACGACGCGGGCGCCGGCTGCGTGTCCCACTCGGATTCGATCGCGGCGAGCTTCATTTTCTGCACTTCGCCGGTCGTATAGCCCGATTCGTCGCCGAGCACGATCACGCACAGCGTGGCGGCGAGGCCGAAGCCGGCCGCGACCGCGAACGAGCGCAGCGCGAAGTCGACGTCGCGCTTCTTCAGCAGGTACCACGACGACACGCCGAGCACGAACATCGCCGCCGACACGTAGCCGGCCGACACGGTGTGCACGAACTTCACCTGCGCGACCGGGTTGAACAGCACGTCGAACAGGCTCGTCATCTCCATGCGCATCGTCTGGTAGTTGAACTCGGCGCCGACCGGGTTGTTCATCCAGCCGTTCGCGACGAGGATCCACAGAGCCGACAGGTTCGAACCCAGCGCGACGAGGAACGTGACGATCAGGTGCTTGACCTTCGACAGGCGGTTCCAGCCGAAGAAGAACAGGCCGACGAACGTCGATTCGAGGAAGAACGCCATCAGGCCCTCGACCGCGAGCGGCACGCCGAAGATGTCGCCGACATAGTGCGAGTAGTACGACCAGTTCGTGCCGAACTGGAATTCGAGCGTGATGCCGGTCGTCACGCCCATCGCGAAGTTGATCCCGAACAGCTTGCCCCAGAACTGGGTCATGTCCTTGTAGACCTGTTTGCCGGTCATCACGTAGACGGCTTCCATGATGACGAGCAGCCAGGACAGGCCGAGCGTCAGCGGCACGAACAGGAAGTGGTAGAGCGCCGTGATGCCGAACTGCAGACGTGACAGATCGACGACTTCACTACTTATCATGGTGGTCTCCCTCGGAGGGTGCAGGCGCCGGCACCGAGAGCAGCTTCTCGGCCACGGCGGCAGGCGGCAACGACATGTGCTCGGCCTGCGGATGATTGAAGAATGCGTATTTGAGCGACATCAGGAGGATCAGCTTGACGATCAGCACCACGGTGATGTCGCGGCCGAGGGTGGGTCCGCGTGCCCACGCGGCGATGCGCGCGCGCCAGCCGATCGTGCCGGCCGGCCGTTGGGGAGGCGGCGGTGCGGGCTCTTTATTGATCGAGATCAAGGCGATTATCCTGAATCGATTTAAGTCGGATTGGGGGCGACTTTACGTCGGATTTATGACGGCCGTGAAGCTGTTTTAATCCTTTTGCGCCTGACATGCCAATTTTAAAAGGACGGCTTTCCGATGCCGAGTGCCGCGCTGCGGCAGACCGTCGCGAAACATGGGGTAAAAATTGAGGCAGATCAAGGTTATGCGGAAGGGCGCCGCAAATGACGTAATACCCGATGAATCAGGTCAATTGATCGGCGAGGAAACGGCGCGTGAAGCGCGCTGAAAAGCGGGTGAAAAGCAGCGGAAAAAACGGATGAAAAAAACCGCTGCGTCGGGCAGCGGTTTTCGATGAAGCGATTCTGACTCGCCGGGGATTTACGCGTATTCGGCGAGGGCGGTGCGCATCTTTTTCATTGCACTCGCTTCGATCTGGCGGATGCGTTCCGCCGACACGCCGAACTCGGCGGCGAGATCGTGCAGCGTCGAGCCGCCCGAGCCGTCGTCGTCGACGTGCAGCCAGCGCGCCTCGATGATGCGGCGGCTGCGCGCATCGAGCGCGTCGAGCGCCTGCGCGATGCCGTCCGTCTGCAGCATGTCGCGCTGGCGCGCGGCGAGCACGGCGGTCGGCTCGTTGTGCGAGTCGGCCAGGTAGGCGATCGGCGCGTACGATTCCTCGCCGTCTTCCACCTGCCCTTCGAGCGCGATGTCGCCGCCCGACAGGCGCGTTTCCATCTCGGTCACTTCTTCGCGCTTGACGTTGAGCTCTTGCGCGAGGCCGTCGATTTCCTCGGGCGTCATCGCCTGCATGCTCTTCTTGTGGCTGCGCAGGTTGAAGAACAGCTTGCGCTGCGCCTTCGTCGTGGCGACCTTCACCATGCGCCAGTTGCGCAGGATGTACTCGTGGATTTCGGCCTTGATCCAGTGAATCGCATACGACACCAGGCGCACGTTTTGCGCCGGGTCGAACCGCTTCACGGCTTTCATCAGGCCGATGTTGCCTTCCTGGATCAGGTCGCCATGCGGCAGGCCGTAGCCGAGATAGTTGCGCGCGATCGACACGACGAGACGCAGGTGCGACAGCACGAGGCGGCGCGCCGAGTCGAGGTCGTTGTTTTCGCGGAATTCGGTTGCGTAGCGGCGTTCCTCCTCGGCGGTCAGCAGCGGAATGCGGTTGACGGCCTGGATGTACGCGTCGATGTTGCCGAGCTGGCCGGGCAACATCGATTGGGCTGCGAGCGCCAGCGAGCCTGCCGATTCGGCCTTGGCCGGCGTCGGGCTCAGGGTGTTCGGGAGGGTCAGGGCGTGGCTCACTAAAAACTCCTTTGGAATCAGGGACAAACCCCCGGTCTCGGATGAGATTCCGTGGGTCATCTTAGCACTCCCGGAATACGAGTGCTAATTCCTTAGAGCGGGCGGGGGCATCGGAGTTCCCGCTTTTCTATCGAATTGGCCGAGTCGATAGTCTATTCTGCGACAAGGGCCGCGTCGGGGAGTTCCGTAAGCCGTTGTTTCTGATGAGAATCGGTAGACGATTTCGATTTTTGTCTTTTTGGAAGCAAGCTATTTCGCTTCGTGATGCCGATCCGAAAAGTCCTTTACCATACCATTCAGTTCGCTCGGGCCCGGCCGTTGCGGCAGGCTCCATTCAACCCACAAAGTTGGAGTGTCAGATGAACAACAAGAAGAATCGCCGGTCCCGCAGCCGGCTCGCGCTGCATGCGATGCTGGCAGCGTCTCTTCTGGGCGGATCGGGTGCGGCTTTCGCGGATCGATGGGGGATCCAGGCGGGCGGCGGGTTTTCGGATCGTCGCGGGATCGACAAGGCCGATATCGGCGTGGTGTGGGATCCGGGCTGGAACTGGTGGGAAATCGGCGGCTGGCACTTCACGTTCGTCGTCGAAGGGCACGCCGGCTACTGGCACACGGGCGGCAACGTCCACGGCAACATCGGCGAGTTCGGCGTGACGCCGATGTTCCGCTTCATCAAGAGCAGCGGGCAGATTCGCCCGTTCATCGAGGCGGGTGGCGGCGTCCGGCTTCTGACGCACCCGACGATCTCGGACAATTTCTCGCTGTCGACCGCGTTCCAGTTCGCGCCGACCGGCGGCGTGGGCGTGCAGTTCGGCCAACGGCAACAATATCAGGTCGGCTACCGTTTCGAACATGTGTCTAACGCGGGTATCAAAGAGCCGAATCCTGGTATAAATTTCCACCAGTTCTACCTGCAGTACAACTTCTGATCCGTACGCCCGTGCAAGGCGGGCGCGTTGCCGAGGAGTCAGGCGATGGCGAAGGTGGTCGATGCGATCCGCGCGCTCGAGCGCGATCGATTCCGGGCGATGGTGGACGGCGACGGCGAGGCGCTCGACGCGCTGTTGTCGGACAAGGTGTTTTTCGTCCACACCAACGGCAAGCGCGAAACCAAGCAGCAGTTCATCGACGCCATCGTCGCCGGCCGCCGCCGCTATCGCCAGATCGAAATCCAGTCGCAGGACGTGCTGCCCGTCGGCGACGAGACCTGCGTCGTCACCGGGCGCGCGTTGATCGAGATGGAAACGAACAACGGCGGCCTCGTCTTCCCGATTGCCTATACGTCCGTCCACACGCACGACCGGGGCCGCTGGTGCCTGTTCGCGTGGCAGGCGACGCGGTGCGCGACCGACACGTAAGCGCGGGTGGCGCTCCTTTTCATGTGTCGACCGAAGCGGCCTTCTGAGCCGCTTTTTGCTGCCTCGTGCGGCGCGGATCGCGCGGCGCACGGGCGGTCACGCACCGCTCGCTGACGTTTCAACCTGCATCGAAGCCCGGCGCTCAGGCCGCCGCGCGGTGGTCCGCGCAGTGCCATGCCGAGCGGTTGATCGCGCTGACGACCGCATCGAGCGCTGCGCTCGCCGCATCGGCATGCATGCCGACACCGTGCCGCAGCGGCGCCTCGCCGACCCGGCAGCCGACCGATACCGCGATCCGGCCATCCGCGGCGCGCGTGTGTTCGCACGACGCGACGTCGATCGCGGCGCCGGCGGCCGCCGCAAATGCCGCGGCGAAATGCCGCACGGCATCGTCGGGCATCGCTTCGGCGGCGGGCGCTGTCGCGATCTCGCGGTTTTGCCAGCGCGCGCCGCTGCCGTGGCGTGCGGCCGGGCCGTCGGTTTCGAAGAATTCACGCGCGAACAGCGCGCAGATCGCGTCGCCCGTCACTTCCTCGCCCGATGCATCGGCGAGCGTCTGCACCGCATGGCTGAACTCGATCTGGACGCGGCGCGTCGGCGTGAAGCCCATCCCGCGTTCGAGCAGGAACGTCGCGCCGCCCTTGCCGGACTGGCTGTTCACGCGGATCACCGCGTCATAGCTGCGGCCGAGATCGGCCGGGTCGATCGGCAGGTACGGGACCTCCCACGCCGCGTCGGGGCGCTGCTGCGCGAACCCCTTGCGGATCGCGTCCTGGTGCGAGCCCGAGAACGCGGTGAACACGAGGTCGCCCGCGTACGGATGGCGCGGATGCACGGGAATCTGGTTGCAGCGTTCGACGACGCGGCGCACCGCGTCGATGTCGGAGAAGTCGAGGCCCGGATCGATGCCCTGCGTGTAGAGGTTCAGCGCGAGCGTGACGAGATCGACGTTGCCGGTGCGCTCGCCGTTGCCGAACAGGCAGCCTTCGATGCGGTCGGCGCCCGCGAGCAGCGCGAGTTCGGCCGCCGCGACCGCGGTGCCGCGATCGTTGTGCGGATGCACGGACAGCACGATGCTGTCGCGATACGCGAGGTTGCGGTCCATCCATTCGATCTGGTCGGCGAACACGTTCGGGCTCGCGGCTTCGACGGTGGCCGGCAGGTTGACGATCATCTTGTGGTCGCGGGTCGGACGCCACGTCTGCGCGACCGCGTCGCAGATCTCGCGCGCGAACGTCAGCTCGGTCATGCTGAAGGTTTCCGGCGAGTACTGGAAGGTCCACTGCGTATCGGGGCGCGCGGCCGCGTGTGCCTTGATGACGCGCGTGCCGTCGATCGCGAGCGCCTTCACGTCGTCCTTCGACATCCCGAACACGATGCGGCGGAACGACGGGCAGACCGCGTTGTACAGGTGCACGATCGCGCGCGGCACGCCTTCGAGCGCATCGAACGTGCGCGCGATCAGGTCTTCGCGCGACTGCACGAGCACTTCGATCGTCACGTCGTCGGGAATCCGCTGGTCGTCGATCAGCTTGCGGACGAAATCGAAGTCGGTTTGCGACGCCGACGGAAAACCGACTTCGATCTCCTTGAACCCGATTGCGACCAGCATCTCGAAGAACTCGAGCTTCTGCTCGATGCTCATCGGCTCGATCAGCGACTGGTTGCCGTCGCGCAGGTCGGTGCTCATCCATACGGGCGCGCGCTCGATGGTGCGGGCCGGCCAGCGGCGGCCATTGAGGCGGACGGGCTCGAACGGGCGGTACTTGTCTTGCGGATTGCGCATCATCTTCTGGACCTCGGGTCTCAAGTCGCGAGCGAAGACGGGCGGCAGGGGCGTCGGTTGGCGCTGCCTCGCACCCGGCGCGCGATGGCGCCGCGGATGCGGATGATCTTCGCGAATCGGCCGACGGATGGACGGACGAATGCTGACGACTTCGGGTTGTAAAAATTGCGAGAGGGGTACTGCGAGGAACTGCTGGGAGGACCGTGCGGACAGCACACGGCGCTACGACAGCCTTAGGCTAGTCGTAGCGATAGCGGCCGCGCTAGGCGGCCGGAGGTAATTCGGAGGGGGTTCGGAAAGGAACGCATGACGGCCACTCTATGCCAGGATGCCGACGCGTGTCAATTATCGGGATAAAGGGGCGGGCACCGCGGCACCTTCAGCGCGCGACGCGGGCGATCCGTACGATCGTCGCGACCTGTCGCGCCACCGTGTCGGGCACCGGCATCTCGCCTCGCAGCACGGCGTCCGTCCACGCGGCCGTGGTCGCGGCATCGCGCGACTCCGGCAGCGCGACGGGCGGCGCGTCGGTCGACGAACGCTCGGCGTCGATCAGCGTGTCGCACACGCCGTCGTGCAGCCAGTCGACCTGCACCTGGCGTCGCGTGTCGGCCACCGCTTCGCCTTCGGTGCCGCGCGCGAGCAGCGCGCCGCCCCGCGCGGCGTCCGGATGGTCGCGGAACAACTGCGCGAGGCTGTCGCGGTACGGCGGGTGCGTGTAGTTGACGAGCCGCAGCCCGGCCGGCGCGAACGGCTGCAGGATCTTCACGAGCGTATGCGTCGAATTGCGCACGCCGAGCACGCTGCGCATCGACAGCAGGTGCGCGATACGCGGTGCCAGCACGTCGATCGGTGCGAACGCGACGCGGCGTTCGGCGAGCGTGTCCTCGATCGCGTCGTGCGACGTCGACGGCGCCAGCGACAGCGCCGAGAAAATCTCGGCGCTCGTCACGCGGCCCGGATCGCGCTCCACCCCATGCACCAGCACCGGCACGCCTTCGCGCGCGAGCAGCAGCGCGAGCAGCGGCACGAGGTTCGGCTGCTTGCGCGCGCCGTTGTAGCTCGGGATCGACACCGGGCGGAACGCGGCGTCCTGCACGTGCACGGGCTCGAACGACGCCTGCGCGGCGGCGAGCATCGCGGCCAGTTCGTCGGCGGATTCGCCCTTCAGCCGGTAGGCGATCAGGATCGCGCCGAGTTCGACGTCCGACACGCGCGCATCGAGCATCGCGCGATAGAGCTCGAACGTGTCCTCGGCGGACAGGGCGCGCGCGCCGTGCGGGCCGCGGCCGATTTCCTTGATGAAGCGGGCGCAAGGGAACGGAGCGGCGGCGGGATCGTGGGAAGCGGTCATCGGGGCGTGGGGCGGGCGGCCGGCATCGGGCCGCGCGGCGAGCGGTGAGGAATGCCCGAGTATCGCACGGGCGCGGCCGTGCATCGTGCCGCGCTACACTCTGGTTCCCGGCGACGCGCGCACCGGCTGCGCCGCGCCCGTGCCGCCCCGCCGGCCGAATACGACTACGAGAGACATCCCATGAAGCTCTACAGCTATTTCCGCAGTTCCGCGTCGTACCGCGTGCGGATTGCCCTGAACCTGAAGCAGTTGCCGTTCGACTACGCACCCGTGCACATGCTGCGCGACGGCGGCGAGCAACTGAAGGACGCATACCGCGCGCTGAATCCGGATGCGGTCGTGCCGACGCTGATCGACGGCGACGCGACGCTGCAGCAGTCGCTCGCGATCATCGAATATCTCGACGAAACCCATCCCGAGCCCGCGCTGCTGCCGAAGCAGCCGGTCGACCGGGCGTACGTGCGCGCGATTGCGCTGCAGATCGCATGCGAGATCCACCCGCTCAACAATCTGCGCGTGCTGAAGTACCTGAAGCACACGCTGCAGGTGCCCGAGGAGGCGAAGAACGCGTGGTACCGGCACTGGATCGAGGCGGGCTTCGAATCGCTCGAGACGCGTCTCGCGAACGATCCGCGCACCGGCAAGCTGTGCTTCGGCGACACGCCGACGCTCGCCGACGTGTGCCTCGTGCCGCAGGTGTTCAACGCGAACCGCTTCTCGATCGACACGACGCGTTTCCCGACGATCCAGCGCATCGTCGACCATGCAGCGACGATCGATGCGTTCAAGGCCGCCGAGCCGGGCGTGCAACCCGACGCGGAATGAGCGCGGCGCGCGGCGCGGCGGGCAGCGATCATGATCGGGCGCGCATGAAAAAGGGCGCTCGAAGGCGCCCCGTGCGACGTCAGCCGGCGGCGTTCAGCCGAGCAGCGCGTCCGCGAATTCCACCGCGCTGAACGGCTGCAGGTCCTCGACCTTCTCGCCGACGCCGATGAAGTAGACGGGCACCGGGCGTTGCCGCGCGATCGCGGCGAGAATCCCGCCCTTCGCGGTGCCGTCGAGCTTCGTGACGATCAGGCCGGTGAGGCCGAGCGCGTCGTCGAATGCCTTCACCTGCGTGAGCGCGTTCTGGCCGGTGTTCGCGTCGATCACCAGCAGCACTTCGTGCGGCGCGCCGTCGTGCGCCTTCGCGATCACGCGCTTCACCTTCTTCAGCTCTTCCATCAGATGGAGCTGCGTCGGCAGGCGGCCGGCCGTGTCGGCCATCATCACGTCGATCTTGCGCGCGCGCGCGGCGCTGACCGCGTCGAAGATCACCGCGGCCGGATCGCCGCTTTCCTGCTGCACGACCGTCACGTTGTTGCGCTCGCCCCAGATCGCCAGCTGTTCGCGCGCGGCCGCGCGGAACGTGTCGCCGGCGGCCAGCAGCACCGACTGGTCGAAGCTCTGCAGATGCTTCGCGAGCTTGCCGATGCTGGTCGTCTTGCCCGCGCCGTTCACGCCGGCGATCATCATCACGAGCGGCTGCGCGCGGCCGAGCATCAGCGATTTCTCGAGCGGCGTCAGCAGCTCGACGAGCAGGTCGTGCAACGCATCCTTCACCTGCTGCGGATCGGTCAGCCGGCCCGCGCGCACCTTCTCGCGCAGCGCGTCGAGCAGGTATTCGGTCGCGTCGACGCCCGCGTCGGACATCAGCAGCGCGGTTTCGAGCTCCTCGTACAGGTCCTCGTCGATCTTCGTGTTGACGAATACGCCGGTGATGTTCGAGCCCGTCTTCGCGAGCCCCGTTTTCAGGCGCGCGAGCCACGACTTCTTCGCGGAGGCGTCCTGCAGCGGCGGCGGGACGATCTCGACCGTCTCGACGACTTCGTCGCGGCCGTCGTTGGTCGGCGTGACCGTCATCACGACGGCCGGCGCGGCCGGTTGCGCGGGCGCCTGCGGCACGTCGGCCGCGGGCGGCGTCTCGAGCGCGGGCGCGTCGGCGTCGGACGCTTCGTCCGCTTGCTGCGCGTCGGCCGATTGCGATTCCGCCGGATCGGGCTCCTGCGTTTTCTTGAATCGTTTGAAGAAACTGAACATGGTCTGACGTCGGGAAGAGGGGTGGGCCGCCGCCGAGGGCGGGCGCCGGGCGGGCCGTTCTGCGTTCGCGCGGGCGCGGCGCACGGCGGCCGAAACCGTGCATTTTATCAGTGCGGCGTGGCGCACGCGTCAGTGCGCGTCGCCGCTGTGGTAACGTGCGCCTGTTTGGCGGCGCCCCCTTGCGCGCGCCCGGTCCCTCCGTTGTCGATATCCCGTATGTCCCGTTCTTCTTCCGGCCGCCCGGCGGCCCCCTCTGGCCGCGGCAAGCCGCACACGATCCGCATCATCGGCGGCGACTGGAAACGCACGCCGCTTGCAGTGCTCGATCTCGACGGCCTGCGCCCGACCCCCGATCGCGTACGCGAGACGCTGTTCAACTGGCTCGGCCAGGATCTCGAAGGATGGCGCTGCCTCGATCTGTTCGCGGGCACCGGCGCGCTCGGCTTCGAGGCCGCGTCGCGCGGCGCGGCGAGCGTCGTGATGGTCGAGCGCCATCCGCGCGCCGCGCAGCAGTTGCGTGCGATCAAGGACAAGCTCGGCGCCCGTTCGGTCGAGATCGCCGAAGCCGATGCGCTGCGGCTCGCGGCCGGGCTCACGCCGGGCGCGTTCGACGTCGTGTTCCTCGATCCGCCGTTCGACGACCTGGCCGCGCTCGAGCGCGCGATCTCGCTGTCGGCGCCGCTCGTCGCGGCAGGCGGCGCGCTGTACGTCGAAACGGGGGCGGAACTCGATCCGGCCGCGCACGACGCGCTCGCGGGCTGGCAGGTGGTGAAGCACGGCAAGGCCGGTGCGGTTCACTATCATTTGCTGCGGCGCGAAAATGATGAATAATGCGCGTTCCATACGAGGCGGCGCGCCGCAAAGGCGACGCATGCCCATCTCGGCAGCGGCGTGCGCATCGCGCGGCTGCCATCCCGTTTGCGTGATGACAGGAGGAGCGACATGGTAGTCGCCGTGTATCCCGGTACGTTCGATCCGCTGACGCGCGGGCACGAAGACCTCGTGCGGCGTGCGTCGAGCATTTTTGATACGCTGGTGGTGGGTGTTGCCGACAGTCGCGCGAAAAAGCCGTTTTTCTCGCTCGAAGAACGTCTGACGATTGCGAACGAAGTGCTCGGCCATTACCCGAACGTGAAGGTGATGAGTTTCACCGGCCTCCTGAAGGATTTCGTGCGCGTCAACAATGCGCGCGTGATCGTGCGCGGGTTGCGCGCCGTGTCCGATTTCGAATACGAGTTCCAGATGGCGGGGATGAACCGCTATCTGCTGCCCGACGTCGAGACGATGTTCATGACGCCGTCCGACCAGTACCAGTTCATCTCGGGAACGATCGTGCGCGAAATCGCGCAGTTGGGCGGCGATGTCAGCAAATTCGTGTTTCCGTCCGTCGAGAAGTGGCTGACCGAGAAAGTCGCCGCGATCGGAGGCCCTGCCGCGTGATGCGGCGCCGGCCGGTTTCGTTGCGAAGCCGGCCGCCGGCCTGAAGAAGTGAGATCAGTATGTCTTTGATGATTACCGACGAGTGCATCAATTGCGACGTGTGCGAGCCCGAGTGCCCGAACGGCGCGATTTCGATGGGCCCGGACATCTACGTGATCGACCCGAACAAGTGCACCGAATGCGTCGGCCATTTCGACGAACCGCAGTGCCAGCAGGTGTGTCCGGTCGAATGCATTCCGCGCGATCCGCAGCATGACGAATCGCACGCGCAATTGATGGAGAAGTATCACGCGTTGATCGCCGCGAAGGGCGACGACGCGTCGTGATCCTGAGTTGACGCACGCACGCTGACTGGCGAACGCGCGTCCTGCTTCAGATCGGCGCCGCCCGGCGCCGATTCTTTCGTGTCAGGCCAGCAGCTCGCGCAACGCCGCGACAAGCGCGTCGCATTCGGCATCGGTGCCGACGGTGATGCGCAGGTGCTGGTCGATCCGCGGCAGCCGGAAGTGCCGCACGAAAATTTCCCGTTCCTTCAGCTTCGCCGCGATCGTGCCCGCATCGTGCGCGGGGTGGCGCGCGAACACGAAATTCGCGGCCGACGGCACGATCTCGAAGCCGAGTGCGTCGAGCGCATGCGTGAGCCGGGCCCGGCTGTCGATCACGCGCCGGCAGGTGGCGTTGAAATGATCGGTGTCCTCGTATGCGGCCTGCGCGGCCACCTGCGCGAGCCGGTCGAGCGGATACGAGTTGAAGCTGTCCTTCACGCGGTTCAGCGCATCGATCAGTGCCGTATCGCCGAACGCGAAGCCGACGCGCATGCCCGCGAGCGAGCGCGCCTTCGACGTCGTATGCACGACGAGCAGGTTCGGATGACGGTCGATCAGCGTGATGGCCGACTGCGCGCCGAAATCGACGTACGCTTCGTCGATCACGACGACCGACGACGGATTCGCGGCCGCGATCCGCTCGACGTCCGCGAGCGGCAACGCGCGCCCGGTCGGCGCATTCGGGTTCGGAAACAGTACGCCGCCGGCGTCGTCGAGATAGTCGTCGACGCGGATCGAGAAATCGTCCGCGAGCGGCACGACCGTGGTCTCGACGCCGTACAGGCGCGCGTAGGTCGGATAGAAGCTGTACGTGATGTCGGGAAAGCGTAGCGGCCGGTCGTGCTTGAGCAGCGCCTGGAACGCGTGCGCGAGCACCTCGTCGGAGCCGTTGCCGACGAACACCTGCTCGGGCTTGATGCGGTGATGGGCCGCGACCGTCTCGCGCAGTGCGCGCGCGACCGGGTCCGGATAGCGGCGCAGCGTGTCGCCGGTGTCGCCGAGTTCGCGTGCGATCGCCGCGACGACGCGCGGCGACGGCGGATAGGGATTCTCGTTGGTGTTCAGCTTGACGGGGTGCGCGAGTGCAGGCTGTTCGCCCGGCACGTAAGGCACGAGTTGCTGAACGACGTCGCTCCAGTAACGGCTCACCGCTTGGCTCCTGTCGGGCAAAACGTCGAGATTACCGCATGTGTGCGTCGCGGTGGGGCGGGCGAGGCCGCTCGGTTGCGCCGAACGGCCGATGCACCAGGCCGGTGCGTCGGACTCAGTTGCGATGCAGCTGCATCGTCGCGCGATCGAGTTCGCCCTTGACGATCATCGGCATCACGGCGAGCGCGCGTTCGATCGATGCGTCGATCACGTCCTGTTCCTCGCGGCGCGGCGGCTTCAGCACGAAGTTCGCGACGTCGGGCTTCGCGCCAGCGCGCGCGCTTTCCGGAATCAGGTCGCGCGGATGGCCGATGCCGATCCGCAGCCGCCAGTACTGCTGCGACGACAGGTGCGCGGAGATGTCCTTCAGGCCGTTGTGGCCGCCGCTGCCGCCGCCGAGCTTCAGCTTCACGGTGCCGGGCGGCAGGTCGAGCTCGTCGTGCGCGACGAGGATCTGGTCGGGCAGGATCTTGAAGAATTGCGCGAGCGCGACGACCGACTGGCCGGAGCGGTTCATATAGGTTTGCGGCTCGAGCAGGTGGACTTCCTCGCCGTGCAGGCGTGCTTTCGCATAGAAGCCGTGGAAACGGCGTTCGTCGCGCAGCGTCGTGCCGGCTTCGCGGGCGAGCTGGTCGATCAGCCAGAAACCGGCGTTGTGGCGCGTCGCGGTGTATTCCGCCCCGGGATTGCCGAGGCCGACGATCAGTTTGATCATGACGTTTCGAAGGCGGCGGCTGCCGCCTGGGCGCAGAAAAAGAAAAACCCGCCGGGCAAGCCGCGGCGGGTTGCGTCGACCGTTTCGTGAAACGGATCGATGGAGCGTGCAGGCAGCCGCTCAGGCAGCCGGCGTTTCGCCTTCTGCTGCGTCCGACACGGCACCCGCCGGGACCGTCGCCGAGGCGACAACCGGGTTTTCCGCGTCGATGTGCGCGACCAGCGCGACGCCCTTCGGCAGCGCGATGTCCTTCGCGTGCAGCGACTGACCGGCTTCGATCTTCGACAGGTCGACTTCGAGGAACTCCGGCAGCGCGGCCGGCAGGCACTCGATTTCGATTTCCGTCGCGACGTGCGAAACGATCGCGCTCGACAGCTTCACGGCAGGGCTGACTTCAGCGTTCAGGAAGTGCAGCGGCACCTTCGTGTGCAGCTTCTTCTTCGCGTCGACGCGCTGGAAGTCCACGTGCAGCACCAGTTGCTTGAACGGGTGGTATTGCACGTCGCGCAGCAGAACCTGCTGCGACTGGCCGGCCACTTCGAGGTCGAGGATCGACGAGTGGAAGGCTTCCTTCTTCAGGGCGTGCCACAGGGCGTTGTGATCGAGTTCGATCTTTTGCGGGGCTGCTTCGCCACCGTAGACGATACCCGTGGTCTTACCCGAATTGCGCAGGCGGCGGCTCGCACCCGTACCTTGCTGTTGGCGCTCGAAAGCGACGACTTTCATGTGATTCTCCAATGGCTGCCCGCGACCAGGCAGTGAAACGGGGCCATCAAGCGGCCCCAGATGAAACGGCCGGGGTTTCGTCTATCCCGTCCGATTGTGCAAAAAGCGAAGCGTTGCCGCTTCGCTTTCCGCGCATACTTTGTTCCGTCGATTCGCGATCAGGATTCCGCGAACAGCGACATCACCGAATCGCCGCGGCGAATCCGCGAGAACGTCTCGGCCAGCAGGCTCGCGCTCGTCAGCGAGCGGATCTTCGAGCATCCCAGCGATTCGGCCGACAGCGGGATCGTATCGGTGACGACCAGCTCGTCGAGTTCCGATGCGGCGATGCGATCCCCGGCGCCGCCCGACAGCACCGGGTGCGTCGCGTAGGCGAACACCTGCTTCGCACCGCGGTCCTTCAGCACTTGCGCGGCCTTGCAGAGCGTGCCGGCCGTATCGACCATGTCGTCCATGATCACGCAGGTGCGGCCTTCGACTTCACCGATGATGTTCATCACTTCGGCGATGTTCGCCTTCGGACGACGCTTGTCGATGATCGCGAGATCGCAGTTGAGCTGCTTCGCGAGTGCCCGGGCACGCACCACGCCGCCGACGTCCGGCGACACGACGAGCAGATCCGAGTAGTTCTGCTTGCGCAGGTCGCCCAGCAGGATCGGCGTCGCGTAGATGTTGTCGACCGGGATGTCGAAGAAGCCTTGAATCTGGTCGGCGTGCAGATCCATCGTGATGATCCGCTC
The DNA here is from genome assembly GCF_002223355.1 of Burkholderia sp. HI2761. Classification (NCBI taxonomy): domain Bacteria; kingdom Pseudomonadati; phylum Pseudomonadota; class Betaproteobacteria; order Burkholderiales; family Burkholderiaceae; genus Burkholderia; species Burkholderia sp. HI2761. Next base: position 445,428 of record NZ_NKFN01000001.1, on the reverse strand, counting down.
GACGCCGGCGATTTCCAGCATGTTCGCGATGACCTTCGCCGAGATCGCGACGCGCGCCGAACGCGGGCGGCGATCCTGACGTGCATAGCCGAAGTAGGGGATGGCAGCAGTGATCCGGCCGGCGGATGCGCGCTTGAGCGCATCGACCATGATCATCAGTTCCATCAGGTTGTCGTTCGTCGGTGCGCACGTGGATTGCAGGACGAAGACGTCCTTGCCGCGCACGTTTTCCTGGATCTCGACCTGGATCTCGCCGTCGGAGAAACGGCTGACCATCGCTTTGCCGAGGGGAATACCAAGGATATTGACGACTTCCTGGGCGAGCGCGGGATTCGCGTTGCCAGTAAAGACCATCAGGCCATCATGGCTGTGGCTGCTCATCGTGCACCTGCTTCAGGCTTGGGCGGGAAATGCGGGAAAATTTTTGGCAGGGGAGGAAGGACTCGAACCCTCGCATGCCGGAATCAAAATCCGGTGCCTTGACCAACTTGGCGACTCCCCTACACTTAACTGATAACTTCACCGAACTCGTGTAGGCCGTTCGGCAAAGTAAAACTTCATGACGCGAAAGCGAAGAGCGGATGCTCGTTCAGGCTTTCGGCAACTGCGCCATTCCAACTGGCGGGCAGTTTGGCTTTCGCCGCTTCTGCCTCGTGCTTGCTGTGAAACGCTGCAAACACGCTAGCTCCGGAGCCGGTCATCCTCGCGGGGGTCACATCATACAACCATTTGACCACCTGCGCAACTTCCGCGTACTTCTTTGTTACAACTTCCTGCATATCGTTCCGGCCGAAGCTGTCTGGCCATCCCGCATCGCTGGTTTGCCGTGCAAGAAAGTCAGCAATTGTGACGGGCTTCGTATTTCTTGTCAACAACTCATCTGAAAATATTTCAGCGGTCGGGACATGAACGCGTGGCGTCACAACCAGGAACCAGCGAGTCGGCAATTCTACCTCAGCTAATTCTTCTCCGATACCCTCTGCGAATGCATTTTTTCCAAAAATAAAAAACGGGACGTCGGCGCCGAGTTTGACCGCGAGCGACTGGAGTTCGGCGCGCGGCAAATCGAGTTGCCACAGGCGGTTCAGCGCGAGCAGCGTCGTCGCCGCGTCGGAGCTGCCGCCGCCGAGGCCGGCGCCCATCGGCAGGATCTTGTCGATCTCGATGTCGACGCCGTGCGCGGTGTCCGTATGCGTTTTCAGCAGGTTGGCCGCGCGCACGACGAGATCGCTTTCCTCGGGCACGCCGGGTACCTCGGTGGCGCGGGCGACGCGGCCGTCGTCGCGTAACGTGAAGTGCAGCGTGTCGCCCCAGTTCAGCAGCTGGAATACGCTCTGCAGATCGTGATAGCCGTTCGGACGGCGGCCGGTGATGTGCAGGAACAGGTTGAGTTTCGCGGGCGCCAGGCAGTTGCGCAGCGAGCGGGTCGAATCGGTCATGCGGGTATCGGGCTAGGCGCGCGTGCTCACTGATCGAGCACGAGCTTGATGTCGAGCGGCGGCGTCGCGCGCACGAGGTTGACGCGTTTGACGCCCGTGGCCGGGGCATCCGCGTAGGCAAGGTAGTCGATCGTCCAGCCGTCCTGACGGAGCTGCTTGAGGCGCGTGCCGTCGGCCGGGTCGCGCACGGTTTCCGCCGGCGTCGCGGGTGCGGCGGTCGGCAGCAGCCAGTAGCGCAGGCCCGCGAGCGGCAGCTCGAAGCCGAGCGCTTTCTGCATCAGGTCGCCGACGTCCGGCGCATATTGGGTCGGACGGTTCGGCAATTCGAGCGACGCCGCGCGCGGCGTCGATTTCACGACCGCAAGCGTCTGGCCGAGCGGGCTGCGCAGTTCGAGCGACACGTCGTCGCCGTGTTCCTGCCAGTCGAAGTTGCCGTACACGTTCTGCGGGTTGCCGAGACGATCGTCGTACCGCACCGCGAAGCGGCCATGGTACGCATGCATCGCCGCCGTCTGCAGTGCGGCGCCCGCCGGCGTGCCGGCCGACGGCGGCGTACTCGCGCAGCCGGCGAGCGCGAGCGCCGCGCCGGCCGCGGCCAGCGTGCGCCGCGCGCGGGAGGACAGGGAAAACATCGGGAACATCCGCATCAGAGGCCGTTGATCTGCAGGCGCTTCAGCGTCTGCACGAGCGTTTCGTTGTCGGGCTCGAGCTTCTGCGCGGCACGCAACGCGTTGCGCGCGTCGTCCTGCGCGCCGCTCTTCCACAGCACTTCGCCGAGATGCGCGCCGATTTCGGCGTTCGGCTGCAGTTCGTATGCGCGCTGCAGCACCTTCGTCGCGCCGGCCGTGTCGCCCATCCGGTACTTCACCCAGCCGAGGCTGTCCATGATGTACGCGTCGTTCGGCGCGAGCGCCATCGCCTTGTCGATCAGCTTGCTGGCCTCGGGCAGGCGCTGGTTGCGGTCGGCGAGCGAATAGCCGAGCGCGTTGTAGGCCTGCGGATTGTCGGGCTGCGTGCGGATCAGCTCGCGCAACTGCTTTTCCATCGTCGCATAGTGGCCCGTCTTTTCGGCCGCCATCGCGTAGTCGTAGCGCAGGTCGGGATCGTCCGGGAAGTCCTGGACGGCCTGCCCGAGCCGCGCCTCCGCTTCCGGATAGCGCTTCGCCGTGAACAGGATCGACGCATCGGTGCGCGCCACCACGGCCGCGTCGCGCGGATCCGTGATCGGCAGGTTGTCGAGCACCTTGCGCGCCTCGTCGGTCTTGCCCTGTTTCTGCAACAGTTGCGCGCGCGTGATCTGCGCGGGCAGGTAGTGCTGGCTCGTCTGGTCGACCTTGTCGAGCCATTGCGACGCCTGCGCGTCGTTGTTCTGGTCGATCGCGATCTGCGCGAGGTAGATGTAGCCCTGGCCGACGTCGAGGTTCGGCTGCTTGTCGCCGAGCTGTACGTACTGCTTCAGGTAGCCGGTCGCCTCGTCGAGTTTCTTCTGCTGGATCTTGATCAGCGCGAGCGCCATCAGCGGCGTCGGATCCTTCGAGTCGAGCTTGCGCATCGTCTCGAACTGCTTCTGCGCGTCGTCGAGGCGGTCGTCGGCGAGATAGAGCTGCGACAGCGCGAGCCGTGCGTCGCGCGACTTCGGATTCTGCTGAACATACTTCTCGAACGACGCGATGCCCGCGGCGCGTTCCGCCGGCCCCATCTGCGACAGCATCAGCGCCGCCGGCAGGTAATCGGGGCGAATCTGCAACGCCTGCTTCAGCGATTGCGCGGCGCCGTCCTTGTCGTCGACCGCGAGCTGCTGCCGCGCGATCGCGAGCTGCGCCTCGGGGCGATTCATGTCGTTCTTCAGCATGTCCTTCAGCACCGCGAGGCCGCCCACGCGGTCGGAGCCGCGCACGAGGAGCGCCTGCAGCGCGAGGATCGCCGGGCCGCGCGTGTCGCCGGTCGCGCGGGCCAGCTCGCGCGCGAGCATCGGCTGCGCGTCGGCCGGCTTGCCGGCGAGCACCAGCAGCGCGGCGTCGACCTGCGACGCCCGGTTCGAGTCGGGTGCGTACTGGCGCCACAGGTTCGCGGCGGACAGCGCGTCGGCCGGGCTCTGCGCGCCGAGCGCGATTTCGGTCGCGCGCTGCGCCATGCGCGGATCGCGCGTGTCGCGGGCAAGCGCAAGGTAGGTCTGGTAGGCCGGCGCCGGCTGGTTGCGCTGGAGCGCGACCTCGGCGGCGAGCACCTGGTAGACGATCTGGCTCGTCAGCGGCACGCCGGGGAGATTCTTCTGCTCGTCCGGCATCACGTGCTCGAACGCACCCTGCGGCTCCGCGTCGTCCGGTGCCGGATCCTGCGCGTGGGCCGGAAAGGCGGTGAGGGTCCAGGCGGCAAACAGCGCGGCACCGAGTGCACGGCGGACCGGGAAGGCGCGCGCGCCGCGCACGGCGGCGGGGCGCTTCTGAAGCAGCTTCGAGGGCAGGGTCATGGAAATCCGTTCGATGTTTCAACCGATTGTAACGCGCTCGCTACAATACACGCACGATCGTGATAGGTTCCGTTTACCTGTGGAATCCCCATGCGAATGCCCGAAATCGCCCGCCTCGCGTGCTGCCAGGCGGGCGATTTCGGGCATTCCCGTGTTTAATTCGGGGTCGGCGCGAGAACGGCCGTTCTCGTGGCGCCGCATGCGTATTCGCGATGTAAACAGACCGTAGCCTCAGACCCGCAAAACATGCCAGAGTTGCCAGAAGTCGAAGTCACGCGCCGGGGCATCGAGCCCTTTGTCGCGGGCCGCCGCGTCGAGCGTGTCGACGTCCGTACCGCGATGCTGCGCTGGCCCGTGCCGGCAGGGCTCGCCGAACAGTTGCGCGCGCGCGAGGTGCTCGCCGTCGAGCGCCGCGGCAAGTACCTGCTGTTCGAGGTCGATGCAGGCTGGTTCATCGTCCATCTCGGGATGACCGGCACGCTGCGCGTGCTGCCCGCGGCCGGCGTGCCGATCGCCGCGAAGCACGACCACATCGACTGGATCTTCGATGAATTCGTGCTGCGGTTCCGCGATCCGCGCCGCTTCGGCGCCGTGCTGTGGCATCCGCGCGAAGCAGGCGACGTGCATGCGCATCCGCTTCTCGCGAGCCTCGGCGTCGAGCCGTTCTCGCCGGCGTTCACCGGCGCGCTGCTGCATGCGCGTACGCGCGGCCGCACGGTGTCGGTCAAGCAGGCGCTGCTCGCGGGCGACATGGTCGTCGGCGTCGGCAACATCTACGCGTCGGAGAGCCTGTTTCGCGCCGGCATCCGGCCGACGACGGCCGCCGGCAAGGTTTCGCTGCCGCGCTACGAGCGGCTGGCCGATGCGGTACGCGCGACGCTCGCCGATGCGATCGAGCGCGGCGGCAGCACGTTGCGCGATTTCGTCGGCAGCAACGGCGAAAGCGGCTACTTCCAGCTCGACTGCTTCGTCTACGATCGCGCCGGCCAGCCGTGCCGCGTATGCGGCACATCGATCCGCCAGATCGTGCAGGGCCAGCGGTCGACCTATTTCTGCCCGACGTGCCAGCGTTGAAACCCTTTTCCTCGATCCCATCACTTGAAGCCGCCCCGCATCGCCCCCGCTCCGTTCCCCGTCACGCCGCTGCACCGCACGTTCGCCACGCGTCTCGTCGCGTGGCAGCGCGAGCATGGCCGCCATGACCTGCCATGGCAGAACACCCGCGATCCGTACCGGATCTGGCTGTCGGAAATCATGCTGCAGCAGACGCAGGTATCGACCGTCATTCCGTACTACACGCGTTTTCTCGACCGCTACCCCGATGTCGCCGCGCTCGCGGCTGCGCCCGGCGACGACGTGATGGCGCTGTGGGCGGGGCTCGGCTACTACTCGCGCGCGCGCAACCTGCACCGCTGCGCGCAGGTCGTCGTCGCCGAGCACGGCGGCGCGTTTCCGGCGACGCCCGACGCGCTGGCCGAACTGCCGGGCATCGGTCGTTCGACGGCCGCCGCGATCGCGTCGTTTGCGTACGGTGCGCGCGCGACGATCCTCGACGGCAACGTGAAGCGCGTGCTCGCGCGGGTGTTCGGCGTCGAGGGCTTTCCGGGCGAGAAGCGTGTCGAGAACGACATGTGGGCGCTCGCCGAATCGTTGCTGCCCGACGCCGCGAACCCGGCCGACGTGAGCGCGTACACGCAGGGGCTGATGGATCTGGGCGCGACGCTGTGCGTGCGCGGCAGACCCGACTGCGCGCGCTGCCCGTTCGCGGGCGACTGCGTCGCGCAATCGACCGGCCGTCAGCGCGAATTGCCGGCCGCGCGGCCGAAGAAGGCCGTGCCGACGCGCAAGACCTGGATGCTCGTGCTGCGCGACGGCGACGCCGTGCTGCTCGAGCGACGGCCGCCGACCGGCATCTGGGGCGGACTGTGGAGCCTGCCGCAAGCGGACGGCGAAGCCGCGCTCGCGGATCTCGCGCGCGGCTTCGGCGGCGGCGGCACGGTGCCGCTCGCGCCGTTCATGCATACGTTCACGCATTTCCGGCTCGAGATCGAGCCGCGGCTGAGCGATCTGGCGGACGGCGGCGGCCTGCCGTCGCCGGCGCGGGACGCGGATACCGCATGGGTGCCGCTGAGCCGGCTCGACGCGTACGGCGTGCCGGCGCCCGTGCGCAAGCTGCTCGATGCGCTGAGCGGGCCGCTGCTGTAACGAACGGGGAAGGGCGCGGCGCGGGCCGCGTTCGGGAAGGCGCCTGACCGCCGCGGCATTGCCCTCGCGCAGGCGGCCCGCCGGGCACGCGCGACCGGCGGCGTTACAGCCAGCCGTGCCGGTCGAGCACGTGGTGCACGGCGTCGATGCGCGCGCCGACGTCCGGAAACTCCATCAGCTTCTGCCGCGCGCGCAGGTCGAGCGGCAGCAGTTCCGAGAGGCGATTCGATACCCAGCTCGGATCGTCGAGGCGGAACGGTTCGACGAACGGCATTTTCTCCGGATCGGACTTCTTCAGCGCGTCGATGATGCGCTCGAGCACCTCGGCGCACGAGCCGAACTGCGCGAGCGCCTGTTCGCCTTCGAGCGGGATGTCGTCGGGCAGCGGTTCGGCGATGCCGACCAGCAGCCCGTTGCTTTCGACGCGATACGACAGCAGCTCGAAACGCTGCGTGCCGACCGCCTGCAGATACAGCATCCCGAATTCGCCGGTATCGCATTCGGTGATGCGCGCCATGCAGCCGATGGTTTCGGGCACCGACACCGCGCCGTCCTGCGCGACTTCGGGCCCGCTCTTGAGCAGGCACACGCCGAACGGCACGTCGTCGCGCAGGCACGCGCGGGACATGTCGAGATAGCGCGCCTCGAACACCTTGAGCGGGAGCAACCCTCCCGGAAACAGCACCGTGTGCAGCGGAAACAGCGGCAGGTCGATCAGGGTGGTCGATAGGGAGGACATGGCGCGCGGGCGTGGGGGCGGGTGTCGCTAGGGTCGGTCGACCTCGGAGACGAGCCGCGACGACGCGTCGACATCCACTGGCGCGTCACGATGCCGCACGATCACGTTCGCGTCGCGGGCGAGGCGCGCGGCGAGCGTTTCCGCGATGAATACCGAGCGATGCTGCCCGCCCGTACAGCCGATGGCGACGGTCAGGTAGCTGCGGTTGTCATCGCGGAAGTGCGGCAGCCATTTCATCAGGAACGCATGGATGTCGTCGATCATCTGATGGACGATCGGCAGTGCGTCGAGAAAGGCGATGACCGGCTGGTCGAGCCCGGTGAGCGGGCGCAACTGATGGTCGTAGTACGGATTCGGCAGCGCGCGCACGTCGAACATCAGGTCGGCGTCGAGCGGCACGCCGCGCTTGAAGCCGAACGATTCGAACATCACCATCAGGTCGTTGTTCTTCTGCTCGATGAAGCGCTTGACCCAGGTGCGCAGCGCGTTCGCGCGCAGCGTGCTGGTATCGATCTGGTGGCCGAATTCGGCGAGCGGCGCGACGAGTTCGCGCTCGCGCTCGATCGCTTCCTCGAGCGACGACAGCAGGCCGACGTCCGCATCGTGCGACCGCGAGCCGGACAACGGGTGGCGGCGGCGCGTTTCGGAGAAGCGCTGGATCAGCGCCTGGGTGCTCGCGTTGAGGAACAGCACGCGCACGTCGTGCTCGCGGGACAGATCGCGGATCAGGCCGGGCATTTCGTCGAGCGAGGCGCTCGAGCGTGCGTCGATCGCGACCGCGAGCCGGCGCTGGCCGTCCTGGGCGAGGTAGCGGGCGAGTTCGGGGAGCACGTGCGGCGGCAGGTTGTCGACGCAGTAATAGCCTGCGTCTTCGAGCGCATTCAGCGCGACGGACTTGCCTGAGCCGGAGATGCCGGTAATGAGGACGATGCGCATGGGAACAGAGAATCCTGACGTTTCATCATAGCACCGGCTCGACGCGTCGGCGTTGCGCGGCCGGCGCGTGCGGGTTACACCAGCTTGCCGGGGAACTGACTGTCGGGATCTTGCATCGCGAGTCGTTGCCGATCCATGAAATCGCGCAACGTGTCGATTCCGCGCAACTGCAGGATCGTGTTCCGGACGGCCGCCTCGACGAGCACCGCGAGGTTGCGGCCGGCCGCCACCTGGATCGTGACCTTGCTGATCGGCAAACCGAGCACGTCGACGGTCTGGCTTTCGAGCGGCAGGCGCTGGAATTCGCCGTCGGGACGCCGCACGAGCTGGACGATCAGCTTCAGCTTCATTTTCCGGCGCACCGCGGTTTCACCGAAGATCGTCTTGATGTCGAGCAGGCCGAGGCCGCGCACTTCGAGCAGGTTCTGCAGCAGCGGCGGGCAGCGCCCTTCGACGAAATCGGGGCCAAGACGGACGAAATCGACCGCGTCGTCGGCGACGAGGCCGTGTCCGCGGCTGATCAGCTCGAGGCCGAGTTCGCTCTTGCCGAGGCCCGAATCGCCGGTCAGCAGCACGCCCATCCCGAGGATGTCGAGGAACACGCCGTGCAGCGTCGCGCGCGGCGCGAGGATGCGCGACATGTAGAGCCGCAGGCTGTCGATCACCGCGGCGGCCGACATCGGCGTCGTGAACAGCGGCGTGGACGAGCGCGTGCAGCGCAGCACCAGTTCGGGCGGTGCCGCGGCGCCGCCGGCGACGACGAGGAACGGCGGCTCGAGCGCGATCAGCTCGGCCATGTGGCGCGAGCGGTCTTCGTCGGTCTGGCGCTGGTAGTAGTCGATTTCGGCTTCGCCGAGCACCTGGATCCGGTTCGGGTGGATCAGGTTCAGGTGGCCGACGAGGTCGGCGCTCGACGTTGCGTTGCCGACCGTGTCGGCCGAAAAGCCGCGTTCCCAGCCTTCATGCCCCGTCAGCCAGCTCAGTTTCAGCGTGGCTGCGTTGTCGTCGAAGATGCTCTGGGCGTTGATGCTGGACGTATCCATCACTCTCGTCACTCCAATGGGCCGGTGCGGGCGCGCGGCGACGGACGTCGCCATGCCGGGCCGGCGCCGAGCGGCCCTGGACGGCGGCGTGTGCCGCCTAGTACGGGGAAATATTCCGCCCGGAACAACTCAAGGTTGCCACTGAGTGAGCAGGCGATGCAACTCGGCGATATCCGTTTCGTTGTGCAGACGCTCGCGGGCGTCGCGATCGGACAGCAGTTGCGCGATTTCCGACAGGATCTCGAGGTGCTGCTGGGTGGCTTGCTCCGGGACGAGCAGGAAGATCAGGAGGCCGACCGGCTGGCCGTCGGGCGCTTCGAACGGGATCGCCTCGGAGAGGCGGACGAACGCGGCGAGCGGGTGCTTGAGGCCCTTGATGCGGCCGTGCGGAATCGCGACACCTTCGCCGAGCCCGGTCGAACCGAGGCGCTCGCGCGCGAACAGGTTGTCCGTGACGGTGCTGCGGCCGATGCCATTCTGATTCTCGAACATCAGCCCGGCTTGTTCGAAGACGCGTTTCTTGCTGGTGACCGAGAGGTCGATGACGACGTTCTCTATGGGCAGGATTTTGGCTAGGCGATTCATGTTGGCAGGCGATTGGGCGGCCTGGGGTCTCCTTGCGGCGGCGGACTGATTTTCCATGTTCGGCGATATCACGGCATGTGGCATGGCAACCTGCAACGCAGCTACCGCAATCCAACACCCCCCGGCGATAACCGGAACATTATAGAGCACAGCCGCGTGCGTGGCGCGGCACGGACGGACCGGCCGCACCTTCGCGCGGAGTGGCAAAAAAAACGCCCGGCGAACCGGGCGGCGTGCGTGTCGCAGTGACGGTTATTGCGGCGGCAGTTCGATCTGGTCGATCGACGGCTGCAGCTTGATCGGGTCGTGCGCGTGCGTTTGCAGGCGCTCCATGTGCTTGACGACCTGGCGATCCAGCTTGTCGATCAGCAGATCGATCGCGGCGTACAGGTTGCCGTTCGCGCTTTCGACGAAGATGTCCTTGCCCTTCAGGTGCAGGTTGATTTCCGCGCGCTGCTGCTTGTCCTTTTCCTTGTGGTTGTCGACCGAGAGGATCACAGTGCCATCGATCACCTGATCGCTATGCCGTAGCACCCGGTCCAGCTTGGTGATCACGTATTCGCGAATTGCAGGCGTGACTTCGAGATGATGTCCACTGATCTTCAGGTTCATAGTGCTTCTCCAAGCGAGTGACCACCCGGCCGCATCGAGGCGGCGCTCCGGCCGACTTGCCCGTGCCGCACGAGGCGGCGTATCGCGGACAGGTCGCCCGGCCTGTTCCCCGTGTGCGCGGTGGCCGGAACACGCCTGCCGCCGGGCAGGCAGCAGGCTTAAAGAGACTTGCGCAGATTCACTGCCGGGATCTTGAGGGCTTCGCGATATTTGGCAACCGTGCGGCGCGCGACCACGAAACCCTGTTCTGCCAGCAGCTCGGCAATGCGGCTGTCCGAAAGTGGCGATTTTGGGTCTTCAGCTCCTATCAGTTGCTTGATGAGGGCTCGGATGGCGGTCGACGAAGCGGCGCCACCGGTGTCGGTCGAAACGTGAGATCCGAAGAAGTACTTAAATTCCAGCGTCCCGAACGGGGTCAGCATGTACTTCCCGGTTGTCACACGGCTGACAGTCGACTCGTGTAGGCCCAGCGTATCAGCTATTTCCCGCAAAACCAAGGGGCGCATGGCAATTTCACCGTGCGCAAAGAAATTCTTCTGACGCTCGACAATAGCCTGCGCGACACGCAGGATCGTCTCGAAACGCTGCTGGATATTCTTGATCAACCAGCGTGCTTCCTGAAGCTGCTGCTTCAGCGATCCGGCCGCCGGATCGCCGCGGCTGTTGCGCAGGATGTTCGCGTACAGGTTGTTGATCCGCAGGCGCGGCATGACCTCCGGGTTGAGCTCCGCGAGCCATCCCTGGCCGGCCTTCTTCACGATGATGTCGGGCACGACGTAGTCGGCCTCGGCCTTGCCGTATGCGGCGCCGGGAAACGGCTCGAGCGAGCGGATCAGCGCGTGCGCGTCGCGCAGCGCGTCGTCGCTCGCCTTCAGGTGCTTGCGCAACCGTGTGAAGTCGCGCGCGGCGAGCAGTTCGAGATGCTGCGACACGATCTCGAGCGCGAGCGTGCGCGTCGGGGACGGATCGAGCCGCAGCAACTGCAGCTTCAGGCATTCGGAAGCCGAGCGCGCGCCGACGCCGGCCGGGTCGAAGCTGTGCAGCAACGCGAGCGCCGCGTTCAGTTCGTCGCAGTCGATGTCCAGTTCGGGCGGCAGGTCGGCGAGTACTTCGTCGAGCGTGGCGGTCAGGTAGCCGTCGTCGTCGAGCGATTCGATCAGGAACATCACGAGCGCGCGATCGCGCGGGCCGGCCTGCGTGACGCGCAACTGCGCGGACAGGTGCTCGCGCAGCGACGTCGCGGCTTCCTGCACCTGCAGCGGCGGCAGGTCGTCGTCGTCGGACGCGCCGCTCGAGCGGCCGTAGTCGTCCAGGTTCCACTGCGGGCCGTCGTTGCCGTCGCCCGACCCGTAACCGTCGTATTCGTCGGCGCCGGCCGGCTCGTCGCGCTCCGCGCGATCGCTGGACGTGCCGCTGCCGTTCGTCGCGGCGGGCTCGGTGTTTTGTGCGGGCGGCGTCTGCGCGATCAGCGATCCGTCCGACGCGACGCGCAACGGGCTCGCGATCCATTCGTCGTCGCTCTCGAGCAGCGGGTTCTGCGCGACGGCCATCGCGACTTCCTGCTGCAACTCGAGCGTCGACAACTGCAGGAGCCGGATCGACTGCTGCAGCTGCGGCGTCAGCGCCAGATGTTGCGACAGGCGGAGTTGAAGGCTGGCTTTCATGGCAAGGAGGGAGTCATACCGGCAGTTTGCCACGACCCAGGCGCATTGAGCCATCCGCGATTACGCGCGGCGCGCCGCCTGGCCGCGGGCATGGCCGCGGGCGTGGATGCAAGCGGGGCGCGGCCCCGCGCGGCGATGCCGGGCGGGGTGCAGCCAGCCACGAGGAGGGAGTTACATGCGGAAGTGTTCGCCGAGGTACACGCGGCGCACGCTTTCGTTTTCGATGATTTCGCTCGGCGCGCCGGCGGCCAGCACCGAACCGTCGCTGATGATGTACGCGTGGTCGCAGATACCGAGCGTTTCGCGGACGTTGTGGTCCGTGATCAGCACGCCGATGTTGCGTTGCTTCAGGAACTTGACGATCTTCTGGATCTCGAGCACCGCGATCGGGTCGACGCCGGCGAACGGTTCGTCGAGCAGGATGAAGCTCGGGTTGGTCGCGAGCGCGCGCGCGATTTCGACGCGGCGCCGTTCGCCGCCCGACAGCGACAGCGCGGGGTTCTCGCGCAGGTGACCGATCTGCAGTTCGTCGAGCAGCGCTTCGGTGCGCAACGAGATCGCGTCCTTCGACAGCCGCTTGCCGTCTTCGCCGTACTGCAGCTCGAGCACCGCGCGGATGTTCTCCTCGACGGTCAGCTTGCGGAACACGGACGCTTCCTGCGGCAGGTACGACAGGCCGAGCGACGCGCGCTTGTGGATCGGCAGCAGGCTGATCGAGCTGCCGTTCAGCGAGATTTCGCCCGCGTCCGTCGGCACCAGACCGACGATCATGTAGAACGACGTGGTCTTGCCGGCGCCGTTCGGGCCGAGCAGGCCGACGACTTCGCCGCTCTTCACGTCGAGCGACACGTCCTTGACGACCGTGCGCGAGCCGTAGCGCTTCTTCAGGTTGCGGACGACGAGCGAGCTCGTGGTGCCGGCCGGCTGGCGGTTCGGGAGCGCGTTCATTGGCCGGGCGCTCCCTGGATCGTGGTGGACGGCGACAGCTTGGCCGGCGCCCCGTTCAGCGGCGCGGGGCCGCCGTTCTTCGGCGACAGCATCGCGCGCACGCGGCCGTTCGGGTTGCCCGGCGCGGCGACGTCCTTGCCGCCCTTCGCGGTGTAGAAGTCGCGCTGGCCGTCGTACGTGATCACGCTGCCGTGCACGGTATCGGCGATCGTCGACGTGCCCTGCAGGCGGCGCACGGTCGCGGCGGTGGTCAGCGTGGTCAGGTCCTGCTTGCCGTCGTAGTCGATCCGCTCGGCGTCGCCGTCGATGTATTCGTCGAGGCCTTCGCGCTTCTGGCGGAACGTCGCGTGCTTCTTGCCGCTGCCGAACGACGTCGCGTACTGGTAGCCTTCCGGGTCCTGGCGCACTTCGACACGATCGCCCTTGATGATGATCGTGCCCTTCGTGATCACGACGTTGCCGGTCGCGACCGTGACCTGCTTCAGATCGTCATAGGTCAGGTTGTCTGCCTCGACGTTGATCGGCTTGTTCTGGTCGGCCTTCTCGGCATGGGCGAGCGGCGCCAGCCCGACCAGCGGGAGCGCCACGAGCGTCGCGGCGAGCGCGGCGCGGACGGCGCGCGCAGCGCCGCCGGAAATCTGTCGAGGGAACGGTTCGTTCATGCAGTCACGTGAGGGATGCGTCACTTGGGTTGACCTTTCGAGCCGCCGGACGTGTCCGCCGCGGCGATCGTGCCGCGCACGTTGCCGTAAAGCTCGATGACCCGGGTGACGTTGTTGTACTTCATGCCGTCGGTCGCGTTGACGAGCGACAGGCCGCGCTGAAGTTTAACCGGCTTTTCGGTCTGGATCACATCGTCATTGACGAAGATCCGGAAATGCTGGGAATCGGCCTGCATCTGCGGGTCGCCGCCGCCGGCCGCGCGCAGGATCCGCGCATCGTCGTACAAATCGACGATCGACACGTCGCCGTTGACGGTGCCGCGCTTCGCGGTGGTCGTCACGACGGGCTTGCCGGGCTGGAACGCGCGCATGGCCGGATCGGTCAGGTCGCTGCTTTCGGTGTCTTCGTAATGGACCAGCTTCGCGGCCGTCAGCCGGTACTGGGTCGTGCCGGACTGGTCGAGCTCGGTGACCGAGAAGTTGTCCGCGAAATAGTCGGGCGTATGGCGCTTCGGCTGCACGGCGCCCTCGCCGGGCGGCGGCAGCGTGGCTTGCAGCAGCCACCAGGTGACGCCCGCGAGCGCGGCGACCGCGGCGAGCGGCAGCATCTGGGTCCAGCGGAAATGCGTGCTCATCGGTCAGGCTCCGCAGACGGCGGCGAGCAGCGCGTCGTAGCGGCGCTGCGCGCGCAGGATCGCATCGCAGACCTCGCGCACGGCGCCGTGGCCGCCGCGGGCCTCGGCGACCCAGTGCGCGCGGGCGATCACCTCGGGGTGCGCGTTCGCGGGGGCCGTGGCGAAGCCGCAGCGCAGCATGACCGGCAGGTCGGGCCAGTCGTCGCCCATGTAGCCGCATGCGTCGGCCGTCAGGCCGAGCGACGCGATCAGGTCGGCGAACACGGCGAGTTTGTTCTCGACGCCCTGGAACAGGTGCGCGATCTTCATTTCCTTCGCGCGTGCCGCGACGATGTCCGAGCGGCGGCCCGTGATGATCGCGGTCGCGATGCCGGCTTCGCCGAGCAGCTTCACGCCGTGACCGTCGAGCGAATTGAACGATTTCATCGCGTCGCCGGCCGCGGTAAACAGCAGGCCGCCGTCGGTCAGTACGCCGTCGACGTCGAAAATCATCAGCTTCACGCGGCTCGCGCGTTCGGCCGCAGTCAGTGCTGCGCTCATCAGATCACCTTCTTCGAAAACAGGTCGTGCATGTTCAGCGCGCCGATCAGCGCGCCGTCGGCATCGACGACCAGCATCTGGTTGATCCGGTGGCGCTCCATCAGTTCCACGGCCTCGACCGCCAGGTGATCCGGCGCGATCGTGCGCGGGTCGCGCGTCATGACTTCGGTGATCGGCAGCGTGCGGAAGTCGCCGTCGCGCGCGAGCACGCGGCGCAGGTCGCCGTCCGTGAAGATGCCGACGACCTTGCCGCCGGCGTCGACCACGGCCGTCATGCCGAGGCGCTTCACGGTGATCTGGAACAGCGCGTCCGACAGCGTCGCGTTCAGCCCGACGGACGGGACGTCGTCGCCCGAGCGCATCACGTCGCGCACGTAGGTGAGCAGGCGCCGGCCGAGCGCGCCGCCCGGATGCGAGCGCGCGAAATCTTCCGAGCCGAAGCCGCGCGCGTCGAGCACGGCGACGGCGAGCGCGTCGCCGAGCGCGAGCGCGGCGGTCGTGCTCGCGGTGGGCGCGAGGTTCAGCGGGCACGCTTCCTTCGACACCGCGGCGTTCAGGTTCACGTCGGCGAGCGTGCCGAGGCTCGACCCCGCGCGGCCCGTGATCGCGATCAGCTTCGCGCCGATCCGCTTCACGAGCGGCAGGATCGCGACGAGCTCTTCCGATTCGCCGGAATAGGAGATGCCGATGAAGACGTCGTCGGAGGTGACCATCCCGAGGTCGCCGTGGCTGGCCTCGGCAGGGTGGACGAAGAAGGCCGGCGTACCGGTGCTGGCCAGCGTGGCTGCGATCTTGCGGGCGATATGCCCCGATTTGCCGATGCCGGAGACCACGACGCGGCCGCGGCAGTCGAGCAGCAACGCAACGGCCTGGACGAAGCCGCCGTCGAGCTGGTCACGCAGCGCGCGCACGGCGTCCGCCTCGATGTCGAGCACGTCGCGGGCGAGCGCGAGCGCCCGATCATCATTGATTTTCGCTATCATGCGCGGAGTATAGCAAAGGCGTTTGTTCGCCGCGCCGCGCCTTCGGACCCGTCCGATGTCGCTTGCCCACCGCCACCACCCGCGCCCGCATTGCCGTGGCCCCGACGAACGAGGACGCTTCGCCTGTGATTTCCCCGCTCGAAATGACCCTGCTGCTGCTGCTGGCCTCGGTGGTGGGCGTCGTCGTATTCCGCTCGTTGAACCTGCCGCCGATGCTCGGCTACCTGACCGTCGGCATCCTGGTCGGCCCGCACGCATTCGGCGTCGCGGCGGATCTCGAACGGGCCGAGCACCTGGCGGAGTTCGGCGTGGTGTTCCTGATGTTTTCGATCGGCCTCGAATTCTCGCTTGCGAAACTGAGGGCGATGCAGCGGCTCGTGTTCGGGCTCGGCCTGCTGCAGGTCGTCGCGACCCTCGTGCTCGCGCTCGTGCTCGGCGCGCTGTTCGAGCGCTGGGTGCACATCACGTGGCAGGGCAGCATCGCGCTCGGCGGCGCGCTCGCGATGTCGTCGACGGCGATCGTGTCGAAGATGCTCGCCGAGCGGCTCGAGATCGAGACCGAGCACGGCCGCAACATCTTCGGCGTGCTGCTGTTCCAGGATCTCGCGGTCGTGCCGCTGCTGATCGTGATCGCCGCGTTCGGCGCCGAATCGTCGAAGGACCTCGCGATCACGCTCGGCTTCGCGGCGGTCAAGATCGTGATCGCGCTCACGCTGCTGCTGGTCATCGGCCAGCGTTTCATGACGCGCTGGCTCAACGTCGTCGCGCGGCGCCGCTCGCAGGAGCTGTTCGTGCTGAACCTGCTGCTCGTCACGCTCGGCGCCGCGTTCATCACCGACCGCTTCGGCCTGTCGCTCGCGCTCGGCGCGTTCATCGCGGGGATGCTCATCTCCGAGACGCCGTTCCGCCATCAGGTGGAAGAGGACATCAAGCCGTTTCGCGACGTGCTGCTCGGCCTGTTCTTCGTGACGACGGGGATGCTGCTCGATCCACGCGTGATCTGGGAGCATCCGTTGATCGTGCTCGGTTTTTTCGTCGGGCAGATCCTGTTCAAGGCGACCATGATCGCGGGGCTCGCGCGGCTGTTCGGGGCGACGCCGGGCGTCGCGATGCGCACGGGCATCGGCCTCGCGCAGGCCGGCGAATTCGGCTTCGTGCTGCTGAACCTGATCCTCGACCGGCATCTCGTCGATTCGACGCTGCTGCAGGCGATCCTCGCGTCGATGCTGCTGTCGATGCTCGCCGCGCCGTTCCTGATCCAGAACGCCGACCGGATCGTGATGCGGCTGTCGTCGACGGAATGGATGCAGCAGTCGCTGCAGATGACGCGGATCGCGACGCAGAGCCTGAAGCAGCGCGGCCACGTGATCATCTGCGGCTATGGCCGCGCGGGCCAGAACCTGGCGCGCATGCTCGAGCAGGAAGGCATTTCGTACGTCGCGCTCGACCTCGATCCCGATCGCGTGAGCGCGGCCGCGACGGCCGGCGAATCGGTCGTGTTCGGCGACGCGGCGCGCCGCGAATCGCTGCTCGCGGCCGGTATCCACCGTGCGGCGGCCGTCGCGATCACCTACGCGAACACGCCGTCCGCGCTGCGCGTGCTCCATCACGTGCACGAGCTCGAGCCGACGCTGCCGGCGATCGTGCGCACCGTCGACGATGCCGATCTGGAGAAGCTGCTCGCGGCCGGCGCGACCGAGGTGATTCCGGAGATCGTCGAGGGCAGCCTGATGCTCGCGTCGCACACGCTGGTGCTGGTCGGCGTGCCGATGCGCAAGGTCGTGCGGCGCGTCGAGGAGATGCGCGACGAGCGCTACAGCCTGCTGCGCGGCTATTTCCGCGGCGCGGACGACGCGGACGACGACGATCACGAGCAGGTGCGGCTACAATCGGTGCCGGTCGATGCACGCGCGGACGCGGTCGGGCGCTCGCTGGAAGAACTCGGGCTGTACGCGCTCGGGCTGGAAGTCACGGCGATCCGCCGGCACGGCATTCGCGGCGTCGAACCCGATCCGCAGACCAAGCTGCGCGCGAGCGACATCGTGGTGCTGCGCGGGCTGCCCGAGGCGCTCGCGCTCGCGGAGGAGCGGTTGTCGCGCCATCGGCGCGATCCGCCGGCCGCGGCTGCGTGAGCCGCGATTCACAACCTGACCCGTATTGTTCAGAAACGGTGCCCGATCTTCGCGCACCGTTTTTTTCGGAGAGTTTCATGCCGCATTCGTCGTCGGGCGCACCGCTCGATCCGGTCGCCTTCATCCACAGCCAGATCCGCACGGTGCCCGACTGGCCGCAGCCGGGCGTGCAGTTCCGCGACATCACGACGCTGCTGCAGAGCCCGAAGGCGCTGCGCATCCTCGTCGACCTGTTCGTCGAACGCTATGTCGATGCGAAGCTCGATTACGTCGCGGGGCTCGACGCGCGCGGCTTCATCATCGCGCCGATCGTCGCGTACGAGCTGAGCGTCGGCTTCGTGCCGATCCGCAAGGTCGGCAAGCTGCCGTACAAGACCCGTTCGGAATCGTACGACCTCGAATACGGCAGCGCGACGGTCGAGATCCACGAAGATGCGTGCCGCCCCGGCGACCGCGTGATCGTCATGGACGACCTGATCGCGACCGGCGGCACGATGATGGCGGGGCGCAACCTGCTGCAGCGGCTCGGCGCGGTGGTCGTCGAAGGCGCGGCGATCATCGACCTGCCCGATCTCGGCGGCTCGGCGCTGCTGCGCAACGCCGGCCTGCCCGTCTATACCGTCACCGAATTCTCCGGCCACTGAACGCCGGTGCGCTCGGGGCTTGCCGCCCCGGCTTGCCCCGGTTCACGTTACGCAGCGAGGTCACGATGCCCAACTTCATGCTGTTTCTCGCCACGTCGATCGCGATCACGTTCGCGCCGGGTCCCGACAACCTGCAGGTGCTCGCACGCGGCATCTCGCAGGGCCGCGCGGCCGGCTTCGTCGCCGCGCTCGGCTTCACGGCGGGGATCCTGTTCCACACGACGCTCGCGGCGCTCGGCGTCGCGGCCGTGCTGCGTTCGTCGCCGGTCGCGTTCCAGATCCTGAAGCTCGCGGGCGCCGCGTACCTCGTGTGGATCGGCATCAAGGCGCTGCGCAGCCAGGGCCTCGCGAACGCGCATGCGCGCCCGCCGCAGCCGCTCGGCGCGATTTTCCGGCAGAGCATGATCGGCAACCTGATGAACCCGAAGGTCACGCTGTTCTTCGTCGTGTTCCTGCCGCAGTTCGTCGATCCGCACGGCGCGCAGGGCGTGACGCTGCAGATGTTCGAGCTCGGCGCGCTGTTCATGCTGCAGACGGCCGCGGTCTTCTCGCTGTTCGGCGTCGGCGCGGGCATGATCGGCGCGTGGCTGAAGCGTCGCCCGAAGGCCGGCGTGTGGCTCGACCGGATCGCCGGCGCGACGTTCATCGCGATCGGCATCCGCGTCGCGCTGAAGGACTGAGCGCCATGACGTTTCCGTGCATCGCGGCCGCGCGCCGCTTCGATCCGGCCGCGCACCTGCGTTTCGAGATCGCCGGCCAGGCGGTCGGCTGGGTGCGCCGCCAGGACGTCGCGAAGCTCGCGCGCTGGCCCGACGTGTTCGAGTTGACCGGCGAGCGGGTCGTGCTGTCGGCGCGCTACGATTCGGTCGACGCGCGCAGCATGGCGCTCGCCGGCGCGATCGGCGCGCTCGCCGCCGAAGGCGCGATTCCCGGCTGGCGCGACGAGATCTACGCGATCCGCAACCGCTTCGACGATCCGCCGCTCGCCTACATCGAGCGCGCCGCGTCGCGCTTCTTCGGCACGCAGACCTATGCGGTGCACGTGAACGGCATCGTAGAATATGCGGTTACGCCGGGCGAGCCGGCCGCCGCGGCCGCGCCGAAGATGTGGCTCGGCCGCCGCAGCGCGACCAAGGCCACCGACCCCGGCATGCTCGACAACGTCGTCGCGGGCGGGATCGGCTGGGGGCTGGGCGTTCACGAGACGCTCGCGAAGGAATGCTGGGAAGAAGCCGGCATTCCGGCCGAGCTGGCGGCGCGCGCGATCGCGGGCCGCACGGTGCAGGTGCTGAACGCGCTGCCGGAAGGCACGCAGTCGGAACTGATCTTCGTGTACGACCTGCCGCTGCCGCACGACTTCGCGCCGCGCAACCAGGACGGCGAAGTGGCCGAACACCTGCTGGCCGGCGTGCCCGAGGTGATCGGCTGGTTGCGCGAAGGCCGCGCGACGATGGATGCGAGCCTCGCGACGCTCGATACGCTGCTGCGCCACCGCTGGATTCCGGCGGCCGACGCGGCCGGCATCGACGCGCTGTTCGTGCCGGCCGCGTGACGCGCGCCGCGCGGCGCGAACGGGCAATTTGACGAATACGGAAACAATGGGAGTCGCGGTCATGCCGACCGATCACAGCTTTATCTTGAAACTGTCGTGCCCCGACCGGCACGGCATCGTCCATGCGGTCTCGGGCTTCCTGTTCGAGCGCAGCAACAACATCCTCGATTCCGCGCAGTTCGGCGACAGCCGCACCAGCGAGTTCTTCATGCGCGTGCACTTCGAGCAGGACGGCGGCGGCGTGGATGCTGCGTCGGCGCTCGACACACTTCGCAAGGAATTCGCGCCGCTCGCCGAACGGTTCTCGATGCGCTGGGAGCTGCACGACGCGGCCGTGAAGCCGCGCGTCGTGATCATGGTGTCGAAGATCGGCCACTGTCTGAACGACCTGCTGTTCCGCTATCGCACCGGCCAGTTGCCGATCGAGATTCCGGCGATCGTGTCGAACCACAAGGAGTTCTACCAGCTCGCGGCGAGCTACAACATTCCGTTCCATCACTTCCCGCTGATCGGCGGGTCGTCCGATGCCGCGAAGGCCGCGCAGGAAGCGCGCGTGCTGGAAGTGATCGACGAGCATCAGGCCGATCTCGTCGTGCTCGCGCGCTACATGCAGATCCTGTCGCCGAACATGTGCGAGCAGCTCGCCGGGCGCGCGATCAACATCCACCATTCGTTCCTGCCGAGCTTCAAGGGCGCGAAGCCGTACTACCAGGCGTTCGACCGCGGCGTGAAGCTGATCGGCGCGACCGCGCACTACGTGACGACCGATCTCGACGAAGGCCCCATCATCGAGCAGGAAGTCGAGCGCGTCGACCACAGCATGACGCCCGACCAACTGACCGCGATCGGTCGCGACGTCGAGTGCGTGACGCTCGCGCGCGCGGTGAAGTGGCACGTCGAGCACCGGGTCGTGCTGAACGGGACGAAGACGGTCGTGTTCCGCTGATCCGCCGACGCCGAAAGGCGGGCTCCACGAGCAAAAACGCCGCGCCCTTCACGGGGCGCGGCGTTTTTTTACGCCGTCGGCGAGCGGGCGGCCTCAGATCAACCGCAGCAGGTACAGCTCGCGTTTCAGGTACGCATAGAAGATCGGCGCGGCGATCACGCCCGGCAGCCCGAACGCGGCTTCCATGATCAGCATCGCGAGCAGCAGCTCCCACGCGCGCGATTCGATCTGGCCGCCGATGATCTTCGCGTTCAGGAAGTATTCGAGCTTGTGGATGACGACGAGGAACGCGAGCGACGCGATCGCGGTGCCCATGCTGACCGACAGCGACACCGCGACGATCAGCGTGTTCGAGATCAGGTTGCCGATCACGGGCAGCAGGCCGACGATGAACGTGACGAGCACGAGCGTTTTCGACAGCGGCAGCCGCTGGTGGAAGATCGGCAGCGCGACGAGCAGGTAGATGCCGGTGAAGGTCGCGTTGATCGCCGAGATCTTGATCTGCGCGAACACGATGCGGCGGAACGCATCGGAGAAGCGCGACACGCGCGTGACGAGCGCGGTCGACAGCGGCCGGCGCACCTTGCCCTGCTCGACGCCGATCGCGATCATCGCGCCGATGATCATCCCGAACAGCACGTGGCCGAAGCCGCGCGCGACGCTCTTGCCGCTTTGCTGGAGCTGGTCCATGTGCGAGTGCATCAGCACGGCCGCCTTCGTCTTCATCTGTTCGACATCGACGGGCAGCAGATTCGCGATCCAGGCCGGCGTGCGTGCGCGCGTCTGCTCGACGATCTGCATCAGCTGGTCGAGCAGGCTCTGCAGGTTCGGCACCGTGTGCTCGAAATGCTCGATGATGCCGATCGTCAGGCCGGTGAGCCCGCCGACGATCGCGATCGACAGCAGCACGACGGCGACCCAGCGCGCGCGCATGCTCGTGGTATGGCGCTCGATCACGGGCGCGATCGTGTGGATCAATTGATAGACGAGCAGGCCGGCCAGCATCCCGCCGAGCAGCCGGAGCTCGAGGACGAGCCACATCATGACGAGCGCGAAGAGATAGCTGCCGACCTCGAGCGCCGACAGCTTCGGCAGGCTCAAGTCGCTCGTCAGCCGCACGCTGCGCAGATGCGGCTCGCGGTTCTGCGTGTCGCGCGACTCCTGTTGCTTCTCCATCGTGGATTCCTGTCGTCCGTGTGTCGTGCCGGGCGCCGCGCGGCAGAGCGCCGCCCGCCCGGCGCCGCACCGGATTGGTGCGGATGGCGAACCTTACGACCGTAAAGTATAGCTGCCATTATGGTCCGCAATCGGGCCGTTTGGCGCGTGGTGTAAACGCAGAAGGGAAAACGAGGGGGCGCGGCCTTCCTTCGGCGCGCGCGCGGCCGGGCGGCCGCGCGCGGGGAAGGGCGGAACGGGTGTCAGCCGGCCGCGACTTTGCGGGCCGCACGCTTGAGCAGCGGCGCGAGGTACTTGCCGGTGAAGCTCGCCTTCGTCTTCGCGACCTGCTCGGGCGTGCCCTGCGCGATGATCTGGCCGCCGCCGGCGCCGCCTTCGGGGCCGAGGTCGATCACCCAATCGGCCGTCTTGATCACGTCGAGGTTGTGCTCGATGATCACGACCGTGTTGCCCTGGTCGCGCAGCCGGTGGATCACTTCCAGCAGCAGTGCGATGTCGTGGAAGTGCAGGCCGGTGGTCGGCTCGTCGAGGATGTACAGCGTGCGGCCGGTGTCGCGCTTCGACAGCTCCAGCGACAGCTTCACGCGCTGCGCCTCGCCGCCCGACAGCGTCGTGGCCGACTGGCCCAGGCGGATGTAGCCGAGGCCGACGTCGAGTAGCGTCTTCAGCTTGCGCGCGATGACCGGCACCGCGCTGAAGAACTCGTACGCGTGCTCGACCGTCATGTCGAGCACTTCGCTGACGTTCTTGCCCTTGTACTGCACTTCGAGCGTTTCGCGGTTGTAGCGCTTGCCGTGGCACACGTCGCACGGCACGTAGACGTCCGGCAGGAAGTGCATCTCGACCTTCAGCACGCCGTCGCCCTGGCACGATTCGCAGCGGCCGCCCTTCACGTTGAACGAGAAGCGGCCCGGATCGTAGCCGCGCTCCTTCGAGGTCGGCACGCCCGAGAACAGCTCGCGGATCGGCGTGAACAGGCCCGTGTACGTGGCCGGGTTCGAGCGCGGAGTGCGGCCGATCGGCGACTGATCGACGTTGATCACCTTGTCGAAGTGCTCGAGGCCCTCGATCGCCTCGTGCGGCGCCGGCTCGGCCGACGAGCCGTACAGGTGGCGCGCGACCGCGTGATACAGCGTGTCGTTGATCAGCGTCGACTTGCCGGAGCCCGACACGCCGGTGATGCAGGTCAGCAGCCCGACCGGCAGTTCGAGATCGACGTGCTTCAGGTTGTTGCCGTGCGCGTCGACGATGCGCAGCATCCGCTCCGGATCGGGCGCGAGCCGCTCGTCCGGGTACTCGATGACGCGCTTGCCGAGCAGGTACTGGCCGGTCAGCGATTGCGGGTTCGACTGCACCTGTTTCGGCGTGCCTTCGGCGACGACCACGCCGCCGTGCTCGCCCGCGCCGGGGCCCATGTCGACGACGTAGTCGGCCGTGCGGATCATGTCCTCGTCGTGCTCGACGACGATCACCGAGTTGCCGAGGTCGCGCAGATGCTTGAGCGTCCCGATCAGGCGGTCGTTGTCGCGCTGGTGCAGGCCGATCGACGGCTCGTCGAGCACGTACATCACGCCCGTCAGCCCCGAGCCGATCTGCGACGCGAGCCGGATCCGCTGCGCCTCGCCGCCCGACAGCGTTTCGGCGCTGCGCTCGAGCGACAGGTAGTCGAGGCCGACGTTGTTCAGGAACGTCAGGCGCGCGACGATTTCCTTGATCACCTTGTCGGCGATCTCGCGCTTCGCGCCTTCGAGCGTCAGCCCGTCGAAATAGCCGAGCGCGTCGCGCAGCGGCCAGCCGCTGATTTCATAGATGCCGCGCGCGTCGTCGCCGGTGCCGATCCGCACGTGGCGCGCCTCGCGGCGCAGGCGCGTGCCGTCGCACGACGGACACGGCTGGTTGTTCTGGTATTTCGACAGCTCTTCGCGCACCGCGACCGAATCGGTCTCGCGGTAGCGGCGTTCGAGATTCGGGATGATCCCCTCGAACACGTGCTCGCGGATCGTCGTGCGGCCGCGCTCGTTGATGTACGAGAACGGGATCGTCTGCTTGCCCGAACCGAACAGCAGCACCTTCCGGATCTTTTCGGGCAGATCCTCGAATGCGGCGTCGATGTCGAATTCGTAGAATGCCGCGAGGCTCTGCAGCATCTGGAAGTAGAACTGGTTGCGGCGGTCCCAGCCCTTCACCGCGCCGGCGGCAAGCGACAGCGACGGGTGCGCGACGACCCGCTTCGGGTCGAAGAACGTGATCTGGCCGAGGCCGTCGCATTCCGGGCACGCGCCCATCGGGTTGTTGAAGGAGAACAGGCGCGGCTCGAGCTCCTGCAGCGAGTACGAGCAGATCGGGCACGCGAACTTCGAGCTGAACAGGTGCTCGCGGTCGGTATCCATCTCGAGCGCGATCGCGCGGCCGTCGGCGAGGCGCAGCGCCGTCTCGAACGATTCGGCGAGCCGCTGCTTCATGTCCGGGCGCACCTTCAGGCGATCGACGACGACGTCGATGGTGTGCTTGTCGTTCTTCTTCAGCTTCGGCAGCGACTCGACCTCGTAGATCTTCGCGACGCCTTCGTTCGCGGTGCCGCCACCCGAGCGCACGCGAAAGCGCACGAAGCCCTGCGCCTGCATCTCCTCGAACAGCTCGGCGTGCTCGCCCTTGCGGTTCGCGACGACGGGCGCGAGGATCATCAGCTTGGTTTCCTCGGGCAGCGCGAGCGCCGCGTCGACCATCTGCGACACGCTCTGCGCCTCGAGCGGGATGTCGTGGTCGGGGCAGTACGGCGTGCCGACACGTGCGTACAAAAGTCGCAGGTAGTCGTGGATTTCCGTGACCGTGCCGACGGTCGAACGCGGGTTGTGGGACGTTGCCTTCTGCTCGATCGAGATCGCCGGCGACAGCCCTTCGATCAGGTCGACGTCGGGTTTCTCCATCAGCTGCAGGAACTGGCGGGCATACGCGGACAGGCTTTCCACGTAGCGGCGCTGGCCCTCGGCATAAAGGGTGTCGAACGCGAGCGACGACTTGCCCGACCCGGACAACCCGGTAATCACGACCAGCTTGTGGCGCGGCAGGTCGAGATTGACGTTTTTCAGGTTGTGGGTGCGTGCCCCACGGATACGGATCTGTTCCATGAACCTGGCGAAAATGGAGGGAACCAAACCTGCTACTATAACGGCTTTTCGAGACCGTCGTTTACGGCCCCCAGCCTTTACGGCAAGTGGCAGCAAGGCGACACCTGCGCCGGGGAAAGCGGTCGCGCCGCACGTTCCGGGCGGTTCGCAGGCCGCCTGCATCCGGCCCCGACGTGTCGTCCGAAAGGCCGCCAGGCCGCCGGTCCTGATCTTCCGCCGCCCGCTGCCGGGCGGACATTCCGATCATTCGAAATTCATTCCCGATGTCCAATCCGTCTGCCACGTCTTCCCGCATGACTGCGCCCGAACTGCGCGCGACCACGTCGCTCGCGGCGATCTTCGCGCTGCGCATGCTCGGCCTGTTCATGATCATGCCGGTGTTCTCGGTCTACGCGAAAACCATCCCGGGCGGCGACAACGTGCTGCTCGTCGGTGTCGCGCTCGGGGCCTACGGCGTCACGCAGTCGCTGTTCTATATCTTCTACGGCTGGGCGTCCGACAAGTTCGGCCGCAAGCCGGTGATCGCCACGGGCCTCGTGATCTTCGCGCTCGGCAGCTTCGTCGCCGCGTTCGCGCACGACATCACGTGGATCATCGTCGGCCGCGTGATCCAGGGGATGGGCGCGGTGTCGTCCGCGGTGCTCGCGTTCATCGCCGACCTGACCTCCGAGCAGAACCGCACGAAGGCGATGGCGATGGTCGGCGGCTCGATCGGCGTGTCGTTCGCGGTCGCGATCGTCGGCGCGCCGATCGTGTTCCACTGGGTCGGGATGAGCGGGCTGTTCGCGATCGTCGGCGTGCTGTCGATCCTCGCGATCGGCGTCGTCCTGTGGATCGTGCCCGATGCGGCAAAGCCCGTGCACGTGCCCGCGCCGTTCGCCGAGGTGCTGCACAACGTCGAGCTGCTGCGCCTGAACTTCGGCGTGCTGGTGCTGCATGCGACGCAGACGGCGCTGTTCCTCGTCGTGCCGCGCCTGCTGGTGGACGGCGGGCTGCCGGTCGCCGCGCACTGGAAGGTCTATCTGCCGGTGATGGGGCTCGCGTTCGTGATGATGGTGCCGGCGATCATCGTCGCGGAAAAACGGGGCAAGATGAAGCCGGTACTGCTCGGCGGCATTCTGGCTATCCTGATTGGCCAATTGTTGCTCGGCAGCGCACCGCATACCATTCTGATTGTGGCGGCGATCCTGTTCGTGTACTTCCTCGGGTTCAACATCCTGGAAGCGTCGCAGCCGTCGCTCGTGTCGAAGCTCGCGCCGGGTTCGCGCAAGGGCGCGGCCACGGGCGTCTACAACACCACGCAGTCGATCGGGCTCGCACTCGGTGGCATCGTGGGCGGCTGGCTGCTGAAGCACGGCGGCGCGAACACGGTGTTTTACACGTGTTCTGGGCTCGTTGCCGCGTGGCTTATAATCGCGGCCAGCATGAAAGCGCCGCCGCGCAAGGCCTGAATCTGATTGTCGGGCAGGCACGGGCGGCGTTCGCCGGCTCGCCCGGCGGGCCGCTCCGACGGCTTTCGCGGGCGGCCCCGCATCGAATTTACTGGAGAAACACATGGCATCCGTCAACAAGGTCATCCTCGTCGGCAATCTCGGCGCCGATCCTGAAGTCCGTTACCTGCCGAGCGGCGACGCGGTTGCGAACATCCGTCTCGCGACGACCGATCGCTATAAAGACAAGGCGAGCGGCGATTTCAAGGAAATGACCGAGTGGCATCGCGTCGCGTTCTTCGGCCGTCTGGCGGAAATCGTCAGCGAATACCTGAAGAAGGGGTCGTCGGTCTATATCGAAGGCCGCATCCGTACGCGCAAGTGGCAGGGCCAGGACGGCCAGGACCGTTACTCGACCGAAATCGTCGCCGAACAGATGCAGATGCTCGGCGGCCGCGGTGGTTCGGGCGGCGGCGGTGGCGGCGGTGACGAAGGCGGTTATGGCGGCGGCTACGGTGGTGGCGGCGGCGGTCGCGGCGAGCAGGCGGAGCGCGGCGGTGGCGGCGGCGGTCGTGCCGGCGGCGCGGCGCGTGGCGGTGCGGGTGGCGGCGGCCAGAGCCGTCCGAGCGCACCGGCTGGCGGCGGCTTCGACGAGATGGACGACGATATTCCGTTCTGATCGCGAGTCGCACCCGCGTATCACGATGGGCCCGAATGTCCGAGTCAAGCCAGTCGCTTGGCACGGGTCTTCGGGCCTTGCTTCGTTTACGTCGCGCCTTCCCGTCGCGCTCCGGATGAAACTTGGCTGACGCACTCCTCGACCTCATCGCTCCCGATCTCGATGTCCTGTTCTGCGGGATCAATCCCGGCCTGGTCGCGGCCGCGACCGGCCATCACTTCGCGGGAAGAAACAACCGCTTCTGGCGCGTGATCCATCTCGCGGGCTTCACGCCGACGGAAATTTCGCCGCAGGACGATCGCGCGATTCTTCAGTACGGCTGCGGGCTGACGGCCGTGGTGCCGCGGCCGACCGCGCGTGCCGATCAGCTTTCGCGCGCGGAATTCATGGCCGCGGCCGCCGTGTTCGAGCAGAAGGTCGCGCAGCATGCGCCGCGCTTCGTCGCGTTTCTCGGCAAGGCGGCGTATTCGGCGCTGTCCGGGCAACGCGAAGTCGCGTGGGGGTTGCAGCCATCACGCATCCGGCATGCGCGAGTGTGGGTGCTGCCCAATCCCAGCGGGAGAAACCTCGCATTCGGGCTCGGCGATCTGGTCGATGCGTATCGTGAGCTTCATCTCGCGGCGATGACGGAGAGGCACGATGCGACGCAGTAAGACGGCGGCTGCGTGGCCCGGCGCCATCGTGCCGCGCGCATTCTTCAACCGCATGGCCACCGAGGTGGCGCCGCAACTGCTGAACAAGATCCTCGCGGCCGCGGACGGCCGGGCCGGCCGCATCGTCGAAGTGGAAGCGTATGCGGGCGCGCTCGATCCGGCCGCGCACACCTATCGCGGCAAGACGCCGCGCAACGCGACGATGTTCGGGCCGCCCGGGCACTTCTACGTCTATTTCACGTACGGCATGCACTGGTGCTGCAACTGCGTGTGCGGTCCGGACGGCGCCGGAACGGGCGTGCTGATCCGTGCGCTGGAGCCGCTGCACGGGCTCGATCTGATGCGTGCGGCGCGGCCGCCGCGGACGCGCGATCGCGACCTGTGCCGCGGGCCGGCACGGTTGACGCAGGCGATGGGGATCAGCGGCGCGCAGGATGGCGTCGACCTGGTCGGTGCGCATGAAGGGTTCGCGATCGTCGACGACGGGATGGCGCCGCCCGACGATCTGGCGGGCGGGCCGCGCATCGGCATTCGCGTCGGCCAGGATCTCCCGTGGCGGTGGAGCGTGCCCGGCAACCGCTACGTATCGGGCGCGGTGCCGCGCATGTGACGTGTGCCGCGCACAAGTCGCGTCCGATTCGATCTGCGTCACGCGGCCGCCATGATTGAGCGGCTAAGCTGGCCGTTTCGACGTTTCGATCGAGGGGACACCATGCGGCGGGTCGTATTCAACCAGAAGGGCGGCGTGGGCAAGTCGACGATCGTCTGCAACCTGGCGGCGATCAGCGCGAGCGAAGGATTGCGCACGCTCGTCATCGATCTCGACGCGCAGGCGAACTCGACGCGCTACCTGCTCGGCGACGCCGCGGCGGATGCGCGACCGGGCGTGGCCGGCTTCTTCGAAACCGCGCTGACCTTCAACTTCCGTCCGGTCGACGTCGCGTCGTTCATCCACGCGACCCCGTTCGACGGGCTCGACGTGATGCCCGCACATCCGGATCTCGACACGCTGCACGGCAAGCTCGAATCGCGCTACAAGATCTACAAGCTGCGCGACGCACTGAACGAGCTCGACATGTACGACGCCGTATACATTGACACGCCGCCCGCGCTGAACTTCTATACGCGCTCGGCGCTGATCGCGGTCGAGCGCTGCCTGATCCCGTTCGACTGCGACGATTTCTCGCGCCGCGCGCTGTACACGCTGCTAGAGAACGTGAAGGAAATCCAGCAGGACCACAACGCCGCGCTCGAGGTGGAAGGAATCGTCATCAACCAGTTCCAGCCGCGCGCGAGCCTGCCGCAACGGCTGGTCGACGAGCTCGTCGACGAAGGGCTGCCGGTCCTCGCGTCGCGGTTGTCCGCGTCGGTGAAGATCCGCGAATCGCATCAGCAGTCGATGCCGGTGATCCATCTCGAGCCGACGCACAAGCTCGCGCAGGAGTTCCGCGCGCTGCACCGTGAACTGGCCGGCTGATCCCGCGCCCGACCGCATCGACCGGGGCCGCTTCGAGCGGCCTTTTTTTATCGCAATCCGCAATTCGTCCGATTATTGAATTCGTTATTAATAATACCGAAAACGATTTCATAATAAATCTCGAAAAAAACGATTACATGGGTCGCCGCCAGATTTTTAATGAGGGCCGGTTTTCTAATAAGCGGAATAATGAATTGGTAAATATTGCGCGAAGTCACGATGCGCTATGCTGTAAAAAGGTAAAAAGGCGTTGCGGGTCGGAGTCGGTGGGTATCTCCGGTCGCGAAATCGGCATGCCGCGGGCTTCGACGGGGGCCGTAAAGGGTAATAAGGGTTTACACCTATCATTAATGCCACTTAATTGACAATTAATCGCTCTAGAATGGCTTCCTTCAACTGCCCGTGCTCAAACAGGTAACGGGTCGTCAATAAGGAAGCAGCTGTCGATCAAGCTTCCATTTTTCTTCAAGTCGTCTCTCGCATTGCTAACAGGAGCGTGCCCGATGTCCGTATTTGCCCCCGAAAAACTCGCCGCCGATTATCAATCCGGTATCGCCGCCTGGTTCGCGATCGCCCGTCCGGCGATCCACGGTTTCGAGGCCGTCGTCGAACTCAACCTGCAGGCGGCCCGGACGGCGCTCGAGGAATACGAGGACAAGCTGAAGAACGCGTTCAACAGCAACAACCCGGCCGCGGGCCTCGCGCAGCAGGTTGCCGCGCCGCAGGAAGCGGCCGGCAAGGCCGTGTCGTACGGCCGCCATCTGTTCGACATCGCGGTGTCGACGCAGTCCGAATGGGCGAAGGTCGCGCAGGCGCAGTACGAGCAGAACGACAAGCGCCTGAAGGACGTGCTTGGCGAACTGTCGAAGCATGCGCCGGCCGGCTCGGCACCGGTGGTGGCCGCGCTGAATTCGGCGCTGTCCGCGGCGACCGCCGCGGCCGACTCCGTGCGTGCGGCGACGGGGCAGGCGATTGAAGCGGCGCAGAGCGGCTTCGACGCGGTCAGCGAAACGGCCACGCGCGGCGCCAAGCAGACGGCGTCTGCCGCCCGCAAGGACGCAGCAGCTGCGCGCGGCGAATCGGCTACGTAACCGCGTGAGTGCGTGTCGCGCGCAGGCGCGACACGATTGATCGGCGCCGGATGGCGCCGGACGCCGCGTGTGCCACACGGGGTCCGACGAACGTCCGATGCGCCGCAAGACGACCGTGCACGGTTGCCCGTGCCGCGGTGTGCCGTGCCGACGGTGCGAACAGGCGCTGCCCACCATGCGACGGCATGCGACCGCGCCCGCGCCGGATGGCCCGCCGCACGCCATCGCCACGTGCTGCGGCCTCGTGCCGGCGTCGGAACGACGAACTGATTTCAATGCAGGGATTGAACATGACGGATGTAGTGATCGTATCGGCCGCACGGACCGCGGTCGGCAAATTCGGCGGCTCGCTGGCGAAGATCGCGGCGCCCGAACTGGGCGCGACGGTGATTCGCGCGGTACTGGAGCGTGCGGGCGTGAAGCCCGAGCAGGTCAGCGAAGTGATCATGGGCCAGGTGCTGACGGCCGGCTCGGGGCAGAACCCGGCGCGGCAGTCGCTGATCAAGGCGGGGCTGCCGAGCGCGGTGCCGGGGATGACGATCAACAAGGTGTGCGGCTCGGGCCTGAAGGCCGTGATGCTGGCGGCGAACGCGATCGTCGCGGGCGACGCGGACATCGTGATCGCGGGCGGCCAGGAGAACATGAGCGCATCGCCGCACGTGCTGCCGGGCTCGCGCGACGGGTTCCGGATGGGCGACGCGAAGCTGGTCGACACGATGATCGTCGACGGGCTGTGGGACGTGTACAACCAGTACCACATGGGCATCACGGCGGAGAACGTCGCGAAGGAATACGGGATTACGCGCGGAGAGCAGGACGCGTTCGCGGCGCTGTCGCAGAACAAGGCGGAAGCCGCGCAGAAGGCCGGGCGCTTCGCCGACGAGATCGTGCCGGTGTCGATCCCGCAACGCAAGGGCGAGCCGCTGCAGTTCGCGACCGACGAGTTCGTGCGTCACGGCGTGACGGCGGAGTCGCTGGCGGGGCTGAAGCCGGCGTTCTCGAAGGACGGCTCGGTGACGGCGGCGAACGCGTCGGGGCTGAACGACGGCGCGGCGGCGGTGCTGGTGATGTCGGCGCAGAAGGCGGCGGCGCTGGGCCTGACGCCGCTCGCGCGAATCAAGGCATACGCGAACGCGGGCGTGGACCCGAGCGTGATGGGCATGGGCCCGGTGCCGGCGTCGCGCCGTGCACTGGAGCGCGCGGGCTGGACGCCGGGCGACCTGGACCTGATGGAAATCAACGAAGCGTTCGCGGCGCAGGCGCTGGCGGTGCACAAGCAGATGGGCTGGGACACGTCGAAGGTGAACGTGAACGGCGGGGCGATCGCGATCGGCCACCCGATCGGCGCATCGGGCTGCCGGATCCTGGTGACGCTGCTGCACGAGATGGTCAAGCGCGATGCGAAGCGCGGGCTGGCGTCGCTGTGCATCGGCGGCGGGATGGGTGTCGCGCTCGCGGTCGAGCGCGACTGAGCCGGGGCTGACGGCACGGTTCGCTTGCGGCGCGGATCGGCGCCGCGGGTGAGCCAGGCGATTTTCGCGCAAGACAGGCGGTCAACAATACGCGCGAGGTGACGGTGCGCGCCGCGCCCGCGATGCGGGGGTCGCACGCACATCGAAGCGGCGGGGCGGCCGCATTGCGATGCCGTCGCCCGGCCTTTCATCGATTACTTTTTTGTCGGTAGTGAATAGGATGACTAAGAGAATTGCAGTTGTGACGGGTGGCATGGGTGGCCTTGGTGAAGCGGTCAGCATCCGGTTGAACGATGCGGGTCACCGGGTAGTCGTCACGTATTCGCCCAACAACGCCAACGCGGACCGCTGGCTGACCGAGATGCATGCGGCCGGCCGCGCGTTCGATGCGTACCCCGTGGACGTGGCCGATCACGACTCGTGCCAGCAATGCATCGAGAAGATCGTGCGGGACGTCGGCCCGGTCGACATTCTCGTGAACAACGCGGGCATCACGCGCGACATGACGCTGCGCAAGCTCGACAAGGTCAACTGGGACGCGGTGATCCGCACGAACCTCGACTCCGTGTTCAACATGACGAAGCCGGTTTGCGACGGCATGGTCGAGCGCGGCTGGGGCCGCATCGTCAACATTTCGTCGGTGAACGGCTCGAAGGGATCGGTCGGCCAGACCAACTACGCGGCGGCGAAAGCCGGCATGCACGGCTTCACGAAGTCGCTCGCGCTCGAGGTCGCGCGCAAGGGCGTGACGGTGAACACGGTGTCGCCGGGCTATCTCGCGACGAAGATGGTCACCGCGATCCCGCAGGACATCCTCGACACGAAGATCCTCCCGCAGATTCCGGCGGGCCGGCTCGGCAAGCCCGAGGAAGTCGCGGCGCTGGTGGCCTACCTGTGCTCGGAGGAGGCCGGCTTCGTGACGGGTTCCAACATCGCGATCAACGGCGGTCAGCACATGCACTGACGCGCGGCGGCCCGCACGGCGTTCGGACCCGTGCAGGCCGCGTTCCCCACTATCCCGTGCCGGAGCGGCGGCAGGCGCGCCGCTTCGGCCTCGCATTCCGGAGAACGCATGGGCGACACCTGGATGGGACTCGTGATCGGCGGCGCGGCGCTGGCCGTCGCGCTGGCGATGACGATCTCGCTCTACTGGCTCGAGCGGCGCCGCGCGCGGCTGCTGCGGAACTTCGATCATCGCGATTGCTGGCTGGTCGCGTACGGCAAGTGCTTCGCGCGCAGGCCGGCGAGGTCGCCGCGCCGCATGCGCGGCGCACGCTGACGGCGGCGCCGGCGCGTCGCAATCGGCGATCGATCGATGCGTGGTCACGTCCCGCGCGCATGCCTTCGGCAATGCGCGCGGGACGCGTGATCAGTCGTTCTTTTCGCTTTTTCCAGCCGACTCGTCCGAGTCGTTCTTGTGGAAGATCCGCTTCGTCGTGCGCTTGGTGGCTTCCCAGCCTTCGCGCGACGCATGGGCGACGCCGTGCCCGACCGCCTTCGCGGCGCTCGCGGTCGCGTGGCCGAAGCTGCGCGCCGCGTCGCCGGTCTTGTGCGCGGCTTCCTTCGAGTCGCGCTTGATGTCCTGCTTCACTTCAGACATGTCCGCGTGTGCGAGCGGGCTGAGCAGCGCCAGAACGAGCGCGGCGCCAATGAACTGACGAACTTTCACGACCGGTTTCCTTGAGGTAAGCCTCGTCATCGAGGATTCGTGTTGCCGGCAGGCGCCGGTTGAAACGCGCCGGCGGCCGATGCGTCGAGCATCACCGCCGCGCGGCCGGACAGCAGCACGCGCTCGCCGCAGCGCAGCGCGAAGCCGTACAGGACCGAGCGGCCGTCGCCGCTCACACGGTGCGCGTCGACGGTGAGCGGCTGCTCGAAGGTGTCGAGCCGATCGACGAACGCGTCGACGTTGCGCACGCTCGCGAGATAGCCGGCGCGCGGGCGCGCTTCGTGCGCGCCGAGCAGCGCGCCGTGCACGGCCATCGCCTGCGCGGCGTATTCGATGCCGCAGACCGATGCGAGCCGGCCGTGCGCACGCAGCGGGTTGTGCGGATCGCGGTGGCTCGTCGCGGTGCAGCGGATTCGTTCGGTATCCCACGCATCGACCGAATCGAGCACGCACATCGTGCCGGCGTGCGGAATGTGCGCGGCAATCCACGCATGGTCGAGCGGCGGCGTCAATGCGGCCGTTGCGGTCATTGCGCGCGCTCCGCGACGGGTTCGGGCATCGCGACGTCGACCTGCACGCGCGTATCGGCCAGGTAATCGAGCACGACGCGCGTGGACCGCCGCGCGGCGAGCGCCTCGAGCAGCGGCAGCACGCGGGCGGCCGGATTGCCGGCGCGCAGTGCGTCGAGTCCGGCATCGGCGAGCGTTGTCGCGGCTGCGTCGGTGAGCTGCACGTCGATGCGGGCGAGCGTGCGCTCGCCGGCTTGAGGTGCGAGCACGAGCGCGACGCCGAACGCGTCGCCGATCGGGCGCACCGTGCGCAGCGGTTCCGGATAGTCGGTGTCGTACGCGATCAGCAGGCTCGGCACGCGATCGACGACGACCTGGCACAGGCTTTCGAGCAGGCCGGCGGCAAAGCTGCCGTCATGCGCACACAGCACGTTCGACGTCGCCGTCGCGCGGGTCGCGATGCTCCAGTAGCCGGCCGGGGCGTTGTGCACCGAGTTGTGGAAGCGGGTCGGCGACAGCTGTCGATCATCGCCGGCCAGCGTTTCGCAGATCGCGTGGCAGTTCTGGCCGTCGCCGCCGGATGCGCTGAACACGGTCGCGAGCGTCGCGGCGTCGAAGCCGCTCGCGGCCACCGCTTCGTGGCCGACCGCGAGCGCGGCGCGCACGACGGGGCCCGTGCGACGCCGTTCGGCGGACGGCAGGCCGGCCGGCGGCGGCAGCTCGGTGCGGGCGGGCGCATAGGACGCGCGGCCCGCGAGCACGTCGGCCGCGTGCGGCCAGTCGTTCAATCCCGGCCCGACGAGGCCGATGCTTTCGATGAAGGCGGTCAGTGTCATGGCGAGCCTCAACGGCGGGCGTGATCGGCGCGGCCGAGGATCAGGCTGCAATTCGTGCCGCCGAAGCCGAACGAGTTGGAAAGGACGGCGCGTACGCGCGTGTCGCGGCTCGCGAGCACGTAATCGGCCGCGAGCGCCGGGTCGGGCTGCGTCGTGTTGACGCCGGCCGGCACGAACTGCTCGCGCAGCGCGAGCGCGGCGACGATCGCCTCCAGCGCGCCGGCCGCGCCGAGCGTGTGGCCGGTCGCGCCCTTCGTCGAGCTGCATGGTGTGCGGGCGAACAGCGCGCCGACCGCGCGGCTTTCCGCTGCATCGTTGCTCGGCGTCGCCGTGCCGTGCAGGTTCACGTAGTCGATATCGTGCGCGCCGAGGCCGGCGGACGCGAGCGCCTGCTCGATCGCGGCGCGCGCGCCGAGCCCTTCCGGATGCGGCGACGACATGTGGTGCGCGTCGCTCGATTCGCCGATGCCGAGCAGCAGGATCGCGTCGTCGTCGAGCGTGGCGGGCGGCGCGGGGACGCGTTCGACGAGCGCGAATGCGGCGGCCTCGCCGATCGAGATGCCGTCGCGCGCGACGTCGAACGGCCGGCACGGCCGGCGCGACAGCAGTTCGAGCGAATTGAAGCCGTACAGCGTGGTCAGGCACAGCGAATCGACGCCGCCGACGACGGCCGCGTCGATCAGTCCGGCCTCGATCATGCGTCGCGCGGAGCCGAACACCTTCGCGCCCGACGAGCACGCGGACGAGATCGCCATCGCCGGCCCGCGCAGTGCGAAATACGCGCGCACGAACGCGGCCGGCGAATACGGATTGTGCGTGTGCGCATAGCGGAAGTCGGCCGGCAGCGCGCCGCTCGCCGGGTCGCGGCGCTGGTATGCGCGTTCGGTTTCGAGGATGCCGGCCGTGCTCGTGCCGACGAACACGCCGACGCGTGCGGCGCCGTAGCGCGCGACGGCCGCCGCGACGCGGGCGTCGAAGCCGTCCTGCGTCAGGCCGAGTTGCGCGAGGCGGTTGTTGCGGCATTCGAAGTCGGCGAGATCGGCACGCACGGGTTGCGTATCGACGGCGTCCACCGCGCCGATCCACGTGTCGAGGTCCGCACGCTCGAAGTCGCACGGCACGAGCCCGCTGCGGGCGTGGCGCAGCGCATCGAGGGTCGCGTCGAGGCCGCGGCCGATGCAGCTGGTGGCGGTGAAGTGCGAGAGCAGGAGAGGTTTCACGAGGGTCGCATCCGGGGGCCGGAACGGGCGCCGCAGCAGGGCTGGCGGGCGCGCCGTTCGAGGTCAGATTTTATCAAACGGGGGGTGCCGGAACGCCCGGCTGGCCGGACGGTTCGGGCGCGAGCGCCGCGCGCAGGGTGGTCCAGTGCAACTGCGCGTCGGCGGCCGCGCGCAGCACCGCGTGCAGCACGTCGAGCACGACCGGTTCGCCGCGCGCATCGCGCGCCGCATGACCGTCGTGGACCAGCAGGATGTCGCGCGCATCGAGGCCGTGCAGCAGGCGGCGCGTGACGGTCGCGGCGTCGTGCGCACGCGTGTCGAAGCCGCGCCGCGTCCAGCTCGCGAGTTGCAGGCCGAGTTCGCACAGCACCGGTTCGAGAAACGGATTGCGCAGGCCGGCCGGCGCGCGGAAGAACAGCGGACGCGTGCCGGCGAGATCGGTCAGCGTCTGCTGTGCGGCCGCGATTTCGCGTCGCAGCGCGGCCGGCCCCGACAGCGAGAACGTATGGCGGTGCCGCTGGCTGTGGTTCTCCACCGCATGGCCGCGCGCGACGATCGCCTCGATCCACTGCGGATGACGGCGCGCGAGATCGCCGATGCAGAAGAACGTCGCGCGCGCGTCGTGACGGTCGAGCAGGTCGAGCACGCGCGGCGTGACGTCCGGGTCCGGGCCATCGTCGATCGTCAGCGCGATGCGGCGGCCCGCGCCGGGCGGCAGGCGCGTCCAGTTCGGGCCGAGCAGCGTGCTGCGCGGCCACAGGCCGGCCGCGGTCAGCGTGAGGTGCGACGCGACCACGCTGCCGACGGCCCACGGCCACGCGGCCGGTTGCGCGATCACGGCGGCGGCCGCGCCCGCGTGCAGCGCGGCGGTGCCCGCGATCAGCGGCGTGGGTTTCCAGCGCCGCGCGTCGCCGGCGTCACGCGGTGGAATCGACGACGGCGCACTCATGCGCGGCCTCCTCGTTCACGATTGCCGGCCGCCGTCGCGGCGCGCGGCGCGAGAATCGCCGCGAACGCGAGCGCGAGCATCGCGCCGGGGCCGACGGTCAGCCCGAAGGTTTCGAGCAGCGGCACGCGCGACAGCGCGAGCAGCCCGAAGCCGGCGACCGTCGCGAG
This sequence comes from Burkholderia sp. HI2761, assembly GCF_002223355.1. Lineage (NCBI taxonomy): Bacteria > Pseudomonadati > Pseudomonadota > Betaproteobacteria > Burkholderiales > Burkholderiaceae > Burkholderia > Burkholderia sp. HI2761. The sequence continues at coordinate 408,237 of NZ_NKFN01000001.1, read as the reverse complement.
GTTCGCGATCAGCAGCGACACCAGCGTGTACGGCGTGACGGGCTGCGCGTCGTCGCGCCGGCAGAAGAACAGCGCGTAGTTCGAGCCGACCGCGACGATCAGCAGCATCCCGACGAGGTGCAGGATCGTCAGCTGCACGCCGGCGAGCGCGAAGCCGGCCGTCACGACCAGCACGGCCGCGACGAGCGGGGCGAGGGCGCGCACGGCGCGGCGCGGCGAGCGCAGCGCGATCAGCAGCAGCACGGCGATCGCGGCGAATCCTGCGAGCGACAGCCGGATGTCCTCGTGCACGTAGCTCACGTACAGCCGATCGGCTTCGGTCTTCATGTCGACGAACAGCGCATCGGGCACGCCCGCGCGCGCGACGGCGGCGCGAATCGGCGCGGCATCGAGGCTCGGCGCCGGCTGCGCGGTGCGTGCGGCGTCCGGCGCACGCAGCGGCAGCATCGCGCTCCAGCGGCCGTCGCGTTCGGTCAGCAGCGCATCGACGGCGAGCGCCATCGACGTGCCGCGCAGGTCCGCGCGCGTCAGCAGCGGCGCGCGACGCGCGGTGTCGACGTCGGCGAGGAACGGCGCGAACAGGTCGGGCTTCACCGCGATCGGCTGGTGCGCGACGGCATCGCGCATCCGTGCGGCAAGCGCGTTCGCATCCGGCAGGCTCGCCTGGCGCGCGCGCTGCGCGGCGTCGCTCGGCAGATAGCGCGCGGGGTTTTCGAAACCGCCGAGCACGCCGCGATCGACGAGGGGCTGCAATTGCGCGGCGATTTTTTCCGCGCCTTCGAGTGCGGCCTGCTCGGTCGGCGCGGCAATCACGACGAGGTAGCGCACGTCGGGCGCGCCGACATCCGCGCGCAGCCGTGCGTCGAGCGCCTGCGCGGGCGCCGGCACGGGGCTGAGCGCGGCGAGCTCGCGGCTCCACAGGCTGTCGCGATGCAGCGCGAGGGTCGCGCATGCGGCGACCACGAGCACCAAGAGCGGCCAGCGCAGCCGCGGCGCGGCGTCGGCCGCGCGCGCCAGCACGGCGCCGACGCGCGATACGTCGCGGATCGCGACATGCTCGCCGCGCAGGTGCGGCAGCACGAAGCGCGTGACGAGCGCGGCGGCCGTCAGCCCGACGATCGAATAGCACCCGAGTTGCACGAGGCCCGGGAATCCGGAGAACAGCATCGACGCGAAGCCGCACACCGACGTCAGCACGCCGAGCCGGATCGTCGGCCAGTACGCGGCGACCCACGCGCGCGTCGCGTCGGCCGGGCGCGCGGCGCCGCGCGTGCCGTCCTGCGCCGATTGCACGAACAGGTAGATCGAATAGTCGACGGCTTCGCCGATCAGCGTCGTACCGAACCCGAGCGTCAGCCCGTGGACCGTGCCGAACGCGACGCTGACCGCCGCGATTCCCGCCGCGACGCCCGTCAGCACCGGCAGCAGGCCGAGCGCGAGCGTGCGTGGCGAACGGTACAGCGTGAGCAGCAGCGCGACGATCAGCACGACGCTTGCCGTCGACAATCGTTCGACGTCGTGCCGGATCGTGTCGCGCGTGTCGACCGAGAACACGCCGGGGCCTGTCATTGCGAGCGTGGTTGCCGCTGCATTCGGGATGGCCCGTTTCGCGGCGGCGAACGCGCGCCGCACCGTGTCGATCGCGCGTGCCTGCGCATCGGTATCGGAGCCGGCGGCGGCCGTCTGTACGACCAGCACCGCGCGCGTGCCGTCGCGCGACGCCCACACGCCGTCGCGGCTCGCCGGTTCGGCCGCGCTGTCGAGGCCGTCGACGAGCGCGGCGACTTCGCCGGTCGGGTCGCGCGGCAGCATCGCCTTCGCGACGAGGCCGGCCGACGAACTCAGCAGATCGAGGCTGTCGCCGAGCGCCCGGTGCAGGCCGTCGGCGCTGAAGCGTTGCGGCGTGACGGCCGGGCTCAGTAGATAGCGGTGATCGAAGATGAATTGCCGGTCGCGCGCGTCGTTCGCGGCTTCGCCGTTGTGCACGGCCGCGAACCGCGGATCGGCGCGCAGCGTGCCGGCGACGCGCCGCGACAGCGCGGCGCGCGTGCTCGCATCGCCGCCGTCGATCGCGACGAGGATCAGGCGCGACACGATGCCGTCGCGCAACTGATCGACGAGCACGCGTTGCCCGGCGCTCGGCGCATTCGGCAGGAACGCGGACAGGTCGGCCGTGAAGTGCGCACGCCCGATCGCGACGCCGCACGCGACGAGCGCGAGCAGCCACACGAGCACCGCGCGCTGCCGCCACGCGGGCTGGCGGTGCGCGACGGGGGAGGGGCGCGTGCGATCGTCCATCAGTTCGCGCTCGCCGCCACGGGTTGCAGGCGCATCACCGAACGATCGCCGTCGGCCTGCCGGATCGCGACACTGCGCAACACGTCGCGCGTGCCGTCGAGCGTGATCGTGCTGACGACTTTCAGCATCCGCGAGTCGAGCGGCGTGAGCGTCAGCGTCCAGTCGTCGCCGCGTCCGGACAGGGCGACCTTGTACACCCGTTCGAGCGCGAAGCGGTTGCCGGCGAGCGTCGCGCGGATACTGTCAATGAACGCGCCGAGCTCCGGATAGCGCGCGAGCGCGAGCGTGTACTTGCGGTCGTTGCGCTCGACGGTGAGCATGTCGCCGTCGACGACGAGGTGTTCGGGCTTCGGGCTCAGCGTGTGCTTTTCCAGATGGTCGGGCGCGACGAACACCAGCTCGCCCGACGATTCGACCGGCTGCGTGGCGATCGACAGGTACTTCGTCTCGGTGAAGGTCGCACGGCCCGATTTGTGCTGCGCGAGCGTCGACATCAGCCGGTCGAGGCTCCACGCCGAACCAGCGTCGGCCGCGTGCGCGGGCACGGCCAGCGCGACTGCGGCGGCGCCGGCGGCGAGCACGCGGGCGAGGCGGGGCAGCGAGAACGGGAACGGGCGGCGGCGAACGGCGATCATGCGTCGGAATCCCTCGTGGCGGGCAGGTCGGCGGCGGCGTGCACCGCGTCGCGGCGCGCGGCCTCGGCATCGCCGCCTTGCCAGAAATCGAAATAGTTGAACCAGTTGTACGGCGCCATGCGGCAGTACTTGTCGAGCAGCGCGACGTAGCGCGCGAGCGCTGCATCGACCGCCGCCGCACGCGCGTCGCGCCGCACGTCGGAGAAATCGGCGAGCGTCTCGAAGTGCACATCGTAGCGGTTGCCGTCGCGATAGAGGCCCGTCATGAAGATCACCGGGCGCTTCAGCATCGCGGCCATGTAAAGCGGGCCGAGCGGGAACGCGGCCGGCGCGCCGAGCAGCGGCAAGCGTCGTAGCGACGCGGCCGCGTCATCGAGCAGCGTGCGGTCGGCGAGCATGCCGACCATGCAGTTCGCATCGAGGCGCTCGCGCACCTTCAGCATCGAGTCGACCTGCCCGAGCGGAATCACTTCCGGCTGCGCGGCCGGGTTCACCGCGGCGAGCGTCGCGTTGATCTTGTGCGCGTTCTTCTCGTACATCGTGACGACCACGCGCAGATCCGGATGCGTGCGGCCGATCGCGCGCACGACCTCGAAGCTGCCGAGATGCGCGCCCATCAGGAACGCGCCGCGCCCGCCCGCGAGCGCGTCGTCGACGAGCGTCTCGCCGTGCAGCCGGATGTCGAACAGGTCGAAGCGCTCGTTCATCAGGTAGACGCGATCGTGGATCGTCGCCGCGAACGTGAACACGTGCCGATACACGTCGCGCCAGCGTGCGGGGCGGCCGAGCACGCGCCGCAGGTAGTCGCGCGACGCCGCGCACGCGACCGGCGAGAACAGCACGAAATACGTCGCGATCAGGTGCAGCACGATGCGCGCGCGTTGCCGGCCGAAGCGCAGCGAGATCCACGTCATCGCGCGCAGCAGGCCCGCGTTGCTGCGCTCCTGGCGCTCGGCCCATGCGGTGCGCTTCATGGCTGCGCGCCGTCCTGCGCGGCCGGCGGCGCGGACAGCACGCCGGTCGCGACCTCGCGCGACCCGGCGCGCACCGTGAAGCGGATCGCGCCGCTGGCCGCGGCGTCGTACGCGAGCGCGAGCGGCTCGCCGGGCGCGACCGGGCTCAGGAATTTCGCGGACCCGAGCCGCCACGCATGCAGCGGGCGGTTCAGCGCCGCGCCGATCGTGTGGATCGCATGATCGAGCAGCACGACGCCCGGCACGACCGGATGGCCGGGGAAATGGCCGGGCAGCGCGGGATGGTCGGCGGCGATCGTGAACGCGAGCACGGGCGGGCCGGCCGGGTCGTGCTCGGCCGGCGGCGCGGCCGTCGCGCGCGCATGTTGCGCAACGAGCGCGGCCAGCACGTCGCGCGGCAGCTTGCCCGTTTCATTGCGCGGCAGTGCATCGACGAACACGAGCGGGCGCGGCATGAACGCGGGATCGATCCGCTCACGCAGCGCGCGTTGCAGATCGGCCGCCGCGAGCGTCGGCGCGACGACCAGCGCGACGAGGCGCGTGACCGGCTCCAGGGCGGTGTCGCCCTGTGCCGGCCCGGCTTCGTCGGGCATGAAGAACACGCCGTCGACCACTTGGGGAATCGCGTTGAGCTGATGGTTCAGGTACGCGAGCGACGTGCGCTTGCCGGCGATGTTGACGAGATCGGCCTTGCGGCCGTGCAGCAGGAACCGGCCGTCGTCGAGCAGTTCGAGCGCATCGCCCATCGGCACGGGCGCCTCGACGTGCCCGCCCGATACCCACACGGTCGGCCCGCCGTCGTCGCCGTCCGGTTCGTCGCGTGCGTCGAGCCGGATGCCCGGGAACAGTTCCCACGCCGCGCCTCGTGACGTGCGACGGGTCGCGATCTGGCCGGTCTCGGTGCTGCCGTAGATCTCGACGAGCGGCGCGCCGAGCGCGGCCTCGGCTTCGCACGCGAGCTTTTCCGACAGCGGCGCGGTGGCCGACAGCACCAGCGCCGCACGCGGCAGCGCATGGCCGGCCGACAGCAGCGCACGCAGGTGGATCGGCGACGTGACGAGCACGCGCGGCTGCGGGATCGCGTCGAGTTCGTCGCGAATGTCGCCCGGGTAGAACGGCTGGCGATTGCTGAACGCGAGGCCGCCGATCAGCGCGAGCAGCACCGTCGATTCGAAGCCGTACATGTGCTGCGCGGGCACCGTGCCGATCAGCGTGGCCGCGCGGCCATCGAGCAGCCCGAGGCGATCGGCCGCCGCATGCACGCAGCCGACCAGGAAGCCCCAGGTCTTGCGGTGCGGCACCGGCGCGCCGGTCGAGCCGGACGTGAACACGTAGGCCATGATCCGCGCCGCGTCGATCCGCGGGACGGCGAACGGCGCATCGCTCGCGAGTTCGCCGGGCGCGGCATCGGGATACGCGAAGCGCGGCAGGTCGATCGTGCAATCGGGCGCATCGTGCAGGCAGAACGCGTCGGGCGCGAACGACGCGAGCTGGCGGACCATTTCCGGCGTGTGCGTCGACGGCAGCAGGCTGATCTTGCCGGCGACGAGCGCCGCGCACAGGCTGACCGCGAAGCGATAGCGGTCGCGGCACACGTTGAACACGTGGCCGCCGGTGGGCAGCGCCGCGGCCACGCGCGCGACGTCGGCGATGAACGCGCGCACGGTGACGGGCGAGCCGTCGCGCCAGGCGATCGTCTGGTCGGGCGAGGCATGGAATACCAGCGGGTGAGTCGGCATAAATCGGTCAAGACGGGTACGAAGGCCGGCGCGGCCGTGGGGCCGCGCCGGTCATGAATTCATCGCGAGGCCTGCGATGCGTGGGTGGACGCGCGATACGCGCGCACCGCGTCGATCATTCGCGGCCGCGGCTCGTGCGGCAGCGCGACACGCCGGCACGCATGCTCGGCGGCGAACATCACGGCGACGAGCGGCAGCGACAGGTAGTTCGCGAAGGTCGACCACGTGACGATCGGCGCGGTCGCGAACAGCAGCGTCGACACGGCGGCGATCGCGATGAAGAACAGCGTCCATGCGAGCGTGATCCGCCGCGTGTAGCGCGCGACGGCCGGCGTGACCGTGCCGTGGATCATCGCCGCGAAGCGCGTGCACAGCGGTACCTTGCCGGCCGCGAGCGTGCGGCCGAACAGCAGCGCCATCGCGACGTTGAAGCTCGCGTGTTCAAGATACAGCCCCCATTCGAAGTGCCGAGCGAGCGGCGCGCGCGCGGCCCACAGCGCGGCGGCGGCCAGCAGCCATGCCGGCACGAGCCACGCGCGCCGCGGCGAGCGCAGCGCGACGCCCAGTGCGAGCAGCAGCGGCGGCACGAGCGCCATCGCGAGGCCGAAGCCGTGCGCGCCGGGTGTCGCGCTCGCGTAATGCGCGCCGGCCTGGTACGCGGCCACGGCGCCGACCGCTGCGGCGCCGCGCACGACGGGCAGCAGCCGGCTCATCGGCGGCCTCCGGGCGCGCGGCGCGCACTCCGGCCGGCGGCCGGGCTGCAGCGGCCGACGGGCGGGCGAATCGGAACGGAGCGCAAGGGCGGACACGGCATCACGGGAGACATCGGGCGGATCGTGGACGGGCGCGGGGGCGGGCCGTCAAACATCATATGAATGGTGGCCGGGACGCGGGTCCGGGCCGGTGGTCGGGCACGCTCATTTTAGGGCCGCGGCAGCGCGGGTTCGGGGCGGCCGCGACCGGGTTTTGTAACCGATTGTATGGCACCGGGCGACCGGTTTCGCGGGGTCGGTCCATTTCCATCCGAAGCGGCTCAAGCGTCTCGTGCATTCGGGTTCGAAACGGGCCGTCGCGGCGGCTCGCCAGTCTTGTAACCATTCGCGGTATACGGCCCGATACCCTTCGTCTAGAATCCGCGTAACTTTTACAAACGATCCCCAAACGACGCAGGCGGGGAAGCCGGCAGACGCCGGAGGGACGGAGATTGGCACGCGCCGGGCGTGCCCGACGGTTTGCCGTTTCCGGGCGCCTCCCGCTGCCATGGCCGCCTGCTCGCACGCATGATGAACGCACTGGAACAAGAGCTCGCCACGCTGATCATCGGCGAATTGAATCTCGAAGACGTCCCGCTCGACACAGTGACGGCCGTTACGCCGCTGTATGGCGAAGGTTTCGGGCTCGATTCCATCGACATCCTGGAAATCGCGCTGCTGATTTCGAAGAAGTACGGCTTCGAACTGCGCTCGGACAATCCTGACAACCAGACGATCTTTGCGACGCTCGGTGCGCTGGCTGCTTACGTCGCCGCGCATCGCACGAAGTGACGGCGTAGCGCACGGGCGTAGCGCAACGGTGAAGACGGCATGCGGCGGCGCTCGAAGGACGATGCGCGGCCGCGTCTAGCGAGGTGAACAACGCGATGAACGGAGCCATTCGATGCGGGCGCTCGTGACGGGCGGCAGCGGCGCGCTCGGGCAGGCGATCTGCACGGCGCTCGCGCAGGCCGGCCATGAAGTGTGGGTGCATGCGAACCGCCATCTCGCGCAGGCGCAGGCCGTCGCGCAGCAGATCGTCGCGGCCGGCGGCGCCGCGCACGCGATCGCGTTCGACGTGACCGACGCCGATGCGACGCTCGCCGCGCTGCAGCCGTTCATCGACGACGCGCCGGTGCAGATCCTCGTCAACAACGCGGGCATTCACGACGACGCGCCGATGGCCGGCATGTCGCGCGAGCAATGGCGCAGCGTGATCGACGTGACGCTCAACGGTTTTTTCAACGTCACGCAGCCGCTGCTGTTGCCGATGATCCGCACGCGGCGCGGGCGGATCGTCAACATCGCGTCGGTGGCCGGCGTGACCGGCAATCGCGGGCAGGCCAATTACGCAGCCGCGAAGGCGGGGCTGATCGGCGCGACGAAGTCGCTGTCGCTGGAGCTCGCGTCGCGCGGCATCACCGTGAACGCGGTGGCGCCCGGCATCATTGCGTCGCCGATGGCCGAGCACGCGTTTCCGGCCGAACGCATCAAGCAGCTCGTGCCCGCGCAGCGTGCGGGCCGGCCCGACGAAGTCGCGGCGATGGTCGCGTATCTGGTGTCCGACGCCGCGGCCTATGTGACGGGGCAGGTGTTGTCCGTCAACGGCGGGCTCGCATGACGAAGCGCGTCGCGCTGGCCTGACGTAACGCAACGCGGTGCAGGGCCGCGATGTCGGGCGGCGGCCAACGCCATCTAGTGAGGAAATCGAAGTGTCCGTGCATCCAGTCCACGCCGAACGGCGCCCGTGTCCCCCGTTGTCTGCCGCCGCGCCGTTCGCGCACGCCGGCGGCCGCGCGCTGCGGCTCGTCCGGATGAGCCATGCGCGGCTCGTCGCGCTGCTGCACGATGCGGATAGCCGTGGCGACGGACTCGATCGCGTGTTTCCCGGCGTACTGGGCGCGGTGTGCATCGGCGCAGCGGGAACGCCGGACGAGTCGCGCGCGGAGACGATGGTGCGGATGCTGACCGATGCCGCGCCCGGCCTGCCGGTCGCGCCGGTGCAGATGATGCTGCTCGGCGCCGAGGTCGCAGCGGGCGATGCCGTCTGCGAACTGTGGCAATGCGATGCGCACGACCTGTGCAGCGAGCAGCGAGGTGCGCTGCGCTATCGCTACAGCGAAGCGGCGGGGCTCGTGTTCGGCAGCCTCGTCGTGCACGAGACGGACGCCGCATACGACGCACCGCGCGACGGCGGCACGCCGCTCGAACGCGCGACGTTCGACGCGTACCGCGCGCTGTTCGACCTGCTCGATACGCTCGGCATGCCGCATCCGCTGCGGATCTGGAATACCGTGCCGGCGATCAATGCGGTGCAGGGCGGGATCGAGCGCTATCGTCAGTTCAATATCGGCCGTCAGCAGGCGTTCGACGCGTGCCGCCGTGCATCGACGGGCGGCGTGCCGGCCGCATGCGCGCTCGGCTCGGTCGTGCCGCTCACGGGTGACGCGTCGCCGGCCGCACCGCTCGCGATTTACTTCCTCGCGAGCCGAACGCCGGCCGATTCCATCGAGAATCCGCGCCAGGTCAGCGCGTATCACTATCCGGCGCAGTACGGCCCGCGTGCGCCGACGTTCGCGCGCGCCGCCGCATGGGCCGACGGCGAGGCGGCGCCGGTGCTGTTCGTATCGGGCACCGCGAGCATCGTCGGCCACCGCACCGTGCATTGCGGCGACGTCGTCGCGCAGACGCGCGAGACGGTCGCGAACCTCGCGGCGGTGCTCGAGCAGGCCGCGCGGCAGGGGCACGGCCCGTTCTCGCTCGCCGACCTCAGCTATCGCGTCTACGTGCGCGACGCCGGCGATACCGCGACGCTGGCCGCGATCGGGCAAGTGTTGCGCGAGGCGGCCGGTCCCCACGTGCGGCCGCTGTTCGTTCACGCGGACGTGTGTCGCGACGACCTGCTGGTCGAGATCGAGGCCAGCGCCGGTCATGCCGTGGAGTGGCTGTCATGAAGCGCGACGGCCTCACGATCCGGCAACCGGCCCCGCATGCGGCCGGTGTCGACGACGCGTGCCGGCGGTCGTCGGCACGTCATACACTTTTGTCAGGATCCCCGTCTTCGCCATCGGTTGTTCCCATGTCCGAGCTGCACGCCTCGTCCACCCATCTCGTCCTGATTCCGAGCTACAACCCGGGCGCCAAGGTCGACACGACCGTGCACAATGCCCGCGAGCAGTGGAATCCGGTGTGGGTCGTCGTCGACGGCAGCACCGACGGCAGCGCCGAACGGCTGCAGGCGATGGCCGAGCGCGATCCCGGCTTGCGCGTGATCGTGCTGCCGGAGAATCGCGGCAAGGGCGCCGCGGTGCTCGCGGGGCTCGACGCGGCCGCCGCGAGCGGCTTCACGCACGTGCTGACGATGGATTCCGACGGCCAGCATCCGGCCGACCTGATTCCCGCTTTCATGGCGGCATCGCAGGCTGCACCCGACGCGATGGTGCTCGGCGTGCCGAAGTTCGACGGGAGCGCGCCGCAGTTGCGCGTGCAGGGGCGCCGGCTGTCGAACGCGTGGGCCGACCTCGAGACGCTGTGGGCCGGGATCGGCGATTCGCTGTACGGCTTTCGGGTCTATCCGGTCGCGCCGCTGGCGGCGATCATGCGGCGCCAGCCGTGGATGCGCGGCTTCGACTTCGATCCCGAAGCGGCCGTGCGGCTGTGCTGGGCCGGCGTGCGCCCGATCCGCATCGACGCACCGGTGCGCTATTTCGGCCGCCATGAAGGCGGCGTGTCGCACTTTCACTACGGTCGCGACAACGCGCTGCTCGCGTGGATGCACTTGCGGCTTTTCACCGGCTTCGCGATGCGGCTGCCGATGCTGGTCGCACGCCGCCTGACGCGGCGCCGCGACCAGACGGCCTGAGCGCAGGCCCGTCCATTCTCCTTCCCCGATCGCCGTACCGGCGTGCGGCGATTGCCATGATTTTTGTCGTCAATACGGTGCCAGATCGCCGGGTCATTTCAATCCGCTGAGTAATCAACGTGTCATCGGATGTAAACATCTGGTAATTTTCTGCCGGATTATGCAAAATCGCCGCTCCCAAATACAACTATCGAGGGATTCCGGGATGCAACTCAAGAAAGCGGTGGCGGCGTGTGGCGTGGCGTTTCTGTTGAGCGCGTGCGGCGGGGTACAGGGCCTTGACGCGAACAGCCTGACGTCGGCGGGGACCAATCTGTACAAGGCAGCGACGCTGTCGGACAGCGACATCGCCGCGCTGTCGAACGAATCGTGCAAGTCGAGCGACGCCGAGTCGAAGATCGCGCCGGCCAACAGCGCCTACGCGAAGCGCCTGACGAAGGTGATGAAGGGCTTCGGCGACATGACGCTGAACGGCCAGAAGATCAACTACAAGGTCTACGTGACCAAGGACGTCAACGCGTGGGCGATGGGCAACGGTTGCGTGCGCGTGTACAGCGGCCTGATGGACATGATGAACGACGACGAGCTGCGCGGCGTGATCGGCCATGAAATGGGCCATGTCGCGCTCGGTCACTCGAAGAAGGCGATGCAGACGGCCTACGCCGTGAGCGCGGCGCGCAGCGCGGCCGGCGCGGCATCGCCGGGTGTGGCGGCGCTGTCGAGCTCGCAGCTCGGCGACATCACCGAGAAGTTCATCAACGCGCAGTTCTCGCAGTCGCAGGAAAGCGCGGCCGACGACTACTCGTTCGACCTGATGAAGCAGAAGGGCATGAGCCAGAAGGGCCTCGTCACCGGCTTCCAGAAGCTCGCGCAGATGGACGGCGGCCAGAGCTCGATGATGAGCTCGCACCCGTCGTCGGCGAGCCGTGCGCAGCATATCCAGGATCGCATCGCGAAAGGCAGCTGATTCAGCAGCTGATTGCGTAACCGATCGCCGGTCGTCGACGCCGGCGATCGGCACGCGAAATGAAAAACCCACGCTCGTTCGGGCGTGGGTTTTTTGTTTTTCGGGCGTGCACGTTGCCGCTTACGGCACCATCCCCGGCAGCACGTACGCCTGTACGAGCGTGATGAGCCCGACGATCACCGCGAACAGCAGGCTGTGCCGCACCGTGAAGCGGAACAGCTCGGATTCCTTGCCGACGAGGCCCGTCGCCGCGCACGCGACCGCGATCGATTGCGGCGAGATCATCTTCGCGGTCACGCCGCCGGTCGTGTTCGCGGCGACCGCGAGCGTTTCGGGCACGCCCAGTTGATGGGCGGTCGCCTGCTGCAGCGAGCAGAAGAGCGCGTTCGACGACGTGTCCGAGCCGGTCAGGAACACGCCGAGCCAGCCGAGAAACGGCGAGAAGAACGGGAACGCGCCGCCGGTCGCGGCCAGCATCAGCGCGAGCGTCGACGACATCCCCGAGTAGTTCGCGACGAACGCGAACGCGAGCACGAGGCCGATCGACAGGATCGGGCGCGTCAGTTCCTTCAGCGTCTCGCCGAACGTGACGAACGCGTCGCGCGGCTTCATCCGCAACAGCGCCATCGAGATCAGCGCGGTCACGAGGATCGCGCTGCCGACCGCCGACACGAGATCGATCTTCAGCACCGCGTCGAGCGCCTTCGGCGTCGCGGCGATCGGCGCGGTCTTCACGACGAGCTGGTCGAGCCCGGCCACGTGGAACTTCAGCACGGTCGACGCGAGCGCGCCGTGCGCGGCGAACAGCGCCTTGAACGGCGCGATGCTCCACACGGTGACGACGGCCGTCAGGATCAGGAACGGCGACCACGCGCGCACGGTTTGCGCGAGCGTGTACGGCGACGCCTGGCGGCTCGCGCCCGACCCGTTGCCGCCCGCGCCGAACCCCGCGAGCGCCGCGCCGCCGCCGGACGCGACGATCGCGCCCGCCGTCTGCCTCGCGCTGCTCGGCTGCCAGACCTTCAGGAACGCGGCGAGCGACACGAGGCTGACGAGCGACGACGTGATGTCCGGCAGCTCGGGTCCGATGTGGTTCGACGTGAAATACTGCGTGACCGCGAAGCTGCCGCCCGCGACGAGCGCGGCCGGCCAGGTCTGCCGCACGCCGCGCAGCCCGTCCATCATGAATACCAGCCAGAACGGCACCGCGAGCGACAGCAGCGGCAACTGGCGGCCGGCCATCGCGCCGATGTGGAACGGGTCGATGCCCGTCACCTGTCCGGCGACGATGATCGGGATGCCCATCGCGCCGAACGCGACCGGCGCGGTGTTCGCGATCAGGCACAGGCCGGCCGCATGCAGCGGCTTGAAGCCTAGGCCGACGAGCAGCGCGGCCGTGATCGCGACGGGCGCGCCGAAGCCGGCGGCGCCTTCGAGGAACGCGCCGAACGAGAAGCCGATCAGCAGCATCTGCAGCCGCTGGTCGTCGGTGATCGACAGCACCGACGCGCGGATGACGTCGAACTGGCCGGTCTTCACGACGATCTTGTACAGGAACACGGCCGCGACGATGATCCACGCGATCGGCCAGATGCCGTACGCGAAGCCGAAACCGGCCGCCGCGAGCGCCTGCGGCACGGGCATTCCGTACGCGAGGATCGCGACGCCGAGCGCCAGCAGCAGCGTGATCGCGGCCGCGACGTGGCCCTTCATCCGCAGCGCGGCCAGCGCGACGAAAAAGAAGATGATCGGAATCGCGGCGACGAGTGCCGACAGCCCGAGGCTGCCGAGCGGGGTGTAGATCTGATGCCAAACCTGCATGGGTGTCTCCTCCATGGATTTATAGGGGTACGGGTTTGAAACGGGATGCGCTATTCGGGCTGGCCGCGTGCGCGCAGCAGGTCGGACAGGCTGCGCGGCGCCGGTTCGAGCGGCGTGCGGTGCTGCGTCCAGCCCATCTGCTTCGCGGGCGTCAGCGCGCGCAGACGCGTCGCGGTCCAGCGGAACGCGCGGTACGCGCGCGGATGCGCGAACGCGCCCGACCAGAAGCGCCACACGAGTTCTTCCGCGCGGTGATAGTTCGCGCCCTGGCCGCGCAACGGATGCGCGACGGGCTCGTCGGGCTTGCGGTTCGCCTCGGTGCGCAGCCGCACGAGCAATTGCGGGATCGGGATGCGCACCGGGCACACCTCGCCGCATGCGCCGCACAGCGTCGACGCGGTCGGCAGGTCGGCCGTCGCGTCGAGGCCGAGCAGGTGCGGCGAGATGATCTTGCCGATCGGGCCCGGGTAGGTCGTGCCGTACGCGTGGCCGCCGATGCGCGTATAGACGGGGCAATGGTTCATGCACGCGCCGCAGCGGATGCACTGCAGCGTCGCGCGCAGTTGTTCGTCCGCGTACGCCTGCGTGCGGCCGTTGTCGAGCAGCACCAGGTGCAACTCGCGCGGGCCGTCGCGTTCGCCGTCGCGGCGCGGGCCCGAGATCAGGTTGAAGTAGGTCGTGATCGCCTGGCCGGTGGCCGAGCGCGTGAGCAGGCTCGACAGCGGCACGATGTGCTCGAGCTTCTCGACGACCTTCTCGATCCCCATGATCGCGACGTGCGTGTCGGGCACCGTCGTCGACAGGCGGCCGTTGCCTTCGTTCTCGACGAGCCACAGCGTGCCCGTGTCGGCCGCCGCGAAGTTCACGCCGGACAGGCCGATGTCCGCGTCGGCGAACGCGCGGCGCAGCGCGCGCCGGCCGGTCTGGATCAGTTCGTCGACGTCTTCCGTGTAGCGCGTGCCGGGCAGGTGTGCCTCGAACAGTTCGGCGATGTCGCCGCGGGTCTTGTGGATCGCCGGCATCACGATATGCGACGGCTTCTCGCCCGCGAGCTGCACGATGAATTCGCCCATGTCCGATTCGATGCAGTCGATGCCGTGCTCCGCGAGGTAATGGTTCAGCTCGATTTCCTCGCTCGCCATCGACTTGCCCTTGATCACGCGGCGCGCCTTCCTCGTCTGCGCGATGCCGAGCACGATCGCGTTCGCGTCGGCGGCCGTCTCGGCCCAGTACACGTGCACGCCGGCCGCGGTGAGCTTCGTCTCCAGCCGTTCGAGCAGCGCCGGCAATTGCGCGAGCGCATGCTGGCGGACGGCTTCGCCGAGATCGCGCAACTGCTGCAGCTCGGTGTCGTCGGGGAACTGCGTCGCGCGCTTGCCCTGCAGGAAGTCCATCGCGCCGCGAAAGCTCCGGCGCAGCGCCGGATCGTCGAGCGCGGCGCGCGCGCGGGTCTTGAAGTCGCCGGGGGCGACGAATTGCAGCGTGTGGTCGCTCATCGCGGCAGGTCCTCGGAAGCGGGGGTAGCCGGCGGCCCGGCCGAATCGGTGACGATCACGACCCACAGGCGGCGCGGGCCGTGCGCGCCATAGGCGAGCGTCTGCTGGATGTCGGAGGTCTTCGACGGACCGGATACCAGCACGAGGTTGGTCGGCATGCCGGCTTGCCAGCGCTCCGCGTGCACGGCGGCGTGCAGGTCGGCATGCAGCGTGTTCGCGTGCACGAGCGCGACATGCAGCGGCGGCACCAGCGACACCGTGCGCGGCGTGCCGGCATCGGGCGCGAGCACGACGGTGCCGGTCGCCGCGATGCCCGAGCGTGCGACGGTGAAGCCCGCGTCGATCGTGTCGAACAGATCGGCCTTCCATGCGTCGATCGGCCGGTCGAACGGCACGGGCCCGACCGTATCGGGCAGCGCGCGGACGAGTGCCGCGGATTCGGCGCGGGCCGGGTCGAGCAGCAGGCGGCGCACGCCGGCGTCGGCGAGGCGTGCGGCAAGCTGCGCGGGCCATGCGTCGGCGCTCGCGCACCAGACTTCGGCGTGCGACGCGGCGAGCGCGGTCTGCATCGCCTGCACGCGCGCCTCGGGAGCGTGCCCGGCCGATGCGCGACGAGTGTCGTAATGCGAGTCGATGCGTGCGTCGAGCGCGGGAGCCGTGGTTGCGGCGACGCCCGGCGCGGCGGCGCGCAGCCGCGCGAGGATCGCGTCGCGCGCGCTCATTGCCCGTCTCCGCGCAACGATGCGGCGCCGGCCGTGCGGCGCCACAGGAAGCTCGCGAGATGCTCGACCGGCAGCGCCGCGCCGGCCTTGGCGGCGGCGTGACCGATGTTCAGCAGGCAGCCGCAGTCCGCGGACACGAGCCGGTCGCAGCCGGTCGCGCAAGCCGACGCGACCTTGTCGCCCACCATTGCGCCGGAGATGTCCGGATGCTTCAGCGAGAACGTGCCGCCGAAGCCGCAGCATTCGGATTCGCGTTCGTGTTCGATGCGCGTCACGCCCGGCAGTGCGTCGACGAGCGCGACGCCGTGCACGCGCGTGCCCATCTCGCGCCGCGCCGCGCACGACGTGTGCAGCACGACGCGTTCGTCGGGCCCGGCGCCGGCCATGACCGCGTCGAGCCGCACGTCGAGCACATGGACGAGGAATTCGGCGAGTTCGTAGGTCCGTTCCGCGATCGCGCGCGCTTTCGGGCCGTGAACGGGATCGTCGGCGAACAGCGCCGGCCAGTGGTGCCGGATCATGCCCGCGCACGAGCCGGACGGCACGATCACGGGCCACGCTTGCGCGAACAGGTCGAGCTGCGCGGCCGCGACACGGCGCGCTTCATCGGGATTGCCGCTGCTGTAGGCCGGTTGCCCGCAGCAGCTCTGGCCGCGCGGATAATGGACGGTCAGGCCTTCGCGTTCCAGCAGGCGGACCGCGTCGAGCCCCGCTTCGGGGACGAACAGGTCGACCAGGCAGGTCGCGAACAGATACACGTGCGCGGGGGCGGTGGGGTACGGCCTTGAGTTCATGTCTCGCTCCAGAGGCGACGGTCCGGCGTGCGGAGCGTCGATTTCGCTGCATAATTCCCGCGTCCGCGCCACAGCTCAAATTGGTTGGGCCAATCGGCGCGGCACGCATTCCACGGGAGACACGACGATGGCAGCGATGACGGCACGGGGTCGGACCGAAGGCGTGATGCGCAAGATCGAGACGGCGCTGCTCGACGGCACGTGGCCGGCCGGTGCGCGGCTGCCGGCCGAGCGCGTGCTCGCGCAGCAGTACGGCGTCGCGCGCAATACGGTGCGCGAGGCGACCCAGCGGCTCGTCGCGCGCGGGCTGCTGCAGAGCCGGCGCGGCGCGGGCGTCTACGTGACCGACCAGTTGCGCGCCGGCATCGCGTCGCCGTGGGGCCAGCTGGTCGCCGATCATCCGGCGCTGCGCGACGACATCCTCGAATTCCGCCGCGTGCTGGAAGGCGCGACCGCCTATTTCGCCGCGCTGCGGGCCGATGCGAACGACCGGCGCCGGATCCGCGCGCTGCTGCGCGAGCTCGACACCGCGCACGCGAACGACGACGCGGCCGTCGAAGCCGCGACCGACGCGAAGCTGCACGAGGCGATCGCGCTCGCGTCGCACAACACGATGTTCCTGCATCTGCATACGAGCGTGATCGGGATGCTGCGCGAGCACATCTCGATCAACGTGGCCGGGATGACGACGGAGGACGAGCAGGCATCCGAGTTGCTGTTGTTGCAGCACCGGGTCGTGTGCGAGGCGATTTGCGCGCACCGGCCCGAAGAGGCGCGCACCGCGATGCAGACGCATATCGACTACGTGCGCAGCCATTTCGAGCGCAGCGGCGACGTGGCATGAGATTGGTCGGACCAGTGGCCGCACCAGCCCGCGCGGCGTCGGGTATGCGTCACGAGCGGCTGTGGACGGCGTGGGGGGCGGCTGCGCGGCGCGGGCAGGGCGGCCGGCTTACGCGATCCGGCCTACGCGGTTCGGCCTATGCGGCCCGGCCTACGCGGCCCGACCTAATTGACCGGTTCGTCGGGCGCCCACTAGAATCGACCGGAACCGCTTGTCAGCCGCGCGCCGCGGCGATGACGTGCCCATTGATCCGACTGTCGAGGAAGCTTCCGTGCTCACGTCCTTGATCCGGCGCGCACCGGCCGCGCTGTCGTGGCGCGCCGCATGCCGCCAGGCCCGCGCGCTGATCGTCTGCGCGCTGCTGCCGCTCGCTGCGTGCGCGACGCATCCGCCCGCCACTTCGCTCGATCGTCCCGTCTCCCACGCGTTGCCGGCCGATACCGCGACGCCGCTGCGCGATGCGCTGGCCGCGCCGGCAGCCGCGCATCCGGCGCAGTCGGGCTTCCGGCTGCTGGCCGACGGCGCCACCGCGTTGCAGATGCGCATCGCGCTCGCGCGTGCGGCGACGAAGACGCTCGACATGCAGTACTACATCGCGACCGAGGATACGACCGGCAAGCTGCTGCTCGGCGCGGCGCTGTACGCGGCCGATCGCGGCGTGCGCGTGCGGATGCTGGTCGACGACCTGAACTTCGACGATATCGACCGCGTGATGGCCGCGCTGAATACGCACCCGAACATCGAGATCCGCGTGTTCAACCCGTTCGGCGCATCGCAGCGCGGCGTGATGGAGCGCACGGCCAACTTCTTCACGCGGATCGACAGCTTCACGCGCCGGATGCACAACAAGGCGATGATCGCCGACAACCAGCTCGCGATCGTCGGTGGCCGCAATCTCGGCGACGAATATTTCAGTGCGAGCCCGACGCTGCAGTTCCGCGATCTCGACGTGCTGGCGGCCGGCCCCGTGACGAACGACATCTCGAAGAGCTTCGACGACTACTGGGCGAGCGCGAGCAGCTATCCGTTGCGCGTCCTCAATCATCAGAAGTTCGATCCGAAGGATCTCGACGCGATGCGCGACGAGCTGCGCGACCACTGGCGCAAGAATGCCGACCCGTACAACGCGAAGCCGCTGAACGCGACGCCGCTGGCACGGCAGATCGCGCGCGACGAACTCGAACTCGTGTGGGCGCCGGCCGAATTCAAGGTCGACGCGCCGACCAAGGTCGCGCAGCCGACCGGCACGTACGTGAGCCCTCCGATGCAGCGCCTGGCCGAGCTGACGCGCGGCGCGCAGAAGGAATTCCTCGCGTTTTCGCCGTACTTCGTGCCGCACGACGCCGGCGTGAAGATCCTCGGCGACACGGCCGCGCGCGGCGTGCGCGTCGCGATCGTGACGAATTCGCTCGCGGCGACCGACGCGGTCGCGGTGCAGGCCGGCTATGCGCCGTATCGCGTGCCGTTGCTGCAGCGCGGCGTCGAGCTGTACGAATTCAAGTCGCAGCCGGACCAGGAGTCCGCGCGGCTGTTCGGCTCGCGTTCGCGCGCGAGCCTGCATGCGAAGGCGTACGTGATCGACCGGCAAATCGTCGTGATCGGCTCGCTGAACCTCGACCCGCGTTCCGCGCACCTGAACACCGAACTCGCGCTCGTGATCCACAGCCCGGTGCTCGCGCAGCAGGCCGCGGCGATCTTCGCGCGCGTGACGCAGCCGGACGAAAGCTACCGCGTCACGCTCGCGACGCGAACCGACGGCAGCCCGCCCGCACTCGAATGGACGGGCACCGAAGGCGGTCAGACCACCACCTATCACGTCGACCCGCATGCCGGGCTGATGCGCAACGTGATGACCGGCATCTTCAGGCTGCTGCCGGTCGACGACCAGTTGTAAGGGCCGGAGCGGCTCCGGCAAAACCCGCGATTCCGGTGCGCGGGGAAAGATGCTATGGTTGTGTGCGCAACGATATGCATATCGTGAAGGGCGCTGCGGGCTCCGTCGAAAAATGCGGGGCGGAACGGCGCCGAACGACGCGCCGCCGCACGTGCATGCACGCACCGCGCGCGGTGCCGTCAGACGATGGACGATGCGCACCGCCATGCGCCGCGGCCGCGCGCGCGCCAACCGGAGTTCCCCATGCAACGTGTACCGAACCAGCCGTTCACGCGTCCCGCGCGCTTCTCCGAAGCCGAATGGCCGGCGCGTGTGCAGCTCGCGGCCGCCTACCGCATCTTCGATTACCTCGGCTGGACCGAGCTGATCTACAACCATATCTCGCTGCGCGTGCCGGGCGAGGACGGACATTTCCTGATCAACCCGTTCGGGCTCCATTACCGCGAGGTGTGCGCGTCGAACCTCGTGAAGATCGACATCGACGGCAACGTGATCGGCCATGCCGACTGGCCGATCAATCCGGCCGGCTTCACGTTCCACAGCGCGATCCATGCGGCGCTGCCCGATGCGCACTGCGTGATGCACGTGCACACGACGCCCACGATGGCCGTGTGCTGTTCGCGCGACGGGCTGTCGTTCTCGAATTTCTATTCGGCGCAGCTGTACGGGAAGATCGCGTATCACGACTTCGAAGGCATCACCGTGCATCTCGAGGAGGGCCGGCGCATCGTCGAGAGCGCGGGCGGGCGGCCCGTGCTGCTGCTGCGCAACCACGGGCCCGTGACGATCGGCGCAACGCTCGCGCAGACGTTCTCGCTGATGTGGCTGCTCAATCGCGCGTGCGAGGTGCAGATCGCGACGCATGCGATCGGCGATGCGCTGCCGATCGCGCCGTCCGTGCTCGAAGGGTGCGTGCGCGATTCACTGAATTTCGATCCGAAGCATGGCGCGGGACAGGACGCGTTCGATGCGCTGCAGCGCATCGTCGACCGGATCGATCCGGGCTATCGCGCGTGACGCGGGCGGCGCGCCCGATGCGTGCGCCGACTAGAACCGATAGCCGAGGCCGGCCTGGATCACGTCGGTGTCTCGATCGTAGCGCGTGACCACGCGGTTCCACGTGATCCGGGTGAGCCAGCGCCCGGAGATCCGGTAACTGGCCGAGATCGACACGATGCCGGAGAACCGGCCGTCGCCCGGGCCCGGCTGGCCGTCGCGTTTGCGCTGGTTGACGGTGAAATACGCGCCGGCGCCGGCCGACAGCGTGGCCTTGTCGTTCAGGAACGCACGCGTGAGCCACAGCTCGGAGGCGATCCCGTTGCGGCGGACCGCCTGCTTCGCGCCTTCGTACATCCATGTCGCGGTCCAGTCGATCGAACGCGTGAGGCCGCGCCGGTATTCGACGCTGCCGCCGAGCGTCGACGGCGACGAGCGGCTGTTGAGAATCGTCTCGCCGAGCATCGCGGTGATTTCGTTGTCCGTGACCTTGCGCGTGCGCGGCAGCGCGGTGTCGCGCGGGCCCGGCGTGGCGGGCGCATCGAGCTGGTAGCCGACGCCGAACATCACCGACGTCGTGTCGGGCCCACTGAACACCTGCGCGCGGTTGACCTGAAGCTGCGCGATCCAGCGGTGCGACGTGTAGTACGCGGCGCGCACGCTCGTCAGTACGCCCCAGCCATGTGTATTCGAGTAACCGCGGCCTTCGGCGGCCGGCACCGTGTCGAAGTAGCGATACGGGCCCGCGCCCGCCGACAGCACCAGGCGGCGGTTCGCGAGCGGCACGCGGCCCCAGAACTGCACCGCCTGGCCATCGCGGTGGTGATTCGGAATGTGCCCTTCGTTGTACCACGTGAAGCCGAGCGCGGTGTGCGTGCTCAAGCCTTCCTGGTAATCGAACGCCCACGAATACGTGCGTTGGCTGCCGCCCCACAGCGGGCCGGCGAACAGCGAGAATTCCTGCGCGTCGACGGGCGCGCCGTAGAGGCCGGCGACGGAGCAGAGCGCCGCCAGCAGCGGGCGGACGCGGACGGGGCGGGTCGGGCAGGGTATCGGGAGACGGGCCGGCACGGTTCACTTTCCAGTCACGACAACACGCGATCATTTTCGTGCTCGGGAAAACACGTGTCGACCCGGGTTCGCGCAATAACGTATTACACGTATCGTGACAACATGCGGGTACGCGCGCCGATCGCGACTCGAGCGAGACGAAAAATGATTCGTCCTGCTTGGTATTTCGGAAAGGGGCATTCGTGCGCGGCATGCCTCTAGCCGCCGGAGACACGCAAAAAAAACGCGGCCGGGCGGCCGCGTGAATACTCGCAGACTCCTTCGGACGAAGGAAACAAGCAACTGTGAAACGAAGTGTAGCGAAAGCCCGTGCGCGGATTCAGGGGCCGTGCTGCAAAGGTCTCTTCCAGGTTTCGGCAGGCTGCCGGATTGGCCGGCAATCGACTACCATCCTGTGTGGCGCCGCCGCTCGGGCGGTGTCCCCCGTCGTACAAGGAGAATCCATGCTCAAGCTGCGTTTGCTCCAGGTCGCGTTGTTCGCGGGCGTGCTCGCCGCCGGCAGCGCCGTTGCGGAAACGGTGCGCCTGTCCGCCAGTCTGCAGCCGTCGAGCGAAGTACCGCCGACGGCGACCAAGGGTTCGGGCGCCGTCGCCGCCACCTACGACACGGCCACGCACATGCTGCAGTGGACGGTCACTTACGAACACCTCACGGGGCCGGCCACCGCCGCGCATTTCCACGGGCCCGCGCCGGTCGGCCAGAACGCCGGCGTACAGGTGCCGGTGCCGAAGGACGAGCTGGCGAGTCCGATCAAGGGCTCGAAGGAACTCACCGACGCACAGGTCACGGACCTGATGGGCGGCAAGTGGTACTTCAATATTCATACGAAGGAACACCCGTCCGGCGAGATCCGCGGCCAGGTGATGCCGGCGAACTGAGCGTCGGTGTTTGATATAGAGGCACTTGTCGAGCGACGCGGGAACGTTCGCACGTACCATCGTCACACTGTGATGACGGAGTGCGTCCGATGAGTTGGCAAAGCAAGTTCGCCTGCTGGCTGCTGCGCTGGCAGTTTCGCCCCGAAACCACGCGCGAGGTGCTCGACCCCGCGCGTGCCCGGCGCTTTACCGACCTGAGGATGATCGTGCCGCGCCGCGCGCCGTCGGGCTACCGGCTGCGCCAGTGCTACGGCGCCGGCGACGCGCCGCTGCGCGGCGAATGGCTCGAACGCACCGACGCGGGCGCGGCACGCGGGCCCGGCCGCACGCTGCTGTATTTCCACGGCGGCGGTTACTACTTCTGTTCGACGAAAACCCACCGGCCGCTGGTGTTCGGCCTGACGAAGCGCGCGGGTGTGCGCTCGTTCTCGCTCGACTACCGGCTCGCGCCCGAAAACCGCTTTCCGGCCGCGCTCGACGATGCGCTCGCCGCGTACCGGCAACTGCTGGCGCTCGGCACGCCGCCCGAATCGATCGTGTTCGGCGGCGATTCGGCGGGCGGCGGCCTCGCGCTCGCGACGCTCGTCGCGCTGCGCGATCGCGGCGAGCCGCTGCCGGCCGGCGCGATCCTGTTCTCGCCGTGGACCGACCTGGCCGGCACCGGCGGCACGATGCGCGGCAACGACGGCCTCGACCCGATGTTCGCGGCCGCGGCGCTGCCGAAGGCCGCGACGCTGTATCTCGGCGACGAGCCGGCGACGAATCCGTACGCGTCGCCGCTCTACGCGGATTTCGCGGGTCTGCCGCCGCTGTACATCCAGGTCGGCAGCACCGAGGTGCTGCTCGACGATTCGCGCCGCGTCGCCGAGAAGGCGAAGGCGGCCGGCGTGGCGGTGGAGATCGAGGTGTGGCCCGACATGCCGCACGTGTGGCAGCTGTACGCGCCGATGGTGCCGGAAGCGCGCGATGCGCTCGACCGCGCGGCCGCGTTCCTGCGCCGCGTCGCGGTCGAGCGTGCGGTTCAGCGCGTCGGCGAGGCGTCGATCGCCTGATAGGCTGCCTTGACGGCCACCGACCCGTACTTGCGTTCGAGCCGGCGCACGGTGAAGTGGCCGTGCGCCATCTGCTGGAAGTGGTCGATGAACAGCGTGTTGACGGTCGCGCCGAGCACGGCGCCGATCGCCGGGATCGACTTCGCGGCCATCTGCTCGGTCACCTGCACCGAGAAGCGTGAGGCCACCGTCTGCACGAGCTTGAACACGGCCGCCGAGCTGTGCGCGGCGATGCCTTTCGCCGTGATGTCCGACGACGCCTTCGAGATCGCCTGCGCGAGCGCGCCGCGCAGCACGAAATAGCCGAGATCGGCGTCCTCCTCCTGCTTGTCCGGGTTGCCGCCCATGCCGAGCACGGCCAGACATTGCAACTGCGTATCGACCGACGTCAGGTTCTCGCCCTCGCTGCGCGCGATGTCGCACACCGAACGGAAGATCAGCGTGGTCGTCACCGGCAGCTCGACCGGCAGCGCGAGAAAGCCGAACGCGCCGCCCGCCGCGCCGGTCGTCGCGACCGCGAGCTTGTGCAGCAGGTTGCTGGGCTTCTCGGGCTCGGCATCCGGCGACTGCGGCTTGCCAAGCGTGCGCAGCGCGATGTTCAGGCACTTGCGCAGCGCGAGCTGCGTCGCATCGTTGATCTTGCCGGTCGCGAAGTCCGGCAGCCGCGCGATCATTTTCTCGACCGGCGCGCCGAGCACGCCCGTCAGCTTCATCGTCAGCGACGGGCTTTCCAGCACCTGCTTCGCGCGCCGCAGCGCGTCCCGGTCCTCCGGCGACAGCGTCGTGGCGGGGGTGATTGAAATCGGTTCCATCTTTCTCCTTGGCGTGAACGGGCCTTGACCCATCGCCAGCCTAGATTACTCCCGCATGCTAGAATTTTGAGATTCTTTGACTCGGCAAAAGTTGCATCGACAAAAAATGCCCGTCCATACTGCCGCCCACCATTCGAGCGGGCAAGTCCTGCCGTTCCGCGAATCGCTGCTCGCGATGATCGGGATCTCGTTCGTCACCATGCTGGTCGCGCTGGATCAGACGGTCGTCGGCACCGCGCTGCCGACCATCGTCGCCGAACTTCGCGGCTTCGACCTGTACGCGTGGGTCGCGACCTCGTACCTGCTCAGTTCCGTGATCACCGTGCCGATCTTCGGCCGGCTCGGCGACTATTACGGCCGCAAGCCGTTCGTGATCGTGTCGATCGTCGTGTTCACCGGCGCGTCGGTGCTGTGCGGGATGGCCGACGACATGCTGTATCTCGTCCTCGCGCGCGGGCTGCAGGGCATCGGCGGCGGGATGCTGGTCGGCACCGCGTTCGCATGCATTCCCGACCTGTTCCCCGATTCCGTCGTGCGGCTGCGCTGGCAGGTGCTGATGAGCTCCGCGTTCGGCATCGCGAACGCGGTCGGCCCGTCGCTCGGCGGCGTGCTGACCCAGTCGTTCGGCTGGCGCTCCGTGTTCTACGTGAATCTGCCGGTCGGCCTGCTGTCGCTGTTCTTCGTGTGGCGCTACCTGCCGCACCTGCGCCACGTCGAGCACGATCGCAAGATGCGGCTCGACTGGCCCGGCGCGCTGCTGATCGCACTGTCGCTCGGCGCGCTGCAACTGTTCGTCGAATGGCTGCCGAAGTACGGCGTCGCGAGCTGGGCGTCGCTGCTGCTCGTCGTCGTCGTCGCGGCCGGCGTCGGCCTGTGGCACTGGGAGAAGCGCTGCGCGCAGCCGATCTTGCCGTTCGACATGTTCGGCAACCGCGCGTTGTCGGCGCTCTTCGTGCTCGCGATCCTCGCCGGTTTCTCGATGTTCTCGCTGCTGTTCTACGCGCCGCTGCTGTTCCAGGGCGGCTTCGGGATGTCGCCGAAGGAGGCCGGGCTCGTGATCACGCCGCTCGTCGTGTTCATCACGATCGGCAGCATCATGAACGGCCGCGTCGTCACGCGTATCCGCCATCCGAACGCGATGCTGCACGTCGGCTTCGCGCTGTTCGCGATCGCGTGCGCGGGCATCGTCGTGTCGACCCACACGACGCCGACCTGGATGCTGATGGCGTTGATGGTCGCGGGCGGCATCGGGCTCGGCTTCGTGCTGCCGAACCTCACCGTGTTCGCGCAGCAGACGGCCGGCCGCGAGCACCTCGGCATCGCGACGGCGCTGCTGCAGTCGCTGCGGATGGTCGGCGGCATGCTCGGCACGGCGCTCACGGGCACGCTCGTCAACCAGATGTATTCGAGCGGCGTGCGCAGCGCGCTGTCGGCCGATCAGGCGATGCAGTGGCACGCGCGGCTCGCCGATCCGCAGATCCTGATCGATCGCGCGGCGCAGGGCGGTCTCGTCGCGGAGTTGACGCGTGCCGGGCATAATGGCGCGCTGCTGCTGGAAGCGGCCCGCGAATCGCTGGTCGGCGCGATTCACCTGGGCGTCGCGATGGCGGCCGTCGTCGCCGTGGTGTCGGTGTGGCAGTGCCGTCGCGTGCCGCCGATCGCGCTGCGGCGCAAGATCGAACCGCACGTCGCGGCCGATTGACCGAGCAGGCGAGCGAGCGATTCGACGACTCAACGATTCACCGGAACGAAATCAGCGCATGGAAGAACAGGACCGCGTCGCGATCTTGCAGCAATTCGGACGCACGTATCGCGCGTTCATGACCGCGTTCGAAGCGCACGTCGGGCAGCCGATGCCGCGCTGGCGCATCATGGTCGCGCTGCACACGATGGGCGGACATTCGTCGCAGAAGAAGCTCGTCGAAGTGCTGCGCATCGATCCGGGCGCGCTCACGCGTCAGTTGAAGTCGCTCGACGCGCTCGGCTGGATCGAGCGCGAATCGGACGCGCGCGACAACCGCGTGACCAACGTCACGCTGACGGACGCAGGCCGCGCGGCGTTCGACGCGTGCCTGCCGCGCCGCAAGGCGTTTCTCGAACAGACGATGGCGCAGCTGCCGGACGACGTGCTGAATGCGCTGTCGGGTGCGCTCGCGATGCTGGAAACGCGGATCGCGGACGTCGGGTCGACACCGGCGCCGCACTGACAGGCGGGAAGGGGCGGAAAGCGGCCCGACGGGTTCCCCCCTCGGCCGAACGCGACCGGCGCGGCATACGGGGCGCTCGAACCCGCCGCCGGCCGGCGTGTTGCCTCATTTCATTTCAACTTCGTTTACAGCTCGATGCGCGTGCCGAGCAGCGCGAGGAACTGCGCAAGCCAGGCCGGATGCGCGGGCCACGCGGGCGCGGTGACGAACGGCGCGTCGGTCACGGCCGCGTCGACCGGGATGTCCGCGTATTCGCCGCCCGCGAGCTTCACCTCCGGCGCGCAGGCCGGGTACGCCGAAATGCGCTTGCCGCGGATCACGTCGGCGGCCGCGAGCAGTTGCGCCGCGTGGCAGATCGCCGCGATCGGCTTGCCGGCTTCGGCGAACTCGCGCACGAGCGAGATCACCTTCGGATCCAGTCGTAGATACTCGGGGGCGCGGCCGCCCGCGATCGCGAGCGCGTCGTAGCGCGCCGCATCGACGTCGTCGAACGCCGCATTCAGCGTGAACTGGTGGCCGGGTTTCTCGGTGTAGGTCTGGTCGCCCTCGAAATCGTGGATCGCGGTCTTGATCTTGTCGCCCGCGCGCTTGCCCGGGCAGACTGCGTCGACGTGGTGGCCGACGGCCTGCAGCGCCTGGAACGGCACCATCGTTTCGTAGTCTTCGGCGAAATCGCCGGTCAGGAACAGGATCTTCTTCGCGGCCATGGCTTTCTCCCGTGAAACAGCGTTGAAGGCCCGGTCGCGCCGTGCATGACGGCGACGACGGGCCCCGAGGACGAAAGCGCAGTGTACTCCGGCAGATTGAAGCGCGCGTGACGGCCGCCCCGCGCGAGCGGCAGGGCGGCGCGGCGC
This sequence comes from Burkholderia sp. HI2761, assembly GCF_002223355.1. Taxonomy (NCBI): domain Bacteria; kingdom Pseudomonadati; phylum Pseudomonadota; class Betaproteobacteria; order Burkholderiales; family Burkholderiaceae; genus Burkholderia; species Burkholderia sp. HI2761. The sequence continues at coordinate 381,569 of NZ_NKFN01000001.1, read as the reverse complement.
GCGGCATGCGTCAGAAGAAGGTTTCGACGACTTCCGTCACGCGGAATTGCGGATCGAGCACGAGCACCTGGCGCCACTTGTCGAACGTCAGGCACGGGTGCGAGATGTCGAACGCGACCATGTCGCCGACCTTCACGTCCGCGCCCGGCGGAATCTGCAGGTACGCGTGCTGATCCATCATCCCGGTGACGGCCCAGCCTTCGGTGGCGGCGACGTCGCGCGGCGCGGCGTCGCGGCCCGGACGGAAATGGCGCGCCGGCTCGGGCAGGCCCGCGTCGAACGCCGCATCGCGCTTGCCGAGCGCGACGATCGCGCGATTCTGCTCCGGCACCGACTGTACGTACGCCCACAGTTGCAGCGCCGGCAGCAGCCCTTCGCCCATCGAGCGGGCGATCGGGTTGCGCGCGAACACGTCGGTCTGCGCCTTCTTGTAGATGCCGACATCGTGCGTCAGGTAGCAGCCCGGGCGCAGCACGACTTCCGCGAAGCCCGCGTCGGACGCCTTCTTGAATTCTTCCGCGACCACGTCGTACCACGCCGAACCGGCGCCGGACAGGATCGCGGGCGTGCGCGCGAAGCGGCCGGCTTCGGCCAGTTCGCGCGTGAGCGCGACCGCCTGCTGCAGGAACGTGCGGATCTCGCCTTCCTCTTTCAGCACGCCTTCATAGAGTTCGATGCCGGCCAGCTTCAGCGTGTCCGGATAGCGCGCGATCGCGGCCAGCACGGCCTCGCGTTGCGCGGCATCGCGCACGCCCGCACGGCCGCCCGGCACGCCGAGCTCGATCAGCACGTTCAGCGATTTCTTCGCGTCGCCGAAGAAGCGGCCGAGCTGATCGACGCTGTCCGCGGAATCGACGAGACAGAAGAATTCGAAATCGGGATCGGACAGCAGCCCGGCGATGATCGTCATGTTCTGGCGGCCGACCAGCTGGTTCGCGAGCAGCACGCGCCGCACGCCGCCGTGATACGCGGCCTGCGTCTGGTGCGCGGTCGCGAGCGTGATGCCCCACGCGCCGGCGTCGAGCTGGCGGCGGAACAGTTGCGGCGCCATCGTCGTCTTGCCATGCGGCGCGAACTTGACGCCGTATTTCTGCACGAACGCCTGCATCCAGTTCAGGTTGTGCTCGACGCGATCCGCGTAAAGCACGGCGGCCGGCAGGCTGACGTCTTCCGCGAGCAGGTTCCATTCGAGCCGGCCCGCATCGCCGAGCGGCACGCTCGCGCTCGGCAGATTGCCCAGACCCTTGCCGAACGGATCGATCGTCGCTTCCTGATAGTTTGTAACTTTCATGTCATCCCGCTCCATCATCACTATGCATTGCACTGAAGTTGACATGCAAATGGTACAGAAAGTAGCATCTGCGCGGTGATGTTATTTAATAACATCCAGCTTCGCACCCTTTGCCGCCGATGAATACGCCCGCTTCCCCGTCCGCTTCGCCCGCCGTCGAGCCCCATCCGGCTCAGGCCGCCCCGCCGGTCCTCGACATCGTCGCGCGGATCGCCGAATGCGCGCCCGAGCTGCGCGAAGCCGAGCGCAAGGTCGCCGCGTTCATCCTCGCCGATCTGGCGCGCGCCGCGCATGCGAGCATCGGCGCGCTCGCGCGCGACGCGGAGGTCAGCGTCGCGACGGTCACGCGTTTCGCGAAGGCCGTCGGCTGCCGCGACGTGCGCGAGCTGAAGGTGCTCGTCGCGCAGGCGGCGGCCGTCGGCCAGCGCTTTCTGGTGCCGTCCGACGACGCGCCGGCCGACGACACGAGCCCCGCGTCGATGGTCTACGACGAGATTCGCGTGGCGCTCGCGCACAACCACCAGTTGCTGCGCAACACGTCGTTCGACGCGGCGGCCGACTTGCTCGCCGGCGCGAAAATGATTTACGTGTACGGACAGGGCGGCGGCTCGACCGCGCTTGCCGACGAGCTGCGCTTCCGGCTCGTGCGGTTCGGCCGGCCGGTCGCGAGCTACCAGGACGGCCTGCTGCAGCGGATGGTGGCCGCGACGCTGTCGAGCGACGCGGTCGTCGTCGCGTTGTCGGTGAGCGGGCGCGTGCCCGAGCTGCTCGAGAGCTGCCGGCTCGCGAAGCGCTACGGCGCGAAGCTGATCGCGATCACCGCGCCGGCGTCGCCGCTCGCGAAGCTCGCCGACCATCTGATTCCCGTCGTCGCATTCGAAACCGATTTCATTTACAAGCCTTCGACATCGCGCTACGCGATGATGATGGCGATCGACGTGCTCGTCACCGGAGTCGCATTGCGGCTCGGCGATGCGGGCCGAGAATCGCTGCGCCGCATCAAGCACGCACTCGATGCGCATCGCGGCGGCGGAGACCGTCAACCGGTAGGAGACTGACCATGCATTCGCATCCCGAAGCGGCCGATACGCTGATCGTCGGCGCGCAACTGTACGACGGCACCGGCGCACCGCCCGTTACGCGCGACGTCGCGATCCGCAACGGCCAGATCGCGGCGATCGGCAACCTGTCGAACTGGCTCGCCGAGAACGTCGTCGACGCGAACGGCCGTGCGCTGGCGCCGGGTTTCGTCGACGTGCACACGCACGACGACACGCACGTGATCCGGGCGCCGGAGATGATCCCGAAGATCTCGCAGGGCGTGACGACCGTGATCGTCGGCAACTGCGGGATCAGCGCGTCGCCGGTGACGCTCGCGGGCGATCCGCCCGACCCGATGAACCTGCTCGGCGGGCGCGATGCGTTCCAGTACCCGAGCTTCGCCGCTTACGTCGCGGCCGTGAACGATGCGCGCCCGGCCGTGAACGTCGCGGCGCTCGTCGGCCATACGGCGCTGCGCAACAACCAGATGGACCGCCTCGACCGCGCGGCGACCGATGGCGAGATCGCCGGCATGCGCGCGCAGCTCGAGGAGGCGCTCGCGAACGGCGCGCTCGGCCTGTCATCAGGCCTCGCATACGGCTCCGCGTTCGCGGCGCCGACCGAGGAAGTGATGGCGCTCGCCGAGCCGCTCGCCAAAGCCGGCGCGCTGTACACGACGCACATGCGCACCGAATTCGACGCGATCCTCGATGCGATGGACGAGGCCTACCGCGTCGGCCGCCACGCGCAGGTGCCGGTCGTGATCTCGCACCTGAAGTGCGCGGGTCCGTCGAACTGGGGGCGCAGCACCGAGGTGCTCGCGTCGCTCGAAGGTGCGCGCCGTTACCAGCCGGTCGGCTGCGACTGCTATCCGTACAGCCGCAGTTCGTCGACGCTCGACCTGAAGCAGGTGACGGGCGACATCGACATCACGATTACGTGGTCGGAGCCGCACCCGGAAGTCGCGGGCAAGCTGCTGAAGGCGATCGCGGCCGACTGGGGCGTGACCGAGCAGGAGGCCGCGCAGCGGATCCGTCCGGCGGGCGCCGTGTACCACAACATGTCCGAGGACGACGTGCGTCGCATCCTTTCGCATCCGGCGACGATGGTCGGCTCCGACGGGCTGCCGAACGATCCGCTGCCGCATCCGCGGTTGTGGGGCGCGTTTCCGCGCGTGCTCGGCCACTACGTGCGCGACACGAACCTGCTGCCGCTCGAGGAGGCGATCCGCAAGATGACGTCGCTGTCCGCGCGCCGCTTCGGGATCGCGCGCCGCGGCGAGGTGCACGTCGGCTACCACGCCGATCTCGTGCTGTTCGATCCGGCGCGCGTGATCGACGCCGCGACGTTCGACAAGCCGCAGCAACCCGCGCACGGGATCGACGCGGTGTGGGTCAACGGCGTGCTGACTTATGAAAACGGCCAGCCGACCGGCGAGCGCGCCGGCGGTTTCGTCGCGCGCGGCGAGCGCGTGCCGGCCGGTGCCGATGCGGCGTTCTGAACGCCCGTATTCCGATCTTCCATGCGTGCCGCAGCAGCCGGCGCGCGCATCCGCAACCGAGCGTTGCATGGGACCGGAGTCAGCGCTGAAGCGCCGACGCTGGTCGACAAACGAGGAGTGAAACGATGAAGCGATATGGCGTAGGCGAAGCGAAGGGGACCGGCGGCCAGGTGATGCCGTTTGCACGCGCGGTCGAGGCAGATGGCTGGCTGTACGTGTCGGGCCAGACGCCGATGGTGAACGGCGAGGTCGTCGAAGGCGGGATCGTCACGCAGTCGAAGCAGACGATCGAGAACGTGATCGCGATCCTGAAGGAAGCCGGCTACGGCCTCGAGCACGTCGTGCGCTGCGGCGTGTGGCTCGACGACGCGCGCGATTTCGCGTCGTTCAACAAGGTGTTCGTCTCGTACTTCGGCGAGCATCCGCCGGCACGTGCGTGCGTGCAGTCGAGCATGGTGATCGACTGCAAGGTCGAGGTCGATTGTATTGCTTACAAGGCGCCGGCGAAGTAGCGCGGCGAGGGCGGATTGTTGTGTGACGGGGCCGGCGCATTGGTGTGCGCCGGCCCCGTTGCGTCGGCACTGAATTTTTACGCTTTGAATAAAATCCTGTCGACGAGAGCGCGACACGATACGTCCGAAGGGTTGCGCCATTCGCTATTCCGGCGATGGGTGCTTCGAAAGGTGCGTGGCCGCAAGCGCGAATCCGTTACGCTCGCGATCCTGCATCGTGCTGCCGTAGAAAGGAAATGGGGCGCCGCGCAATTGGCCGCACTGCCGTGAAAGGCCGTCCGTCCGTGCGCATCGATCTGCCGGCGGGCTTCGACATGCCCGCCAGCATTGCTCGATTTACTGCCGCGCCGTCCGCGCGTTATCCGGCATCGGCTGGTTGTAGTTCGTGCGGAACGGATTGATGTCGAGCCCGCCGCGGCGCGTATAGCGCGCATACACAGCGAGCTTCACCGGTTTGCACGCATGCAGGATGTCGAGGAAGATCCGCTCGACGCACTGCTCGTGAAAGCCCGTGTGATTGCGAAACGAGATGATGTAGCGCAGCAGCCCCGCATGGTCGATCTGCGGGCCGACGTAATGGATCTGCACGCTGCCCCAGTCGGGCTGGCCCGTGACCGGGCAGTTCGAGCGCAGCAGGTCGGACACGAGCGTTTCCTCGACCGGCGCTTCGTCCGCGGCATCCGCGGCCGACAGCAGCGACGGGTCCGGCTCGTACACGTCGGTGTCGAGGTCGAGCCGGTCGAGCGACAGCCCGTCGAGCTCGTCCATCTCCAGCTTGCGGAAATCGTGCGCCGACACCAGCTGCACCGATACGCTTGCGCCGCACGCGGCCGACACGTCGCGCTTCAGCACGTCGCGCACCGCGTCGAGCGAGTCGAACTTCGACTGCGCGAACGAGCCGAGATACAGCTTGAACGACTTCGATTCGACGATGTTCGGCGATTCGGCCGGCACGTAGAACGTCGCGATCGCGACCTGCGGCTTGCCGCGCGCGTTGAGCCACGACAATTCGTACGCGTTCCAGATGTCGGTGCCGAAGAACGGCAGCGCCGACGTGATGCCGAGCTGCTCGCGCGCGCCGGCGCGCGGGATCGGGAACAGCAGCGACGCGTCGTACTGCGCCGCGTAGACGGTGGCCTTGCCGAGCGGGGAATGTTCGGGATTCATCGTGTGACGCCTTTACGACAGGAAGAGGCGGTACGCCGGGTTGGCGCTCTCTTCGACATAGGGATAGCCGAGCGCCGCGAGGAAGCGTTCGAACTCGGCGCGATCGGCCTGCGGCACCTGCAGCCCGACGAGGATCGAGCTGTAGTCCGCGCCCTGGTTACGGTAATGGAACAGGCTGATGTTCCAGTCCGGCGCCATCGACGACAGGAACTTCATCAGCGCGCCCGGCCGCTCCGGAAACTCGAAGCGGAACAGGCGCTCGTCGAGCGCGAGCGGCGAGCGGCCGCCGACCATGTAGCGGATGTGTTCCTTCGACAACTCGTCGTGCGTCAGGTCGACGCTCTTGAAGCCGTGCGATTCGAAGTTCGCGGCGATCTCCGCCGATTCGCCGCGACGGCGGATCTGCACGCCGACGAAGATGTGCGCGGATTGCGCATCGGCGATCCGGTAGTTGAACTCGGTGACGTTGCGATCGCCGACCAGCGAGCAGAAGCGCTTGAAGCTGCCGCGTTCCTCGGGGATAGTGACCGCGAACACGGCTTCGCGTGCCTCGCCCACTTCCGCGCGCTCGGCGACGAAGCGCATCCGGTCGAAGTTCATGTTCGCGCCGGACGTGACCGCGACGAGCGTTTGATTCTCGATGCCTTCGCGTTCCGCGTACAGCTTCGCGCCCGCGACCGCGAGCGCGCCGGACGGCTCGAGCACGCTGCGCGTGTCCTGGAACACGTCCTTGATCGCCGCGCACAGCGCGTCGGTGTTGACCGTTACGACACCGTCGAGGAATTCGCGGCACAGCCGGAAGGTTTCCTCGCCGACGAGCTTCACCGCGGTGCCGTCCGCGAACAGGCCGACTTCGCTCAGCTCGATGCGCTCGCCCGCGTCAAGCGACTGCGCCATCGCGCACGAATCCTCGGCCTGCACGCCGATGACCTTGATCTCCGGGCGCACCGCCTTCACGTACGCGGCGACGCCGGAGGCAAGCCCGCCGCCGCCGATCGGCACGAAGATCGCATGGATCGGGCCCTGGTGCTGACGCAGGATCTCCATCGCGATCGTGCCCTGGCCGGCGATCACGTACGGATCGTCGAACGGATGGACGAACGTGAGGTCGCGCTCCTCCTGCACCTTGACCGCGTGTGCGTACGCGTCGCTGTACGACTCGCCCGCCTGGATCACCTCCACGCTCGGGCCGCCGTGCGCGCGCACCGCGTCGACCTTCACCTGCGGCGTCGTGACGGGCACGACGATCACGGCCCTGACACCCATCCGGGCCGCCGAGAACGCGACGCCCTGCGCGTGGTTGCCGGCCGAGGCGGTAATCACCCCGCGCGCGAGCGCGTCCGCCGGAATGTGCGCCATCTTGTTGTATGCGCCGCGCAGCTTGAACGAGAACACCGGCTGGTTGTCCTCGCGCTTCAGGTAAACGGCGTTGCGCAGCCGGGCCGACAGGTTATGGGCCGGTTCGAGTTCCGTCTCGATCGCGACGTCGTAGACGCGCGCGGTGAGGATCTTCTTCAGGTAATCGTGGGATGCCATGGGTGCTCGCGTGCAGTGCGGATGCGGACGGTAAAGGGTCAATGATAGCGCCAAGGGTCCGCCCGCACGCAAGCGGCATGCCGGGCGGGCGGTCGTCCCCGGTCGTGTGCGCGTGCGGGCAGGGCATTCGCGCCGTCGGAGGCGTTTTTTACCGGTTTAACCGCGCGGTTACCGACCGGACGGACGGCGAATGATCGCGCGAAACCGCGCGGAGCCCCGCCCGGCGCGGCTCGCGGCGATAGCCCCACGACCTGTCCGGCGTGTCACGGGCGGCCCGATCATGGGTTAGAATTCCGTTTTGAATCAAGGATTCGGAAGATGCAGAGGCACCCTCGGATCGCACCGTTGAAGCCGACGCCGCGCGCAGCCAGCCCCGCGGCCGAACGGCATGCGCGCCGCGCGCGATCGTGCTGATGATTCCGAGTGCCGCCAGGCCCTGTCGCCGGCCACGAGGGGCGAGTCGCCCGCTCCGGCCCCATGAAGGACAGCCGCGCGCCTGGTAACAGAACAGATTTCCCCAAGATTGCGCCCACGCGCTTGCCGACGCCCGTGCACGGGGTATCGGCCCTCCGAGTCGTCCGAACATGAACGCACCACAAGTTTTCGATCCGCATGGCGCGGCCGCCGCCGTCGCCGCCGACCCCGCGCCCCGCTTGCGCGAGATTCCCTACAACTACACGTCCTTCTCGGATCGCGAGATCGTGATCCGCCTGCTCGGCGAGGAGGCGTGGGCGGTGCTCGACGAACTGCGCGCCGAGCGCCGCACGGGCCGTTCGGCACGGATGCTGTATGAAGTGCTCGGCGACATCTGGGTCGTGCGTCGCAACCCGTACCTGCAGGACGACCTGCTCGACAACCCGAAGCGCCGCGCGCTGCTGATCGAGGCGCTGAACCACCGCCTGACCGAGATCGGCAAGCGCCGCAGTGCGGATCTCACCGAGCACCGCGACGACGCGGGCCGCGAGCGCGCATCGCGCGTCGAGATGCTCGAGACGGCCGCGCAGCGCGCGGTCGACGAGTTCGCGGACGAATTCGACAAGATGGCCGAGCTGCGCCGGCGCGCGACCAAGGCGCTCGGCCGTTGCACGCAGAAGGACAACATCCGCTTCGACGGGCTGTCGCGCGTGTCGCACGTGACCGACGCGACCGACTGGCGCGTCGAATACCCGTTCGTCGTGCTGACGCCCGATACCGAAGCCGAGATCGCGGCGCTGATCAAGGCGTGCTTCGAGCTCGGCCTGACCGTGATCCCGCGCGGCGGCGGCACCGGCTACACGGGCGGCGCGGTGCCGCTCACGCCGTTCTCCGCGGTGGTCAACACCGAAAAGCTCGAACAGCTCGGCGCGGTCGAGCTGACCGAGCTGCCGGGCGTCGCGCACAAGGTGCCGACGATCTTCTCCGGTGCGGGCGTCGTCACGCGTCGCGTGACCGAAGCGGCGGAAGCGGCCGGCTACGTGTTCGCGGTCGATCCGACCTCGCTCGACGCATCGTGCATCGGCGGCAACGTCGCGATGAACGCGGGCGGCAAGAAGGCCGTGCTGTGGGGCACCGCGCTCGACAACCTGGCGTGGTGGCGGATGGTCGACCCGGACGGCAACTGGCTGGAAGTCACGCGCCACGAGCACAATCAGGGCAAGATCCACGACATCGCGGTCGCGCGCTTCGAGCTGAAGTGGTTCGATGGCGCGTATGCGCCGGGCGAGAAACTGCTGCGCACCGAGATGCTCGAGATCGAAGGCCGCCGGTTCCGCAAGGAAGGGCTCGGCAAGGACGTGACCGACAAGTTCCTCGCCGGCCTGCCGGGCGTGCAGAAGGAAGGCTGCGACGGGCTCATCACGTCCGCGCGCTGGGTGCTGCACAAGATGCCCGCGCACACGCGCACCGTGTGCCTCGAATTCTTCGGCCAGGCGCGCGAGGCGATCCCGAGCATCGTCGAGATCAAGGACTACCTGTTCGAGACGTCGAAGCAGGGCGGCGCGATCCTCGCGGGCCTCGAGCACCTCGACGAGCGCTACCTGCGCGCGGTCGGCTATGCGACCAAGAGCAAGCGCAATTCATTCCCGAAGATGGTGCTGATCGGCGACATCGTCGGCGACGATGCCGACGCGGTGGCGCACGCGACGTCCGAAGTGATCCGCATGGCGAACGGCAAGAGCGGCGAGGGCTTCGTCGCGGTCAGCGCGGAGGCGCGCAAGCGCTTCTGGCTCGACCGCAGCCGCACGGCCGCGATCGCGAAGCACACGAACGCGTTCAAGATCAACGAGGACGTCGTCATCCCGCTGAACCGGATGGGCGAGTACACCGACGGCATCGAGCGGATCAACATCGAGCTGTCGCTGAAGAACAAGCTGCAACTCGTCGACGCGCTCGAGGCGTTCTTCCGCGGCGGCAACCTGCCGCTCGGCAAGACCGACGACGCGAACGAGATCCCGAGCGCGGAGCTGCTCGAGGATCGCGTGCAGCAGGCGCTGGAGCTGCTCAAGCGCGTGCGGGCACGCTGGGAATTCGTGCGCGACCGGCTCGACCAGCCGCTGCGCGAGGCGCAGCATTACCTGGTGCAGCTCGGCTACGAGGCGCTCGCCGAGAAGTTCGCGGATCGCGCGGACGAGCAGCCGGGCGCGACCGTGTTCCACATCACGCAGGACCGCACGGTCCGCATTTCGTGGAAGCAGGAGATCCGCGCGGAACTGCGCGCGATCTTCAACGGCGGCGCGTTCAAGCAGATCCTCGACGAAGCGCAGGCGATCCACAAGCGCGTGCTGCGCGGCCGCGTGTTCGTCGCGCTGCACATGCACGCGGGCGACGGCAACGTCCACACGAACATCCCGGTCAACTCCGACAACTACGAGATGCTGCAGGACGCGCACGCGTCGGTCGCACGCATCATGAAGCTGGCGCGCTCGCTCGACGGCGTGATTTCCGGCGAGCACGGGATCGGCATCACGAAGCTCGAATTCCTGACCGACGACGAGATCGCCGAATTCCGCGCGTACAAGCAGCGCGTCGACCCGAACGGCCGCTTCAACAAGGGCAAGCTGCTCGACGGCGCCGATCTGCGCAACGCGTACACGCCCAGCTTCGGGCTGATGGGCTACGAGTCGCTGATCATGCAGCAGTCCGACATCGGCGCGATCGCCGATTCGGTGAAGGACTGCCTGCGCTGCGGCAAGTGCAAGCCGGTGTGCGCGACCCACGTGCCGCGCGCGAACCTGCTGTACAGCCCGCGCAACAAGATCCTCGCGACGTCGCTGCTGGTCGAGGCGTTCCTGTATGAAGAGCAGACGCGCCGCGGCGTGTCGATCAAGCACTGGGACGAGTTCAACGACGTGGCCGACCACTGCACGGTGTGCCACAAGTGCGCGACGCCGTGCCCGGTGAAGATCGACTTCGGCGACGTCACGATGAACATGCGCAACCTGCTGCGCAAGATGGGCAAGAAGAAATTCAACGCCGGCAATGCGGCGGGCATGTTCTTCCTGAACGCGACCAATCCGCAGACGATCAACCTCGCGCGCGGCGTGATGATGGGCGTCGGCTACAAGGTGCAGCGCTTCGCGAACGACATGCTGAAGAAGGTCGTGACGAAGCAGACGCAGCACCCGCCGGCGACGACCGGCAAGCCGCCCGCGCTCGAGCAGGTGATCCACTTCGTCAACAAGAAGATGCCGGGCAACCTGCCGAAGAAGACGGCGCGCGCGCTGCTGGACATCGAGGACAACAAGATCGTGCCGATCATCCGCAACCCAAAGTCGACGACCGTCGATTCGGAAGCGGTGTTCTACTTCCCGGGCTGCGGCTCCGAGCGGCTGTTCTCGCAGGTGGGATTGGCGACGCAGGCGATGCTGTGGGAAGCGGGCGTGCAGACGGTGCTGCCGCCGGGCTACCTGTGCTGCGGCTATCCGCAGCGCGGCTCGGGCCAGTACGACAAGGCCGAGAAGATCGTCACGGACAACCGCGTGCTGTTCCACCGGGTGGCGAACACGCTGAACTACCTAGACATCAAGACGGTGGTCGTGTCGTGCGGCACGTGCTACGACCAGCTCGCGGGTTATGAATTCGACAAGATCTTCCCGGGCTGCCGGATCATCGACATCCACGAGTTCCTGCTCGAGAAGGGGATGAAGCTCGACGGCGTGTCGGGCACGCGCTACATGTATCACGACCCGTGCCACACGCCGATCAAGACGATGGATCCGGTCAAGCTCGTCAACGAGCTGATGGGCGCGGAGAAGGACGGCTACCGGATCGAGAAGAACGATCGCTGCTGCGGCGAATCGGGCACGCTGGCGGTCACGCGGCCGGACGTCTCGACGCAGGTTCGCTTCCGCAAGGAAGAGGAGATCCGCAAGGGCGCTGCGAAGCTGCGCGCGATTCCGGTGGTGGCCGGCGACGCGCCGGTGCCGGCCGCCGCGAGCGCGGGCGGCCCGGACGTGAAGATCCTGACGAGCTGCCCGTCGTGCCTGCAGGGGCTGTCGCGCTACAACGAGGACGCGAACCTCGAAGCCGACTACATCGTGGTCGAGATCGCGCGCCAGGTGCTCGGCGAGAACTGGATGGCCGATTATGTCGCACGGGCGAACCATGGCGGGATCGAGCGCGTGCTGGTCTAATGCGGGCATGACGACCGCCCGATCGGGCCGGGAATGAGCGGGCGCCGGTGCAGCCATGCCGGCGCCCGTCCACATGGGAGCGACGATGGAATGCGTGTTTTGCCGTGAAGACGGCGGCGAGGTGCTCTGGCAGGACGACGTGCTGCGCGTCGTGCTCGCGACGGGCGAGCACGACTACCCGGGCTTCTGCCGGGTGATCTGGGGCGCGCACGTGGCCGAGTTCTCCGATCTTGGCGAGCCCGAGCGGGCACATCTGATGCGCGTGGTCTACGCGGTCGAGCGGGCCGTGCGCCGCGTGATGCAGCCGAACAAGGTGAATCTCGCGAGCCTCGGCAACATGGTGCCGCACGTGCACTGGCACGTGATTCCGCGCTTTTCCAACGATGCCCATTTCCCGCAGCCCGTGTGGGCGCCGCGCCAGCGCAGCGTGTCCGAGGCGCTGCTGCGCTCGCGCGCGGCACAGGCCTCGCTGCTGCACAATGCGGTGCGCGAGGAAATTCAACGCATGACCGATTCGAGGCAGCCATGAGCGGTTTGACTTCCACGACGCCGATTCCGTCCGGCGTCGTCGTGCACGCGGTATCGCGCGTGCTCGAATTGCAGTACCCGAACGGCGAGAACTTCCGGATTCCGTTCGAGCTGATGCGCGTGTATTCGCCGTCGGCCGAGGTACGTGGCCACGGACCGGGCCAGGAGACGTTGCAGACCGGCAAGCGCGAAGTGACGATCACCGCGCTTGAGGGCGTGGGCAATTACGCGCTGCAGCCGACGTTCTCCGACGGCCATTCGACCGGCATCTACTCGTGGGACCTGCTGTACGAACTGGCGACGCAGCAGGACGCGCTGTGGCGCGACTATTTCGACAAACTGAAGGCGGCGGGCGTCGAGCGCGACGCGCCGATGCAGGCGGCCGGCGCGCCGCACGGCCACTGCCACTGAAATCGACGGCGCCCGCTCGGCGCCGTCTTGCCATTTACTGAGGATCAACGCGATGAGCAAAACCCACTTCGGCTTCGAAAGCGTCGAGGAAAACGAAAAAGCGAAGAAAGTGGCGGGCGTGTTTCATTCGGTCGCGAGCAACTACGATCTGATGAACGACCTGATGTCGGCGGGCATGCACCGCGCGTGGAAGGCGTTCACGATCGCGCAGGCGAATGTGCGCCCGGGCTTCAAGGTGCTCGACATCGCGGCCGGCACCGGCGACCTGACCAGGTCGTTCGCGAAGGCGGCCGGGCCGACGGGCGAGGTCTGGCATACCGACATCAACGAATCGATGCTGCGCGTCGGCCGCGACCGGCTGCTCGACAAGGGTGTCGTGACGCCGTCGCTGCTGTGCGACGCCGAGAAAATTCCGTTTCCGGACAACTACTTCGACGTGGTCACGGTCGCGTTCGGGCTGCGCAACATGACGCACAAGGATGCCGCGCTGGCCGAGATGCGCCGCGTGACGAAGCCCGGCGGCCGCGTGATGGTGCTGGAATTCTCGAAAGTCTGGGACCCGCTGAAAAAAGCGTACGATCTGTATTCTTTCAAAGTATTACCGTGGCTTGGCGACAAGTTCGCGAAAGATGCTGAAAGTTATCGGTATCTTGCTGAATCTATCCGGATGCACCCCGATCAGGACACGCTGAAGACGATGATGGAACAAGCGGGCCTCGATGCCGTCAAATATTACAATTTGTCAGGTGGCGTGGTAGCTTTACACCTAGGGACCAAGTACTAAGGGGTTCTTTCCCTACATTCGTCTTACATTCGGAGAAGCTGATGTCTGAATCGCGTTCGTTGTTCAACCGTAGCAAACCGTCGAAGCCGTGGGCTCGACGGGTCGGCACGCTGCTGATGGTCGGCCTGCTCACGGCCGGCACGTTCGCATCGCTCGACGCCGAAGCCCGGCGCATGGGCGGCGGGCGCAGCATCGGCCGCCAGAATTCCACCGTCACGCAGCGCCAGGCCACGCCGCCTGCGCAGCAGCCGATGCAGCAGGCCGCGCCGTCGCAGGCGCAGCGTGCGAACCCGGCTGCGCCCACGCCGGCCGCGCAGCCCAACCGCTCGCGCTGGCTCGGGCCGATCGCCGGGCTCGCGGCCGGCCTCGGCATCGCGGCGCTGCTGTCGCACTTCGGCCTCGGCGGCGCATTCGCGAGCATGATGGCGAACGTCATCGTGATCGCGTTGCTCGCCATGGTCGGCATCTGGCTGATCCGCAAGTTCATGAACCGCCGTCGCCCGCAGGAGCCGGCGTATTCGGTCGGCGGCGCTGCGTCGTCGTCGGGCGGCTACTCGCAAAGCCCGTCGTTCCAGCAGGGCAACACCGGCAGCAACTACGCGGGTAGCGGCAGCAGCTATGCGAACGAAGCGCAGGGCGTGTTCGGCGGCGGCGGTGCAGCGGCCGCCGGCGCGGCCGCGGCGGCAGCGGCGCCGCTGCAGGTGCCGGCCGGCTTCGACACCGAAGCGTTCCTGCGCAGCGCGAAAGTCTATTTCGTGCGCCTGCAGGCGGCGTGGGACCAGGGCAACCTGGCCGACATCCGCGAGTTCACGACGCCCGAAATGTTCGCCGAGATCAAGATCGACCTCGATTCGCGCGGCAACGAAGCGAACCAGACCGATGTCGTGCAGCTCGACGCGGAACTGGTCGCGATCGAGGATCGCGGCATCGAGCAGTCGGCGAGCGTGCGCTTCCACGGCCTGATCCGCGAATCGGCGAATACGTCGGCCGCGCCGTTCGACGAAGTCTGGAACCTGTCGAAGTCGGGCAGTCAGGGCTGGCTGCTCGCGGGTATCCAGCAGATCAACACGCACTGAGCGTGGCCGGCGGCCCGCGCCGCCGGGCGCCCGGGCGACGGCCGCCGCACTGCGACCGCTTGCCGCCCGGGTGTACGGTCAGGCACGGTCTGCCGACGATCCGACGTTACAATAGAAACCCGCGTGGGCGCCCGGCCCGCGCGGGTTTTTTCTTTCCCAGCCCGATGACCTTTGCCGCCAAGCCTTTTGCTGCTGCCGTCAATCACCTGCTCGCGCGCGAATCGTGGGCGCGCGACCGCCTGATTCCCTATGCGGGCAAGACTGCCCGCATCGACGTGCCTCCCGTCACGCTCACGCTGCTGGTGCAGCCCGACGGCTATCTGTCGGCCGTCGACGCGCACGATGCGCAACAGGTCGACGTGTCGATCGCGCTGGCCGGCGACACGCTCGCCGCGTTCCTGCAGGGCGGCCAGGCGGCCGTGATGAAGCACGTGAAGATCGAAGGCGACGCGGAATTCGCGACGCAGATCGCGAAGCTGGCCGAGCACCTGCGCTGGGAACCGGAAGAAGATCTCGCGAAGCTGGTCGGCGACGCGGCGGCGTACCGGATCGCGACGGTCGTGCGCGACGCCGGGGCGCGCGCGCGCCGCACTGGCCGCAACGTGCTCGATTCCGTCGCCGAATACTGGCTCGACGAGAACCCGCAAGTCGTCCGGCGCGCGTCGCTCGGCGGCTTCGACGCCGAACTGGCGCGCGCACGCGATGCGCTCGCACGGGTCGAAAAGCGGGTCGAGCGACTCGAACAAAAAATCGGCGCGCGCACGGGTTCCGGCCCGCGCGGCGCGCACTGAGGGCCGCAGGGCATGCGCATTTTCCGTTTCATCAAGATTGTCTACACCGTCATCCGCTTTGGTCTCGACGAAGTGATGCTGTCCCGGATCGACGACCGGCGCGTGAAGCTGCTGTTGCGGATCACGACGATCGGCCGCCGCTATTCCGATCCGCCCGCCGTGCGGCTGCGCCACGCGCTCGAAAGCCTCGGCCCGATCTTCGTGAAGTTCGGCCAGGTGCTGTCGACGCGCCGCGATCTGCTGTCGGTCGATTTCGCGAACGAACTCGCGAAGCTGCAGGACCAGGTGCCGCCGTTCGATTCGGCGGTCGCGATCGCGATCATCGAGAAGTCGCTTGGCGCGCCGGTCGACGAGCTGTTCGACGAATTCGAGCGCGAGCCGATCGCGAGCGCGTCGATCGCGCAGGTGCATTTCGCGAAGCTCAAGGAGGGCGTGCACGCGGGCAAGGCCGTCGCGGTCAAGGTGCTGCGCCCGAACATGCTGTCCGTCATCGATTCCGATCTCGCGCTGATGCGCGACATCGCGATCTGGACCGAGCGCATGTGGGCCGACGGCCGGCGCCTGAAGCCGCGCGAGGTCGTCGCCGAATTCGACAAGTACCTGCACGACGAGCTCGACCTGATGCGCGAGGCCGCCAACGGCAGCCAGCTGCGCCGCAACTTCGCGGGCCTCGACCTGCTGCTCGTGCCCGAGATGTTCTGGGATTTCTCGACGTCGCAGGTGCTCGTGATGGAGCGCATGACCGGCGTGCCGATCAGCCAAGTCGAGACGCTGCGCTCGGCCGGCGTCGACATCAAGAAGCTCGCGCGCGAAGGCGTCGAGATCTTCTTCACGCAGGTGTTTCGCGACGGCTTCTTCCATGCGGACATGCACCCCGGCAACATCCAGGTGAGCCTCGATCCGAACACGTTCGGCCGCTATATCGCGCTCGATTTCGGGATCGTCGGTGCGCTGTCCGATTTCGACAAGAATTATCTCGCGCAGAACTTCCTCGCGTTCTTCAAGCGCGACTACCACCGCGTCGCGACGCTCCACCTCGAATCGGGCTGGGTGCCGCCCGAGACGCGCGTCGAGGAGCTCGAAAGCGCGATCCGCGCGGTGTGCGAGCCGTATTTCGACCGCGCGCTGAAGGACATCTCGCTCGGCCAGGTGCTGATGCGCCTGTTCTCGACGTCGCGCCGCTTCAACGTCGAGATTCAGCCGCAGCTCGTGCTGCTGCAGAAGACGATGCTGAACGTCGAAGGGCTCGGCCGCTCGCTCGACCCCGAGCTCGACCTGTGGAAGACCGCGAAGCCGTATCTCGAGCGCTGGATGACCGAGCAGATCGGCTTGCGCGGCTGGTACGAGCGGTTCAAGGTCGAGGCGCCGCAGTGGAGCAAGACGCTGCCGCAATTGCCGCGCCTGATTCACCATGCGATGGCCGCGCGCCACGACGCACCGCGCGCCGCGAGCGAGGAGCTGATGCGCCAGGTCCTCGTCGAGCAGAAACGGACGAACCGGCTGCTGCAGGCGTTGCTGATCTTCGGCCTGGCCGTCGGCGTCGGGGCGCTGGTCGCGCGCGTGCTGCTCGCGCTCGCGTACGGCGCTTGATCGAAAGGAGCATGGCGATGTCCGATCCGAAGCAACCGGCCGCACCGTCGGCCGCCGATTTCGCGACGCGCGACCCGGGTAGCGCGTCGTTCTGGAACGAGCGCTTCGAACGCGGCGTGACGCCGTGGGAATTCGGCGGCGTGCCGGACGGTTTTCGTGAGTTCGCCCATCGGCTCGAGCCGTGCGCGGTGCTGATTCCCGGCTGCGGCAGCGCGCAGGAGGCCGGATGGCTCGCGCAGGCCGGCTGGCCGGTGCGTGCGATCGATTTCGCCGCGCAGGCGGTCGCTGCCGCGAAGGCACAGCTCGGCGCGCATGCGGACGTCGTCGAGCAGGCCGATTTTTTCCAGTACCGGCCGCCGTTCGACGTGCAGTGGGTGTACGAGCGTGCGTTCCTGTGCGCGCTGCCGCCGAGCTTGCGCGCCGGCTATGCGGCGCGGATGGCCGAGCTGCTGCCCGCGGACGGATTGCTGGCCGGCTATTTCTTCGTGGTGGCGAAACCGAAGGGGCCGCCGTTCGGGATCGAGCGTGCGGAACTCGATGCGCTGCTTGCCCCGCACTTCGAGCTGGTCGAGGAGTTGCCCGTGACCGATTCGCTGGCCGTGTTCGACGGGCACGAGCGCTGGCTCACGTGGCGTCGCCGCTGATGCGCGGGCGTCACGGCCAATGCCGGAGCGCGCCCGGGTTTCGGCTATAATTCAAGGTTTTGCAAGCCGTTTCCAGTTTCTGCGGGAAAAATATCATGCCGATCTACGCCTATCGATGCGAAGCGTGCGGTTTCGCGAAGGACGTGCTCCAGAAGATGAGCGACGCGCCGCTGTCGCAATGCCCTGAATGCGGGAAGGATGCTTTTCGCAAACAGGTGACCGCCGCCGGTTTCCAGCTGAAGGGCTCGGGGTGGTACGTCACCGATTTCCGCGGCGGCTCGGGCGACGCGGCGCCGGCAGCACCCGCCACGGCTGAACCCGCCGCGGCCGCGCCGGCTGCGTCGAGCAGTTCGGGCAGCACCACGGCGACGAGCGCCGCGCCGGCTCCGGCCGCGACGCCCGCCGCCGGCAGTTGACCGTCGCGGCCCGGCCGGGTCGCGACCAACCCGCGCTTCCAGCGCGGTTCATTGACGGCAGATGATGAAAAAGACGACCCTGAAAACGGTGTTCCTGACCGGCCTGCTGGTTCTCGTCCCGCTCGCGATCACGCTGTGGGTGCTCGGCCTCATCATCGGCACGATGGACCAGACGCTGCTCCTGCTGCCCGAATCGTGGCAGCCCGAGCGGATGCTCGGCTTCCATCTGCCGGGGATCGGCGCGGTGCTGACGCTCGCGTTCATCTTCGTGGTCGGGCTGGCCACGCAGAACTTCATCGGCCAGAAGCTCGTCACGTGGTGGAACGCGGTCGTGCGTCACATCCCGGTCGTCGGGCCGATCTACACGAGCGTCAAGCAGGTATCGGACACGCTGCTGTCGAGCAGCGGCAACGCGTTCCGCAAGGCGCTCCTGATCGAATACCCGCGCCGCGGCTCGTATACGATCGCGTTTCTGACCGGCGCGCCCGGCGGCGACGTGGTCAACCATCTGACGGAAGAGTACGTGAGCGTGTACGTGCCCACGACGCCGAACCCGACGTCGGGCTTCTTCCTGATGCTGCCGAAGAGCGAAGTCATCGAACTCGACATGTCGGTCGATGCCGCGCTCAAGTACATCGTCTCGATGGGCGTCGTGGCGCCTTCGGCGCCGGCTCCGGCGCCCGCCCGCCGCCCCGTCGAGCCGCCGCTGTAAGTAAAGAATCATCGCCCGGGCCGCGCGTTGCGGCGCCCGTTGATCAAACCGAACGAAAGCAAACATCATGTCGATGCGTACTGAATACTGCGGTCTCGTGACCGAACACCTGCTGGGCCAAACCGTGTCGCTGTGCGGCTGGGTGCAGCGCCGCCGCGATCACGGCGGTGTGATCTTCATCGACCTGCGCGATCGTGAAGGCCTCGTGCAGGTGGTATGCGACCCGGATCGCGCCGAGATGTTCGCGACCGCCGAAGGCGTGCGCAACGAATTCTGCGTGCAGATCAAGGGTCTCGTGCGCAACCGTCCGGACGGCACGGTCAACGCTGGCCTGAAGAGCGGCAAGATCGAAGTGCTGTGCCACGAACTGAACGTGCTGAACGCGTCGGTCACGCCGCCGTTCCAGCTCGACGACGACAACCTGTCGGAAACGACGCGTCTCACGCACCGCGTGCTCGACCTGCGCCGCCCGCAGATGCAGCACAACCTGCGCCTGCGCTACCGTGTCGCGATCGAGGCGCGCAAGTACCTCGACGAGCAGGGCTTCATCGACATCGAAACGCCGATGCTGACGAAGAGCACGCCGGAAGGCGCGCGCGACTACCTCGTGCCGTCGCGCGTGAACGCGGGCCAGTTCTTCGCGCTGCCGCAGTCGCCGCAGCTGTTCAAGCAGCTGCTGATGGTCGCGAACTTCGACCGTTACTACCAGATCACCAAGTGCTTCCGCGACGAGGACCTCCGCGCCGACCGCCAGCCGGAATTCACGCAGATCGACTGCGAGACGTCGTTCCTCGGCGAGCAGGAAATCCGCGACCTGTTCGAAGACATGATCCGTCACATCTTCAAGACGACGATCGACGTCGAGCTCGACGCGAAATTCCCGGTGATGCCGTACTCGGAAGCGATGGCGCGTTTCGGTTCGGACAAGCCGGACCTGCGCGTGCAGCTCGAATTCACCGAGCTGACCGACGCGATGAAGGACGTCGACTTCAAGGTGTTCAGCACGCCGGCCAACGCGAAGGACGGCCGGGTCGCGGCGCTGCGCGTGCCGAAGGGCGGCGAGCTGTCGCGCGGCGACATCGACGGCTACACGGAATTCGTGCGCATCTACGGCGCGAAGGGCCTCGCATGGATCAAGGTCAACGAGAAGGCAAAGGGCCGCGACGGCCTGCAGAGCCCGATCGTCAAGAACCTGCACGACGCATCCATCGCGGCGATCCTCGAGCGCACCGGCGCTGAAGACGGCGACATCATCTTCTTCGCGGCCGACCGCGCGAAGGTCGTCAACGACAGCCTCGGCGCACTGCGCCTGAAGATCGGCCATTCGGAATTCGGCAAGGCGAACGGTCTCGTCCAGGCCGGCTGGAAGCCGCTGTGGGTCGTGGACTTCCCGATGTTCGAGTACGACGACGAAGACGCGCGCTACGTCGCCGCGCACCATCCGTTCACGAGCCCGAAGGACGAGCACCTCGAGTACCTCGAGACCGACCCGGGCCGCTGCCTCGCGAAGGCGTACGACATGGTGCTGAACGGCTGGGAAATCGGCGGCGGCTCGGTGCGTATCCACCGCGAGGAAGTGCAGAGCAAGGTGTTCCGCGCGCTGAAGATCGGCGCGGAAGAAGCGCAGCTGAAGTTCGGCTTCCTGCTGGACGCGCTGCAGTACGGCGCGCCGCCGCACGGCGGTATCGCATTCGGTCTCGACCGCATCGTCACGATGATGGCCGGCGCCGATTCGATCCGCGACGTGATCGCCTTCCCGAAGACGCAGCGTGCGCAGGACCTGCTCACGCAGGCGCCGAGCCCGGTCGACGAGCGTCAACTGCGCGAACTGCACATCCGGCTGCGTCAGCCGGAGCAGCCGAAGGCGTAACGCCGCCGCGCAGGTCGTGTGTGCGGTCATGCCCACACGACACCCCTGAAAAAGGCGCAGCGATGCGCCTTTTTCATTTTTTGCGGTACAGTCGCAGCACTTGCCGCACGTTCCGGGCACGGGCCGACGCACGGCCCCGTGCCGCATGAAACAAAGATGACGAAGCCGCCGAAAATCCCCGAATCCGTTCTCGTCGTGATCTACACGCCCGAGCTCGATGTGCTCGTGATCAAGCGTGCCGACCAGTCCGATTTCTGGCAATCGGTCACCGGCTCGAAGGACGCGCTCGACGAGCCGCTCGCGCTCACCGCCGCGCGCGAAGTGGCCGAGGAGACCGGCATCGCGATCGGCACGCCGGACGTGCCGGCCACCGCGCTCGTCGACTGGCATCACCGGATCGAATACACGATCTATCCTCAATACCTGCACCGCTATGCGCCGGGCGTCACGCGCAACGTCGAGCACTGGTTCGGCCTGTGCGTGCCGCATCGCGTCGACGTGACGCTGTCGCCGCGCGAGCATGTCGATCATGCGTGGCTGCCTTTCCGCGAAGCGGCCGCGCGCTGCTTCTCGCCGTCGAACGCCGAAGCGATCCTGCAATTGCCCGCGCGCGTGGCACTCGCGCGTGCGCCGCACGGCTCGTCCGCATGAATGCGGAGACCCGCAAGCGTTTCGCGCAATTGCGGCAGATGTTCCTGCAGGAGCGGGGCTCCGCGTCGCGGCTCGCGTTTACGGCCGGCAATACGGTGCGGCTGTGCGAAACCGGCGGCGAATTCTTCCAGGCGCTCATCGATCGGATCGACGCCGCCCGCGAGCAGGTGATGCTCGAAACCTACATCTTCTGCGACGACGACGCCGGTCGCCCGGTGTCGGCCGCGCTGATCCGCGCGGTGCAGCGCGGCGTGCGCGTGCGCGTGATCACCGACGGCATCGGCACCGCGCGCCTGCCGCTGTTCGACACGTGGGCCGAGTCCGGCGTCGAGCACTGCGTCTACAACCGCTTCCTGTTCGGCCGCTTCGGCTTCTCGCGCACGCACCGCAAGCTCGCGGTGATCGATCATGCGGTCGCGTTCTGCGGCGGCATCAACATCGTCGACGACTACACGCAGGGCAGCGCGACGCTGCCGTTCCCGCGCTGGGATTTCGCGGTCGAGATGGTCGGGCCCGCGGTGTCCGACGTGCGCGCCGCGTTCGAGCTGCAGTGGCACCGGATCCAGTTCGGCCACAAGCCCTATGCGCAGTACGCGGCCGGGCTGCACGGCGGCGAAGCGTTCCCGGAGATGTTCCGGCGCTGGATGCGCAGCCACCGGTGGATCAAGGCCGGCGCGCTGCGGGTCGTGACCGAGCCGAGCGTCGCGTTCGTCGCGCGCGACAACGTCGTGAACCGCCGCGCGATCGAGAAGGCCTATCTCGCGGCGATCGGTCAGGCACGCCAGCGGATCCTGCTCGCGAATCCGTATTTCATGCCGGGCCGCAAGCTGCGCCGCGCGCTGACGGGCGCGGCACGGCGCGGCGTCGACGTGCGGGTGCTGATAGGCCGCAAGGAGTTCGCGGCGCTCGATACGGCCGTGCCGTTCCTCTATCACACGCTGCTGCGCGCGGGCGTGCGCGTCGCCGAATACGACAAGACGATCCTGCACGGCAAGGTCGCCGTGATCGACGACAACTGGGCGACGGTCGGCTCGTCGAATCTGGACGCGCTGAGCCTGATGCTGAACAATGAAGCGAACGTCGTGCTGGTGCGCTACGATGCGGTGACGAACCAGTTGCGCGACGCGATCGCCACCGCGTTCGCCGAAGGCCGGGAGATCGACGCCGCGCGCTTCGCCGCGCGCCCGCGCGTCGAGCGGCTGCTGAACTGGCTCGCGTACACCACGTATCGTGTCGTGATGAAGGCGCTGACGGTCGGCGGTTACGATTGACGCCGACTAAGTATTCGCTTCAAAAAATCTGTCCGCACATTCGTGCGGAAAAGCCGCTCCGGTCTCGCCGGAATCGCGCAAAATAGCGGCTCGGTTAGACACCGGTTTCTAATAATTTCCTTGTTTCGCGAGCGGCCGCACTCAATAATAGTACGGCCGTTCGATTTTATTCGAACCCCCGAACGGTTACAGAAATAGCTATGCGAAAAGGCGAACAGACGCGTGCCGCGATACTCGAAGCTGCTTTGGACCTCGCCAGCCGTGACGGGCTGGAGGGGCTGACGATCGGCCTGCTGGCCGAGCGCATGCAGATGAGCAAGAGCGGCGTGTTCGCGCACTTCGGTTCGCGCGAAGACCTGCAGGTCGAGGTCGTGCGCGAGTATCACCATCGTTTCGAAAACGAGGTGTTCTTTCCGAGCCTGCGCGAGTCGCGCGGTCTGCCGCGTCTTCGGGCGATGCTGGCGCGCTGGATCGAGAAGCGCATCCAGGAGGTGACGACCGGGTGCATCTACATCAGCGGCGCAGTGGAGTACGACGACCGCCCGGACAGCCCCGTGCGCGAGCAGTTGATCGCGAGCGTGACCGCCTGGCGTGCCGCGTTGCTGCGCGCCATTTCGCAGGCGATGGAAGAAGGGCATCTGCGCACGGACACGGATCCGGAACTGATGCTCTTCGAGTTGTACAGCTTCACGCTCGGCCTGCATCACGACGCACGCTTCCTGCATTCGCCGGACGCCGTGCGCCTCACGTGGGCCGCGCTGGAAAAGACGATTGTTTCGTATCAGAGCGAGAGCCGTTAGCGGCGCGTGAACCGCCCGCCAGGAGCTCGAGCCGTTTTGCCCACCTTTGGAGAGAGTCATGGGACAGTACGCCGCGCCGCTGCGCGACATGCAATTCGTGTTGCACGAGCTTCTGAACGTCGAAGCCGAAGTCAAGCAAATGCCCAAGCATGCGGACCTCGACGCCGACACGATCAACCAGGTCCTCGAGGAAGCGGGCAAGTTCTGCTCCGAGGTACTGTTCCCGCTGAACCAGGTCGGCGACCGCGAAGGCTGCACCTATGAAGGCGACGGCGTCGTGAAGACCCCGACCGGCTTCAAGGAAGCGTATCGGCAATACGTCGAGGCCGGCTGGCCGGCGCTCGGCTGCGATCCGGAATACGGCGGCCAGGGCCTGCCCGCGTTCGTGAACAACGCACTCTACGAAATGCTGAACTCGGCGAACCAGGCATGGACGATGTATCCGGGCCTGTCGCACGGCGCGTATGAATGCCTGCACGCGCACGGCGCGCCGGAACTGCAGCAGCAATACCTGCCGAAGCTTGTGTCGGGCGAATGGACGGGCACGATGTGCCTGACCGAGCCGCACTGCGGCACCGACCTCGGCATCCTGCGTACCAAGGCCGAACCGAACGGCGACGGCTCGTACTCGATCAGCGGCACGAAGATCTTCATCTCGAGCGGCGAGCACGACATGTCGAAGAACATCGTCCACCTCGTGCTCGCGCGCCTGCCGGACGCGCCGCAAGGCACGAAGGGGATCTCGCTGTTCATCGTGCCGAAGTTCATTCCGGACGCTTCGGGCGAGCCGGGCGAACGCAACGGCATCAAGTGCGGCTCGATCGAACACAAGATGGGCATCCACGGCAATTCGACGTGCGTGATGAACCTCGACGGCGCGAAGGGCTGGATGGTCGGCGAGCCGAACAAGGGCTTGAACGCGATGTTCGTGATGATGAATGCCGCGCGCCTCGGCGTCGGCATGCAGGGCCTCGGCCTCACGGAAGTCGCGTACCAGAACTCGCTGACGTACGCGAAGGAACGCCTGCAGATGCGCTCGCTGACGGGCCCGAAGGCGCCGGACAAGCCGGCCGACCCGATCATCGTGCACCCGGACGTGCGCCGCATGCTGCTTACGCAGAAGGCCTACGCGGAAGGCGCGCGCGCGTTCACGTACTGGTCCGCGCTGCAGATCGACAAGGAACTGTCGCACGCCGACGAAGCGGTGCGCAAGGAAGCGGCCGACCTCGTCGCGCTGCTCACGCCGATCATCAAGGCGTTCCTGACCGACAACGCGTTCGAGTCGACCAACCACGCGATGCAGATCTACGGCGGCCACGGCTTCATCTCCGAGTGGGGCATGGAGCAATACGTGCGCGACGCGCGGATCAACATGATCTACGAAGGCACGAACTCGATCCAGTCGCTCGACCTGCTGGGCCGCAAGGTGCTCGGCGACATGGGCGCGAAGCTGAAGAAGTTCGGCAAGCTCGTGACGGAATTCGCGGAAGCCGAAGGCGTGAAGCCGGAAATGGCCGAGTTCATCAACCCGCTCGCCGACATCGGCGAGAAGGTGCAGAAGCTGACGATGGAAATCGGCATGAAGACGATGCAGAACCCCGACGAAGTCGGCGCTGCGGCCGTGCCGTACCTGCGCACCGTCGGCCACCTGGTGTTCTCGTACTTCTGGGCGCGGATGGCGCGCCTCGCACTCGACAACGAAGCATCGGGGGATCCGTTCTACAAGTCGAAGCTCGCGACGGCCCGCTTCTATTTCGCGCGTCTGCTGCCCGAGACGGCATCGACGATCCGCGCCGCGCGCGCGGGTTCGAAGACGCTGATGGAAGTCGACGAATCGCTGTTCTGACGCGAGTCCGGGCGGTGCGCGTCGCGCGCCGCCCGAACGCAACGGTTCCTGGTACTCACTTCGCCGTGCAGCCCTCACATTCCGCGCTGCACGACACTATCCGGAGACATCCCGTGAGCAATTTCCTGATTCGCAAGGTCGCCGTGCTGGGCGCCGGCGTGATGGGCGCGCAGATCGCCGCGCACCTCGTCAACGCGCGCGTGCCGGTGCTGCTGTTCGACCTGCCGGCCAAGGAAGGCCCGAAAAACGCGATCGCGCTGAAGGCGATCGAGAACCTGAAGAAGCTGTCGCCCGCGCCGTTCGGCGTGAAGGACGATGCGAAGTACCTCGAGGCGGCCAACTACGAAGACGACATCGCGAAGCTGGCGGAATGCGACGTCGTGATCGAGGCGATCGCCGAGCGGATGGACTGGAAGCACGACCTGTACAAGAAGGTCGCGCCGCACATCGCGCCGAACGCGATCTTCGCGACCAACACGTCGGGCCTGTCGATCACGAAGCTGTCCGAAGGTTTCTCGGACGAGTTGAAGTCGCGCTTCTGCGGCGTGCACTTCTTCAACCCGCCGCGCTACATGCACCTCGTCGAGCTGATCCCGACCGCGCATACGCGCCCGGAGATCCTCGACCAGCTCGAAACCTTCCTGACGAGCGTCGTCGGCAAGGGCGTCGTGCGCGCGAAGGATACGCCGAACTTCATCGCGAACCGTGTCGGCATCTTCTCGATCCTCGCGGTGATCACCGAGGCCGCGAAGTTCGGCCTGCGCTTCGACGAAGTCGACGATTTGACGGGCAGCCGCCTCGGCCGCGCCAAGTCGGCGACGTTCCGCACCGCGGACGTGGTCGGCCTCGACACGATGGCGCACGTGATCAAGACGATGCAGGACAACCTCGCCGACGATCCGTTCTTCCCGGTCTACCAGACGCCTGCCGTGCTCGCCGAGCTGGTGAAGCAGGGCGCGCTCGGCCAGAAGACGGGCGGCGGTTTCTACAAGAAGGAAGGCAAGGCGATCAAGGTGCTCGACGCGAAGACGGGCACCTACGTCGATTCGGGCGCGAAGGCGGACGAAACGGTCGGCCGCATCCTGAAGCGCCCGCCGGCCGAGCGCCTGAAGCTGCTGCGCGAGACGGACCATCCGCACGCGCAGTTCCTGTGGTCGATCTTCCGCGACGTGTTCCACTACATCGGCGTGCATCTCGAATCGATCGCCGACAACGCGCGCGACGTCGATCTCGCGATCCGCTGGGGCTTCGGCTGGAACGAGGGCCCGTTCGAAGGCTGGCAGGCCGCCGGCTGGAAGCAGGTTGCCGAGTGGGTGCAGGAAGACATCGCGGCCGGCAAGGCGCTCGCGAACGTGCCGCTTCCGTCGTGGGTGCTCGAAGGCCCGGTCGCCGAGAAGGGCGGCGTGCACACGGCCGAAGGCTCGTGGGCGCCGGCATCGAAGCGCTTCGTGCCGCGTTCGGACCTCGCGGTCTACGACAAGCAGGTGTTCCGTGCGCCGCTGCTCGGCGAAGCGGGCGCCGATCCGAAGACGTACGGCAAGACGCTGTTCGAAACCGACGCGGTGCGCGCGTGGGTCGACGATCGTGCCGGCGAGGACGACGTCGTGATCGTGTCGTTCAAGTCGAAGATGAACACGATCGGACCGAGCGTGATCGACGGCCTCGTGCAGGCGATCGAACTCGCGGAGAAGGACTACAAGGGCGTGGTGATCTGGCAGCCGACGTCGCTGAAGCTCGGCACGCCGGGCGGCCCGTTCTCGGCCGGCGCGAACCTCGAGGAGGCGATGCCCGCGTTCATGATGGGCGGCGCAAAGGGCATCGAGCCGTTCGTGAAGAAGTTCCAGGAAGGCATGCTGCGCGTGAAGTACGCGAACGTGCCGGTGGTGGTGGCCGTGTCGGGCATCGCGCTCGGCGGCGGGTGCGAGCTGATGCTGCACAGCGCGAAGCGTGTCGTGCACGTCGAGAGCTACATCGGTCTCGTCGAAGTGGGCGTCGGCCTCGTGCCGGCGGGCGGCGGCCTGAAGGAAGCGGCGCTGCGCGCGGCGGACGCCGCGACGGCCGCGAACGCGACCACCGACATCCTGAAGTTCGTCACGAAGTCGTTCGAGAACGCGGCGATGGCGAAGGTGTCGGCGTCCGCGCACGACGCACGCGCGATGGGTTACGTGAAGCCGTCCGACACGATCGTCTTCAACGTGTTCGAACTGCTCGACACCGCGAAGAAGGAAGCGCGTGCGCTGGCCGCCGTCGGCTACCGTGCGCCGCTGCGTGCGAAGGACGTGCCGGTGGCAGGCCGCTCGGCGATCGCGACGATCAAGGCATCGCTCGTCAACATGCGCGACGGCCGCTTCATCAGCGACCACGACTACCTGATCGCGAGCCGCATCGCCGAAGCGGTGTGCGGCGGCGACGTCGAAGCCGGCAGCCTCGTCGACGAGCAGTGGCTGCTCGCGCTGGAGCGCCGTGCGTTCGTCGAGTTGCTCGGCACGCAGAAGACGCAGGAACGGATCATGGGCATGTTGCAGACCGGCAAGCCGGTGCGTAACTGAGCGAGCGGACAGAGCGGACAAGGAGTCTGAAATGAGCAAACAATTGCAAGACGCATACATCGTCGCCGCCAGCCGCACGCCGATCGGCAAGGCTCCGCGCGGTGTGTTCAAGAACACGCGGCCGGACGAGCTGCTGGTCCACGCGATCAAGTCGGCGGTCGCGCAGGTGCCCGGCTTCGACACGAAGCTGATCGAGGACGCGATCATCGGCTGCGCGATTCCGGAAGCCGAGCAGGGCCTGAACGTCGCGCGCATGGGCGCGCTGCTCGCCGGCCTGCCGCAGACGGTCGGCGGCGTGACGGTCAACCGCTTCTGCGCGTCGGGCATCACCGCGCTGGCGATGGCGGCCGACCGGATCCGCGTCGGCGAATCGGACGCGATCTTCGCGGGCGGCTGCGAGTCGATGAGCATGGTGCCGATGATGGGCAACAAGCCGTCGATGTCGCCGCACATCTTCGATCGCAACGAAGATTTCGGCATCGCGTACGGGATGGGCCTGACGGCCGAGCGCGTCGCCGAGCAGTGGAAGGTGAGCCGCGAGGACCAGGACGCGTTCTCGGTCGAGTCGCACCGCAAGGCGCTCGCCGCGCAGCAGGCCGGCGAGTTCAACGACGAGATCGCCGCCTACACGATCACCGAGCGCTTCCCGAACCTCGCGACCGGCGAAATCGACGTGAAGACGCGCGAGATCAAGCTCGACGAAGGTCCGCGCGCGGATACGTCGATCGAAGGCCTCGCGAAGCTGCGCACGGTATTCGCGAACAAGGGCTCGGTCACGGCCGGCAACAGCTCGCAGACGTCGGACGGCGCCGGCGCGCTGCTCGTCGTGTCGGAGAAAGTGCTGAAGGCGTTCAACCTGACGCCGCTCGCGCGCTTCGTGAGCTTCGCGGTGCGCGGCGTGCCGCCGGAAATCATGGGCATCGGCCCGAAGGAAGCGATTCCGGCCGCGTTGAAGGCCGCCGGCCTGAAGCAGGACGATCTCGACTGGATCGAGCTGAACGAAGCGTTCGCCGCCCAATCGCTGGCGGTGATGCGCGACCTCGGCCTCGATCCGTCGAAGGTCAACCCGATGGGCGGCGCGATCGCACTGGGCCACCCGCTCGGCGCGACCGGCGCGATCCGCGCGGCGACCGTCGTGCACGGCCTGCGCCGCCGCAACCTGAAGTACGGGATGGTCACGATGTGCGTCGGCACCGGCATGGGCGCCGCGGGCATCATCGAACGCCTGTAAGCGGGACGCGACGAAAAGCGACGACGGTGCGCGGGCCACGAGCTCGCGCACCGTTTTTTATTCCGGTAGAGGACAGTTCAAGGAGACGGTTGTGGCCGACATTCAAGTGGAGCGCGCCGACGGCGTGATGACGATCACGATCGCGCGCCCGGCGAAGAAGAACGCGCTGACGGCGGCGATGTACCAGACGATGGCCGATGCGCTCGCCGACGCGCAGGAAGACAAGGCGGTCCGCGTGATCCTGCTGCGCGGCAGCGACGGCAATTTCAGCGCGGGGAACGATCTCGAGGATTTCCTGAAGTCGCCGCCGAAGGACGATACCGCGTCGGTCTTCCAGTTTCTGGCGCGGATCAGCAGCGCGAGCAAGCCGATCGTGGCGGCGGTGCCGGGCATCGCGGTGGGCGTCGGCGTGACGATGCTGCTGCACTGCGATCTGGTCTACGCGGCCGATACCGCGACGTTCTCGCTGCCGTTCGCGCAGCTCGGGCTGTGCCCGGAAGCCGCGTCGAGCGCGCTGCTGCCGCGCCTGGCCGGCCATCAGGTCGCCGCCGAGAAGCTGTTGCTCGGCGAAGCGTTCGACGCGCTGGAGGCGCACCGGATCGGCATCGTCAATCGCGTGCTGCCGGCGGCCGAACTCGACGCATTCGCGGCGAAGCAGGCGGCGAAGCTGGCGGCGTTGCCTGCGGCATCGCTGCGTGTGACGAAGGCGCTGTTGAAGGATACGGGCGGCGTGGCGACGCCCGCGCGGATGGCCGAGGAGGCGCGCCACTTCGCCGCGATGCTGCGCGCGCCGGAAGCGCGCGAGGCGATGACGGCGTTCTTCGAGAAGCGCAAGCCGGATTTCCGTCAGTTCGACTGATGGAGCGGGCCGCGCCGGCGGCGGATCGCCGGCGCGCGATTGCGATCAGGCCGTGCCGTAGTCGACGTGGCCCGTTTCGCGGCAGAAGCTGACGAGCCGCAAGCCGGCCGCCTTCGCGATCTCGATCGCGAGCGACGACGGTGCGGAGATGGTCGCGACCAGCGGGATGCCGACCCGCGCGGCCTTGCGTACGAGCTCGTAGCTCGCGCGGCTCGACAGGAACACGAAGCCGTCGGTGGTGTCGGCGCGCGACAGCACGAGCGAGCCGATCAGCTTGTCGAGCGCATTGTGGCGGCCGACGTCCTCGAAGGCCATCCGGATCGCGCCTGTTGCGTCGCACCACGCGGCCGCATGCAGGCCGCCGGTCAGTTTCGTGAGCGCCTGGTGTGCCGGCAGCGCATGCGCGGCACGCGCGAGCGCGTCGGGCGCGAGGCGCGCGAGAAAGCCGGTATCGGGCACGCGTTCGGGCGCAAGGTCGAGCAGGTCGATGCTTTCGATGCCGCAGACGCCGCAGCCCGTGCGCCCCGCGAGCGCGCGGCGCCGGTCCTTCAGCGCGGCGAACGCCTGCTGGACGACTTCCAGGTGGACTTCCGCATGCGGCAGCGGCGCGTCGGCGTGCAGGATCACCTCGATGTCCTTGATGTCGCTGCCGCGCGCAACGATCCCTTCCGAGATCGCGAAGCCGACCGCGAACGCTTCGAGGTCGCATGGCGTACACATCATCACTGCGTGCGAGATGCCGTTGAAGACGAGTGCGACCGGCCATTCCTGGCCGACGAAGTCGTGCGCGGTCTGGACCGCGCCGCCGCGCGTGCGGCTCACGGGCAGCTCGATCGCGCCGCGCGGTTCATCGCGAAGTTCGTCGCGCGGTTCGTCTGATTGGGTCGGATTCACGAGCACTCCCGTTGATTCGAAGCACGGCCGGCGACGATCGTGCCGCCACCCGCGCGCAGAGGTTCTAAAATACCTCAGGCAAGCCGGCCGCGCCGGCATCCGCCACGTCAGGTAACGACCATGGGACTCAGCGACGCTCCGTTGCTCTTCAACTTCGAACACGATTCGTCGGAAAACTTCACGTATATCCCGATGATCGTGCGTTTCAATCTCGATCGCTTCGGGCTGCGGATTTCGCTCGAACAGTGGCAACTGCTGCCGCTCGAGGACCGCAAGCTGCTCGCGCGCTTTCCGGCCGACGACGACACCGCGATCGAGCCCAACTTCGATCACGCGCTGTTCGAAATGCTGCGCACGCACGCCGATCTGGAGCCGTCATGGTTCCAGCCGGACGAGCAGCCGGCCTGGCGCGTCGTCGATACGGTGCCGGAGTCGCTCGTGGAGCAGAGCGCGCTGGCCGGGCTGCCGGCGCCCGCGCTCGTGCAGTGGCAGCGGCTCGCACCGTTCCAGCGCTACGTGCTCGTCAAGCTGTCGCGCAAGCCGACGCTGAATCACGATTTCCTGCCCGCGATGCGGGAGTTCGGGCTGACGGCCACGCACTGACGGCCGCCTGCCGCGCTGCGACGGCGCCTGCCCGTCAGAGCGGCGGCAGTTGCCGCGGCTTGCGGTCGGAGCCGGTCGCGACGTACGTGAGCGTCGCTTCGGTCACCTTCACGACTTCGCCCATGAGGCGCATGCGCTGGGCGTACACCTCGACGTCGACCGTGATCGACGTATTGCCGGTGCGCATGATGGTGGCGTAGAAGCTCAGCAGGTCGCCGACGAATACCGGTTGCTTGAACACGAACGAGTTGACCGCGACCGTCGCGACACGGCCGTTCGCGCGCTGGCTCGCGGGAATCGAGCCGGCGATGTCGACCTGCGACATGATCCAGCCGCCGAACACGTCGCCGTGAACGTTCGCGTCGTGCGGTTGCGGGACGACGCGCAGCGCGGGCTGCTTCTGCGGGAGATCGAGGGTCGAATCGGTCATGGCGGGGGCTTTCATCCTGTAATAAATGGGCCGCCGCGCGCAGCCCGGCCGGCGAGGGCGCCGGCAGCGGCGCGAAGCGGCTTCTGCGACAATACAACGTTCGCAAATTGTACGAGAAAGCGCGCGAGCCGGCCGCCGATACGCGCGTCCGGTGTCGCCGCACAACCCTTCCCTCCATGCGCCGATTTCCCGCTTCCGGCGAGCCCGCGCCGGCTTCGACCGGGCCTCGCAACGACTGGCAGACCATCCGGTCGCTGCTGCCGTACCTGACCACCTACAAATGGCGCGTCGCGCTCGCGCTCGGCTGCCTGATCGGTGCGAAGGTCGCGAACCTCGGCGTGCCGGTCGTGATGAAGCGCATCGTCGACCATCTGTCCTACGTGCAGCAGCTCACCGCGCTCGGCCGTGCCGAGCAGTCGGCCGGCATCGTGCTCGCGGGCGGCGTCGGGCTCCTGGTTCTCGCGTATGCGCTCGTGCGGCTGTCGACGTCGCTCTTCACCGAGCTGCGCGAAATCCTGTTCTCGAAGGTCACCGAGAGCGCGGTGCGCCAGCTCGCGCTGCAGGTGTTCCGGCATCTGCACGGGCTGTCGCTGCGGTTTCACCTCGAACGCCAGACGGGCGGCATGTCGCGCGACATCGAGCGCGGCACGCGCGGCATCCAGCAACTGATTTCGTATTCGCTGTACAGCATCCTGCCGACGCTCGTCGAGGTCGGGCTCGTGCTCGGCTTCTTCGTGGTCAAGTACGAGGCCTACTACGCATACGTGACGTTCGCGGCGCTGGTCACGTACATCGTGTTCACCGTGAAGGTCACCAACTGGCGCACGCACTTTCGCCGCACGATGAACGAACTCGATTCGCGCGCGAACTCGCGGGCAATCGACTCGCTGATCAACTACGAGACGGTGAAGTACTTCGGCAACGAGGAGTGGGAGGCGCAGCGCTACGACGAGAACCTGAAGCGCTACCGGAAGGCCGCGATCCGCTCGCAGAACTCGCTGTCGGTGCTGAACTTCGGCCAGCAGGCAATCATCGGCACGGGGCTCGTGTTCATCCTGTGGCGCGCGACCCAGGGCGTGCTCGCAGGCAAGCTGACGCTCGGCGATCTCGTGCTGATCAACACGTTCATGCTGCAGCTGTACATTCCGCTGAACTTCCTCGGCGTCGTCTATCGCGAGCTGAAGCAGAGCCTGACCGACATGGACCGGATGTTCGGGCTGCTGTCGGCGCCGAAGGAGGTGGCCGATCGGCCCGATGCGCCGCCGCTCGCGGTGGCCGGCGCGCAGGTGCGTTTCGAGCACGTGAACTTCGCGTACGAGCCGTCGCGGCAGATCCTGCACGACGTGACGTTTACGATCGATGCCGGCACGACGACCGCGGTGGTCGGCCACAGCGGTTCGGGGAAGTCGACGCTGTCGCGGCTGCTGTTCCGCTTCTACGATCTCGATCGGCAGGCGGGCGGCGCGATCCGGATCGACGGCCAGGATATCCGCGACGTCACTCAGGAATCGCTGCGTGCATCGATCGGGATCGTGCCGCAGGACACCGTGCTGTTCAACGACTCGATCTACTACAACATCGCGTACGGCCGGCCGACCGCGACCCGCGACGAGGTGGTCGCGGCCGCGCGCGCCGCGCACATCCACGATTTCATCGAAAGTCTGCCGAAGGGCTATGACACGCCGGTCGGCGAGCGCGGGCTGAAGCTGTCGGGCGGCGAGAAGCAGCGCGTCGCGATCGCGCGCACGCTGCTGAAGGATCCGCCGGTGCTGCTGTTCGACGAAGCGACGTCGGCGCTCGATTCGCGCTCGGAACGCGCGATCCAGCACGAACTCGACCAGATCGCGCGGCATCGCACGACGCTCGTGATCGCTCACCGGCTGTCGACGGTCGTGCACGCGCAGCAGATCCTCGTGATGGACCACGGGCGGATCGTCGAGCGCGGCACGCACGACGAACTCGTGCGCGCCGACGGGCTGTATGCGCAGATGTGGGCGCTGCAGCAGCAACGCGCGGCGGCCGGCGGAGAAGAGGCCGAGGCCGCGTGAGTGCGGGTGTCGCACGAGGCGGTGCGCGGCCCGGGCGGGCGGGTTGCCGGCTGTCCGGCAGCGTGGCGGCGGCACGGCCGGGTGAACCGGCGGGGCGTTCGCTCCACTCGATTCCGGATCGGTTCGCGGCCGGTTGACCGGGCGCCGTCGTCGACCCGTCAGCCCATCGGCCCATCGGCCGCCGCGCCGGCGAACCGGCAGTCAGCCGCGAAACGATCAGCCCGCGGCGGCGCGCAGCCGCGCGTCGAGTTCGCCGAGCTGCGCGGGCGTGCCGACGTTCTCCCAGATTCCATCGTACAGTTCGCCGCTCGCGTGGCCGGCTTCGATCGCCGCGCGATAGTACGGCGTCAGCGCGCGCCGCGTGCCGGGCGCCAGGTCGCGGAACATCCGCGTGTCGTACAGGCCGATGTTGCCGAACGTGAAGCGCGCGGCGCCGTCGAGCGCGAGACGGCTGTCGTCGCCGAGCGCGAAGTCGCCGGCCGGATGGAACGGCGGGTTCGGCACCATCACGAGGTGCATTGCCGGCGTATCGAGCACGGCCATCCGGGCGGCGCGCGGTGCGAGCGTCCGGTAGTCGAACGCGCAGTACACGTCGCCGCTGACGGCCGCGAACACGGCCGGCTGGCCGTCGCGCTCGAGCAGCGGCAGCGCCTGCGCGATGCCGCCGGCGGTTTCCAGCGCTTCGCCCTCGGCCGAATACGCGAGCCGCACGCCCCAGCGCGAACCGTCGCCGAGCGCGGTTTCGATCTGCTCGCCGAGCCATGCGTGGTTGATCACGATGGTCTCGATGCCCGCACGCGCGAGCGCCTCGATCTGCCACACGATCAGCGGCTTGCCGCCGGCTTCGAGCAGCGGCTTCGGGCGGGTGTCGGTCAGCGGGCGCATCCGTTCGCCGCGCCCGGCGGCGAAAATCATCGCCGTGGTCAGGGTAGTGCTCATGTTCGACTGGGTGTGAGGACGCTCAGAACGTATAGCCGACGTCGGCCGGTGCGTTGCCCTCGAACTCGTCGAGCAGCTTCGCGAACGGCCCGAGCGGGCGGTAGCGCAGCGCGACCTTGCGCGCATACGCGAGGAAGCGCGGCAGGTCGTTCAGATAATGCGGCTTGCCGTCGCGGTAGTTGATGCGCGCGAACAGGCCGAGGATCTTGATATGGCGTTGCAGCCCCATCCATTCCAGCTGACGGTAGAACTCGCCGAAGTCGGGATCGACCGGCAGGCCGGCCTTTTTGGCCTTTTCCCAGTAGTACGCGAAGCAGTCGAGCTCGAACTCCTCGTCCCAACTGACGAATGCGTCGCGCAGCAGCGACACGACGTCGTACGTCAGCGGCCCGTACACGGCATCCTGGAAGTCGAGCACGCCCGGGTTCGGCTCGCACACCATCAGGTTGCGCGGCATGAAGTCGCGCAGCATGAAGCCCTGCGGCTGCGCGTGCGCGCTCGCGACCAGCAGCGCGAACGTGCGGTCGAGCGTGCCGCGCATCGCGTCGGTGACGGGCTTGCCGAGGTGGCGGCCGACGAACCATTCGGGCAGCAGCTCCATTTCGCGGCGCAGGAACGCTTCGTCGAACGGCGGCAGCACGTCGGGCTTCGACGTGAGCTGGAAGCGGATCAGCGCATCGAGCGCGGCGCGCATCAGGGCTCGCGCGGCGGCCGGATCGGCCGGATCGAGCACCGAGATGTACGACGTGCGGCCGAGGTCGGTCACGAGCATGAAGCCCGCGTCGAAATCGTGGGCCAGCACGTCCGGCACGTGGTCGCCGGCCGCGGCGAGCAGCTGCGCGACCTGGACGAACTCGCGGCACTTCTCGGGCGGCGGCGCATCGACCGCGATCAGCGTGCCGCCGGTGCTGGCGGCCGACGCGACGCGGAAATAGCGGCGGAAACTGGCGTCCGACGAGGCGGGCGCGAGCGTCGACAGGTCGAGGGCATACCGCTCGGCGAGCGGGTGCAGCCACGCGGTGAGCGCTTCGAGGCGGGCGTCGGGCTGGGATGCGGCGGATGGGGGCGTCATGAAACTCGGCGGAGGGGGGAACGTCTTGCCATATAATACCCCACGACTTTTTTGACGCGCCCCGCGTCAGCTTCCGCCGTGCAGGCCCGCCGCCTGTCGCGCCGTCCGCCCGATCGCCTCCCCGGTTTGCGAAGAGCCGCAGTCGCGGCTCGACGGCGCGGCCCGCCGCGCGCGAAGGTGCCGTGCAGATGCGGCTGACAAGGGGCGATTCGCCAAACGATAGATGCCGCCCAAACCGCTATTCCCGAATGTTTTCCCCGGTGACGGGGCGCCGCGCAAACGGCGGCTCGCGCTCGCGCTGCTGGCCGTGCCCGGCCTCGTGCCGGCCGTGTCGTACGCGCAGCTGTCGGGTGCGGCTGCGCAGCCGCAGCCGCTCGACTCGCCGTGGGATCTGCGTCTCGCGCCCCAGCTCGAGGATCATCCGCTGAAGGACGGCGCGAAGCCGGCCGCCTTCGTGATCGCCGACCATACGAGCGGCACCGCCGAGCAGGACCTCGCCGCGAAGGGTTCGGCCGAGCTGCGGCGCGGCGACGCCGTCGTGAAGGCCGACGCGATCCACTACGATCAGGATACCGACATGGCCGATGCGTACGGCCAGGTCAAGGTGGTCAATGGCGGTACGTCGTTCGCGGGCCCCGAGGCGCACCTGAAGATCGAGGCGAGCCAGGGCTTCATGACCGCGCCGAAGTATCACTTCAACGTGACGGGCGGGTCGGGCAGCGCGGAGCGCGTCGACATGGTCGACAACGAGCGCTCGGTGTTCGTCAACGGCACGTATACGGCGTGCCAGTGCTCGACGAACCCCGCGTGGTACATCAAGGGCAGCCGCTTCGATTTCGATACGGGCGCCGACGAGGGCACCGCGCGCAACGGCGTGCTGTTCTTCCAGGGCGTGCCGATCTTCGCGAGCCCGTGGATGACGTTCCCGCTGTCGGGCGAGCGGCGCAGCGGCCTGCTGCCGCCGACGTTCTCGATGAACTCGAACAACGGCTTCGAGCTGTCGCTGCCGTACTACTTCAACATCGCGCCGAACCGCGACCTCACGCTCACGCCGCGCATCATCTCGCGGCGCGGCGTGATGGCCGAAGCGACGTTCCGTTACCTGTCGCCGTCGTATTCGGGCACGTTTACGGCCAATTACCTGCCGGATGACCGGCTCGCGCACCGCAACCGCTACGCGATCTACTGGCAGCACCAGCAGAATTTCGGCGGCGGCTTCGGCGGCTACGTCTACTTCAACAAGGTCTCGGACAACACGTATCCCGAAGACCTCGGGTCGGCGAACCAGTTCATCAACGGCACGCAGACGCTGTACCAGCAGGAAGCCGGCCTCACGTACAACAACGGCCCGTGGTCGGTGCTCGCGCGCTACCAGCACTGGCAGACGCTGCCGCCGTCGATCGCGCCGTACAGCCGCGAGCCGCAGTTGAACGTGAAGTACACGAAGTACAACGTCGGCGGCTTCGACTTCGGCGCGGAAGCCGACTATTCGCGGTTTCGCATCACGACCGCCGATGCGACCCAGGGCGACCGGATCGTCTTCAACCCGTACATCTCGTACGGCGTGTACGGCCCCGGCTACTTCGCCGTGCCGAAGGTCCAGTACCACTTCGCGTCGTACGACCTGAACTACCTGTCGTCGACCACGCCGAACAGCCCGAAGCGTTTCACCGAGTCGATCCCGACCGTGAGCTTCGATTCGGGCCTGATCTTCGATCGTTCGGTGCGCCTGTTCGGCCAGGACTTCATCCAGACCCTCGAGCCGCGCCTGTACTACGTGTACACGCCGTATCGCGACCAGTCCAACGCGCCGCTGTTCGACACCGCGGAATCGGACTTCGGCCTCGCGGAGATCTACCAGCCGAACACGTACGTCGGTAACGACCGGATCGCCGATGCGAACCGGATCACGGCCGGCCTGACGTCGCGCTTCATCGATCCGCGCACCGGCGACGAGCGCGCGCGCTTCGTGATCGCGCAGCAGTACTACTTCGCCGATCAGCGCGTCACGCTGAACCCCGGGCAGAGCGCCGTGCTGGCGCGTCACTCGGACCTGATCGTCGGCGCCGCGCTGAAGCTCGGCTCGGGCTTCATGTCGGAAACGGCGTTCCAGTACAACCAGAACAACAACCAGCTCGTGAAGTCGAGCGTCGGTTTCGGCTACAGCCCGGGCGAGCGCCGCGTGATCAACGTCGGCTACCGCTATACGCGCGCGAACACCACGCTCGACAACCAGCCGATCAACCAGTTCCTGGTGTCCGCGCAATGGCCGCTCACGCGCCGCCTGTATGCGATCGGCCGTTTCAACTACGACCTCGCCGGAGATCGCGTGGTCGACGGTCTGGTCGGCTTACAATACGACGCGGATTGCTGGGCGCTCGGAGTCGGGGTGCAGCGGGCCGCGAACGGCATCAATTCGTCGGGACAGCAGAACTCGTCGACGCGATTCATGATGCAACTGACGCTCAAGGGCTTGTCGACCGTCGACAACGGCCTCGTGTCCGCATTCCGCGCCGGGGTGCCGGGCTACACGCCGTTGCCGCCGCCGCCGCCGCCGATGTCCCGCTTCAGCAACTACGAGTAACGCCGGCATGTCTGCACCGGTCAGCACGATTTCAATGGAGTTTCAGTGGCAATGAAGAAAACCCTTCGTTTCGCGGCAGTCGTGTCCAGCCTCGCCGCGTCCGCCGCGCTGCTCGCCGCCGCGCCGGCCGCGGCGCAGGCGCTCGGTTCGCAAGGTGCGCAGCTCGCCGACGAAGTCGTCGCGGTCGTCAACAACGACGTGATCACGGGCCGCGAACTCGACCAGCGCGTGGGCCTGATCGCACGCCGGCTGCAGCAGCAGAACGCGCCGGTGCCGCCGGCCGACCAGTTGCGCGCGCAGGTGCTGAACCAGATGGTGCTCGAACGTATCCAGGTGCAGAAGGCCAAGGACGACGGGATCCGCATCGACGATGCGACCGTGCAGGCCACGCTGCAGCGCCTCGCGCAGGCGAACGGGATGACGCTCGACCAGTACCGCGCGCGTCTCGAGGCGCAAGGCGTGCCCTGGAGCATCTTCACGAACGACGCGCGCACCGAGCTGATGCTGTCGAAGCTGCGCGAGCGCGAGGTCGACGGCAAGATCACGGTGTCGGACGCCGAGGTCGCGAACTACATTGCGAGCCAGCGCGGGCCGAACGCGTCGCAGCAGCAGGACCTGCGCTTCCAGCACATCTTCATCAAGGCGCCCACCAACGCGCCGCAGGCCGATATCGAAGCCGCGCAGAAGAAGGCCGAAGCGCTGCTGCAGCAGGCGAAGTCGGGCGCCGATTTCGAGCGGCTCGCAAAGAACAACTCCGAAGCGAACGACGCGAAGAAGGGCGGCGATCTCGGCTTCAAGGCGCCGAGCGCGCTGCCGGCCGAGGTCGTCGACGCCGCGTCGAAGCTGCGCCCGGGCCAGGTCAACCCGACGCTGATCCGCGTGCCGGACGGCTTCGAGATCGTGCGTCTCGTCGACCGCCGCCAGAGCCAGGGCGCGAGCGCCGCGGCGCCGAAGATCGTCCAGACGCACGTGCGCCACATCCTGCTGCGCGTCGGCGAAGGCAAGTCGGAAGGCCAGGCGCGTCAGCAACTGGTCGACATCCGCAACCAGGTCGAGGCCGGCGGCGATTTCGCGAAGTTCGCGCGCACCTACTCGCAGGACGGTTCGGCCTCGCAGGGCGGCGATCTCGGCTGGATCAGCCCGGGCGAGACCGTGCCGGAATTCGAGCGCGCGATGAACAACCTGCAGGACGGCCAGATCAGCCAGCCGATTCGTACCGAATACGGCTACCACCTGATCCAGGTGCTGAACCGCCGCGAGGCGGAAGGGTCGGTGCAGCAGCAGATGGACATCGCCCGTCAGGCGATCGGCCAGCGCAAGGCCGAACAGGCGTATGCCGACTGGCTGCGCGAACTGCGCGATTCGTCGTACGTGCAGTACAAGATCGGCGGCGTCGGCCCGGCGAACTGAGCGAGCATCGGATGACCACGCCCGCGCTGCAGATCGCGATCACGACCGGCGAACCCGCGGGGGTCGGCCCGGAGCTGACCGTGCAGGCGCTGCGTGACGCCGCGCAGCGCTGGCCCGACGCGCATTTCACCGTG
This sequence comes from Burkholderia sp. HI2761, assembly GCF_002223355.1. Classification (NCBI taxonomy): domain Bacteria; kingdom Pseudomonadati; phylum Pseudomonadota; class Betaproteobacteria; order Burkholderiales; family Burkholderiaceae; genus Burkholderia; species Burkholderia sp. HI2761. The sequence continues at coordinate 341,768 of NZ_NKFN01000001.1, read as the reverse complement.
CTCGGCGATGCGGCGCTGCTCGACGCGCGGGCGGCGGCGGTCGGCGCTGGCCCGGCCGCGCTGGCCGCATTGGCCGGCAGCACGCAGGTGTCGGTCGCGCATCATGCGCTGGCCGTGCCCGCGCAGGCGGGCAAGCTCGACGCGGCGAACGGCCGCTACGTGCTCGGGCTGCTCGACGCGGCGATCGACGGCGCGCTGGCGGGCCGGTACGACGCGATCGTCACCGCGCCGCTGCAGAAGAGCACGATCAACGATGCGGGCGTGCCATTCACCGGGCATACCGAATACCTGGCCGAACGCACGCATACGCCGCGCGTCGTGATGATGCTGGCGGGCACCGGCGACCGGCCGTTGCGCGTCGCGCTCGCGACCACGCACCTGCCGCTGAAGGACGTATCGGCCGCGCTGACGATCGACGGGCTCGTCGAGACGCTCGCGATCATCGATCGCGACCTGCGGCGCGACTTCGGTCTTGCCGCGCCGCGCATCCTCGTGACGGGCCTGAACCCGCACGCGGGCGAGAACGGTTATCTCGGCCGCGAGGAGATCGACGTGATTTCGCCGGCGCTGGCCCGCGCGAACGCGCAGCGCATCGACGCGCGCGGCCCGTATCCGGCCGACACGCTGTTCCAGCCGCGCCATCTGGCCGACGCCGATTGCGTGCTCGCGATGTTCCATGACCAGGGCCTGCCCGTGCTGAAGTACGCGACGTTCGGCGAGGGCATCAACGTGACGCTCGGGCTGCCGATCATCCGTACGTCGGTCGATCACGGCACCGCGCTCGATCTGGCCGGCACGGGCCGCGCGGATCCGGGCAGCATGATCGCCGCGCTCGACACGGCCGTCACGATGGCGCGCCATCGCCGCGCAGCCTGACGCTGCCGGTTTTACCCCATTCGTCGTATTTTTCGTTTTACTGAGTCGATGTCGAACAGCAGACAGCACCAAGGCCATTTCGCGCGCAAGCGCTTCGGGCAGAACTTCCTCGTCGATCACGGCGTGATCGACTCGATCGTCGCGACGATCGGCCCCGCGCGCGGCCAGCGGATGGTCGAGATCGGCCCCGGGCTCGGCGCGCTGACCGGGCCGCTGATCGAGCGTCTCGCGACGCCCGAGTCGCCGCTGCACGCGGTCGAGCTCGACCGCGACCTGATCGGGCGCCTGCAGCAACGCTTCGGCGCGCTGCTGGAGCTGCACGCGGGCGACGCGCTCGCGTTCGACTTCCGTTCGCTCGCGTCGCCTGGCGACAAGCCGTCGCTCCGGATCGTCGGCAACCTGCCGTACAACATTTCCAGCCCGCTGCTGTTTCATCTGATGACGTTCGCCGATGCGGTCATCGACCAGCATTTCATGCTGCAGAACGAAGTCGTCGAGCGGATGGTCGCGGAGCCGGGCACGAAGGCGTTTTCGCGATTGTCGGTGATGCTGCAGTACCGCTACGTGATGGAAAAGATGCTTGACGTGCCGCCGGAATCGTTCCAGCCGCCGCCGAAGGTCGATTCGGCGATCGTCCGGATGATTCCGTACGAGCCGCACGAACTGCCGGACGTCGACCCGGTGCTGCTCGGCGAAATCGTCACGGCCGCGTTCTCGCAGCGCCGCAAGATGCTGCGCAATACGCTCGGCGATTACCGCGAGACCATCGATTTCGATGCGCTCGGCTTCGATCTCGCGCGCCGTGCGGAGGACGTGAGCGTGGCCGAATACGTCGGCGTCGCACAGGTGCTTGCGGCGCGGCGCAAGGCCGGATGACGCGCGTGGCGCGAGCCGTCGACCGTATCGAAGAGGCTGCCTGACCGGCAGCTTTTTTATTGCCCGCGCGTCTTGCGCCGGTCGTCACGTCCGCCGGCGCGGCGGCGCGTTGACGAGCGCGATGCCGGTCAGCACCAGCGCGGCCGCGGACATGAAGCGCCAGCCGACCGTTTCGCCGAGCAGCAGCACGCCGAACGCGACGCCGAACAGCGGCGACAGGAACGTGAACACGGACAGCCGGGACGCGCTGTAGCGCGTCAGCAGCCAGAACCACGACAGGTAGCTGACGAACGCGACGATCACCGACTGGTACGCGAGACTCGCCAGCGCGATCGGCGTGACCCGCACGAACGACACCTGGCCGAACAGCGCGGCGAGCGCGACCAGTACGACCGCCGATACCGCGAGCTGGTAGAACAGCGTCTTGCTCGCGCTGGCCCGCGCGAGCGCCGTCGAGCGTACGACCACCGTCGTCGCGGCCCACATCGCACCGCCGAGGATCCCGAGCGCGTCGCCGGCGAGCCCGGCCAGCACGGATGCGCCGGGCGCGCGCGGCTTCAGGAAACCGTCCGCGAACGCGAGCGCGATGCCGGCGAATGCGAGGCCGACGCCGGCCCATTGCGTGCGCTGCAGCCGCTCGCCCGGTGCGAACAGGTGCAGGCCGAGCGCGGTGAAGCAGGGCGCCGTGTACAGAAAGATCGCCATGTGCGACGCGCTCGTGAGCGTCAGCCCGAAGAACACGCAGACGAATTCGCCGGCGAACAGCGCACCGGCCGCGAGCCCCGCGCCGAATGTGCCGTCCGCCTGAAACAGCGGCGTGCCGCGCGTGCGGGCCCAGCCCCAGAGCAGCATCGCGGCGATCACCGAGCGTAGCCCGGCCTGGAACATCGGCGCGATCGCGGCGTTCGTGCTCTTGATCGCGACCTGCTGGAAGCCCCAGATCGCGCACAGCAGCAGCATCAGGCCGACGGCGCGCGTGTCGAGCGCGCGGCGCACGGGGGCGGCGGCAAGCGCGGTCATCGGCGAACCTCGCGGGTGCGGTACGGCGACGACGAGGTCAGGCGGGCGGCGCGTCCGGCGCGCTCGGATCGGCGGTTTCGCACGGCAGTGGGACGTAGGGAAGAGTGGGTGGTCGCGGTCGGGCGGCGGCATGCATGCCCGCTTTTGGTGCGAAGTAGAAGGATGTTACCCGATCGGCGTGGGGGCCGGGCGAGCCGGGTCGTGCCGTTTTCCGCCGCGGCGCTCGTGCTCGCGAGGGGCCAACCGATGCGCCGCATCGGCCACGCATTGGCTCGGCGCGCCCGGCTAAGCGCCCCAGCCAGGCGCCCCAACTAGGCGCTCCGGCGCCGCCAGCGAAATACACCCGACTCCGGTAGAATTTCCGGCTCTGGAAAGTCCCCACAGGAGTACAACACATGCGTTTGCTGCATACGATGCTGCGAGTCGGCGATCTCGACCGCTCGATCAAGTTCTACACCGAGTTGCTCGGCATGAAGCTGCTGCGCCGCGAGGATTATCCGGAAGGCAAGTTCACGCTCGCGTTCGTCGGCTACGAAGACGAGAGCACGGGCACCGTGATCGAGCTGACTCACAACTGGGAGACGCCGTCCTACGATCTCGGCAACGGCTTCGGCCATCTGGCGGTGGCGGTCGACGATGCATACGCGGCCTGCGAGAAGATCAAGGCGCAAGGCGGCAAGGTCACGCGCGAGGCGGGCCCGATGAAGCACGGCACGACCGTGATCGCGTTCGTCGAGGATCCGGACGGCTACAAGATCGAGTTCATCCAGAAGAAGTAAGCGGCGGATGAACCGGGCTGCGGCGTGCGACGTGCGCCGCAGCAGCGAAACAGGGCGGTGCGGGGTAACCCGCACCGCCCTGTTTCGTTGGCGGCCAAGCCGCGCGTGTCAGAGCGACGGCAGCAGTTCGGGCGGGTGATGCTTGAGCGTGTGCCGCGCTTCGCGGAACTCGGGGAAGATCGATTCGACGGTCTGCCAGAAGGCCGGGCTGTGGTTCATCTCGCGCAGGTGCGACAGCTCGTGCGCGACGACGTAGTCGATGATCGACATCGGAAAATGGATCAGCCGCCAGTTCAGGCGGATCTTGCCGTCGCTCGAGCAACTGCCCCAACGCGTCGCGGCCGACGACAGCGCGTACATCGAATACGTGACGCCGAGCTTTTCCGCGTAGACCACGAGGCGTTCACCGAAGATGCGTTTCGCTTCGCCTTGCAGCCAGCCCTGCACGCGATCCTTGATCTGCTGCATGTCGGCCTGCACGGGCAGCGGCAGCGACAGACGCAGCGCATCGGCATCGAAGGCGACGGCGCCCGCGCCGAGCGCGATCGTCACCGTCTTGCCGAGATACGGCAGTTGCGCGCCGTCGCGCCAGTCGATCTGCGGCAGCGCGCGCTGCTCGGTGCGCGTCTTCCACTCCGCGAGCTTCGCGAAGATCCAGCGTTGTTTCTCGGCGATCGCCGCTTCGATGTCGGCGAGCGTGACCCAGCGCGGCGCGGTGATCGACAGCCCGCTGCCGTCGATCGTGAAGCCGATCGTGCGGCGCGCCGAGCGCTTCAGCCGGTATTCGAGCACGCGGCTGTCGAGCGCGAACGTGCGCACGCGTGAGCGATCGGGTGCCGGGCCCGGATCGAGCGGCGCGGCGGGGGCGGCTTCGGGCGGCGCCGGCGGCGCGGCAGGCGCCGACGGCGCCGCGGCCGGCCCGTCGAAGAGCGGCAGATCCATCTGGCGATGATCGAGGGCCACGACGGCAGGCCGTGGCCGCGGACGCTGTTTCATCAGTTCGCTTCTTTTTGTCGTACGCAACGGCTGCAATCCGGGGCTTCAGGCGCGCGCGGCATCGCGGGTGCCGGCGTTGCCCGCCTGACGATATGCATCGGGATCGATGCGGCGCATTTCCGCTTCGATCCATGCTTCGACCTGCGAGTTCAATGCGTCGGGCGTCAGCCCTTCGCTGGGGATCGGCTTGCCGATCGACACCGTGACGACGCCCGGGAATTTCGTGAACGAGTTGCGCGGCCACACACGACCTGCATTGTGCGCGATCGGCACGACCGGCGTGCCGGTTTCGATCGCGAAACGCGCGCCGCCCGTCTTGTACTTGCCCTGCTTGCCGACCGGCGTGCGCGTGCCTTCGGGGAACATGATCATCCATGCGCCTTCCGACAGGCGCTTCTTGCCCTGGCGGATCACGGAGGTGAACGCGTTCTTGCCTTCCTTGCGGTTGATGTTGACCATGTGCAGCAGCCCGAGCGCCCAGCCGAAGAACGGCACGTACAGCAGCTCGCGCTTGAACACGTAGCAGAGCGGCTTGGGCATCAGCGCCGGAAACGCGAGCGTCTCCCACGCGGACTGGTGCTTCGACAGCAGCACGGCCGGGCCGTCGGGCAGGTTCTCCATCCCTTCGATCCGATAGTGGATGCCGTTCAGCCAGCGCACGACCCACAGCGTCGACTTGCACCAGCCGGCCGCCATCCAGTAGCGCGCGTCGGGGCGCATGAACGGAAACGCGATGAAGCACGCGGTGGCGTACGGCACCGTGTACAGGATGAAGTAGATCAGCAGCAGCAGGGAGCGGACGAAGCGCATCGGCGTGAGTCTGGCGTTGGGGAGGATGCGCGCGGCAGCCGCATCACTCGTGTTCGTGTGAAAGAAAATCGAGCGCAAACGCGCGCAGGTCGTCGTGGACTTTCGTGCCGTCCGGCAGATTGCCCGCGGCGAGCGTCTTCTTGCCCTTGCCGGTCAGTACGAGGTGCGGCTGGAAGCCGACCGCGACGCCGGCCTGCAGGTCGCGCAGCGAATCGCCGACGGCCGGCGTGTGGCCGGGATCGATCTCGAAGCGCTCGGCGATCATCTGCATCATGCCGGGTTTCGGCTTGCGGCAGTCGCAGTGATCCTCGGCCGTGTGCGGGCAGAAGAACACCGCGTCGATGCGCGCGCCGACCGCGGCCGCCGCGCGATGCATTTTCAGGTGCATCGCGTTGAGCGCGGCCATGTCGAACAGCCCGCGACCGATGCCGGACTGGTTGGTCGCGACGACCACGCGGTAGCCCGCGTGGTTGAGCCGGGCAATCGCCTCGAAGCTGCCGGGCAGCGCGATCCATTCGTCGGGCGTCTTGATGAACGCGTCCGAATCGACGTTGATCACGCCGTCCCGGTCGAGGACGACGAGCTTTCGGTTGGGGCTGATCGGCATCGTGCGGCCCTTATGCGGCGAGCTTCGAGATGTCGGCGACGCAGTTCATCTGCTGGTGCAGCGCGGACAGCAGCGCGAGACGGTTCGCGCGCAGTGCCGGATCGTCCGCGTTGACCATCACGTCGTTGAAGAACGTGTCGACCGGCGCGCGCAGCGCGGCGAGCGCCGACAGCGCGCCCGTGTACGCACGCGCCTCGAGCTGCGACTGCACGTGCGGCGTGACGGCCGCGAGCTGTTCGTGCAGCGCCTTCTCGGCGGCCTCGACGAGCAGCGTCGGCTGCACCGCGCCGTTCGCGCCGCCTTCCGACTTCTTCAGGATGTTCGAGATCCGCTTGTTCGCGGCCGCGAGCGCTTCGGCTTCCGCGAGGTGCGTGAATTCGCGCACCGCGTCGAGGCGCGCGACGAGATCGTCGATGCGCGTCGGGTTCAGGCTCAGCACTGCGTCGATTTCGCCGGCCGAATAGCCGCGCTCGCGCAGCAGGCCGCGCAGGCGATCCATGAAGAACGCGAAGATGGCGTCGGTCGATTCGGCGACGCCCGGCACGCCGTCGAAGCGTGCATGGGCCGTGCGCAGCAGCGCCACGAGATCGAGCGGCAGCTGCTTCTCGAGCAGCAGGCGCAGCACGCCGAGCGCGTGGCGGCGCAGCGCGAACGGATCCTTCTCGCCGGTCGGCGCGAGGCCGATGCCCCAGATGCCGACGATCGTTTCGAGCTTGTCGGCGAGCGCGACGGCGGTCGACACCGGCGTGGTCGGCAGTGCGTCGCCGGAGAAGCGCGGCTGGTAGTGCTCGGCGCAGGCGAGCGCGACGTCGTCGGCTTCGCCGTCGTGGCGCGCGTAGTACGTGCCCATCGTGCCCTGCAGTTCCGGGAACTCGCCGACCATGTCGGTCAGCAGGTCGGCCTTCGCGAGACGCGCGGCGCGCTTCGCATGGATGGTGTCGGCGCCGATCGCCGGGGCGATCTCGCCGGCCAGCGCCTCGAGGCGTTCGACGCGTGCGAGCGCCGAACCGAGCTTGTTGTGATAGACGACGTTCGCGAGCTGCGGCACGCGCTCGGCGAGCGGCTTCTTCTTGTCCTGCTCGAAGAAGAACTTCGCATCGGCGAGGCGCGGGCGCACGACGCGCTCGTTGCCTTCGATGATCTCGCCCGGCGTCTTCGTCTCGATGTTCGAGACGATCAGGAAGCGCGAGCGCAGCTTGCCGCCGACGTCGGTCAGCGCGAAATACTTCTGGTTCGTCTGCATCGTGAGGATCAGGCATTCCTGCGGCACCTGCAGGAATTCGTCCTCGAAACGGCACGGATAGACGACCGGCCATTCGACCAGCGACGTCACTTCGTCGAGCAGCGATTCGGGCATCACGACCGTGTCGCCGTTCGCGTGCTCGTTCAGCTGCGTGCGGATCGTTTCGCGGCGATCGGCGAAATGCGCGATCACGCGGCCCTTGTCGCGCAGCGTGTCGGCGTACGCGTGCGCATGCTGGATCGCGACGAGGCCGTCGGACAGGAAGCGGTGGCCGAGCGTGGTGTCGCCGGCGTCGACGCCGAACGCGGTGACGGGCACGACGCGGTCGTCGTGCAGCACCGTCAGACGATGCACCGGGCGCACGAACTTCACGTCCGAGCCGTCCGGGCGCTGGTACGTCATGAATTTCGGGATCGGCAGCTTCGCGAGCGCTTCGTCGAGCGCGGCCTGCAGGCCGTCGGCGAGCGTGGCGCCGGCCGCCGAATAGTTGATGAAGAACGCTTCGGCCTTGCCGTCCTGCGCGCGCTCGAGATCGGCGATCGACGCGTTCGGGTGGCCGAGCGCCGCGAGCTTCTTCGCGAGCGGGGCGGCCGGCTTGCCTTCGGCGTCGAGCGCGACCGACACGGGCAGGACCTTTTCGCGGACCTGGCGATCGGGCGCGACGGCGCGCACGTTCTGCACGACGACCGCGAGGCGGCGCGGCGTGGCGTAGCGTTCGAACACGAGTTCGCCTTCGACGAGGTCGCGCGCCGCGAGGCGTTGCGCGAGACCTTCGGCGAATGCGTCGCCGAGGCGCGCGAGGGCCTTCGGCGGCAGCTCTTCGGTCAGCAGTTCGACGAGCAGGGGGGCGGGATGATTATGCGTCATGGTTGGAATGAATCTCGTCTCGTCAGTCCTGATCGATCTTGCGTTCGACCTTGAGCGGCGGCGCCCATGCCGGCTGCGCGGCGTCCTGGGCGTCGGTGGTGAGGCCCGGCACGCCCGGCGGGTTGCCGAGCATCGGGAAGCCGAGCTTCTCGCGCGAGTCGTAGTAAGCCTGCGCGACGAGACGCGACAGCGCGCGGATACGGCCGATGTACGCTGCCCGCTCGGTGACCGAGATCGCGCCGCGCGCGTCGAGCAGGTTGAACGTGTGGCCGGCCTTCAGCACGAGTTCGTACGCGGGCAGCGCGAGCTGCGCGTCGATCATCTTCTTCGCTTCCGCCTCGTAGCTGTTGAAGAACGTGAACAGCAGGTCGACGTTCGCGTGCTCGAAGTTGTAGGTCGACTGCTCGACCTCGTTCTGGTGGTACACGTCGCCATACGACAGGCGGCGCAGCTCGGGGCCGTTCGGGCCTTGCTCTTCCCACTCGGTCCACACGAGGTCGTACACGTTCTCGACCTTCTGCAGGTACATCGCGAGGCGTTCGAGGCCATACGTGATCTCGCCGAGCACTGGCTTGCATTCGAGACCGCCGACTTCCTGGAAATACGTGAACTGCGTGACTTCCATGCCGTTCAGCCACACTTCCCAGCCGAGCCCCCACGCGCCGAGCGTCGGGTTCTCCCAGTCGTCCTCGACGAAGCGCACGTCGTTCTGCTTCAGGTCGAAGCCGAGCGCTGCGAGCGAGCCGAGGTACAGGTCGAGGATGTTTTCCGGCGCCGGCTTGAGCACGACCTGGTACTGGTAGTAGTGCTGCAGGCGGTTCGGATTCTCGCCGTAGCGGCCGTCCTTCGGGCGGCGCGACGGTTGCACGTACGCGGCGCGCCACGGCTCGGGGCCGACCGCGCGCAGGAACGTGTGGACGTGCGACGTGCCCGCGCCGACTTCCATGTCGATGGGCTGGAGCAAGGCGCAACCCTGCTTGTCCCAGTAGGACTGCAGCGTCAGGATGATTTGCTGAAACGTAAGCATGAAGAGCCTTCGTGGCGCTGGCGCTCCGTTGCGGACGGCGCTCCGGGCGGGCCCGGAGGGTCGGCTCGCGCGGCGGCGCGGCTTGTTAGTGTGCTGAAACGCGTAATTTTACCGGATCGGCGACCGGATGCGGCCGGAAGGCGGATGCAGGCATTGCCGCACCGGTCCGGCGGCCCGCGCATACGGGCTCGGGCGCCCATGTCACGGCGCTTCGCGCGGGCGTTAAGATGCGCGTATTGCGGTGCGCGTCGTGCGTGCCGCGTCACTGCTTGCCGATGCCGATTGCATGGACGAACCGACCGACATTCTGATTCCGCTGCTTCCGCCGTTCCTCGCACTGCTCGGGCGCGCCGCCGACGCGCAGGCGCGCGGCGAGCGCTCCGCGCACGAGCTGTGGCTCGCCGCCGCCGCCCATCTGCATGCGGTCGATGCGGCGGCGATCGCGCAGTTCACGGCCACGCTGGTTGCCCGACAGCGCATGGCCGACGCGGTTGCGCTCGCCGAATGCGCGGCGCGTGCGCAGCCGGGCGCGGACGCGTACTTCAACCACGGCTACGCGCTGCAGATGGCCGGCCGCCACGCGGATGCCGTCGCACCGTACCGCGCGGCGCTGGCGCTCGATGCCGGCTGGCCGTCGCTGCGCAACAACCTCGCGATCGCGCTGCGGCTGTCGGGCGGTGACCGCGCGGACGAGATCGCGCTGCTCGATGCGGCCGTGAAGCACGATCCGCACGACGTGCAGGCGTGGATCAATCTCGTCGTCGCGCGAATCGCGGCGCAGGATCTGGACGGTGCGCTCGCGTGCGCCGCGCGGCTCGCCGACCTCGCGCCCGACAACGCGCTGGCGATGAACAACGTCGCGATGGCGATGAAGGAGGCGCAGCGCTGGGACGATGCCGAGCGCCATGCGACGCGCGCGTGCGAGCTGGCGCCCGACGATGCGTCGTACCGCTTCAATCTCGCGATCATCCAGCTCGTGCGCGGCAACCACGCGGCCGGCTGGCGCGGCCACGAGGCGCGCTGGGACGGCGCGGGCGAGTTGCGAGGCCGCCGGCCGGCGCTGCCGGGCCCGCGCTGGCAGGGCGAGCCGCTCGCCGGCAAGACGCTGCTGGTGTGGGGCGAGCAGGGGCTCGGCGACGTGCTGCAGTTCTGCCGCTTCGTCGCGCCGCTCGCCGAACGCGTGCATCGCGAGGGCGGCCGGCTCGCGTGGAATACGTTTCCGGCGCTCGGCACGCTGATGCAGCGCAGCCTCGGCGCGCACGCGGACACGTTCGGCGCGGGCGGCGGCGTCGACGCGCTGCCGGCATTCGATTACGAAGTGCCGCTGATCGGCCTGCCGCTGATGCTCGGCATGGAGGCATCGACGCTCGCCGCATCGGTGCCGTATCTGCGGGCCGAGCCGGGCGCACGCGACGCATGGCGCGCGCGGCTCGCGGGCGACGGCCGGCTGAAGGTCGGCCTCGTGTGGACGGGCAGTGCGGGCCATCAGCGCAATCCGTTCCGGCGCGTCGGGCTCGAGCGCTATGCCGACGCGTTTCGCGACATCGAGGGCGTCACGTTCCATTCGCTGCAGCCGGGGGCGGACGCGGATGTCGCCGCCGCGCGCGCGGCAGGTTTCGCGATCGAGGACTACACGGCCGAACTGAAGAGCTTCGACGATACGGCGGCGTTCATCGGCGCGCTGGATCTCGTGATCACCGTGTGCACGTCGGTCGCGCACCTGGCCGGCGCGCTCGGCGCGCGCACCTGGGTGCTGCTCGACGTGAATCCGCACTGGCCGTGGCTGCTCGATCGCCGGGACAGCCCGTGGTATCCGACCGCGACGTTGTACCGGCAGCCGACGTTCGGCGCGTGGGGGCCGGTAATGGAGGAAGTGAGCCGCGACCTGCGGCGGGTCGCCGCGCGGCAGGAACCGTCGAATCAATCGAATCAATCGGACCAGTCGACCCGGCAGGCCTGAACGGCCGGTTCGCGGTCACGGGCCGCCGCGCGGCCGGCCCGTTGCGTCATTGCGCTTCGTCGCCGCCGTGCCGCCGGCCGTTGCGTCGGCGCAGCCCGGGCCCGAACGTGAAGCCGAACGCGAGCAGCACGAACGACACCGCGAGCACGATGTTGTTGCCGCTCGTCACGTACGGCGTGAAGCCGCTCGTGCCTTCGATCCGCACGTCGAGCGAGCCGATCGTGAACGGCTTCAGCTGGCCGAGCACGCGACCGTGCGCGTCGATCGCGGCCGTCATCCCCGTGTTGGTCGAGCGCAGCATCGGCCGGCCCGTTTCGAGCGAGCGCATCCGCGCGATCTGCAGATGCTGGTCGAGCGCGATCGTGTCGCCGAACCACGCGAGATTCGTCACGTTGACGAGCACGCCGGGCGGCTGCGGGTTGTCGCGGATCGTCGCGGCGATTTCCTCGCCGAACAAGTCCTCGTAGCAGATGTCGGCCATGACCGGCTGGTTGTGCACGAGGAACGGTTTCTGCACGGGCGCGCCGCGCGCGAAGTCGCCGAGCGGCATCTTCATCAGATTGACGAACCACCGGAAGCCCCACGGAATGAATTCGCCGAAGGGCACGAGGTGATGCTTGTCGTAGTGATAGATGTCGCGCGAGTTCGGCGTCACGCCGTACAGGCTGTTCGTGTAATCGACGTAGCGGCCGTCTTCCGTCACCGACGCACCGACCGCGCCGAACAGCACGGCCGAACCGGTCGTGTCGCTGAACTTGCGGATCGCGACGGCGAACGGTTCGGGCAGTTCCTGGATCATCACCGCGATCGCGGTCTCGGGCGTGACGATCAGGTCGGCCGGCTTCTCGACGATCATCTGCTGGTACATCTTGATCGCCGCGTCGATGCCTTCCTGCTCGAACTTGATGTCCTGCTTCACGTTGCCCTGCAGCAGCCGCACGGTGAGCGGCGCGTTCGCGGGCACGGTCCACGTGATTTGCGACAGCCCGAGGCCGGCCGCGACGAGCGCGACGGCGATGACTGCCGGCGCGGCGATGCGCACGCGGGCGTTGCCGTTCGATGAGCCGTCGCCGCCGTCACGCGCCGGCGACGGGCGGGCGGCGGCGAGCGCCTGCACGACCAGTGCGGCGAACAGCGCGAGCACCCACGCGATCCCGTACACGCCGACCACCGGCGCAAAGCCCGCGAACGGGCCATCGACCTGCGGGTAGCCGCTGCCGAGCCAGGGAAAGCCGGTGAACACGGTGCCGCGCAGCCATTCGCCGAGCGCCCACGCGCTCGCGAACGCGAATGCGCCGTGCCAGGTCGGCGAGAACGGCCGCGGGTCGGGCTCGCGGCGATGCCACGCATGGCCCGCGCAGAACGACCACAGCCCGGCCGAGAGCGCGGGGTACAGCGATAGATACAGCGAGAACAGCACGAGCGCGCCGCCGGCGAGCGGCGCGGCCATCTCGCCGTACACGTGCATGCTGATGTAGAGCCACCACACGCCGCTGATGAAGTTGCCGAAGCCGAACGCGCCGCCGGTGAGCGCGGCGCCGCGCCAGCTCGACGTGCGCGTCAGCTGCGCGAAAAACCAGACGAATACGATGAGCTGCAGCCAGCCGCCATGCGGCGTGGGCGCGAAGGCGAGCGTGTTGGCCGCGCCGGCGAGCAGCGCGGCCGGATAGTGCCAGCGCGGCAGTGCGCGGCCGGGCGTCGGCGCAAGAAGGCCGCCAGCCGGGCGGGACGGGATCGGATCGTCCATGTGAAGCGGAAGAGGGGCGAGCGGTTGAAGGAGGCGCGGCTGGCGCGCAACGGTCAGTCTTCGTGCGAGGTTTCGGCGCGACGGCTGGCGAGCGGGTTGCGGCGCACCAGCAGCACGTGAACCTGGCGCGCATCGCCGCGCTGGATCTCGAACACGAGATTGCCGAGCTGCAGCTTCTCGCCGCGGTGCGGCACGCGTCCGAAATGATGGGTGATGAGCCCGCCGATCGTGTCGACTTCGTCGTCGGGGAAATCGGTGCCGAACACCTCGTTGAACTGCTCGATCTCGGTGAGCGCGCGCACGCGGTAGCGGCCGTCCGGCCCCGCGATGATGTTGCCGGCTTCCTCGTCGAAGTCGTATTCGTCCTCGATGTCGCCGACGATCTGTTCGAGCACGTCCTCGATCGTGATCAGACCCGCGACGCCGCCGTATTCGTCGACGACGATCGCCAGATGGTTGCGGTTCACGCGGAAGTCGTGCAGCAGCACGTTCAGCCGCTTCGATTCCGGAATGAACACGGCCGGGCGCAGCATCCCGCGCACGTCGAACTCTTCCTCGGCATAGAAGCGCAGCAGATCCTTCGCGAGCAGCACGCCGATCACGTTGTCGCGGTTCTCTTCGTACACCGGGTAGCGCGAGTGCGCTTTTTCGAGGACGAACGGGATGAAATCCTCGGGCTTGTCGGCGATGTTGATCGCGTCCATTTGCGCGCGCGGCACCATGATGTCTCGCGCGCACAGATCGGATACCTGGAACACGCCTTCGATCATCGACAGCGAATCGGCGTCGATCAGGTTGCGTTCGTGGGCGTCCTGGAGGATTTCCAGCAATTCGCCGCGGGATTCGGGCTCGGGCGAGATGAAGTCGGTCAGGCGCTCGAGCAGCGAGCGCTTTTCTTGCGGTTTGTCGGTTGGCTTACGACTGGGATACGAATCGTTCATGGTGGTGCGCCCGGGTCATGCCGGGGCGCGCGGTCACGGAGTAGGCAAGGATACACCAAGGGCACGACGCGGCCGTGTCACCCGGCCGCACGGCCAGGATGGGCGGCACGCGTGGGCCCCGCTCGCGGGCGGCCGCGCCGGGCGCGACGTCGTCCTCGGGTCCATCCTATCGCAGAAAGAGCCGGCGGGGCGCGATGGCCAAAAAACGGTGGCGGAAAGGGCTGCGGGAAGGGCGGCGCGCCCCGACGCGGGAAACGGCCGACGACGGCGGCATTCTGCCGCAGGCGGGCGCCGCCGGTGCGCGGCTCAGAACCGCATGCCGGCCGAGCAGCCGCCGGCGGCCGCGCCGTTGGTCGCGGCGCCGCCGCAGCCGAGTATCCCGCAGCCGGACAGCGCGACGCTCGCGGCGACGAGCAGCGCGGCGACTCTGCAGCGGGACCAGCGTGACGGTTTCATCGGCAGTCTCCTCGTGCGGATGCGCGGGCGGCGCTGTGTCGCATGGCGGCAGGCCGGGCGTCGTGTCGGATCACCGGCATCGCGCGAGCAACCCTTCCAGCGCGCGGTCGGGGATGCCGCTCGCGCGCAGCGCGTCGACCGTGCGGCTCACGTAGTCGAGCGTCGTGCCGTAGCGGCCGGCCGCGCAGCCGAACACTTCCTTCACGACGGGGTCGGTCAGCTTGCCCGTATAGGTCGGTGCGTCGCGGCGCATCACGAACGCGAGCGCGTTCACGCGTTCGCCGGTCTCGAGCGAGCACGGCAGCCACGCGGGCCGGTACGAGCCCATCGGCATCTCGCGTTTCCACAATGTCTCGAGATGCGGCTGCGCGGTCGGGCCGGAGAGCCGGAACGCGATGCCCGCGCACGAGCCGCCGCGATCGAGCGCGAGCACGAGGCCCGGCCGTTCGGGGGTGCCGCGGTTCACGCGCGACCACAGGTAGAGCCCGCGGTGATAGCCGTGCACCTTGCCGCGCACGGCGGCGACGGTCGGCAGCCCGGGGTTCCAGATCAGCGAGCCATAGCCGAACAGCCAGAGATCCTGCCGGCCGTCCCAGTCGCGCATCGTATGCGCGAGCGACGCCGCGAGCTCGTCCTCCGTCAGCAGACGGCCTTCGCCGATCGACGGCGGGTAGGCGGGCGGCAGCATCGCGGCGTTACGCATCGGGGGAAGGCTTACTGATACGGGTTCGGGAAACCCAGTTTCGCGAGGATGTCGACTTCGAGCGCTTCCATTTCGGCCGCGTCCTCGTCGCTCGTCTCGTGGTCGTAGCCCTGCGCGTGCAGCGCGCCGTGCACCAGCAGGTGCGCGTAATGCGCCATGAGCGGCTTGCCCTGGTCGTGCGCCTCCTTCTCGACCACCGGGCAGCACAGCACGAGGTCGCCGATCACGGTGCCGTCGGGCGCCGCGTCGTACGCGAAGGTCAGCACGTTGGTCGGATAGTCCTTGTGGCGGTAGCCGGCGTTCAGCGTACGGCCTTCGTTTTCGCCGACGAAGCGCACGGTGAGCTGCGCGCTCGCGAACAGCGCCGGCTCGATCCATTCGGCGATCAGCTTGCGCTTGGGCAGCGTCTTGCGCACGTCGCTCGTGATCTCGTCGCCGTACTGCACGGACAGCTCGAATTCCAGCGCGCGCGGCTCGTCTTCCGGATCGTCCTCGCGCGGCGCGAATTCGGCGCCGACGTGCAGCGTCACGCTGTCGTAGTGCTCGGGCTGCAGCGCGAGCTTCGCACGCATCGCCGGATCGTTGTGCTGCGCGACGATCGCGACAGCCGCGTCGCCCGAGCTGCCCGACAGGTCGAACATCAGGCTGCGGCCGTCCGGGAAGTCGATTCGCAGCCCTTGTGCGTTGACGGTCCGGGCCTTGCCCTTCGCGTCGAACAGCGAAAGGCGGGGAGATTCCGACGCGGCGGACGGGGCGCGGCCGGATTTGCGGGAACGGGAGGATTTCATGACGCGTGCGGCGATTGGGACGCGTTGAGGATACACCAAACGACCGATCGCGCCCGAATTCGCCCGGGCGAAAAAAAGCCCGGCGCGCCGTCTGGCGGGCCGGGCCGGCAGGTCGGGGCAGCGCGCCGCCGCTCAGCCGTCCTGATGCTGCGCGTGGAATTCGTCGTACGCCTCGACGATGCGCGCGACGAGCGGATGGCGCACCACGTCCGCGCTCGTGAAGCGCGTGAGCGCGATGCCGCGCACGCCGCCGAGCACCTGTTGCGCCTCGACGAGGCCGCTCTTGTGGCCGCGCGGCAGGTCGACCTGGCTCGTGTCGCCCGTGACGACCGCCTTCGAGCCGAAGCCGATCCGCGTGAGGAACATCTTCATCTGCTCGGGCGTCGTGTTCTGCGCCTCGTCGAGGATGATGAACGCGTGGTTCAGCGTGCGGCCGCGCATGTACGCGAGCGGTGCGATCTCGATCATCTGGCGCTCGAACATCTTGGCCGTCTTGTCGAAGCCGAGCAGGTCGTACAGCGCGTCGTACAGCGGCCGCAGGTACGGGTCGACCTTCTGCGCGAGATCGCCCGGCAGGAAGCCGAGCCGCTCGCCGGCCTCGACGGCCGGACGCGTCAGCACGATCCGCTTGACCTGGTCGCGCTCGAGCGCGTCGACCGCGCACGCGACCGCGAGATAGGTCTTGCCGGTGCCGGCCGGCCCGATGCCGAACGTCACGTCGTGCGACAGGATCTGCTTCAGGTATTCGCGCTGCGCGGGCGTGCGGCCGCGCAGGTCGGCGCGCCGCGTGTAGAGCTTCGGCGCGGCTTCCTCGAGCGCTTCGTCGTCGAGCGGCCCGGCGGGTTCGTCGAACGGATGGTCGGGGTCGCCGCGAAAGCGCACGTCGAGCGGTTCCTGGCGGCCGTTGCCGGCCGTGTGGCGCACTTCGACCAGCGCGAGCTGGATGTCGTCGACCGACAGCGGATCGCGCGCGCGGTTGTAGAAATTTTCGAGCGCGGCGAGCGCGAGCTTGGCGCCGCGCCCGCGGATCGTGATCCGGTGGCCGCGCCGCGCGAGCGTGACGTCGAGCGCCTGTTCGATCTGCCGCAGGTTTTCGTCGAGCGGGCCGCAGAGGTTGGCGAGGCGCGCGTTGTCGTCGCGCGGGGCGGTGAATTCCAGTGCTTGGACGGTCTTCAAAGTAGCGTCGGGCTCCTGTCGGGCGTCAGTCGGTCAGTGGGTGGCCGCGCTCGCGTCGTCGCTGACGAGCACGAGCTCGCCGCGCAGCGAGTGCGGGTACGCATGGTTGATCTTCACGTCGATCATCTGGCCGATCAGGCGCGGGTGCGACGCGAGCGGCGCCGGGAAATTCACGACCCGGTTGTTCTCGGTGCGGCCCGCGAGTTCGTTCGGGTCCTTGCGCGACGGGCCCTCGACGAGGATCCGCTCGACCTTCCCGACCATCGACTGGCTGATGCGCGCGACGTTCTCCTCGATCGTCGCCTGCAGATGTTGCAGGCGTTTGAGCTTCACTTCGCGCGGCGTGTCGTCGGCGAGGTTCGCGGCCGGCGTGCCGGGGCGCGGGCTGTAGATGAACGAGAAGCTGGTGTCGTAGCTCATGTCGTGCACGAGCGCCATCATCTTGTCGAAATCCTCCTCGGTCTCGCCGGGGAAGCCGACGATCATGTCGGTCGACAGCGACAGGTCGGGGCGGATCGCGCGCAGCTTGCGGATCACCGACTTGTATTCGAGCACCGTGTAGCCGCGCTTCATCGCCATCAGGATGCGGTCGGAGCCGTGCTGGACCGGCAAGTGCAGGTGGTTCACGAGCTTCGGCACCTTCGCGTAGGTATCGATCAGGCGCTGCGTGAATTCCTTCGGATGCGACGTCGTGTAGCGGATCCGCTCGATGCCGGGGATGTCGGCGACGTATTCGATCAGCGTCGCGAAATCGGCGATGTCGGTCGAACCGGCCGTCAGCGCGCCGCGGTAGGCGTTGACGTTCTGGCCGAGCAGCGTGACTTCGCGCACGCCCTGGTCGGCGAGGCCGGCCACTTCGGTCAGCACGTCGTCGAGCGGGCGCGACACTTCATCGCCGCGCGTGTACGGCACCACGCAGTAGCTGCAGTACTTCGAGCAGCCTTCCATGATCGACACGAACGCGCTCGGCCCCTCGACGCGCGCGGGCGGCAGGTGGTCGAACTTCTCGATTTCAGGGAACGTGATGTCGACCTGCGCGCGGCCGCTCGCGCGGCGCGCGTCGATCATCTGCGGCAGGCGGTGCAGGGTTTGCGGGCCGAACACGAGGTCGACGTACGGTGCGCGCGACACGATCGACGCGCCTTCCTGGCTCGCGACGCAGCCGCCGACGCCGATCAGGAGGCCCGGCTTCGCTTCCTTCAGCTCGCGTACCCGGCCGAGATCGGAGAACACCTTCTCCTGCGCCTTCTCGCGCACCGAGCACGTGTTGAACAGGATGATGTCCGCGTCTTCCGGCGTGTCGGTCTTTTCGAGGCCTTCGGCCGCATTGAGCACGTCCACCATCTTGTCCGAGTCGTACTCGTTCATCTGGCAGCCGAAGGTCTTTACGTAAACTTTCTTGGTCATGGGGATTCGCCGTTCGCAGTGGTTGACCTGGGGGCGTCGTCAAGGGTGAGTCGGGACGGCCGTGCGCGGCACGCGAATCGCGCGCAGCGGGCAGGAAAGGCCGTCGGGAAAGCCGTCCATTATAGCTTTTCACGCCACGGCGGACGGGCGGCCGGTTGCGGGCGCGCGACGCCGGCTCGCGGGTTCCGACCCCTCTATGACGGGAGGGCGGCCGTCATTGGCACGCGTTCAGCAAGTCGTTGAGCGCCGCTTCCTCGCGCGCGAAGCGTTCGACAAGAAAATCGAGCAGCACGCGCACGCGCGGCGCCATGTAGCGCTTGCCGTGATAGATCGCGTGCAGCGGCGCATCCTGGTGCCGCCAGTCGGGCAGCAGCACGCGCAGCCGGCCCGCGCGGACGTCGTCGGCGATATCCCACAGCGACTTCAGCGCAATGCCGTGGCCGCGCAGCGTCCATTCGCGCGTGAGGCCGCCGTCGTTGGTCTCGAACGCGGTCGACACGGGTACCGTATGGATCTGCACTTCGTCGCCGCGCGTGAAGTGCCAGACGTTCATCGGGCCGGACGCGATCGTGATCACGTTGCACGGAAAGCGGGCCAGATCGTGCGGATCGGCCGGCACGCCATGGCGCTCGACGAACGACGGCGCCGCGCACAGCACGCGCCGGTTGGTCGCGAGGCGGCGGGCAATCAGCGCGCCGTCGGGCGGCGCGGCGAAGCGGATCGCGAGATCGATCTCGTCCTGCCAAAGGTTCGACGACGAATCGGACGCCGTCAGCGAGAACGTGACGCCCGGATGAAGCGTCGTGAATGCGTCGAGCCAGTCGAGCAGCTGGTTGCGGCCGAAATCGGACGTCGACGACAGCCGCACCTTGCCGCTCACGACGTTGCGGCCCTCCTGCAGCATCGCATCCGCGTCGTCGAGTGCCTGCAGTGCCTGGCGGCAGCAGTTCAGGTACAGCTTGCCTTCGTCGGTGAGCCGCAATTGCCGCGTCGAGCGTTCGAACAGGCGCGTCGCGATCTTCGCCTCGAGCTTCGCGAGCCGTGCGCTCGCGGCGGCCGGCGTGAGGTTCAGCTTGCGCCCGGCGGCGGACAGGCTGCCCAGCTCGGCCGCCTCGACGAACAGCCGGATGTCGCCCAGTCGGTCCATGCGATTTTCCAGAAATATTTGAAAATGGTTCAAATGCCACGCCAATTATCAAATATAGGCGTCTTCGGGACAATGCGCGCACATCCCGCTTCTTGTGCGGTGCGGCACCGACCCGGCGCCGCGGCCGCCGCCTTCCGGAGAACGTCATGCCCCTTCCGTTACTGGCGCTCGCGATCAGCGCCTTCGCCATCGGCACCACCGAATTCATCATCATGGGCCTGTTGCCCGAAGTCGCGCACGACCTGGCCGTGTCGCTGCCGTCGGCTGGTCTCCTCGTCACCGGCTACGCGCTGGGCGTCGCGGTCGGCGCGCCGCTGCTCGCGGTGCTGACGAGCCGCATGCCGCGCAAGGCCGCGCTGCAGTTGCTGATGGCGATCTTCATCGTCGGCAACGTGCTGTGCGCGATCGCGTCCGGCTACGCGATGCTGATGGTCGCGCGCGTGGTCACGTCGTTCGCGCACGGTTCGTTCTTCGGCATCGGCGCGGTGGTCGCCGCGTCGCTCGTGCCGGCCGACAAGCGCGCGAGCGCGATCGCGCTGATGTTCACGGGGCTCACGCTGTCGAATGTGCTCGGCGTGCCGTTCGGCACGTTCGTCGGCCAGTTGCTCGGCTGGCGCGCGTCGTTCTGGATCGTCGCCGCGCTCGGCGTGCTCGCGCTCGGCGGCGTGGCCGCGCTGGTGCCGAACCGCCACGACAGCGGGCCGGTCGGCCTCGGCCACGAAGTGCGCGTGCTGAAGGAGCCGCAGGTGTGGCTCGCGCTGCTGATGACCGTGCTCGGCTTCGGCGGCGTGTTCGTCGTGTTCACCTACGTCGCGCCGATTCTCGAGACCGTGTCGGGTTATTCGCCGCGCGCGGTCGCGCTGATCCTCGTGCTGTTCGGCGCGGGGCTGACGATCGGCAATACGATCGGCGGCAAGCTCGCCGACCGCGCGCTGATGCCGTCGCTGATCGCGATCCTCGTCGCGCTGATGGCCGTGATGGCCGTGTTCGCGAAGACGAGCCACCTGCCGGTCGCGGCCGCCGTCACCGTATTCGTCTGGGGGATCGCCGCGTTCGCGACGGTGCCGCCGCTGCAGGCGCGCGTGGTCGAGAAGGCCGCGAGCGCGCCGCATCTCGCGTCGACGCTGAACATCGGCGCGTTCAACGTCGGCAATGCGGGCGGTGCGTGGCTCGGCGGCGTCGCGCTGGAGCACGGCTTCGCGCTCGATGCGCTGCCGTGGGTCGCGGTCGCGGTGACGTTCGCGGCGCTCGTCGTCACGGGGTTCGCGATGCGGCTCGATGCGCGCGGCCCGGCGCGCGGCGCGGCGCGGGCGGCGCAGTGAGCGTCGCCGCGGCGCTTGCCGCGGGCGACGCCATGGCGGCAGGAAAAGGTTCGCGAGAAACGCATTCCTCCGCGATGCTGATAACGGTGTGAAGATAACTTCGTTTGCCCGTGCAGGGGCGGGTGATAGCGTCTCGATACGCGCCATGACCGGCGCAACCCGATTCCGATTCCGGCTTACCCCCTACGCAGGGCCGCGCGGCGGCCCGGAGGCAATGCTATGTCTTCATCCCTGGCGCTCGTGCGCGACGTGTCTTCCTTCGAGTCCGGCAATGCCGCCGACCTGCGCGCGTCCGCGTCGCTCGACGCGCTCGAGCAGGTCGTCGGCGTGAACCTCGCGCGCTTGCGCGCCGAGCGGCAACTGTCGCTCGATGCGCTCGCGCGGCTGTCCGGCGTGTCGCGCGCGATGCTCGCGCAGATCGAATCGGCGCGCAGCGTGCCGTCGATCAAGGTGCTCTGCAAGATCGCGGCGGCGCTGAAGGTGTCGGTCGCCGCGTTCCTGCGGCGCCATGCGGTGAACGGTTTCGAGCACCTGGCGGCCGAGCGCGCGTCGCGCGTCGTCAGCTCGAACGGCCGCTTCTCGGCACGTGCGCTGTACCCGGAAGGCGAGCCGGCCGCGGCCGAATTCCACGAGCTGCGGATCGCGCCGCTGCATACCGAACCCGGCGCGCGCCGCGCACCCGGCACGACGGTCAACCTCGTCGTCAGCGAAGGCACGCTCGAAGTCAGCGTGCACGACCGCCGCCAGTTGCTCGCGACCGGCGACGCGATCGTGTTCGATGCCGACCAGCCGTACAGCCTGCGCAACCCGGGCGACAGCGAGGCGCGTGCGTTCCGCGTGACCGTGAGCCCCGAGGTGCCGCCGCGCTGGCTCGTGCCCGACGCGGCGCACGCGGCCGCCAACTGATCGCGCGGGCCGCGCGGCGCGACTGCGTTCCCCGACTTTCGCTGGACCGCGGGTCGGTCCGCCGGCCGTTTGGACGACGCCGTTAGACGGGGTCGTCAGTAAGGTTTTACCGGTAGTTCGCTGCGCGTCGCGCGCGGCTGTTGTATGCTTGGCCCGCCGGTGACGGGGCGTTCCCGTCCGGCAATCAGTGCGTCTTCAGGGCGGGGCGAAATTCCCCACCGGCGGTAGGCTGGCGTAAGCCGGCGAGCCCGCGAGCGCCCGCGCATCCGCGCGGGGTCAGCAGATCTGGTCGAATGCCAGAGCCGACGGTTACAGTCCGGATGAGAGAAGATGTGCAGATAGTCATGTCCGTCAGGGCCGCTTCGCGCTGCATGCGAAGCGGGTTGTCGTTCTGTCTGTTTGCAATGCCCTGAAACGTTTTTCGCCCAAATCGTATTTGCGAGGAGCGTTTCACATGTCCTTGATGTCCGTTTCGTCGGCGCCCGCCGACGCCTTTGCCGATCTCCCGTTGCTGGATTCCGAACCGGTGCCGCCGCGCATCGCCGCTGCGCTCGACGCGATGCGCGCCGGCCGCGCGGTCGTGCTGCAGGACGACCACGACCGCGAGAACGAAGCCGACCTGATCGTCGCCGCCGAGCGCATCACGCCCGAGACGATGGCGCTGCTGATCCGCGAGTGCAGCGGCATCGTGTGCCTGTGCCTGACCGACGACACGGTGCGCGCGCTCGAGCTGCCGCCGATGGTGCAGACCAACGAAAGCCGCAACGGCACCGCGTTCACCGTGTCGATCGAGGCGCGCGAAGGCGTGCATACCGGCGTGTCGGCGGCCGATCGCGTGACGACGATCCGCGCGGCGATCGCCGACGGCGCCAGGCCGCACGACATCGTGCGGCCCGGCCACGTGTTTCCGTTGCGTGCGCAACCGGGCGGCGTGCTGGCGCGCCGCGGTCACACCGAAGGCACGGTCGACCTGTCGATCCTCGCGGGCCTGAAGCCGGCCGGCGTGCTGTGCGAGCTGATGAATCCGGACGGCACGATGACGCGCGGCGACGATGTCGAGCGCTTCGCGCAACGGCACGGGCTGCCGATGCTGACGATCGCGGAGCTCGTCGAGTTCCGCGAGGCGCTGGCGGCGGCGCGCGAACGCTGCTGCGAGCCGGCCTGAGCGAGGGAAGGGCGGGCGCGTTCGCGCGCCCGGGGCGCGGCCGGATCGACCCGATCCGGCCCGCATGACAATCAGGACTGCACGTCGCCGAATTCGCCGCGCATGCCGGCTTCGACGAGCGCCGGCAGTTCGTCCATTTTGCGCATGATCCGCGTGATGCCCATCGCGCGCAGCGCATCCGCGTAGTTGTCGGGGATGTGGCTCGCGCCGACGAACGCGATCGTCTTCATCCCGGCCGCCCGCGCGGCATTCAACCCCGAGATGCTGTCCTCGACGACGACGCAGCGCGCCGGCGCGACGCCGAGCGTGTGCGCCGCATGCAGGTAGACGTCCGGGTAGGGCTTCGGCCGCGCGACCTGTTCGGAGCTGAACACGCGCTCGCCGAAGATCTCGGTGAGCGATGCGCGCTTCAGCGAGCTGCGCACGCGCACGAGCCTGCTGTTCGACACGACGGCGGCCGGCAGCGTGACCTTCAGCAGCGCGTCGCGCACGCCGCTGATCGGCGCGAGCGATTGCGCGAGCGCGACTTCGATGTTGTGCTCGATGGTCTCGATGAAGTTGGCGGGCATCTCGACCCCGAAGCGGGATTCGATGCCGGTGAGGAAACGCGACGTCTGCTGGCCGAATGCCGACTTCGCGGCGGCTTCGAAATCGAGGTTGGGGAACGTGGCGGACAGCGTGTCGAGCAGCACGCGGTCGGCGACGACTTCGCTGTCGACGAGCACGCCGTCGCAGTCGCAGATGAGGTGATCGAGCATGGTGATGAAAACGCGGGATATCGGCGACGCCGATCGATTCGCCATCATACGTGCTTTCACGCGCGGGCCGCGCGACGGGGCGGCAAATTTGCCCGATGCGGCCGTGCCGGTGCGGCATGCCGTGCCGGTGTGCCGCCGGGCGCGCGGCGGCGGCCCGCTTGCCCGGATCGCCGCCCCCGTTTGCTGCGTTACAGCTCGATCACGCGCCCCGTTTGCCACGACGTCATCGCGGCTTCGGCCAGTTCGAGCGCGGCGAGCCCGTCGTCGATCGTCGTCCTGACCGGCGTGCCGTCGCGCAGCGCGTCGACGAAATGCGCGATCTCGGCCGCGTACGCATGCCGGTAGCGTTCGAGGAAGAACGGCTCCGGCACGTCCGTCGCGATGCCGCCCGCGAGCCATGCGCTCACCTCGGTCGGCCGCACGTTGCCGGCCTGCAGCATCCCGTGGCTGCCGAGCAGTTCGAAGCGCTGGTCGTAGCCGTAGGCCGCGCGCCGCGACGTGTTGATCTGGCACAGCAATCCGCGTCGCGTGCGAATCGTCACGGCGGTCGAATCGATGTCGCCGGCGTCGCGCACGGCCGGATCGGTCAGGCAACTGCCCGTCGCGTGCAGCGTCTGCGCTTCGTCGCCGAGGATCCAGCGGAACACGGCGAAGTCGTGGATCAGCATGTCCTTGAAAATGCCGCCCGAGCTGCGGATGTAGTCGGCCGGCGGCGCGCCCGGATCGCGGCTCGTGACGACCAGCATTTCCGGCGCGCCGATCTCACCGCGCTCGACGCGTGCCTTCAGCGCCGCGAAGGTCGGGTCGAAGCGGCGCTGGAAGCCGATCATGCAGGTCACGCCGGTGCGCCGCACGACGTCCGCGCACGCACGCGAGCGTTCGACGGTGAGGTCGACCGGCTTCTCGCAGAACACCGCCTTGCCCGCGTTCGCGGCCGCGACGATCAGGTCCGCGTGCGTGTCGGTGCTCGACGCGATCACGACGGCCCGCACCGACGCATCGCCGAGCGCGCGCTCGATGTCGGCGACTTGCGCGCCATGCGTGTGGGCGAGTGCTTCGGCCGACGGCGCGTGCCGGTCGATCACGTACTTCAGTGTCGCGCCCGGATGGCGCGCGAGATTCGCCGCGTGGATCTTGCCGATTCTGCCCGCGCCGAACAAAGCGAATTCGATCATTTCGTCTTCCTCTGGATTCCGTTGTTTTCCCGATGTGCGACCGGTGTGGGCCTGCGCACCGTTACGACCGTCCGCTCAGCGATCCGTCAGCTCGCCGCGCACGTAGTCGATGCTCGCCCGCAGCCGGTCTTCGATGTCGCCGGCTTCGGCGATCTCGCTCGCGAACGGCTCGAACGACAACGCGCTGCGGTAGCCGCGCGCGAGCAGCTCGCGCAGTTGCCGGATGTTGCCGAGCCGGTCGGCGCCGCCGACCAGCACGCGGTGGCCGTCGCGCATCCGGTCGACCGGCAGGTCGGCTTCCTCGACACCCGAGATGTGCACGAGGCCCGTCAGGTTCGGGAAGAAGATGTCTTCGCCGGCGAGGTGATGGTGGAACGTGTCGTGCACGAGCCGGAACACCGGCTCGCCCGCCGCCGCGTAGATGCCCTTCACCGCGTCCGACTTGCGGCGCAGCGCGCATTCCTCGAAACCGAGCGGCTCGATGAAGCCGAGCAGGCCGCGGGCTTGAAGGATCGGCTTCAACGCCTTCAGCGCCGTCACGAGATCCGCATGGCGGGCGTCGGCGCCGCGCGTGTCGCCGCGGCTGTTGGTCGGGCACAGCACCAGCGCACGCGCGCCGCATTGCGCCGCGTAGTCGGCCAGCACGGTCGCCTCGTCCGCGCGTTCGGCGTTCCATTGCTCGAAGCGCTGCAGCGCGTTGATCGTCAGGATCGTCACGCCGCCGGCCTCGGCCGTCGCGCGTACGGCGGCAGCCGGCGTGCCGTCGGCGAGCTCGACGCCATCGAGATCGTTGCGGATCTCGATCGTGTCGACGCCGAGGCGCTGGCACAGCGCGACGTAGCGGTCGAACGGCAAGCGCGGCGCGCTCATCCGGTTCAGCGAAAAGTGGAAGGCTTGCGTCATCGTTCTGTCCTTGGGGCTTGAGTGGGGCGGGGTCCGAATCAGGCGCCGGCGTGCGCGGCGAGTGCCTGCCACGCGTCGCGCAGCCATTGCGCGCACGCGACGTTGTTGTCGAAGATCGAATAGCGTGCGCCGCCGCCGTAGTCGGGAAACGGGATGAACTCGCAACTGATCTGTTCGAGTCGTGGCGGCTGCGCGTGAGCGGGAGCCCGCGCTTGCACTTGCGTCTGCAGCAACTGGCGCAGCGCGGCTTTCCACGGGTCGAGCGCCGCCGCACGCCATTCGCCGTGATAGGCGCCCGGCGCGGGTGCGACGAACGGGTACTGGATGCCGCGGCCGGGCCTGCCGTCCGTGCGGCGCATCCAGCGGTTGTCGGGATTGTTCGGCGTCACGCTGCGCGCATGCGCGTGGCCGACCCAACCGCGCGCGATCCAGTCGGCATAGATCGCGGCGGGAGACGCCGGGTCGAGCATCGCGCGGCCGCCGTCGGCCGATTCGCGCAGGCCCGCTGCGTCGAGTTCGGCGCGATTGCCGATCTTGAACAGCAGGTGCGAATGATCGAGGGTGATCCGGAACGGTGCGCCGGCCTGCTCGACATGCCGCGCGACGCGCGCCACGCGCGCGAAATCCTCGCTCCACATGTCGACGTGCACTTCGAGGCTCGGCAGGCAGTTGACCGGCTCGCCCAATGCGTACGCGCGCAGATAGAAGTCGGCAACTTCGCGGTCCGACAGCGGATGGCCGTCCGCGTGATGCGCGAACAACTGGCAGTTGAGCACCGTGCTGCCGAAGCGCGCGCCTGCCGCGACGATCTCGGCGACATGCGCTTCGTCGCGGCCCGCGTACCAGATGCCGCCGATGACGCGAATGGGCAGCGCGTGGCGGTCGACCAGCGCGAAATAGGGCGACAGGTCTTCGCCGCGCATGGGATTCTTTTCGATGTAATCGAACACGCCGGCGGCGGCGACCCTCCGGAAACGCTCGGCGGGCGAGGGCGGCGGCAGCCCGTCGTGCTCGAGCACGCCGTCGAGGTTCACGCCGATGAGGATCGGTTCAGCCATCGTCTCCTGTCCGTTGTCGTCTATCGATGACTGACCAATGTACGGATGCGTGGCGCGGACTGCATGACAAACGTTGACGAAAAATCGCCAATGGCGTGGTCGATTTTTTCGCCACGCGCACGCGGCCCGCCGGGCGGCGGGATTCACGCCTGCAGGTACGCGCTGGTCCTCACGTTCGCCGGGCAGAACACGCGGAATTCGACCGGGTCGTCCGGCGGCGGCTGTTCGACGATGCCGCACGCATGCAGCACGTGCTGCAGCGCGGAAATCGCCTGCCCGTCGGGATCCTGGTCGATCGCGAGATCCATCGCGCCGGCTTCGATGAAGGTGCGGTGCTGGTCGATCATCTCGTGGCCGATCCACACGACGCGCCCGACCGCGCCGGCCTTGCGCAGCGCCGCTTCGATGCCGGCCGACCCGGCGCCGCTGTTGTAGATCGCGACCACGTCGTCGTGCGCCTGCAGCGCCTTCGACACGACGCGATAGCAGCGGTCGTCCTGGTCGAGCGTCTCGAATGGCGCGTCGTCGCAGCGTAGGGCGGCGAACGCGTCGGCGAGCTGGTCGCGGCAGCCGGCCATCCGGTCGGCGTGCGCGCGGTAGCCCATCCGGCCGCCGAGCAGCAGCACGCGGCCGGGACGCGCCGCGAGGCGGCCGATGTAGTAGCCGGCCGTGCGTCCGGCGCGATAGTTGTCGATGCCGACAAAGTGCGCACGGTCGATGCCGCCGATGTCGGTGACCATCGTGACGACGGTCTCGCCACGCGCGATCGCGCCGGCCAGCGCGTCGCGCATGCGGGCCGTGTCGTGCGCGGTGACGATCAGCGCCGCGCGCCGGTACGCGGGCCGCTCGATCAGCACGGCGGCGCGCTCGTCGTCGGCGGCGGGCAGGATCGACCGGTGCACGACCACGCGCCGGTCGAGCATCTGCAGCGAGCGCTGCAGCGCCTGCTGCAACCGTCGGAAGAACGGCGCGTCGGTATCCGGCAGCAGCACGTCGACGTGGATCAGCCCATGCCGCGTGTCGGGCAGTTGCCGCGGCACGCCGAGCTGCCGCGCGGCCGCCACCACGCGTTCGCGCGCCTGCGCGGAGACGCTGCCGCGCTCGTTCAGGACGCGGTCGACGGTCGTCGTGCTGACGCCGGCGAGCGCCGCGATCTCGTCGAAGCGCGCGGTGCGCTTGCGCCAGCGCGGCCCGGATTCACCTGCCATGGTCGTCTCCATCGTGAGGGTCGCCATCGATCGCGTGGCGTTGTCGGGAACGCTAAAGCCATGGCGAAATTTCGTCAACGTTTCGATTGAGGCGGGGCGGCCGGTCGCCTAATTTCGGTCTTGTTGCGAAGCGCTTGCCGCGCACGAGAACCCGAGGAGACAGAAGTGGCCCATACCGACGACCCGGCGCGCGAGCGCGCGGCAGCGCGCCGTCAGGAATACCGAATGATCGGCGGCGCCGGCGAGCGCGCGCATGCGGCCGGGCTCGTCAACGCCGCGTGGTACCGGTGCGCGGTGCCGCGGCCGCTGATGAAGCAGCTGATGCAGCGCGGCGATGCGCGTGCGATTCGCGATACGCTGGTCTGGTACGCGGCGATCGCGATCAGCGGCGCGCTCGCGTGGCTGGCGTGGCGTGCGCATTCGGCGTGGGCGATCCCGGCGTTCTTCGTGTACGGCACGCTTTACTGCAGCCCGGCCGATTCGCGCTGGCACGAATGCGGGCACGGCACCGCGTTCCGCACGCGCTGGATGAACGACGCGTTGTATCAGGTCGCGTCGTTCCAGGTGTTCCGCCGCGCGACCGCCTGGCGCTGGAGCCATGCACGCCATCACACCGATACGCTGGTCGTCGGGCGCGATCCGGAAATCGCCGCGCCGAAGCCGACCGACTGGCTCGCGCTCGCGCTGAACGTCGTCGCGCTGAAGCACGTGGCCGGCGAGCTGCGCAAGATGATCGCGGTGTCGGTCACCGGCCGGCTCGACGACGAGGAGCGGACCTACGTGCCCGAATCGGAATGGCCGAAGGTCGTGCGCGAGTCGCGCATCCATCTCGCGATCTACATGCTGGTGACGGGCGCCGCGGTGTACTGGCACACGATCCTGCCGCTGCTCTACATCGGGCTGCCGAGCCTCTACGGCGCGTGGCTGTACCTGTATTTCGGCCTCACGCAGCACGCGGGCATGCCGGAGAACGTGCTCGATCACCGGCGCAACTGCAGGACCGTGATGATGAATCCGGTGTTCCGCTTCCTGTACTGGAACATGAACTATCACGTCGAGCACCACATGTTCCCGATGGTGCCGTTCCATGCGCTGCCGAAGCTGCACGACGCCGTGAAGGCCGACATGCCGCCGCCGTACCGCAGCACGCTGGCGGCCTATGCGGAGATCGTGCCGGCGCTGATTCGGCAGACCCGCGACCCGTCCGATTGCGTCGTGCGGCCGGTGCCCGATGCCGCGCGTGCATGAACGTTGCCGAACATCCAACGAAGGAGACACACACCATGACGCAATGGATCGACACCGGCGCGCTCCACGACATCGATGACGAAGACGTCGCGCGCTTCGATCATGCCGGCCGCACGTACGCGATCTACCGGATCGACGGTGAGGTTTACGCAAGCGACGGCCTGTGCACGCACGAGCAGGTGCATCTCGCGGACGGGCTCGTGATGGATCACGTGATCGAATGCCCGAAGCACAATGGCCGCTTCGACGTGCGCGACGGCCGGCCGCTGTCCGCGCCCGCCTGCGAGAAGCTGCGAACGTACCGCGCGAAGATCGAGGACGGCCGCATCCTGATCGAGGTATGACGCGATGACCAGCGACCGGGTGATGGCGATCGTCGGCGCCGGCCATGCGGGCGGCCGCGCGGCGCAGGTGTTGCGCGCGTCCGGCTGGCGCGGGCGCATCGTGCTGATCGGCGCGGAGCCGCATCCGCCGTACGAGCGGCCGCCGTTGTCGAAGGGCGTGCTGACGGGCGAGCGCGACGCGGCGCAATGCCGGTTGCGCGATGCCGAAGCATGGGCGGCCGATCGTATCGAGCGGATCGTCGCGACCGTCGAGCGCATCGATCCGCCCGCACGCGAAGTGCGCATGTCGGGCGGGCGCGTGCTCGGCTACGACGCGCTGCTGCTGGCCACCGGCGGCCGCGCGCGCCGTCTGGCCGTGCCGGGCGCGGCGCTCGACGGCGTATTCGCGTTGCGCACGCTCGACGACGCGGCCGCGATCGGCGCGCGGCTCGTGCCCGACGCGCGGATCGTGCTGATCGGCGGCGGCTTCATCGGTCTCGAAGTCGCGGCGTCGGCGCGCCAGCGCGGCTGCCGCGTGACCGTGCTCGATGCGGCGCCGCGGCTGCTGGGCCGCGCGGTGCCGCAAGCCATCGCGACGCGCGTGCATGCGCTTCACGACGAGCAGGGCGTGGCGATCCGTTTGAACCGGAAACCGGTTGCGATCGAGCGGACCTCGGGCGGTGCGCTGGCCGTCGTGCTCGACGACGGCGACACGCTGCTCGCCGACACGGTCGTGGCCGGCATCGGCATCGACCCGGCCGACGAGCTGGCGCGCGACGCAGGCCTCGCGGTCGAGCGCGGCATCATCGTGAATGCGCAGCTCGAGACCTCGGCGCGCGGCATTTTCGCGGCCGGCGACGTCGCGGTGTTTCCGAGCGTGTTGTCGGGCCGCCCGCTTCGGCAGGAGACGTGGCACGGCGCCGAGACGCAGGCGCACGTCGCCGCCCGCAACATGCTCGGCGCGGGCGAACCGTATCGCGACACGCCGTGGTTCTGGTCCGATCAATACGATGCGCAGTTGCAGGTGGCCGGCGAGCCGGCGCTCGGCACGCAGTCGGTCGCGCGCGTGCTCGGCGACGATGCGCACATCCATTTCCATTTCGACGCGGCCTCTCGGCTCGTCGCGGCGAGCGGCTTCGGCCGTGCAGCGGGATTCGCGAAGGAAATGCGGGTGGCGAGAATGCTGGTCGAGCGCGGGATCGAGGTGACGCCGGCGGCGGTCGCGGACGTCGGCGTGAAGCTGAAGTCGCTGGTGGCGGCCGTGAACGACCGGTAGAAAAACGCAAGGCAGTGAAGCGCGCGGCAGGGCAGGCCGCGCGCTTCGTTCAAACCGCGATCAGATCGTCGCGTGCAGGTGCAGATACAGGCCGGCTGCCGCCGCGCCGCCGAGCAGCGGGCCGACGACCGGCACCCATGCATAGCGCCAGTCGCTGTCGCGCTTGCCGGGGATCGGCAGCAGCGCGTGCATGATGCGCGGCGACAGGTCGCGCGCGGGGCTCATCGCATAGCCGGTCGGGCCGCCGAGCGAGATGCCGATGCCGAGCACCAGCAGGCCGACGGGCAGCGCGTCGAGTGCGCCGAGGCCGACCTGCGGCGACGCGAGGTACAGCACGCCGAGGATCAGCACGAACGTGCAGATCGCTTCGGTCAGCACGTTGTGCGTGACGCTGCGGATCGCCGGCGCCGTGCAGAACACGGCGAGCTTCAGGTCCGCATCGGCTTCCTTCGCGAAGTGCTGGCGATACGCGAGCCACACGAGCAACGCGCCCGCCATCCCGCCGAGCATCTGCGCGAGCACGTAGCCGCCGACTTTCGACCACGCGAACTTGCCCGCGAGCGCGAGGCTGATCGTGACGATCGGGTTCAGGTGCGCGCCGCTGAACGACGCGGTCACGTAGACGGCGACGAATACCGCCATCGCCCAGCCCATCACGATCACGATCAGGTCCGCACCTTTGCCCTTGGTCTTTGCAAGCAGCACGTTCGCGACCGCGCCGTTGCCGAGCAGCACGAGGATCGCCGTGCCGATGAATTCCGCAATATAAGGTGACATGTTGTCTCTCGTAGATTGCGGCGGACTCGCGCGTCGCGCGGTCCGCCGGTGTTGTTGTATTTCGTTCGAGCGTGTTGCGGTTACTGCGTGTCGTCGGCCCAGGCCTTCGCGGCGCGTACCGCGCGCTGCCAGCCGGCCATGCGCTGCTCGACCTGCTCCTTCGGCATCGACGGCGCGAAGCGGCGATCGAGCTGCCACTGGTTCCGCACTTCGTCGAGGTTCTTCCAGTAGCCGATCGCGAGGCCCGCGAGGTAGGCCGCGCCGAGCGCGGTCGTCTCGGTGATCTGCGGACG
This sequence comes from Burkholderia sp. HI2761, assembly GCF_002223355.1. Classification (NCBI taxonomy): domain Bacteria; kingdom Pseudomonadati; phylum Pseudomonadota; class Betaproteobacteria; order Burkholderiales; family Burkholderiaceae; genus Burkholderia; species Burkholderia sp. HI2761. The sequence goes on along the minus strand of NZ_NKFN01000001.1, from coordinate 309,930 downwards.
CACCGCGTCGACGCCGAGCAGGTCGGCCTGGAACTGCATCAGCAGGTCGTTCGCGCTTGCGCCGCCGTCCACCCGCAGCTCGCCGATGCTGATGCCCGAATCGGCTTCCATCGCGGCCAGCACGTCGAGCGACTGGTATGCGATTGCATCGAGCGCCGCACGGGCGAGATGCGCGGCGCTCGTGCCGCGCGTGACGCCGAACACCGAGCCGCGCGCCCGCGCGTTCCAGTGCGGCGCGCCGAGGCCGGCAAACGCGGGTACGAGGTAGACGCCGTCGGTATGCGGCACGCTGGCCGCGAGCGCCTCGATTTCCGCGGCCGTCTTGATGATGCCGACGCCGTCGCGCAGCCACTGCACGACCGCGCCCGCGATGAAGATGCTGCCTTCGAGCGCGTACTGGACGTCGTCGCCGATTTGCCACGCGATCGTGGTGACGAGGTTGTTCTTCGACTCGATCGGCTTGTCGCCGGTGTTCATCATCAGGAAGCAGCCGGTGCCGTAGGTGTTCTTCACCATGCCCGAGGTCGTGCACATCTGGCCGAACAGCGCAGCGTGCTGGTCGCCGGCGATGCCCGCGAGCGGGATCTTCGACGCGAACACGGTGGTCTTCGTGTGGCCGTAGATCTCCGACGACGCCTTCACTTCCGGCAGCATGCTGCGCGGAATGTCGAGCAGTTCGAGCAGCTCGCTGTCCCACTCGCGCGTATGGATGTTGAACAGCATCGTGCGCGACGCGTTGGTCACGTCGGTCACGTGCAGTTCGTGCTTCGTGAAGTTCCACACGAGCCAGCTGTCGACGGTGCCGAACGCGAGCTTGCCCTGGCGGGCCTTGTCGCGCGCCCCCGGCACGTTGTCGAGGATCCAGCGGATCTTCGTCGCGGAGAAGTACGAGTCGATCGGCAGGCCGGTCTTCGCGCGCACCTTCGCTTCGAGGCCCTGCTTCTTCAGCGAATCGCAGAAGTCGGCCGTGCGGCGATCCTGCCAGACGATCGCGTTGTAGACGGGCTGGCCCGTCTCGCGATCCCAGACGATCGTCGTTTCACGCTGGTTGGTGATGCCGATCGCGGCGATCGACGTGCCGTTCAGGCCCGTGCGCGTGACGGCTTCCGCGGCGACGCCGGCTTGCGTCGACCAGATTTCCTGTGGGTCGTGCTCGACCCAGCCGGGTTGGGGGTAGATCTGTTCGAATTCCTTCTGGGCGATCGATACGATATTGCCCTGGCGATCGAACAGCATCGCGCGGGAACTCGTGGTGCCCTGGTCAAGCGCGAGGATGTACTGGTCCTGCATGTCTCTCATCTCCATCCGTGGATTGGCTTAGTTGTGATGCGCGCCGCATGTGGGCGGCGCGTCGGTGAGTCAACGTCGGTCAGGCAACTGCAACTGCATTCGAATCAGGCGTGCGGCGCATGCGCGGCGGCGAACCATGCGTCGACCGCGGCGGTTACGGCATCGAGCGTGCCGGGCGCGACGTGCAGCCCGAGCTTCGAGCGGCGCCACAGCACGTCCTGCGCGCAGGTCGCCCATTCGGCGTCGCGCAGGTAGCGCAGTTCCGCGTCGTGGATGCCCGGCGCGATTTCGGCGCCCAGATCGGCAAGCGACTTCGCGCCGTCGATCACGCGCTCCGCACGGGTGCCGTACGCGCGCGCATAGCGGCGCGCGAGTGCGGCGGGCAGCCACGGATGGCGTTTCGCGAACGCGCCGGCGAATACGTCGAACTTCGCGTTCGCGATGTCGCCGCCCGGCAGCGCGACGCCGGCCGTCCAGGTCTTCGCGTCGCGGCCGAGCGCGCGGCACAGCATGTCGCCGGCTTCTTCCGCGAGCTTGCGGAACGTGGTGATCTTGCCGCCGAACACCGACAGCAGCGGGGCGCCCGCGCCGTCGTCGAGTTCGAGACGATAGTCGCGCGTCACGGCCGATGCGTTCGTCGCGTTCTCGTCTTCCAGCAGCGGGCGCACGCCCGAATAGGTCCAGTGCACGTCGGCCGGCGAGATCTTGCGCTTGAAGTAGCGGTTGATCGAATCGCACAGGTACTGCGTCTCGTCGCGATCGATCGCGACCTTCGCGGGATCGTTCGTGTATTCGACGTCGGTCGTGCCGATCAGCGTGAAGTCGTGCTCGTACGGAATCGCGAAGATGATCCGCTTGTCCGGGTTCTGGAAGATGTACGCGTGATCGTGATCGAACAGGCGGCGCGTGATGATGTGGCTGCCCTTCACGAGCCGCACGCTGTGATGCGCACCGCGGCCGAGCGCGCCGTGCAGCACTTCGCCGACCCACGGGCCGGCCGCGTTCGCGATCGCGCGCGCATGCACGACGCGGATCGACCCGTCGGCCTGCTGCAGCCGCGCTTCCCATTCTTCGCCGCGGCGTTCGGCGGAAACGAGCTTGGTGCGCGTCAGGATCGCGGCGCCGCGCTCCTTCGCATCCATCGCGTTCAGCACGACGAGGCGGGCGTCGTCGACCCAGCCGTCGGAATACACGAAGCCGCGCTTGATCGAGTCGATCAGCGGCGCGCCGGCCGCATGGCGGCGCATGTCGATGCCGCGCGAGCCGGGCAGCAGTTCGCGTTTCGCGAGGTGATCGTAGAGGAACAGGCCGATGCGGATCAGCCAGGCCGGGCGCAGGTTCGGCATGTGCGGCATCACGAAGCGCAGCGGCCACATGATGTGCGGCGCCGCGCGCAGCAGCGTTTCGCGTTCCTGCAGCGCCTTGCGCACCAGGCCGAATTCGTTGTACTCGAGGTAACGCAGGCCGCCGTGAATCAGCTTCGTGCTGGACGACGACGTGTGCGACGCGAGGTCGTCCTGCTCGCAGAGCATGACCGACAGGCCGCGGCCGGCCGCGTCGCGCGCGATCCCCGCGCCGTTGATGCCGCCGCCGACGACGAGCAGATCGTAGCGATTCGGTTGGGTCACCTGCTGTCCTTATCGTCTGTTGAAATAGGGCGAACATGAAATGTTCGAATTCGAAATTTAACGAACGAAATCGAAAAAGTAAAGTTCGAAAAAGCGGGGCCAGTAGCGCGCGACACGATCCCGGACGATACTGGCGGAATCGACCGTTTCGCGAGGTGAATCATGCGTATTGGGATGTGGGCCGGCGTGTGCGCCGTCCTTCTGGCGGGGTGCGGCGTCGGTACGCCGCCGCTCGCCGGCAACTGGCGGGCGCCGTCGTTCGTCGACCTGCAGACGGCGTGCGGCGGCGCGGCGCGCGACTGGGGCGCGGACGCGCGGCCGGTCTACTCGACGCTGTACGACGCGTACGTCGCGAAACGGTATCGCGGGCTGAGCGAAGCGAACTATTGTGCGTTCGTAAACGAACTTTCGGCCCACTATGTGGCGCCCGACGCGGCGGCGCGCGCCGGCTGGATCGCCTATTTCAACGGGGCGCGCGCGCAGGCCATCAGCTGGCGGGCGGCGGTCGATCCGACGCTGCGCGGCGGCTGAAGCCGGCAGCGGCGAACGGACGGGCGGGAGGCCGGAACGACCGCGCGGCCGGATGCCGGCCGCGCGATCAGGTCAGGAACAGCGGGACTTACGAATAGCGGTACTTGATGGATCGCAGCGCGGCGTCGCCGGTCTCGGTCACGCAGTATTTGCGCCCCGAGCCGAGCCCTTCCAGGCGGACGAGCTGTTGTTCGAGCAGGATGTCCAGTTCATCCCGATCCATATCGCGCTGATCAGGCGCGTCCTTCACAAGCAAGAGCGTGGCGAATTCATGCGGACTCAGCATCGTTCTCTCCATGGCAATCGGACTGCCCGCGCGGCCGGCGCGTACGCCGCCGCGCGATACCCCGCGGGGGTATGGCTTGGGGGGAAAAGCTGCATTCGCCGGCCTGCGATTCGCACCGCCCTGGCACAGGCGGATCGGCGAACGGGCCGGGGAACTGGAGTCTAGTCGAGCGCGCAGGCAACGACAAATCGTGCCCCGTTAATTTTCCGTTTGACAGAAACGCATGCCACAAGCGGTTCGCGCGCGGCGCCAACTTCTTGATTTCACTTGAAGTTTCAGGTGCGGTGCAGCATCGCGAGCGTCATTCCGCGACGTACACCTGGGTGCCGGCGGCGGCCACCGTATCGGCCATGTCGGACGGCAGCGGCTTGTCGGTGAAAAGCGCGTGCACCTGGCTCAGATGGCCTTGGCGCACCAGCGCCGGGCGGCCCACCTTCGAATGGTCGGTCACGAGGTAGACCGTGCGCGCATGCTGCATGATCGCCTCGGCCACGCGCACCTCGCGCGTGTCGAAATCGCGCAGCGTGCCGTCGGCCTCGATCGCCGACGTGCCGATGATCGCGTAGTCGACCTTGAACTGGCGGATGAAGTCGATCGCGAGTTCGCCGACGATGCCCTTGTCCCACGGCCGCACGATGCCGCCCGTGATCAGCACCTCGCAGTCGGGGTAGCCGCTCATCATCGACGCGACGTTCAGGTTGTTCGTGATCACGTGCAGCCCGTGATGGCGGTTCAGCGCGCGCGCGACTTCCTCGGTCGTCGTGCCGAGATTGATGAACAGCGACGCCTGGTCGGGGATGTGCGACGCCGCGAGCGCCGCGATGCGCCGCTTCTCGTCGTGGAACATCCGCTGGCGCGCCGTGTACGACACGTTCTCCGAGCTGGTCGGCAGGCTCGCGCCGCCGTGGTAGCGGCGCAGCAGATTCAGGTCGGCGAGCCAGTTCACGTCGCGGCGGATCGTCTGCGGCGTCACCGCGAAATGCGCGGCGAGATCGTCGACGGTCACGAAGCCGTCGCGCTGCACCCATTCGAGCAGTTCCTGCTGGCGCGCGTTGAGGGTGAGGCGGGGATCTCGGGTCATGGCTCGATGGTCGTGTCGTGAGACGGAGCGGGTATTGTAAGGGCGGCAACGGCGTTCGGCCGGCCTGCCGGACGTCGGCGCGCATGATTCATGCGGAAATTGCATGGATTCATGTGACAAATGAATTTGCGCGATTGCGCCGATCGCGCTGCAATGGCGGATTGCCCGCTCGTGCGGGCGCGTTCATTCGGCTTTCGACGAGGTGGTAGCGATGACTGACTTCAACTGGCACAACCCGTATCCGTCGACCCGCATCCCGGTGTTCGCGCGCAACGTCGTGTCGACGTCGCACCCGCTTGCCGCGCAGGCCGGGCTGCGGATGCTGTGGAAGGGCGGCAACGCGGTGGATGCGGCGCTGGCCGCCGCCGCCGCGATCACGGTCGTCGAGCCCGTGTCGTGCGGGCTCGGCGGCGACGCATTCGCGCTCGTGTGGGACGGCGAGCGGCTGTCCGGGCTGAATGCATCGGGCGTGGCGCCCGCCGCCTGGAACGTCGACTACTTCCGCAAGCGTCACGGCGCGGACGCGCGCGGCATCGCGAACAAGCCGACGCGCGGCTGGGACACCGTCACCGTGCCGGGCGTGATCGCGGGCTGGGAAGCGCTGCACGCGAAGTTCGGTTCGCTGCCGTTCGCGGACCTGCTCGAGCCGGCGATCGAGATCGCGGAGCGCGGCTATTCGGTGCCGCCGATCGTCGCGCACAAGTGGGCGGCGGCCGTTCCCGAACTGCAGGGCCTGCCCGGCTTCGCGGACACCTTCATGCCGCGCGGCCGCGCGCCGCTCGTCGGCGAACGCATGTGCCTGCCCGGTCATGCGCAGACGCTGCGCACGCTCGCGAAGGACGGTGCCCGTGCATTCTACGAAGGCGCGCTCGCCGAGCGTATCGCCGCGTTCGCACGCGAAGGCGGCGGGGCGCTGACCGAAGCCGACCTGCGCGCGTACCGGCCGGAATGGGTCGAGCCGATCGGCAAGCGCTTCGGCCGCCACACGATTCACGAGATCCCGCCGAACGGGCAGGGCATCGCCGCGCTGATCGCGCTCGGCATCGCCGAGTATGCGGGCGTGACCGAATGGCCAGTGGACTCGGTCGATTCGCAGCATCTGCAGATCGAGGCGATGAAGCTCGCGTTCGCGGACGTCTATCGCTACGTCGCCGATCCGCGCGCGATGGACGTCACGCCCGAACAGATGCTCGACGATGCGTATCTCGCCGAACGCGCGAAGCTGATCGATCCTGCACGTGCGACGCACTTCGCCGCCGGCCGCCCGCATTCGGGCGGCACGATCTATCTGTCGGCGGCCGACGAACGCGGAATGATGGTGAGCTTCATCCAGTCGAACTACATGGGCTTCGGTTCCGGGCTCGTCGTGCCCGGCACGGGCATTGCGCTGCAGAACCGCGGGCACGGCTTCTCGATGGACCCGGCTTCGCCGAACGTCGTCGCGGGCGGCAAGCGGCCGTTCCACACGATCATCCCGGCGTTCGTCACCGAGGAAGCCAACGGCCGCACCGAGGCCGTGATGAGCTTCGGCGTGATGGGCGGCGACATGCAGCCGCAGGGCCATCTGCAGACCGTCGTGCGGATGCTCGGTTACGGCCAGCAGCCGCAGGCCGCGTGTTGCGCGCCGCGCTGGAAGGTCAACCGCGACTTCACGCTCGACGTCGAGGCGACGATGAACCGCGCGACGGTCGACGCGCTGGCCGCCCGCGGCCACACGATCAAGTCGGTCGACGATCCTTACATGGATTTCGGTTCGGGGCAGTTCGTCTGGCGCCTCGATCCCGACGATCCGGAGCGCGGCTACGTGGCCGCGAGCGACAGCCGGCGCGACGGGCTGGCGGCCGGTTTCTGACGGATCGCTTCCAGCTTTCCCGGCGGTTTTCCGGCAGTTTCCCTGCATCACGGGCGGCCCTGCGGCCGCCCGTTTTCGTTTGGGCACCGGCGCATACCATCGAATGCGCGCAAGCGGTTTGAAGGTCCCGTCTAACGAACGGCAACGGACGCCGTGGAACTGCGCCTCTCGGGCATGGTCAGTGCTTTGGAGCACGAACATCAAAGTCCGGCTAAGATGCCAGCATGGTTCGGCCGGACCGATTCACTATAAACGCAAGTAAAACGCCGCCTGCGGATCGGCTGGCGCCTGTGCCCCAGGCATGGGCCGGCCTCCGCGCGACGACTGGGAGCGCACCACCATGGACACCAAAACCACGCATGTGATGCCGTGGCGTATCGAGGACATCGACCTGAACCGGATCGATCGTCAGCGTGCCGCCGCGAACGAGGATCTGTTGCTGCTGCTGTGCGCATCGTCGTTCATCGAAAGCGGCTCGGATCTCTATACGAGCAATCTGAGCGAGTTCTTCAACGACGATCCGGAAGTCTCCGCATGGCTCAACAATGCATGGGAGCACGAAGAATTGCAGCACGGCCGCGCGCTGAAGGCGTACATCGCGCACGTGTGGCCCGAGTTCGACTGGGATACCGCGTTCGCGAATTTCTTTGCCGAGTATTCGAAGACCTGCTCGGTCGAGGCCTTCGAAAAAACCCGCGCGCTTGAAATGGTCGCACGCTGCGTCGTCGAGACGGGCACGGCCACGCTCTATCGCGCGATCAACGAATGCTCGGACGAGCCGGTGCTGAAGGAAATCACCGACAACATCCGCACGGACGAAGTGCGCCACTACAAGCACTTCTTCAAGTTCTTCAAGAAGTACAACCAGGTCGAGGGCAACGGCCGGCTCGCGGTGCTCGGGGCACTCGCGCGCCGCGTGATGGAAATCAAGAACGAGGATTCCGAGATCGCGCTGCGCCACGTATTCGCGATCCGCTATCCGGATCGCGTCGGCGACAGCCAATACAACCGCGAGCGCGTCGCACGCATCAGTTCGCTGGTCCGGCGCAACCTGTCGGCCGACATGTGCGTGAAGATGCTGCTCAAGCCGCTCGATCTGCCCGCGAGGATCCAGCCGGGCGTGCACTATCCGCTCACGAAGATCACGCGGCACGTTTTCATGCGCTGATCGCCGCGGCGCGGCCCGTCGCGCGTATGCTGGCGCATCCTCATCCGATCCGCACCCGGGCCACGCCATCATGACCGATCCCCATCGCCACGCGCTCGAGCAATGGACGTTCGACGCGTGGCCGTCCGCCGTCGTGTCGCTGTTCGACGGCACCGCACTCGAGCGTCATGCCGATATCGCCGCGTCGCTGATCGTCGCGACCGACGACGGCCAGTTGCGCACGACGCTGCTCGGCGTCGGCGAGATCTATGCACACGATGCGCGCACGCTGCTGATCGCGCTCTGGCCGCAGTCGCGGGCGGCGCGCGCGATCGCGCAACGGCGCACCGCCGCGTTGACGCTCGTCGCGGACGGTGCGTTCTTTCAGGCACAACTGGAGATGGCGCCGCTCGAAGGAGACTTCGGCGGACTGGCCGGATTCGCCGCGACGATCGCGCACGGCGATGCGCAGCGGGTCGGCTATGCGCGTCTCGCGACAGGCGTCACGTTCACGCTGGAAGGGGAGCGCGCCGCGGTGCTCGCACGCTGGCAGCGCCAGATCGAGCACCTGCGGCGCGCGGCCGCGCGGCTTCAGTGACCGCGCTGGCCGCTGCGCGACGAACGGTTGCGGTTCGCGTGCGCGGCGTTGCCGCTCGCCGGGCGCGCGCCGTTGCCGCCGCCCGCCGGACGTCCGCCGCTATTGCCCGCGGCGCCGCCTTGCGTGCGCGGCTTCGCGGCCTTCTGCGGTGCAGCTTTCGCTTGCGCGGCCTTAGGTTGCGCGTTGCCGTCGCGTTTCGCGGCCGGCTGGCCTGAGCCGCTGCCACGCGGCTGACGATTGCCGCCGCCGCCGCCACCGCCACCACCGCGCGGTTGCTGTTGCCCGCGGCGCTGCTGGATCGGTTCCGGCTTCGCGTTCGGATCGGGTTCGAAGCCCGCGATCACTTCCTGCGGGATCTCGCGCTTGATCAGCCGCTCGATGTCGCGCAGCAGCTGCTTTTCGTCGACGCACACGAGCGACACGGCTTCGCCGGTCGCGCCTGCGCGGCCCGTGCGGCCGATCCGGTGCACGTAATCCTCGGGCACGTTCGGCAGGTCGAAGTTGACGACGTGCGGCAACTGGTCGATGTCGATCCCGCGCGCGGCGATATCGGTCGCGACGAGCACCTGCAGCGTGCTGGTCTTGAACTCGGCCAGCGCGCGCGTACGGGCCGACTGGCTCTTGTTGCCGTGGATCGCCATCGCGCTGATGCCGTCCTTCGTCAGTTGCTCCGCAAGCCGGTTCGCGCCGTGCTTGGTGCGCGTGAACACGAGCACCTGGAACCAGTTGTGTTCGCGGATCAGGTGCGTGAGCAGCTCGCGCTTGCGGTCGCGGTCGACCGGGTGGATCTTCTGCGCGACGCTCTCGGCGGTCGTGTTGCGGCGGGCGACCTCGATCAGCGCGGGCGAGTCGAGCAGGTTGTCGGCAAGCGCCTTGATTTCATCGGAGAAGGTGGCCGAGAACAGCAGGTTCTGGCGCTTCGGCGGCAGCTTCGCGAGCACGCGCTTGATGTCGTGGATGAAGCCCATGTCGAGCATCCGGTCGGCTTCGTCGAGCACGAGGATGTCGAGATTCGACAGGTCGATGGTCTTCTGCTGCATGTGGTCGAGCAGGCGCCCCGGCGTCGCGACGACGATGTCGACGCCGCGCTTGAGCGCATCGATCTGCGGATTGATGCTGACGCCGCCGAACATCACGGTCGAGCGCAGCTTCACGTACTTGCTGTACGCGCGGACGCTTTCCTCGACCTGGGCGGCGAGTTCGCGCGTCGGCGTGAGGATCAGTGCGCGCACCGCGCGCTTCGCGCCACGGTGCTCGGCATAGAACGTGTGCAGGCGTTGCAGGATCGGCAGCGTGAAGCCGGCGGTCTTGCCGGTGCCGGTCTGTGCGCCGGCGAGCAGGTCGCCGCCGCCGAGGACGGCCGGGATCGCCTGCTGCTGGATCGGGGTCGGCGACGTGTAGCCGAGCTCGTTGACCGCCTTGACCAGCGGTTCGGCCAGGCCGAGAGATTCGAAAGACATAGATACCACTCTTGAGTTTTATGATCGGCGATGCGTCGCGCGGCCCGCGCGGCAAACCCGCATCGCAAAACAGCCAAAAAGCAAAAGGGCGCGGCCGCGGTTTCCCGCAGCCGCGCCCCGTGTGTGTGAGCCGCTTCTTAGTCGAGCGGCGCGGAACGCAGATCGCTCACCTGTTGCGGCGAGATCGGCGTACCGTTGTTACCCCAAGACATCCGAATATACGTGACGACCGCCGCTACCTCCTGGTTCGACAGCGACTGTGCGAACGGCGGCATCCCATACGGACGCGGATTCTTGAACGTGCTCGGCGGGTAGCCGCCATTCAGCACCATGCGGATCGGGTTGACGGCCGATTCCATCATGATCGAGTGGTTGCCCGCGAGCGGCGGATAGGCCGGCGGCTTGCCGGCGCCGGTTTCGGCGTGGCAGGTCGCGCAGTTGTCCGCGTAGATCTTCTTGCCCTGGTCGAACAGCGCGTTGCCGAACTGCTTCGACGGCTCGTACTGCATGTTCTTCGGCGCTTCAGCCTTCTGCGGGATCGACTTCAGGTACGTCGACATCGCGCGCGTATCTTCGTCGCTCATGTACTGCAGGCTGTTGTGGACCACGTCCGCCATCGGGCCGAACACTGCGCCCTTGTGCGACACGCCGGCTTGCAGCAGGTCGGACAGCTCCTGCACGTGCCAGTCGCCGAGGCCGAGTTCCTTGTCGTTCGTCAGCGACGGCGCATACCAGTTCTGCAGCGGGATCAGGCCGCCGGCGAACGCCGACGAGCTCACCGGGCCGCCCATCATGTTGATCGACGTGTGGCACATCGAGCAGTGGCCGAGGCCTTCGACGAGATACGCGCCGCGGTTCCATTCGACCGACTTCGTCGGATCCGGCTTGTACTCGCCTTCCTTGAAGAACAGCGTGCGCCAGCCGATCAGCAGGTTGCGGTTGTTGAACGGGAACTTCAGTTCGTGCGGACGGCTCGGCACCGACACCGGCGCCACCGAGCGCAGGTACGCGTAGATCGCGTCCGAATCGGCGCGCGTGACCTTCGTGTAGCTCGCGAACGGGAAGCCCGGGTAGAGCAGGCTGCCGTCCTTCGAGCGACCCGTGTGCATCGCACGGTAGAAGTCGTCCGACGTCCACTTGCCGATACCGTTCTGGTCGTCCGGCGTGATGTTCGGCGTGTACATCGTGCCGAACGGCGTCGCCATCGGCAGGCCGCCCGCGAACGACTTGCCGCCGCGCACGGTGTGGCACGCGATACAGTCGCCGACGCGCGCGAGGTATTCGCCCTTCTTGATCAGCGCGGCCTGATCGGCCGGCGTGGCCGCGACGGCGGCAGCGCCGTGCAGCGTGTCGTTGCCCGGCCACAGGACCGGTACGAGGGCGGCGGCCGCGACGATCGCGACGGCCGAGAGTGCAAACAGGGACTTGCGTTTCATTGTGTCTGTCTCCCTTGCCTTATTGCGGTTCGCTGCCGCAGGCGAGCGGAGTCTTCATCGAACGCGCCGGGGCCGGCACGGGGTTGGCGGGCGCCGGTTGCGCGGCGAGCCATGCGGTCACGGCCGTCACGTCTTCGTCGGAAAGCTTCGCGGCGATGTCGTGCATGCAATCGGGCGCCTTCGCGTGGCGGTTGCCCGAGCGCCATGCGCCGAGCTGCGCGCTCAGGTAATCGGCGTGCAGGCCGACGAGGCCCGGAATCGCCGGCTGCATGCCGGTCAGCCCCGCGCCGTGGCAGGCCACGCAGGCCGGCAGCTTGCGGGACGGGTCGCCCTGCGTGACGAGCTGCTTGCCGCGTGCGAGCGTCGTGGCCGGCAGCGTCGGCTTCGCCGGCGTCGGGTACGGCGGACGTTCGGCCGAGAAGTGCTCGGCGATTTCGCGCAGGTAGTCGTCGTTCAGGTACGTGAGCAGGTAATTCATCGGCGGGTACTTGCGCCGGCCGTCACGGAAGTTGACGAGCTGGTTGTACAGGTACTCGGCCGGCTTGCCGGCAAGACGCGGGAAATAGTCGTTGTCCGTGCCCTGGCCGTGAACGCCGTGGCATGCGGTACAGCCGCGCACGCGCTCGGCCATGGTATCGGGTGCCTTGAGCGGCGCCTGCTGGGCGTGCGCTTGCTCCGTGGGCTTGGTCTGCGCTTGGGCAGCGCTCATAAGGCCCGCGCCGCCGATCATCAGAACGGCGAACAGCGGACGGAAGAGGCGTCTTGAAGACACACGAGACTCCATGTTTATTCGTCGGGGACCTTGTCCGGGCTACGATCGGCTCGGCGCATGGACGGCAGGACAGCCGGGCTGCTGCGACGCGGCATTCTATCATCGATGGGTAATGACGGCTATTTGACGAAAGGACATCGGTTCCTGTCTGTTTGCGACTTGCGACAATTTGACGCGCATTGCGCAACGCTCGAGTGAACCGGCGTGCGCTTTCGCCCTCGAAGACCGTACACTCGCGGGTCGCGCGGCGCCGCCTCCGCCGCAGGTCCAGTCATTTCTCCCGTTTCCGGATTCATCGATGACGTTTCTTACCGTGCCGTTGCCTGCCTCACGCTGTCCGTCCCGTTGCCGCCGCACTGCCGGCCTGCCGCTTGCGGGAGGGAATGCGCGATGAAGTTCGACAGCTTGTGGATCGGTCAGGTCGCGCTCGCGGCGCTGATGGATGCGGCGTTCGCGATGGCGGTCGGCTCGGCGCTGCTCAAGGCGTGGCTCGGCAAGGACGGCGCGCGGCCGGTCGTCGCGCCGTCGCATCCCGCATGGCTGCGTGCGCAACATTCGCTGGTCGCGGCGGCGCTGGCGCTGGTGCTCGCCGATCTCGGCTGGCTCGTCTACGAGGCCGCGACGATGAGCGGTGCGGGGCTCGGCGGCGCGTTCGCCGCGATGCCCGTCATGCTGATGCAGACGCATACGGGATTCGCGTGGAGCGTCGCGTTCGCCGGCGCGGTGGTGCTCGCGTTCGTGGCGCTCGCGAAGCCGGACGGTCCGCTCGCGCATGCGGTGCTGTGGCTCGCGGTGATCGTGGTCGCGGCCGGCAAGGCGTCGCTCGGCCATGCGGCCGATAGCGGCGTGCTGTCCGCGGCGGTCGGCGTGCAGACGCTGCACCTGCTGGCCACTGCCGTCTGGGGCGGCCTCGTGCTCGCGGGTGGGCTCGCGGTGCTGCCGGCGCTGGGTACGTCGGTCGCGCGCGGCGCGCTGATCCGCATCGGCCAGCGCCTGTCGCGTACGTCGATCGCCGCGGTCGTCTTCGTGCTCGGCACCGGCGTGCTCAACGCGATCCGCGGGCTCGGCGGCTCGCTCGCGCCGCTCGACGGCAGCACGTGGGGGCGCGTGTTGCTGCTGAAGCTGCTGCTCGTCGCGCTCGCGCTCGTGCTCGGCGGGCTCAACCGCTTCTCGGCGCTGCCGCGCCTGCGCCGCACCGCGTCGACCGAGGACGCGCACACGTTTCGCAACATCCTGCATCTCGAAGGGATGACGATGATCGGCGTGTTCGTCGCGGCCGCCGTGCTGTCGTTCAGCGTGCCGGGGTTCGCGGCGCTCGGCTGACGGCAGGTTCCGCGCGGCGCAATGCAAGCGCGCAATGCAGGGACGCGAAGGGCGTGCGCCACGCATGGCATGCTCGCCGCGCATGCAAAAACGGCCGCCTGTCAGTTCATCGGGCGGCCGTACTCGAGTCGATGCGGATCGCGCCGGCCGCGGCCGCGCGCGTTGCGCATCGCACTCACCACTCGGCGACGCTGCCGTCCGCGTGGCGCCACACAGGGTTGCGCCAGCGATGGCCCGTCTTCGCCATCTCGCGCACCTTCTCCTCGTTCACGTCGATGCCGAGCCCCGGGCCCTGCGGGATCGCGACGAAGCCGTCTTCGTAGCGGAACACCTCGGGGTTGCGCAGGTAGTCGAGCAGGTCGTTGCCCTGGTTGTAATGGATGCCGAGGCTCTGTTCCTGGATGAATGCGTTGTAGCTGACCGCGTCGAGCTGCAGGCACGCGGCGAGCGCGATGGGTCCGAGCGGGCAGTGCAATGCGAGCGCGACGTCGTAGCTTTCCGCGAGCGTCGCGATCTTGCGGCACTCGGTGATGCCGCCCGCGTGCGACGCGTCCGGCTGAATGATGTCGACGTAGCCGCCCGCGAGGACGTGCTTGAAGTCCCAGCGCGAGTACAGCCGTTCGCCGAGCGCGATCGGCGTGTTGGTCTGGTTGACGATGTCGCGCAGCGCCTCGGCGTTCTCCGACAGCACCGGCTCCTCGATGAACATCAGCTTGTACGGATCGAGTTCCTTCGCCAGCACCTTCGCCATCGGCTTGTGCACGCGGCCGTGGAAGTCGACGCCGATCCCCACGTGCGGGCCGACCGCGTCGCGCACCGCCGCGACGTTGGCGATCACCTGCTCGACCTTGTCGTAGGTGTCGACGATCTGCAGCTCTTCGGAGCCGTTCATCTTCACGGCCTTGAAGCCGCGCTCGACGACCGCGCGCGCATTGTTCGCGACGTCGCTCGGCCGGTCGCCGCCGATCCACGAATACACCTTGATGCGATCGCGCACCTGGCCGCCCAGCAGCGCGTGCACGGGCACGCCGTGATGCTTGCCCTTGATGTCCCACAGCGCCTGGTCGACGCCCGCGATCGCGCTCATCATGATCGGGCCGCCGCGGTAGAAGCCCGCGCGGTACATCACCTGCCAGTGATCCTCGATCAGGAGCGGGTCGCGGCCGACGAGGTAGTCGGCCAGTTCCTGCACGGCGGCCTCGACCGTGTGCGCGCGACCTTCGACGACCGGCTCGCCCCAGCCGATGATGCCCTCGTCGGTTTCGATCTTGAGGAACAGCCAACGGGGCGGGACGACGAACGTTTCGAGGCGGGTGATTTTCATGACGCGAGTCTCCATGATTGACCGGCGCGGCCGTGCCGACGCGGCACACGATCCGTGCTTTCGCGATTATCCTAGCGTAGTCGAATAAAAAATAGTATTAATAGCATTAATGTGCAGATAGTGGGCACCGCACCCGACGGAGAACGATCATTCAACGCGACCTGCATGGACAGACGGCCTTCCGGCTCGCGACGGCGATCCTGCGCGGCGACTATCCGCCCGAATCGCTGTTGCCGAGGGAACCCGACCTGATGGAGATGTACGGCGTGAGCCGCACGGTGATGCGCGAGGCGTTGCGCACGCTGACGTCGAAGGGGCTGGTCGAATCGCGGCCGAAAGTCGGCACGCGCGTACGTCCGCGCCGTGCGTGGAACCTGCTCGATGCCGATCTGCTCGACTGGTATGCGCGCGTCGCGCCGCCCCTCGCGTTCGCGCTCAAGCTGCAGGAGATGCGCGAGATGATCGAGCCGTACGCGGCCGCGCTGGCCGCGCGCACCCATACGCCCGACGCGTTCGACGCGATCGAGGGCGCGGCGCGCGCGATGGCGGCCGCGCGCAACGTCGACGAATGGGTGCGCGCCGACCTGCGCTTTCACCTGAGCGTGCTGGAGGCCGGCGGCAACGAGCTGCTGGTGCCGCTCGGCGCGCTGATCGATCGTACGCTCGAGGCGCAACTGCAGCTGAACGCGCGTCGGGCGGACGTGTACAACGCGTCGCTTGCCGAGCACACGGCCGTCAGCGACGCGATCCGCGTGCGCGACGAGGACGGCGCGCGCCGCGCGATGGCGACGCTGCTCGCGGTGACGCGCGCGCGAATCGAGATGTCGTGACGGGAGCAGGGCGGCCGGTGCCGCGCCGTCAGGCGGCGTTCGCGCAGCCGCCCGGCTTGTGGATGCGCTCCGTCGACGCCGGGTACTTCGCGAGCAGGCTCGCCGGCCGCCGCGGGCGAGCGACCAGGTCGCCGCCGCAGTTCGGGCAGCGGCCCTTCAGCACGTCGTCCGCGCAGGTCGCGCAAAACGTGCACTCGAATGTACAGATGCGCGCGTCCGCCGAATCGGGCGGCAGGTCCTTGTCGCAGCATTCGCAACCGGGGCGCAGTTCGAGCATGATGGTCTCCTGGGTCGGTGAGGGATGGGCGCCGCCCGGACATTGCGTGCGGCGCGTGCGAGCGCTACTGTACGCGTTTGGATCGGCCCGGCCAACGGTGTCCCGCCCGGGCGCCGGCGACGCGCACGGGCCGCACCGGGAGACGACCATGCTTTATCGCGGAAGCTGTCACTGCGGCGACGTGACGTTCGAGGCGGAAGGCGACCTGCAGGGCGTGATGGCGTGCAACTGCTCGATCTGCCACCGCAAGGGTGCGCTGATGTGGTTCGTGCCGCGCGACCACATGAAGCTGCTGACGCCCGACGAGAATCTGGCGACCTACCTGTTCAACAAGCACGTGATCCGGCATCGCTTCTGCAAGCGCTGCGGGATTCACGCGTTCGGCGAAGGCGTCCACCCGGACGGCACCGCGATGGCCGCGATCAACGTGCGCTGCCTCGAGGGCGTCGACCTCGACGCGCTGCCCGTCACGCACTACGACGGCCGCTCGCGCTGAGCGGCGCGCCGGCGCGGGCGCCTGCGCGCCGCGATCGGATCAGGACGGTTGCACGGCGGCCGCGTTCGGCGCAGGCGTTTCCGCCTGCGGTGCGGGCCCCGCGGTGCGCGTGCCGGCGTCGGCCGGGCGTTCGATCAGCGGCGCGAGCGCGGGCGCCATCGACTTCAGCAACTGCACGGCCATCGCGCTCGTGAAGTCGTAGCGTGCCGCATACGGCTCGTGCGCGGTCGCCGTCAGCACGCCGAAGAACCGGTCGCCGAGTGCGAACACGAAGGTGCCGCTGCGGTTGACCTTGCGCGACTCGATCAGCCGCGCGCCGCGCGCATAGACGTTGAATCGCTGATCGCCCGTCCCCGTCTTGCCATATACGTCGAGCGTCTTGCCGTCCGGCAGCGTGAGCCCGCCCGCGAGGCGGCGCGCGGTGCCGTGGAGCACGACGTCGCGCAGCAGCGTGTGCGTCACGTTGACGATCTCCGGCGACAGCATCGGCTGCGGCTGCGCGGCCGCGCGCACGAAGCGGGTTTCGTACGGCGTGCCCTTCGCGAAATCGAGCCGCGTGATCGTCTCGGTCGGCGCCTTCTGGCCGCCGTTCGCGACCAGGCCGATCAATTTCGCGAGCGCGTCGGGCTGGTCGCCCGATGCGCCGATCGCGGCCGCGTAGGACGGCGTCACTTCCGCGAACGGGTAGCCGAGCGCGCGCCACGACTTCGTGATCTCCGCATACGCGCGCAGCTCGACCATGCGGCGGATGCGCCGGTCCTGCGTCGCGTGGTAGCGGGTCTTGTACAACCATGAATACGTGTAGAAACGCACCTCGCGGCTGTCGCGCTGAACGTCGGCGAGCGCTGCGCCCGGGTGCGCGCGCAGGTAGTTGAGCGTCCACAGCGCGAGCGGATGGACGCTCGCGATATAGCCGCGGTCGTTGAGGTTGAAGCGGTCGATCGCGTACTTCGCATAGAGCGCGGCGAGATCGTCGTCGGACAGCGTCGCGGCCGGCGTGCCCTTCAGTTGCGCGCGCATCTGCGCATCGAACCATGCGAGCGATTCGTTCGGCGCGACGCTGCGTAGCACCGTCGCGATCTTCGGCGGCGACTTGCGTACGTCGCGCAGCATCAGCGCGAGCGCGTCGTCGGGCGCCTTGCCCGCATAGCGCGTGTAGTACCGCTTCACGTAGACCTGGCTTTCGCCGTCGACGAATTGCTGAAGGTAATGCTGGCGCTGCGCCGGATCGCCGAGCCACGACGACGACGGCCCGGCCGCTTGCAGCGTCTCGTAGTGGACGATGTCGCGCATCAGCCGCACGAACACGAGGTTGACCGAGTGCTCGAACGCCGCGTGCAGCGTCATGATGCGGCCGTTGTCCGACTTCTCGAAGTTGGAGAACACCTGCGCGCCGCCGCCCGTGTAGAACACGTCGGGGCTCGCCGAATACTTGCGTTCGACGGCCGCATCGAGCATCGCCTGCAGCGAGCGGTCGCGCGTATGCGACAGGTAGTCGAGTGCCCAGCGCGACAGCCCGTCGATCGGATCGGGCTTCACGCGCGCCAGCGCCGCGTTCGACAGGTTCGCATAGCGCGCATGCAGATCGGAGACGATCTGCAGGTACGTGATCAGCGTGCGCAGCTTCGCGGTCGAGCCGAGGTTGATGCGGCCGCCGCGATTCACGTCGAACGGCTGGTTCACGCTGTCGGTCTGCACGCGCAGCAGGTTCGCGCCGTTGCGGTGTTCGTACAGCGTGAAGCTGTACGTGAGGTGCGACGGGTCGTCCTTCGGCGCGAGCATCTCGAAACCGTACAGGCCGGCGGCCTGCGCGCCGTCGCGCGTCGACGCCTGCGCGAGCCGCTGGGCGACCGCCTGCTGCACGCCGTTGTCGAGGGTGCTGGTAGCCTGCAGATCGAGCTGGTCGAGCTGGTACAGGTCGCCGATGCCGAGCGCCGACAGCAGCGACGCGCGCGCGGAGGTTACGGCCTTGCGCGACACGAACGACTGCACGCGCGCGGCGGCCGGCGGCGCGCTGCGTTCGATCTGCGCGGCGAGCGCGGCATCGCGCAGCGCGGGCGAGATCACGCCGCCGTTCGACAGCAGCCGCAGGTAGCTGTCGGTCAGCTTCTGCAGCGCCGGATAGCCGCGGTTGAGGAAGTACGACGGCGCGCGCTGCGCGATCAGCAGCGACAACACCTCGCGGAACGTCTTGCCCTGCTGGTCGACGTTGTCGCCGGTCGTCGGCGCGGACAGCACGCGGTTGACGTCGTTGAAGTCGCGGCCGTACCACGCGGCGAGACCGTCGCCGATGCCGGTGATTTCGCCCACGTGCGGCCGCGCGGCGAGCGGCACCGAGTTCAGGTAGCGCACGACGATCGTGCGGCGCGCGAGCATCGTTTGCGGGCCGTTCAGGTAGGCGCGCACCGACGCGGAGGCGATCTGCCGCAGCTTCTCGGGCGGCGTCGCGGTGCGGCCCTCGGGCGAATGGCGGAACTTCTCGATCTGCGTCGCGAGCGTGCTGCCGCCCGGGCGCGACTGATGGCGGTTGACGACGTGCAGCGCCTGGTCGGCGAGCGCGCGGCTGAAGCGCCCCCAGTCGATCGCCGGGTTGCGGTTCGGTTCGTTCGCGTCGAGCAGGTAGCGATCCTCGATGAATAGCAGCGAATCGGTGATCACGCGCGGCACGGTGTCGAAGTCGGCATAGACGCGCTGCGGAAACACGGTCGCGAACAGCGGCGAGCCGGTCGAATCGAACAGCATCAGGCCCGTCTGGTCTTTCTCTTCGTAAGGGAGAAACAGCCCGCGCTGGCCAAGCGACAGCATCCGTTGCGAATCGCGCGCCTGCTCGCTGACGACGAAGCCGCGCGCGAGCAGCCGCTGCTGGAACGCGGGAATCATCGCGTAGCCGAAGCGCTGGTCGTACGGGCCGTTCGCGGGGAAGCGGATGTGATCGCTCGGCCCCGCTTCGACCGTGTAGCCGACGTCGCGGGTGAGCTCGGACAGGTAGTGCGCCTGCAGCCGGGATGTTTCGATCTCGGTCTGCACAAGCCGCGCGACGATCGCCACCGCGATCAGCAGTGCGGCGAGCAAGGACCACTTGACCCACGTCCAGACCGATGCGAGACCGGTCACGCGCGGCAGGATACGATTCAGCGGCCGATTCATGGCGGCGTCTCCCTGAGGGCGCGGTTATCCGGCCGCACCCTATTGAGGATTAGTGTAGTCCTCCGCGGCGGGCTGCCAAGGCCGGTTGACTACCGAGATGCGCCGGCGCAACAGGCGTGCCCATACCGGCCGAGCGACCGGCCAACGGCCGCAGGAGCCCCAGCCGGCGCGCCGCCCGGGCCATGCGACGGTCGAACGGGCAGCGGTGAATCGGCGTGAAAAATGGTGCGCGATTCCACGGTTCATTCAACTGACGAAATGGTCGATCAGGTGATCGACGAAAAGCCGGGCCTTGCGCGGAAAGTGCCGCCGGCTCGGATACGCGACATTCATTTCGAGCGCCTCGAGCCGATAGCCGGGCAGCAGCGCCAGCAGCCGGCCGTCGTCGAGATCCGACTCGACGAGGAAGTCGGGCAGGACCGCGACGCCCATGCCGGACAACGCCCAGTTCCGGATCAGCCCGACGTTGTTCGACGACGCGGACTTGTTCGGACGCACGGTGATGCGCGTCTGGTCGTGATCGAACGACAGGTATTCGCCCATGAAATCGGCATGGAATGCCAGGCATGCGTGCGACGCGAGATCATGCGGATGCATGGGCGCGCCATGCCGGTCGACATATTGCGGCGCGGCGCAGACGATCTGCTTGAGCCGCGTGAGCGGGCGCTTCACCAGTGTGTTGTTGCTGATGTGCTGGGACAGCAGCAGGCCGACGTCGAAGCCCTCCGACACGAGGTCGACGTGACGATCCACGATCGTGACTTCCGGCACGATGGCCGGGTGGCGCATCTTGAACGCGTCGATGGCCGGCGCGAGCACGTGCATGCCGAACATGACCGGCGCGGCGATTTTCAGCGATCCGATCGGTTCGTGATGCATCGATGCGATCGTTTCCTCGACCCGGTCGATTTCGTCGATCACGTGACGTATCTGCGCCAGATAGAGATGGCCCGCGTCGGTCAGCGACAGGCTGCGGGTGGTGCGATTCAGCAGGCGGGCGCCGAGCCGATCCTCGATGCTCATGACGAGGCGGGTGGCCGACGAATTGGATATGTTCAGTTCCGTGGCCGCGCGCACGAAACTACGAAGTTCGGCGACCTTGACGAAGAGTCGCATCGGTAGGAGTTCGTCCATTTTTTTATCGATATATAGAAAGTGTTGATTGAATTCTATCTATCGGTTTACTGAATTTTAATGGGCTTTTTTTACGAATGATTATTATGGAATTGCGTATTTATCGGGTGTGAGAACGGCCGGAGAATGATGGGTTCCGAGGTGGGTAGGTCGTTGAATCAATGATTTGATTCGGTTTGCTATTAAACCTTTTTGGTGGGATTGTATTTAGTAATTGTACGAAAATATAGGTTAATTTTTTATTAAAGCATCCGCTATTCTCGATGCAATGTGATGCCGAGCCGGATGTGTCCTGTCGTCACGGCAGCTTCGCGCGATTGCGTCGACGCATGGCTTCGACGAAGCAGTGGATCGGGTAGCCGCAGGCAACCGGGCAGCGCATCGCGGCTCGTGAGCACACCGGGGCGCCGGATAGCCGCGCGCGACGCATACTTCTTGCAGCCGCCGGTTGGTGCCGCGGGAGGCGCGTGTCGCGGCGACGAGCGATGATATGCTCGCGGAACGCCCGCGATCGACGGGCAGTTTGCCCGCGCGCGACTGCGTTGCGCGGCGTTTCCGAGGGAAGAACCGACATCATGAGCCGCAAATTCATTCTGAAGGGCGACACGACCGATCACGGCGGCGTCGTGCTCGAAGGGATCGCCAATTCGTCGTTCGACGGGCGCGAACTCGCATACCTCGGCGCATCCGTGTTCTGTGCGGCGTGCAAGTCGCCGGGCGTGATCGTGTCGGACGGCGGCGAGCGCACGATGACCGTGATGGGTAAGGTCGTTGCCCTCGAACACGACTTGTGCCAGTGCCAGTGCACGCCGCAGCCGAAACTGATCGCGTCGCAGGCCACCGGGACCATCTCGGCGTAAAACGCGCCGCGCGGATGCAGCCACGCGGAGGCAGCCGCGCGGACGCAGTTGCCCTCCGGGCGGCATCGATGCACGGGCGCTTGCCGTCAGGCGCTGCCTTCGGTCTCGATCACGAGGATGCGCGCGGCGCCGAGCGGATGCGCGACGTGCTCGGTGCCGACCGTCGCGTGGAAGACGTCGCCCGTTTCGAGCACCGTCGCGTGCTCGACGCCTGCGTCGCGGTAGCGCATCTCGACGCGGCCATCGAGCACCGCGAACACCTCCTCGCCGTCGTTCACATGCCAGCGATACGGCTGGTCGGTCCAGTGCAGCCGGACCGTGATGCCGTTCAGGTTCGCGATGTCGAGGGCGCCCCACGCGCGGTCCGCCGTGAATGCGGCGCTCCGGATGATGTTCATCGATGTGTTCCCCGGCACGCGTGCGCGCCGCTTTCCAGTGATTTTCCCGACATCCGCATTCAGCGCGACGTGGCGCGCAGCGCCTGCTCGACGATCTGCTTACGCTTCGCGAAGCCGGCCGCCGAACGCTCGGTGACGCGCTCCACGACCGCGGCCGGCGCGGTGTCGGGCGAGCCGGCGTCGAACGGCGGCGCGGGCGCGTATTCGAGCTGCAGCTGGATCGCCTGCGCTTCCTCGTCGCCGACCAGCTCCGCGGCGATCGTCAGCGCGAAATCGATGCCGGCCGTCACGCCGCCGCCCGTGACCAGGTTGCCGTCGCGCACGACACGCTCGCGCACGGGTATCGCACCGAGCGGTTCGAGCAGCGCGTGGTATCTCCAGTGCGTCGTCGCGCGCCGCCCGCGCAGCAGGCCGGCCACGCCGAGCAGTAGCGACCCCGTGCAGACCGACGTCACGTAGCGCGCGGTGGCCGCGCGCCGTTGCACGAACGCGATCGTTTCGGCATCGAGCAGCAGCTCGTTGATGCCGATCCCGCCCGGGATGCAGATCACGTCGAGCGGCGGGCAGTCGTCGAACGTACAGGTCGGCGCGAGTGCGAGGCCGCTGCTCGACGCGACCGCGTCGCGCGACTTCCACACCAGATGGACGGCCGCATCCGGCAGCGACGCGAGCACGTCGTGCGGGCCGGTGAGGTCGAGTTGCTGGACGCCCGGAAAGACGAGAAGGCCGATATGCAGGGTCATGCGAAGGCTCCGAGAGGGAAGGGAACGCGCGCCGTTCGGCACGGGATGGACAGATCGATTCTAGGCGCGTAGTGTTTGGCGAAATCGCCATATCCCCCACGTTTTCAGCCAATGGACATGCCTGCCGCCGCCCCGCGTTCGATCCTGGTCCTCGCGTTTCCCCGTGCGCAATTGCTCGATGTGACGGGGCCGCTGCAGGTGTTCGCGTCCGTCAACGAGCTCGCGCTGGAGCGCGGGCAGCCGGCGCCGTATGCGCCGCGCGTCGTGGCCGTCGAAGCGGGGCCCGTCGAGACGTCGTCGGGCCTCGTCGTGATGGCCGAGTCGCTCAGCGCGGCCGCGCGCCGTCCGGATACGCTGATCGTCGCCGGCGGCAAGGGCGTGCATGCGGCATCGAAGGATGCGCGGGTGGTGCGCTGGGTGCGGCAGCAGGCCGGGCGCGCGCGGCGCGTGGCGTCCGTCTGCACCGGCGCGTTTCTGCTCGCGGAAGCCGGCCTGCTCGACGGCCGGCGCGCGGTCACGCATTGGGCGCGCTGCGACGAATTCGCGGCGCGCTACCCGAACGTGCGCGTCGAGCCGGACCCGATCTTCATCCGCGAAGGCGCGCTGTGGACGTCGGCCGGCGTGACGGCCGGCATCGATCTCGCGCTCGCGCTGGTCGAGGAGGATCTCGGGCGGGCGACCGCGCTCGACGTCGCGCGAGAACTCGTCGTGTTCCTGAAGCGTCCGGGCGGGCAGGCGCAGTTCAGCACGATGCTGTCGATGCAGCGCACCGCCGACCGGTTCGGCGAGCTGCACGCATGGATGGCCGAGCACCTGACGGCCGACTTGTCAGTGCCCGCGCTCGCCGAGCGCGTGAGCATGAGCGAGCGCAGCTTCGTGCGCCACTATCGCGCGGAAACCGGCCGCACGCCCGCGCGCGCGGTCGAGCAGATCCGTGTCGAGGCCGCGCAACGCCTGCTCGGCGAAACGGCGTGGCCCGTCAAGCGGATTGCCGGGCGTTGCGGTTTCGGTTCCGAGGAGACGCTGCGGCGCAGCTTCGTGCGCGTGCTCGGCGTGTCGCCGCAGGGGTATCGCGAGCGGTTCGTGCGCTAACGTTGGACGGATGAGCGGGGCCGGCGCGACGCCGCCCGGAACTGATTGGAAACGGGTCGATTTCCAGTCCGAAGCATTGGAACTATTCAGGATATGAGAACAATGGACGGGGGCTTGTGCCGCGCCCGTCGCGCGCTCTATTCTGTTCCGTTGGCGATTCGAAGGGGGAAGCAGCATGGACCGCATTCAGGCAATGGAAGTTTTTACCCGCGTGGTCGACGCGAACAGCTTCACGCGGGCGGCCGACACGCTTGCGATGCCGCGCGCGTCGGTGACGACCATCATCCAGAATCTCGAGGCGCTGCTCGGCGTGCGCCTGATGCACCGGACGACGCGCCGGCTGTCGCTGACGCAGGAGGGCGCTGCGTACTACGAGCATTGCATGAAGATCATCGCGGAGATCGCCGAGGCCGACGCGAGTTTCCAGGCCGGCAACCGCAAGCCGAGCGGCATGCTGCGCGTTCACATGCCGAGTTCGCTCGGGCGGCGCATCGTGCTGCCGTCGCTGTCGGTCTTCCGGCAGCGCTATCCGGACATCACGCTCGAGCTGGGGCTGTCCGACCGCTACGTCGATCCGGTCGAGGAAGGCATCGACTGCATGATCCGGGTCGGGCCGCTCGAGGATTCGTCGATGGTCGCGCGGCGCATCGGGATGCTGAAGCGCGTGACGTGCGCGTCGCCCGATTACCTCGCCCGCCACGGCGAGCCGAACGAGATTGCCGATCTCGTCGATCATCATGCGGTGAATTTTCGTTCGAGCCATGGCGCGCGGGCGATTCCGTGGGTGTTCATGATCGACGGCAAGCCATTCGAGGTGCGGATGAACGCCAGCGTCACGGTCAACGATTCGGATGCGTACGTGACGTGCGGGCTCGAAGGCTTCGGGATGATCCAGCCGACGCTGTTCATGGTGCTGCCGAACCTGCTCGACGGCTCGCTGGTCGAGGTGCTGCCGGACTGCAATCCGAAGCCGAAACCGATCTCGATCGTCTATCCGCACAACCGGCATCTGTCGCAGAAGGTGCGCGTGTTCGCCGACTGGATCGCGGAGCTGTTCGAGTCGACGCCGGCGCTGGAGGGTGGGGAAAACTGGCGGGGGAAGGTGGAGGTGCAGGCGGCGCTCCAGAGAGGGGCGGTGGCCGTGTGACGCTGCGCATCGGCGCGCAGCGCTTGGCGCCGTTTCGGTTGCTCCGTCAAATGCCGCCGCTGCACGATCCGTGCCGTGGGCGGCCGAGTGGCTGATGGGCCGGGCTGGATCATCATCGATGCGTGAGCGAGTGGGGTGTTGATGCAGACGGGGATGTTGCGACAGGAAGTCACTGACGCGTGACGCAATGAAAAAAGCCGCTGTTCCTTTCGAAACAGCGGCTTTTCGCATTTGGTGGCGAATCAGGGATTCGAACCCCGGACCTGCGGATTATGATTCCGTCGCTCTAACCGACTGAGCTAATTCGCCGAAGACTTGAATTATGTCGATCGGCCGTCCGGCTGTCAATACCTTTTTCCATCTTTCCCGAAAAAAGTTGCCGCCGCCCCGTGCCGACCTCCATCACGGCCGGGAGCCGGCCACCGGAAGGCGTATCTCCGCCGGCCGTCCCCCGCTCCACGCACACCATCAATCCTGCGCGTAGATGTCCGAGTCCTTCGTCTCCTTGACGAACAGCAGGCCGATCACGAAGGTGGCCAGCGCGATCACGATCGGGTACCAGAGCCCCGAATAGATGTTGCCCTTCGCCGCGACGATCGCGAACGCGGTCGCCGGCAGGAAGCCGCCGAACCAGCCGTTGCCGATGTGATAGGGCAGCGACATCGACGTGTAGCGGATCCGCGTCGGGAACATCTCGACCAGCATCGCGGCGATCGGGCCGTAGACCATCGTCACGTAGATCACGAGGATCGTCAGGATCACGATCGTCATCGGCCAGTTGAGTTGCGCCGGGTCGGCCTTCGCCGGGTAGCCGGCCCCCTTCAGCGTCGACGCGAGCGTCTTGTCGAACGCGGCGCCCTGCGCCTTCGCGTCGGCCGCCTTGCCGTCGTAGGTCTGGATCACCGTGTCGCCGACCTTGATTTCAGCCGGCGTACCGGCCGGCGCCGCGACGTTCTCGTAGTTCAGGCCGGCCTTCGCGAGCGCGCCCTTCGCGATGTCGCACGAGCTGGTGAACTTCGACGTACCGACCGGGTTGAACTGGAACGAACAGGTGGCCGGATCGGCGACGACCGTGATCGGCGCCTTCTGCGTCGCGAGTTCGAGCTGCGGATTCGCGTAGTGCGTGAGCGCCTTGAACAGCGGGAAGTAGGTCAGCGCCGCGATCAGGCAGCCGGCGAGGATGATCGGCTTGCGGCCGATCTTGTCCGACAGCGAACCGAAGAACAGGAAGAACGGCGTGCCGATCAGGAGCGCGATCGCGATCAGGATGTTCGCGCTGGCGCCGTCGACCTTCAGCGTCTGCGTGAGGAAGAACAGCGCGTAGAACTGGCCCGTGTACCACACGACGGCCTGGCCGGCCGTCAGGCCGATGAGCGCGAGGATCACGATCTTCAGGTTCTTCCACTGGCCGAATGCTTCGGTCAGCGGCGCCTTCGACGTCTTGCCCTCCGCCTTGATGCGCAGGAACACCGGCGATTCGTTCAGCTGCAGCCGGATCCACACCGACACCGCGAGCAGCAGGATCGACGCGACGAACGGCACGCGCCAGCCCCAGCTGCCGAACGCTTCCTCGCCGATGAACGTGCGCACGCCGAGGATCACGAGCAGCGACAGGAACAGGCCGAGCGTGGCCGTCGTCTGGATCCACGCGGTGTAGAAGCCGCGCCGGTTGGCCGGCGCATGCTCGGCGACGTAGGTCGCCGCGCCGCCGTACTCGCCGCCGAGCGCGAGGCCCTGCAGCAGCCGCATCGCGATGAAGATCACGGGGGCGGCGATGCCGATCGATGCGTAACCGGGCAGGAAGCCGACCACGAACGTCGAGACGCCCATGATCACGATCGTCACGAGGAACGTGTGCTTGCGGCCGACGAGGTCGCCGAGCCGGCCGAACACGATCGCGCCGAACGGCCGCACCGCGAAGCCGGCGGCGAAGCCGAGCAGCGTGAAGATGAACGCGGCGGTCGGATTGACGCCGGAGAAGAAGCTCTTGCTGATGTAGGCCGCGAGTGACCCGGCCAGGTAAAAGTCGTACCACTCGAACACGGTGCCGAGCGACGACGCGAAGATCACCTTCTTCTCTTCGCCCGTCATCGGCGAGTGCGAAATTTGCCCGCCTAACGTTGCCATGAATCGTCTCCAAGTCCCTTGATATAGATGTGCGGCCGCCTTGGGAGGGGCGGGCCTGTCGACGATTATTGGCACGGAAACTTACGGCGCACTGACTCGCGCGTACAAAACGACTGCGCGTTAACCCGTGTCGAATCGGTCGCTTCGCGAGCCGATCGTGGCACGAACGTCCGGTAAATCGCCGGTTTCGACGTATTCGCGCCGAGCCGCGGCGATGCGCGTCAGGGTTAATCCGGGGCGGTGTCGGTGAGCGGCAGGCTGATGCGCACGAGCGTGCCGGCGAGGCGCGGCGCGTGCTGGTAGACGTGATCGTCGAGCGTCAGCGTGCCGCCGTGCTGCGCGGCGATCTCGCGCACGATCGCGAGCCCGAGGCCGCTGCCGTCGCCTTCGCGGCCGAGGATCCGGTAGAAGCGCTCGACGACACGCTCGCGCTCGCCGGCCGGGATGCCCGGGCCCGTATCCTCGACTTCGAGATGCACGAGCCGCGCCGCGGGCTCGGCACGCACGCGCACGGTGATGCGACCGCCTTCGGGCGTATAGCGGATCGCGTTGTCGACCAGGTTGCCGAGCATCTCGCGCAGCATCACCGGATTGCCGTCGACGTCGAGCGGCGCGTCGTCGTCCGGGCCTTCGTACCCGAGGTCCATGCGTTTCGCGAGCGCGGCCTGTACCCAGTCGCGCACCGTGCGCCGCGCGAGCGCGGCGATCTCGACCGGCTCGAACGTGAGCCCGCTCGCGCGGTTCTCGGCGCGCGCGAGCGCAAGCAGTTGCGTGACGAGCCGCGCGGCCTGCTCGGAGCTCGTCGCGATCTGCTCGAGCGAGCGCTGCACGTCGGGCGGCACCGGGTGGCGCAGCGCGAACTCGGCCTGCGTGCGCAGGCCCGCGAGCGGCGTCTTCATCTGGTGCGCGGCGTCGGCGATGAAGCGTTTCTGCAGCGCCATGTTCTGTTCGAGCCGCGCGAGCAGGTCGTTGAACGACGTGACGAGCGGTTCGATCTCGGGCGGCGCGCGCTGCGCCTCGACGGGCGACAGGTCATCGGGCCGCCGCGCGCGAATGTGCGCCTGCAGCGCGTTGAGCGGTGCGAGCCCGCGCGACAGCCCGAACCAGACGAGCAGGATCGCGAGCGGCAGGATCACGAATTGCGGCAGGATCACGCCCTTGATGATGTCGTTCGCGAGCGCGTTGCGCTTGTCGAGCGTTTCGCCGACCTGCACGAGCACGGGCTGCGCGCCGCTCGCCTGCGGCAGCTCGACGGTCGTATACGCGACGCGCACGTCGTTGCCGCGCAGCAGGTCGTCGCGGAACACGACGACGCCCGGCGGCGGGCGGTCCTCGTCGCGCGGCAGCGGCATGTCGGCCTCGCCCGCGACCAGCTCGCCGCGCGTGCCGAGCACCTGGAAGTAGACGCTGTCGACGTTGTCCGCGCGCAGGAAGTCGCGCGTTTGCTCCGGCAGCGTCAGCTCGGCGACGCCGTTGACCGGGTGGATCTGCCGTGCGAGCACGTATGCGTTGGTCTCGAGCGCGCGGTCGAACGGGCTGTTCGCGATCGTTTTCGCGACGAGATAGGTGACGGCGATGCTCATCGGCCACAACAGCAGCAGCGGCGCGAGCATCCAGTCGAGGATTTCGCCGAACAGCGAGCGCGGGCGCGGCGTTTCGGGCGATTCGGTTTCGTCGGGCGGCGCGAACGGGTTCTCGTAGCGCGCGTCGCGCGCCTCGTCGGCAGCCGACGACGGCGCGCCGGTCGGGTGGCGGGAATGGGCCGGCGTGGCCATCGCGGCGCCGCCCGGCGTCAGCGCAGCGGCGTGCCGGCCGCCGCGGGCTGGGGCGCCGCCGTGTTGGCCGGCGTCGCGGGCGCGACTTTCTCGAGGCAATAGCCGAGGCCGCGCACGGTCGAGATCCGCACGCCGCTCGGTTCGATCTTCTTGCGCAGCCGGTGCACGTAGACTTCGATCGCGTTGTTGCTGACTTCCTCGCCCCATTCGCACAGATGATCGACGAGCTGTTCCTTCGACACGAGGCGGCCGATCCGCTGCAGCAGCACCTCGAGCAGGCCGAGTTCGCGCGCGGAGAGATCGAGCACGTGATCGTTCGCATACGCGATGCGGCCGACCTGGTCGAACGCGAGCGAGCCATGGCGCACGACGGTCGGGCCGCCGCCGGCGCCGCGCCGGGTCAGCGCGCGCACGCGCGCCTCGAGCTCGTTGAGCGCGAACGGCTTGGCCATGTAGTCGTCGGCGCCGAGGTCGAGCCCCTTCACGCGTTCGTCGACGCTGTCGGCGGCGGTCAGGATCAGCACGGGCAGATTGGAATTGCGTGCGCGCAGGCGCTTGAGGACGTCGAGCCCGGACATTTTCGGTAGCCCGAGATCGAGGATCAGCAGGTCGAAAGTCTGCATGGACAGCGCGGTGTCGGCGTCGACGCCGCTCTTCACGTGATCGACGGCATAGCCCGATTGGCGGAGTGACCGGGTGAGGCCGTCCGCGAGTATGCTGTCGTCTTCGGCGATGAGAATTCGCATGTTGCTGACCGATGCCGGCAGGGCGTTCTCGCCGGTGCGGCTGTCTCCGAAGTTATTCGTGTACAACGCTCTGCATTGCGGGCTTGCACAAAACACTGTTTTTTTATACAGTGTCTGAATTCGTGGGCAGCGCTTGAAGCGGGCGCGCCTCCAACAGACGCTGCTCATCATAGCAAAGGACGATTCATGGAAGATAGCAAGAAGGGCTCCGGGATGACCGCCGAGAAGAGCAAGGCGCTGGCGGCCGCACTCGCGCAGATCGAGAAGCAGTTCGGCAAAGGGTCGATCATGCGCATGGGCGACGCCGAGGCGGCCGAGGACATCCAGGTCGTCTCCACGGGTTCGCTGGGTCTCGACATCGCGCTTGGCGTCGGCGGCCTGCCGCGCGGCCGGGTGGTCGAGATCTACGGTCCGGAATCGTCCGGTAAAACCACGCTCACGCTGCAGGTCATCGCCGAACTGCAGAAGATCGGCGGCACGGCAGCCTTCATCGATGCCGAGCACGCGCTCGACGTTCAGTACGCGTCGAAGCTCGGCGTGAACGTGCCGGAACTGCTGATCTCGCAGCCGGACACCGGCGAGCAGGCGCTGGAAATCACCGACGCGCTGGTGCGCTCGGGCTCGATCGACATGATCGTCATCGACTCGGTCGCGGCGCTCGTGCCGAAGGCCGAAATCGAAGGCGAGATGGGCGATTCGCTGCCGGGCCTGCAGGCTCGCCTGATGTCGCAGGCGCTGCGCAAGCTGACCGGCACGATCAAGCGCACGAACTGCCTCGTGATCTTCATCAACCAGATCCGGATGAAGATCGGCGTGATGTTCGGCAATCCGGAAACCACGACGGGCGGCAACGCACTGAAGTTCTACTCGTCGGTGCGTCTCGACATCCGCCGGATCGGCTCGATCAAGAAGAACGACGAGGTGATCGGCAACGAGACCCGCGTGAAGGTCGTCAAGAACAAGGTGGCGCCGCCGTTCCGCGAAGCGATCTTCGACATCCTGTATGGCGAAGGCATTTCGCGTCAGGGCGAGATCATCGATCTCGGCGTGCAGGCGAAGATCGTCGACAAGGCGGGCGCCTGGTACAGCTACAACGGCGAGAAGATCGGCCAGGGCAAGGACAACGCGCGCGAATTCCTGCGTGAGAATCCGGAAATCGCACGCGAGATCGAGAACCGCATTCGCGAATCGCTCGGCGTCGTCGCAATGCCTGATGGCGCTGGCAACGAAGCCGAGGTGTTGGACGAAGAAGAGTGATGGTCGGGCGCCGAGGTCAGGCTGGCGAGACGGAAGAGAGCGACGCGCCCGAAACGGCGGGTCGCTCCGGCCGGCGAGCCGGATCCTCGGGCGCCGACCGGCGGGACGCAGGCGGCAACGCCGCGAACCGCACCGCGACGAGGGCATCCGACGATGCCCTCGTTTCATTTGAGATTGCCGCACCGGACGATCCGTTCGACGACGATGAGTCGTTCGACGCACACGATCGCTCCCGCCGTCGCGTGTCCGGTGTCCGCTTCCCGGGCGATCGCGCAGCCGATTCGCCCGCGGCAGAAGATGTCTATACGCGCAGCAGCCAGCATCCGCGCCGCACACGCCGCGCAGCCGGCGCGTCTTCCGGCGCTGCTTCAAGCGACGCTCCGGGCGCCGGCGAGCGCAAGTCGTCGAAGCCGCCGCGGTCGTTGAAGGGCCGCGCGCTCGGCTATCTGTCGAGGCGCGAATACAGCCGCACGGAGCTCGCGCGCAAGCTCGCCCCCTACGTCGGCGAGGACGAATCCGTCGAACCGGTCCTCGATGCGCTGGAAAAGGAAGGCTGGCTGTCCGACGCGCGCTTCGCCGAGAGCCTCGTGCATCGCCGCGCATCGCGCGTCGGCGTCGCGCGCATCGTCAGCGAGCTGAAGCGCCATGCGGTCGGTGACAGTCTCGTCGAAGAGGTGAATGCGCAATTGCGCGAGACCGAGTTGACGCGCGCGCAGGCCGTCTGGCGCAAGAAATTCGGTGCACTGCCGCAAACGCCCGCGGAGCGCGCGAAGCAGGCGCGCTTCCTTGCCGCCCGCGGCTTCTCGAGTGCGACCATCGTGAAGTTGCTGAAAGTCGGCGACGATTTCCCGATCGACGACTGACGCGCCCGGCCGCGCGTGTGGCGCGCGATTTTGCTGCATTGCAACCGCTTCCGGCAGGCGGGAATACCCGCCGTCGCGGCAAACTGTCTCAAATACCCAATATGCTAAAATCCACCGGTTTTCCTCTTCGGCCTCAACCTCCAGCATGCCGCTATCCGAGCCCGTGCCCCGTCAGTTGCGACATCGACGCGCAATCCGAGCGGAAGCCTACGAGCGCGGCGACGGCTTGTGGGACATCGAAGCCTGCCTGACCGACCACAAGCCGCGCGATGTCGCACTTGCGTCGGGCATCCGGCCCCAGGGCCTGCCGATCCACGAACTCTGGCTGCGCGTGACCATCGATCGTGACCTCAATGTCGTCGACGCCGAAGCGTCTTCGGAATGGGTGCCCTATCCCGGTCACTGTCAATCCGCCCCGCCTGCCTATCGGGCCCTCATCGGGCTCAATCTCTTCCGCAATTTCCGCCGCAACGCGAACCGGCTGCTCGCCGGCGTCGCAGGCTGTTCCCATCTCACCGAACTGTGCGCCGTGCTGCCGACGGCCGCGATCCAGGCGTTCGCCGGTGATGTGTGGAACGTGCGCGAGGAGGGCGGCGAAGGGCCGGATCATGACGGCGTGCACGCCGAACCGCCGTTCCAGCTCGGCCGCTGCCGTGCGCTGCGATTCGACGGCGAGGTCGTGCGGCAGTACTACCCGCGCTGGTATGGCCCGATTCGGCCGGATCTGCCCGGTGAAGGCAGCACGAAGGAATGAACGGAAATCATTCGAAGAAGCGTCTTAAGCGACATTTCATCCAACTCTCAGACTGAAGGGAATCACGCATGAAGATTCACGAGTACCAGGGTAAGGAAATCCTGCGGAAATTCGGCGTCGCGGTACCGCGCGGCAAGCCGGCGTTCTCGGTGGACGAGGCCGTCAAGGTGGCGGAAGAGCTCGGCGGCCCGGTTTGGGTCGTGAAGGCTCAGATTCACGCAGGCGGCCGTGGCAAGGGCGGCGGCGTGAAGGTGGCGAAGTCGATCGAACAGGTGCGCGAATACGCGAACCAGATCCTCGGCATGCAGCTCGTCACGCACCAGACCGGTCCGGAAGGCCAGAAGGTCAACCGCCTGATGATCGAGGAAGGCGCCGACATCAAGCAGGAACTGTATGTCAGCCTCGTCGTCGATCGCGTGTCGCAAAAGATCGTTCTGATGGGTTCGAGCGAAGGCGGCATGGACATCGAGGAAGTCGCCGAAAAGCATCCGGAACTGATCCACAAGGTCATCGTCGAGCCGTCGACGGGCCTGCTGGATGCCCAGGCCGACGATCTCGCCGCGAAGATCGGCGTGCCGGCTGCGTCGATTCCGCAAGCGCGCGCGATCCTGCAAGGCCTGTACAAGGCATTCTGGGAAACCGACGCATCGCTGGCTGAAATCAACCCGCTGAACGTCTCCGGCGACGGCAAGGTCACCGCACTCGACGCGAAGTTCAACTTCGACTCGAACGCGCTGTTCCGTCACCCGGAAATCGTCGCGTACCGCGATCTGGACGAAGAAGATCCGGCTGAAATCGAAGCGTCGAAGTTCGACCTCGCGTACATCTCGCTCGACGGCAACATCGGCTGCCTCGTGAACGGCGCAGGCCTAGCGATGGCGACGATGGACACCATCAAGCTGTTCGGCGGCGAACCGGCGAACTTCCTGGACGTCGGCGGTGGCGCGACGACCGAGAAGGTCACCGAAGCGTTCAAGCTGATGCTGAAGAACCCGGGTCTGAAGGCGATCCTCGTGAACATCTTCGGCGGCATCATGCGCTGCGACGTGATCGCGGAAGGCGTGATCGCCGGTTCGAAGGCCGTGAACCTGAACGTGCCGCTCGTCGTGCGCATGAAGGGCACGAACGAAGACCTCGGCAAGAAGATGCTGGCCGATTCGGGCCTGCCGATCATCTCGGCTGACAGCATGGAAGAGGCTGCGCAGAAGGTCGTCGCGGCTGCCGCAGGCAAGTAACGCTATCGAATACGCATGGCGGCGCGGCTTGCACGCGACGCCCATCGAACAGAGGTCAAAATACATGTCGATTCTGATCAACAAGGACACGAAGGTCATCACGCAGGGCATTACCGGCAAAACCGGTCAGTTCCATACGCGCGCCTGCCGTGAATACGCAAACGGCCGCGAAGCATTCGTCGCGGGCGTGAACCCGAAGAAGGCCGGCGAGGATTTCGAAGGCATTCCGATCTACGCGAGCGTCAAGGAAGCGAAGGCGGAAACCGGCGCGACCGTGTCGGTTATCTACGTTCCGCCGGCAGGCGCAGCCGCTGCGATCTGGGAAGCGGTCGAAGCCGATCTGGATCTCGCGATCTGCATCACGGAAGGCATCCCCGTCCGTGACATGATCGAAGTGAAGGACCGCATGCGTCGCGAAGGCCGCAAGACGCTGCTGCTCGGGCCGAACTGCCCGGGCACGATCACGCCGGACGAACTGAAGATCGGCATCATGCCGGGTCACATCCACCGCAAGGGCCGCATCGGCGTCGTGTCGCGTTCGGGCACGCTGACGTATGAAGCAGTTGCCCAGCTGACGGCACTCGGCCTCGGCCAGTCGTCGGCAGTCGGTATCGGCGGCGACCCGATCAACGGTCTGAAGCACATCGACGTGATGAAGATGTTCAACGACGATCCGGATACGGATGCGGTCGTGATGATCGGCGAAATCGGCGGTCCGGACGAAGCCAACGCCGCCGAGTGGATCAAGGACAACATGAAGAAGCCGGTCGTCGGCTTCATCGCTGGCGTCACGGCGCCTCCGGGCAAGCGCATGGGCCACGCCGGCGCGCTGATCTCGGGCGGTGCGGATACGGCCGAAGCGAAGCTGGAAATCATGGAAGCGTGCGGCATCACCGTCACGCGCAACCCGTCGGAAATGGGCCGTCTGCTGAAGAAGGCGCTGTAATCATTTCCCTCGGGCTCGTCCTGCAGAAAACGCCGGCTTAGCCGGCGTTTTTTGTTATGCTCGCGCAATGAATTCGTAAGCACCGGGCATGCGTCCTGCATGTGCCGGCGATGAACCGGGTCGCCCGCGGGCGGCCGCCGTCCTTTCCTCACGGCCATGCTCGAATTCCTGACCTCGCTGCACTGGGGCGCCATTCTCCAGATCGTCATCATCGATATCCTGCTCGGCGGCGACAACGCGGTCGTGATCGCGCTCGCGTGCCGCAATCTGCCGGCGAACCAGCGGCTGCGCGGCGTCGTCTGGGGCACCGCAGGGGCGATCCTGCTGCGTGTCGCGCTGATCACGTTCGCGGTGGCGCTGCTCGACGTGCCGTTCCTGAAGCTCGGCGGCGGGCTGCTGCTGCTGTGGATCGGCATCAAGCTGATGGCGCCGGCCGCCGACGCGCACGACAACATCAAGCCGGCCGACCGGCTGTGGGACGCCGTGAAGACGATCGTGATCGCCGATGCGGTCATGAGCCTCGACAACGTGATCGCGATCGCCGGCGCGGCCGAGCAGGCCGATCCGTCGCACCGGCTCGCGCTCGTGATCTTCGGGCTCGTCGTCAGCGTGCCGATCATCGTATGGGGCAGCACGCTGGTGCTGAAGCTGCTCGACCGTTTCCCGGTCGTCGTGGCGTTGGGCGCCGGGCTGCTCGGCTGGATCGCGGGCGGGTTGATCGTGAACGACCCGGTTGGCGATCGCTGGCCGGTGCTCGATACGCCGTCGGTGGTGTACGGCGCGAGCATCGCCGGCGCGCTGTTCGTCGTCGCGATCGGTTACGCGCTCAGGAAACGCCGCAACGTGCCGCACGCGCACTGACTGGCCATCCGGCCGACTGTCGGCCTCGCGGCCCGCTGGCTACGATCGAGACGCCTGCCTGTATCGGCAGGCGTTTTTCGTTTCCGGAGCCCCTGTCATGTTCGAAGCCTTTTCCGTTTCCCTGTTCCGTCGCGTTGCCGCCGATCTCCGGCGCGCGAACCGGCCGTCGCCGCGCTGGCGGCCGGCCGGCTTCACGCTGATCGAACTGATGATCGTGCTGGCGATCGTCGGCGTCGTCGCGGCCTACGCGATTCCCGCGTACCAGGATTACCTCGCGCGGTCGCGCGTCGGCGAGGGGCTTGCGCTCGCGTCGTCCGCGCGGCTCGCGGTTGCCGACAATGCCGCGAGCGGCGCGAGCCTCGACGGTGGCTACAGCCCGCCTGCCGCGACCCGCAACGTCGAATCCGTCACGATCGACGGCGCTACCGGGCAGATCAGGGTCGCGTTCACCTCCCACGTGGCCGCGGCCGGCGCGAATACGCTGGTGCTCGTGCCGTCTGCGCCCGACAAGGCCGATGCGCCCACCGCGCGCGTGCCGCTCAAAAAGGGGGCGATACAGGCGGGCGCGATTGCGTGGGAATGCTTTGCCGCCGGCAAGGACGCATCGTCGCTGCCGGCGCCGGGAGCGGGGCCGTTGCCGGGAGACGCCGCGACGCTGCCCGCGAAATATGCACCCGCGGAGTGCCGCGCGTAAGGCCGGCGCAGAAGGCGGGCGGCCGCGCATGCGGCCTGCCGGCCGCCGATTCGGCCGGCGGGGGCTGCGGCCCCGCGCCGGTTCGCGGAGCGACAGCCCCGCACAGAGCGGGGAAAGTTTTGTATAGTGCGCCGGTTGCTGACATCCGGTTCGCTCATGCCTTCTACTTTTTCCCGTTCGTTGTCGCTCGTTGCGCTGGCTGTCGCCCTGATCTTGCCGTACGCGATCACGAATCACACGTATCCGATCCCGACCTTCTATTCCGAGTTTTCCGCGCTGGTGCTGTATCTGCTGGTAGGCGTGTCCGTCGTGCTGCTCGCGCGCACCGGCCGTCCGACCGAGCCGTTTGCCGCGCCGGCTGCGTTCGCCGTGCCGCTCGGCTTCGCGGTGGTGCTGATCGCGCAGGTTGCGCTGATCCCGCTCAAGGTGCCGTCGATGAACTGGCTGGCGATCGGTTATCTCGCCGCCGCGCTGGTTGCAATGCAGGCCGGCTACGCGCTTGCGCGCGACGGGATGGCGGAAATCGTGTCGCGGATGATGGCCGGTGCGCTGCTGGTCGGCGGCGTGTTCGCGGTCGGGACCCAGATCGTGCAGCTGTTCCACCTCGAGTCGGCCGTCTCGCCGTTCGTCGTGGTGTACAACATCGCGGTCGACCGCCGTCCATACGGCAACATGGCGCAGGCGAATCACCTGGCCAGCTACATCGCCTTTGCGCTCGCGGGTGCGCTGTACCTGGTGCAGACTCGCCGGCTCGCGGTGTGGGCGTGGCTCGCGCTGTCGCTCGTGCTGTCGGTCGGTCTCGCGCTGACCGTGTCGCGCGGGCCGTGGCTGCAGGTCGCGGTGATGGTCGTCGCGGGCTTCTGGATGGCGTGGGTCGAATCGCGCCGCACGCCCGGCAATGCGCGTGCATGGCTGATACCGGTCGTGCTCGCGGTCGCCTTCATCGCGGTGAACGTCGCGGTGCGCTGGGCCAACGTGCACTACCACCTGAATCTCGCGGAGTCGGCCGCCGACCGGATGCGCGACGCCGGGCAGATCGCGCCGCGCCTCGCGCTGTGGAAGTACGGGCTCGCGATGTTCCGCGAGCATCCGCTACTCGGGGTCGGTTGGGGCGAATTTCCGTCGCACCAGTTCGCGCTCGTGCGCACGCTCGGCGGCGTCGAGATCGCGAACAATTCGCACGACATCTTCATCGACCTGCTCGCGAAGTCCGGTCTCGTCGGGCTCGGCGTGCTCGCCGTCACGCTCGTCACGTGGTTCGTACGCGCGGTGCGGGCGCCGCAGTCGAGCATGCGCGTGTTCGGCTTCGCGCTGATCGGCATCCTGCTGATGCATGCGCTGGTCGAGTATCCGCAGCAATACATGTTCTTCCTGCTGCCGGCGATGTTCGTGATCGGGTTGCTTGAGGTGAAGCCGCTGCGTGTCCTGCCGGGGCGTGCGGCATTCGGGCTGTTCGCGGTGCTGTCGTTCGGCGGCGTGCTGGCGGCGGTGCCCGTGCTGCGCGACTACCAGCGCGCGGAAGTGCTCTATTACGGCAGCAGCCCGGCCGAGCAGTACCGCGATGCGCCGTCGCTGCTGTTCGGCGCGTGGGGCGATTACGGTGCGGCGACGCTGCTCCCGATTTCGCGGGACGATTTGCCGGCCAAGCTCGCCGCGCACGAGCGTGCGATCGCGCTGCTGCCGGGCGAGACGGTGCTGCGCCGCTACGCGGTGCTGCAGGCGCTGGCCGGCCGCGAAGCCGACGCCCTCGATACCGTCGCGCGCCTGCATGTGTTTGCGAAGGAATTGAAGGACTGGCCGCAACAGCTGGCCTCGTTGTACAAGCTGTGCGACCAGGAGCCGGCGCTGAAGGCATTCCGGGCGGCCGTCGTCGCGAAGTACGGGGAAGTGCCGGCCGATGAGGGCGACGATTCGGACGACGACGATTCGGATTGACGCAGATCGTGCTCGCCGGAACGGGGAATGCCGGCGTCGATTGCGTCGCGCTGAAGGCGGCTGACGTCGGAGCAACACGACGCGGCGCGTAGCGTGCCGATCCGGTCGGGTCTCGATTACCTCGCGGATCGCGCGGATTCCGGTCGAATGGGCGGCGATTCGCGTCAACCATTGTCAAATTGCCGCCGCTGGCGGGGCGGCGCGTGCACAATGCGCGAAAGCGTCGGCGTGCGCGCCGGCGTGGGGCGTAGCCGGCGCGAACACGGAAACTTCCCGGCTATCCGGGCATTTCGCCGGGCAGGATCGCGGTCGAGCCTGGCTCGCCGTGCGGCCGTAACGGGGCGCCGGTCCGATGGCCGCGGCGCAGTGCGACACACGCGATGCGGGCGGGGAGGGCTTCCGTCGCGCGGCGCGTGTGCCCAGAACAGTGCTGAAGAACGATATTCGACCATGGCCATTCGCTCGACCTACCTGATCCTGCCCGCCGTCGCGATGCTGTTTTCCGGCTGCGCGATGCTGTCGTCGTCACAGGAAAGCAAGCTGACCTGCCACATTCCGCGTGCCGTCTATCCGGATACCGCGAAGCCGCTCACGCGTCCGGTGACCGTGCTGGTGCGTGCGTTGATGACGACGTCCGGCGAAGCGCAGAACGTCACCGTGACGACGAGCAGCCGCAATGCGGCGGCCGATCGCGCGGCCGTCGAAGCGATGACGCACGCGACCTGTGCGCAGACGGGCGCGACCGCGAATCCGTTCCTGCTGACCCAGCCGTTCGTGTTCGAGCCGCAGCGCGGGCAGTGATGTGCGGACGGCGCGCTGTGAACTGACCCCACGAAGTTGGACGGTTAAAATCTAAGCGGCCGAGGGCTGAGTCCTGTATTGCACGGGACTCAGCCCGTTTAATTTGAGCTTGATGCGTTCGTGGTTGTAGTAGTGAATGTAGCGGCTCAACGCATCTCGCAACTGCTCCACGTTCGTAAAGCGCGCCAGCCGATAGCACTCGGATTTCAGCGTGCCGAAGAAGCTCTCCATGGCTGCGTTATCAAGGCAGTTACCTCTGCGCGACATGCTCTGGGTGAGCGCATGCTGCTTCAACAACCGACGGTAGGCGGGCATCTGATACTGCCAGCCTTGATCCGAATGCAGTAACGGCCGTCCTTCATCATCGAGCTTGGCCACCGCCTTCTTCAACATGCCGCTGACCAACTCGAAGCTCGGGCGCTCATCCATTTGGTAAGCGACGATCTCCCCGTTGTACAAGTCCATTACCGGCGACAGATAGAGCTTTTGGCCCCCTACATTGAATTCGGTCACGTCGGTCACCCACTTCTGATTCGGGCGTTCAGCATCAAACTGCCGCCGCAGTAGATTTGGGGCAACGCGGCCGACTTCGCCTCGCCAGGAACGATATCTCTTCGGGCGTACCAGAGATTTCAACTGCAGTTGTCCCATCAACCGCTGCACGGTCTTGTGATTGATCGCGTGTCCCGCTTGCCGGATCACTGTCGTGATTCGCCGATAGCCGTAACGGCCCTTGTGGTGGTCGTACACGCTCCGGATCTTCACTTTGAGATCCGCATACCGATCGCCAGCATCCAATACCTTGAGTTGGTAATAGAACGTGCTGCGTGCCAGACCTGCCGCCTTCAGTAACGCGGCTACCGGATGGCATTGCCTAAGCTCACGTATTATTTGCGTTTTTTCCTGGGCGCTGTCTGCTTCTTTGATTGCAGCAGCGCATCGAGCTTTTTTAGGTATGCCACCTCCGCGCGCAAATACACGATTTCCTTGAGCAGTTCCTCGCGGCTCGGCTCTTTCTGCGCGGCATCATCGGTAGGCTTCGGTGGCGGCAAGGTGGTCATCTTCGGGGGACGTCCTCGGCGACGAGGCATCAAGGCTTCTATACCGCCCTCATGATACAGGCGCTCCCAAACCGGGATGCTCCGTTCATTGCGAATGCCGAATATCACCGCCACTCGGGCATATGACAACTCATCGCGCCACATCCGTTGGAGCACCGATAGCTTGAATCGCGCGTCGTAGTGGCTGTGCTTCTTGCTCAGTCCGTCTTCGCCATGCTCGCGATAGCTCGCCACCCAACGTCGGACCATCGTGCTACCCACGCCGTAACGATGCGCAAGTGTCTTGGTCCCAGCCTCT
Source organism: Burkholderia sp. HI2761 (assembly GCF_002223355.1). Lineage (NCBI taxonomy): Bacteria > Pseudomonadati > Pseudomonadota > Betaproteobacteria > Burkholderiales > Burkholderiaceae > Burkholderia > Burkholderia sp. HI2761. Next base: position 269,725 of record NZ_NKFN01000001.1, on the reverse strand, counting down.
CCAGCCAGGTATGCCTGAACCACCTGACGTCGGAAACGTTCGTCGTACTTCGTCATGAAAAACACCCCAAAGGTTGGATCTAGTCCAACTTTTGGGGTGCAGTTCACTGCGCGCCGTTTTCCGTCCGTTTTTGCCGCTGGCCGGCGGCCCCGTTTCGCGCGGCCGTTGCGCCGCGCATGCCCGATGTTCAGTGCTGCGGCATCAGGTTCGCGCCGCGGCAGGCCGGTTCGGCCGAATTGCGCAGCCCGAGCATCGTGAATCCGTTGCGCTCCTGGCGAATCAGCGCATAGCGCCGCGCGACCGTTTCCCCGCTCTTGCCCGTCAGATCCAGTTCGACCTGAAAGCGGTCCTTGCTGTCCGAGCAGCCGCGCACGGGGCCGTACGCGAAGCCGGTATCGGGCGCCTTGCTTTCCGCGTTGAATGCCTGTCGGGTTTTCAGCGCGGCCGCTGCTGCGGCGGGCTCGCTCCATTCGCGCGCAAGCGCATCGTCCACCTTCAGCCATTCGTCGACGAAATCCCGGCCGTTGAGCGCCGCGGGCTGCACGCGTTGCACGGTGTCGCCGTCGACGCGGTAGCGGAAGATGCCCGGCCGAGTAATGACTTCGCTGTCGAGCGAGCCGACCGTCGTGCGCAGCTCGAAGCCGTCTGGGCGCACCTTGAACCGGATCGCGTCGTCGTCGATCACGTAGCCGTGTTCGGTACGGAACAGCGTGCGTTGCGCGGTCGAGCCGTTTGCCGGTGCGACCACGTCCGCGCCGAACCGGCTCCAGCGCGACGAGCACCACGGCGTGCCGTGGACGACGGCGACCTGCCCGCCGGGCAGCGCCGAGAACCAGAAGCCGCCGCCGTAGGCGCCGCCGATGTCCTTGTAATCGTCGGCCTGCCAGCGCAGCACGCGCCGCCAGCCGCCGTTTTCCCATGCGTACGCGGTGAGCAGGTTGTCGTCGCCGCACGCGATGTCGAAGCCGGCTCGTACGAACAGAAGTGGGCGGGACGTGCCGCCGCGCTCGACATCGACGTCCGGATTGCGGCCGAACGCCGATTCGCCGTTTTTCGGCGCGGCCGACTGGGCCGGCACGCCGAGCGCAGCCGCGAACGTGCGTTTCAGTGCTGCCTGGTCGACGTGTTCGTCGCTGCACGCGAGCCGTGCGTCGATCGCGCCGACGAGCGCCTGCTTGTATGCGCGAAGCGCGTCGCGCAGCGGCGGCGAGACGTCGACGTTGCCGCCGCCATCGCCTTGCGGATTGCGGACCTGCTGGACGAGGTGCTGCGCGTCGATTGCCGCGCGTGCGGCGGTGTCGGCGGCGGGGCAGGTGCCGGCCGCGAACGCGGCGGCCGGTGTGGCGGCAATCCACAGCGAGAGCGCGGCGTAATGCAGCGTCTTCATCATCGAATGGTTTCTCAGGTTGTAGCGAGGGGGTTCAGTCTTTTGAAGCGGGGGCATTTCGCATCGGGAATGACAGCTTCTTCAGTCTCGCGCCGAGCAGCGAATAGAGCGTGTTCGTATCCGGATCGAAGTACTTGCTGCGATAGATCGTCTCGTCGTCAGTCTGTTTCCAGGTCTTGCCAGCATCAGTGCTACTGAACATCCGGGCGACCGGTGGATCATCGATCGCCTGCTTGGGATCGATCGCGTACACGAGCAGCAAGCCGTCGCGGCCCACGTCGAGGCCACCCAGAATGAGCTTCTTGTCGAACGTCGCCACTTGCCGGACATGCTCGGGTTGCGCGTTCGTCCATGTGGAAAGTACGCCGGTCCGGTGTCCGCGCTCCCGTGCTGCGTCGATGTTGCTCTCATTGTCGAGGCGGGACAGCGCGTAAAGCGCGTAGCTCCCCGCCGTGGCAGGTGTCGACTCGAGCCGGACGACTGTCTGGTCCGGCAGGACGGCATCCGGGACGAACGCCTGCTGATCCGGGGCGAGCCGATATATGACGCTGCGGGCAGGGGCTGTTGCCGATCGATCGACATGGTAAGCCACTCGCAGTACGCCGTCCGGGCCCAGGCTCACACCTTTGAACTGGCGCCGAGTTTCACCGGGGACAATCGCGCCCGGCGGTGGCGCGATCTGCTTCCAGGATTCGCCGCCGTCGGATGTGCGTCGGACGGTAGGGCCCCAGCCGATCGCGTAGCCGTGCTCCGCATCGATGAAAAGGAATTGATCGATATCTTCGTGCTCGGGCCATTCGAGCCGTGACCAATGGCGGCCGCCGTCGAGCGATTTCCAGACTCGGGTTTGATGCGGGACGAGATCGTCTGTAGTACGCGCAGACGTGTAGCTCATCCAGCTGGCACTGATCAAGTGGATGTTCCCGTCGCGCGAATGCCACCATGCGGTTTTCTGGCCGGGTGCCTGAAAGTAGCGCTGCAGCCCGTGATCGATCGTGCCGCGGAAGAAATTCGCGGTTCGCCGATTCAGCGTTTCTCCCGCATTGTTCATCCACGCTTCGGTGGGTTCGGCGACCATCGGTCTTTTCCACTCGCTGGCAGGCTTCAGCGTAATCACGGGATCGGAGACCGTGAGCGACATGATCGTGCTGCCATCAAGGTAGAAATCCCCACCACCCACCGGCGGGTCCGGCCACGTGACCTCCGACGAAACGGTTTCCCATCGAGGGCCCGTGCTTTCGTACAGAAAAGCTAGCGCGGCGCTGCCGAGCGCGATGGCGGCCAGTCGCTTCAATTTGGATCGATTGCGCATGGGGACCGACGGAAGTCGAAGGACGAATTCGGGTTGGCGCTTGACTGGCCTCGCGCGCGACGGTTTTGCCTGATCACTGAACCGCGCCGTTATGTTTGCTCGTGCGACCGGTTATGTCGCGGGCTTCGTCGAGTTCTGCGGACGCAGCCCGCGCCAAGCACGTCGGGCGGCAATCAGAATTGCCGCTTCCTCAGCGTGTAGGCAAACACCGAGTAGAGCGTATTCGATTCAGGATCAAAGTAGCCGCCCTGCGAAGCCTTGTCGGTGGTCTGCTGCCACGTTTTGCCGTCGTCGGTGCTGCTGATGGTCAGGTCGATGGGCGAGCCACCGCCGTTGGCGGTGTTGGGATCGGTAGCGTGGACTAGCACGACGCCGTTGCGCCCCGCGCTCAGCCCGTTGAGCGTCAAGTGGCCTTCGAATGTGTGCAACTCCCGGATGTGATCGGGGTGCTCGCTGGTCCAGGCTGAAATGACACCTGCACCGTGGCTGCCGCCGGATTCACCACTCGCGCGCGACAGCGCATACAGGGTGTAATCTCGAGCGGGGGCCGGCGGTGATTCGAGGCCGACGACGACTTGTCCGGGCAGCACCGCTTCCTGGGTGAAGTCCTGCTGATCCCAGCCGAGCCGACTGACGATGCCGGTCGGTTGCGGATGCGCGACGTCGGCGCTCAGATAGGCGACGCGCAATGTGCCGTCCGGGCCGAGGTTGGTACCGTCGAAAGTTCTACGCGACTTCCCCTGGACGATCGCGCCTGGAGGCTCCTTGATTTCCTGCCACGATTGGCCACCGTCTGCCGTTCGCCAGACGTGTGGCCCCCAGCCGATCGCGTAGCCACGTTGAGCATCGATGAACAGCAACCGGCTGATGTTATGGTCCGCCGGCCACTGGAGCTGGGACCAGTGCTGGCCGCCATCGCTCGATTTCCAGAGCTTGGTGGTCTGAGGGACCGCGCCGTCGTCGGGGCGAGGCGCCTTGTAATCCATCCAGCCGGTACTGACGTACAGGACGCGCCAGTCGGGCGAGTACCACCATGACGCGGTCTGGCCCGGTTGCTGGAAGTGACGTGCGACGCTGCCGCCCAGGGTGCCGCGCAGGAAACTGACGGTGGACCGGTTCAGGCGCTCGTTCGAGTCGTCCATCCACGATTCGGCGAACTCCGCGACGTCAGGGTTCTTCTGCTCGCTTTCAGGCTTGAACGTGAGTTCCGGTCTCGCAACCTTCAACGACATGAAGTCGTTGCGTTGCACGCGAAATGCGCCTGCGCCGTACGGCTTGTCGTTGCGCATGAATTCGGTCGATACCGTTTCCCACCCTGAAGTCATTTCCGTATATCCGTAAATAGCGATCGGCAGAACAAGAACGCATCCCGCGATCAAAAGCCATCGTTTGCCTTTTCGCATGTCACTTCACCAGCAGTCTTCCGAGCGCCTTGCCGACCGGATCGTCGACATCCCATTCCTCGGTCTTTTTCCGGAGAACGGGGATGCCCGAATCGAAAGCCTGCCCCCACGTCTTTCCTTCGCCCCATTCCTGGATGTTCGGACGCATCCCGATCTTGACGAGATCCGTGATCGGCAGGTCCGCCAATCCTCCGTCAAGGTAGGCCATCGGGTGCGTCTTGAACGCGAACTCCTTGAATTTTTCGTTGTTCATTTCCAGTTCGAATTGCGGCCAGGTCATATCGACCCCGCCGTTCCCCGGTGTCGGGCTGGCCATCTGGATCGTATTGCCCATCATGTTCTGGTTCAGGCCGTCTTCCATGTTGGCCTGGAGCAGCTTCCGCGCCTTGTTCAACCACGCTTTCCCCTGGGCGGACAGTCGCGGGAGAAGGTTGGCGCCATAGTCGGAGCAATAGTAGTAGCCGTAGCTGATGTAGTAATCGGGCGGTTTATGTCCGCATCCGATATGACGCATCATGAAGTTTCCATGCCGCGACCAGTCGGAATCCGAACTGCCAGGCTCGATCAGTTGCTCGCGCCGATGCAGGAGGCGGTGCGCGACATCGGAGTCGGTCCATGGGTCCCACGAGAGGGCGAAGCCCTTGATGGTCGACCAAATGCTCGACATGCTGACCTTTTCAACCGTTTCCAGATAGGCGCCGTGAAGCGGTCGATAGTAGAACGGACAGGTGCCGACGATCCATTTCGGCGCCGGCGTTACATGCTTGTCACAGATATTGATCTCTACCTTCGGCCGATCCTTGTACCCCGTCGGCGTCAGCATCCCCGAGCCGGTCCCGAGCACCTTTTCCTGTTGTCCGTCAGCCATTCGATTTCCCTAGAAACTTGACGACGACGTCATGGGGCACATGGCTCTGTGTGAGCCCCGTCTCTCCCGCCGCGTTGGTGACGCCTTCCGAGAGCAGCTTGCCGTTCGAGAACATCTGATAGCGCGTGTTCGCGACCGGAATGTCGGTGCCGGCCCAGTGCGCGATGAACGCCTGATCGTAGTTGCCGGTCGAGTTCGGCAGCGCCGGCATGGTTTGCGACAGGTGGGTGGGGCCGCTGAACGCATGCTGCGCACCCTTGATGTCGATCTTGCCGGGCGCGTGCACTTCGATGTTGCCGTCGGCGATGCGGATGTAGGCGCCGCCGGACGTGAGCAGGATTTCCTTGGCCGCGGCACCTTCGATCGATTGCGTGACGGCGATCAGCTTCAGCGCCTTCTGTGCGGTCAGCTCGATGTTGTCCGCGTGCGCCTGGACTTCGACCTTGCCCTTGCCGGCGAACAGCTTCATCCCCGCGTTCTGTGCGAACAGGCTGATCCGGTCGAGGACGCTCGCGATCAGCGATTTTCCGGCGGCGACGTGCGTGCTTTGCCCGCTGACGAGGTTGATGTGCTGGTCCGCGGCAAGCTGCGTGGACTGCTGCGTGGACATCGCGATGCCGGCCGGGCTGCCGAACAGCATCACGGGCTCCTTGAACGCATTGGCGCTGCCGGTTCCGCCGCCGGCGGTTCGGCCACCCGATGCATTGCCGCTCACGCTGTTCTGCGTCGCGTCGGTGAACTGCTTCAACGCCGCGTGGCCGGGGTCGAGCGACTCGCCTTGATGCTGGGTGCCGACATCCGACATCGCCTCCATCAGGCCTTCCGCGCGGACGAGTTGCTGTTGCGTCTCCTCGACATCGAGCGGTTGGCTTGCCGGCCGTTTCGGATGCGTCGTGACGTACAGCCCGCGGTTCGCGCGAACTGCGCCGAAGGCGTCGGATCGCAGGTCGAAACCGCTGCCGAGATAGCTGCCGCGGTTATTGCCTGTGTGATCGATCAGGTAGCCGAGGTGCAGATGCGCGTTGGCCTGGCTGCTGTACAGGTGAATGCGGTTTTGCGCTGTCGCGTCGTCGAGCACCAGCTGGTTGTAGCCGGCGCCCGCATATTCCTTCGACCGGTATCCGGACAGGATGCCGTTGCTGTGCCATTGCGGGCTCGTCGCGCCGTTGTACAGCTTTCCGACGACGATCGGGCGATCGCAGTCGCCGCCGAGAAAGTCGATCAGCACTTCTTCGCTGCTGCGGTGGGGGTGAACGGCGCCATAGCCGTTGCCCGAATCGGACGCGGCGGCACGCAGCCAGCACGACGCCTTTTCGTCGCCGTCGTTGAGGCGATCCCAGTGGAAGCGGACCTTGATCCGGTTGAGTTCGTCGGTATGGACTTCCTCGCCTTGCGGCGCGACGACGATCGCCGATTGCAGATGCATCGGCGGTTTCGCATGCTCGAACGGGCTGCGGAACGGCACCGTCGTGCGCTGCGCTTCGATGCTGACCTGGAAAAAGCCCTCGCTGCCGTCCGGATGGGAAACGCGCGACAGGTCCGGGCCGCTCGACTGCACGATGTCGCCGATTTCGGCCTGCAGGCTGTGCGGGAACCCGGCCTGCGGATCGGCGACGGGCAGATTGTTCGCGATGATCCACGCAGTCTCGATCACGGCGAATTCGCGCTGGCCGGCATCATCCTTGTCGTGCGCGGGGTGTTCGGCCAGTTCGAAAGTGCGTCCCGCGTCCATGCGGCGCACGCCGCCGATGCCATGAAAGCGCTTCGCGTGCGACTCCTGCTCCTCCATCCAGATTTTCGATAGATGGTCGCCGCGGGACTGTTCGGGGTAGGTATAGGCGCCCGTGTATTCGTAGACTTCGAGTTGCTGCGGCAGGTCGCCCTGGTTCGCGATCGTCGGCGTATGGGTTGCCTTCGGATTCGATGCTGTGGGCGGCTGCTTGTAGTCGAACGTGCGCGTGGTGCGTGCGACGCTTCGCAGCGTTCGGGAGCCGGAGAACTGGACGAGTGAATCGGCTTCGTCTTTTGCGCCGGCGTGATGAAAGCGGACTGTTTGTGGCGACAGCGCGAGTAGCGCGTCAATCCGGTCGACGACGACGAGTTTGTGCGACTTGCCGTCGTCCGCCTGCTCCCAGAAGCCGTACAGGCCTTCCGATTCCATCAGGCGATGCATGAAATTCCAGTCGTCTTCGTATTGCATGCAGAACGAGCGGGACGGCAGCGGCTGGTAGAGCTTGAAGGTGAAGCGCCCCTTGGCCTGCGGGTGCTGGTTCAGCACGTCGGCGATGATGTCGTCTGCCGACCGGTCCTGCCAGATGCGCTGATCGCGGCGGAACTTCAGGAAGTGCAGGAACGACGCAAAGACGATCTGATAGTGCGTGACGCCGCTGTCCGATCCGAGCCGGCGGGCGGCATGTACGTAGCCGTGGTGAGGTGCGTACGACCGGTCGGCCTGCTGGATCCACAGCGTCACCGGCTGGGCGATCAGTTTCTTGAGTTCGAGGTTGTCCGATACCGAGACGGTATCGACGGTGAACTCGAAATGGCGCCCGAGCCGCGATCGTCCCTTGACGCGATGCGGCAGCAGGACGTCGGGGCCGAGCGGCGTATCCAGTTTGACAAGCCGCTCGTGCTGAACCGGTCCGGCCAGCAATGCGCTTCTTGACGCTTGCGAATTCATCACCAGTGCTCGCTTTTTTTGTGCTGGTTCGCACGCTCTCCCGTGCGGAATCCGGTAATTGTATGAGAAAAACCGGTTCTATCTCGAATTTACAGGCGGGCGGTCCCTGGCTTCAACCCACCGCGTCTTCCGCCTTCCAGTCCCCCGACTTCCCGCCGCGCTTCTCCCGCACGCTTACATCCGTGATCACCATCCCGCGATCCACGGCCTTGCACATGTCGTAGACGGTCAGCAGCCCGACCTGGACGGCCGTCAGCGCTTCCATCTCGACGCCGGTCCGGCCGAACGTCTCGACCTGCACGACGCAATGCACGCCCGGCAGCGCGTCGTCGAGTTCGAAGTCGACGGCCACGCGCGTCAGCGCGAGCGGGTGGCACAGCGGAATGAGATCGGCCGTGCGCTTCGCGCCCTGGATCGCCGCGATGCGCGCGACGCCGAGCACGTCGCCCTTCTTGGCCTTGCCGTCGCGGATCAGCGCGAACGTGGCCGGCAGCATCCGGATCGTGCCGCGCGCGATCGCGATGCGTTGCGTTTCCTGCTTGCCGCCGACGTCGACCATGTGCGCATGGCCGGCGGCATCGAAATGGGTGAGTCCTGACATGGCTTCCTCTAGTGGAACGGAGTGCGCTCGCACGTCCGTCGATCCTGCTTCGCGATCGGCCGGGCGCCGAATCAGGTATCGGCGCTAAGAACCGATCCAACCTCTCAACGGGCGCCTATCATAGCAGCGGCGTTCGCGTCGCCGCAGGCGCAGATGACGCACGTTCGGCACGGGACAGTCGTCTCGGCGCCGGTACAATGACCCGAATATTCAGACCAAACGCCGCGATGCGCGCCGGTGCGCGGGACGGCGTCGTTTTTCATCCTGCCATGCGTGTCAAACAGTTGCTTGCCGTGTCGCTGTCGGCGGCGCTCGTGCTGCCGCCGGGCGGCCATGCGCAGAGCGCATCCGCGCCACCGCTCGAGCCGGCGGCCGGCGGCTCGACGTCGATTTCCACCGTGCCGTCCGGCATCGCGACCGGCGTATTCGGCACGTACGGCGGCGCGGAGAGCCGGTTGTCGGGCGCGGGCGGTGCGTCGGTGCCAGTCGCGAGCCTGCGCGCGCCGCTGCGTGCGCTGGAGCTGCCCGATCTCGGCGACGGCTCCGGCGGCTCGCTGACGCCGCGCGCCGAGCGCCGGCTCGGCGAGCGCGTGATGCGAGAAGTGCGGCGCGATCCCGACTATCTCGACGACTGGCTCGTGCGCGACTATCTGAACGCGATGGCGGCGCGGCTCGCGGCCGCGGCGGCGGCGCGCTACATCGGCGGCTACACGCCGGACTTCGACCTGTTCCCGGTGCGCGATCCGCAGATCAATGCGTTCTCGATGCCGGGCGGCTTCATCGGGATCAACAGCGGGCTGGTCGTGACGACGCAGACGGAGTCGGAGCTCGCATCGGTGGTCGGCCATGAGATGGGCCACGTGCTGCAGCGGCACATCGCACGGATGATCGGCGCGAGCGAGAAGTCCGGCTACACGGCGCTCGCGACGATGCTGCTCGGCGTGCTGGCCGGCGTGCTCGCGCGCAGCGGCGATCTCGGCAGCGCGATCGCGATGGGCGGGCAGGCGTATGCGGTCGACAACCAATTGCGCTTCTCGCGCTCGGCCGAGCGCGAGGCCGATCGCGTCGGCTTCCAGCTGCTCGCGGGGGCCGGCTACGACCCGTACGGGATGCCGGGCTTCTTCGAGCGGCTCGATCGCGCGTCGATGGGCGATGCGGGCGTGCCGGCCTATGCGCGCACGCACCCGCTGACCGGCGAGCGGATTGCCGACATGGAGGACCGTGCGCGCCGCGCGCCGTACCGGCAGCCGCGCCAGTCGGCCGAATACGGGTTCGTGCGCGCGCGGCTGCGCATCCTGCAGAACCGGGCGCCGACCGACATCTCGGCCGAGGCGCGCCGGATGCAGCTCGAGATCGACGATCGCACGGCCCCGAACGTCGCGGCGAACTGGTACGGCATCGCGCTCGCGCACACGCTGCTCGGCCAGTACGACGCGGCGGACAAGGCGCTCGCGTCGGCGCGCGGCGCGTTCGATGCGCGCGAGCGGCGCGACGACGACCCGGCGAGCAGCTCGCCGAGTCTCGACGTGCTGGCCGCCGACATCGCCCGCCGCGCGGGCCGAACCGACGACGCGGTACGGCTCTCGGCGCTCGCGCAGCGGCGCTGGCCGGCGTCGCACGCGGCGATCGTCGCGCACCTGCAGGCGCTGATCGCGGCGCGCCGCTTCGCCGAAGCGCAGACGCTCGCACGGGCGCAGGCCAAGGCCGACCCCGAACAGCCGGACTGGTGGGATTACCTCGCGAAGTCGAGCGACGGCAAGGGCGACGTGCTCGCGCGGCGCCGGGCGCTGGCGGAGAAACTGGCGCTCGACGGCGCGTGGCCGTCGGCGATCCGGCAACTGAAGGAAGCGCGCGACGCGAAGGACGTGTCGTTCTACGAGCAGTCGATCATCGGCGCGCGGCTGCTGGAATTCGAGGCGCGCTACAAGGAAGAGCGCGACGACGAGAAGAACGGCCGCGGGTAGCGGCCGCCGCGCGGCGCACGCGGACGCCGTCGCGACGGGTCAGCAGCCGCTGCCGGCCGCGTCGCGCGCGTGACGCGCCGGGCTCGCGACGTAGCCGAACCGGCCGGGCACGTCGGCGCACGCGATGCTGCCGAGCGGCAGCGTGCGGCCGTCGCGCCAGCGCAGCACGGGCGGCTCGGCATCGAAATCCGCGTGATCGGAGAACAGCCCGAGGTCGTGATCGTGCAGCGCCGCGATGCGCGCGGGGGTGCCGGCCTCGCGAAACAGCACGCCGCCGCCGTCGTCGAGCCAGACCGCATCCGGTTCGAACGGGGCGCCCGTTTGGTCGGTGAGCGCAAGCTGCCCGTCGCGTTCGGCGAGCCGGACGACCCACGGTGTATACGCGAGTTCGACGTACACGCGCTGCGGCCCGTTCTGGAAGAACCACTGGCCCTGCGCGTCGCATGCATAGTTGCGGCCGATGAACGCGTTCAGCGCCGCATGCCGGACCGGCGAGCCGAGCTCGCCGGCCGCCTGCGCCGCGTCGTCGCGCAGCCGCCAGGCGCCGCGCCGGTCGAGCAGCAGCCAGCCGGTGCAATCCGGCACGTTCGGCCATTTGGCGAGCGCCTGCCTGACGATGTCATCCATGGTCGACGAATCTCGAGCAATAGCCGAACACCCGCGCCGACAGCCAGTCGAGGCGGCCGGGGAACGGCCCGGTCATGAAACCCGCATGGCCGCCGTGCGCGGGCTGGTCGAGCTCGACGGCCGGCGACACGTCGGCCGGGCCCGGCAGCGCCGATTCGGGCAGGAACGGATCGTTGCGGGCGTTGAGGATCAAGGTCGGCACGTCGATCGCGGGCAGCAGCGGCCGCGTGGTCGCCTTCGTCCAGTAGTCGTCCGCGTTCGCGAAACCGTGCAGCGGCGCGGTCACGACCTCGTCGAAGTCGCGCATCGTCACGGCCTGCAGCATCGCTTCGCGGTCGAACAGGCCCGGATACTGGTCGAGCTTGGCGAGTGCCTTGCGTTTGAGCGTCTTCAGGAAGCTGCGCGTATAGACCATCGCGAACCCCTGCGACAGCGCGCGGCCGCCCGCGTGCACGTCGATCGGCGTCGAGATCGCGGCGGCGGCATGCACGATCGACGTGTCGCTGCGGTGCTCGCCGAGCCAGCGCAGCAGCACGTTGCCGCCGAGCGACACGCCCGCCGCGACCAGCGGCCCGCGATGCTGCGCGGCGAGCCGGCGCAGGATCCAGTCGACCTCGGCGCTGTCGGCGAGATGGTAGAAGCGCGGCTGGCGGTTGATCTCGCCGCTGCAACTGCGGAAGTGCGGCACGACGGCGTGCCACCCCTTCGCGCGCGCGGTCGCCATCATCGCGAGCGCGTAGTGCGAGCCGGAGCTGCCTTCGAGGCCGTGGAACAGCACGAACAGCGGCGCGTCGGGCGCCGGCGCCGCGCTGTCGAGATGCGCGACCCAGTCGAGATCGATGAAGTCGTGGTCGGGGGTTTCCCATCGCTCTCGCCGGTAAGCGACAAGCGGACGCCGCGCGAACAGCGCGGGCACGATGGTTTGCACATGGCTGTTGGGCAGCCAGCGCGGTGCGCGATAGCGCAATGAATCGTCGTCGGGGGCCGGGGCCCCGGTCAGCGGCGAGGTGGGCGGAGAAGCCGTACTCATGATCGCCCCGCTAATGCGTTGCTTCGTTCTTCGTCAGTGCAGCGGACCCTGCCCGTGACGGATCTTCGCGGCGAATTGTCCGGCCGCTCGTTCAGGAATCGGGCTCGCGTGGATGTGCGCGATGCGCCATTCGCCGCGTTCGTGAATCATCACGTACGTCGCGAAAACCATGTCGGGTTCGGCCGTCAGGTCGGCCTGCTGATGCGCTTCGGCGATCGTATAGACGACCGTGCCGAGGCTGTCGTACACGCGGATGTCGAGCGGCTCGATCGTGACCGGACGCGTCGCGAGCCGATTGGCGAGCCCCCCGCGGATCTGGTCGAGGCCGTGCAGATGCTCGCCGTCCGCCCATACGCAGCTGGCGAAATCCTCGTCGATCCACAACGCCAGCAGCGCGTCGAGATTGGCATCCGCGACGGCCTGGTAGTAGGCGTTCAGCGTATCGGCAGCGGCTTCGAAAAGACGGGCAAAACGTGGCATCGGGGTTGTCTCTCGCGCGCATCGCGCGCCATATTCAGCACGGCGGCCCGGATCGAGCCGCCGCACACCGGTGAATCGGATTGCCCGGCGCGCCGTGCGACGCTGCCGGTCAGGGTCAGCGCTGCCCGACGAGCATGCCGCGCAAATCGCCGAATACCTGCTCGGGACCGAGTTCGCGCAGGCACTTCAGATGGCCGAGCGGGCACTCGCGTTCGAAGCAGGGACTGCATTCGAGATGCAGCCATTGTACCTTCGCCAGGTCCGACAGCGGAGGGGTGTGGCGCGGATCGGTCGATCCGTACAGCGCGACGAGCGGCCGGCGCAGCGCGGCGGCGACGTGCATCAGGCCCGAATCGTTGGTGACGACCGCGTTCGCGCGCGCGATCAGCGCACACGCCTCGGACAACGACGTCTGCCCGCACAGGTTGCGCACGTTCGGCGCGTGGTCGGCGATCGCCTGCGCGGCCGCGGCATCCTTCTGCGAGCCGAGCGCGACGATCTGCGTATACGGGAACGACTGGTGGACGATGGTCGCGAGCGACGCGAAATGCTCGGGCGGCCAACGCTTGGCCGGGCCGTATTCGGCGCCGGGGCAGAACACGACGAGCGGCTTGCGCGTATCGAGATTGAAACGTGCGGACACGCGCGCCGTCTCGTTCAGGTCGGCGTCCAGGCGCGGCGCGGGCAGCGTCTTCATCGACTCGGGCAGCTTCGCCCCCGGCGCGTACGCGAGCGCCGCGTAATGGGTCGTCATCGGCGGCCGCTCGCCCGACTTGGTCGGATTCGCGTGCCGCACGTTCAGCAGCCCGTAGCGGTGCTCGCCCGTATAGCCGATCCGCAGCGGGATGTTCGCGAGCCACGGGATCACCGCGGACTTCAGCGAATTCGGCAGCACGTACGCCGCGTCGTAGCCGACGTCGCGCAGGTCGCTCGCGAGCTGCCAGCGGCGCAGCAGTTGCAGCTTGCCGTGCGCGAGATCGGTCGCGTAGACATCGTGGATCTCGGGCATCCGCTCGAGCACGGGCGCGACCCACGAGGGCGCGACGGCATCGATCGCGATGCGGGGATGGAGCTTTTTCAGCAGCGCAAAAAGCGGCTGCGCCATCAATGCGTCACCGATCCAGTTCGGTGCGATAACCAGCGCTCGACGCATCAGGTCGACTTCCGATGTCGTAATGAAGCACGGCGCACGGGCGCCGCGTTCGGGTTGCCAGAATGGGGAAGGGCGGCGCGCCGGACCTCCGGCTGCGCCGCCTTGCGGATAGGCGGGCCCTCGGGCCCGGCCGTCGTGGCTCAGTGGCCCTTGACGACCTCGCCGTCGCGCAGCTTGTAGCGCGTGCCGCAGTACGGGCAGCGCGCCTCGCCGTGCGACACGTCGATGAAGACGCGCGGGTGAGCGCTCCAGCGCGCCATGGCCGGGTTCGGGCAGTAGGCGGGAAGATCCTTGGCCGTCAGCTCGACCAGCGGCATTTCCTTGATTTCACTCATGAGACTTTCTCTTATCACTCTTTTGTGGGGCGGTCGGTGGCGCGGCGCGCTCAGACCTTCGTCAGCCAGTGCGCGTACTTCGCGTTCTTGCCCGACACGATATCGAAAAACGCCGACTGGAGCTTTTCCGTGACGGGGCCGCGTGCGCCGCTGCCGATCGTGCGGTTGTCGAGCTCGCGGATCGGCGTGACTTCGGCGGCCGTGCCGGTGAAGAACGCTTCGTCGGCCGTGTAGACCTCGTCGCGCGTGATGCGCTTCTCGATCACGTCGATGCCGGCGTCCTTCGCGAGCGTGATGACCGTGTCGCGCGTGATGCCGTCCAGGCACGACGACAGGTCCGGCGTGTACAGCTTGCCGTTGTTCACGAGGAAGAAGTTCTCGCCGGAGCCTTCCGACACGTAGCCGTCGACGTCGAGCAGCAGCGCTTCGTCGTAGCCGTCGGCCGTCGCTTCCTGGTTCGCGAGAATCGAGTTCACGTACCAGCCCGACGCCTTCGCGCGCACCATCGACACGTTCACGTGATGGCGCGTGAACGACGAGGTCTTCACGCGGATGCCCTTCGCGAGGCCCTCTTCGCCGAGGTACGCGCCCCACGGCCACGCGGCGATCGCGACGTGGATCGTGTTGCCCTTCGCGGCCACGCCGAGCTTTTCCGAGCCGACCCAGATGATCGGGCGCAGGTAGCACGACTCGAGCCGGTTCTCGCGCACGACCGCGAGTTGCGCGGCTTCGAGCGTTTCGCGGTCGAACGGCACGTCCATCTGGAAGATCTTCGCCGAATTCAGCAGACGTTTGGTGTGCTCGCGCAGGCGGAAGATCGCGGTGCTGCCGTCGGCCGCCTTGTACGCGCGCACGCCCTCGAAGACGCCCATGCCGTAGTGCAGCGTGTGGGTCAGGACGTGGATCTTGGCGTCGCGCCAGTCGATCAGCTTGCCGTCCATCCAGATCTTGCCGTCGCGGTCGGCCATTGACATAGGATTCTCCTGGAAGCGGTGGGGTGCTGCGGGGTGTATGCAGCGTTGAGCCGGAAAGACGCTTATTTTAGCGTCATTTGGTGGCGATCCGGTCGGCCGGCGCGGGGCCGGCGCTATAATCGTCCGGTACCGATTCCAATAACGATGGGTCGCACCGGCAGGAGGCGCCGGCGGCCCCATGAACCGCCCGCTGCGGCCCGCTTTCCGATGCTCGCTCGATTGTCCGCCACCGACCGCTTCGCGCTGATCCAGGGCGCGCGCGACTATTCCCCGACACTGATGGCGATCCTGTCCTGGGGTCTCGTCACCGGCGTCGCGATGAGCAAGTCCGTGATGACGCTCGGGCAGGCGAGCGCGATGTCGCTGTTCGTCTACGCGGGCTCGTCGCAGCTCGCGGTGCTGCCGCTCCTCGCGGCGAAGCTGCCGATCTGGACCGTGCTGCTCACGGCCGCGATGGTCAACCTGCGCTTCGTGATCTTCAGCGCCGGGCTGGCGCCCCATTTTTCCTACCTGCCGCTGTGGCGGCGCCTCGCGATCGGCTATTTCAACGGCGACGTGATCTACCTGCTGTTCCAGAAACAGGGCTTCGCGTACGGCCGCGTGCCGGGCAAGGAAGCGTATTTCTGGGGGATGGCGCTCGCGAGCTGGGCGTCGTGGCAGGTGTCGTCGCTCGCCGGCATCCTGCTCGCGAGCATCTTTCCCGCGAGCTGGGGGCTGGAGCTGGCCGGCACGCTCGCGCTGATCCCGATCATGGTGTCGGCGGTCGCGAACCGCTCGACGCTCGCGGCCGTCGCGGTCGCCGGGATCGTGTCGCTGGTCGCGTTCGACCTGCCGTACCGGCTCGCGCTGCCGCTGGCGGTGTTCGCCGCGCTCGCGGCCGGCTGCGCGGCCGATTTCTTCGTCGAGCGGGCCGACTGGCGGCGCATCCGTACCGAAACCGTGCACGAAAAGGACATCGAATGAGCGCGACCGAGATCTGGATCGTCATCGTCGGGATGACGATCGTCACGGCCGTCACCCGCGCGCTGTTCCTGATCGGCGGCGAGCGCACCGTGCTGCCCGAGCGCGCGCAGCGCGCGCTGCGCTACGCGCCGGCCGCCGCGCTGGTCGCCGTCGTGCTGCCCGACGTGCTCGAAACGCCGGCCGGGCTGTCGTTCGCGCTGTCCAACCATCCGTTCTACGCAGCGCTCGCCGGCTTCGGCTGGTTTTTGTGGCGGCGCAGCATGCTCGGCACGATCGTCGTCGGCATGCTCGTGTTCACCGCGCTGCGCCTGATCTTCTGATGAGCAGCCATTCCGGCTTGCCGGGCGCCGGATGCCTGCGTCCGGGTATTGCTGCATTGCGGCAAAACGGCGGTTCCGGCGCGCGATCCCAAATAGGCGGAATTCGCCGCCGCACGGGTCAGTCTGCCGGGTGGATCGGCTAGAATGCCCGTTCAAGATTTTTTACCCGTGCGCGTCATGCGAACCGCCAGCCACGGCCGCATCCGGCGCCCTTTCGCGGCAGCCCGCGCACGTCCAGCGTGAACCCCCTTTCCCCATCCACTACTTCAATCTGTTCAACATGAGCCAAGTCAAGCGTCTTACCGACCTGATCGCCGCCGGCCAGCTCGCCGGCAAGCGGGTGTTCATCCGTGCCGACCTGAACGTCCCGCAGGACGATCACGGCAACATCACCGAGGACACGCGCGTGCGTGCGTCCGTGCCCGCCATCCAGGCCGCGCTCGATGCCGGCGCGGCCGTGATGGTCACGTCGCACCTCGGCCGTCCGACCGAGGGCGAATTCAAGCCGGAAGACTCGCTCGCGCCGGTCGCGAAGCGTCTCGCCGAACTGCTCGGGCGCGACGTGCCGCTCGTGGCGAACTGGGTCGAGAACGGCGTGAACGTCGCGCCGGGCCAGGTCGTGCTGCTCGAGAATTGCCGCGTGAACAAGGGCGAGAAGAAGAATTCGGACGAACTCGCGCAAAAGATGGCGAAGCTCTGCGACGTGTACGTGAACGACGCGTTCGGCACCGCGCACCGTGCGGAAGCGACCACCCATGGGATCGCGAAGTACGCGCCGGTCGCATGCGCGGGCCCGCTGCTGGCGGCCGAACTCGACGCGCTCGGCAAGGCGCTCGGCAACCCGGCGCGCCCGCTGGTGGCGATCGTCGCCGGCTCGAAGGTGTCGACCAAGCTGACCATCCTGAAGTCGCTGGCCGGCAAGGTCGACCAGCTGATCGTCGGCGGCGGCATCGCGAACACGTTCATGCTCGCGGCCGGCCTGTCGATCGGCAAGTCGCTCGCGGAAGCCGATCTCGTCGTCGAGGCGAAGGCGATCATCGACGAAGCGCGCGAGCGCGGCGCGTCGGTGCCGATCCCGACCGACGTCGTCACCGCCAAGGAATTCTCGCCGACGGCCGCAGCCACGGTGAAGCAGGTCGCCGACATCGAGGCGGACGACATGATCCTCGACATCGGCCCCGATACGGCCAAGGCGCTCGCGAGCCAGCTCGAGAAGGCCGGCACGATCGTGTGGAACGGGCCGGTGGGCGTGTTCGAGTTCGACCAGTTCGGCAACGGCACCAGGACGCTCGCCGAAGCGATCGCCAAATCGTCCGCGTTCTCGATCGCGGGCGGCGGCGACACGCTCGCGGCCATCGCGAAGTACGGCATCCACGACCAGGTCAGCTATATCTCCACGGGCGGCGGCGCCTTCCTCGAGTTCCTCGAGGGGAAGAAGCTGCCGGCGGTGGAAGTGCTCGAAACGCGGGCGGCCTGAGCGTGGCGACGCGCGCAGGGGCGACCAAGGCCGCGCGCTCCGCGAAAGCGGAGCAGCCGGCCGGCGCGGGCAAGCGCAAACGCGCGCCCGCGCGGGCGAACACCGCCCCGCGCGCACCGGCGGCCGCCGGCGACGCGGCCGTGCAGCACCACGAGATTCAGAACAAAGCGATGCCGGGCGCGAGCACCGGCACGCCCACCGGAGCGACGGCCGCTGGGCCTGCCGCTTCCGGCTCTCGCAGCGTTTCACCCAGCGCATCCACCTTGATCCAGATGAGGAGTTTCATGCAGCGCGCCACCAAGATAGTCGCCACGATCGGCCCGGCCTCCAGTTCGCCGGAGATTCTGCTGCAGATGATGCAGGCGGGCCTCGACGTCGTGCGGCTCAATTTTTCGCACGGCACGGCCGACGATCACCGCCAGCGCGCCGAGATGGTGCGCGAGGCCGCCCGCAAGGTTGGCCGCGAGATCGCGATCATGGCCGACCTCCAGGGCCCGAAGATCCGCGTCGGCAAGTTCGAGAACGGCAAGACCACGCTCGAGCCGGGCCAGGCTTTCATCCTCGATGCGGGCTGCGAACTCGGCAACGACGAGCGCGTCGGCCTCGACTACAAGGAACTGCCGCGCGATCTGAAGCCGGGCGACCTGCTGCTGCTGAACGACGGCCTGATCGTGCTGACCGTCGAGCGCGTGCTCGGCGACGAGATCCACACGACCGTCAAGGTGGGCGGCGAGCTGTCGAACAACAAGGGGATCAACCGCCAGGGCGGCGGCCTGTCGGCCCCGGCGCTGACCGCGAAGGACATGGAAGACATCCGCACCGCGATGTCGCTCGGCGCGGATCTCGTCGCGGTGTCGTTCCCGAAGAACGCGACCGACATGGAAATGGCGCGCCAGCTCGCGAACATCGCGGGCGCGCCGTACGGCATCAAGCCGAAGATGATCGCGAAGATCGAGCGCGCGGAAGCGATTCCGGCGCTGCAGAGCATCCTCGACGCGTCCGACGGCATCATGGTCGCGCGCGGCGACCTCGCAGTGGAAGTGGGCAACGCGGCCGTGCCGGCGCTGCAGAAGCGGATGATCCGGATGGCGCGCGAGTCGAACAAGCTCGTGATCACCGCGACGCAGATGATGGAATCGATGATCTACGCACCGGTGCCGACCCGCGCGGAAGTGTCGGACGTCGCGAACGCGGTGCTCGACGGCACCGACGCGGTGATGCTGTCGGCCGAGACGGCCGCCGGCAAGTACCCGGTCGTCACGATCGAGACGATGGCGGCCGTGTGCGTCGAGGCGGAAAAATCGGAGCACGTCGAGCTGGACAAGGATTTCCTCGACCGCACGTTCACGCGGATCGACCAGTCGATCGCGATGGGCGCGCTGTTCACCGCGTATCACCTCGGCGCGAAGGCGATCATCGCGCTGACCGAATCGGGCGCGACCGCGCTGTGGATGTCGCGTCACTACACGCACGTGCCGATCTTCGCGCTGACGCCGCGCGTCGGCAGCGAGCGCACGATGGCGCTGTACCGCAACGTGACGCCGCTGCACGTCGACTTCAACAGCGACCGCGATTCGGCGCTGCAGGCGGCGCTCGAGATCGTCGTCAAGCAGGGTTACGTGCAGCATGGCGACATGGTCGTGCTGACCGTCGGCGAGCCGATGGGGCAGGCGGGCGGCACCAACACGCTGAAGATCGTGCGGGTCGGCGAGCACTATTGAGCGCCGGCCGGGCCGCATCGAGCCGGCCCGCGAGCCGGCGGTCCGAACCGGCCGGAATCGATCCGGCACCGTTTTTTGCGCGAAAGCCGCGCGGGGTCCGAAGCCCCGCGCGGCTTTTTTTCTTCTTTTTGGCCGCATTGTGCCGTGCGAACGTAACAAATTGCGAGCGGGCGCCACCCGGCGGTCGGAATCGGAGGCGCTTCGCGATAAAATGCAGCTATTCGACGCTCAGCCGCGCCGTGCCGCCCCGGTCTGGACCGGGAGCGAGCGCCGCGCCGGCGTCAGGGCGCACCGGTTTTCATTCCAAGGAGTTCCACAATGCCTCTCGTATCAATGCGTCAATTGCTGGACCACGCGGCAGAGCACGGTTACGGCCTGCCGGCCTTCAACGTGAACAACCTGGAGCAGGTTCAGGCGATCATGGCGGCGGCGGATCAGGTCGGCGCGCCCGTGATCATGCAGGCATCGGCCGGCGCGCGTAAGTATGCGGGCGAGCCGTTCCTGCGCCACCTGATCGAAGCCGCGGTCGAATCGTATCCGCACATCCCGGTCGTGATGCACCAGGATCACGGCCAGTCGCCGGCCGTCTGCACGGCCGCGATCCGCAGCGGCTTCACGAGCGTGATGATGGACGGTTCGCTCGAAGCCGACGGCAAGACGGTCGCGTCGTACGAGTACAACGTCGACGTGTCGCGCAAGGTCGTCGAGATGGCGCACTCGATCGGCGTGACGGTCGAAGCCGAACTCGGCGTGCTGGGCTCGCTCGAGACGATGAAGGGCGACAAGGAAGACGGCCACGGCGCGGAAGGCACGATGACCCGCGAGCAGCTGCTGACCGATCCGGAGCAGGCCGCCGACTTCGTGAAGCTCACGCAGTGCGATGCGCTCGCGATCGCGATCGGCACGTCGCACGGCGCGTACAAGTTCTCGAAGAAGCCGACGGGCGACATCCTGTCGATCCAGCGCATCAAGGAAATCCACGCGCGCATCCCGAACACGCACCTCGTGATGCACGGTTCGTCGTCGGTGCCGCAGGAACTGCTGGCCGAGATCCGCGAATTCGGCGGCGACATGAAGGAAACCTACGGCGTGCCGGTCGAGGAAATCCAGGAAGGCATCAAGCACGGCGTGCGCAAGATCAACATCGACACCGACCTGCGTCTCGCGATCACCGGCGCGATCCGCCGCTACCTGTTCGAGAATCCGGGCAAGTTCGATCCGCGCGACTACCTGAAGCCCGCGCGCGAAGCCGCGAAGAAGGTGTGCGTCGACCGTTACCTCGCGTTCGGCTGCGAAGGCCAGGCCGGCAAGATCAAGCTGGTGTCGCTCGACAAGATCGCCGAGCAGTACAAGTCGGGCGCGCTCGCACAGGTCGTGCGCTGAGACTGTAGTACGATTGCCCCGCCCGGTTTTGCCGCCGGGCATGGGCTGGCCGCCGGGCTGGCCGGATCCGATCCGGCCCCGGCAGCCGTTCCGTCCGGCCGAACGAGGGCCGGCCGGCAGCCGTCCGGGCGCTGCGCCCGCCGGTTCGCCGACGTATTGCAAGACCGCCGTTCCCGCCTGCCGCGGGGAACGGCGTTTCCCTTTTTGTTTGGCTCCTTATCTGCGAAAAGACGATGTCTACCCTTTACGAATCCACGCTCCGCTCGCTGCCGCTCCTCGGTCGCGGCAAGGTTCGCGATAACTACGCGGTCGGCAACGACAAGCTCCTGATCGTCACGACCGATCGCCTGTCGGCCTTCGATGTGGTGATGGGCGAGCCGATTCCGAACAAGGGCCGCGTGCTGAACCAGATGGCGAACTTCTGGTTCGACAAGCTCGCGCACATCGTGCCGAATCACCTGACGGGCGACGCGCCGGAGGCGGTCGTCGCGGCCGACGAGGTCGAGCAGGTAAAGGGCCGCGGCGTGGTCGTCAAGCGCCTCGAGCCGATCATGATCGAAGCGGTCGTGCGCGGCTACCTGGCCGGCAGCGGCTGGAAGGAATACCAGGCGTCGGGCGCCGTCTGCGGCGTGCAGCTGCCGGAAGGCCTGCAGAACGCGCAGAAGCTGCCCGAGCCGATCTTCACGCCGGCCGCGAAGGCCGAGATGGGCGAGCACGACGAGAACATCACGTTCGAGGAAACCGAGCGCCGCATCGGCACCGAGCTGGCCGCGACGATCCGCGACATCTCGATCCGCCTGTACAAGGAAGCGGCCGACTACGCGGCGACGCGCGGCATCATCATCGCCGACACGAAGTTCGAATTCGGTCTCGACAACCACGGCAAGCTGTACCTGATGGACGAAGTGCTGACCGCCGATTCGTCGCGCTTCTGGCCGGCCGACCAGTACGAAGTCGGCACGAACCCGCCGTCGTTCGACAAGCAGTTCGTGCGCGACTGGCTCGAGGCGCAGCCGTGGGGCAAGACGGCGCCGGCGCCGGCGCTGCCGGCCGACGTCGTCGAGAAGACGGCCGCGAAGTACCAGGAAGCGCTCGAGCGCATCACGGGCCAGTCGCTCGCCTGACGGAGCTTTGCATGGGACCGGAGTAAGTGCCGAAGCACTGACTCCGATCGACAGGAACACACGAAATGAATGAAAAGCAAACTGCCCACACGCACAGCGCGCCGCTCGTCGGCGTGCTGATGGGTTCGAGTTCCGACTGGGACGTGATGAAGCACGCGGTCGCCGTCCTGCAGGAATTCGGCGTGCCGTACGAAGCGAAGGTCGTGTCCGCGCACCGGATGCCCGACGAGATGTTCGACTATGCGGAGAAGGCGCGCGAGCGCGGGCTGCGCGCGATCATCGCGGGCGCCGGCGGCGCCGCGCACCTGCCCGGCATGCTGGCCGCGAAGACCACGGTGCCCGTGCTCGGCGTGCCGGTCGCGAGCAAGTACCTGAAGGGTGTCGATTCGCTGCACTCGATCGTGCAGATGCCGAAGGGCGTGCCCGTCGCGACGTTCGCGATCGGCGAGGCCGGCGCCGCGAATGCCGCGCTGTTCGCGGTGTCGATCCTGTCCGGCAATTCGGTCGACTACGCGAACCGGCTCGCGGCGTTCCGCGTGCGCCAGAACGAAGCCGCGCACGCGATGGTGCTGCCGCCGCTGGAATGACGGCGTGGCGCGCGGCCGCACGAGGCGGCCGGCGCCGGATTTTCCCACTGCGGCGGGCCTTTCCGCGTTCCGCCGCGACCGACCACTGACATGACCGCAACTCCTGATTCCGTTTCCCCGATCCTGCCCGGCGCGTGGCTGGGCATGGTCGGCGGTGGCCAGCTCGGCCGCATGTTCTGCTTTGCCGCCCAGTCGATGGGCTATCGCGTCGCCGTGCTCGATCCCGATCCGGCGAGCCCCGCCGGCGCGGTCGCCGATCGCCATCTGCGCGCGGCGTACGACGACGAAGCCGCACTCGCCGAACTGGCGGACCTGTGCGAGGCCGTATCGACGGAATTCGAGAACGTGCCGGCCGCGAGCCTCGATTTCCTCGCGCGCACGACGTTCGTCGCACCGGCCGGCCGCTGCGTCGCGGTCGCGCAGGACCGGATCGCGGAGAAGCGTTTCATCGAGGCGTCGGGCGTGCCGGTCGCGCCGCACGTCGTGATCGAATCGGCGGCGGCGCTCGCCGCGCTCGACGATGCCGCGCTCGACGCGGTGCTGCCGGGCATCCTGAAGACGGCCCGCCTCGGCTACGACGGCAAGGGCCAGGTGCGCGTCGCCACCGCGCGGGAAGCGCGCGACGCGCATGCCGCGCTCGGCGGCGTGCCGTGCGTGCTGGAGAAGCGCCTGCCGCTGAAATACGAGGTGTCGGCGCTGATCGCGCGCGGCGCGGACGGCCGCTCGGCCGCCTTCCCGCTCGCGCAGAACGTGCATCACAACGGCATCCTCGCGCTGACGATCGTGCCGGCGCCGGCGGCCGATGCCGCGCGCGTCGACGAGGCGCAGCAGGCGGCCGTGCGGATCGCCGATACGCTCGGCTACGTCGGCGTGCTGTGCGTCGAATTCTTCGTGCTGGAGGACGGCTCGTTCGTCGCGAACGAAATGGCGCCGCGCCCACACAACTCCGGCCACTACACGGTCGATGCGTGCGCAACGAGCCAGTTCGAGCAGCAGGTGCGCGCGATGACGCGCATGCCGCTCGGCAACCCGCGCCAACATTCGCCGGCCGCGATGCTGAACATCCTCGGCGACGTGTGGTTCCCCGACGGTGCGGCAGCCGATGCCGTCACGCCGCCGTGGGACACGGTGGCCGCGATGCCGGCCGCGCACCTGCACCTGTACGGCAAGGAAGAAGCGCGCGTCGGCCGCAAGATGGGTCACGTGAACTTCACGGCCGAGACGCGCGACGAAGCCGTAGCCGCCGCCAACGCGTGCGCGCAACTGCTGCGCGTGCCGCTCGACTGAGGCGCGGGCCGATGTCCATCGATCTCCCGAAGCACGTGACGCCCGCGCAGATCGACGCGGCCGCCGCGTTGCTCGACGCGGGCCAGCTCGTCGCATTTCCGACCGAAACCGTCTACGGGCTCGGCGGCGACGCGGCGAATCCCGAGGCCGTCGCGCGCATCTATGCGGCGAAAGGGCGGCCCGCGAACCATCCGGTGATCGTGCATCTGCCGCCCGGCGGCGATCCGGGCTACTGGGCCGACGACTTGCCGCCCGACGCGCACGCGCTGATCGATGCGTTCTGGCCGGGCCCGCTGACGCTGATCCTGAAGCGCCATGCGCGCATTCCGGATGCCGTGAGCGGCGGGCAGGATTCGGTCGGGCTGCGCTGTCCGTCGCATCCGGTCGCACAGGCGCTGCTGGCCGCGTTCAGCGCGCGGCGCGGCGGCCACGGCGGCGTGGCGGCGCCGTCCGCGAACCGGTTCGGCCACGTGAGTCCGACGACCGCGCAACACGTGCGCGACGAATTCGGCGATACCGTGCACGTACTCGACGGCGGCGCATCCGAAGTCGGCATCGAGTCGACGATCCTCGACCTGTCGCGCGGCTTCCCGGCGCTGCTGCGCCCGGGCCACGTGACGCCTCGACAGATCGCCGACGTGCTCGGCCGCGCGCCGAAGCTGCCGGACGGCAGCGACGCGACCGCGCCGCGCGCGTCGGGCACGCTGAAAGCGCATTACGCGCCGCGCACGCCGCTCGCGCTGCTGCCGTTCGACGCGCTCGAGCCGCTGCTCGCGGCCGCGCAAACCGACGGCGAGCGCGTCGCGCTCGTCGCACGCGCGTCGCGGGCAGGACACTGGGCGCGGGCCGACGGCGTGCATTTCATCGCGGCGCCCGAAGATCCGCAGGCCTATGCACGCGACCTGTACGGCATGCTGCGGGCGCTCGACCGCGCGCAGGTCGCGCGCATCCTCGTCGAGAAGCTGCCCGAGACCGTCGAATGGATCGCGGTCAACGATCGCCTCGGCCGCGCGGCGGCTGCCTTCGAAGCGCGCGACTGACGCGCTCGGGCGCCTGCCGAATGAAAAACGCCCGACCGGCGAACCGGTCGGGCGTTTTCGTTTGGGCGCGTGGCCGGCGGCTTACTTGCCGACGCCGGATTTCGCGATCTGCTGTTCGACGTATTGCGCGAACAGCGCGTGCAGGCGCGTCGCCGGGTGGACCATGTCGGCGAACATGTAGGTCTGGTCCGCGTTCGCGACCGTGTAGGTCTGCGGCGAGCAGAACAGCGACGAGCCGAACGCGGTCGCGTTCGCGACGCCGTACTGCGTGGCGGCCTGGACCATCGCCTTCAGGTTGCAGGCGGTGTCGGTATTCGACACGCTGAAGCCGTTCGCCTTGTAGTTGGCCGCGATGCCGTCCTGCCACGTGAACGAATCGACCATCGCGACCTTCGTCGGGTCGACCTTCAGCGCGGCGAGCGTGCCGACGAGCGTCTGGTTGAACAGGCCCGACAGTTGCGTGAACGCGGCCTGCGTGCCGCCCTGCAGCGCGAGCGGCGTGCCGCCGATGTCCGGCACGTTCGCGACGAACACGTGCGTCGCGCCCGCCGCGACGATCTGCTGGACGATCCCGCCGAGCTGCTGCGCGGCCAGGCCGATCGCCTGCGCCGCCGCGAGTTGCGCGGCCGGCGTATTGCCTTGCGCCTGCGCGACCTGGGCCTGGTAGAAGATGTCGTTCGCGCCGCCGTTGATCAGCACGATCTGGCCGGCGTTGAAGCTGCCGTGCTGCGTCAGGTACTGCTTGACCTGGTCGGCGATCGGCGTCGTCGTCGCCTGTGCGTAGTCGGGGTTCGGCACGCTGGCGTCCGCATGGCCGATGCCCGGCTGCAGCGTCACGCGCGAGCCGCCCTGCGCGTAGCCGAGGCCGCCCGTCGCCTGCAGCGGGATGCCGAAGCCGCCCTGGTTCGCGGGCTGCAGCGTGTCGCCGTAGTACTGCGCGACGTCCTGCGTCCATACCTGGCCCGGGTTGGTCGTGAAGCGGCCGCCGCCGAAGCCGAGCTTGATCTGCGAGTAGGTGCCGACGTCGGACAGGCTGTCGCCGAACGACACGATCTGCATCTTCACGCCCGACGGCGGCGTGTTCGACGCGCTGCTGCCGTTGTTGTCGTCACCGCCGCCGCATGCGGCGAGCAGCGCGAGCGCGGCGCCGGCGATCGCGACTTGCGCGGTGCGCAGCATGCGCTGACGCGTGCGGGAAGGTGCGTGTTGTTGTGTCTGCATCGTTCGATCTCCTCGTAGATATGGCCCTGATGTATTTCTCATCTGCCGCGTGCCTGCTCGGTTCCGGGCTGCGCGGCGGCCGTTGGCTGAAACGGTTTATCGGTCGCGCGCAACCGCCAGCGGCACGGTGCGCGGATCCTGGTTCGCGGCCTCGGCAATCTGCGCATGATAAGCGCTCGCCCACTCGGGCGGGCCGAAAATCGCGCGCAGCTTGTTGCGCCATCCGTCGACGCGCCACGCGTCGGACGCCATCGCCACCCACTCGTGGAATGTCGCGACGAGCGGGTTGTTCGAGCCGAGCCGTTCGACGATTCCGTACCGCGGCGGATCGTCGGGCGTTTCCTCGACATAGCTGCCGAACAGGCGATCCCAGATCACCAGGACGCCTGCGTAATTGCGGTCGATGTAGCGCGGGTTGCGTGCATGGTGCGCGCGGTGGATCGACGGCGTGTTCAGTACGTATTCGAGCCAGCCGAGCTTGCCGATCGCCTGGGTGTGCACGAAGAACTGGAACGCGAGGTTGATCAGCACGATGCCGACGACCTGTTGCGGCGGAAAGCCGGCGAACGCGAGCGGCAGCCAGAACAGCCACATGCCCGCGATCGGGTACATCAGGCTCTGGCGGAACGCGGTCGAGAAATTCATCCGTTCGGACGAGTGGTGCACGACGTGCGCGGCCCACAGCCAGCGCACGCGATGGCTCGCGCGATGAAACACGTAGTAGAGGAAGTCCTGCGCGACGAACAGCACCGCGAACGACAGCCAGCCGTCGTGCCACGTGTAGACGCGATAGTGCCGGTAGCAGTACGCATAAACGGGAATCACGAGCAGCCATGCGATCTTGTCGGCGCCCTGGTGCATCAGCGCGAGCGCCGCGTTGCACAGCGTGTCGCGCCACGCATAGATGCGGTCCTGCGCACGGGTGCGGGCGAGGTGCCAGGCCTCCCACGCGATGCAGAGCAGGAAGACGGGCGCCAGCGCGAGCAGAAGCAATTCGACGTCGAATCGCATGGGCGTGTCTCCTTCGTTCCCCTGCAAGCCATCGGGCCGGGCGTGTGGCCCGTTGTAGATATCGGTCAGGCCAACAGCCTACGCAATCGCCACGCGCTAGGCGAGGGGGCAGCGTAGAGGGTTCCCTCTGAGGACAGGGTTTCTACGGAATCCGTACTGCACGGGGCCGGGCGGTGCGGCCCCGTTTTATGCATGCGGCGTACGCGCGGGGCGTCGCGCGACGGTGGCGCGGGCGTTTCAAACCGCGCAGCGCGAGATTTCGCGGGCGACGCGGTGCGGGGCGCGCGCGGGCCGCCGTGTCACGATGGCCCGCTGCGCGGGGCACGGATCGTCAGTGCGCGCCCGCGTAGATCCACTCGAGCAGCGTGTCGTGCGCGGCGCGCGCGCCTTCCGCGTGATCGTTGTTGATGAAGCTGACGACGATGTAGCTCTGGCCGTCCGCACCGGCGACGTAACCAGCGATCGCGCGCACGTCGCGCAGCGTGCCGGTCTTGATGTGCGCGTTGCCGAGCACGCCCGCGTTGGTGAGGCGGTTCTTCATCGTGCCGTCGATGCCCGCGATCGGCAGCGAATCGACGAACGCCTGCGCGACGGGGCTCGCGTTCGCGGCCTGCAGCAGCGCGGCGAGCGACAGCGCGCTCACGTGCTCTTCGCGCGACAGCCCCGAGCCGTTCTCGAGCACGAGGTCGGGCATCGCGATGCCGTTCTTCTGCAGGAACGCCTGGATCGCGCGGCTCGACTGCTCGGGCGTCGCGGGCGGCTTGCCGCTGACCGCGCCGATCGTCAGGAACAGGTTGCGCGCCATCACGTTGTTGCTGAACTTGTTGATGTCGTAGACGATGCTGCCGAGCACCGGGCTGTGATGCACGGCGAGCGGCCGCGCGGTGACGGGCACCTTGCCTTCGCTCACGGGCCCCGCGATCGTGCCGCCGTCCTGCTGCCACAGCGCGAGGAAGCCGCGTGCGAAGAACGTCGTGTGATCGAGGATCGCGAGGTTGGTCGTGTGCGCGCCGCAGCGCAGCGGGTAGTCGCCGGCGAACGACGCGGTCATGATCCCGCCGCCGGCCGTCAGCGTCGGACGCGCGGCCGCGGCGGCCGCGCTGCACGAGCCCGAGCCTTCGACGAGCTGGTTGTCGATCGACAGGTCCGCGAGCGGCGGCAGCACGTCGACGGCGACCTTGCCGTCATCGCCCGGCGTGACCGTGAACGACACGGCCTTGAACGCATACAGCAACGGATCGGGGCCGACGTTGTACGGCGCGCTGGCATCGTCGTCGAACGACGGCAGGTCGCGCGTCGACGCCGCGAAATAGCTCTTGTCGAGCACGAGACCGCCGGCCACGCGCTTGACGCCTGCCTTGCGCAGTTTGTCGACGAGGTCGATCAGCTCTTCGGGCACGAGCTTCGGATCGCCGGTGCCCTTGATGTACAGATTGCCCTGCAGCGTGCCGTCGGGGTCGATCGTGCCGTCCGTGTACGCGGTGGTGCGCCAGCGGTAGTCGGGGCCGAGGATCGACAGGCCCGAGAAGGTCGTCACGAGCTTCATCGTCGAGGCCGGCAGCATCGGCCGGCTCGCATTCCATGCGATCAGCGGTTGCGGATCGCCGACGCGCTCGACGACGACGCTCATCGCCGACGCCGGCACCTTCGCGCGCTGCAGCGCGACGAGCACGGATGCCGGCAGGCCGGCCGCGCGCGCGGCGGGCGACACGACGGCGGTCTTGCGCGCTTCCTTGCGCGCTTCCTTGTGGGATTTCTTGCGGGCCTGCGCGGACGGCGCGAACGCGAGGGCCGTGCACGTGGCGACGACGGCGGCCGCCCGCAGACAGACGCGGGCGCGGGGGGCGAACCGGGCGGAAAGGGCGGAAAGATCGAAAATCGGCATGGGCGAATACGGGAAAAGCAGGGGCTCGGGCAGGACGCGCGGGGCGCGGAAGCGCACATTGTAGAGACAAGTCGGGGCAGGTCCCTTGCAATCCGCCTTACTGTTGCATTGCACGGTGCCGCGCACGCGATTCGCGGCGCTACAATGGTCGCCGTGTTTGACTCGCCCATGGATGGCTGTCCCGATGCGGATTCTGCTTGTCGAAGATGATCGAATGATCGCCGAAGGCGTGCGCAAGGCGCTGCGCTCGGACGGCTTTGCGGTCGACTGGGTGCAGGACGGCGACGCCGCGCTCACGGCGCTCGGCGGCGAGACGTACGATCTGCTGCTGCTCGATCTCGGCCTGCCGAAGCGCGACGGCATCGACGTGCTGCGCACGCTGCGCGGGCGCGGGCTGGCGCTGCCGGTGCTGATCGTCACAGCGCGCGACGCCGTCGCCGATCGCGTGAAGGGGCTCGACGCCGGCGCCGACGACTATCTCGTCAAGCCGTTCGATCTCGACGAGCTGGGCGCGCGCATGCGCGCGCTGATCCGCCGCCAGGCCGGCCGCAGCGAGTCGCTGATCCGCCACGGCGCGCTGACGCTCGATCCCGCGTCGCACCAGGTGACGCTCGACGGCGCGCCCGTCGCGCTGTCCGCGCGCGAGTTCGCGCTGCTCGAGGCGCTGCTCGCGCGGCCGGGCGCGGTGCTGTCGAAGAGCCAGCTCGAGGAGAAGATGTACGGCTGGGGCGAGGAGATCGGCAGCAACACGGTCGAGGTCTACATCCACGCGCTGCGCAAGAAGCTCGGCTCGGACCTGATCCGCAACGTGCGCGGGCTCGGCTACATGGTCGTCAAGGAAAGCTGACGCGTGCGGTCGATTCGTCATCAATTGCTGATCTGGCTGCTCGCGATCGTCGTCGCGGGCGTGGGCATGGCCGGCTGGCTCATCTACCGGCAGGCGCTCGCCGAAGCGAACGAACTGTTCGACTACCAGTTGCAGGAAATCGCCGCGGCGCTGCCGTCGGAGCCGTTCTCGCAGGTGTTCGGCTCGCGCACCAACGGCGACGAAGGCATCGTGATCCAGATCTGGAATCGCAACGGCGTGCTGATGTACTTCTCGCATCCGCGTGCGCCGATCGCGCCGCGCGCGGAGCTCGGCTTCTCGACCGAGCGCACCGATCGCGGCGAATGGCGCGTGTACGGCGCGATCGTCGGCGACAACGTCGTGCAGCTCGCGCAGCCGCTGTCGGTGCGCAACCGGCTGGCGGCGAACGTCGCGCTGCGCACGCTGTGGCCGCTGATCGTGCTGCTGCCGTTCCTCGGCGCGGCCGTGTGGGGGATCGTCGGGCGCGGGCTCGCGCCGCTCGCCCGCGTGACGCGCGCGGTCGAGGCGCGCCGCCCGGAAGCGCTCGATTCGCTGCCCGACGCGCGCCTGCCGCTCGAGGTGCAGCCGCTCGTGCGGGCGCTGAACGGGCTGCTCGCGCGGCTGTCGGCGGCGCTCGACACGCAGAAGGCGTTCGTCGCCGACGCCGCGCACGAATTGCGCACGCCGCTCGCGGCCGTGCAGATCCAGGCGCAGCTCGTCGCTCGCGCGAAGGACGATGCGTCGCGCCGCGAGGCGATCGCGGATCTCCAGGACGGCGTGTCGCGCGCGACGCGTCTCACCGAGCAGCTGCTCGCGCTCGCGCGCGCCGAGCCGGACGGCGCGACGATGCGCGAACCGGTCGACCTGCAGGCGCTGCTCGCCGAATGCGTGACCGCGCATGCGCCGCTCGCGCAGCGGCACGACATCGATCTCGGCTTCGAGGAAACGCGCGCGGCGAGCGTCGTCGCGGACGTCGGCGCGCTGCGCGTGATGTTCGGCAACCTGCTCGACAACGCGGTGAAGTACACGCCGGACGGCGGCCGCATCGACGTGTCGCTGACGCGCGACGCGGCCGGCCGCGCGTGCGTGCAGATCGCCGACAGCGGGCCGGGCATTCCGGCCGACGAGCGCGAGCGCGTGTTCGACCGCTTCTATCGCGACAGCACGGCGCGCGCGCGCACCGACGTGTCGGGCAGCGGGCTCGGGCTCGCGATCGTCAAGCGCGTGGCGGCGCAGCAGGGCGCGACGGTGTCGCTCGGCGATGCGGCCGCGGGCGGCCTGCTCGTCAGCGTCGTGTTCCGCGATGCGGAGATGCCGGCCCCGGCGCCGCAGCCTTCCGAATCCGTCTGAAGAGGCGGCGCCGGCGGGGTGCCGGCAGCCGCTTAAGCCCGGCTTAAGGCTGATTAAGCCTCCTTTAAGTCAGGGTCGTTACGCTGCGTCCTAACAAAGAGGAGGTCCTACGATGAACACCCGATTCCTTGCGCGCGGCACCGTCGCGGTCGCCGTGGCGGCCGCCCTGTCGGCCGGCTATTTCGCCGGCACCCGCCGCGCCGATCCGCAGATCATCACGCCCGCGCAGGCGGCCGCATTGATGCCGGCAGAAGCCGCGGCCAAGACCGGCATTCCCGATTTCTCCGGGCTCGTCGAGACCTACGGCCCGGCGGTCGTGAACATCAGCGCGAAGCACGTCGTGAAGCAGGTGTCGCGGCGCGCGCCGCAGCCGCAACTGCCGATCGATCCGAGCGACCCGTTCTACCAGTTCTTCAAGCACTTCTACGGCCAGGTGCCGGGCATGGGCGGCGACGCGCAACCGGACGATCAGCCGAGCGCGAGCCTCGGGTCGGGCTTCATCGTCAGTGCCGACGGATACATCCTCACCAATGCACACGTGATCGACGGCGCGAACGTCGTCACGGTCAAGCTGACCGACAAGCGCGAATACAAGGCGAAGGTCGTCGGCTCCGACAAGCAGTCCGACGTCGCCGTGCTGAAGATCGACGCGAGCGGCCTGCCGACCGTGAAGATCGGCGACCCGGCGCAGAGCAAGGTCGGCCAGTGGGTCGTCGCGATCGGCTCGCCGTACGGCTTCGACAACACGGTCACGTCGGGCATCATCAGCGCGAAGTCGCGCGCGCTGCCGGACGAGAACTACACGCCGTTCATCCAGACCGACGTGCCGGTGAACCCCGGCAACTCGGGCGGCCCGCTGTTCAACCTGCAGGGCGAGGTGATCGGCATCAACTCGATGATCTACTCGCAGACGGGCGGCTTCCAGGGCCTGTCGTTCGCGATCCCGATCAACGAGGCGATCAAGGTGAAGGACGAGCTCGTGAAGACGGGCCACGTGAGCCGCGGCCGCCTCGGCGTCGCGGTGCAGGGGCTGAACCAGACGCTCGCGAGCTCGTTCGGGCTGCAGAAGCCGGACGGCGCGCTCGTCAGCTCGGTCGACGCCAATGGTCCGGCCGCGAAGGCCGGCCTGCAGCCGGGCGACGTGATCCTGTCGGTCAACGGTTCGCCGGTCGCCGATTCGACGTCGCTGCCCGCGCAGATCGCGAACCTGAAGCCGGGTTCGAAGGCCGACCTGCAGATCTGGCGCGACAAGTCGAAGAAGTCGATCAGCGTGACGCTCGGCGCGATGGCCGATGCGAAGCTCGCGTCGAACGACGGCGGGCCGGTCGAACAGGGCCGCCTGGGTGTCGCGGTGCGTCCGCTGTCGCCGCAGGAGCGCAGCGCCAGCAACCTGTCGCACGGGCTGATCGTGCAGCAGGCCGGCGGGCCGGCCGCCAACGCGGGTATCCAGCCGGGCGACGTGATCCTCGCGGTCAACGGCCGCCCGGTCACGAGCCCCGAGCAGTTGCGCGACGCGGTGAAGGGCGCGGGCAACAGTCTTGCTCTGCTGATCCAGCGCGATAATGCACAGATCTTCGTGCCGGTCGACCTGAGCTGACCGGCCACGGCCGACGGCCGGTCTGGCCGGCCGCGGCGGGCGCCGCCGCCGTGCGACCCGCGTGACGCTGCGCCCCGTATGTGTTCCGACCCCAAGGAGAGAGCCATGCAATATCTACGCAACGTGTCCCGATTTGCCGTCGCCGCGGCGCTGACCGCCGGCCTCGCGGCCGGGGCGACCGCCGCGTACGCGCAGTCGGACGGTCTGCCCGCCGCGAGCCAGCAAGGCGATGTCAGCTACGTGTCGGGCGGTATCGGCAAGGACCAGTCGACGGCATTCCAGAGTAACGAGGCGTCATGGCCGCTGGCGCTGCGCTTCACCGGCAAGGGCGGCGAGTTCCTGGCCGATGTCCATGTCCGGATCGTCGACGGCAAGGGCACCGAGGTGCTGGCGACCGACGCGCGCGGGCCGTACATGCTGGTGAAGCTGCCGCCGGGGCGCTATACGGTGCACGCGTCGTACCAGGGCAGCGACGAGTCGCGTGCCGTCACGGTCGGCGCGAAGGGCGGCGCGAAAGCCGCGTTCCAGTGGAGTGCGCAGTAGCCCGCCGCGCGCGGCCCGGGCCCCGGGCGCGCAATCGGACGAAGTTTCGCCCATAATGAAAGCCACGGCATGCGTGCCGTGGCTTTTTTCGTTTCCTGCCCCGGCCTGGAGGCCGCCCGAAGGAGAAACGATGTCCGATGCAGCCGACCCTCGACTCGAAATCGTGCCGAACCGTCATCGCGTGCGCGTGATTCATCGCGGCATCACCTATGCCGATTCGCACGGCGCGCTGACCGTGCGCGAAGCGGGGCTCCCGGACATCCATTACCTGCCGCGCGGCGACGTCAACATGCGCCGGCTCGTGAAATCCGGCGTCACGACGGTCTGCCCGTTCAGGGGGCAAGCCGTGCATTTCGACTTGCAGACGGAAGACGGCATGATCGAGAACGCCGCATGGAGTTACGAAGAACCGAAGGAGGCGGCGGCCGTGCTCGCGCACTACGTCGCCTTCGATGTCGCACGGGTCGACAGTCTCGTCGAGACGTCCTGATGCGGCGCGCGTTCATCGGGGAGGCGTCATGGAACTGAACGACACGTTACGCGTACCGCTCGCGCCGCCTGTCGTGCGGGATGCGCTGGAGGATCTCGCGCTGTTGCGGGCGAGCTTCGATCATTGCGAATCGTTCGTGAAACTCGCACACGGCGAATTCGCGCTGACGATCACGGTGCCGCTCGGCCCGCTGCGCGCCCGCTACGACGTGCGCGCGCATGCGGCCGCCGAGCAGGGCGACGCGGAAGGGCAGCCGCGCCGCGTGCTCAACTTCAAGGCGCGGGCCGACGGCCTCGGCGCGCTGCGCGGCCAGGTCGAACTCGTGCTCGTGCCGGTCGACGATGCGAGCGCCACGCGAATCGAGTACGTGGTGTGGGCGACGGCGAGCGGGCCGCTCGCCGAGCTGCCGGGGCGGCAGATCGACAATGCGCTGCGCGAATGGACCGACACGTTCTTTCGCGAATTCTGCGCGGTCGTGCAGGCGAAGCACGGTCTCGCGCCGAATCGCGCGAGCGCCCCTGCGCAGCGACGCCAGCACGTATTTCTGCGGCCCGCATCGCTGGTGGCCGCGACGAAGCGCTCGCTGCCGCCGCATCTCGGCGGCGCGCTGAGCGGGCGTGCGGCGAGCGCGCTCCGGCATCGCGATTCCGGCACGGTGCCCGTGTGGGCGTGGGCGGCGATGATCGTGTTCGTCGCGCTGCTGCTTTACGCGGCACGCTGGTTCAACGGCGGCTGATCGGCCGCCCGGTTCCGCGTCACGGCCTGCCCGCCGCCCGGGCAGCGGGCGTCACCGTCCCGCGCCGGTGCCGGCTTCGGCGCCGCGAAATTCCCTTCGATACGCAGACGGCGATGTGCCGAGCGCGCCCGCGAAATGCTGGCGCAACGACACGCTCGAACCATAGCCGGCCGCCTGCGCGATCGCGTCGATCGATTGTCCGGTGGTTTCCAGCAGATGCTGGGCGCGCGCGAGCCGTTCGGCCTGCAACCACGCGGTGACGGTCGTGCCCGTCGCCTGGCGGAAGTGGCGCGTGAACGTGCGCCGGCTCATCAGCACGCGTTCGGCGAGCGAATCGACGCTGTGCGCGGCGTCGAGGTGGGCGCGCACCCAGTCGAGCAGGCCCGCGAGCCGCGCATCGCGCGGATGCGCGGCGACCGGCTGCGGCACGTACTGGGCCTGCCCGCCCTGGCGGTGCGGCGGGATCACGAGGCGGCGCGCGATCCGGTTCGCGGCGTCCGAGCCGAAGCGTCGCCGCACGACGTGCAGGCAGCAGTCGAGCCCCGCGGCCGTGCCGGCCGACGTCATCAGGTTGCCGTCGTCGACGTACAGCACGTCGGGATCGAGTTTCACGCGCGGAAAGCGCCGGGCGAAATCGTCGGCCCACGCCCAGTGCGTGGTGGCCGGGCGGCCGTCGAGCAGGCCGGCCGCGGCGAGCACGTAAGCGCCGAGACACAGGCCGACGAGTTCGGCGCCGCGCGCGGCGACCGCGCGCACGGCATCGAGCAGCGCGTCGGGCGGCGCTTCGTCCGGGTCGCGCCAGGACGGCACGATGACGATGTCCGCATCCTCGAGCGCGTCGAGCCCGTGCGGCGCGGTGATCGTGAAGCCGCCCGTCGTCGCGAGCGGGCCGCGCTCGGCCGAGCAGACGCGGAACTCGAACGCGGGCAACGCCGTCGCGTCGCGCTCCTTGCCGAATACGACCGACGGCACCGACAGGTGGAACGGGCTGATGCCGTCGTATGCGATCACGGCGACGACGGTCGGAATGGATGAGGCGGATGGAACGGGCGACGCGGCGGCGAGCATGGCGGGCTCCGGAAAGGCGATGGCCCGATTTTATCGAAGAATGGCTATCGGGCCACTATCGGCACCGGCCACGCGGCTCGACAATGCATCGCATCGCACTGCTGGCCGTCCCGCCCCGGGGCGGGGCAGCGCCTCCGGCCAAGGAGCCCACCATGTCGAACGCCGTCCCGCATTCCGCTTCCTCCCTTTCCGCTGCCCGCCGCGCGCTGATCGTGATCGACGTGCAGAACGAATACGTGACGGGCAACCTTCCGATCGAATATCCACCGCTCGACGTGTCGCTCGCGAACATCGGCCGCGCGATCGACGCCGCGCACGCGGCCGGCGTGCCGGTGATCGTGGTGCAGCACGTCGCGCCGGCCGGTGCGCCGATCTTCGCGCCCGGCACCGACGGCGTCGCGCTGCACGCGGTGGTGGCCAGCCGGCCGTACGCGCATCGTATCGAGAAGACGCAGGCCAGTTCGTTCGCCGGCACCGATCTCGCCGCGTGGCTCGATGCGCACGGCATCGACACGCTCGCGGTGGCCGGCTACATGACGCACAACTGCAATGCGTCGACGGTCTATCACGCGGCGCATGCGGGGCTGAAGGTCGAGTACCTGGACGACGCGACGGGCGCGCTGCCGTACGAGAACGAAGCGGGCGCGGCGAGCGCCGAGGAGATTCACCGCACGTATGCGGTGGTGTTTCAGTCGAATTTCGCGGCCGTGATGTCGACCGACGCGTGGATCGCGGGACTGGCCGGCGCGCCGATGCCTTCGCGCGATTCGGTGGCCGCGTCGAACCGGCGGGCTCGCGCGCATCGCGCGAAGGCGGCCTGACCCGGCGCGGCAACCGCGCGCGCCATGCGCCGCGCGGTCAGTCGGGATCCTTCAGCATCGCCGGGCTGTAGCGCAGCATGTCGAAGCAGCCGTCGACGAGCTTTTCCGCATGCTGCTCGGCGTCGATCTCGTCGGGCAGCATCAGCATGTCGCGCACGAACCCGCTGACGAGCGTGTGCAGCATCAGCGTCGCGCGCCACGTATCGAGCCGCTCGGGCAACAGCTTGAGCCCCACGGCCACCGCGAGATCGGCGTCGATCATGTGCAGCGCCTCGCTCATTCCCGCGCGATTGCGTTGCAGCAGCGGCTCCATGTCCGCGACGTACTCGCACTTCATGAACAGGATGCTGAATACGCGCCGCAGCTGCGGGTCGCGCTGCACGCCGAGCAGGCACCAGATCAGGATCTGGCGCACCTTCTCGAGCGGATTGCCGCCCGGCGCGTCGGGCGGCATCCGCTTCAGTTCGTCGATCGGCAGGAACACGCGGTCGAACATCGCATCGAAGAGTTCGCTCTTGTTCGCGAAATGCCAGTAGATCGCGCCGCGCGTCACGCCGGCGTGCTGGGCGATGTCCGCGAGCGACGTATGCGATACGCCTTTCTCGAAGAACACGTGTTCGGCGGCGTCGAGAATGCGATTGCGCGTCTCGAGCGCCTCCTCCTTGGTACGTCTGACCATATGCAGGCCTGATTGGATCGATCGTCGGTGAATATAGGGTCCGCAACCCCTCGTCGCCGTCATGGAGACGGGCTATGCTTGCTGCACGTAACAATCTGTAAGACTGGGCAGCCGGCGGAGTACAAACGGGCTTTTTACATACATTCGTGAATGTATATACAATACCACCCTACGATCGAATGACCCAAGTGGCAATCAGTTAATATCCCACTCTGCTGATTCCCGCCCTAGTACCAGTCCGCAGTACGCGGCATCCCCGTCGGCACGGAGGTCTCGTGCCGACGTGCTGTATCTAGCAGTCCAGTAATTCAGGTGTTCGATCTGCGCCGCGAGGCGCATCCGTGTTGCGCTCCGGTCGGGCGCGGCACTTATTCCATTGGTTATACACAGAGGTCGCTCCATGCGCGTCGAACGGGTTCCATACCGCTTAATCACTGTCGCGACGGCCGCCGTTTTCCTGGCCGCGTGCGGCAAAAAAGAATCGGCACCGCCGCCGCAAACGCCGGAAGTCGGCGTCGTCACCGTCCAACCGCAATCCGTACCGGTCTTCACCGACCTGCCGGGCCGCACCAGTGCTTTCCTCGTCGCGCAAGTGCGCGCACGGGTCGACGGCATCGTGCTGCGTCGTGAATTCACCGAAGGCACCGACGTCAAGGCCGGCCAGCGCCTCTACAAGATCGATCCGGCGCCGTACATCGCCGCGCTGAACAGCGCGAAGGCGACGCTCGCGAAGGCGCAGGCGAACCTCGTCACGCAGAACGCGCTGGTCGCGCGCTACAAGGTGCTGGTCGCCGCGAACGCGGTCAGCAAGCAGGACTACGACAACGCGGTTGCCACGCAGGGTCAGGCTGCCGCAGACGTCGCGGCCGGCAAGGCGGCGGTCGACACCGCGCAGATCAACCTCGGCTACACGGATGTCGTGTCGCCGATCAGCGGCCGCGTCGGCATCTCGCAGGTGACGCCAGGCGCATACGTGCAGGCGAGCCAGGCGACGCTGATGTCGACGGTGCAGCAGCTCGACCCGGTGTACGTCGACCTGACGCAGTCGAGCCTCGAAGGGCTGAAGCTGCGTCAGGACGTGCAGAGCGGCCGTCTGAAGACGAGCGGCCCGGGCGCGGCGAAGGTGTCGCTGATCCTGGAAGACGGCAAGACCTATTCGGAGTCGGGCAAGCTGCAGTTCTCGGACGTGACGGTCGACCAGACCACCGGCTCGGTGACGATCCGCGCGGTCTTCCCGAACCCGGGCCGCGTGCTGCTGCCGGGGATGTTCGTGCGTGCACGGATCGAGGAAGGCGTGAACGAGAACGCGTTCCTGGTGCCGCAGATCGGCGTCACGCATGACCAGAAGGGCCAGGCGGTCGCGATGGTGGTGAACGCCAGCAACAAGGTCGAGCCGCGTCCGCTGAAGACTACCGGCATGCAAGGCCCGAACTGGATCGTCGAAGGCGGTCTGCAGGCGGGCGATCACGTGATCGTGCAAGGTGTCGACAAGGTGCGCCCGGGCGCGACCGTGAAGTCGGTCCCCGCGCAGCTCGCTCCGGCGGCCGATGCCGCCTCGGGTGCTGCTGCCCCCGCCGCGCCGGCCGCCGCCGGGTCCGGCACCGCCGCCGCTTCCGGTGCCGCCGCATCGGGCGCCGCGCCCGCGAGTGCTGCCGCTGCTTCGAGCGCGAAATAACAGGGAGCCTGTTTCATGGCAAAGTTTTTTATCGATCGCCCGATCTTCGCGTGGGTGATCGCCATCATCCTGATGCTGGCCGGGGTTGCGGCGATCTTCACGCTGCCGATCTCGCAGTATCCGACGATCGCGCCGCCATCGATCCAGATCACCGCGAACTACCCGGGCGCTTCCGCGAAGACGGTGGAAGACACGGTGACGCAGGTGATCGAGCAGCAGATGAGCGGTCTCGACAACTTCCTGTACATGTCGTCGACGAGTGACGACTCGGGCAACGCAACGATCACGCTGACCTTCGCGCCGGGCACCAACGCCGATATCGCGCAGGTGCAGGTGCAGAACAAGTTGTCGCTCGCGACGCCGGTTCTGCCGCAGGTCGTGCAGCAGCTCGGTCTGTCGGTCACGAAGTCGAGCAGCAGCTTCCTGCTGGTGCTCGCCTTCAACTCCGAAGACGGCAGCATGAACAAGTACGACCTCGCGAACTTCGTGGCGTCGCACGTGAAGGACCCGATCAGCCGGTTGAACGGCGTCGGTACCGTCACGCTGTTCGGCTCGCAGTACGCGATGCGGATCTGGCTCGACCCGAACCGCCTGACCAACTACGGCCTCACGCCGGTGGATGTCAGCTCCGCGATCACCGCGCAGAACGTGCAGATCGCGGGCGGCCAGATCGGCGGCACGCCGGCGAAGCCGGGCACCGTGCTGCAGGCGACGATCACCGAATCGACGCTGCTGCAGACGCCCGAACAGTTCGGCAACATCCTGCTGAAGGTCAACCAGGACGGCTCGCAGGTTCGCCTGAAGGACGTCGCGCAGATCGGCCTCGGCGGCGAAAACTACAACTTCGACACGAAGTACAACGGTCAGCCGACCGCGGCACTCGGTATTCAGCTCGCGACCAACGCGAACGCGCTCGCGACCGCGAAGGCCGTGCGCGCGAAGATCGACGAGCTCGCACCGTTCTTCCCGCACGGCCTCGTCGTGAAGTACCCGTACGACACGACGCCGTTCGTGAAGCTGTCGATCGAGGAAGTGGTCAAGACGCTGCTCGAAGGTATCGTGCTCGTGTTCCTCGTGATGTATCTGTTCCTGCAGAACCTGCGGGCGACGATCATCCCGACGATCGCGGTGCCGGTCGTGCTGCTCGGCACGTTCGCGATCATGTCGCTGGTGGGCTTCTCGATCAACACGCTGTCGATGTTCGGCCTCGTGCTCGCGATCGGCCTGCTGGTCGACGATGCGATCGTGGTGGTCGAGAACGTCGAGCGCGTGATGGCGGAGGAGGGACTGTCGCCGAAGGAGGCGACCCGCAAGGCGATGGGCCAGATCACCGGCGCACTCGTCGGCGTGGCGCTCGTGCTGTCGGCGGTGTTCGTGCCGGTGGCGTTCTCCGGCGGCTCGGTCGGCGCGATCTATCGTCAGTTCTCGCTGACGATCGTGTCGGCGATGGTGCTGTCGGTGCTGGTCGCGTTGATTCTGACGCCGGCCCTGTGCGCGACGATCCTGAAGCCGATCGAGAAGGGACATCACGAAGAGAAGAAGGGCTTCTTCGGCTGGTTCAACCGCACGTTCAACAACAGCCGCGACAAGTACCACGTCGGCGTGCACCACGTGATCAAGCGCTCGGGCCGCTGGCTCATCATCTATCTGGTCGTGATCGTCGCGGTCGGGCTGCTGTTCGTGCGCCTGCCGAAGTCGTTCCTGCCCGATGAAGACCAGGGCCTGATGTTCGTGATCGTGCAGACGCCGTCGGGTTCGACGCAGGAAACGACCGCGAAGACGCTCGCGAACATTTCCGACTACCTGCTGAAGGACGAGAAGGAAATCGTCGAATCGGCGTTCACGGTCAACGGCTTCAGCTTCGCGGGCCGCGGCCAGAACTCGGGTCTCGTGTTCGTGCGCCTGCGGGACTACTCGCAGCGTCAGCATGCGAACCAGAAGGTGCAGGCGCTGATCGGCCGGATGTTCGGGCGCTACGCGGGCTACAAGGACGCGCTCGTGATCCCGTTCAACCCGCCGTCGATTCCCGAACTCGGTACCGCCGCCGGCTTCGACTTCGAGCTGACGGACAACGCCGGTCTCGGCCACGACGCGCTGATGGCCGCACGTAACCAGCTGCTCGGGATGGCTTCGAAGGATCCGACGCTGCAGGGTGTCCGTCCGAACGGCCTGAACGATACGCCGCAGTACAAGGTCGACATCGACCGCGAGAAGGCGAATGCACTGGGCGTGACGGCGGATGCGATCGACCAGACGTTCTCGATCGCGTGGGCGTCGAAGTACGTGAACAACTTCCTCGACACCGACGGCCGGATCAAGAAGGTGTACGTGCAGGCCGACGCGCCGTTCCGGATGACGCCGGAAGACATGAACATCTGGTACGTGCGCAACGGGTCGGGCGGGATGGTGCCGTTCAGCGCGTTCGCGACCGGTCACTGGACGTACGGTTCGCCGAAGCTCGAGCGCTACAACGGCGTGTCGGCGATGGAAATCCAGGGTCAGGCCGCACCGGGCAAGTCGACCGGTCAGGCGATGACCGCGATGGAAGGGCTCGCGAAGAAGCTGCCGGTCGGTATCGGCTATTCGTGGACCGGCCTGTCGTTCCAGGAAATCCAGTCCGGCTCGCAGGCGCCGATCCTGTATGCGATCTCGATCCTCGTCGTGTTCCTGTGTCTCGCGGCGCTGTATGAAAGCTGGTCGATCCCGTTCTCGGTGATCATGGTGGTGCCGCTCGGCGTGATCGGCGCACTGCTTGCGGCGACGATGCGCGGCCTCGAGAACGACGTGTTCTTCCAGGTCGGCCTGCTGACCACCGTGGGCTTGTCCGCGAAGAACGCGATTCTGATCGTCGAGTTCGCGCGCGAACTGCAGCT
Organism: Burkholderia sp. HI2761; assembly: GCF_002223355.1. NCBI lineage: Bacteria > Pseudomonadati > Pseudomonadota > Betaproteobacteria > Burkholderiales > Burkholderiaceae > Burkholderia > Burkholderia sp. HI2761. Next base: position 228,213 of record NZ_NKFN01000001.1, on the reverse strand, counting down.
GACGGAGAAGATGGGGCCGATCGAGGCCGCGCTGGAAGCAGCGCGCCTGCGGCTGCGTCCGATCCTGATGACGTCGCTCGCGTTCATTCTCGGCGTGATGCCGCTCGCGATCAGCAACGGCGCGGGTTCGGCGAGCCAGCACGCGATCGGTACGGGCGTGATCGGCGGGATGATCACGGCGACGTTCCTCGCGATCTTCATGATCCCGATGTTCTTCGTGAAGATCCGTGCGATCTTCAGCGGCGAGAAGGAAGACGTCGACGAGGCGCTGCGCCTGGCTCAGGCGCACTCGCACCACGAAGAGACGCCGGGCAACGGCGACGAAGGCAACAAGGGACAGTGATGATGCAAAAACACGCTTTGACTGCAATCGCAGTCGCGCTCTTTGCCACGGGCTGCACGATGGCGCCGCATTACAAGCGGCCCGATGCACCCGTCGCGCAGGCGTACCCGGCCGGCGGCGTCTACGCGACGCAGCCGGGCGCGGCCGGCGCGCGCAGCGCGAATGGCCAGGCGGCGACCGCCATCGGCTGGCGCGAGTTCTTCGTCGATCCGCGCCTGCAGCGGCTGATCGAGATCGCGCTGAAGAACAACCGCGACCTGCGCGTGTCGGTGCTGAACATCGAGGCGGCGCGCGCGCAGTACCAGATCACGCGCGCGGGACTGTTCCCGACGCTCGACGGTACGGGCACGGGGAATATTCAGCGCTATCCGGCCGGTGTGTCGCAGACTGGCCGGCCGCTGATCTCGCGCGTCTACAACGTCGGGCTTTCGGCATCGTGGGAGCTCGACCTGTTCGGCCGCGTGCAGAGCCTGAAGGATCAGGCGCTCGCGCAGTACCTGTCGACGTCGTACGCGCGGCAGGCGTCGGAGATCTCTCTGGTGTCGCAGGTGGCGGATCAATACCTGACGCTGCTGTCGACCGACGATCTGCTGAAGGTCACGGAAGACACGCTGAAATCCGCGCAGGCGTCGTACGACCTGACCAAGCTGCAGTTCGACAACGGCACGGGCTCCGAGCTCGAGCTGCGTCAGGCGCAGACGGTGGTCGAGACGGCGCTCGCGAACCAGCAGGCGCAGGCACGTGCCCGCGCGCAGGCGCTGAACGCGCTGGTGCTGCTGATCGGCGAGCCGCTGCCGGACGATCTGCCGCCGGGCATGCCGCTCGATGCGCAGAACCTGCTGACGGACGTCCCGCCTGGCCTGCCGTCGGATCTGCTCGCGCGTCGTCCTGACGTGATGCAGGCCGAGCAGACGCTGCTGGCCGCGAACGCGAACATCGGCGCGGCCCGCGCGGCGTTCTTCCCGAAGATCTCGCTGACCGCGGCATTCGGCACCGCGAGCCCGACGCTGGGCGGCCTGTTCAAGGCCGGCACGGCGGCGTGGTCGTTCGCGCCGAACATTGCGCTACCGATCTTCGAGGGCGGCTCGAACATCGCCAATCTCGATCTCGCGCACGTGCAGAAGCGCATCGAGATCGCGAACTACGAGAAGGCGATCCAGTCGGCGTTCCGCGAAGTGTCGGACGGCCTCGCCGCACGCGGCACGTACGACCAGCAGATCGCGGCGCTGGAGCGCAACGAGCACGCGCAGCAGCGTCGCTTCGACTTGTCGGACCTGCGTTACAAGAACGGTGTCGACAGCTACCTGTCGGTGCTGACCGCGCAGACGGATCTGTACTCGGCGCAGCAGTCGCTGATCAGCGCGCGTCTGGCACGCTGGACGAACCTGGTCGACCTGTACCGCGCCCTGGGCGGCGGCTGGATCCAGCGCGCAGGCGAAGCGCCGCGCGCGCCGGATGCACCGGTCGACTATGACAAGGCGGCCGCTCCGGCGCCTGCGTCGTCAACCGAGACGAACGGGTAAGCGCGACGGAGGACGGGGCGGGCAGCCGCTCCTGTGCATCGAACCGGCTATAACCGGCGATACGCGGAAACGAAAACGCCACGGATGCAAGTCCGTGGCGTTTCTTTTTGGGTGGTCGCATCGCGTGGGGCAGGGACCGTTGCCGTGACGATGCCTGCATCGGACTCGGGTGACTGCGGTGACGCGGGTGACGCGGGTGACACGGGTGACACGGGTGACACGGGTGACACGGGTGACACGGGTGACACGGGTGACGCGGGTGACACGGGTGACACGGGTGATTCCGGTCACGCCGGCCCGCTCGGCCAATCGGCCAATCGGCATCCGTGGCCATTCTGCCGCCTGCCAGCGCGTTCCTCATCCTCTATCGATCGCGCCAGCCCCGCCTAATCCGCGGCCCGCCAAGCAAAACGCCACGGCATGCCGTGGCGTTTTTCCTGACCGCCGTGCGCCGTCATCCGGCGCGGCACGATCAGTGGTGCACGTCGACGGGACGCCCGTCGAAGTCGTGCCCGGCGCGCCGAATCTCGCAGCGTGCGTCCTTTTCGCCTTTCACGCCGTTGAACACGATGTTCAGGATCACGGCCGTCGCCGATGCGAGCAGGATGCCGCTGTGCAGGATCGGCGCGAGCGCCGGCGGCAGCTTCGAGAAGAAGTGCGGCGACACGACCGGCACGAGGCCCATGCCGATGCTCACGGCGACGATGAACAGGTTGTGCGAGTTGCTCACGAAGTCGACCTTCGACAGCACCTTGATGCCGTTCGCGGCGACCATCCCGAACATCACGATGCCAGCGCCGCCGAGCACGAACGGCGGCACCGACGCGACGACCTGCGCCATCTTCGGGAACAGGCCGAGCAGCACGAGGATCACGCCGCCCGTCGCGCACACGAAGCGGCTCTTCACGCCCGTCACGCCGATCAGGCCGACGTTCTGCGAGAACGACGTATGCGGGAACGAGTTGAAGATGCCGCCGATCAGCGTGCCGAGGCCGTCGACGCGCAGGCCGCGCACGAGGCGCTCCTGGTTGACCGGGCGATCGACCATGTCGCCGACCGCGAGGAACATGCCGGTCGATTCGATGAACGTGACGAACATCACCGTGACCATGGTCACGATCGACAGCGGATCGAAGTGCGGCAGGCCGAAGTGGAACGGCATCACGAAGCCGACCCACGGCGCATGCGCCACGCCGTCGGTGTTCACGCGGCCGATCGCGAACGCGATCACGAAGCCGGCGACGATGCCGAGCAGCACCGAGATGTTCGCGATGAAGCCGCGGCCGAACTTGTTGATCAGCAGGATCAGCGTGAGCACGAGCAGCGACAGGCCGAGATAGACCGGGCTGCCGTACTCGGGGTTGCCGACGCCGCCGGCCGCCCAGTTGATGCCCACTTCCATCAGCGACAGCCCGATCACGGCGATCACCGTGCCGACGACCACGGGCGGGAAGAACCGCAACAGCTTGCCGATCATCGGCGCGAGCACGATGCCGATGATGCCGGCGGCGATGGTCGAGCCGAAGATATCGAGAATGCCGAGGCCGGGGTTCGTGCCGATCGCGATCATCGGGCCGACCGCCGCGAACGTGCAGCCCATGATGACGGGCAGGCGGATCCCGAAGATCCACAGGCCGAGCGTCTGGATCAGCGTGGCGATGCCACACGAAAACAGATCGGCGCTGATCAGGAACGCGATCTGGTCTTTCGGCAGCTTGAGCGCCGCGCCGACGATAAGCGGCACGGCGACGGCGCCGGCGTACATGACGAGGACGTGCTGCAGGCCAAGCGTTACCAGCTTGCCGGTCGGCAGCACTTCATCGCACGGATGGACCGTGTTCGATTGCATCTGTCTCACTCCATGATCTTGTTTTCGGGGTGATACGAAGTTATTCGGAATGAATCCATGCAACAAGAGCACTGGGTTCTATTCCGCTCTTTGCTGGTTCGATATGCCGCTTCGGCATGGAGCAGGGGCTCGATCATCGGGAAACTGCCGCAGGAGTGAGGTGTACCGGTTTTATAGCGCTTCAAAATAGCGCCGGCCCCCATGTCAAATATGGGTCCTTTTATGGTGTGTATCGGGCGGGCCGCATAGTGGCAAAAAGCGGGGTGCGGAAATCGTGCCGGGTTAACCCGCGAACGGCCGCTTTCGCGCGCAAGGTGCGGCCCGGTGGAACGCGGCGGCCCGACCGCACGTTCGATGCGTCGAAGCGGCGGCCAAAACCGGGGCCCACGTCGCGATCCCGTTATCATCGATATCCGTTCATACGAATCCTCTTCACGTCATGCGCCTGCTCGGAATCGACCTCGGCACCGGCTCCGTCAAACTCGTCACGCTCGATGCCGACGGCGTCGAGCGGGCGGTTGCGAGCGAACCTTACGGGTTGTCGTCGCCGCAGCCCGGCTGGGCGGAAATCGCGCCCGACATCTGGTGGCAGGCGCTCGTGCGCGCGGCCGCGCGGCTGCCGGCCGACGAGCGTGCGCGGGTGGCGGCGATCGGCTTCTCGGGCCAGATGCATGGCGTCGTGCTGATCGACGCGGCCGGCCAGCCGGTGCGGCCCGCGCTGCTGTGGCCCGACACGCGCGCGGCGCGCGAGGCGGATGCGGCCGGCTGGCCGGCGGCCGGATTGCCGGTCGCACCGAATCCCGTCGCGCCCGGCATGGCAGGCCCGCTGTTGCGCTGGCTAGCCACGCACGAACCCGATGCGCTGCGTGCCGCGCGCTGGGCCGTGCAGCCGAAGGACTGGCTGCGCATCGCACTCGGCGGCGACGTGGCGGCCGATCCGAGCGACGCGTGCGCAACCGCGCTCGCCACGCCCGACGGCGCGTGGGATATCGCGTTGATCGAGGCGCTCGGCCTGCCGGCCGACCGCTTCGCGCCGGTTCGTGCGTCCACGGCGCGCGGCGGCGTGCTCGGCGCGCAGGCCGCCGCCGCGCTCGGCCTGCCGGCCGGCGTGCCGCTCGCGACGGGCGCGGCCGATACCGCGTGCGCGGCGCTCGGCAGCGGGCTGGCCGCGGCAGGCGATGCGCTGCTGACGACCGGCAGCGGCGGCCAGATCGTCGTGCTCGCGGATGCGCTGCCGCCCGCGCGGCGCGGCTTGCACCGCTATCGTGCGGCGGCAGGCGGCGGCTATTACACGATGGCGGCGATGCAGAACGTCGGGCTCGCCCTCGAAGCCGTGCGCGGCTGGCTCGGCTACGCGCGATGGGCCGATGCGTATGACGACGCGTTCGCGCAGCCGGCGTCCGAACGGCTGTGCTTCCTGCCGTACCTGACCGGCGAGCGTTCGCCGTGGATGAACCCCGATGCGCGCGGCGGCTGGCTTGGCCTCGGGCTGGGCGACACGCGCGGCGCGATGATGCGCGCCGCGTTCGAAGGCGTCGCCTTCGCGTTGCGCGCGGGGCTCGATGCGATCCGCGACGCCGATCGCGGCGACGCGGTGACGACGCTGCGCCTCGCCGGCGGCGGCTCGGTCGATCCGCGCTGGCGCCAGTTGCTCGCCGATGCGCTCGGCGCGTCGCTGCAGGCGATCGATTGCCCGAACGCCGCGACGCGCGGCGCCGCGCTGCTCGCCGGCGTCGCGATCGGGCATTGGCGCGAGGATGCGTTGCGCGCGCTGGCGCCGAGCGCGTCGCCGGTTGCCGCGCCGCATGACGATCGCCGGCTGGCTGCACGCCACGCGCGCTTCGTCGATCTGTACGCGCGCACGGATGCATGGTTCACGACGGGCGTTTAAACTCGAACACTTGTTCTTTTGCGTCAGCGATGACGCATCCTGGCAAGCCGGCGACCGTTTCGAGCACGCGATGCGCGGCGGGAGCGGCCATCATGGCGAGCACGAGATTCTTGCGCCGTGCCGCGCGGCACGGCTTCGACCGCTTTGCATGACACCCCGGCAGGCGCCGCACGCCGGCCCGGGCCGATCTCACAGACACACAGGAGTGACACGATGAAAACGAAAGCCGCGATTGCATGGAAGGCGGGTGCGCCGCTGACGATCGAGGAAGTCGATCTCGAAGGGCCGCGCGCCGGCGAAGTGCTGATCGAAGTGAAGGCGACGGGCATCTGCCACACCGACTACTACACGCTGTCGGGCGCCGATCCGGAAGGGATCTTCCCGGCGATCCTCGGCCATGAAGGCGCGGGCGTGGTGGTCGACGTCGGCCCCGGCGTCGGCACCGTGAGAAAGGGCGACCACGTGATTCCGCTCTACACGCCCGAATGCCGCGAGTGCAAGTTCTGCCTGTCGCGCAAGACCAACCTGTGCCAGAAGATCCGCGCGACGCAGGGCAAGGGCCTGATGCCGGACGCGACGTCGCGTTTCTCGCTCGACGGCAAGCCGCTGTTCCACTACATGGGGACGTCGACCTTCTCGAACTACATCGTGGTGCCGGAGATCGCGGTCGCGAAGGTGCGCGAGGACGCACCGTTCGACAAGATCTGCTACATCGGCTGCGGCGTGACGACGGGCGTCGGCGCGGTCGTGTACTCGGCGAAGGTCGAGGCCGGTGCGAACGTCGTCGTGTTCGGCCTCGGCGGGATCGGCCTGAACGTGATCCAGGGCGCGAAGATGGTCGGCGCGGACAAGATCATCGGCGTCGACATCAACCCGAAGCGCGTCGAGCTCGCGAAGAAGTTCGGGATGACGCACTTCATCAACCCGAACGAAGTCGAGAACGTCGTCGACCACATCGTGCAGTTGACCGACGGCGGCGCCGATTATTCGTTCGAATGCGTGGGCAACGTGAAGCTGATGCGCCAGGCGCTCGAATGCACGCACAAGGGCTGGGGCCAGTCGTTCATCATCGGCGTGGCCGCGGCCGGCGAGGAAATCAGCACGCGTCCGTTCCAGCTGGTGACGGGCCGCGAGTGGAAGGGTTCGGCGTTCGGCGGCGCGCGCGGCCGCACCGACGTGCCGAAGATCGTCGACTGGTACATGGAAGGCAAGATCAACATCGACGACCTGATCACGCACACGCTGCCGCTCGAGCGGATCAACGAAGGCTTCGACCTAATGAAGGCCGGCGAGTCGATCCGCTCGGTCGTGCTGTACTGACCGGGAGCGCACCGCCATGCTCGAACTCGTTTCCTCGCATGCGTGCCACGGCGGCGAGCAGCGTTTCTACCGTCACGACTCGGCAACCATCGGCCTGCCGATGAAGTTTTCGGTGTACCTGCCGCCGCAGGCCGCGCACGCGCGCGTGCCGGCGCTGTTCTATCTCGCGGGGCTCACGTGCACCGACGAGACGTTCGCGATCAAGGCCGGCGCGCAGCAATACGCGGCGCAGCACGGCATCGCGCTCGTGATGCCGGACACGAGCCCGCGCGGCGCGGGCGTGCCGGGCGAGACCGACGCGTGGGACTTCGGTGTCGGCGCGGGTTTCTACGTCGATGCGACCGAAGCGCCGTGGTCGACGCATTACCGGATGGAGTCGTACGTGACGGGCGAGCTACGCGAGCTCGTCGCGGCCGAGCTGCCGATCGACGGCGCGCGGCTCGGCATCTTCGGCCACTCGATGGGCGGGCACGGGGCGCTGACGCTCGCGTTGCGCCATCCGGGGCTTTACCGGTCGGTGTCGGCGTTCGCGCCGATCGCCGCGCCGACGCGCTGCCCGTGGGGCGAGAAGGCGTTCTCCGGTTATCTCGGCGCCGATCGCGACGCGTGGAAGCAGCACGACGCCAGCGAACTCGTCGCGCGCCCGGATGCGCCGAAGTTCGCGGAAGGCATTCTCGTCGATCAGGGGCTGGCCGATCAGTTTCTCGCGAACCAGCTGAACCCCGACGTGTTCGAAGCCGCCTGCGCGAAGGCCGGCCAGCCGCTGACGCTGCGCCGCCATCCGGGCTACGACCACGGCTACTACTTCATCTCGACGTTCGTCGCCGATCACCTCGCGCATCACGCGCGCGTGCTGGCGCGATGAACCGAGCGGGACACGCGTCCCGCTGATGCGAATACGCCCGTCGCGTTGTCACACGACAGCGGCGGCCGCAAAACAAAACGCCGGCGCTCCCCTCGGGCACGCCGGCGTTTTCATTTTCCTCGCGGGCCCGTTGCGACGCGGGCCGCGCGCGTCAGCCCATCAGTTGCGCCGCAACAGGCTCGCGCCGTACACGAGCGCCGACAGCGCGGTGATCCAGAAGCTCGTCGGCCAGTCGGTGTGATACGCGAGCACGATGCCGGCCCACGCCTCGAACAGCGCGAACAGCGCGGCGAGCAGCACGCCCGTCGACAGTCGCGTCGACACGTTCTGCGCGGCCGCCGCCGGCCCGACCAGCAGCGTGAACACGAGCAGCACGCCGACGATCTGCGTCGCCGCGGCCACCGCGAGCGCGCACACCGCGAGGAACAGCATCGACACCGTGCGCAGCGACACGCCCTTGGCTTCGGCCAGCTCGGGCTGCAGCGATGCGAACAACAGCGGCCGCGCGATCAGCGCGAGCGCGGCGAGGCTCACCGCGCCGATGCCGGCGAGCACCGCCAGCGTGTCATGGCTGACCGCGAGCACGTTGCCGAACAGCAGCGCGGTGACCTGCGTCGCGAACGACGTGTAGAAGTGCAGGAACAGCAGGCCGCAGCCGAGCGCGCCGGACAGGATCACGCCGATCGCGACGTCGCGGCCCGCGAGCCGTTCGCCGAGCGCGCCCATCCCGATCCCGGCCGCGAGCGTGAAGCCGACCATCCCCCAGATCGGCGAGATGCCGAGCAGCACCGCGCCCGTCGCGCCGGTGAAGCCGACGTGCGACAGCGCGTGGCCGGCGAAGGTCTGCCCGCGCAGCACCAGGAAATAGCCGACGATGCCCGCGAGCACCGCGACGATGCCCGACGCCGCGAAGGCGTTGATCATGAAGTCGTATTCAAACATCGTGCGAATGCCCGGGATGGGCGTGTCCGTGGTGGTGATGGCCGTGGCCGCCGCCACCGCCGTGCGAATGGCCGTCGTCGTCCTCGTGCTCGTGGTCGTGCTTCTCGATCTCGACGTCGCCCGACATCACGAAGATCTTGCCGTTCACACGCATCACGTCGATCGGCGATCCGTAGAGCCGCGACAGCACGGGCTTCGTGATCACCTCGTCGACGGTGCCGAGCGCCGCGACGCCGTTGCCGAGATAGAGCACGCGGTCGAGCGCGTTCAGCAGCGGATTCAGTTCGTGCGCGGAGAACAGCACGGTGATGCCGAGTTCGCGCTGCACGTTGCGCACGAGTTCGACGACGCCGCGCTGATGGTTCGGATCGAGGCTGATCAGCGGCTCGTCGAGCAGCAGCAGCTTCGGGTTGCCGAGCAGGCATTGCGCAAGCAGCAGGCGCTGCCGTTCGCCGCCCGACAGCTCGGACAGCGGGCGGCGCGCGAGCGACGGGCCGCCGACGAGGTCGAGCACGCGATCGACGTCGCGGCGCGTGGCCGCGTTCGTATGCGGCAGGCCCCAGCGGTGGCCGTCGGCGGCCATCGCGACGAAGTCGTAGCCGCGCATCCGGCGGTTCGCGAGGCCGCTCCTGATCTGCGGCATGTAGCCGATCGACGCGTTGCCGCGCACGACCGGCACGCCGCCGACCGACAGCGTGCCGGCCGACAGGGGAACGAGGCCGAGCACCGCGCGCATCAGCGTCGTCTTGCCCGCGCCGTTGGGCCCGAGCACGCCGACGAATTCGCCGGGCCCGATCGAGAAGCTGACGTCGCGCAGGATCGTGCGTCCGCCCAGTTCGAGCGTGACGCGATCGACGGCGAGCGCGTGAGGAGTGGCGGTCATGGCGTTACGGTCATCTATTACTTGCCGGCTGAAAGCGCATTGCCGAGCGCATCGAGCTGGCCGATCATCCATTGCTGGAAAGTCTGGCCGGCCGGCTGCGTCTCGGTGACGCTGACGGTCGGCACGCCGCCGTCGCGCGCGATTTTCAGCATGCGCTTGGTCATCGGTTCCTCGGCCTGGCTGTTGTAGATCAGCGCGCGCACCTGCTTCTTGCGCAGGTCGTTCTCGAACGCGGCGACGTCCTGCGCACTCGCCTCGGTGTCGTTCATCGTCGCGAGCTGGAAGCGCTGGTTGCGCATGTCGAGGCCGATCGCGTCCGACATATAGCCGAACACGGGCTCGGTGGCCGTCACGGGCACGCCCTTGTACTTCGCGCGCAGCGCGGCGACCTTGTCGTCGACGGGCTTCAGCGACGCGACGAACTTCCGCAGGTTCGCATCGTACTCGGCCTTGTTCGCCGGGTCGGCGCGGCCGAGCTCGGCCGCGATCGCGCGTGCGGCCGCCGGCATCGTCGCCGGGTCGTACCACAGGTGCGGGTTGTCGCCGGCCTTCTTGCCGACCAGCTCGGCGACGACGATCGTCGCGCGCTTTGCCTGCTTCGATGCGCCGAGCAGCTTGCCCATCCACGGATCGTAGTTGGCGCCGTTGTAGATCACGACCTGCGCGTGCTGGAGCGCGCGGGCCGTCTTCGGGCTCGCTTCGAACAGGTGCGGATCCTGATCGGGATTGCTGAGGATGCTCGTGACCGCGACATGGCGGCCGCCGATTTGCGACGCGACGTCGCCGTAAAAATTCTCCGCGGCGACGACGTCGACGGTCGCGGCCTGCGCGAACGAGGGCGCGGCCAACGACAGTGCGGCGACGGCGGCGGCCAACCAGCGGACAGGCGACAGGGCACGCCGCGACGCGCGCTTCAGGGCAATGGACATGGAACTCCTCGTTGGAAGGGCGGCGCGTACGCCGCGCGATTCGGCGTCAGCGCTGGGCGGGCTTGCGCTTGCAGTGCCCGCACAAGCCGCTCAACTCGACGACCTGGTGGTGGACTTCGAAACCGTGCGCGGGCCCGCTCGCGGACAACTGCTTCGCGAGGTCCCCGCCGGGAATCTCGACGGTGTCGCCGCACGCATCGCAGATCAGGAACTGGCCTTCGTGCGGCACGCCGATCTCGCAGCAGGCGAAGAACGCGTTCTTCGATTCGATCCGGTGGATGAAGCCGTGCTCGACGAGGAAATCCAGCGCGCGATAGACGGTCGTCGGCGGCACGCGGCCGCGCTGCGGTTCGAGTTCCGCGAGCAGGTCGTACGCGCCGATCGGGCGCTGCGCGGCCAGCACGCGTTCGTAGACCTGGCGGCGCAGCGGCGTCCACGCGAGCCCGTGCTCGGCGGCGAATGCGTCGGCCCGGGACAGCCGGGCGTCAATGGACGATGAGGTGGCCATGGCGTGAAGCAGGGCGATGAAACACAGTATCGCGATGATATAACGTATCGCCGCACCGTGCAGCGCGAATTCCGTTTCCCACCTTCGCTCCGTCCCCTTCACCGTTGATTCCACCGCGCCGCACCGTGGGCCGCACGCGTTGCCGTGTGGGGGCGGCGGGGCGTCGGCATGCGCCGCCGTGCCGCAGCGCGTCATAGAAAGCCGTCGCGTCGTCTTGACAGCGCGTATCGCGTATCCGATCATTCGATCACTAACAGAGCAATTGATCGGTCGGAGAGCGTTCGCTCACTTCGCGACCGTCGAGCAGCAGAACGAACCGGAGACAGCCAGTGAGACTGGAAGACAAGGTCGCGATCCTGACGGGCGCCGCAAGCGGCATCGGCGAGGCGGTCGCGCAGCGCTATCTGGACGAGGGCGCGCGCTGCGTGCTCGTCGACCTGAAGCCGGCAGGCGGCTCGCTCGCGCGGCTGATCGAGGCGAACCCCGGCCGCGCGGTGGCGGTCACGGCCGACGTCACGCGCCGCGACGACATCGAGCGGATCGTCGCGACGGCGATCGAGCGCTTCGGCGGCGTCGACATCCTGTTCAACAACGCGGCGCTGTTCGACATGCGCCCGATCCTCGACGAATCGTGGGACGTGTTCGACCGGCTGTTCTCGGTCAACGTCAAAGGGCTGTTCTTCCTGATGCAGGCCGTCGCGCAGCGGATGGTCGAGCAGGGGCGCGGCGGCAAGATCGTCAATATGTCGTCGCAGGCCGGCCGTCGCGGCGAGGCGCTCGTTTCGCACTACTGCGCGACCAAGGCCGCGGTGATCAGCTATACGCAGTCGGCCGCGCTCGCGCTCGCGCCGCACCGGATCAACGTGAACGGCATCGCGCCGGGCGTGGTCGACACGCCGATGTGGGAGCAGGTCGACGCGCTGTTCGCGCGTTACGAGAACCGGCCGCTCGGCGAGAAGAAGCGGCTCGTGGGCGAAGCCGTGCCGCTCGGCCGCATGGGCGTGCCGGGCGACCTGACGGGCGCCGCGCTGTTCCTCGCGTCGGCCGACGCCGACTACATCACCGCCCAGACGCTGAACGTCGACGGCGGCAACTGGATGAGCTGACATGCCGCCGCTCGCACGCGCAACCCAGGTGGATTCGCTGAACGCGGCCGCCGCCGCACGAGGGCACGCCTGATGGCCGAGATCGTCGTCGCCGGCGAACTGCTGGCCGAATTCGTCGCCGCCGAGCGCGGCCAGGGCTTCGATACGCCGGGCCTGTTCGCCGGACCGTTCCCGAGCGGTGCGCCCGCGATCTTCGCCGATCAGGCCGCCCAGCTCGGCGCGCGCGTCGCGTATGCGGGCTGCGTCGGCCGCGACGCGTTCGGCGACGCGATCGTCGCGCGGCTCGCCCGCGACGGCGTCGACGTCGCGCGCATCCGCCGCGTCGCACGTCCGACCGGCACCGCGTTCGTCGCGTATCGCGACGATGGCTCGCGCAGTTTCGTCTTCACGTTGTCGACCAGTGCGGCCGCGTGCGTCGATGCGTCCGACGTCGATGCCGCGATGTTCGACGGCTGCCGCTATTTCCACGTGATGGGCTCGTCGCTGACGAGCGAATCGGCGATCGCGGCGGTGCAGCGCGGGGTGATCGAGGCCGCGCGCGGCGGTGCGAAGGTGTCGTTCGATCCGAACGTGCGGCCCGAGATGCTGAGTTTTCGCCCGATGCGCGCGGCACTCGACGAGATGCTCGCCGCGTGCCACCTGTTCCTGCCGAGCGAAGCCGACCTGCCGTTCTTCTGCGGGCCGCAGCCGGCCGAGCGCGCGATCGCGGGCCTGCTCGCGACGCATCCGCTGCTCGAGCGCGTCGTGCTGAAGCGCGGCGCCCAAGGCAGTGTCGCGTTCGACCGCGCGAGCCGCGTCGAGGCATCGGCTTTTCCGGTCGACGAACTCGATCCGACCGGCGCCGGCGACTGCTTCGGCGGCACGCTGGTCGCGAGCCTCGTCGCGGGCGTGCCGATCGAGGTCGCGCTGTGCCGCGCGAACGCGGCCGGCGCGATCGCGGTCACGCGGCGCGGCCCGATGGAAGGCAACAGCAGCGCGGCCGAGATCGACCGTTTCCTGACCGAACGAGGTATCGCATGTCCGGCCTGACGACCGTTGCCGAGCGCACGCGCACCGCGCACGCGGACACCGTGCTGCGGATGATTTTCGACGCGAACCGCGCGGATGCGCAGCGCGGCATCTATTCGATCTGCAGCGCGCACCGGCTCGTGCTGGAGGCCGCGTGCGAAGCCGCGCGCACGGACGGCTCGCCGCTGCTGATCGAGGCGACCTGCAATCAAGTGAACCATCTCGGCGGCTATACGGGCATGACGCCGGCCGATTTTCGCCGCGACGTCGATGCGATCGCCGCGCGCTGCGGGCTCGCGCCGTCGGCGCTCGTGCTCGGCGGCGATCATCTCGGCCCGAACCCGTGGCGGCACCGCCGCGCGGCCGACGCGATGCGCGAGGCCGGTGCGATGGTCGCCGCGTATGTCGAAGCCGGGTTCGAAAAGATCCATCTCGATGCGAGCATGGCGTGCGCGGACGATCCGGCGCGGCTCGACGATCGCACGATCGCCGCGCGCGCGGCCGAGCTGTGCCGCGTGGCGGAAGACGCGGCGTCGCGCGCCGGCGTCGCGCCCGTCTACGTGATCGGCACCGAGGTGCCGACGCCGGGCGGCGAAGTCAGCGGCGATGCAGGCGAGGCGAGCAACGACGCGATCGCGCAAATCGCGGTCACGCGCGGCGACAGCATCGCGGCGACGCTCGACGCGCACCGCCGCGCGTTCTCGGCGGCCGGGCTCGACGACGCGTGGACGCGCGTCGTCGCGGTCGTCGCGCAGCCGGGCGTCGACTTCGACGATCGCCACGTGCTCGACTACGACAGCGCCAAGGCAGCGTCACTGGGCGCGAGTATCCTGCAGACACCGCGCCTCGTGTTCGAAGCGCATTCGACCGATTACCAGACCGAAGCCGCGCTCGCCGCGCTCGTGCGCGACCACTTCGCGGTGTTGAAGGTCGGCCCCGCGCTGACGTTCGCGCTGCGCGAGGCGCTGTTCGCGCTGACGTTCATCGAGGACGCGCTGATCGACGACGTCGCGCAACGCTCGCGGTTGCGCGAGGTGGTCGACGCGGCGATGCGCGCGCAGCCCGAGCACTGGGCGCCGTACTACCGCGGCGACGAGACCGAGCAGCGGCTCGCGCGCCAGTTCAGCTACAGCGACCGCATCCGCTATTACTGGCTGCAGCCGGCCGTCGCGGCCGCGGTCGAGCAACTGTTTTCCAACCTCGCGCGGCAGCCGGTGCCGGAGACGCTCGTCGCGCAATGGCTGCCGGACGTGTACGCGGCGTGCCGCGCGGGCGGCCTGGCACGGGAACCGCGCGCATGGGTGCGCCACCGGATACGCGACGTGATCGCGCACTATGCGCGCGCGTGCGGCATGCAGCGGCCGGCGTGACGGGCCGCGAAGGAAACGACGCAACACCGACGACCAACCGACGATACTTCGAACAATCACAGGAGACATGCCATGCAACGAAAGATGCTCGACGCCGCCGCACGCTGCTTCGCCGGAGCCGCGCTCGCGACGGCCGCGTGCGCGGCGTCCGCCGGCACGCTGACGATCGCGACGCTGAACAACCCCGACATGATCGAGTTGAAGAAGCTGTCGCCGGCGTTCGAGAAGGCGAACCCCGACATCAAGCTGAACTGGGTGATCCTCGAGGAGAACGTGCTGCGCCAGCGCGCGACGACCGACATCACGACCGGCAGCGGCCAGTTCGACGTGATGGCGATCGGCACCTATGAAACGCCGCAGTGGGGCAAGCGCGGCTGGCTCGCGCCGATCACGGGCCTGCCGGCCGACTACGATCTCAACGACATCGTGAAGACCGCGCGCGACAGCCTGTCGTACAACGGCCAGCTCTACGCGCTGCCGTTCTACGTGGAAAGCTCGATGACGTTCTACCGCAAGGACCTGTTCGCGGCGAAGGGGCTGAAGATGCCCGACCAGCCGACCTACGACCAGATCGCCGAATTCGCGGACAAGCTCACCGACAAGTCGAAGGGCACCTACGGGATCTGCCTGCGCGGCAAGGCCGGCTGGGGCGAGAACATGGCGTACGTGTCGACGGTCGTGAACACGTTCGGCGGGCGCTGGTTCGACGAGAACTGGAATGCGCAGCTGACGTCGCCCGAATGGAAGAAGGCGATCAATTTCTACGTGAACCTGCTGAAGAAGAACGGCCCGCCGGGAGCGAGCTCGAACGGCTTCAACGAGAACCTGACCTTGACCGCGTCCGGCAAGTGCGCGATGTGGATCGACGCGACGGTCGCGGCCGGGATGCTCTACAACAAGCAGCAGTCGCAGGTGGCCGACAAGATCGGCTTCGCGGCCGCGCCGGTCGCCGCCACGCCGAAGGGCTCGCACTGGCTGTGGGCGTGGGCGCTGGCCGTGCCGAAGACGTCGAAGCAGCAGGATGCCGCGCGCAAGTTCATCGCGTGGGCGACGTCGAAGCAGTACATCGAGATGGTCGGCAAGGACGAGGGCTGGGCGTCGGTGCCGCCGGGCACGCGCACGTCGACGTATCAGCGCCCCGAGTACAAGGCCGCCGCGCCGTTCTCGGACTTCGTGCTGAAGGCGATCGAGACGGCCGACCCGAACGATCCGTCGCTGAAGAAGGTGCCGTACACGGGCGTGCAGTACGTCGGGATTCCTGAATTCCAGTCGTTCGGCACGGTGGTCGGCCAGTCGATCGCGGGCGCGGTCGCGGGCCAGATGTCGGTCGACCAGGCGCTCGCCGCCGGGCAGGCCGCCGCCGACCGCGCGGTGCGGCAGGCCGGCTACAAGAAGTAACGCGCAAGCCGTCGCGCGGCCCGCATCGTGCACCGTTGCGCACGGCGCGGGCCGGCGAAGCCGACAGGCGGGCAGGCCGTTCGCGCCCGCGCATCAACCGGAGGGACTCCGATCATGCGTCACCTGCGTCTTCCCCTGAGTCACGCGCCGTCGGTCGGCGACGCGTCGTTGCCGCCCGGCGCACCGCGTCGTGCGCGCGGCGGCGCGAGCTGGCTCGTGTCGCCGTCCGTCGCGGTGCTGCTGCTGTGGATGTCGATTCCGCTCGCGATGACGATCTGGTATTCGTTCTCGCGCTACAACCTGCTGAACCCGGACGTGAAGGGCTTCGCCGGGCTCGACAACTACCGTTTCCTCGCGACCGATCCGTCGTTCCTGCCCGCGATCTGGCACACGCTCGTGCTGATCGGCGCGGTGCTCGCGATCACCGTGGTCGGCGGCGTGCTGATGGCCGTGCTGTTCGACCGCAAGTTCTACGGGCAGGGCATCGCGCGCCTGCTCGCGATCGCGCCGTTCTTCGTGATGCCGACCGTCTCCGCGCTGATCTGGAAGAACATGATCCTGCATCCGGTGTACGGGCTCGTCGCGAACGCGATGCGCGCGCTCGGGATGACGCCGATCGACTGGTTCGCCGATTACCCGTTGACCGCCGTGATCATCATCGTCGCGTGGCAGTGGCTGCCGTTCGCGTTCCTGATCCTGTTCACCGCGATCCAGTCGCTCGACCAGGAGCAGAAGGAAGCCGCGCGCATCGACGGCGCCGGCCCGATCGCGATGTTCTTCTACATCACGCTGCCGCACCTGAAGCGCGCGATCGCCGTGGTCGTGATGATGGAGACGATCTTCCTGCTGTCGATCTTCGCGGAAATCTACACGACGACCGGCGGCGGCCCGGGCGACGCGACGACCAACCTGTCTTACCTGATCTACGCGCTCGGCCTGCAGCAGTTCGACGTCGGCCTCGCATCCGCGGGCGGCATCATCGCCGTCGTGGTCGCGAACGTCGTGTCGTTCTTCCTCGTGCGGATGCTCGCGCGCAACCTGAAGGGGGAATACGAAAAATGAGCGACCTGACCTTCGCAGGCCGGCGCACGCCGGCCGTGTTCGACCTCGTGCGGCGCGCGCTGCCCGGCACGCTCGCGTGGCTGATCGCGCTGCTGCTGTTCTTCCCGATCTTCTGGATGGCGATCACCGCGTTCAAGACCGAGCAGCAGGCGTACGCGTCGACGCTGTTCTTCATGCCGACGCTCGACAGCTTCCGCGAGGTGTTCGCGCGCAGCAACTACTTCGCGTTCGCATGGAATTCGGTGCTGATCTCGGCCGGCGTCACGGTGATCTCGCTGCTGTTCGCGGTGCCGGCCGCGTACGCGATGGCGTTCTTCCCGAACCACCGCACGCAGAAGGTGCTGCTGTGGATGCTGTCGACGAAGATGATGCCGTCGGTCGGCGTGCTGGTGCCGATCTACCTGCTGTGGAAGAACGCCGGGCTGCTCGACACGGTGTCGGGGCTCGTGATCGTCTACACGCTGATCAACCTGCCGATCGCGGTGTGGATGACCTTCACGTACTTCAACGAGATCCCGAAGGACATCCTCGAGGCCGGGCGCATCGACGGCGCGTCGACGTGGCAGGAGATCGTCTACCTGCTGATGCCGATGGCGCTGCCGGGGCTCGCATCCACCGCGCTGCTGCTCGTGATCCTGTCGTGGAACGAGGCGTTCTGGAGCATCAACCTGTCGAGCTCGAACGCCGCGCCGCTGACCGTGTTCATCGCGTCGTACTCGAGCCCCGAAGGGCTGTTCTGGGCGAAGCTGTCCGCCGCTTCGCTGCTCGCGGTCGCGCCGATCCTGATCGTCGGCTGGCTGTCGCAGAAGCAGCTCGTGCGGGGGCTCACGTTCGGGGCGGTCAAATGAGGGGGCCAAGCGCAGGGACGAACGTGCTGATCTGCGATTGCGACGGCGTGCTGATCGACAGCGAGGCCGTGGCCGCCGACGTGATCGTGCGCGAGCTCGACGCGCGCTGGCCGGGCGTCGATGCGCGGCCGGCCGTGATGCCGCTGCTCGGGCTGCGCATCGAGCGCGTGCTGGCGGGCGCGAGCGAAGCGGTGGGGCGCACGCTGTCGGCCGACGACGTCGACGCGATCCGCCGCGCGGTCGAGGCGGCGGCCGTCAACGCGCCGATGGTCGACGGCATCGACGCGGCACTTGCGGCGATCGAGCTGACGACCGCCTGCGCGAGCAACAGCTATCGCGCGTACGTCGAATCGGCGCTCGCGCGCACCGGTCTCGCGCGCTTTTTCGGCGACCGGCTGTTCTGCGCGGATTCGGTCGCACGGCCGAAGCCGGCGCCGGACGTGTATCTGGCGGCCGCGCGCACGCTCGGCGCGGCGCCCGCGAACTGCCTCGTCGTCGAGGACAGCGTGACCGGCATCACTGCCGCGGCCGCGGCCGGCATGACCGTGCTCGGCTTCGTCGGCGGCGGGCACGCGTCGGCCGCGCAGATCGACGCGTTGCGCGGCATCGGCGCGCGTCACGTATTCGACGACATGCACGAGCTGCCCGGCTACGTCGCGCGCTGGCAGGCGACGGGCGCGGTGCTGCCGAACTAGCAACGATCAAGCGCCGCCGGTCAGGCGGCGCATCACGAACGAACGGAGACAGATCATGGCAAGCGTGCTCCTGCGCAACATCGCGAAGCGCTACGACGACACCGAAGTGCTGCGCAACGTGAACCTCGACATCGCCGACGGCGAATTCGTCGTATTCGTCGGGCCGAGCGGCTGCGGCAAATCCACGCTGATGCGGATGATCGCCGGCCTGGAAGACATTTCGAACGGCGACCTGCTGATCGACGGCGCGAAGGTCAACGACGTGCCGAGCGCGAAGCGCGGCATCGCGATGGTGTTCCAGTCGTATGCGCTGTACCCGCACATGACGCTGTACGACAACATGGCGTTCGGCCTCAAGCTCGCGGGCGCGAAGAAACCCGAGATCGACCAGGCCGTGAAGCAGGCCGCCAGGATCCTGCACATCGATCATCTGCTCGATCGCAAGCCGAAGCAGCTGTCCGGCGGTCAGCGGCAGCGCGTCGCGATCGGCCGCGCGATCACGCGCAAGCCGAAGGTGTTCCTGTTCGACGAACCGCTGTCGAACCTCGACGCCGCGCTGCGCGTGAAGATGCGGCTGGAATTCGCGCGGCTGCACGACGAGCTGAAGACGACGATGATCTACGTGACGCACGACCAGGTCGAGGCGATGACGCTCGCCGACAAGATCGTCGTGCTGTCGGGCGGCGCGGTGCAGCAGGTCGGCACACCGAACGCGCTGTATCACGCGCCGGCGAACCAGTTCGTCGCGGGCTTCATCGGCTCGCCGAAGATGAACTTCCTGAAGGGCACGGTCGAATCGGCCGATGCGGGCGGCGTGCTCGTGCGGTTCGACAGCGGCGAGACGCAGCGCGTCGCGGTCGAAGCCGCAGGGCTGCAACGCGGCGCCGCAGTGACCGTCGGCGTGCGGCCCGAGCACCTGCTGGTCGATGCAGCGGCGGACGGCGTCGCCGCGCGGACGATGGCCGTCGAGTCGCTCGGCGACGCCGCGTATCTATATGCGGAGTCGGCCATCGCGCCGGACGGGCTGATCGCGCGGATTCCGCCGCTCGACACGTACCGCACCGGCGACGTGCTGCGCGTGCATGCGCAGGCCGAGCATTGCCACCTGTTCGACGAGCACGGGCAGGCGTTCCGCCGGTTGAGCGTGCACGCGAAGGCTGCGTGACGGGGTAGGGGCAGGCGGCGGTCGATTGCCGCCTGCGCAGAGCGTTTTTCCGAAGCGGTGACGGGCACGTGCAGGCCGATTGCGCGGACGTTCGCCGGCGCCGGCCAAGGGGCGAGAAGGTCGCCCGCTGTACGCCTTCTCAGGCCGTACTCATGCGCCGAGCGCAGCGCGCGCGCAGGTTTCGTCGGTGACGAGCCCCGACAGCCAGCCGCCGCGCAGCGCGGCAATCACCGCGTCGTGTTTCTTCGGGCCGCCCGCGAACGCGATCGTCGGCAGCTTCGGCGGCGTCGCAAGCGCGACGCTCGTCACGCGCGCGCTCGTCGACACGGTGATCTGCGTGCCCTGCGCGTCGATCGGCACGCCGAGCAGTTCGGCCACCGCGCCGAGCGCGGTCATCTCGTCGCGCTCCTGTTCGGTGATGAAGCCGTCTTCGTAGAGCGGGCAGTGCGGGCCGATGTTGCCGATCCCGACGAACGCGACGTCGGCCTCGCCTGACAGCGCCTCGACGATCCGGTACAACCGGTGATTGCACCACTGCGCGCGCTCGGCGTCGCTGTCGGCGAACAGCGGCGCGGGCAGCAGGAAATGCTTGCTGCCGGTTTTCTCGGAGATGTACTGCGCGACGTCGTAGCGGTTCGACGAGCCGTCGGCCGCGATCGCGCCGACCATCGACACGAGCCGGTGCTGCGGGCGCTCGATCTGCGCGATCTGCGCGACCGCGGCCTTCAGCGTGCGGCCGCTGCTGACCGCGATCACCATCGGCCGCGTTTCGTTCAGGTAGCGCTCCATCACCTGCGCGCCGGCGACCGCGAGCTTGCGGTCGATCGCGTCGGGCGCGTCGGCGTCGACGGGGACGACTTCGCACATCGCGAGGCCGTAGCGTTTCGACAGTTGCGCGCCGAGATCGAGACAGTCGGCCAGCTGATGGTCGACGCGCACACGGATCAGATTCTTCTCGACCGCGAACGCGACGAGGCGCTGCGCGACGGGGCGCGACACCTGCAGCTTTTCGGCGATTTCGTTCTGCGTGTCGCCCGCGACGTAATAGAGCCACGCGGCGCGCGTGGCGAGATCGAGTTTTTCTGAGGACTTGGACACGATAACGATTCGGTTCGGATCTGGGGGCCGCCCCGCGGACCGGCCGGCGGGCCGCATGACGGCATCCACTGTACCGCAGTCGCGCGCACGGCCGGCGGCCGCGCGCGCGAGCGCGGCGCCTACGCGAGCCGTGCGCGCGACGGTTCGTACAACGGCCGCACGTGACGGTACAGCGCGCGGAACGCATCGAGGCGTTCGCGCAGCCGCGCATGGCGGGCGGCGTCCGGTGCGTATTCGGCGCGCACCGGCGGCTTGGTCAGCACCGCATGCGGATCGCCGCCGACGGCGAGCCAGCCGAGCCGCGCCGCGCCGAGCGCCGCGCCCGTTTCGCCGCCGCCGATCTGGCGCGTGCGCACGTTCAGCGCGTCCGCGATCAGTTGCGCCCAGAACGCGCTGCGCGCGCCGCCGCCGATCAGCGACAACTGGTCGGTTTCGACGCCGGCCGCATGCAGCGCGTCGAGGCCGTCGGCGAGGCCGAGCGTCACGCCTTCGAGCACCGCATAGCCGAGGTGTGCGCGCTCGGTCGCGTGCGTCATCCCGAAGAACGCGCCCTGCGCGTACGGATCGTTGTGCGGCGTGCGCTCGCCCGACAGGTAGGGCAGGAACAGCGGCGCCGCCGCGAGCGCGTCGGCGTCGAGCGCCGCGACTTCGGCGAGCAGCGCGGGCTCGTCGGTGCCGGTCAGCTTGCAGACCCAGCGCAGGCAGCTCGCGGCCGACAGCACGACGCTCATCAATTGCCAGCGATCGGGAATCGCATGGCAGAACGCATGCACGGCCGAGGCGGGATTCGGCATGAAGCGGTCGCCGACTACGCTCAGCACCCCGGACGTGCCGAGCGACACGAAGCCGTCGCCCGCGTGGATCGCACCGATGCCGAGTGCGCTCGTCGCGTTGTCGCCGCCGCCGCCCGCGACCACCACGGCCTCCGACAGCCCGAGCTCGCGTGCGATGTCCGCGCGCAGCGTGCCGGACGGCGCGTTGCCTTCGACGATGCGCGGCATCTGCTCGCGCGTCATCCTGCACGCGGCGAGCAGTGCGTCGGACCAGTCGCGGCGTGCAACGTCGAGCCATAGCGTGCCGGCGGCGTCCGACGGGTCCGACACCTTCGCGCCGGTCAGCCGGAATCGCAGGTAGTCCTTCGGCATCAGCACGCACGCGGTCGCCGCGAACACCTCGGGTTCGTGCTTCGCGACCCACAGCAGTTTCGGCGCGGTGAAGCCGGGCATCGCGAGGTTGCCGGCCAGCGCGTGGAGATCGGGCGCGCGTTCGGTGAGCAGCGCGCATTCGTCGGCGCTGCGCATGTCGTTCCACAGGATCGCGGGGCGCAGCACGCGATCGTCGCAGCCGAGCAGCACCGCGCCGTGCATCTGACCCGACAGGCCGATGCCGCGCACCTGCGCGAACGCCTGGGGGTGCCGTTCGCGCAGCGCCGCGAGCGCGGCGAGCGTGCCTTGCCACCAGTCGTCCGGATGCTGTTCGGCCCAGCGCGGATGCGGCCGCGACACCGTGAACGGCGAGCCGGCGGTGCCGACGACCGCGCCGTCCGGCGAGAGCAGCAGCACCTTCACTTCCGAGGTGCCGAGGTCGATGCCGAGATACATGAGCGATCCGTTCCGTCAGAGAGGAGCCGCTACTTTAGTCGCGCGGCCGGGCACCTGCCAAGGCTGGTTCGCCCGAATGCACGCTCGTGCGTGGCGGCCGCCGCGCGTCAGCGCTGCGCGAGCCATCCGTCGACGCGCCAAAGCCCGCCGCGCAGCGCCTCGAACAGCGCCGCGTTGCCGGCCAGCGACCCCCACAGCGGGCGGCTCGCGCACAGCGCGACGACCGGGTCGTCGGCTTCGACGATCGCACGCGCGGCGCTTTCGTCCATCACGCCGTCCTGGTACGCATACGGCAGCGTGCCGCGCGCCCAGCGTTCGAGAAAGCGCAGGAACAGCGCGGGCAGCACGGCGGTGGCGACCGGCGCGGCGCCGCGCGCGAACGATTCGACGAGCGTCGGCGCGATGAAGCCGGGGATCTTCGAGAAGCCGTCGGCCGCGACGCGCTGGTTCGTGTCGAGCACGTACGGGTTGCCGAAGCGCTCGAGCACGACGTCGCGGTAGCGCGCGAGATCGAGCGGGCTCGGGGTGAGGCACGGAATCACGTCCTGCGTCACGTAGTCGTGCGCGAAGCGGCGGATCGCGGCGTCGTGCGTCCCTTCGTGGATATACGTAAGGCCCGCCAGTGTGCCGGCCCATGCGATGCAGCTGTGCGTCGCGTTGAGGATGCGGATCTTCGCTTCCTCGTACGGATGCACGTCCTCGACGAGTTCCGCGCCAGCCAGCTCCCAGCGCGGCCGGCCGGCCGCGAAGCGGTCCTCGATCACCCACTGGATGAACGCTTCGCCCATCACCGGGCACGCGTCGTCGATGCCGGTGGCCGCGCGCACGCGCTCGCGCACGTCGTCGGTCGGGCGCGGCGTGATGCGGTCGACCATCGCGCTGGGCGTCGCGACGTTCGCATCGAACCACGCGATGAGATCCGTTTCGCCGCGCCGTTCGAGGAATTCGCGCATCCCCGCGCGAAAGCGTGCGCCGTTGTTGCGCAGGTTGTCGCAGCTTTGCAGCGTGAGCGGGCCCGCGCCGCGCTTCACGCGTTCGGCGAGCAGCGCCGCGAGCGCGCCGTACAGGGTCGTGCGCGCGCCCTGCAGGTCGGCTGCGAGATCGGCGTTCGCCAGGTCGAGCCGGTTGTGTTCGTCGAGGTAGTAGCCGCCTTCGGTGACGGTGAACGACACGATCCGGCAGGCCGGATCGGCGCCGGCGTCGATCAGCGCGGCGAGATCGATCGACCACGGCAGCACGCGCGTGATCGAACGGACCGTCTCGTAGGCGCGCTCGCCTTGCGGCGTGACGGTTTCGAGGGTGTACGCGCCATGTTGCGCGGCGAGCGCGTCCATCGTCGCGCGCATGTCGTCGCGGATGTTGCCGACGGTCAGCGACCAGCGTTCGTCGGCCGGCACGGCCGCGTTCACGCGATGCAGATACCACGCCTGATGCGCGCGGTGAAACGAGCCCGCGCCGATGTGCAGCAGCACGGGCGTGCGGGCGGAGGGCGATTCACTCATCCGGTGTCTCCTTTTCCTGCCTGTCTATCCTGTCGAATACGATCATTTGCTCTTTGTGTGAGCGAATGATCGTATTCGGGCGAGCGAAAGTCAAGGCGGGGAAATGGCATTTCGATGGTGCGTTGCGGCGGTGCGCGGGCAGGGCAGGTGCGACGGAGCGGGCGGAAAAAGCGTCAGCGCCCTTCGCGCGTGAGTGCGACGAGTTCGTCGAGCAGCTTGCCGGCCGGCCCCGGCAGGATCCCGTGGCGGCGCCGGAAGGCGGTGAGCGTGCGCACCGCGACCACTTCGCGCACGGGCAGCGTGTCGATCGTGCCGGCGCGCTGCTCGGCGCCGACCATCGGCTCGGCCATCCAGCTCAGGAAGCCCGCGTGAGCGACGAGGCTCTTCAGCGTCGTGACCGAGCGCGTCTCGACCGCGATGTCGGGCAGCGCGAGCCCGTGCGCGTCGAAGGTCGCGCGCATGTGGTCGAACGGCGCGGTGCCGCGCGGCGGAAGCGCCCAGCGTGCGTTCAGCGTATCGGCGAGCGTCGGCGCGCGGCCGAGCGCGCGCAGCGGATGGTGCGGCGCCGCAACGATATGGCTGCGATCTTCCCAGCGGCATTCGGGGATCGCGACGATCTCGTCGGTATCGGGCCCGTGCGCGGACAGCGCGAGGTCGATCTCGTGTTTGTTCAGCCCTTCCGCGAGCCGGTCCCACACGCCTTCGAGGATCTCGACGCGCAGGTTCGGCCAGCGGTCGAGCACGCGGCCGACCGCGACCGGCAGCACGAGGCTCGCGATGCTGCCCACCGTGCCGACCTTGATCGTGCCCTTCGCGAACCCGCGCATCGCGTCGAGCTCCTCGCGCGCATGCTCGGCCTCGTGCTGCAGCAGCGTCGCGTGCGGCAGCAACGCTTCGCCGAACGCGGTGAGCTGCACCCCCTTCGAATGGCGCTCGAACAGCGGCGCGCCGACCTGCTCCTCGAGCCGCTTCAGGATCCGGCTCAGCGCCGGCTGCGTGACGTGCAGTGCGTCGGCCGCGCGGCCGAGGCTGCCGCACGCGACGATCGTCGTGAACGCGCGCAGTTGTCGGAGATCGAAAGTCATGCCGGAGCGTAATGGCTTTGTGCAGAAAATACAGTATCGGTGAATGGCTTGCGCTTCGATACTGTGGAAACCGCCAAGCCATCGAGGAGCGCCGAGCATGTCCGGTCACCCGCCCCCTTCCGCCGCATCGATCACCGTTCGCGATGCGGTCATCGACTTGCTCCGCCAGTTCGGCATCGACCGCGTGTTCGGCAATCCCGGCTCGACCGAGCTGCCGATGTTCCGCGACTTCCCCGACGATTTCCGCTACGTGCTCGGCCTGCACGAAGCCGTCGTGGTCGGGATGGCCGACGGCCATGCTCAGGCCACCGGCAACGCGGCGGTCGTCAATCTGCATTCGGCGGCGGGCGTCGGCAACGCGATGGGCAATCTCTTTACCGCGTTCAAGAACCGCACGCCGCTGATCGTCACCGCGGGCCAGCAGGCGCGCGCGATTCTGCCGTTCGATCCGTTCCTCGGCGCGACGCAGGCCGCCGAGCTGCCGAAGCCTTACGTGAAATGGAGCATCGAGCCCGCTCGCGCGCAGGACGTGCCGGCCGCGATCGCGCGTGCGTACCGCATCGCGATGCAGGAGCCGCGCGGCCCCGTGTTCGTGTCGATTCCGGTCGACGACTGGGACCAGCCGGCCGAGCGGCTGCCGCGGCGCGACGTCAGCAGCATCGTGCGGCCCGATCCCGACGCGCTCGCGCGGCTCGGCGACGCGCTCGACGCCGCGCGGCGCCCCGCATTCGTGGTCGGCGCGGCCGTCGATCGCGCGGGCGCGTGGGACGAGGCCGTGCGTCTCGCCGAGCGGCACCGTGCGCGCGTGTACGTCGCGCCGATGTCGGGGCGCTGCAGCTTCCCCGAGGACCATCCGCTGTTCGCCGGCTTCCTGCCCGCGATCCGCGAGAAGATCGTCGAGCGGCTCGACGGGCACGATCTCGTATTCGCGTTCGGCGCGCCCGCGTTCACCTATCACATCGAAGGCTTCGGCCCGCACGTGCCGCCGGGCGCCACGCTCGTGCAGCTCGTCGACGATCCGGGCGTCGCCGCGTGGACGCCATCGGGCGACGCGGTCGTCGGCAATCTGCGGCTCGCCGCGCGCGACCTGCTGGCGCGGCCCACGCCGCCCGAGCGGCCGATGCCCGCGCCGCGCCCGCCGCACGTACGTGTCGACCCGCCCGCCGCCGGCGAGCGCATGTCGGTCGCGTTCGCGCTGCAGACGCTCGCCGACGTGCGCGAGGCGCACGACATCGTCGTCGAGGAGGCGCCGAGCGCACGGTCGGTGATGCAGGAGCATCTGCCGTTCACGCGCAGCGGCACGTTCTACACGATGGACAGCGGCGGTCTGGGCTACGGGATGCCGGCCGCCGTCGGCGTCGCGCTCGCGCAGCCCGGCCGGCGTGTGATCGGGCTGATCGGCGACGGCTCGAGCCTGTATTCGATCCAGGCGCTGTGGAGCGCCGCGCAGCTGAAACTGCCGATCACGTTCGTGATCCTGAACAACCGGCGTTACGCGGCGCTGCAGGATTTCGCGCCCGTGTTCGGCTTCGGCCCCGGCGACCCGGTGCAGGGCACCGATCTGCCCGACCTGGATTTCGTCGCGCTCGCGCAAGGGATGGGTTGCCGCGGCGTGCGCGTCGCCGATGCCGGCCGCCTGCGCGACACGCTGACCGACGCACTGCGGGCCGCGACGCCGGTCGTCGTCGAAGTCGAGATTGCCTGACGCGCCGCGCGCGTCTTTCCGGAGATTCCATGCAAACCGTAGCGATGCTGATTGGCGGCGAACGCCGCCACTCGTCTAGCGGCGCGACCTTCGTGCGCCGCAACCCGCTCGACGGCGAAATCGCGTCGGTCGCGCCCGCGGGCACCGTCGACGATGCGCGCGCGGCGGCCGATGCGGCCGCCCGTGCGTTTCCCGAATGGGCCGCGCTCGGCCCCGGCGCGCGACGCGCCTTGCTGCTGAAGGCGGCCGCCGCGCTCGAAGCGAAACACGAGCAGTTCGTCGCCGCGATGGCGGCCGAAACGGGCGCATCCGCGCTGTGGGCCGGCTTCAACGTGCGGCTTGCGGCGAGCGGGCTCGTCGAGGCCGCGTCGTTGACCACGCAGGTCGGCGGCGAGCTGATTCCGTCCGACGTGCCGGGCTCGCTCGCGATGGGCGTGCGGCAGCCGGCCGGCGTCGTGCTCGGCATCGCGCCGTGGAATGCGCCGGTGATCCTCGCGACGCGCGCGCTCGCGCTGCCCCTCGCATGCGGCAACACGATCGTGCTGAAAGGCTCGGAACTGTGTCCCGTCACCCACGGGCTCGTCGTCGAGGCGCTGCAGGAGGCCGGGCTGCCGCCGGGCGTCGTCAACTTCGTGACGAACGCGCCCGACGATGCGGGCGCCGTCGTCGATGCATTGATCGCGCATCCGGCCGTGCGCCGCGTGAATTTCACCGGCTCGACGCGGGTCGGGCGGATCGTCGCCGAAGCGTGCGCGCGTCACCTGAAGCCGTCGGTGCTGGAACTCGGCGGCAAGGCGCCGTTCGTCGTGCTCGACGATGCCGATCTCGACGCGGCGGTCGCCGCGGCCGCATTTGGCGCATTCGCGAATTCCGGGCAGATCTGCATGTCGACCGAGCGCATCGTCGTCGATGCGTCGATCGCCGACGCGTTCGTCGCGAAGCTTGCCGGCAAGGCCGCATCGCTGCCGCTGGGCGACCCGCGCCACGGGCCCGTCGTGCTCGGTTCGCTGATCGACGCGAAGGCCGTCGAACGCTGCAACGCGCTGATCGACGATGCGCTCGCGCACGGCGCGACGCTGCTGTGCGGCGGCAAGGCCGACGGCACGCTGTTTCCCGCCACGCTGCTCGACCACGTGACGCCGGCGATGCGCCTCTACGCGGAAGAATCGTTCGGCCCGGTGAAGGGCATCGTGCGCGTCGACGGCGAGGAGGCCGCGATCCGCTGCGCGAACGACAACGCGTTCGGGCTGGCGTCGGCCGTGTTCAGCCGCGACGTCGCGCGGGCGCTGCGTGTCGCCGCGCGTATCGAATCGGGCATCTGTCACGTGAACGGCCCGACCGTGCACGACGAGGCGCAGATGCCGTTCGGCGGCGTGAAGGACAGCGGCTTCGGCCACTTCGGCGGCCACGCCGGCATCGCCGCGTTCACCGACCTGCGCTGGATCACCGTGCAGACGGCGCCGCGCCACTATCCGTTCTGACGAGGCCGCCGACGATGAGAATCGCGATTCTGGGAGCGGGCGCGATGGGCTCGCTGTTCGGCGGGCGGCTCGCCGAAAGCGGCGAAGCCGTCACGCTGATCGACGTGAACGATACGCATCTCGATGCAATCCGTCGCGACGGGCTGCGCATCGACGACGATCGCTGCGAACGGCGCATTCGCACGCTGCAGGCCGTGCGGCCGGAGGCCGCGAATGCGCATGCGGCCGCCGCGCCCGACACACCGTTCGACCTGCTGATCGTTTTCACGAAATCGCTGCACACGCGGGCGGGCTCGACGGCGTGCGCGCGCTGCTGACGCCGGGCACGTTCGTGCTGACGCTGCAGAACGGGCTCGGCAACGTCGAGACGCTGAATGCGTTCGTGCCGCTCGAGCGCATCCTGGTCGGCGTGACGACGTGGCCGGCCGATGCGGCCGGACCCGCGCACGTGCGCTCGCACGGCGCCGGCACGATCCGCATGATGACGGCCGACGGCGCGGCGCGCCCGTTCGCGACGGCCGTGGCCGACGCGCTGTCGCGCGCGGGGCTCGCGTGCACGCTCGATGCCGACGTATGGGCCGCGATCTGGGAGAAGGTCGCGTTCAATGCGGCGCTCAACACGCTGTGCGCGGCGACGGGCTGCACCGTCGACCAGCTCGGCCATCATCACGACGGTCCGCGGCTCGCGCTGGCGATCGCGGCCGAGACCGCCGCCGTCGCGCGCGCGAAGGGCATCGCGGTCGACGGCGAACGCATTGCGCGCAACGTCGAGCATGCGATCCGCGAACATCGCGGCCATCGCCCGTCGATGCTGCAGGACGTGCTCGCGGGCCGCCGCACCGAGATCGACGCGATTAACGGCAAGGTCGTCGCGGCCGCGCGCGAAGCGGGCGTCGCGGTGCCGCATGCCGAGACGCTGCTCGCGCTCGTCCGGCTGATCGACGCACGGACGCACTGAGCAGCAGGCCGGCGGCCGGCTGGCGCCGCGTGACGATACGGATGCCGCGCACGCGAGGCGATGGCGTCGGATCGTGAAGGGTCGGACAGGACGCCGGCGCCGATGCATGGGCGCCGGCCGACTGCGCACCACGAGATCCGGGCACGCGTGTGCGCCAGCCCGGACAACAGGAGACGCCATGAAAGCCATCGAATGCCCTGGTCTTGCCGCGCGCCGTTCGCGCATACCGACGCCCGCGTGCGGCGCCCGGGAGGTCGCATGAGCACGCGCGACGCACTGGATGGACGGCTGCCGCCGTCGGTCGACATCGGCACGACCCTCGACGACGGCCCGTTCACGCCGATGCAGCGCGTCGTCGTGCTGCTCGCCGCGCTCGCGATCGTGCTCGACGGCTTCGACGGCCAGCTGATCGGCTTCGCGATTCCCGTGCTGATCCGCGAGTGGGGCATCACGCGCGGCGCGTTCGCGCCGGCCGTCGCGGCGGGGCTGGTCGGGATGGGTATCGGCAGCGCGTGCGCGGGGATCGTCGCGGACCGCTTCGGCCGCCGCCAGGCCGTGATCGGCAGCGTGTTCCTGTTCGGCATCGCGACCTGCGCGATCGGCTTCGCACCCGACGTCGCGACGATCGCGATGCTGCGCTTCTGCGCGGGGCTCGGGATAGGCGGCGCGCTGCCGACGGCCACGACGATGACCGCCGAATACACGCCCGCGCGCCGCCGCACGATGATGGTGACCGCGACGATCGTCTGCGTGCCGCTCGGCGGGATGCTGGCCGGCCTGTTCGCGCACGAGGTGCTGCCGCGCTACGGCTGGCGCGGGTTGTTCTTCGCGGGCGGCGCGTTGCCGCTCGTGCTCGGCTTCGTGCTCGTGCGCGCACTGCCCGAATCGCCGCGCTATCTCGCGCGGCGCCCCCCGCGCTGGCCGGAACTCGGCGCGCTGCTCGCGCGGATGCAGCGACCGGTCGCGCCGGGCACCGTGTTCACCGATACGAAGGACGCCCGCGTGCCGGGCGGCCGCGGCGGCTTCGGCGCGCTGTTCGCGAGCGGCCACGCGCGCGACACGATCGCGCTGTGGTGCGCGTTCTTCATGTGCCTGCTCGCCGTGTACGCGGCGTTCAGCTGGCTGCCGACGATGCTCGCGGCGAGCGGGTTGAGCGTGTCGGTCGCGGGCTCGGGACTCACCGCGTACAACCTCGGCGGCGTGATCGGCGCGCTGCTGTGCGCATGGGCGATCGCGCATGCGGGATCGCGCTGGCCGCTCGCGCTGTGCAGCATCGGCGGCGCGGCGAGCGCGGTGTGGCTGATGGGCGTCGATGCGAGCCGCCATACGGGCTGGCTGATCGTCGGACTCGGCCTGCACGGGCTGTTCGTCAATGCCGTGCAGTCGACGATGTATGCGCTGTGCGCGTACATCTACCCCACGGCCGTGCGTGCGACCGGCACCGCGAGTGCGCTCGCGTTCGGCCGGCTCGGCGCGATCCTCAGCGCGTTCGCGGGCGCGATCGTGATCACGACGGGCGGCGCGGGTGCGTACCTGACGATGCTGGCCGTCGCGATGGGCGTGGTATGCGTCGCGCTGCTCGCGGTGCGGCGGCACATTCCGCGGCTCTCGCGCGCGCATGCGCCGCCGCGCGAAGGGGAGGAACTCGCTCGCACGCCGTCGTGACGGCGGCTGCGTGACGGGCGTTACAGCGTGGTGCGCACGTGCCAGAGTTCGGGGAACAGCACGACGTCGAGCATCTTGCGCAGATACGGCGCGCCGCTGGTGCCGCCGGTGCCCTGCTTGAAGCCGATGATGCGTTCCACCGTCGTCACGTGACGGAAGCGCCACTGGCGGAACGCATCCTCGAGATCGACCAGTTCCTCGGCCATCTCGTACAGCTCCCAGTGCTGCTGCGGATGACGATAGACCTCGAGCCACGCGGCCTCGACCGTTTCGTCGTGACGCGTCGGCTGCGTCCAGTCGCGATCGAGCCGCTCGGGCGCGATCGCGAACCCGCGCCGCGCGAGCAGGCGCACGACCTCGTCGTAGAACGACGGCGCCTCGAGCGTCGTGCGCACCTGTTCGAGGATGTCGGGCCGGTGCGCATGCGGCTGCAGCATCTGCGCGTTCTTGTTGCCGAGCAGGAATTCGAGCTGGCGATACTGGTACGACTGGAAGCCCGACGACTGGCCGAGATACGGCCGCATCGCCGAATACTCGGACGGCGTCATCGTCGACAGCACGTTCCACGCCTGCACCAGTTGCTCGAGGATGCGCGACACGCGCGCGAGCATCTTGAACGCGGGCGGCAGCGCGTCGGTGCGCACGGCGTCGAGCGCGCCGCGCAGCTCGAACAGCGCGAGCTTCATCCACAGCTCGCTCGTCTGATGCTGGATGATGAACAGCATCTCGTTGTGATCGGGCGACAGCGGATGCTGCGCGTCGAGGATCGAATTCAGCGACAGGTAGTCGCCGTAGCTCATCGACTTCGAGAAATCGAGCTGCGCGTCGTGCCAGCCGCCTTCAGCGGCTTCGCCCGGCACGTGCGGCGCTTCGTGCGCGGCTTGCGCCGGCTGGGCGGCGCGCGCGCCCGAGAACGGGCAGCCTGCCGGCGCGTCGCCGCCAGGGGGCTGCATATGACCAGAATTCACGACTTTCTCCAGATTTGAATGACGAACGCGCGGCGTGCGCCGCGCATGCAACCGCGGCGCGCCGCGCAAAAACGGTCAGGTCACCGCACCGCGTTCGGCGAACTCGGGCGCCTTCCACGCGTCGGTGGCGAGGATGTCGCGCAGCGTCTCGACCGCATCCCATACGTCGGCGAAGCGCGTATAGAGCGGCGTGAAGCCGAAGCGCAGCACGTACGGCTCGCGGTAGTCGCCGATCACGCCGCGCGCGATCAGCGCCTGCATCACTTCGTAGCCGTGCGGATGCTCGAAGCTCGCCTGCGAGCCGCGCTGGTGATGCGCGCGCGGCGTGACGAGCTTCAGCGACAGGCCGGCGCAGCGCGCTTCGACGAGCGCGATGAACGCGTCGGTCAGCGCGAGCGACTTGCGGCGGATCGTCTGCATGTCGGTTTGCAGGAACACGTCGAGCCCGCATTCGACCATCGACATCGACACGATCGGCTGCGTGCCGCACAGGAAGCGCGCGATGCCCGGATCGGGCGCGAAGCCCGGCTGCATCGCGAACGGCGCGCGGTGGCCCCACCAGCCCGACAGCGGCTGCGAGAAATGCGCGAGATGGCGCTGCGGCACCCACACGAACGCGGGCGAGCCGGGGCCGCCGTTCAGGTACTTGTACGTGCAGCCGACCGCGCCGTCCGCCCGTGCGCCGTTCAGGTCGACCGGCACCGCGCCGGCCGAGTGCGCGAGATCCCACAGCATCAGCGCGCCCGCGTCGTGCACGAGCTGCGTGACGGCCGGCATGTCGTGCATGTAGCCGGTGCGGTAGTTCACGTGCGTGATCATCGCGACGGCCGTGTCCGCGCCGAGCGCGCCGGGCAGGTCGGCCGGATCGTCGATCAGGCGCAGTTCGTAGTCGCCGCCGAGCTGCTCGATCAAGCCCTGCGCGATGTACAGGTCGGTCGGGAAGTTCGAGCGCTCCGACACGATCACGCGGCGCTCGGGCGCACGCTCGGCCTGGTGGCGCAGCATCGCCGACAGCAGCTTGAACAGGTTGATCGAGATGGTGTCGGTGACGACCGTCTCGCCGGGCGCGCCGCCGATCAGCGTCGCGAGTTTGTCGCCGAGGCGGCGCGGCAGCGCGAACCAGCCGGCCGTGTTCCAGCTGCGGATCAGGCCTTCGCCCCATTCGGCGCCGATCACCTGCTGCGCGCGGGCAGCCGAGGCACGCGGTTGCGCGCCGAGCGAGTTGCCGTCGAGGTAGATCACGCCGTCGGGCAGCGAGAACTGGTCGCGCAGCGGGGCCAGCGGGTCGTCGCGGTCGAGCGCGAGCGCGTCTTCACGGGTCTTGATCATCATGATGTGGGGTCGTAGGTCGGGTAATCAGGAAGCCTGCGCGGGCAGGGCGCGCAGCACCGCGCGCACGGGGCTCGCGTCGAGCGTCGCGAATTTCAGCGGCAGCGCGATCAGTTCGTAGTCGCCGGCCGGCACGTCGTCGAGCACGATCCCTTCGAGGATCGCCATCCGGTGCGCGCGCACGCGGTGATGCGCCTCCATCGTCTTCGATTCCTGCGGGTCGAGCGACGGTGTGTCGATGCCGATCAGCTTCACGCCGTGCGCGGCGAGCAGGTCGACGGTGTCGGGCGCGACCGCGCAGAAATGGCTGTCCCATTGCTCGACGCTGGCACGCTCGTACGTGCGCAGCAGCACGCGCGGCGGCACGCCGTCGAGCGCCGCGGCGACGTCGGCCGGCCGCACGACCGGCGATGCGCCGATGCAATGGATCACGCGGCACGGGCCGAGATAGGTGTCGAGCGATACCGCGCCGATCGGTGCGCCGTCGGCGTCGTAGTGCAGCGGCGCGTCGCAGTGCGCGCCCGTATGCGGCGACAGCGTCAGCCGCGCGACGTTGACCGGCGAACCGGCCTCCATCCGCCACACGCGTTCGACGGAAACCGGCGTATCGCCCGGCCACACGGGGGTGGCGGGGCTGACAGGCGGCGAGATGTCCCAGAGTATGTCCATGGCATGACGAATCGGTGAGTCGATCCTTCGAATGATAGGTGGACGCTCGCAGAAAGTGCTTGCGAAATAAACATGGACAATCCGCCGGATTGGCAGATAATTCGAATCAGAGGGAAAACGGGGACCATAAATGCACGCGATCACGCTCGATGCCACCGACTGCCGGATTCTGGCGGTATTGCAGGAGGAGGGCAGAATCAGCAATCTCGACCTGGCCGAACGCATCTCGCTTTCGCCATCCGCCTGCCTGCGCCGCATGCGCCTGCTCGAGGAGCAGGGCGTGATCGAGCACTATCGCGCGTGCCTGAGCCGCGAGAAGCTCGGCTTCGAGCTCGAGGCGTTCGTGCAGGTGTCGATGCGCAACGAAGAGAATCAATGGCACGAGCGCTTCGCGGAAGCGCTGCGCGAATGGCCGGAGGTGGTCGGCGCGTTCGTCGTGACGGGCGAGAGCCACTATCTGTTGCGCGTGCTCGCGCACAACCTCAAGCACTATTCGGATTTCGTGCTGAACCGCCTCTACAAGGCGCCCGGCGTGATGGACATCCGTTCGAACATCGTGCTGCAGACGCTGAAGGACGAAGCCGGCGCGCCGGTCGGCCTGGCGCGCACGGGGGCGATCAAAGCGGTGTGAGGCCGTGGAAGCCGCCGCCGTGGAACACGAGCGGCGGTGCCGTTTCCGATACGGCGCGCACGCCGCAGCGTTCCACTTCGCCGACGAAGATCACGTGGTCGCCTTCGTCGTAGCGGCTACGGTTGTGGCATTCGAACCACGCGAGCGCGCCGTCGAGCACGGGCATCCCCGAGTTGCCGGCCACATGCGCGATTCCTTCGAAGCGGTCGCCCTTGTAAGTCGAGAAGCGCTTGCACAGGTCCAGTTGCGACGCCGCGAGCACGTTCACCACGTAATGGCTGTTGCCGCGGAACACGGGCGTCGACGCCGATTTGTGCGCGAGGCTCCACAGCACGAGCGGCGGATCGAGCGAAACCGAATTGAACGAGCTGGCCGTGATGCCGATCAACTGGCCGGACGGCGCCTGCGTCGTGATCACCGTCACGCCCGTCGCGAACTGGCCGAGCGCCTGCCGGAAGGCGGCCGAGTCGAAATCCGGCGGATTGGCGTGGCTCATCGGGCAGCCATCCGGAACGGGACGGGCGGGCGCGACGCGACACGGGTGTGACGGGCGCGGCGGACGAAAGACGACAAGGCGGTCGAAGGGGGAGGGATGCGCATGGCCCGATTTTAGCGGAATCGGGGCCGCCGGGCCCGGTCGGGCGGTGCAGCGCGACGGCAGGGTGACGTAGCGAACACTGCGGCGCGCGGCCGGCAGCGCCGTTCTGTCGCGTTTTTCAACGGAGCGGCCGGTCACGCCGGCGCCGGGTTGCCCGGGCAGGCTCGCTACCCGTGCTATCGCGCCGCCGCCAGCCCGAGCGACAACGCACCGGTCACGATCAGGCTCGACGCCCACACGGCATCGAGATTGAACCAGCTCCGCGACACGAACTTCAGCCCGAGATAGCGGTACACGAGCCACGCGAGTCCGCCGCCGGCGGCGATCATCGCGGCCGCGTGCACGGCCGCGACGACGAGCGCCATGCCGAGATGCGCATCGACGAGCAGCGCGGCCGCGCGATGGCCGGCATCCCGGTCGAGCCCGCAAAGGCCGAGGTAGATCGGCACGAGCATCAGCCCCGCGCCGTGCGCGAGCGCGACCGCGAACGACCACAGGCCGAGCCGCGCCGGTGGAATCCGCGCGAGCGCCCGCGGATGCCGGCGCCGGATCAGCAGCACTGCGCCGAAGCCGATCACGAGTGCGCTCGCGCCGATCCGGATCGCCGACTGCCATGCGAGCAGCGCCGCAAGCAGCCCGAACGGCAGCATCACCGCGAAGACGGCGAGCGCATGACCGAGCGCGAGATAGCCGAGTGCGGCGACGAGCGCGGCGCCGCGGCGCGTCATCAGCGCGTTCGACACCGCGAGCGGCCAGCCCATCGCCGGGTTGAGCCCGTGATAGACGCCGCTCGCGAGCACCGCCGCCCACAACGCGAACGGCGCGTGAAGGCCGGCGCTCAACGCGTGACCGACGGATAGCAGAACGAGTCGGTCGAGCAGTCGCCGCCTTCGAGCCGGATCTGGTGCGCGCGATAGCCGTCGGGGAATTCGACCCAGTAGTCGTCGGCGAGCGTCAGCCCGCCGTCGGGCCCCGCGTGCGCAAGCACCTGCGCGGCCGGCACGCCGTCCGGATAGAACTGGTCGTCCCACGTCGAATAGAGCGAGTTGGTCCAGTACACGCGCCGGCCGTCGCGGCTGATCTCGACCATCTGCGGGCCGCCCGCGAACGTGCGGCCGTTCGAATGCGGCGCACGGCGCGCGATGCCGCCGATGCGTACCGACCCGGCCAGCACCGGGTTGTGCGGATCCGACACGTCGTACTGGCGCATTTCGCCGGTGCCCCAGCACGACACGTACAGGAACCGGTCGTCGAGCGACAGGTCGATGTCGGTCACGAGCGGCGGCACCGCGCCGAATCCTTGCAGCAGCGGCGGCAGCTCGTCGGCTGAGGCCGGCTCCGCCGGGATCGTCGCGGTCTTCTTCGCATGGAACTTGCCGCCTTCGCGCCACCAGGTCCAGATCGAACCTTCGAGATTGGTCGTATCGACCACGACGCCGACGAACCCGTACTCGCGCACCGGGTCGTGCGCGGGCCGCACCTCCAGCGCCATCTGGTGCTGCGCGCCGAGATCGATCGTCTGTACGTTGCGTCGCGCGCGCAGATCCCAGAAATGCAGCCGGTGCCCGTACTTGTTCGCGAGCAGATCCTCGGGGACGATCCCGTTCTCGAATTGCGGCGGCAGCGCCCATTCGCTCGACACCATGTAGTCGCGCGGCAGGTTCCACCAGAAGTCGTAATGCTTGTCCTGCGGGCCGCGATCGATCTCCCAGCGGCCGAGCACGTCGAAGGTCTCGCAATCCATGATGAAGATGCCGGGCGCGCCGTCGGTGCCGTCCTTGCCCGCGCCGCCGAGCGTGCTCACGTAGATGCCCTCGGGGCCGCAATGCACGGTGTGCGGCCGCGAATAGCCGGTCTTCGCGAAGATCTCGTCGGGCTCGATGATCTTGTGGATGCGCGCCTGCGTCGGATGCGGCTTCGTGTCGATCACGTAGATGCGCGACGAGCGCAGGCCGGGGATGATCAGGAAGCGGCGCTCGAGGAACGCATGGCCGGTGAGCGGCGACAGCGACGACGAGCACGCATTCCAGCCGAAGTGGTGAAACTCGTCGCCGGTGTTCGGCATCGTCACCGTGTGCACGATCTTGCCGTACGTCGACGAACCGGGCTTCACGTCGATCACGGCGAGCGCGTCGGGTCTGGAAAAATCGGGGCTCAGCAACAACGTATACGCGAATGCTTCGGCCGGCGCCTGCATCGCGAGCTCGGGCGAAGCGTGAAACGTCGGGTCAGGCCGCATGCTCATGGCGATGTCCTCTCGATGGTGTCGGATCGTGGACGCACGGCCGTTCGTCGCGGGCGTGCGGACTGCGGTTGCAGCGCGGCGCGCATCACGCCGGCGGAGCGATCGGCAGGCGCGGGCGCGCGTCGGCGACGCGCGCGATGCCGTGCATCAGGTCGTGAAAGCGGGAAAAGGCGAAGGGGCTGCCGCGCGGCGTCCACCGTGAAACGGGTACGCGCCATCGCGATGGTGCGATTGACGTATCGGCGACCGGGCCTGCGAGGCAGGTGATATCCGTTAAGGCGTACATATCGATGTTCCGGCAGATGATGTTGACATCGGGGCAGGCATGCATCGGACGCTGCGCGGGCGCGACGGGTTGGCCGTCGCTTGCGCGTGCCTAAGTGTAGACGAGAAATCCGCGGCGGGTCGCGCGCGGCGCCTGGCCGCGCTGCCAGGTACGCGCGCGAGTGAGATACTTGACGAAGTGCCGTTGTCCGCCTGCATCACGGGGCGCGCGACGGCGACGCGAAACGATGGCGCCGGCGCCTGCGTGCCGGCTGCCGTCATCCACGAGGGCTGATTTCATGGGGAACGAGATGCTTGAAACCGCGACGCTGGGAGGCGGGTGTTTCTGGTGCACGGAGGCCGTGTTTCTCGACGTCGACGGCGTGACGGCCGTCCAGTCGGGTTACGCGGGCGGCCATACGCGCAATCCCGGCTATCGCGACATCTGCGAGGGCGACACGGGCCACGCGGAAGTCGTCAACGTGACGTTCGATCCGGCGCGCATCGGTTATCGCGAGATCCTCGAGATTTTCTTCGCGACGCACGATCCGACCCAGTTGAACCGGCAGGGCAACGACGTCGGCACGCAGTACCGGTCGGTCGTGTTCACGCATTCGGATGCGCAGCGCGACACGGCGCTCGACGTGATCCGCGGGCTCGAGCACGAACAGGTGTTCGGACAGCCGATCGTCACGCAGGTCGTGCCGCTCGACGGCAACTACTGGCCGGCGGAGGACTATCACCAGAACTATTACGCGCGGAACCCGGGGCAGGGCTATTGCTCGGTCGTGATCGGGCCGAAGCTCGCGAAATTCCGGCAGAAGTTCTCGCACCGGCTGAAGTCGCTGCGCGGCGCGTGAGCGTCGGCGGCGGCGACCGGCGTCACGCCGCCTCGTTGCGCCACTGCGCGCACGCGGCGGCGATTTCGCGTGCGAGCGCGATGCACGACAGCGGCGCGGAGCCTTCCGCCTTGTTGTTGATCGTGATGATCACCGGCTGCCCGGCCAGCGCGTAGCGCGCGGCCAGTTCGGCGAGCGCCGAGCGCGTGGCCGGATCCTCGTCGACGAGCTTGTCGAACGGCTCGTATTTCGCCTTCGCCTGTTCGTACTTGAAGCCGCCGTGCAGGCTCCAGCGCACGATCAGCGGGCCCGGCGCGTCGCCGTCGAGCAGCGCGAGCGCGGCGGCCTGGCGCAGCGGGTCGGGCATCCGCGCGTGCAGGCCGACGCAGTAGCGCACGCCGAGCGCGGCCAGCGCGCGGATGAAGCGCGGCGTGAGGAGGCTCGCGTCGCGGATCTCGATCGCGTAGCGTGTGCCGTCGGCGTCGGCGTCGGGCGGCAGCGGCGGCAGCGCCGCGAAGAACGCGGCGAGCCGGTCGATCAGCGCGGCCGGTTCCGCGAGCAGTTGATCGGGCAGCGGCGAGAACTGGAACACGAGCACGCCGGCTTTCCGGCCGAGCCCGTCGAGACACGGCTGCACGAATTCGCGGGTCGCGAGCGACGCATCGAGGAAGGTCGGGTTCGGTCCGGACGGCTCGCCGCGCCGGCCGCGGATCACCGCGTCGGTCACCGCGGCCGGCGCCTTCACGACGAAGCGGAAATCGTCGGGTACCTGCTGCGCGTAGCGCAGGTAATCGGCCACCGACAGCGGGCCGTAGAACGACCGGTCGAGGCTGACGCTCCTGAGCAGCGGATGGGCGCCATACGCTTCGAGCCCTTCGCGCGACAGCTTCGTCTGCGCGAAATCGCCGTCGTAGACGATGCCGTTCCAGCCGGGGAAATACCACGACGACGTGCCGAGCCGCACGTTCGGCGGCAGGCCGGCCGCGGCGTCGGCCACGTCCGCCGGGATCGGCGCGGGCAGCACGCCGCGCTTGCGGCGGCCTTTCTTCGGCGCGGCGGCCGGCGGGGACGGTTCGTCCCACAACAGGCCGGACGACGGTGCGGGTGCGTCGTCGTCGGTGGGGCGGGAAGTCGTACGGGCGGGCGGCGCCGGTTGCGCGTCGTCCTGCGCGTGCGGCATCACGTGCTCGTCGGGGCTGGCGGGGCGGCCGCCGTCCGCGTGCGACGCGCGTGCGGCGTCCGTCGGCACGCCGAACAGGTCGAATTGTCCGTCGGCGTGCGACTCGTTGGCGTCGTCGTGATGTTGTCGTTCGGGCGGCGCCGTGCGCCGCGTCCTGCCGTCACCCATGCATGCCCAGCGTGAGGCGCCGCCTAGCGCGGCAGCGCGTGTTCGTACATGTAGCGCCGCGACCACGGCAGCGTTTTCGCACTGCGTCCGGCCTTGCGGCACACGATCTGGAAGATCGACACGTCGTCGTGCTCGAACGCATACGCGCAGCCGGCAAGATACACGCGCCAGATCCGGAATTTCTCGTCGTCGACGAGCTTTCTCGCTTCTTCGGCTTTCGCTTCGAAGTTTTCCGTCCAGATATCGAGCGTGCGCGCATAGTGCCGGCGCAGGCTTTCGACGTCAACCGCCTCGAGTCCGCCGCGCTGCGCCGCTTCGAGCGCGAGGCTGATGTGCGGCAGCTCGCCGTCCGGGAATACGTAGCGATCGATGAATTCGCCGCCGCCGAGCGCCGTTTCGCCGCTTTCCGCGTCGGTCGACGTGATCCCGTGGTTCATCGCGATGCCGTCGTCGGCGAGCAGGTCATGCACGCGCGAGAAGTAGAGCGGCAGGTTCTTGCGGCCGACGTGCTCGAACATCCCGACGCTCGTGATGCGGTCGAACTGGCCGTCGATCTCGCGGTAATCCTGCAGACGAATCTCGATCTTGTCCTCGAGCCCCGCGGCCTTCACGCGCGCGGTCGCGAGGTCGAACTGGTTCTGCGACAGCGTCACGCCGAGACACGTCGCGCCGAATTTCTGCGCGGCGCGCAGCACGAGCGCGCCCCAGCCGCAGCCGATGTCGAGCAGGCGCTGGCCGGGCTCGAGCCGGATCTTCGTCAGGATGTGGTCGATCTTCTTGATCTGCGCGGTGGCGAGATCCTCGTCGCCGTTCTCGAAGTACGCGCACG
This sequence comes from Burkholderia sp. HI2761, assembly GCF_002223355.1. Classification (NCBI taxonomy): domain Bacteria; kingdom Pseudomonadati; phylum Pseudomonadota; class Betaproteobacteria; order Burkholderiales; family Burkholderiaceae; genus Burkholderia; species Burkholderia sp. HI2761. Next base: position 187,693 of record NZ_NKFN01000001.1, on the reverse strand, counting down.
AGTACACCATGTTCTCGTCGAGCCACAACCGATAGAACTCGTTCGAGACGTCATAGTGGTACTGGATCGCCTTCCTGTCGGTGTTCTTCGTGTGATTGAAGTAGCGCTTCACGCGTGCGAGCTTGCTCGCGCTCGTCACGGTGCTGCGCGCGAGCGAGTAGCCGATGTTGATGATGTCCGACAGCTTGCCCTCGATGTCGATCTTGCCCTTCACGTACGCCTCGCCGAGATTGTCGAGGCTCGGCTCGAGCAGCAGCGGCAACGCCGACGCGCTGTTCACCTTGAGCGTGACCTGCGGCGCGCTGAAGGTGCCGAAATCGAGTTGATCGCCGTTCCATAGCACGAGGCGCGCCGGTATGTTCGCTTTCGCCCGTACTTCGTCCGCCCACTGTGCCAGCTTCTTTTCCCAGAACATTTGGATTCTCCGTTTGTTCGTTGAATCGAATACAGCCAAGTATCTTGACCGGCGCCCGCCGCTTGCGAGGCGGGCGCCCGGATGCAACACGAAACACGACCGGCGTGCGCCGGCGCCGCGCTTACGGCGACAGGCGCGAGATCGTCCAGCCTGGCGACGCCGCGGCGTCGCGCGTATAGAGCAGGCGGTCGTGCAGCCGCGACGGGCGCCCCTGCCAGAACTCGATCGAGTCGGGCACGAGGCGGTAGCCGCCCCAGTGCGGCGGGCGCGGCGGGTTGTCGCCGTAGCGTTCGCTGACGGCCCGTTCGCGCGCTTCGAGCGTCGCGCGGCTGTCGATCACGGCGCTTTGCTCCGACGCCCATGCGCCGATGCGCGAGCCGAGCGGGCGCGACGCGAAATAGCGGTCGCTTTCTTCCGCGCTGGTTTTCTCGATCCGGCCTTCGATGCGCACCTGGCGCTCGAGCTCGATCCAGTAGAACAGTAGCGCGGCTTGCGGATGCACGGCGAGATCGTGCCCCTTGCGGCTTTCGTAATTGGTGAAGAAGACGAACCCGCGTTCGTCGACGCCCTTGATGAGCACGATCCGGGCCGACGGCCGGCCGTCGGCGCCGACGGTCGCGAGCGTCATCGTGTTCGGCTCGGGCAGCTTGGCGGCGAGCGCCTCCTTGAACCAGCGATCGAACTGGGCGAACGGGTCGGGGGCGGCATCGGCTTCGTCGAGCGAAGCACGCGAATAGTTGATGCGGAGATCGGCGAGAGTCGTCATGTTATGCAAACGCTTCAATCTGGGGCCAGTATAGCGAACGCGCGAGAATCGTGCGTGCACAGTGGCGCGTGCGAGCGGGGAGTTCAGGCAGAATAGAGGGCTGCTCGACTTACGTTTTCCTTGCTGCCATGTCCTCCGCCGACGCTGCCCCGCCCAGTTCTTCTGATCTTACCCCGACCCCGGAAATCCAGCTTGACGTGGATCGCGCGCGGCGTTTCGGCGGCGTCGCGCGCCTGTATGGCGCGCCGGCGGCCGCCGCGTTCGAGCGGGCGCACGTCGCGGTGATCGGGATCGGCGGCGTCGGGTCGTGGGCGGCCGAGGCGCTCGCGCGCAACGCGGTCGGCACGCTCACGCTGATCGATCTCGACAACGTCGCGGAAAGCAATACGAACCGGCAGGTCCATGCGCTCGACGGCAATTACGGCAAGCCGAAGGTCGACGCGATGGCCGAGCGGATCGCGCTGATCGATCCCGCGTGCCGCGTGAACCGGATCGAGGATTTCGTCGAGCCCGACAACTTCGACGCGCTGCTCGGCGGCGGCTTCGACTACGTGATCGATGCGATCGACAGCGTGCGCACGAAGGTCGCGCTGATCGCATGGTGCGTCGCGAAACGGCAGCCGTTGATCGTCGTCGGCGGCGCGGGCGGGCAGCTCGACCCGACGCGCATCCGCATCGACGACCTCGCGCTGACGATCCAGGATCCGCTGCTGTCGAAAGTGCGCGCGCAATTGCGCAAGCAGCACGGTTTTCCGCGCGGGCCGAAGGCGCGCTTCAAGGTCAGCGCCGTGTATTCGGACGAGCCGCTGATCTATCCGGAAGCGGCGGCCTGCGACATCGAGGACGGCGCCGAGCCGTCAGCGGCCGCGCACGTCGCGGGGCTCAACTGCGCGGGCTTCGGTTCGAGCGTGTGCGTGACCGCGAGCTTCGGTTTCGCGGCTGCCGCGCATGCGCTGCGGGCGATCGCGGCACAGGCGGCCGGCTGAGCCCGCGGCGCGCGGACAGGGAAGGGTGATGGCGCGGCACGGGTAACGTGCCGCGCGCGATACGGCGATGCGGCCGGGCCATCGCGGCCCGGCCGCTCGCGCATCAGTTGAGCGCCATGCTCAGCCTGCGTCGCCACGCGGCGACGAGGTCGGGGCGATCGCCGGCCAGTTCGAACACCGAGATCATCGTGCGGCGGCCGAGGTCGTCGCCGTAGGCGCGATCGCGCGTCACGATTTCCAGCAACTGTTCCAGCGCGCCTTCGTATGCACGCCGCGCGATCAGGCTCTGCGCGAGGTCGAAGCGCGCGTCGAGATCGGCCGGGTTCGCCGCGATGCGCGCTTCGAGCGCGTCGGTCGGCGGCAGGTCGGCCGTGGCTTCGAGCGCGTCGAAACGGGTCTTGATCGCCTGGTAGCGGGGGTCGCCGTTCTGCACGGTTTGCGGCGACAGGCGTTCGGTCTCGGCGCGCGCGGCGTCGACCTCGTTGCGCGCGAGCAGCAGCTCGATCAGGTCGAGGCGCGCGTCGTCGTAGCCGGGGTTCAGCGCGAGCGCCGCTTCGAGGTGCGCGAGCGCCTCGTCGAAGCGCTGTTCGGCCATCGCATACTGCGCGGCGCGGCGCTCGGCTTCCTCGGCCGCCGGCAGCAGCCGGTCGAGGAACGCGCGCAACTGGCCTTCGGGCAGCACGCCGACGAACTGGTCGACCGGGCGCCCGTCGGCGAACGCGATCACGTGCGGAATGCTGCGCGTCTGGAAGTGCGCGGCGAGTTCCTGGTTCTCGTCGACGTTGACCTTCACGAGCTTCCAGCGGCCTGCATAGTCGGCCTCGAGCTTTTCCAGCAGCGGGCCGAGCGTCTTGCAGGGGCCGCACCACGGCGCCCAGAAGTCGACCAGCACGGGCGTGTCCAGCGACGCCTCGATGACGTCTTTCTCGAATGTGGCAAGCGTGGTGTCCATGTCGTTCTCTTCCGTTCGAATATCGTCAGGATGGGGGCGGCGCGCCGCTTTTTCAACGCGGCTTCGATTCGGGCAGCGGAATCCACTCGGTTTCGCCCGGCACCTTGCCCATCTCCTGGCGCGTCCAGGCCGCTTTCGCACGCTCGATGGCCTCGCGGCTGCTCGCGACGAAATTCCATTCGATGAAGCGTTCGCCGTCGATCTTGTCGCCGCCGAGCAGCATCGCGCGCGCGCCGCCGCCGCCGCTCGTCAGCGTGACCGTCGCGCCCGGCGCGAGCACGGCCATCTGCTCGGCCGGCACCGGCGTGCCGTCGATCGCGAGTTCGCCGTCGACCACGTAGACCGCGCGCTCCTCGTGCGACGCATCGAGTTCGAGCCGGCCGCCGGCCGCGAATTCGGCCGCGACGTACAGCGTGCGCGAGAACGTCGTCACGGGCGAGCGCAGCCCGAACGCGTCGCCGGCGATCACCGTCAGCGCCACGCCGTCTTCGTCGCGCCTGGGCAGCGTATCGGCCGCGTGGTGCTCGAACGACGGCTCGGTCGACTCGTGCGCTTGCGGCAGCGCGACCCAGGTCTGGATCCCGTGCACGGTATGGCCGCTGGCGCGCTGCACGTCCGGCGTGCGCTCCGAGTGGACGATCCCGCAGCCGGCCGTCATCCAGTTCACGTCGCCCGGCACGATTTCCTGCCGCGAGCCGAGGCTGTCGCGGTGCAGGATCGCGCCGTCGAACAGGTAGGTGACCGTCGCGAGCCCGATGTGCGGATGCGGGCGCACGTCGAGCCCCGTGCCGGCCGGCAGCGCCGCGGGCCCCATGTGATCGAAGAAGATGAACGGGCCGACGAGGCGTGCGGCGAGCGCGGGCAGCGTGCGGCGCACCTGCAGGTTGCCGATGTCGCGTACGTGCGGCTTCAGCAGGGCTTTGATCGAGTCGGTCATGGCGGGTCTCGTGGGAACGGCTGGATTGCCGGTCATTGTACTGGCGGCGCGGCGGCGCGCGTGACGGGGCACGCGAAACGCGCGCCGCCCGATGCGGCCGCGGCAGGCACGCGTCGTGCGGCATCCGGCGCGTTGCGCAAGCCGCTGCGCGCGCCGCGGATTCCATGCGCGCCGCACGGGTATCGGGCCGGGCGGCGAAACCCGGTAGACTGGCCGGCTTCACAACGACGATTCGACAATCGAAGGGAGACGCCGATGATGGCCCCGAAGGACTTGCTGCTCGCGCTGGTCGTGATCCTGGCGTGGGGCGTGAACTTCGTCGTGATCAAGGTCGGCCTGCACGGCATGCCGCCGATGCTGCTCGGCGCGCTGCGCTTCACGCTCGCGGCCGTGCCCGCGGTATTTTTCGTGCGCCGGCCGCAGATTTCGTGGCGGCTGCTGGTGCTGTACGGCGCGACGATCCAGCTCGGGCAGTTCGTGTTCCTGTTCACCGGCATGTACGTCGGCATGCCGGCCGGCCTCGCATCGCTCGTGCTGCAGTCGCAGGCGTTCTTCACGCTGGTGTTCGCGATGCTGTTCCTCGGCGAGCGGCTGCGCGCGCAGAACCTGATCGGCCTCGCGATCGCCGCGGGCGGGCTCGTCGTGATCGCCGCGCAGGGCGGCCGCGCGATGACGCTCGCGGGCTTCCTGCTGACGATCTGCGCGGCCGCGATGTGGGCCGTCGGCAATATCGTCACGAAGAAGGTCGGGAAGGCGAACCTCGTGTCGCTCGTCGTGTGGGCCAGCCTCGTGCCGCCCGTGCCGTTCTTCCTGCTGTCGCTGTGGTTCGAAGGGCCGCGGCGGATCGCGACCGCGCTCGCCGGGCTGAACGCCGCGTCGATCTTCGCGGTCGTCTATCTCGCGTTCGTCGCGACGCTGCTCGGTTACGGGCTGTGGAGCCGCCTGCTGTCGCGCTACCCGGCCGCGCAGGTCGCGCAGTTCTCGCTGCTGGTGCCGATCGTCGGGCTCGCGTCGTCGGCGCTGCTGCTCGACGAGCATCTGACGCACACGCAGCTGATCGGCGCCGCGCTCGTGATGGGCGGGCTCGCGGTGAACGTGTTCGGCGGGAAACTGCTGAGCCGCTTCGCGGCGTCGTGACGCGCCGGCACGCGCTGCGTGCCGGCGGCAGGGTACGGGTGGCGCTCAGGCCATCCGGTTCTTCGCGAGCGGCGGATTCGCGGCGAAATAACGCTTGATGCCGCGGAAGATCGCGTCGGCCATCTCGTCGCGATAGCTGTCGTCGTTGAGCCGGCGCTCTTCGTCCGGGTTGCTGATGAACGCGGTCTCGACGAGGATCGACGGAATGTCGGGCGCCTTCAGCACCGCGAACCCGGCCTGCTCGACCGAGCCCTTGTGCAGCTTGTTGATCCCGCCCACTTCCTTCAGCACGTAGTTGCCGTAGCGCAGCGAGTCGCGGATCTGCGCGGTCGTCGACATGTCGAACAGCGCGCGGTTCACCGCCGCGTCCGCCGTCTTGATGTTGATGCCGCCGATCAGGTCCGACGAATTCTCCTTGTTCGCCATCCAGCGCGCCGCGGCGCTCGTCGCGCCGTGGTCGGACAGCGCGAACACCGACGAGCCGCGCGCGGACGGCGTCGTGAACGCGTCCGCGTGGATCGACACGAAGAGATCCGCGCCGACGCGGCGCGCTTTCTGCACGCGCACGTTCAGCGGCACGAAGAAATCGGCGTCGCGCGTCATCATCGCGCGCATGTTCGGTGCGGCGTCGATCTTCGCGCGCAGCTTCTTCGCGATGTCGAGCGCGATGTGCTTCTCGTACGTGCCGCCGCCGCCGATCGCACCCGGATCCTCGCCGCCGTGGCCCGGGTCGATCGCGACCGTCAGCAGCCGCACGGTGCCGCCCTTGCCGGATTTCGGCGCGGTGAACTTGTAGGTGTCGCCGTCGTCGTCGTTGTCGTCGCGGCGCGCGATGACGGGCGGCGGCTTGACGGCCGGCTTAGCGGGCGTCGACGGCGTGCCGGCGGCCGGCGGCGCATGCGGCGCGGCGGGCGTGTTCTGCGCGAAACGCTGGAAGAAAGCGTCGCTGTTGTCGCCCGCGGCGGGCGGCGGCGTGCCCGGGCCGGCCAGCCCGCCCGGCGGCTGCACCTGCTGCGCGCGCGCGGTGTCGTTGAGCGCCTGTTCCTTGCGTTCCGTCTGCGCGATCAGGTCGGACAGCGGGTCGGGCGCGACGGCCGGATACAGGTCGAACACGAGCCGGTACTTGTACGTGCCGACGGGCGGCAGCGTGAACACCTGCGGCTTCACCGAGCCTTTCAGGTCGAACACCATCCGCACGACGTGCGGCTGATACTGGCCGACGCGCACCGACTGGATCTGCGGATCGTTCGGCGTGATCTTCGACACGAGGTCGCGCAGCGCCTGGTCGAGGTCGAGGCCGCTCAGGTCGACGACGAGACGGTCGGGACCCTGCAGCAGCTGTTGGCTATTCTGCAGCGGCTGGTCGGATTCGATCGTGACGCGCGTGTAATCGCGCGCGGGCCACACGCGCACGCCGAGCACCGACGACGCGTGCGCGAGCCGCGGCGCGACGAGGCCGAGCACCAGCGTCGACGCCCCCGCGCGCAGGATTTGACGGCGCCGCCAGTTGTGCGTCGCGGTGGCCGCCGATTCGATCGAGCGGAACGGTTTGATCAACATCTTTCGAGACATGCCTTTCCTGAAGCGCTGTACGCCCGGACGGTGAGGGCGCGGCCGTCGCCGTCCACGTCGAGCGAGAAAACCAGATCGGGCACGCCGAGCAGGGCGCCCGCCTGTTGCGGCCATTCGACGAGGCAGATCGCGCTGGAATTGAAATATTCGCGAAAGCCTGCGTCGGACCATTCGGCCGGATCGTTGAATCGATACAGATCGAAGTGATAGACCTCGAGTTCCCCATCGCTGCGTTCGAGCGCGTACGGCTCGACGAGCGTATAGGTCGGGCTGCGCACGCGCCCCGGGTGGCCGAGGCCGCGCAGGATCGCGCGCACGAGCGTCGTCTTGCCCGCGCCGAGATCGCCGATCAGCTGGATCTGCAGCCCGTCGAACGCGTGTGCTCGGACGAGCTCGGTGCGCGCCGCGTCGAGCGCGTGCGCGAAGCGCGTGCCGAAGGCCTCGGTTGCCGCTTCGTCGGCGAGCGCGATCACGCGCTCCGCGAGCGGGGCGGGCAACGTGGCGTGAGGCGGTTGGCTGGACGTGGCTGGCATTCTCGTAAAATAGTGCGATGAACCGACTACCGGAACGCGCCGCATCCGACAGGCCTTCGACTCGTGACGAAGGCGCGGCGCCGTGCGCGCTCGACGATGCGGCGTTGACTGCGCTCGCCGCTCGCATCAGGGCGTGGGGGCGCGAATTGGGTTTCGGGGCGATCGGCATCAGCGATACCGATCTCTCGGATGCCGAAGCGGGCCTCGCCGCCTGGCTGGAAGCCGGTTACCACGGCGAAATGGATTATATGGCGAAACATGGGATGAAACGCGCGCGGCCGGCCGAACTTGTGGCCGGTACGCGACGCGTGATCTCCGTGCGGCTCGCCTATTTGCCGGCCCAAACGCTCGCCGACGGTGCGCCCGGTAGCGAGCCCGGCGCGCTCGTCCCGCACGACTGGCGCGCGCGCGAACGGGCGCGGCTCGACGATCCGCAGGCGGCCGTCGTGTCGATCTATGCGCGCGGCCGCGACTATCACAAGGTGCTGCGCAACCGGCTGCAGACGCTCGCGGAGCGCATCGAGCACGAGATCGGCGGGTTCGGCTACCGCGTGTTCACCGATTCGGCGCCCGTGCTCGAGGTCGAGCTCGCGCAGAAGGCCGGCGTCGGCTGGCGCGGCAAGCATACGTTGCTGCTGCAGCGCGATGCCGGCTCGCTGTTCTTCCTCGGCGAAATCTACGTCGACGTTGCGCTGCCGACCGACGCGCACACGTCGCCCGACACCGCGCCCGAGACGCCCGGCGCGCACTGCGGCAGTTGCACGCGCTGCATCGACGCATGTCCGACCGGCGCGATCGTCGAGCCGTACCGCGTCGACGCGCGCCGCTGCATCTCGTACCTGACGATCGAATTGAAAGGCAGCATCCCCGAACCGCTGCGGCCGATGATCGGCAATCGCGTGTACGGCTGCGACGACTGCCAGCTCGTGTGCCCGTGGAACAAGTTCGCGCAGGCCGCGCCCGTCGCCGATTTCGACGTGCGGCACGGCCTCGATCGCGCGACGCTCGTCGAGCTGTTCGCGTGGGACGCCGACGCGTTCGATACGCGGATGCAGGGCAGCGCGATCCGGCGCATCGGCTACGAAAGCTGGCTGCGCAATCTCGCGGTCGGGCTCGGCAATGCGCTGCGCGCCGGCGCGGACCGGCTCGCGCCGCCCGCGCGCGACGCGATCGTCGCCGCGCTGCGCGCGCGGGCCGACGATCCGTCGCCGGTCGTGCGCGAGCATGTCGAATGGGCGCTGCGAGCCGCGTGAAGGCGGCGTAAAGTGTCGTCGGCGCGCGGCAGGGCCGCGCGCATTCCTCGGTCAGGAGAAGGCAATGTTCAACGCAGTGATCGACGCGCCGTTCGGCAAGGTCGGCATCCGCACGGATGCCGCGGTGGTGCGCGAGATCGTCTATCTGCCCGAATCGATGAAGTCGGTCGATCCGGATTCGGCGCTCGCGAAGCGCGCGGTCAAGCAGATCGAACGTTATTTCGAGCGCGCGTCCGCACGCTTCGATCTGCCGCTCGCCGACGTCGGCAGCGCATTCCAGCACCGCGTGTGGGACGTGATCAGCGACATCCCGCCCGGTACGGTGCTGACCTACGGCCAGGTCGCGAAGCGGATCGGCAGCGCGCCGCGCGCGGTCGGCCAGGCGTGCGGCGCGAATTACTTTCCGCTCGTGATTCCGTGCCATCGCGTCGTCGCGGCGGGCGGGCTCGGCGGGTTCGCGAACCATGACGACAATGGCTATTACCAGCAAGTGAAGCGCTGGCTGCTGACGCACGAGGGCGTGCCGTACCGATGAGCGAACCACTGATTTCCCCCGAAAACGACGGCGATGCCGTCGCGGCATCGCCCGCGCTGCTCGCGAGCCGCGCGTCGATCGACGTGTTCTGCGATGCGCTGTGGCTCGAACACGGGCTCGCGCGCAACACGCTCGATGCGTACCGGCGCGACCTGGCGCTGTTTTCCCAATGGCTGGCCGCGACGCACGACGCGCCGCTCGACGCGGCCGACGAGGCGATGGTGACGGGCTACATCGCGGCGCGCAGCGACGGCAAGGCGACGTCGTCGAACCGGCGACTGTCCGTGTTCCGCCGCTATTACGGCTGGGCCGTGCGCGAGCATCGCGCAAACGCCGACCCGACGCTGCGGATCACGTCCGCGAAACAGGCGGCCCGGTTCCCGTCGACGCTGTCCGAGGCGCAGGTCGAGGCGCTGCTCGGCGCGCCCGACATCGGCACGCCGCTCGGCCTGCGCGATCGCACGATGCTCGAGCTGATGTATGCGAGCGGGCTGCGCGTGAGCGAGCTCGTCACGCTGAAGACGGTAGAGGTCGGCCTCAACGAAGGCGTCGTGCGCGTGATGGGCAAGGGTTCGAAGGAGCGGCTCGTGCCGTTCGGCGAAGTCGCGCACGGCTGGATCGAACGCTACCTGCGCGATGCGCGGCCGGCGCTGCTCGGCGCGCGCGCGGCCGACGCACTGTTCGTGACCGCACGCGGCGACGGGATGACCCGCCAGCAGTTCTGGAACATCATCAAGCGTCACGCGCAGCAGGCCGACGTGCGCGCGCACCTGTCGCCGCACACGCTGCGGCACGCGTTCGCGACGCACCTGCTGAACCACGGCGCCGACCTGCGCGTCGTGCAGTTGCTGCTCGGCCACAGCGACATCTCGACCACGCAGATCTATACGCACGTCGCGCGCGAACGGCTCAAGACGCTGCACGCGCAGCATCACCCGCGCGGCTGACGCGCGACGCGTGCATGCGGCGCGGCGCGGGCGCCGATGCGGGAGCCGGCGCGCGGCGCCCGCGTCAGACCAGCTCGCGCAGCCGGTGCTTGAGCACCTTGCCGGTCGACGCGGCCGGCAGTGCAGCGAGCACGCGGATATGCGCAGGGCGTTTGTAAGCCGCGAGCCGATCCGCGCACCATGCATGCAATGCCGCCTCGTCCGCCGTCGCGCCCGGCAGCAGCTCGACGAACGCGAGCACTTCCTCGTTGCCTTCGATCGCGCGGCCGATCACGGCCGCCTGCACGACGTCCGGATGCGCGTTCAGCACCTGTTCGACCTCGACCGGATACACGTTGAAGCCCGAGCGGATGATCAGCTCCTTGCTGCGGCCCGCGATCGTCACCGCGCCGTCCGCTTCCTGCCGCGCGAGATCGCCGGTGCTCAGCCAGCCGTCCGGCGACACGGCCGCGCGCGTCGCGTCCGCGTTGCGGTAGTAGCCGAGCATCACGTTCGGCCCGCGCACGCGGATCTCGCCGACTTCGCCCGGCGGCACGTCGGTGCCGTCCGGCGCGACGATCCGCATGTCGACGCCCGGAATCGGCACGCCGACCGAACTGTCCGTGCGCGGCGCATCGAGCGGCGTCTGCGTGATCGTCGGGCTGCTTTCGGTCATGCCGTAGCCGTTGTGCAGCGGCACGCCGTACAGGCGCTCGACGCGGGCCTTCAGGCCCGCATCGAGCGGCGAGCCGCCCGAATACGCGAAGCGCAGCCGCGGCGCGCGCCAGGCGTGGCCATGCGTGTGAAGGTGTTCGAGCAGCTTCGCGTGCATCGCGGGCACGCCCTGGAAGATCGTGACGCCTTCGTCGGCGAGCGCGACGCGGACGGCTTCCGGCGAGAAGCGCGGCGCGAGCCGCAGCGTCGCGCCCGCATACAGGCTGCCCAGGCACACCGACGCGAGGCCGTACACGTGGGACACGGGCAGCACCGTGTAGACGACGTCGTCGGGCGACACGCGGCGCAGCGTGCTCGACGTCGCCGCGATGAACAGCAGGTTGCGGTGCGACAGCATCACGCCTTTCGGCGTACCGGTCGTGCCCGTCGTGTAGATCAGCGCCGCGCATTGCCCGGCGCCGTCGGCGGCCACCGGTTCGGCGGGCGCGCTCGCATCGACCCGATACGACCACGCGCCGATGTCGACCGGCAGCGCACCGGCGGGCGTGGCGCCGAGCCGCTCGGCATGGGCGCGCGCCTCGGGCGAGACGTCCGTCGTGAACGCGATCAGCTTCGGGCGCGCATGCGCGGCGATCGCGTCGAGCTCGGCGGCCGACAGCCGCGCGTTCGATACGAGCGCCCAGGCGTCGATGCGGGCGGCCGCGAACAGCAGCACGATCTGCGCGATGCAGTTTTCCGCGACGATCATCACGCGGTCGCCGCCTTGCACGCCGAGGCTCGCCAACTGCGCTGCCGCCGCCTCGATGGCGCGCGCCAGCTCGCCGTACGACACGCGGCGCGCATCTTCGATCAGTGCCGGATGCGCGGGCGACTGCACGGCCCGATGGGCGGGCACGTCGGCGATGCGACGCGGCAGCGCGGCGAGCAGCGCATCGACGTCGAGCGATTCGGATGAACGGAGGGGCGAGGACATGGCGTCTCCAGAAGAGGGGCCGGCGGTGGCCGACGATATTGGCGAACGATCGTGCCATGACGGCGCGCGCGCCACAATCGGCCAATCGGGCAATAGCGCTTCGCGGTGTCCGCAACGATGATGAACGCAATCGTCGTCGCGATGCGGCGGGCCACCCGGCCGCAAGACGGGCCGCGAGTATACCGCCGGCGCGGGCGCGCCATTGCGCGCCCGCCGATCGTTCGCCATTGGATCGTTCGCCATTAAAATGCCGCCATGAGCAAATCCAGACACGTGTCCGAAACCCCCGCGACCCAACTGCTGCGCCGTCATGGCGTCGCATTCGGCGAGCATCCGTACGAATACGTCGAGCATGGCGGCACCGGCGAATCGGCGCGCCAGCTCGGCGTCGACGAGCATGGCGTCGTGAAGACGCTCGTGATGGAAGACGAACACGCGAAGCCGCTGATCGTGCTGATGCATGGCGATCGCACCGTGTCGACGAAGAATCTCGCGCGGCAGATCGGCGCGAAGCGCGTCGAGCCATGCAAGCCCGAGGTCGCGAACCGCCATTCGGGCTATCTCGTCGGCGGCACGTCACCGTTCGGCACACGCAAGGCGATGCCCGTCTACGTCGAGGCGACGATCCTCGAATTGCCGACGATCTACGTCAACGGCGGCCGGCGCGGCTACCTCGTCAGCCTCGCGCCGGCGGTGCTCACGTCGCTGCTCGGCGCGCAGCCCGTGCAGTGCGCGAGCGTCGACTGAGGGTTTCACCTTCGTGGCAGTCCGCGCCCGTTCGGTAGAATGGGCGCCGTTTCGGCTTGCCGGCTTGCCGTGCACCGCCGTCCCTTTCCCGATACGTTGAAAGAAGAGTTCCCCGCATGCAGATCCTGCTCGCCGCCCTCGTTGCCTACCTGATCGGTTCGGTGTCGTTCGCCGTCGTCGTCAGCGCCACGATGGGCCTGGCCGACCCGCGTTCGTACGGGTCGAAGAATCCCGGCGCGACCAACGTGCTGCGCAGCGGCAACAAGAAGGCCGCGATCCTGACGCTCGTCGGCGATGCGTTCAAGGGCTGGATCGCCGTCTGGCTCGCCCGGCACTTCGGGCTACCCGACGTCGCGGTCGCGTGGGTCGCGATCGCCGTGTTCCTCGGCCATCTGTACCCGGTGTTCTTCCGCTTCCAGGGCGGCAAGGGTGTCGCGACAGCGGCCGGCGTGCTGCTCGCCGTGCATCCGGTGCTCGGGCTCGCGACCGCGCTGACCTGGCTGATCGTCGCGTTCTTCTTCCGCTATTCGTCGCTCGCGGCGCTGGTGGCGGCCGTATTCGCGCCGGTGTTCGACGTGTTCCTGTTCGGCACCGGCCATAACCCGGTCGCATGGGCCGTGCTCGCGATGAGCGTGCTGCTCGTGTGGCGTCACCGCGGCAACATCTCGAAGCTGCTCGCGGGGCAGGAGAGCCGGATCGGCGACAAGAAGAAGGCGGCCGCGGACGGCGGCGCGCAGGACGGCGGCAAAGCCTGAGAAGGCGCGGCGCTTGCCGCGCGCCGGACGCGCCGCGCATGCGGGGCCCGGCCGGAAGACGCGACTTGGCCGGCGGCCGATCAGTCGCGGAAGTTGTTGAAGTCGAGCGGCGTGTCGGTCACGTCCTTGCGCAGCATCGCGATCGTGCTCTGCAGATCGTCGCGCTTCGTGCCCGATATGCGCACCGCGTCGCCCTGGATGCTCGCCTGCACCTTGATCTTGCTGTCCTTCACGAGGCGCACGATCTTCTTCGCGAGGTCGCCCGTCACGCCTTTCTTCACGGTGACGATCTGCTTGACCTTGTCGCCGCCGATCTTCTCGACCTTGCCGTAGTCGAGGAAGCGCACGTCGACGTTGCGCTTGGCCAGCTTGCCGATCAGCACGTCCTTGACCTGGCCGAGCTTGAAATCGTCGTCGGCGAACAGCGTCAGCTCGCGTTCCTTCTGCTCGACGCGTGCGTCGGAGCCCTTGAAGTCGAAGCGCGTCGAAATTTCCTTGTTCGACTGCTCGATGGCGTTCTTCACTTCGATCATGTTCGCTTCGGAAACGACGTCGAACGATGGCATGGCATTCTCCCTTGAGATGCGGGCACCCGGCTCGCGCGCGGGCACTCGCTATAATTGCGGACTGTTTGCCATTTTACCGATGCCCCTCCGTTTGCCCAAGGCCGGCCATGCGCCGCCCGGGCCGACGTGACCGCGAATGCCGATGCCTCCTGACGATTCCGCCCTGTCGCTGCTTCCCGACCATCCGCTCGCCGCGCACAACACGTTCGGCATTGCCGCGCGCGCGCGCTTCGCCGCACGCGTCACGCAGGCGGCCCAGTTCGAGGCGCTGCATCGCGACCCGCGGGTCGCGAACCTGCCGCGGCTCGTGCTCGGCGGCGGCAGCAATATCGTGTTCACGCGCGATTTCGACGGGGTCGTGCTGCTCGACGAGATCGCGGGCCACCGCGTCGTGCGCGAGGACGACGAGGCGTGGTACGTCGAGGCCGGCGGCGGCGAGAACTGGCACGCGTTCGTCGCGTGGACGCTCGAGCACGGGATGCCGGGCCTCGAGAATCTCGCGCTGATCCCGGGCACCGTCGGCGCCGCGCCGATCCAGAACATCGGCGCGTACGGCCTCGAGATGAAGGTGTATTTCGATTCGCTGGTCGCGGTCGAGCTGGCGACGGGGCGCCGCGAGCGTTTCGATGCCGCGCGCTGCGCGTTCGGCTATCGCGACAGTTTCTTCAAGCGGGAAGGGCGCGGCCGGTTCGCGATCGTCGCGGTGACGTTCCGGCTGCCGAAGCGATGGGCGCCGCGGCTCGGCTACGCGGACGTTACGCGCGAGCTCGACGCGCGCGGCATCGCGCCCGATGCGGCGACGCCGCGCGACGTGTTCGATGCGGTCGTCGCGATCCGCCGCGCGAAGCTGCCCGATCCGCTGGTGCTCGGCAATGCGGGCAGTTTCTTCAAGAATCCGGTGATCGATGCCGCGCAGTTCGATGCGCTGCGCGCCCGCGCGCCGGATGTCGTGTCGTATCCGCAGCCGGACGGGCACGTGAAGCTCGCGGCCGGCTGGCTGATCGACCGCTGCGGCTGGAAGGGGCGCGCACTCGGGGCGGCGGCCGTGCACGATCGCCAGGCGCTCGTGCTCGTCAATCGCGGCGGCGCGACCGGCGCCGACGTGCTTGCGCTGGCGCGGGCGATCCAGACCGACGTGCGCGCGCGGTTCGGCGTCGAGCTGGAGGCGGAACCGGTCTGCCTGTAACGCCGCGCGCGCCGGTTTTGGCGCGTCCAAGCGAAAAGCGCCGATCGTCGACCGGCGCTTTTTTTACGCGTGTGTGTCGCGGCGCGTCAGTGCTTGAGGCGGCCGAGCAGCAGGAACTCCATCAGCGCCTTCTGCACGTGCAGGCGGTTTTCCGCTTCGTCCCACACGACGCTCTGCGGGCCGTCGATCACGCCGGCCGTCACTTCCTCGCCGCGGTGCGCGGGCAGGCAGTGCATGAAGAGGGCATCCGGATTCGCATGGCCCATCATTTCCTCGTCGACGCACCAGTCGGCGAATGCCTGCTTGCGCGCCTCGTTCTCGGCCTCGAAACCCATGCTCGTCCACACGTCGGTCGTCACGAGATCGGCGCCCTTGCACGCTTCGTTCGGATCGTCGAACACCTCGTAGAACGGCGCGCTGTCGGGCGACACGAGCTTCATGTCGAGCGCATAGCCGGGCGGCGTCGACAGGCGCAGCTTGAAGCCGAGGATCTGCGCGGCTTCGATCCACGTGTACAGCATGTTGTTCGCGTCGCCGACCCACGCGACGGTCTTGCCGGCGATCGGGCCGCGGTGTTCGTAGTACGTGAAGATGTCGGCGAGCACCTGGCACGGGTGGTAGTCGTTGGTCAGGCCGTTAATCACCGGCACGCGGGAGTTCTGCGCGAAGCGTGTGATCACGTCCTGCTCGAACGTGCGGATCATGATGATGTCGACCATTCGCGAGATGACCTGCGCGGAATCCTCGACGGGTTCGCCGCGGCCGAGTTGCGTATCGCGCGTGCTCATGAAGACGGCGTGGCCGCCGAGCTGGAAGATTCCGGCCTCGAACGACAGGCGCGTGCGCGTCGAGCTCTTCTCGAAGATCATCGCGAGCGTGCGGTCGTGCAGCGGGTGATAGGTCTCGTAGTTCTTGAACTTGCGCTTCAGGATACCCGTGCGTTCGAGCACGTACTCGTAGTCTTCCAGCGAGAAATCCTTGAACTGCAGGTAGTGACGAATGGTTTTGGCGGTCATGAAACGAAATACGGCGGGTCTCACCCGGCAGCGAGGCCGGACGGCGCCGCCGTCGGGTGTGGATAACTCAAAGCAGCATAAAGGATTTTCCGTGCTTTGACGAGCCGTGGCGCGACGCGGAGCGGGATCGTCGCGCGCGACCGGCGGTGCCGGAAAGGGGGCGTCGGGACGACGCGCGATGGCGCGCTGCGGTATAATTCAAAAGTTTTCTTCAGCCCGGCAAGCAAGGCTTTTCGCGCTCTGCCGGACACAAGCCGTGCGCTGCACAAATCCGGTGCAGCCCACCGGCGGCGCGCATCGACGCCCCGTTTTCGGGATATCGATCGGCTCGTGCCGCCGACCCTCCAGCTTTGTGTTCGCGTACCCAGGCGCCGTTGCCTGGGCATCGCCGGGCCGTCACTTGGGTAACCACATGGCTGAAACCCCTCCGACCGAATTTTTCATCCAGGGCATCACGAAAGACGGGAAAAAGTTTCGCCCGAGCGACTGGTCGGAACGTCTGGCCGGTGTGATGGCCTGCTTCGGGCCGGGGGCGAGCGGGCCGAATGCGCGTCTCAAGTATTCGCTGTACGTGCGCCCGACGATGCTCGGCGACCTGAAATGCGTGATCCTCGATTCGCGGTTGCGCGACATCGAACCGATGGCTTTCGATTTCGTGCTGAATTTCGCCAAGGACAACAACCTCGTCGTGACCGAGGCGTGCGAGCTGCCGGACTACAACACGAAGAAGTAAGTCATGCCGACGGGCGAGGGCGCGTGCCGCACCGGCCCGGGCACATGCCGCCACCGCGCGTGATACGCAGGCGACAGGCAACAAAAAAACCCGCGTAAGCGGGTTTTTTTGCGATCGCAGGAAACAGGAGCGCCCGCGCGAGCGGGCGCACCAGATTTACGCTGCTGCCTGCAGGCCCTTGACGGCTGCGGCCAGGCGGCTCTTGCTGCGAGCGGCCTTGTTCTTGTGAACGATCTTCTTGTCGGCGATCGTATCGATCGTCTTCACGGCAGCCTTGAACAGATCGGCAGCCTTGGCTTGGTCGCCGGCGTCGACAGCCTTGCGAACAGCCTTGATCGCGGTACGGAATTTCGAGCGCAGCGCCGAGTTGTGCGAATTTGCCTTCGCGGCTTGGCGGGCGCGCTTGCGTGCTTGTGCGGAGTTAGCCATGACGGTTCCTTATCCTGTCCTGTTTCCAGAGCTTGGAGCCTAGACGGCCAAGCGCTGCTTTTCGATCCGTCCCCTGAGAGCGATTGCCCAGGGGCGCATAAAAAACGGTGATTTTACCGGAGCCGACACATGGAAACGTCAGGCGCAACGCATGTGGCAAGCCCAGAAACGGCGGATTATAGCAACAAAATCAAGCGCGTGGCAAGTTTGGCGTCATCACGGCATGCCGGGCCGGTGCGGCGGGTGCGCTTTTCGGCATCCGGCCATGCCGTGCCGCGCAACGTCCGTATAATAAGCGCCCCATGAATCTATTCCGAGCCCTGCTGACGGTCAGCGGCTTCACGCTGCTGTCGCGCGTGACCGGACTGGCCCGCGAGACGCTGATCGCCCGTGCGTTCGGCGCCAGTCAATACACCGACGCGTTCTACGTCGCCTTCCGTATCCCGAACCTGCTGCGCCGCCTGTCCGCCGAAGGCGCGTTCTCGCAGGCGTTCGTGCCGATCCTCGCCGAGTTCAAGAACCAGCAGGGGCACGATGCGACGAAGGCGCTCGTCGACGCGATGTCCACCGTGCTCGCGTGGGCGCTGGCCGTGCTGTCGGTCATCGGCATCGCCGGCGCGTCGTGGGTCGTGTTCGCGGTCGCCTCCGGCCTGCACAGCGACGGCCAGGCGTTCCCGCTCGCGGTCACGATGACGCGGATCATGTTCCCGTACATCGTGTTCATTTCGCTGACCACGCTCGCCTCGGGCGTGCTGAACACGTACAAGAGCTTCTCGCTGCCCGCGTTCGCGCCGGTGCTGCTCAACGTCGCGTTCATCGGCGCGGCCGTGTTCGTCGCGCCGCACCTGAAGGTGCCGGTCTATGCGCTCGCGTGGGCCGTCATCGTCGGCGGCGTGCTGCAGTTTCTCGTGCAGCTGCCGGGCCTGAAGAAGATCGACATGGTGCCGCTGATCGGCCTCAACCCGCTGCGCGCGCTGCGTCATCCGGGCGTGAAGCGCGTGCTCGCGAAGATGGTGCCCGCGACGTTCGCGGTGTCCGTCGCGCAATTGTCGCTGATCATCAACACCAACATCGCGTCGCGGCTCGGGCAGGGCGCCGTGTCGTGGATCAATTACGCCGACCGCCTGATGGAATTCCCGACGGCGCTGCTCGGCGTCGCGCTCGGCACGATCCTGCTGCCGAGCCTGTCGAAGGCGCACGTCGACGCCGATTCGCACGAATATTCGGCGCTGCTCGACTGGGGGCTGCGCGTCACGTTCCTGCTCGCGGCGCCGAGCGCGCTCGCGCTGTTTTTCTTCGCGACGCCGCTCACCGCGACGCTGTTCAACTACGGCAAGTTCGACGCGCATACCGTCACGATGGTCGCGCGCGCGCTCGCCACCTACGGGATCGGCCTCGTCGGCATCATCCTGATCAAGATCCTCGCGCCGGGCTTCTATGCGAAGCAGGACATCAAGACGCCCGTGAAGATCGCGATCGGCGTGCTGATCGTCACGCAGCTCTCGAACTACGTGTTCGTGCCGCTGATCGGCCACGCGGGCCTCACGCTGAGCATCGGCGTCGGCGCGTGCCTGAACTCGCTGCTGCTGTTCCTCGGGCTGCGCAAGCGCGGCATTTACCAGCCTTCGCCGGGCTGGCTGCGCTTCTTCGTGCAGCTCGTCGGCGCGGCGCTCGTGCTCGCGGGCCTGATGCACTGGTGCGCGATCAGTTTCGACTGGACCGGGATGCGCGCGCAGCCGCTGGATCGCATTGCGCTGATGGCTGCGTGCCTCGTGCTGTTTGCTGCACTATATTTCGGTATGTTGTGGGTGATGGGCTTCAAATACGCTTACTTCAGAAGGCGCGCCAAGTGACGACCGCAATGACCCGCGTCCTCGACTACTTCAGCACGCTCGTGGCGGACGACGACAGTCTGCCCGTCACGGAAGCCGCGCTGTCGCTGGCGCAGGACGCGTATCCCGACCTCGACCTGCAGGGCACGCTGGCCGAACTCGACATGCTGGCGGCGCGGCTGCGCCGGCGGCTCGCCGACGATACGGACCTCAAGGGCCGCGTCGCCGCGCTGAACGACTTCTTTTTCCGCGAGCTCGGCTTCGCATGCAATCACAACGATTACTACGACCCCGATAACAGCCACCTGAACGCCGTGCTGAAACGGCGGCGCGGGATCCCGATCTCGCTGTCGGTGCTGTACCTGGAGCTCGCCGAGCAGATCGGCGTGCCGGCGCGCGGCGTCTCGTTCCCCGGCCATTTCCTGCTGCGCGTGACGCTGCCGGACGGCGACCTGATCATCGATCCGACCAACGGCCATTCGCTGTCCGAAGCCGAGATGGTCGAGATGCTCGAGCCGTACGTCGCGCGTGCTGCCGGTGCGGTCGACAGCGCGTTGCGCGCGTTGCTGCAGCCCGCGACGAGCCGCGAGATCATCGCGCGGATGCTGCGCAACCTGAAGACGGTCTATCTGCAGACGGAACGCTGGCAGCGGCTGCTCGCGGTGCAGCAGCGGCTCGTGATCCTGTTGCCCGAGCAGCTCGACGAAGTGCGCGACCGCGGCTTCGCGTATGCGCGGCTCGACTACCTGCGTCCCGCGCTCGAGGATCTCGAGCAGTATCTCGGCGAGCGGCCGGAGGCGGAAGACGCGACCGTCGTCGAGTCGCAGGTCAGCGAATTGCGGCAGCGGATGCAGCGCGACGGCGAGGATTGAGTCGCCCGCGCGCCGGTGCCGGTACACGGAAAAAACGCACGCCCGCATCGCGGGCGTTTTTCTTGCGCGCGTGCCGTTACTTCGACTGCATCCGGATCGCGCCGTCGAGCATCGGATTCTCGACGATCTGGCGCACCAGCATCGCGTATTCGGCCGGCTTGCCGAGCCGCGGCGGGAACGGCACCATCGCGCTGAGCGCGTCCGGGGGCACGCCGAGCAGCATCGGCGTCTCGAACAGGCCGGGCGCGACCGTCATCACGCGGACACGCGCACGGCCGTGCCAATCGCGGCAGGCGAAAAAAAACCGCCCGGAGCGGGCGGCTTGCGGGGGCGCGACGTGCTGCTTACTTCAGTGCGCCAAACGCGCGCTCGCGGATTTCGTCGACGCTGCCGAGGCCCGAGATCTTGCGATACTGCGGCGCCTTCAGGCCGTTTTCCTCGCCGCGCTGCGCCCAGTCGCCGTAGTACGTGATCAGCGGCTTGGTCTGCGCTTCGTACACCTCGAGACGCTTTTTGACGGTTTCTTCCTTGTCGTCGTCGCGCTGGATCAGCGGTTCGCCCGTCACGTCGTCGTGGCCTTCGACCTTCGGCGGGTTGAACTTGACGTGGTACGTGCGCCCCGATGCCGGGTGCGTGCGGCGGCCGCTCATGCGTTCGATGATTTCCGAGAACGGGACGTCGATCTCGAGCACGTAGTCGATCGCGACGCCGGCTTCCTTCATCGCGTCAGCCTGCGCGATCGTGCGCGGGAAGCCGTCGAACAGATAGCCGTTCGCGCAATCGGATTCCTTCAGGCGTTCCTTGACGAGGCCGATGATCAGCGCATCCGGCACGAGCTTGCCGGCGTCCATGTAGCCCTTCGCCTCGACGCCGAGCGGCGTGCCGGCCTTCACGGCCGCGCGCAGCATGTCGCCCGTCGAGATTTGCGGGATGCCGAATTTTTCCTTGATGAAGTTTGCCTGGGTGCCCTTTCCCGCGCCGGGCGCGCCCAACAGGATCAAACGCATGGTGATATCTCCAAGTATGTAGATTCGTGAGGCGAGACATAAAGGCGTCGGCGACGGCGGGCGCGGGGCTTGCCCGGCGCGAGGCGGACCGGTCTGATGCGGCGCGTCGGCGAGGGCGACGCGCGGCTGCCGGCAGGGCCACGGGCGGGGTCAAGCGAGGACGCGCTGGTCGCGGACGGCTCGCACAATCGCCTGATTATGCCACGGGTTATTTTGAACCCGGCTGAAAAAGGGCCTGCACGCGCGCGAGATCGGCCGGCGTGTCGATGCCGGCTTCGGGCGCGGACTCGGTGATCAGCACCGCGATGCGCTCGCCGTGCCACAGCGCGCGCAGCTGTTCGAGCTGCTCGGCCTGTTCGATCGGCGCCTGCGCGAGCGACGGATAGGTGCGCAGGAAACGCGCGCGATACGCATAGAGGCCGATGTGCCGGTAGACCGGGAAAGCCGGTGCAGGCATGGCCGCGACGTCCGGCCAGTGCGGCTGGTACGCGTCGCGGCTCCACGGAATCGGCGCGCGCGAGAAGTACAGCGCGACGCTCTGCGCGTCGAGCGCGACCTTCACGACGTTCGGATTGAACACGTCGGCCGCGTCGTGGATCGGGTGAGCCGCGGTCGCGATCGCGCATGCCGGATGCGCGGCCAGGTGCGACGCTACGTCGCGCACGAGCACGGGGTCGATCAGCGGCTCGTCGCCCTGTACGTTGACGACGACGGTATCGTCGCGCCAGCCGAAGGCAGCCGCGACTTCCGCGAGCCGATCGGTGCCGGACGGATGATCGGCGCGGGTGAGCACCGCTTCGAAGCCGTGATCGCGCGCCGCGTCGAGCACGCTTTGCGCGTCGGAGGCGACGAGCACCTGCTGCGCGCCCGCCTCGCGCGCGCGCTCGGCGACACGCACGACCATCGGCTTGCCGCCGAGATCGGCGAGCGGCTTGTTCGGGAGCCGCGTCGACGCGAGCCGGGCGGGAATGACGGCGATGAAGGGTGGCGGGTGAGTCATCGGGGAGTGCTGAGAAGGACGGGGCGGGCGACGCCGGAAGCCGGTCGCCCGGCGGAGTGCGGCGACCCGGCCGGGGCCGGGCCGTCGGTGTCGAATCGGTGCGCCGGGCGAGCGGCGCGGCGGTTCAGCGGCCGGCCGGGTCGACCGGCGTGCCTTCGACGGTCTGGCGCGCTTCGTCGACGAGCATCACGGGGATGCCGTCGCGGATCGGGTAGGCGAGCTTGTCCGCGTTGCAGATCAGCTCCTGCGCGGCACGGTCGTAGTGGAGCGGGCCTTTGCAGATAGGGCACACAATGATTTCAAGCAGGCGAGCGTCCACGGAGTTTCTCCACAACGAGGGCAATGAGGCGAGGGTCGAGCGCGGCTTCGACGGGGACAACCCACAGTCGGGCGTCGCGCCAGGAAGCGCCCAATTTTACTGCATCCTTCTCGGTGATCAGGATCGCATCGACGGCGTCGTCGACGAACGGATTGTCGGCGAACGCGTAATGGTCGGGCAGCGCGCGGGTCGCCGGCGCGAGGCCGGCCGCGCGCAGCGTCGCGAAGAAGCGTTCCGGCGCGCCGATGCCGGCCGCGGCGAGCACACGTTCGTTCGCGAATTGCGACAGCGGGCGGCGCAGCGCGGGCTGATCGAGATGCCACGCGGCGCCCGGCGTCAGCGCGAGCGCATAGGTGTCGGGCCACGGCGGCAGCGCGCCGCTGTACGGATCGTTGACGAGCGTGGCGTCGCGGTGCCGCGACAGCGGCTCGCGCAGCGGGCCGGCCGGCAGCAGGAAGCCGTTGCCGCCGAGCCGGTGGTCGAATACGACGAGTTCGACGGTACGCGCGAGACGGTAATGCTGCAGGCCGTCGTCGCTGACGATCACGTCGACGTCCGGATGCGCGGCGCGTAGCGCCTGCGCGGCCGCGACGCGGTCCGGGCACACCCACACGGGCGCGCCGGTGCGGCGCGCGATCAGCAGCGGTTCGTCGCCGGCCGCGTCCGCCCGCGACGCCGGCGTGACGGCGGTCGGCGCCTTCACGTTCGCGCCATAGCCGCGCGACACGACGCCGGGCGTGAAGCCGGCCGCGCGCAGCGCGTCGACGAGCGCGATCACGGTCGGCGTCTTGCCGGTGCCGCCCACGGTCACGTTGCCGACCACGACCACCGGCACGCCGACGTCGACCGGCTGCTTCCAGCCTTGCGCGTAAGCGGTGCGGCGCAGCGCCGCGCACAGGCCGAACACGCATGCGAACGGCGTGAGCGCCCACGCGAGCGCGCCGCGCCGCTGCCATTCGCGTGTCAGGCGCGCTTCGAGTCGCGCGAGCGGGCCGCCGGGCGCGCTCATCGGGCCGGGCGCGGCGCGTGGTGCGCCGCGGCGAGGGACGGATTCGTCAAGGCGGATTCTCCGTTGGGCGGCGCATGCCGCAGGGTCCGTGGAAGGCGGCACTCTAGCGCGCCGCACGCCGGCGCGGCAAGCGCGACCGGCCGCCGCCGCTCGCGGGGCCGGATCGGGGCGACCTGTGGATAACTCTGTGAAAAACTCCCCGGTCGATTGCCTCAAACGCCCGCCCGGCGGGCATCGAATCGGATGAGAATCGTTTCGAAAGGTTTAAAAAATTATAAAAATCAATACGTTACGGAGAATTGTCTGGTGTTTTTTGCGGTTTCGGACCGTTTTACGCGGACGAATGTCAGCATGTGGACACCTTTGCGTGCGCGGCGGCGAATGCGGCGGCGCTGGACGCGGCTCGCGTGTCGGACTATCGTGACGCCGCCAGCATTCATCCGACCGCCCATGCTTTCCGATTCCCCTTTTTCCGCACCCGGCGCCACGCGCGGCGGCGACGAAGTGATTCCCGTTTCGGCGCTCAATCGTGCGATTTCGACGATGCTCGAGCGTTCGTTCCCGCTGCTGTGGATTTCCGGCGAAGTGTCGAATTTCACGCGCGCCGCGAGCGGCCACTGGTATTTCTCGATCAAGGACCAGCAGGCGCAGATGCGCTGCGTGATGTTCCGCGGTCGCGCGCAATACGCCGAATTCACGCCGCGCGAAGGCGACCGCATCGAGGTGCGCGCGGTCGTCACGATGTACGAGCCGCGCGGCGAAGTGCAGCTCAACGTCGAAGCAGTGCGGCGCACCGGGCAGGGGCGCCTGTACGAGGCGTTCCTGCGGCTGAAGGCGCAGCTCGAAGGCGAGGGCCTGTTCGCCGCCGAGCGCAAGCGGCCGTTGCCGGCCCACCCGCGCGCGATCGGCATCGTCACGTCGCTGCAGGCCGCCGCGCTGCGCGACGTGCTGACCACGCTCGCCCGGCGCGCGCCGCACATTCCGGTGATCGTCTATCCGGCCCCCGTGCAGGGCGCCGGTTCCGCCGAAA
This sequence comes from Burkholderia sp. HI2761, assembly GCF_002223355.1. Taxonomy (NCBI): domain Bacteria; kingdom Pseudomonadati; phylum Pseudomonadota; class Betaproteobacteria; order Burkholderiales; family Burkholderiaceae; genus Burkholderia; species Burkholderia sp. HI2761. The sequence continues at coordinate 163,532 of NZ_NKFN01000001.1, read as the reverse complement.
AGCTCGTCGCGGCCGTCGCGACCGCGAATGCGCGGCGCGAGGTCGACGTGCTGCTGGTCTGTCGCGGCGGCGGCTCGATCGAGGATTTGTGGTCGTTCAACGACGAGGCGCTGGCGCGCGCCATCGCGGCGAGCGAACTGCCGGTCGTGAGCGGCGTCGGGCACGAAACCGACTTCACGATCGCGGATTTCGCGGCCGACCTGCGCGCGCCGACGCCGACGGGCGCGGCCGAACTCGCGAGCCCGCAGCGTGCACTGCTGCTGCGCGAGGTCGACGACCGCCAGCGGGCGCTCGCGCGCTGCATGGCGCGCCGGCTCGAACAGCGTGCGCAGCAGCTCGACTGGCTCGCACGCCGGCTCGTGAGCCCGGCCGAGCGGCTGCAGCGGCAGCGCACGCACGTCGAGCAGCTCGCGGTGCGGCTGGCGTCGGCGGCGTCGCGGCCGGTGCGCGATGCGCGAGCCCGTTTCGCGCTCGCGCAGCTGCGCTGGCAGCGCGCGCGGCCCGATCCGTCACAGGCGCGCCACGCGCTCGCGGGGCTGTCGCAACGTCTCGCGAGCGCATTGCAGCGCCGTCATGAACGCGACACGGCACGTGTGTCAGCCTGTGCGGCACGGCTCGAGGTGCTGAGCCCGCAGCGCACGCTCGAGCGCGGCTATGCGGCGCTGATCGATGCGCAGACGGGCCGCGCGGTGCGCGCGCCGAACGCGCTGAAGCCGCAGCGGCGCCTGACCGTGCATCTCGCCGAAGGCTCGGCCGACGTATCGCTCGCCGACGTGCAGCCGCGGCTGACCGATACGATCTGACGTAAGCGGCGCGAGCGACACGCGAGGAACGTCGCAATGCGCGCAGCGTGGCCGGGCACGAATGCTGCGCATCGTCGGGTTCGTCCTGCCGGACGTTGCGCCAGCATCGCTTTTCCGCATACCGCGGATAAATGGCCCGTGAGTTTGCGGGGTTATTCGTCCTCGCCTACAATCGGACGCTCGGCAGCATTCAACACAAGCCCCCCTACATACTCAACGAAGGAATCGCCATGGCTCATACGCTCCCGCCGCTCCCGTACGCCGAAGACGCACTCGCGCCGACCATCTCGGCCGAGACGATCCAGTACCACTACGGCAAGCACCATCAGGCTTATGTGACGAACCTGAACAATCTGATCCCGGGCACGGAATTCGAAAACCTGCCGCTGGAAGAGATCGTGAAGAAGTCGTCGGGCGGCATCTTCAACAACGCCGCGCAAATCTGGAACCACACGTTCTTCTGGAACAGCCTGTCGCCGAACGGCGGCGGCGCACCGACGGGCGCGCTGGGCGATGCGATCAACGCGAAGTGGGGTTCGTACGACGCATTCAAGGAAGCGTTCACGAAGGCCGCGGTCGGCACGTTCGGTTCGGGCTGGGCATGGCTCGTGAAGAAGGCCGACGGTTCGCTCGACATCGTGTCGACGAGCAACGCCGCCACGCCGCTGACGACCGCCGACAAGGCACTGCTGACGATCGACGTGTGGGAACACGCGTACTACATCGACTACCGCAACGCACGTCCGAAGTTCGTCGAAGCGTTCTGGAACATCGTGAACTGGGACTTCGCAGCGAAGAACTTCGCGTAAGTCCGGCGCCTGCGCGCCGCCACGGCGCGCGCGGCATCGAAAAAAAGCCCTCGTTTCCGAGGGCTTTTTGTTTTTGCGCCGCCCGAACGAGCCGCGTTCGCCGGATCAGCCCACCATGCCGAGCAGCCAGCCGAGCGCCGCGCTCGCGATCACGACTGCCCACGGCGGCACGCGCCAGAACATCAGCGCGACGAAGGCGACCAGTGCGGCGGCCAGGTCGCGCGGCGCGACGATCGTATCGGTCCAGACCGGGTGATAGAGCGCGGCGAGCAGCAGCCCGACGACGGCCGCGTTCACGCCGGCGAGCGCGGCCTGCATCCGCGTGCTGCGGCGCAGGCGTTCCCAGAACGGTGCGGTGCCGGCGACGAGCAGGAACGACGGCGCGAAGATCGACACGAGTGCGATCGTGCCGCCGAGCCAGCCGTTCGGCGCATCGCGCAGCGACGCTCCGAGGAATGCGGAGAACGTGAACAGCGGCCCCGGTACGGCCTGCGCGACCCCATACCCGGCGAGAAACGCCGAATCGCCGACCCAGCCGGGTGCGACCACCGCCGCCTGCAGCAGCGGCAGCACGACATGGCCGCCGCCGAACACGAGCGCACCGGTGCGGAAGAACGCATCGACGACGGCGAGCGTATCGGAACGCAGCGCGCGGGCCGCGAACGGCAGGGCGACGAGCAGTGCCGCGAACACCGCGAGCCACAGCACGCCTGCCCGCGGCGACACGTGCAGCGGCAACGGTTCATGCGCGTCGCGCGCCGGTTGCGGCAGCAGCACGAGACCGGCCGCTGCGGCCACGACGATCACCGCGACCTGCGTCCAGGCGGCCGGCGCGAGCAGCGCGACGCACGCGGCCGCGGCCATCAGCGTGACGCGCCGCGCATCCGGGCACAGCGTGCGCGCCATGCCCCATACGGCCTGCGCGATCACCGCGACCGACACGATGCGCAGCCCGTGCAGTGCGCCGGCTTCGATCGGCGCGCCCGTAGCATGCACGCCGAGTGCGAACAGCATCATCAGCAGCGCCGACGGCAGCGTGAAACCGAGCCACGCGGCGAACATGCCGGCATAGCCGGCACGCGCGAGACCGATCGCCATCCCGACCTGACTGCTCGCCGGCCCCGGCAGGAACTGGCACAGCCCGACGAGATCCGCATAAGTGCGCTCGGTGAGCCAGCCGCGCCGCGTGACGAATTCCGCGCGAAAGTAGCCGAGATGCGCGACCGGCCCCCCGAACGACGTGAGGCCGAGCCGCAGGAACGCGATGAATACGGGCCACGGGTGACGGGCGGGGGCGGGGAGGGTCGACGTGTTCAAGGGGCGGTGCGCGCGACGGATGGAACGAGCCGCCACGATAGCGCATCGCGGCGGCCGCGGGCAGCGCGTCGCGGTTGATAAAGACCGATGGCGGCCGTTATGCGGCGTTCAGTGCGTGCCGTCGCCGAGCCCGCTCGCGCGGCGCAACGCGTCGATGTCCACGAGTTCGATCTCGCCGACGTGCAGCCGCACGACGCCGTCGGCCTGCAGCGCCTTCAGCAACTGGTTGGTGGTCTGCCGCGTCAGCGACAGCATCGACGCGAGCGTTTCCTGCGACAGCCGGACGTGCGTGCGCCCGGCGCTGATGCCGCCGTAGCCTTCGGCGATCATCAGCAGTCGCGCGGCGAGCCGCTGCGCGGCCGGCATCACGCTCATCGACTCGACGGTCAGGAAACTCAGGCGCAGCTTTTGCGCCATCAGCAGCGCGAACTGCCGCCAGTATTGCGGCGTCGTATCGAGGATCGCGAGCAGCGCGGCCTGCGGTACGTGCAGCAGCAGCGCGTCGTCGAGTGCAATGGCGTCGTGCGTGCGCGGCTGGCCGTCGAACAACGCGATCTCGCCGAACCACGTGACGGGTTCGGCCACCGTCAGCAGCGCTTCCTTGCCCTGCGGATCGACCGCACCTATCGTGAGTGAACCGGCCAGTACCGCGTACAGCCCGCACGGCGGGTCGCCGCGCCGGAACAGCGCGTGGCCGGACGGCAGACGGCGCAGCGTCGCGCGGGCGATCAGCTCCGCGCGCAGCGCGGGCGGCAGCGCGGCGAACCACGGGTTCGCTTCGATCTGCGGCAGGTACGGGGCGAGCGAGGAAGGCATGGGCACGCGATGTCGGGTAGCTGACAGAGGTTCTCGGGCGTGACGCGCATCATAGCGCTCAATAACCGATCAGGAGACGCGATGAAGACCCTCGAAGACCATCTTTCCCAGTATGCGGCCTACCATCGCGACGCGCGCAACATCGCGACGCATCTGGTCGGCATCCCGATGATCGTGTTCGCGGTCGAGGTGTTGCTGTCGCGGCCGGCGATCGGGGCGCTGGCCGGCATCGCGTTGTCGCCGGCGCTGCTGCTCGTCGTCGTGTCCGCGGTGTTCTACCTGCGTCTCGACCTGCGGTTCGGGATCGTGATGGCCGTGCTGCTCGCGCTCGGCCTGTGGGCCGCGCAGTCGCTGGCGCGGCTGCCGACCGCGCAGTGGCTCGCGATCGGCGTCGGCGCGTTCGTCGTCGGCTGGATCGTGCAGTTCGTCGGGCACTGGTTCGAAGGCCGCAAGCCCGCGTTCGTCGACGATCTGGTCGGCCTGATCGTCGGGCCGCTGTTCGTCGTCGCCGAGGTCGCGTTCTTCGCGGGGCTGCGCAGCGACGTGCGCCGCGAAGTCGAGCGGCGCGCGGGCCCCGTGCATGGGGGCGCGCATTCGCATGTCTGACGGGCCGGCCGGGCCGGTCTGCGTGTTCGGCGCGGGGGCGCTCGGCTGCTATCTCGGCGGCCGCCTCGCGGCGGGCGGCGCGGATGTGACGCTCGTCGGCCGCGCGCGGATCGGCGACGCGATTCATCGGCACGGGCTCACGCTGACCGATCGGCGCGGCTATCGCGCGGCGCTCGCGCCGGCCGATGTCGGATTCGCGACCGATCCGGCCTCGGCGGCCGACGCACGGCTCGTGCTCGTCGCGGTGAAGTCGGGCGCCACGCGCGAGGCCGCCGCGCAGCTGGCCGGCGTGCTGCGGCCCGGCACCATCGTGATCAGCTTCCAGAACGGCCTGCACCATGCCGACACGCTGCGCGACGCGTTGCCGCAAGCAACCGTGCTGGCCGGCATGGTGCCGTTCAACGTGATCGAGCGCGGGCCCGGCGCGTTTCACCAGGGTTCGGCCGGCACGCTCGCGGCCGAGGCGGCGCCGGCGCTGCAGCCGTTCACCGGCATGTTCGCGCGCGCCGGATTGCCGCTCGTGCTGCATCGCGACATGCGCGCCGTACAGTGGGCGAAGCTGCTGCTCAACCTGAACAATCCGATCAATGCGCTCGCGAACCTGCCGCTGCGCGACGAACTCGCCCAACGCACGTACCGGCGCTGCGTCGCATTGGTCCAGCGCGAGGCGCTGCACTGGCTGGCGCGGGCCGCGCTCCGGCCCGCGCGGTTGACGCCGCTGCCGGCCGCGTGGATCCCGGCCGTGCTCGATCTGCCCGATGCGGCTTTTCGGGTGCTCGGCGGCCGGATGCTGGCGATCGATCCGTTGGCGAGATCGTCGATGTCCGACGATCTCGCGGCGGGCCGCGCGACCGAAGTCGACTGGATCAACGGTGAAATCGTGCGGCTGGCCGGGCGCTTCGGTGCGTCGGCGCCGGTCAATGCGCGACTCTGCGTGCTCGTCCACGACGCTGAAAGCGCGGCGGCGCGCCCGGCGTGGCGAGGCGATGCACTGTGGGCCGATCTGTCCGCGCAGGTGCCGCACGCGGGCCACGTGCCGGCCGGGTAGGCTGGGTAGGCCGGCGTCGCACCATCCGCCGTCGCCACGGGCCGTGCGCAACGGCTAAGATGCGGAGTGCGTCATACGACGCGCCTTTGCGGAGCAATCGCCATGGTGGATCGCCCAACTCTCGATGCCTACGATGCGCATGCGGCGCAATTCGCACAGGACTGGCTCGACCAGGCCGCACCCGACGACATGTACGCGCTGCTCGAACAGCATTTCTCGCCGGGGCTGACCGCCGACGTCGGTTGCGGCGCGGGGCGCGACACGGCCTGGCTCGCGTCGCGCGGCTTCGACGTGCGCGGCTACGACGCGAGCGCCGCGCTGCTCGACGAGGCGCGGCGGCGCCATCGGGGTCTGGTTTTCGAGCTGGCCGCGTTGCCGGCGCTGGCCGGCGTACCGTCCGGCGCGTTTCGCAACGTGCTGTGCGAAACGGTCGTCATGCATCTCGAACAGGCGGACGCAGCCGCGGCCGCCGCGCGGCTGGCCGATCTGCTGATGCCGGGCGGCACGTTGTACCTGAGCTGGCGGGTGGCCGGAAACGGCGTGTTGCGCGACGAGCGCGGCCGCCTCTATACGCCGCTCGACTCGGCGCGGATGCATGCGGCGCTGGGCGCCGGCGTGCACGTGATCGACGAACACGAAGTCGTCAGCGCGTCGTCCGGCAAGCGCGTGCACCGGCTGATCGTGCGCAAGGCGGGCGGCGACGCGTGAACGCGGCGCGCTATCGGGTTCAGTCGCGGTTGAGCGCCGCTTCCCAGTTGATGTCGACGCAGAGCACCTGCATGCCCGTCGCGGCAGGTGCGGCGATCGACGCGGTCACGCACAGGTGCGCCTCGTTGATCGACAGGTAGGGCGGCGTCAGATGCACGCCGCCCGGCGCGCGCATCGCGTCGATGAAATACGGGCGGCGTTCCCAGCTCGCGCCCTCGGAATGCAGCAGCGGCCGGAAGCGCTTCGCGCGTTGCGACACGCTGCCGCGCGCGAGCACGTTGTCGCCGATCTGGCGGCCCGACGCGTCGAGCAGGAAGCAGCGCGCGGTCTCGGGCAGCCCGAGCACGGCGGCGGCCGCATCGGTGAGCGATTCGCCCGCGCCGAGCTTGCGGCTCGCTTCCTCCAGCGCGGCGACGTACGGCGCGAGCCGTTCCGCCTGCGTGCGCTCGCGCTGCGCGACGCGCAGCCGCAGCGCGGCCGACAGCGTATCCATGCAGCCCGCGGCGGCCTGCGGCTGCACGGGATCGACGCTCGGCCCCGCAAAGTACTGGCCCTGCACGAAATCGACGTCGCATTCGAGCGCGATCAGTGCGTCGCGTTCGGTCGTGAGCCCGCCCATCAGCACGAGCTGCCCGGATTCGTGCAGCAGCGACACGAGCCCCGGCAGCACGCGTTCGAGATGCGAGTGCTCGCTCGCCTGCGCGAGGATGCCGCGGTCGAGCGTGACGATGTCGGGATGCAGATGCCATACGCGATCGACGTTCGAATGCTTCGCGCCGAACCCGACGAGCGCGATCAGGAAGCCGGCCTTGCGCAGGCCGTCGATGATCGCCGCATAGCGCGGCGTTTCGCCGCCGGCCTGCTCGGGCACCTCGAGCACCACGCGGTGCGGCGGCAGCCCGAGCGCCTTCAGGTTCGCGAGCAGCGCGTCGCCGTAGATTGTGTCCATCAGCGCGGCCGGATGCAGGCTCAGGAAGAGCCATTCGTCGTGGCTGTCGAACGCGTGGAAGTTACCGAGATGCAGCGATTCGGCGAGCCGGCCGAGCTCGAGCAGGTCGCCGCGCCGCGCCGCCTGCGTGAATACCTCGTGCGACGCCACCTGACGGCTTTCCTCGTCGTGCGCGCGCAGCGACGCGTGATAGCCGATCGCGCGCCGGTGCGACACCGAGAAAACGGGCTGGAACACGCTGAACACCGTGTAGCCGCCGTACAGCACGGTGCGCCGGTTCCCGTCGTCGCCGGCGACCGGGCGGGGCGGCTGAAAGCCGGGGGGATCGATTTCGATCATGCTCATGATGTCGGCCGAAGGAAGATTGCCAGTTTACCCACAGAATAGGCCAGCAAGAAGCATGCACGGCGGGGCGCCGCGCGCGGCCGCTCGTCGCGGCCGGCTCGCGCACGCGCGCCGCGCCGCGTTGCACCGCGATGGTGCGCGCGCGCCCGATTCGGCGCGCACCGCGCGTCACGCGCGCTCGGACGGGTCGGTCTTGCGCGCTGTGCTGCGGATCTCGGGCGCGAGCTGCGCGAAGATCCACGCGGACGCGGCCGTGATGATCCCGACGCAGATGAACGTCGCATGGAACGCCGGCAGCGTGTTGCTCGGCGTCACGGTGCGCAGCATGCCGGTGAACGTCGCGAGCAGCGCGCCGGCGACCGTGACGCCGAGGCTCATCGACAGCATCTGCACGAGCGAGAAGAGGCTGTTGCCGCTGCTCGCGCCGCCGGTGCCGAGATCCTTCAGCGTCAGCGTGTTCATCGCGGTGAACTGCATCGAGTTGAAGCCGCCGAACAGCGCGAGATGCACGACCTTCACCCACACCGGCACCGTGTCGCGCATCAGGGCGAAGCTCGCCATCATCACGCCGACCATGATCGTGTTCGCGAGCAGCACCTTGCGGTAGCCGTGCTGCGTGATCAGGCGCGTGATGATCCGCTTCGAGAACATGCCGGCCGCCGCGACCGGCAGCATCATCAGCCCGGCCTCGAACGCCGAATAGCCGAGGCTCACCTGCAGCAGCAGCGGAATCAGGTACGGCATCGCGCCGCTGCCGATCCGCGCGAACAGATTGCCGAGCAGCCCGACGCTGAACGTGTGGATCTTGAACAACTCCAGCGAGAAGATCGGCTGCGGTGCGCGCACCGCGTACAGCCCGTACGCGACGAAGCACGCGAGGCTCAGGATCAGCAGCACCAGCACGGCCGCGTGCTGCATGCCGAGATCGGCGAGCCCGTCGAGCGACAGCGAGATCGCGACCATCCCGATCGTCAGCAGCAGATAGCCCTTCAGGTCGAAGCGGCCGGCGGCCGGGTTGCGCGAATCGGGCATCGAATAGAAGGTCGCGATGCAGCCCGCGACGCCGACCGGCACGTTGATCAGGAAGATCCAGTGCCACGACGCGATCTTCACGAGCCAGCCGCCGAGCGTCGGCCCGATCAGCGGGCCGATCAGGCCCGGAATCGCGACGAACGACAGCGCGGGCAGGTAGCGCTCGGCCGGGAACGTGCGCAGCACCGCGAGCCGTCCGACCGGCAGCAGCATCGCGCCGCCGACGCCCTGCACGACGCGGAACGCGACGAGCTGCGTCAGCGTATGGGCGTTCGCGCACAGCAGCGAGCCGAGCGAGAACACCAGGATCGCGCTGAAGAACACGCGCCGCGTACCGAACGTATCGGCGAGCCAGCCCGACACGGGGATCATCACCGCCATCGTCAGCGAGTACGCGATCACGACCGATTGCATCCGCAGCGGCGATTCGCCGAGGCTCGCGGCCATCGACGGCAGCGCCGTGTTGACGATCGTCGCGTCGAGCGTCTGCATGAAGAAGCCCGTCGCAACGAGCCAGAGCATCACGGTGAGGTTCTTTTCGCCGGGAGCGGCGGCGGGGGGGCGTTGGAACATGACGGCAGGGGCGGTGGCGCGGGACAGCCGACATTGTAGGGAAAGCCGCCGCGCCGTGCAGTTTGGGGCCGGGATGTCATGCGGCCGCGACCTGCCGTTCCGGCCCGACCGCCGGAAGCCTGTCTCCGTCGGGCGGCCGGTACAGTTCAGCCAAAAGTGTCTGCGGCCGTATCTGTCCGTGTGCGGCAGCTATCCGAAATACTGGTGCCATTGAACCCGTGCGACCAGGAGGCCGTCATGCGCGAACTGCGACTTTACGTGATGGACGGCGACGAGCCGGCGGGACGGTGGCGGATCGTCGATCGCACGCTGCTCGAGGTGGCCGAAGGCGACGTGTGGGTGACCGTCGAGGGTCGGCCCGACGATCACTGGCTGGGCGCGGGCGCCTCGCTGACGTTGCTGCCCGGCACGCGCGCGTGGGTCAGCGCCGGGCCGGGCGGCGCGACGTTCGCGTTCGGCCCGCTCGCGGCGCCAGCCGAGCGCTGCACGTCCGCATGGTGGCGCCCGTTCGCCGCGTGGCGCGGCGGCCGGCGTCACGCGGGTGCGTCGCTGCCGACGTAGCGCGCCCGGGGCCGGATCAGCTTGCCGTCCGCATATTGTTCGAGCGCGTGGGCGATCCAGCCGGCCGTGCGGCCGGCCGCGAACAGGGTGAACGCCGCGCCGTCGGGCAGCGCGAGCGTGCGCTCCAGCACCGCGAGCGCGAAATCGATCGTCGGCCGCAGGCCCGTCGCCGCTTCGACGTGTGCGGCGAGCGCGCGCGCCATGTGCAGCGCTGGGCGGTCGGGTACCGCCGCATGCAGCGCATCGAGCAGCGCCCGCGCGCGCGGGTCGCCGTCGGGATACAGCGGGTGCGCGAAGCCGGACAGGGCCGTGCGGGCGCCGTCCGCGCGTTCGTCGTGCGCCAGCCGCAGCGCCAGGTAGCGATCGAGATCGGCGGCGCGGGCCGCTTCGTCGAGCAGCGTGCCGGCGCGGAACGTCTCGCCGCCGTGGCGCGGTCCCGACAGCGCCGCGAGCCCACCCGAGATCGCGCCGAACAGATGGGTGCCGGTCGACGCGATGCAGCGCACCGCGAAGGTCGACGGATTCAGTTCGTGATCGGCGCACAGCACGAGCGCACGCCGCAGCAGGTCGGCTTCGTCGCGCCGCCGCACGCGCCACGCTGCCGCGAGCTGGCGGTGCACGGGCGCGTCGCCCGGCGCGATGCCGGCGAGCGCGGCCGTCGCGATACGCAGCAGCAGCGCCGCGGCATCGAGCTGGGCGTCGCGCCCCTGCGCCCACCGGCGCGGCAGCGACGCGGCCGCGGCCGGCAGCAGCACCAGTGTCCGTTCGAGCGGCGCGAGATGCGCCCAGCGACGCGCCCAGTCGTCCCACTGCGCCGCGTCGAAACCGGTCGATGCGAGCGACGTGGCGGCCAGCCGCGCGGGCGGACAGTCCCATAGCCGCGCGGCCGTTTCCTCGAGTGTCGCGGCGTCGGCCAGCGCGATCGCATCGGCGCCGCGGTAGCGCAGGCGGCCGTCGGCGATCTGCGTGATCCGCGATTCCAGGACCGGCACGCCCCAGTCGAGCGAGCGTTCGGCGACACCGCCCGCGCGTTTCGCGTCGGCGCGGCGGCGCGCGAGCAGGCGCACCTCGTTCGCGTCGTAGCGGCGGCGCTTGGTGGCGCCATCGGGCAGCGAGCGCAGCAGGCCGCGGCTCACGTACGCGTAGAGGGTGCTCACGCTGACGCCGAGCATGCCGGCGGCTTCCTGCGCACTGACGGATGTCATGCCGGTTGCTCCTGTCGCCGCGCATGAAGCGCGGGCCCGCTACAACTATTCGTTATGTATTGATTCGCGCAATCAAGATTGATCGTGCCTGTCGCGAATTCTAGACTCGATTCCGTCTCCTCAACGGCGTCTCCTTCACCATGACACCCGAATTCGCATTGGCGCATCTTTGGCAACTCGCAGACGGCGAGCGCGACGCGCTGGCCCGCACGACCGTGACCGGGCAGGACCCGACGTTGCCGTCGACGTTTCATGTCGGCACGCTTGCCGCCGCGACGATCGCCGCAGCCGGGCTCGCGGCAGCCGAATGCCATCGGCTGCGAACGGGCGTCGCGCAATCGATCGACGTGTCGGTGCGCGACGCGCTCGTGGCGTTCCGCAGCGAACGCTACCTGCGCGTGGACGACGGGCCGCCGCCGGAATTGCGCCATCCGGTGACCGGCTTCTTCGAGACGGGCGAGGGACGCTGGATTCAGTTGCATGCGAATTTCCCGCATCACCTGCGCGGCATTCTCGGCGTGCTCGGCTGCGGCTCGCAGCCCGCCGACGTGGCCGCGGCGATCCGCACGTGGGACGGCGCGGCACTCGATACCGCGCTGGCCGATGCCGGCCTGTGCGCGGCATTGATCAGAACCCCTGACGAATGGGCGGCTCACGAGCAGGCGCGCGCGATCGCGTCGCTGCCGCTGTTCGAGATCGAGCGGATCGGCGACGCGCCGGCCGAGCCGATCGGCCGCGGCGAAGCCGGCCAGCCGCTGGCCGGCGTGCGCGTGCTCGATCTCACGCGCATCATCGCGGGGCCGGTCGCGGGCCGCACGCTGGCGTCGCACGGCGCGCAGACGCTGCTCGTTAATGGTCCACACCTGCCGAACATCGCGCCGCTCGTGATCGACAACGGGCGCGGCAAGCGCTCGACGTGGATCGATCTGCGCGACGCGGCAGGCGTCGATACGCTGCACGCGCTGGTGCGCGACGCGGACGTGTTTCTGCAGTCGTACCGGCCCGGCGCGCTCTCGGCGCGCGGCTTCTCGCCGCAGGCCCTGGCGGCGCGGCGGCCCGGCGTCGTCTACGTGTCGGTGTCGGCGTACGGGCATGCAGGATCGTGGGCGAAGCGGCGCGGTTTCGACAGCCTCGTGCAGTCGGCGAGCGGAATCGCATGGCAGGAGCAGCAGGCCGCGCGGGCGAGCGGGCCGCGCCATCTGCCGTGCCAGGCGCTCGACCATGCGACGGGGTATCTCGCCGCGTTCGGCGCGATGATCGCGCTCGCACGGCGCGCACGCGAAGGGGGAAGCTGGCACGTGCGGATGTCGCTCGCGCAGACGGGGCGCTGGCTGCAGTCGTTCGGCGCCGTGCCGGACGGGCTGCAGGCGCCCGATCTCGCGCTTGCCGACGTGCGGGACAGGATCGACCGCATCGCGTCGCCGTTCGGCGTGCTCGACACCGTGCGGCCGGCCGAACGGTTGTCGGCGACGCCGCCGTCGTTCGCGCGTCCGCCCGTGCCGCTCGGCACCGACGACGCGCGCTGGCTATGAGGGCCGGCGACGCTCGCTCGCGTTACTTGCGCAGTTCGACGACGAAATCGTAGTAGTCGTTGCGGCAGTAGGTATCGGTCAGTTCGATCGCGCGCTGGTCGGACGTATAGCCGATCCGCGTGATCAGCAGGAGTGCGTCGTGCGGGGCGATACCCATCTGCTCGGCGATCTCGTCGGTCGCGTTGACCGCGCGGAAATGCTGCAGCGCGCGCACGATCGGCGTGCCGCGCGCTTCGAGATAGCTGTACAGCGAGCCGACGATCGCCTGGGGATCGGGAATCAGCGTTGCGGGGAACGTCGAATTCTCGACGGCCATCACGATGCCATCGGCGAGCCGCAGACGTTTCAGGCGTGTAACCGATGCGGCCGGCGACAGTCCGAGCTGGATCACTTCATCGCGGTTCGCCGGCTGAATTTCGCGCGCGAGCCACTGCGAGCTCGGTTTGAAGCCGCGGCGCTCGAGCATTTCGCTGAAGCTCGACAGTCGCGACAGCGGATCCTCGTAGCGTGGCTGGATGAAGTTGCCCGCGCCCTGGGTGCGGCGGATCAAGCCTTGCTCGACGAGCAGCGCGATCGCCTTGCGCGCGGTGATGCGCGACACGCCGAGCGCTTCGGACAACACACGCTCGGAAGGCAGCGCTTCGCCGGCCGTCCAGCGGTTGTCGTGGATCGCATCGCCGAGCTTGCGGGCGAGCTGCAGGTAGAGCGGCGTATCGTTGTCGGGGTCGGGGCGCAGGTCCTGCCAGCGGTCGTCCGTGGGTGCCTTCATACAATGGGTATCGATCAGGTTGCGGCCATTCTAAGTCATCATGCCGCGCCGTTATAGCCGGTTTTTGCCGTGCAATAGGCCGGGGGCGCACCGATTGACTACACTGATGCGTCGTATCCGATGCTTCGGCCGCGGTGTGCGGCCACGAATCCGCAACGAGGAACGCATGACAGACACGATCGCCACGGTCGTTTTGCCGAACGGCGAGACGATTCCGAAGCTGGGCTTGGGCACCTGGGAAATGGGCGAGCGGCCGGCGCGGCGCGCGGACGAGATCGCCGCGCTGCGCGAGGGCGTCGAACTCGGGATGACGCTGGTCGATACGGCCGAGATGTATGGCGACGGCGCGACCGAGGAACTGGTCGGCGACGCGCTCGCGGGCCTGCGCGACGACGTGTTTCTCGTCAGCAAGGTCTATCCGCACCATGCGAGCCGGCGCGGCGTCGTCGCCGCGTGCGACGCGAGCTTGAAGCGCCTGCGTACCGATCGCCTCGACCTGTACCTGCTGCACTGGCGCGGATCGGTGCCGCTCGAGGAAACCGTCGAGGGCTTCGACGCGTTGCAACGTGCGGGCAAGATCCGCCACTGGGGCGTGAGCAACTTCGATACGGCCGACATGGCCGAACTCGTCGACGAGGCGGGCGGCGATGCGTGCGCGACCAACCAGATTCTCTACAACATCGCGCGACGCGGTCCGGAATTCGACCTGCTGCCGTGGCTGGCCGAGCACCGGATTCCGGCGATGGCGTACAGCCCGGTCGATCACGGGCGTCTGCCGAAACACTCGCCGCTCGACGAGATCGCGAGGCTGCGCGGCGTGTCGGTGACGCGCGTCGCACTGGCATGGGTGCTCGCGCAGCCGGGTGTATTCGCGATTCCGAAGGCGTCGCGGATCGAACACGTGCGCGACAACCGCGCCGCGCTCGATTTCGTGTTGAGCGATGACGAGCGCGCGCAGCTTGACGCATATTTCCGTCCGCCGCGCAGCAAGCGCGCGCTCGAGATGCTCTGACCGTATTCGGCCGGGCAACGCTTCGGGTCAGTGGTTGCCGCCGGACGATCCGCCGTTGCCGTGACCGCCGCCATTGCCGTTGCCGGCGCCACGGCCGTTGCCGACGCCATTGGCCCCGCCGTTGCCGGCGCCGCCACTGCCATTGCCGTTGCCGTTGCCACCGCCATTGCCGTGGCCGCCGGTGCCATGAGCGCCGCCGCTGCCGCTGCCGCTGCTTCCGCCGCTCCCGCCGCTCCCGCCGCCGTTGCCCGAGCCACCACTGGCGTTGCCGTGGCCTCCACCGCCGGCACCGCCAGCGCCACCGTTGCCGTTGCCACGACCGTTGGCGCCGCCATTGCCGGCTCCGCCACTGCCGTTGCCATTGCCGTTGCCGCCACCATTCCCGTGACCGCCGGTGCCGTGACCGCCGCCGCCGTCGCCGTGACCGCCGGTGCCGCCGTCGCCATGGCCGCTGCCATTGCCGTGACCACCATCGCCGTCGCCATGACCGCCGCTGCCACCGTCGCCATGGCCGCCGCCATTGCCGTGGCCACCACCGCCGTCGCCATGACCGCCGCTGCCACCGTCGCCATGGCCGCCGCCATTGCCGTGGCCACCACCGCCGTCGCCGTGACCGCCGCCGTCACCGCCGCCATGGCCGTGACCACCATCGCCGTCGCCATGACCACCGCCAGGGCCGTGACCACCGCCATTACCATCGCCGTCGCCGTGACCGCCACCATGGCCGTGACCACCGCCGTCACCATCGCCGTCGCCGTGACCGCCGCCGTGGCCGTGACCGCCGCCATTACCATCGCCGTCGCCGTGACCGCCACCATGGCCGTGGCCACCGCCGTCACCATCGCCGTGGCCGTGACCGCCGCCGTGGCCGTGACCACCGCCATCACCATCACCGTCGCCATGACCGCCGCCATGGCCGTGACCGCCGCCATCACCATCGCCGTCGCCATGGCCGCCACCATGACCGTGACCGCCGCCGTCACCATCGCCACCACCACCGTGGCCACCGCCACCCGAAGTGCCGCCACCTGAGGTACCACCACCTGAGGTACCGCCACCTGAGGTACCGCCACCCGAGGTACCGCCACCCGAGGTACCGCCACCCGAGGTACCGCCACCCGAGGTACCGCCACCCGAGGTACCGCCACCCGAGGTACCGCCACCCGAAGTGCTGCCACCCGAGGTACCGCCACCCGAAGTGCCGCCACCCGAGGTACCGCCACCCGAAGTGCCGCCACCCGAGGTACCGCCGCCCGAAGTGCCACCACCCGAAGTGCCACCACCCGAAGTGCCGCCACCCGAAGTGCCGCCACCCGAAGTGCCGCCACCTGACCCACCGTTGCCGGACGCATTGCCTCCGCGGCCCGTGCCGCTCGTACTGCCTGACGTTCCACCTGTCGTTCCACCGACACCGGCAGGTCCGACGGCGCCGTTTCCGTTGTTGCCGCCGCTACCGCTGCCATTCCCGTTGCCACTACCCGTGCCACCGCCGTTCCCATTGCCGCTACCGGTACCGCTACCGCTACCGCTCGCACCGGCACCGCCATTCCCGACGCCGCGGCCGGCAAAAACGTGCACCGCGCACGCAGCCGGATTGGCGGCGCACGGCGATGCGTTCTCGACCAGCGTCATGATGGTGTCCGCGCTGGCATTCGCGTCGGACGCGGCGTCGGGCTTCGTGTTCTGTGCGACGGCATACGAGCAGCAGCACGCAAACGCGGCCGCGGCCAGCAAGGTTGCACGAGGGCGCCGTCCCGCCGCGCGGAACGGTTGTTTCGTCTTATGCATCATGGCCTCCCCATGCGCGCGATGCCTCGTTGTCGCGCGACGATCTACGTGTGGTGCAGGGGGGCGTAAAAGATTCGTTGTCCTATCGTCGGCCGATAGCCTCCGGGCCGGCGCTTGACGCCAGCCGCGGATGCGGATCGGCACGCGGGCCCGCCGTGCGAATCCCTATCAGCGAGATTCGTGCCATCGGCCGCTCGGGCCCGTGGCGAAAGGCGGGGGCCGTCGCGTGATCACGCGTGCAACGTCGTTGGGGAGCGTTTTGTTTCCGGAATGAAACGTAGAGGTGTGTCGTTCAGCGTGCCGGCGCGCCGGCCGCGCGTTGCCAGCGGTGGAACAGGATCGACGCGATCCAGCAGACGAGGAACAGCGCGACGATGCCGTAGCCGATCGACCCGAAGCGTTCGCCGAGCGCATCGAGCGTGTCGCGCACGGGGCCCGTCAGCGACAGCTTGTCGGCCAGCAGGCCGGCCGCCTCGATCCCGCCGATCGCCAGCGCGACGGCCGCCGACACGAACGTGATGCTCGCGTTGTAGAGCAGCTTGCGCCGCGGATCGTCCATCGCCCAGCCGTATGCGTGAATCATCAGGACGTTGTCGGTCGAGTCGATCAGCGTCATGCCGGCGGTGAAAAGCGCGGGGAACAGCATGATCGTATAGACCGGCAGCCCCTGGCTCGCCTGCGCGGCGGCGATCGCGAGCAGGCCGATTTCGGTTGCAGTATCGAAACCGAGCCCGAACAGCACGCCGACCGGATACATGTGCCAGCTCTTCGACACGAACCGGAACAGCGGGCGCAGCAACCGCGATACGAGTCCGGTAGGACGATGATCATGTGCGCCGTCGTGCGTGTGCCCGGATGCACCGCGATAGCGTCGCCACACGTCGCGCAGGATCATCAGGTTCACGCATGCGAGCGCAAGCAGGAACGTGGCCGATACCGCCGTGCCGATCGTGCCGCCGATCTCGCGGAACGCATCGAACCGGTCGCGCAGCGCGAACGCGGTCAGCGCGATGCCGAGCGTCGCGGCGATCACGATCGTCGAATGGCCGAGCGAGAAGAACAGGCCGACGCTCACCGGACGCTGGCCGTCCTGCATCAGCTTGCGCGTCGCGACGTCGATCGCGGCGATGTGATCCGCGTCGACCGCATGCCGCAGCCCGAGCCCGTACGCGATCGCCGCGGTGCCGAGCAGCAGCGGATGGTCGCGCAGCACCGCGAGCGCCCACAGCCAGACGGCGACGTTCGCGGCGATCAGGCCGGCATAGAGAGTCAGCAGGCGGCGCAGGGCAGGGGTGGGAGGCATCGGGCGGTTCCATCTGACGAATCGCCGTCCATTGTGGCACGCGAAAAAAAGCTCGGTGCGCCGACCAACAAGCCGCGAACGCGATGCGCGCCGGATGAAAAAAAGCCCGTCCGGAACCGGACGGGCTTCGCGTGCATGCGCCAGGAAGGGCGCGCGCGGCGCTTACTTCGTCTTCGCGTTGATCACGGCTTCCGACACGTTCGTCGGCGTTTCCGCGTAATGCTTGAACTCCATCGTATACGTCGCACGACCTTGCGTCGCCGAGCGCAGCGACGTCGAATAGCCGAACATCTCCGCGAGCGGCACCTCGGCACGCACCAGCTTGCCGCCGCCGCCCGCGATGTCCTCCATCCCCTGCACGATGCCGCGCCGGCTCGACAGGTCGCCCATCACGTTACCCATGAAGTCCTCGGGCGTCTCGACCTCGACGGCCATCATCGGCTCGAGCAGCACGGGCTTTGCCTTGCGCATCGCTTCCTTGAACGCCATCGAGCCGGCCATGCGGAAGGCGTTTTCGTTCGAGTCGACGTCGTGGTACGAGCCGAACGTCAGCGTGACCTTCACGTCGACAACCGGGTAGCCGGCCAGCACGCCGCTCTTCAGCGTTTCCTGGATCCCCTTGTCGACCGACGGAATGTATTCGCGCGGAATCACGCCGCCCTTGATCGCGTCGACGAACTCGTAGCCCTTGCCGGGGTTCGGCTCGAGCGTGATCACCGCGTGCCCGTACTGGCCGCGGCCGCCCGACTGCTTGACGAACTTGCCCTCGACGTCCTTCGCCGGCGTGCGCACCGTCTCGCGATACGCGACCTGCGGCTTGCCCACCGTCGCTTCCACGCCGAATTCACGCTTCATCCGGTCGACCAGGATTTCGAGGTGGAGCTCGCCCATCCCCGAAATGATCGTCTGCCCCGATTCCTCGTCGGTCTGCACGCGGAACGACGGGTCTTCCTGAGCCAGACGGTTGAGCGCCAGGCCCATCTTTTCCTGGTCGGCCTTCGTCTTCGGCTCGACGGCCTGCGAAATCACCGGCTCCGGGAAAATCATGCGTTCGAGCACGATCGGGTGAGCCGGATCGCACAGCGTGTCGCCCGTGGTCGCTTCCTTCAGGCCGACCGCGGCAGCGATGTCGCCCGCGCGCACTTCCTTGATTTCCTTGCGCTCGTTCGCGTGCATCTGCAGGATCCGGCCGAGCCGCTCCTTCTTGTCCTTCGTCGCGTTGAGCACCGTGTCGCCGGATTCGACCACGCCCGAATACACGCGGAAGAAGATCAACTGGCCGACGAACGGGTCGGTCATGATCTTGAACGCGAGCGCGGAGAACGGGTCTTCGTCATTCGGATGACGTTCCGCCTCCTTGTCGTGCAGGTCGTGGCCGAGGATCGCGGGCACGTCGACCGGCGACGGCAGGTAGTCGATCACCGCGTCGAGCATCGCCTGCACGCCCTTGTTCTTGAACGCGCTGCCGCACAGCATCGGCACGATCTCGTTCGCGATCGTGCGCTTGCGCAGCGCGGCCTTGATTTCGTCCTCGGTCAGCGATTCATGGTCGTGCAGATACTTCTCGAGCAGTTCCTCGCTCGCTTCGGCCGCGGCCTCAACCATCTTCTCGCGCCATTCGTGCGCGAGCTCGACCAGGTTCGCGGGGATGTCCTCGTACGTGAACTTCACGCCCTGGCTTTCGTCGTCCCACACGATCGCCTTCATCTTCACGAGATCGACGACGCCCTGGAAATGATCTTCCGCGCCGATCGGAATCTGGATCGGCACGGCGACGCCTTTCAGGCGCTCGCCGATCTGCTTCTGCACGCGGAAGAAGTCGGCGCCGATCCGGTCCATCTTGTTGACGAACGCGATGCGCGGCACCTTGTACTTGTTCGCCTGGCGCCACACGGTTTCCGATTGCGGCTGCACGCCGCCGACCGAGTCGTAGACCATGCACGCGCCGTCGAGCACGCGCATCGAGCGCTCGACCTCGATCGTGAAGTCGACGTGCCCGGGCGTATCGATGATGTTGATCCGGTGTTCCGGATAGTTGCCGGCCATGCCCTTCCAGAAGGCCGTGGTAGCAGCCGACGTGATCGTGATGCCGCGTTCCTGCTCCTGCTCCATCCAGTCCATCGTGGCCGCGCCGTCGTGCACTTCACCGATCTTGTGGCTCACGCCGGTGTAAAACAGGATGCGCTCGGTCGTCGTGGTCTTGCCGGCATCGATGTGAGCGCTGATCCCGATATTTCGATAGCGCTCGATGGGGGTTTTGCGGGGCACGTGAACCTCCTGGTGGTTCGGATCGTAAGCGGGCCGGCTGGGGCCGACCCGGGCTGAAACAAGCGAGACTTCAAGCATAGCGCTTGCGCGTGGCTTTTGCAGATGCGGCCGGCGCCGGCGGAATCAAGGCGTGCATCGCCGCCGGCGGGCGAAAAAAAGCCGGCGCGCAACGGGCGGCCGGCTTTCGGTCGGTGCGCGGCGCGATGCCGCCGCGCGGGCCGTTGCCGTTATTGGGCCCGCGGCAGGCCGTCGAGCTTCATGCCGGGCTTGATGCCCTTCGCGGCGAACCAGCCCTTGCTCATTTCGAGCGCATAGACGCCGTTGTTGCGCGGACAGTGGTTGTCGGTGGTTTCCGCGCGCATCTCGTCGATGTCGGTGATCGTGCCGTCCGCGCGGATGAACGCGATCGACAGCGGAATCAGCGTGTTCTTCATCCAGAAGCAGTGCACGGCGTTCTCGTTGAAGACGAACAGCATGCCTTCGTTCGGCGCGAGCTGCGAACGGTACATCAGCCCCTGTTCGCGATCGGCGTCGTTGGCGGCGACGGCCGCGTCGATCACATACATGCCGGCGCGCAGCTTCACGCGCGGGAACTCGCTCGGCTGCTTGGCGCCGGGCGGCACTTGCGCGCCGGCGGCCTGCATGCCGAGCGCGAGGACGGCGAGGGCGGCGGGAAACACGGCGGCGCGCGCAAGGCGGCCGAGCGACGAGCGCAGGGAGAATGACACAGCATGGCTCCTGTCTGGAAAACGAGACCCGCATGGTACGCGATGCGCGCCGGCGGGCACAAAAAAGAAAAAGGCAGATCGCCTTGCGGTGATCTGCCTTTCAACGCCGTAAGAACGGCAGAACTGCGTGTTCTTGACTGCGTTATTACAGCTTGCTTACTTAGTTCGAAGCAGCTGCCGGTGCTGCTGCGTCGCTTGCTGCAGCCTTCTTCGATGCCTTGTGGTGCTTCTTGGCAGCGTGGTGCTTCTTGGCAGCGTGCTTGGCCGGTGCCGAAGCAGCTTCTGCTGCTGCCGGAGCAGCTTCCGGAGCCGAAGCTTGTGCGAAAGCAGCCGTTGCGAAGAGGCCAGCGACCAGAGCGGCGATCAGTTTGTTCATGTTGTGTTCCTCAGCTTTAGTTAATTAACCAAATGACCCGGCAATAGGAGTCATGTCGTCTAACGGTGCCATCCACCTTTCGGTTGACAGACGCTTCGAGAAATTTCTCTTTGCGCTGCGGGCGCCGAATCGTATTCGAATAAAACGTCGCTTTCGTGACGCAAACACGGGGTTCGGCTGCCAATGCCGGATAGCTAAGGTTGGCATCTGCGTGGTTTAACGCGCGATCTCGGGGGGCGGTTGACGAAAAAGATGACGAAAAATTCGTGCATTCCCGGATTCGTCATCCGGCGGATGCGAAACCGTCCCACGGCGCGCGCGGCGGCAGGGCGATCGTTTCGCCCGGTGCAATGCCGAGCGCGAATATATCGAGCGCGCCGATGCCGACGCGCACCAGACGCAACGTCGGGAAGCCGACGGCCGCCGTCATCCGGCGCACCTGCCGGTTCTTGCCCTCGGTGATCGCCAGCTCGATCCACGTGGTCGGGATCGCGGCGCGGTAGCGGATCGGCGGATTGCGCGGCCACAGCGTGTCGGGCGGCTCGATGAATTCGGCGCGGCACGGGCGCGTCACGTAGTCGCCGAGGTCGACGCCGCGTGCGAGCGCCTTCAGGTCGGCGGGCCCCGGCGCGCCGTCGACCTGCGCCCAGTAGCGCTTCACCAGCTTGTGGCGCGGCTCCGCGATGCGGGCCTGCAGCGCGCCGTCGTCGGTGAGCAGCAGCAGCCCCTCGCTGTCCGCGTCGAGCCGGCCGGCCGCGTACACGCCGGGCGTTTTTACCCAGTCGCCGAGCGACGGCCGCGTCTCGTGCGCGGAAAACTGGCAAATCGTGCCGAACGGCTTGTTGAGGGCGATCAGGTTCATGGCGGGGCGCCCACCGGCGCCCCGCGGAGAGCGGGGGCGGGCGGTCTATGGCAAATGGCGGAATCTTAATGCATAATACGGAACGGCAAGTCCTCTGTCTTATATAAGACATAAGTGAGGTCTTGATACGCAGTGCCGCGGTTCGCGCCGAAGTGCCCGGTTGGGGCGCTAGAATAGCGGCTCGCTGTTGCCGTCACGGGGTGGCCATGCCGCGCCCCCGCCGCGCGCGCAGCTTCGACCAGCATCACCTGCTCAGCCACGTCACTGGAGTCGATCATGCCGTATCAGCACATCAAGGTTCCGGAGGGCGGTGACAAGATCACCGTCAACAAGGACTTCTCGCTCAACGTTTCCGATCAGCCGATCATTCCCTATATCGAAGGCGACGGTACGGGCTTCGATATCACCCCGGTCATGATCAAGGTCGTCGACGCGGCGGTCGCGCATGCGTACAAGGGCAAGCGCAAGATCCACTGGATGGAGATTTTCGCGGGCGAGAAGGCGACCAAGGTGTACGGTCCGGACGTGTGGCTCCCGGACGAAACGCTGCAGGTGCTGAAGGAATACGTGGTGTCGATCAAGGGGCCGCTCACGACCCCGGTCGGCGGCGGCATCCGTTCGCTGAACGTCGCGCTGCGCCAGGAGCTCGACCTGTACGTGTGCCTGCGCCCGATCCAGTACTTCAAGGGCGTGCCGTCGCCGGTGCGCGAGCCGCAGAAGATCGACATGGTGATCTTCCGCGAGAACTCGGAAGACATCTACGCGGGCATCGAATGGGCCGCGGGCTCCGAGCAGGCGAAGAAGGTGATCAAGTTCCTGCAGGACGAGATGGGCGTGAAGAAGATCCGCTTCCCGGAAACCTCCGGGATCGGCGTCAAGCCCGTGTCGACCGAAGGCACCGAGCGCCTCGTGCGCAAGGCGATCCAGTACGCGATCGACAACGATCGCAAGTCGGTCACGCTGGTGCACAAGGGCAACATCATGAAGTTCACGGAAGGCCTGTTCCGTGACGCCGGCTACGCGCTCGCGCAAAAGGAATTCGGCGGCGAGCTGATCGACGGCGGCCCGTGGATGCGCGTGAAGAACCCGAAGACGGGCAACGAGATCACGATCAAGGATTCGATCGCCGACGCATTCCTGCAGCAGATCCTGCTGCGCCCGGCCGAATACGACGTGATCGCGACGCTGAACCTGAACGGCGACTACGTCTCCGACGCGCTGGCCGCGCAGGTCGGCGGCATCGGGATCGCGCCGGGCGCGAACCTGTCGGATTCGGTCGCGATGTTCGAAGCGACGCACGGCACGGCGCCGAAGTACGCAGGCAAGGATTACGTGAACCCGGGTTCCGAGATCCTGTCGGCGGAAATGATGCTGCGCCACCTCGGCTGGACGGAAGCAGCCGACACGATCATCGCCGCAATGGAAAAGTCGATCCTGCAGAAGCGCGTCACGTACGACTTCGCGCGCCTGATGGAAGGCGCGACGCAGGTGTCGTGCTCCGGCTTCGGCGAAGTGCTGATCGAGAACATGTAAGACCCCTTCCGGGGTGGGCCGGCACGTTGCCGGCCGCTCCGGCGCTGACTGCCGGCGCCGGAGCGTTTCGTGGATGGCAGGTTTGTTGGCAGGGCGGCCCGGCATGCGGGCCGCGGCGCCGCGATGCGGCCCGCGAGCCCTGCAAGGTAAAACATGACGGCCCTCGCAACACCACCGCCCGGCTGAACCGGCGCGCCCCTTTCGCGATCGACCCGGTCGCTCCCCGCCGGTTACCGCCGGCGCTCTTCAGTTCCACCATCACGTAGCAATGCTTTGACCACCATGTCCACTTCGCCCAAGATCATCTACACCCTCACCGACGAAGCGCCGGCGCTCGCGACCTATTCGCTGCTGCCGATCGTCAAGGCCTTCACGCGTTCGTCCGGCGTCGCCGTCGAAACGCGCGACATCTCGCTCGCCGGCCGCATCATCGCGGCATTCGCAGACGTCCTGCCGTCGGAGCAGAAGGGTTCCGACGATCTGGGCGAGCTGGGACAGCTCACGCTGAAGCCGGAAGCGAACATCATCAAGTTGCCGAACATCAGCGCATCGGTGCCGCAGCTGAAGGCCGCGATCGCCGAATTGCAGGCGCAGGGCTACGCACTGCCGGCCTATCCGGAAGATCCGTCGACGGACGAAGAGAAGGCCGTCAAGGCCCGCTACGACAAGATCAAGGGCAGCGCGGTGAACCCGGTGCTGCGCGAAGGCAACTCCGACCGCCGCGCGCCGCTGTCGGTCAAGAACTACGCACGCAAGCATCCGCACAAGATGGGCGCGTGGAAGTCCACGTCGAAGTCCCACGTCGCGCACATGACCGAAGGCGACTTCTACGGCAGCGAGAAATCGGCGCTGATCGCCGATGCCGGCAGCGTGAAGATCGAACTCACGACGACCGACGGCGTGAAGAAGGTGCTGAAGGAAAAGACGGCCGTGAAGGCCGGTGAAGTGATCGACGCATCGGTGATGAGCCGCCACGCGCTGCGCAGCTTCATCGAAGCGCAGATCGCCGACGCGAAGGCGCAGGACGTGCTGTTCTCGGTGCACCTGAAGGCGACCATGATGAAGGTCTCGGACCCGATCCTGTTCGGTCACTTCGTGTCGGTGTTCTACGGCGACGTGCTCGCGAAGCACGCGGACGTGCTGGCGAAGGTCGGCTTCAACCCGAACAACGGGATCGGCGATCTGTACGCGCGCCTGAAGGATCTGCCGGCCGACACGCGCGAAGCGATCGAAGCCGACGTCAAGGCCGAATACGCGGTGCGCCCGCGCCTCGCGATGGTCAACTCGGACAAGGGCATCACGAACCTGCATGTGCCGAGCGACGTGATCGTCGACGCATCGATGCCGGCGATGATCCGCGATTCGGGCGGCATGTGGGGCCCGGACGGTCAACTGTACGACGCGAAGGCCGTGATTCCGGACCGCTGCTACGCGGGCGTCTACCAGGCCGTGATCGAGGACTGCAAGCAGCACGGCGCGTTCGATCCGGTCACGATGGGCAGCGTGCCGAACGTCGGCCTGATGGCGCAGGCAGCCGAAGAATACGGTTCGCACGACAAGACGTTCCAGATCCCGGCGGACGGCGTCGTGCGCGTCGTCGACGAAGCCGGCAACGTGCTGCTGGAGCACGCGGTCGAGTCGGGCGACATCTGGCGCATGTGCCAGACGAAGGACGCACCGGTGCAGGACTGGGTCAAGCTCGCGGTGAACCGCGCCCGCGCCACCGGCGCCCCGGCGGTGTTCTGGCTCGACCCGGCGCGTGCGCACGATGCGCAGATCATCGCGAAGGTCGAACGCTACCTGAAGGATCACGACACGAACGGCCTCGACATCCGCATCATGACGCCGGTCGACGCCACGCGTTTCTCGCTCGAGCGCATCCGCGCGGGCAAGGACACGATTTCGGTCACCGGCAACGTGCTGCGCGATTACCTGACCGACCTGTTCCCGATCATGGAACTCGGCACCAGCGCGAAGATGCTGTCGATCGTGCCGCTGATGGCCGGCGGCGGGATGTTCGAAACGGGGGCGGGCGGCTCCGCGCCGAAGCACGTTCAGCAGTTCGTCGAGGAAGGCTTCTTGCGCTGGGATTCGCTCGGCGAATTCCTCGCGCTGGCCGCGTCGCTCGAACATCTCGGCAACGCTTACCAGAACCCGAAGGCGCTCGTCCTCGCGAAGACGCTCGACCAGGCGACCGGCAAGTTCCTCGACGAGAACAAGTCGCCGGCGCGCAAGGTCGGCGGCCTCGACAACCGCGGCAGCCATTTCTACCTGTGCCTGTACTGGGCGCAGGCGCTGGCCGAGCAGACCGAGGACGCCGCGCTGAAGGCGCAGTTCGAAGGCGTGGCGAAGGCGCTGTCCGACAGCGAAGCGCGCATCCTGGAAGAACTGGCGGCCGCGCAAGGCAAGCCGCAGGCGATCGGCGGCTACTACCGTCCGAACGTCGAGCTGACGAGCCAGGCAATGCGCCCGAGCGCGACGCTGAACGGCATCGTCGACGCGGTTGCCTGACACCGGCCGCGCAATCGCGCGAGCCGATGCAAGTGCCGGCGCGGCGGGTTGAACCTTTCGCCGCCCGGCACTCAAGAAAAACGCCCCGGTCGCCCGGGGCGTTTGTCGTTGCAGGCTTGCCATTCAGACGTGAACGATTTCCCATTCCGTGATTTCGTCCGGCACTTCGAGTGTGGCCGTGTCGAGTTCGGACGGCTGCTCGCAGTCGCCGCGGGAGATGCGGTCGGCAGCCACTTCCGGACACGAGAATGCGCCGAGCAGGGCGTTGCCGAACGTCGCTTCCCAGCCGCCGTTTGCCGGCAGGATGTAGAACGACCCGAGCGCTGAACCAAAGCGAAATCCCTTCATTTCCGTTCTCCCATTCTGATTACGAGCGATTCTGTTGTGCCGCCTGCCGGCTCGGCCGGCTGTGGCCCGACTGGCTGCTTGCGCCGGTGTCCGTATCGAACGGGGTGGCGAAGCGTCAGTGCATGGAACAAAGTCTACGTCCGCGACCTGCTCGGATGGTGCATGTAGAACGGCTTCTCGAAACAAAAATTCTCTTTTAAAAACAATTAATTACTCACGTCGTTTTGTATTGCGGAACGTTTTTCGGCATCGCGAAACGGGAAATTTGTGCCCTGCACCACGAATTTTTATAACGCAGTGACTTATTCCGCATCGTGAAAAAACGGCGGATTGACGGATCGTCGATGCAGCGGGTGCGAACGTGAGGGGCGAGCGGAAGGCGCGAACGGGCGATCGGTGACCGGCAGCGGTTGCCGAAGCGGCGATCGGCGATGTCGGTCGTGGCGCCGTATCCGGCGCGGTAGCGCGGCTTGCTGCGGCGTATCGCCGCCCGACAGGCGGCGGCGTTTTTCGATCGGGCCCTGCGGTTATGATGACGCGACCGCCGCGGCTGTCGCGTGGCGCCGCATGAATAACGAGGATTGATTGATGAGACGGAGAACCTTCCTGTCGCGCGCCATCGGTGTCGCGGCCGCGTCGCTGTTCGCGCGCACTGCATGGGCGCAGCATGCCGGTCATGCTGGCATGGCCGGCATGGATTCGATGGACGACATGCCCGGCATGTCGGGCATGTCAGGGATGCCGGGTCACGCGCAGCACGGCACGCCCGCGCCGGTCGCGCTCGCGCCCGCCGACGCACTGCCGGCCGGCGCGCCGCTCGGGACGTTGCGTACGCTGCCCAACGAAAGTCGTGAGCCCGGCACGTTCCGGGCCACGCTCGTCGCTCAACCGGTGGCGCGACCGCTGCTGCGCGGCGCGCGGCCGACGACGTTCTGGCAGTTCGGCGCGGGCACGCAAGGCCCGGTCGTCGGCCCGCTGATCGACGTGCGCGAGGGCGATACGGTCGAGATCCGGTTCGTGAACAAGCTGCCGCAGCCGTCGACGATCCACTGGCACGGCCTGCCCGTGCCGCCCGATCAGGACGGCAACCCGTCCGATCCCGTCGCGCCCGGAGCGTCGCGCGTGTATCGCTTCACGTTGCCGAAGGGCAGCGCCGGTACCTACTGGTACCACCCGCATCCGCACATGATGACCGCCGAGCAGGTGTTCCGCGGGCTGGCCGGCCCGTTCGTCGTGCGTGCCGCAGACGATCCGCTTGCCGGCTGGCCCGAGCGCCACCTGTTCGTGTCGGATCTGAAGCTTGCACGCGACGGCACGATTGCGCCGAACGACATGATGGACTGGATGAACGGCCGTGAAGGTCAATTCGTGCTGGTCAACGGCGCGCGCCGGCCGCGCATCGACGTCGCGGGCGACGAACGCTGGCGTGTCTGGAACGCGTGCAGCGCACGCTACCTGCGCATCGCATTCGACGACGGCCGCGTGTTCGAGCACGCGGGCACCGACGGCGGATTGTTCGATGCGCCGCGGCGCGTGACGTCGCTGCTGATCGCGCCGGGCGAGCGCGCGGAGGTGCTGGTGCACGCCGGCGACCGCGCGTCGCGCGCGGTGCTGCAGGCGGCCGAGTACGACCGCCGCAAGATGGCGATGTCGCACGACGACGGCCACGGCAGCCTGCCGCCCGATCCGGCGCTCGCGCTGGCCGATGTCGCGTTCGTACCCGCCGAGGCCCGTGCGCTGCCTGCCACGCTGCGCGCGGTGCGGCCGCTGGGCGAACCGGTGGCGCACAAGACGGTCGCGTTCGGCGAGGAAATGGACATGGACGCGATGATGAAGGGCGCGGCGCACGGCCGGCCGGCGGGCATGCGCTTCACGATCAACGGCGACACCTACGCGCCGCACCGCGCGACGCTGACGAGCCGTCGCGGCGACGTCGAGCGCTGGGAGATCCGCAATACGACCGACATGGACCATCCGTTCCATCTGCACGGCACGCAGTTCCAGGTGATCGAGCGGGCGTCGGCCGGTTCGCGCACGAGCGAACCGTTCCGCGCATGGCGCGATACCGTGAACGTGCGCAGCGGTGAAACCGTGTCGATTCTCGTCACGCAAGACATGCCCGGAGAGCGTATGTTTCACTGCCACATTCTCGAACACGAGGATCTCGGGATGATGGGGACGCTGAGGGTCGTCTGAACCGTGGGCGGCGCACGATATGTCATGTGTCGCCGACGGTCGAAATCGAATGCTGCAGACAAGCCGCGCATCGTATTCGGTGCGCGGCTTTTTTCGTATCCCCGCTTGAACGCGCGTTTTATGTCGGCCGCGCATACGACCGGCACGTGGTTTAAAGGGACTCTTAGTCGCCGGAACGCAAAATAGAACTTGTCCTATTTTCCGGGGCGTCTGTGCTTCCTATACTGGTCCGCGATCACCTTGGAAGGTGACACGCTCGGATTGCCAGGCGCGGCGGAAGGGCGACATTTCGGGAATACCGGATGCATGGTCAACCCCCGATGTTTCGGCAAAACGCGGAAGTGCGGCGCTAACAATATTGAGATTTGCTGGGTGGAGTCTCACGCCGGAATGTTTGATGTGGATTTGGTTAGGAATATCATGAAAATAATTAGTAATCCGAATGGAATGCGGGAAATGAAAGGCGGGCGCTCTGTTTCGGATGCCGCACGTGTGCTCGCCATGCGTGCGATCGCGTCCGGTGTGGCTGGCATGCTCGGATTGATGCTCGTGGACGCGAACGCTCAAACGATTAGCGAACGGGTGGACTCGCTGGAAAACAGTGTGTCGACGATCAACGGTAGGCTGTCGGGCCTGCAGAGCGATGTCTCCAACCTGAAGAATCGCCTCGAAGGTTCGCTGCCGTCTCCCGGCACTGGCAAGGACAGTGTCGCGGTTGGCAAGAATTCGAATGCATCCGGGGCGGGGAGTACGGCAGCGGGTGTGAACGCCTCGGCGACGGGCGACTCGAGCACGGCAAACGGGGCGCGGTCGAAGGCGACCGGCCAATCGAGCGTGGCCGCCGGTGCCGATTCGGAGGCGTCTGGTACGGACAGCACGGCCAATGGTGCGCGGTCGAAGGCAAACGGCGAATCGAGCACGGCCGCCGGTGCTGATTCGGAGGCGTCCGGTACGGACAGCACGGCAAACGGCGCCCGCTCGAAGGCAAACGGCGAATCGAGCACGGCCGCCGGTGCCGATTCGGAGGCGTCTGGTACGGACAGCACGGCCAATGGTGCCCGCTCGAAGGCAACCGGCCAATCGAGCGTGGCCGTCGGTGCCGATTCGGAGGCGTCTGGTACGGACAGCACGGCAAACGGTGCGCGGTCGAAGGCAAACGGCGAATCGAGCACGGCCGCCGGTGCCGATTCGGAGGCGTCCGGTACGGACAGCACGGCAAACGGTGCGCGGTCGAAGGCGACCGGCGAATCGAGCACGACGACGGGCGTCAATTCGGAGGCGTCCGGTATGAACAGCACGGCAAACGGTGCGCGATCGAAGGCGACCGGTGAATCAAGCACAGCCGCCGGTGCCGATTCGGAGGCGTCGGGCACGAACAGCACGGCGAACGGTGCACGCGCGAGGGCGACCGGCCGCGACTCGACGGCAATGGGCGTGAGCGCAGAGGCGCTCGGCGACGGCAGTTCGAGCTTCGGTGTCGGCGCGTCGTCATCAGGCACGAATAGCACGGCGCTCGGCACGGACGCGGTCGCGGCCGGCCGGAATTCGGTTGCGCTCGGGCACGGCTCGATTGCCGATCGTGACGACACCGTGTCGATCGGGGCGCCGGGCCAGGAGCGCAAGCTCGCGAACGTCGCCGACGCGGTTCTGCCTCACGATGCGGTCAACCTGAAACAGTTGAACGCAGTAGCCCGGCGGGCGTACAGCGGTGTGGCCGCGGCGACCGCATTGTCGATGATTCCGGATGTCGATCTGGGCAAGACGATCGCAGTGGGCGTCGGCATGGGCAGCTATCTCGGCTACCAGGCCGTCGCGCTGGGTGCGTCGGTGCGGCTCGGCGAAAACCTGAAGGTGCGCGCCGGAGCCGGCATGAGTTCGGCTTCGACGACGTGGGGTGCGGGCGCGTCGTACAGCTGGTAAGCCACGCGGGGCAGGCGCAGGCTTTGACTGCTGCGGCAAGCCCGTTAGGTCGCCGCACGGCAGTCCTCCGTGCGGTGACAACTGACGATCTGTATGCCTGACCCGACAATCGCACTTCTTTCGCTGAAATTGTGCGAATCCGGCAGCTAATCGAAAAAGAAAGTGCCGATTGCAATAACAAAAATCCAATAGACAAAAAAGAAACCCGGCGCGGTGCGCCGGGTTTCTTCGTCCGATATCCGATGCCTTTATGCGGCCTGGATGTTCGACGCTTGCTTGCCCTTCGGTCCTTGAACGACGTCAAAGCTCACCTTCTGGCCTTCCTTCAGCGTCTTGAAGCCATTCATGGTGATAGCCGAGAAGTGCGCAAACAGATCCTCACCGCCCTCGTCGGGAGTGATGAAACCGAAGCCCTTCGCGTCGTTGAACCACTTAACGATACCAGTTGCCATTTTCCTACTTCCCCTGTCACACAGTCGCTGCTACTTACCACGAGCACGCTCGAAAAGCTAAACGACTGAAAATACAGTCGTTCCCCCCTCACAAGCTCACCTCGGCCTCTTTCGTTTCGCCAATCGGCGAATTGAAAAAAGTGCCAGCTTGATTGTTGGCGCTCTTTATTGGAGTGTCAAGTGGAATTTTTAGACGTTTAGAGGGTCGTTGTAAAGAACCCATTTTCAGGGTTTTTCCGGCTTTGCTTTGCAGCATGCGGCCAAGCGCGGGGGCTTGAAAAGCCGCATAATCGGCTCATATACCAGGCTCGAGTGACACGCGTTCGAGTCGTCCCGGCTTGTGGGATACTGGATGCGGACACGACGTTCCGGTGCGATTCCCCCTGACGGTTCGTGTTCCGCGCCATGCGTGAAAGCCGGCACCGCAGCCGGCTTTCGTATGGCGCGAGGACGATCGCGTGTTCCGGGATACCGGGGAGGGCGCCGGCCGGTCGGTCGGGTAATGGCAGGATTGCGGGCCTGTCCGAGTTGTTTAGAATGGGTGTATGGCGATTATCCCGGACAAGCAGGACAGTACCGTCCTGGAACGCAAGCAGCAGAAGCTCAAGCCGCCTTCGATGTACAAGGTGGTGCTGCTGAACGACGACTTCACGCCGATGGAGTTCGTCGTGATGGTGGTCCAGGAGTATTTCAAGAAGGATCGCGAGACGGCCACGCAGATCATGCTGAAGGTCCATCGCGAAGGGCGAGGGGTTTGTGGGGTCTATACGCGGGACATCGCGTCGACCAAGGTTGAGCAAGTCGTTACCCATGCGCGGCAGGCAGGGCATCCGCTGCAGTGCGTGATGGAGGAAGCATGATTGCCCAGGAATTGGAAGTCAGCCTGCACATGGCGTTCATGGAAGCACGCCAGGCGCGCCATGAGTTCATTACGGTCGAGCATTTGCTGCTCGCCCTGCTGGATAATCCGACGGCGGCCGAGGTGTTGCGCGCGTGCGCGGCAAACATCGAGGACCTGCGTCAGAACCTGCGCAATTTCATCCACGACAACACACCTACCGTCCCGGGCACCGACGATGTCGACACCCAGCCGACGCTCGGTTTCCAGCGCGTGATCCAGCGCGCGATCATGCACGTCCAGTCGACGTCGAACGGCAAGAAGGAAGTGACCGGCGCGAACGTGCTGGTCGCGATCTTCGGCGAGAAGGATTCGCACGCCGTGTACTACCTGCAGCAGCAGGGCGTCACGCGCCTCGACGTGGTGAACTTCATTTCGCACGGCATCGCGAAGACGAACAACGGCGAAGCCGCGAAGTCGACCGACGCGAACGCGGAAAGCGAAGACGCGAATGCGCAGAAGGAAACGCCGCTCGCCCAGTTCACGCAGAACCTGAACCAGATGGCGAAGGACGGCCGCATCGATCCGCTGATCGGTCGCGAGCCCGAGGTCGAGCGCGTCGTGCAGGTGCTGTGCCGCCGCCGCAAGAACAATCCGCTGCTCGTCGGCGAAGCCGGCGTCGGCAAGACCGCGATCGCCGAAGGGCTCGCGTACCGGATCACGCGCGGCGAGGTGCCGGACATCCTCGCGAACGCGCAGGTGTACTCCCTCGACATGGGCGCGTTGCTGGCAGGCACCAAGTATCGCGGCGATTTCGAGCAGCGCCTGAAGACGGTGCTGAAGGAGCTCAAGGAGCGCCCGCACGCGATCCTGTTCATCGACGAAATCCATACGCTGATCGGCGCGGGCGCCGCATCGGGCGGCACGCTCGACGCGTCGAACCTGCTGAAGCCGGCGCTGTCGTCGGGCACGCTCAAGTGCATCGGCGCGACCACGTTCACCGAATATCGCGGCATCTTCGAGAAGGATGCGGCGCTGTCGCGGCGCTTCCAGAAGGTCGACGTGACGGAGCCGAGCGTCGAGCAGACGGTCGCGATCCTGCGCGGGCTGAAGTCGCGCTTCGAGGAGCACCACGGCGTGAAGTATTCGTCGGGCGCCCTGTCGGCCGCGGCCGAACTGTCGGCGCGCTTCATCACCGACCGTCACCTGCCGGACAAGGCGATCGACGTGATCGACGAGGCGGGCGCCGCGCAGCGCATCCTGCCGAAGTCGAAGCAGAAGAAGACGATCGGCAAGGGCGAGATCGAGGAAATCATCTCGAAGATCGCGCGCGTGCCGGCGCAAAGCGTGTCGCAGGACGATCGCAGCAAGCTGCAGACGCTCGATCGCGACCTGAAGAGCGTCGTGTTTGGCCAGGATCCGGCGATCGACGCGCTCGCGGCCTCGATCAAGATGGCGCGCGCGGGCCTCGGCAAGATGGACAAGCCGATCGGCGCGTTCCTGTTCTCCGGCCCGACGGGCGTCGGCAAGACCGAAGTGGCGCGCCAGCTCGCGTTCACGCTGGGCATCGAGCTGATCCGCTTCGACATGTCGGAATACATGGAGCGTCACGCGGTGAGCCGGTTGATCGGTGCGCCGCCGGGCTATGTCGGGTTCGACCAGGGCGGCCTCTTGACCGAAGCCGTCACGAAGAAGCCGCATTGCGTGCTGCTGCTCGACGAAATCGAGAAGGCGCATCCGGACATCTTCAACGTGCTGCTGCAGGTGATGGACCACGGCACGCTGACGGACAACAACGGCCGCAAGGCGGATTTCCGCAACGTCATCATCATCATGACGACGAACGCGGGCGCCGAGTCAATGCAGAAGGCGACGATCGGCTTCACGACGCGCCGCGAAACCGGCGACGAGATGACCGACATCAAGCGCCTGTTCACGCCGGAGTTCCGTAACCGGCTGGATGCGATCATCAGCTTCCGCTCGCTCGATGAGGAAATCATCATGCGCGTGGTCGACAAGTTCCTGATCCAGCTCGAGGAACAGCTGCACGAGAAGAAGGTCGACGCGCTCTTCACCGACGCGTTGCGCAAGCATCTCGCGAAGCACGGCTTCGACCCGCTGATGGGCGCGCGGCCGATGCAGCGGCTGATCCAGGACACGATCCGGCGCGCGCTGGCCGACGAACTGCTGTTCGGCAAGCTGCTCAACGGCGGCCACGTGACGGTCGACGTCGACGAGGGCGACAAGGTGCAGCTGTCGTTCGACAAGCTGGCGAATCCGCCGCACAAGCCGAACGAAGAGACGGTCGAAGTCGAGTAAGCGATAATTCGTTGTTCATGCGAACGGCGCGGGAAGTTCTCCGCGCCGTTTCGTTTTATCCGGCGCCGGCGGCGCGATGGTGGTGCAGGGGAGTGGTAACGCAGTGACACAACAACAACGGTCGTTCGACGATATCGTCGCGCGCGAACAAGGGTTGCGCCACGCGCTGACGTCGGGGCAGATGGCGATGATCGCGATCGGCGGCGCGATCGGCACGGGGCTGTTCCTCGGCAGCGGGTTCGCGATCGGGCTCGCCGGCCCGAGCGTGCTGGTTTCGTATGCGATCGGCGCGCTGATCGCGCTGCTGCTGATGGGCGCGCTCGCGGAAATGACGGTCGCGCATCCGACGGCCGGCTCGTTCGGCGCCTATGCCGAGCACTACGTCGGCCCGCTCGCGGGTTTTCTCGTGCGTTATGCGTACTGGTTCGCGGTCGTGTTCGCGATCGGCACCGAGATCAGCGCGATCGCCGTGTTCATGAAGTACTGGTTCCCGGCGGTGCCCGGCTGGTACTGGGTGATCTGCTTCTCCGCGCTGCTGATCGCGGTGAACCTCGCGAGCGTCACGTTGTACGGGACGGTCGAATACGCGTTTTCGCTGCTGAAGATCGCGGCGATCGTCGTGTTCATCGTGCTCGGCGCGTATCTCGTCTGGTCGGCGCCGGCCGCATCGGGCGTCGGTTTCGCGAACTACACCGCGCACGGCGGCTTCATGCCGAAGGGGCCGTGGGGTACGTGGGTCGCGGTGATCGTCGCGATCTTCAGCTACATGAGCATCGAAGCCGTCGCGATCGCGGCCGGCGAGGCGCGCGATCCGCAGCACGCGGTCACGCGCGCATTCCGGTCGACCGTGTTCCGGCTCGTGCTGTTCTACCTGCTGACACTCGCGCTGATGCTCGCGATCGTGCCGTGGACGCAGGCCGGCACCGACGAAAGCCCGTTCGTGAAGGTAATGGCCGCGACGCACGTGCCGTACGCGGCGGGCGTGATCAACTTCGTGCTGTTGATCGCGGCGCTGTCGGCGATGAACAGCCAGCTCTACGTGACGACGCGGATGATGTTCAGCCTGTCGCGCGCGCGTCTCGCGCCCGCGGTGTTCGGCCGGCTCGGCACGAACGGCGTGCCGCGCGCGGCGCTGTGGATCTCGACGAGCGGCGTCGCGGTGGCGGCCGTGCTGGTCGCGCTTGCGCCCGACACCGCGTTCACGGTGATGATGGCGATCGCGATGTTCGGCGCGCTGTTCACCTGGCTGATGATCTTCGTCACGCACCTGCGGTTCCGTTCGCGGTATCGCGGCCCCGCGCTCGCGTTCCGGATGTGGGGACACCCGTTCGGCAGCCTGCTCGGCGCGGGGCTCGTGGCCGCGATTCTGCTGACGACCGCTTTCACGCGCGAGTTCCGGATGACGATGGTGGTCGGCGTCGTATTCGTCGTGCTGCTGACGCTCGCCTACGCACTGCATTACCGGCACCAACACGCGCGCTGAGCGCGCCGGCGTGGCCGCCCACGCCGTTCTTCAGTCGCTAAGGTTCCGTTAAGCGAGCGGCGACTACATTCGATCCTGTCTGCAAGGCGTGCGGGTCCGTACCGGCGCGCCATTTCCTGTAAAAAGGGGTTCGAATGAACAAACTTCCCGAAATCACGCTCGCGTTCTGGATCATGAAGATCTGCGCGACGACGCTCGGCGAAACGGGCGGCGACCTGCTGTCGATGACGCTGAACGTCGGCTACGCGGTGAGCTCGATCCTGCTGTTCGGCTTCTTCCTCGTGACGCTGGGTGCGCAGCTCAGGACGACGCGTTATCGTCCGGCGATCTACTGGGCCGTGATCGTCGCGACGAGCACGGCCGGCACGACAATGTCCGATTTCATGGATCGCACGCTCGGGCTCGGCTATGCGGCCGGCTCGTCGATTCTGGTCGCGATCCTGCTGGCGATCTTCGCGGTCTGGCGCCTCAGCGGCGAATCGCTGTCGGTCGACCTGATCCGGACGCGCAAGGTCGAGCTGCTGTACTGGATCGCGATCCTGTTCTCGAACACGCTCGGCACCGCGCTCGGCGACTTCCTCGCCGACAGCTCGGGGCTCGGTTTCGGCGGCGGCGCACTGCTGATCGGCGGCCTGCTGGCGGCGATCGTGCTCGCGCACTACTTCACGCGCATTTCCGGCGTGCTGCTGTTCTGGGCCGCGTTCGTGCTCACCCGTCCGTTCGGTGCAACGGTCGGCGACCTGCTGACGAAGCCGGTCGCGAAGGGCGGCCTCGCGCTCGGTACGGTCGGCTCGTCGGCCGTGCTGCTCGGCGTGCTGGCGGCGATGGTCGTCTATGCGAGCATCGCGCAGGCGCGGCGTCGCGAGCCGGCGCTCGCGCGAATCGCGCAATCGAGTGGCAAGTGAGTGATGGCGCGTGAAAAGGAAAGGGGCCGCGAGGCCCCTTTTTTCGTGCTGCGTGGCTCAGTGGCGGCCGGTGCTGCCGAAGCCGCCTGTGCCGCGATCGCTCTCGGCGAATTCGTCGACGATGTTGAACTGCGCCTGCACGACCGGCACGATCACGAGTTGCGCGAGCCGTTCGAACGGGTTCAGCACGAACTCGGTCTGGCCGCGGTTCCACGTCGAGACCATCAGCTGGCCCTGGTAGTCGGAGTCGATCAGGCCGACGAGGTTGCCGAGCACGATCCCGTGCTTGTGGCCGAGGCCCGAGCGCGGCAGGATCAGCGCCGCATAGCCGGGATCGGCAAGGTGGATCGCGAGGCCGGTCGGCACGAGCGTGGTTTCGCCCGGCTGCAGCGTGACCGGTGCGTCGAGGCATGCGCGCAGGTCGAGGCCGGCGCTGCCGGTGGTCGCGTAGGCGGGCAGGTAGTCGCGCATGCGCGCGTCGAGGATCTTCAGGTCGAGTTTCATGCGGTCGTCGAATCGGTCGGGAAGGGCGCGGCGGTGATGGCCGCCGCGCGGTAGATCAGATCAGGCGGTTGTCGGGCAGGCGCTTCGCGATTTCCGCGACGAGCGCATGCGCGAGTTCGTCTTTGGGCGCGCGCGGCAGGCGCGTGAGGCCGGCGGCCTCGAACAGCACGACTTCGTTGTCGTCGAGGCCGAACGTCAGCGGGCCGAGATTGCCGACGAGCAGCGGCACGTTCTTGCGCTTGCGCTTCTCGTCGCCGTGCACGTCGAGGTCGCCGCTTTCGGCCGCGAAACCGACGCAGAATGGCGCATCGGGCAGCGCCGCGACCGACGCGAGGATGTCGGGATTCTCGACGAACGCGAGCGCCGGCATCTTGTGGTCGGCCGTCTTCTTCATCTTGTGCTCGGCCGGCTGTTCGACGCGCCAGTCGGCGACCGCGGCCACCGCGATGAAGATGTCGGCGTCGGCGACCGCGTGCATCACCGCGTCGTACATCTGCTGCGCGGTCTGCACGTCCTGACGGTAGACGCCCCACGGCGTGTCGAGCGCCACCGGCCCGGCGACGAGATGCACGTCGGCGCCGGCCTGCTGCGCGGCGCGGGCGAGCGCGAAACCCATCTTGCCGCTGGAGCGGTTCGTCAGGCCGCGCACCGGGTCGAGCGGTTCGAACGTCGGCCCGGCCGTGATCAGCACGCGGCGGTGCGCGAGCACCTTCGGCGCGAAGTGCGCGACGATCGCTTCATAGATCGCCTCGGGCTCGAGCATGCGGCCATCGCCGACTTCGCCGCATGCCTGCGCGCCCGAATCCGGGCCGAGCACCGACACGCCGTCGGCGCGCAGCTGCGCGGCATTGCGTTGCGTGGCCGGGTTCTGCCACATCTGGCGGTTCATCGCGGGGACGACGAGCAGCGGACAGTCGCGCGCGACGCACAGCGTCGACAGCAGATCGTCGGCGAACCCATGCGCGAGCTTGGCGAGGAAATCCGTCGACGCGGGCGCGATCACGATCGCGTCGGCTTCGCGCGACAGGTCGATGTGCGCCATGTTGTTGTCGATGCGCGCGTCCCACTGGCTCGTATAGACGGGCCGGCCCGACAGCGCCTGCATCGTGACGGGCGTGATGAACTGGGTGGCGGCGTCGGTCATCGCGACCTGCACGGTCGCGCCGGCCTTCACGAGCAGCCGCGTGAGTTCGGCGATCTTGTAGCAGGCGATGCCGCCCGTCAGGCCGAGAACGAGGTGTTTTCCTGCGAGTTCTGCGTGTGCCAACTCAGGCCTCCTGGGGTCAAACGGAACGGCCGGCGCGAAGCCGGCCGTCGACACGGAGTATGCGCGCTCAGCGCGAGCCGCGCACGCGCCGCAGCTCGTCGTAGATCAGCAGCACCGCCCCGATCGTGATCGCGGAATCGGCGAGGTTGAACGCCGGGAAGTGCCACGCGCCGACGTGGAAATCGAGGAAGTCGATCACGTGACCGTAGACGAGCCGGTCGATCACGTTGCCGAGCGCGCCGCCGAGGATCAGCGCGAGCGACAGGCTGAACAGCCGCTGCTGGCCGTGACGGCGCAGCAGGAAGCAGATCACGAGCGTCGCGCCGATTCCGAGCGCGGTGAACGCCCAGCGCTGCCAGCCGCTCGCGGTCGACAGGAAGCCGAACGCGGCGCCGCGGTTGTACACCAGCACGAGGTTGAAGAACGACGTCAGCGCATGCTGCGCGCCGTACGCGAACGTTTTCAGGATCGCGATCTTCGACAACTGATCGAACAGGATCACGATCAGCGAAATACCGAGCCAGGGCGCGAGCGCGCCGCTGGCCGGTTTCGACAGGGTTTTCGCCATGGTTAAGCAGCGCTCCGGATTTCGCCGTTTTCAAACAGGTTCGAGAAGCAGCGGCCGCACAGCGTCGGATGCTCGGCGTGCGCGCCGACATCTTCGCGGTAGTGCCAGCAGCGCTCGCATTTCTGGTACTTCGACGCGGCCACGTCGACGCTTTCCTGCGCTTCGTCGTCGACCTTGACGACCGTCGCGGCCGACGTGATCAGCACGAACTTCAGGTCGTCGCCGAGGCTCGTGAGCGCGTCGTAGCGCGCGCCGCTCGCATGCACGGCCACTTCGGCCTGCAGCGACGAACCGATGCGGTTCGCGGTGCGCGCTTCCTCGAGCGCCTTCGTCACGTTGCCGCGCACGTCGCGCAGCAGCGCCCACTTCTCGATCAGCGCGGCCGAGCCGGCGACTTCCGGATACGCGTAGTAGGTTTCCGTGAAGATCGTGTCGCTCGCCGGCTGGAACACCTTCCATGCTTCTTCCGCGGTGAACGACAGGAACGGCGCGAGCACGCGCAAAAGGCCGTGCGTCAGGTGGTACAGCGCGGTCTGCGCGGAGCGGCGCGCGCGCGAATCGGCGGCGCTCGTGTACAGGCGATCCTTCAGCACGTCGAGGTAGAAGCCGCCGAGGTCTTCCGAGCAGTACGTCTGCAGCTTCGCGACGACCGGGTGGAATTCGTACTTTTCGTAGTGGCCGAGCAGCTCCGTCTGCAGTTGCTGCGAGAACGCGACCGCATAGCGGTCGATCTCGAGCCATTCGTCGACCGGCACCGCGTGCTGCGCGAAGTCGAAATCCGACAGGTTCGCGAGCAGGAAGCGCAGCGTGTTGCGGATGCGGCGATAGCCTTCGGTCACGCGCTTCAGGATCTCCTCGGAGATCGCGAGCTCGCCCGAGTAGTCGGTCGACGCGATCCACAGGCGGATGATTTCCGCGCCGAGGCGGTTCGCGACTTCATGCGGGTCGATGCCGTTGCCGAGCGACTTGCTCATCTTGCGGCCTTCGCCGTCGACCGTGAAGCCGTGCGTGAGCAGGCCCTTGTACGGCGCGCGGCCGTCGATCATCGATGCCGTGAGCAGCGACGAGTGGAACCAGCCGCGATGCTGGTCCGAGCCTTCGAGGTACAGGTCGGCCGGGAACTGCAGCTGATCCTTGTGCGAGCCGCGCAGCACGTGCCAGTGCGTCGTGCCCGAGTCGAACCACACGTCGAGCGTGTCGCGGTTCTTTTCGTACAGGTTCGCATCGTCGCCAATCAGCTCGCGCGGGTCGAGCGACTGCCACGCCTCGATGCCCGACTGCTCGACGCGCTTCGCGACTTCCTCGAGCAGCTCGAGCGTGCGCGGGTGCAGCTCGCCGGTTTCCTTGTGCACGAAGAACGCCATCGGCACGCCCCACTGGCGCTGGCGCGACAGCGTCCAGTCCGGACGGTTCGCGATCATGCTGAACAGGCGCTGCTTGCCCCAGGACGGGTAGAACGCGGTCGCGTCGACGCCTTCGAGCGCCGTCTCGCGCAGCGTCTTGCCGCCGTCGCGCGGCGTCACGTCCATGCCCGCGAACCACTGCGACGTCGCGCGGTAGATGATCGGCGTCTTGTGGCGCCAGCAGTGCATGTAGCTGTGCGTGTACTTCTCGCTGCGCAGCAGGGAGCCGGCCGCGTGCAGCGCGTCGACGATCTTCGGGTTCGCCTCCCAGATCGACAGGCCGCCGAACAGCGGCAGCGATTCGATATAGCGGCCGTCCCCCATCACCGGGTTGATGAAGTCGGAATCGGTCATCCCGTGCGCCTTGCACGACATGAAATCCTCGATACCGTACGCGGGCGACGAGTGCACGACGCCGGTACCGGTGTCGGTCGTCACGTAGTCGCCGAGGTAGACGGGCGCGGTGCGCTTGTAGCCGGGGTGAGCCGACGCGAGCGGGTGGTGGAAGCGCAGGTTCGCGAGCTTCACGCCGGGCGCGGTCGCGACGACGCGGCCGGTCAGCTTGAAGTCGGTCATGCAGGCTTCGACGCGCTCTTCGGCGATGATCAGCAGCCCGCGCTCGGTGTCGACGAGCGCGTAGACGATTTCCGGATGGAGGTTCAGCGCCTGGTTGGCGGGAATCGTCCAAGGCGTGGTGGTCCAGATCACGATGCCGCCCTCGGCGCGCGGCAGCGCCGGCAGGCCGAACGCCTGCGCGGTCTTTTCCGGTTCCGCGAACGCGAACATCACGTCGATCGTCGGATCGGTGCGGTCCTTGTATTCGACTTCCGCTTCCGCGAGCGCCGAGCCGCAGTCGAAGCACCAGTTGACCGGCTTCAGCCCGCGGTACACGTAGCCCTTCTCGATGATCTTGCCGAGCGCGCGGATTTCTTCCGCCTCGTTGACGAAGTTCATCGTCTTGTACGGGTTGGCCCAGTCGCCGAGCACGCCCAGGCGCTTGAAGCCGACCTTCTGCTTCTCGATCTGCTCGGTCGCGTACGCGCGCGCCTTGCTCATCACTTCGGCCGCCGGCAGCGACTTGCCGAACTGCTTCTCGATCTGGATCTCGATCGGCATCCCGTGGCAATCCCAGCCCGGCACGTAAGGCGCGTCGAAGCCGGCCATGTTGCGCGACTTGACGACGATATCCTTCAGGATCTTGTTGACCGCGTGGCCGAGGTGGATGTCGCCGTTCGCATACGGCGGGCCGTCGTGCAGGATGAACTTCGGGCGGCCCTGGCTGGCCGCGCGGATCTTGTCGTAGATGCCGCGCTCTTCCCACTCCTTGACCCACTGCGGCTCGCGCTTGGGCAGGTCGCCGCGCATCGGGAACGGCGTGTCGAGCAGGTTGACCGGATACTTGGCCTGCGGTTTCGAATCGGCTTTCTTGTTGCTCATGATGGGATCGCTATCTAAATCGGGGAGACGCTCGGGCGTCGTGAATCGGGGATGCGCGCGAGAGGGCGGCGCGAGGGTGCGGCGCCAGGGCGCCGCCGTCCGGATCAGCTAATTCGGTCGGTGGCCGACGTCGCGAAGCCCGTCGCGCGGCTGCCCGGCGCACGGTCGCGCTCGATGAAGTACGCGCGCGCATTCGCGACGTCCAGCGCGATCGCGCGCGACAGCGCCTCGAGATCGTCGAACTTCGCCTCGTCGCGCAGCTTCTTCAGGAATTCGACACGGATCAGCTTGCCGTACGCATCGCCGTGCCAGTCGAGCAGATGGACCTCGAGCAGCACGCGGCCCGAATCGTCGACGGTCGGGCGCAGCCCGAGGCTCGCGACGCCCGGCAGCGGCGCGGGGCCGAGGCCGTGCACCTGCACGACGAAGATGCCCGCGAGCGCCGGCCGCTTGTGCGCGATCGGCAGGTTCAGCGTCGGGAAGCCGAGGTCGCGGCCGAGCTTCAGCCCGTGCGCGACGTGGCCGCTGATCGCGTAGCCGTGGCCGAGCGCTTGCGCGGCCGTGTCGAGGTCGCCCGCGGCGAGCGCCGCGCGCACGCCGGAGCTGGAAATGCGCGTGCCGTCGCTGCCGGCCACCGTGCCCATTTGCTCGACCTCGAAGCCGTGCTGCTCGCCGGCCGCCTTCAGCGTGTCGAAGGTGCCCGCGCGCTTCGCGCCGTAGCAGAAATCGTCGCCGACCATCATCCAGCGCGTGTGCAGCCCGTTCACCAGCGTGCGCTCGACGAACGCCTGCGGCGACTGGCTCGCGAAGGTGTGGTTGAAGTGCTCGACGACGACGCGGTCGACCCCGTGGTCGCGCAGTGCCTCGAGCTTGTCGCGCAGCATCGCGATGCGCGGCGGCGC
Organism: Burkholderia sp. HI2761; assembly: GCF_002223355.1. Lineage (NCBI taxonomy): Bacteria > Pseudomonadati > Pseudomonadota > Betaproteobacteria > Burkholderiales > Burkholderiaceae > Burkholderia > Burkholderia sp. HI2761. The sequence goes on along the minus strand of NZ_NKFN01000001.1, from coordinate 121,536 downwards.
GCCGGCCGGGTTGAAGAATTCGCGCGGGTGCGGCTCGAACGTCATCACGCACACGGGCAGGCCGCGTGCGTCCGCTGCCGCGCGCACGCGCGCGAGCAGGGCCTGGTGGCCGCGATGGACACCGTCGAAGTTGCCGATCGTCAGCGCGCACGGGGCGCGGCTCTCGGCGTTGGGCAGGCCGCGGAAGACTTTCACGATAGCGGATGCAGCGTCGGGGGAATGGGCGGTGGGATGCCGCAAAGCAGAAGATTATAAACGTTCGGGCGGGCCGGCGGCCGAGAAGGCGGGAAACGCGAGGGCGAATGGTAAAATTCGCGGATGAAAAAAATCGTGATCCTGATTTCCGGTCGCGGCAGCAACATGGAGGCCATCGTCCGCGCGTGCGCGCGGGAACGCTGGCCGGCCCGGATTGCCGCCGTGATCGCCAACCTGCCCGATGCGGCCGGACTGGCTTTTGCCGCGTCGCACGGGGCGGCGACGGCGGTGGTCGACCACCGGTCGTTCGATGGCCGCGACAGCTTCGACGCGGCGCTCGCCGCCGAGATCGACCGTTTCGCGCCCGATCTCGTCGTCCTCGCCGGCTTCATGCGTATCCTCACGCCCGCATTCGTCAGACGATACGAGGGCCGGCTGCTGAATATCCATCCGTCGCTGCTGCCGAGCTTCAAGGGCATCCATACGCACCAGCAGGCGCTGGATGCCGGCGTCGCGCTGCATGGCGCGAGCGTGCATTTCGTCATTCCCGAGCTCGACAGCGGCGCGATCGTCGCGCAGGGCGCGGTGCCCGTGCGCGCCGGCGACGACGCGGCCGCGCTCGCGCAGCGCGTGCTGACGATCGAGCACGTGCTGTATCCGCGTGCGGTGCGCTGGTTCGTCGAGGGGCGCCTGCGCCTCGAGAACGGCCGTGCAGTGGTGGCGCCCGACGAGGCGCGCTGGATTTTCGCGGATCAACCGCATACCGAAACGAGTGAGGGTGTATGAAGCTGCACGGATTCCTGATCGGCCAGACCGAGACTTTGCTGGCCGAGGTGCTGAAGTTCGCCGGCCCCGCCGACGCGACGACGAGCCGGTTCTTCCGCGCGCATCCGAAGCTCGGGCATGCCGAGCGCGGCGTGATCGCGGAGGCCGTGTTCGCGGTGCTGCGCCGGAAGATGGAGTTTTCGCATCTGGCCGAGAGCGGCACGGGCACGCCCGCGCGGCGCCTCACGCTGCTCGGCCTGATGCAGACGGTCGGTCGCAATGCGCTGAAGCCATTCCTGTCCGACACCGAGTCCGCCTGGCTCGAGCACGTGTCGAAGATCGACCCTGCGAGCCTGCCTGTGCGCATTCGCACGAATCTGCCCGACTGGATTCACCAGGCGCTGTCGGCCCGTTTCGACGCCGACGAGCTCGCGCAACTCGCCGCCGCGCTGAACTACCCGGCGCCGCTCGACCTGCGTGCCAACGCGCAGAAGGCGACCCGCGACCAGGTGATCGAAGCGCTGCGCGTGAGCGGCATCGAGGCGGGCGCGACGCCGTTCGCGCCGTTCGGCGTGCGCGTGGTCGGCAAGCCGGCGCTGACGCGCCTGAAGCTGTTCGAGGAAGGCGCGATCGAGGTGCAGGACGAAGGCAGCCAGCTGCTGTGCTCGCTGGTCGCGCCGCGGCGCGGCGAGATGGTCGTCGATTTCTGCGCGGGCGCCGGCGGCAAGACGCTCGCGCTCGGCGCGATGATGCGCTCGACCGGGCGCCTCTATGCGTTCGACATCTCGGAGAAGCGCCTTGCGAAGCTGAAGCCGCGCCTCGCGCGCAGCGGGCTGTCGAACGTGAACCCGGTGCTGATCGACAGCGAGCACGACGCGAAGATCAAGCGGCTCGCCGGCAAGATCGACCGCGTGCTGGTCGACGCGCCGTGCAGCGGCCTCGGCACGCTGCGCCGCAATCCTGACCTGAAGTGGCGGCAGACGCGCACGGCGATCGACGAGCTGACGCCGAAGCAGGCGTCGATCCTCGCGAGCGCCGCACGGCTCGTGAAGAAGGGCGGCCGGCTCATCTACGCGACCTGCAGCGTGCTCGACGCCGAGAACGAGCGCATCGTCGAACAGTTCCTGGCCGATCACCCCGAGTTCGTGCTGGTGCCGGCGCAGCAGGTGCTGGCCGACCAGCGCATCGAGCTCGAGACGGGCGACTACCTGTCGCTATGGCCGCACCGTCACGCGACCGACGGTTTCTTCGCGGCGGTGCTCGAACGCCGCGCCGCGCAGTAACGACGCGCGGACGGACGATGGAGAATCTGCAGAGCCGCCTGCTGTCGCACCGGCTGGCATCGGTGATTCGCGATTTCCACCAGCCGGTGATGATCTGGCAGGCGGCGCTCCTCGTCGGGGCGCTGTGTTTCGCGTGGGTGGCCGCGCGCTTCGTGCACGGCCGGATCGACGCTCGGCGCCGGGCAGCCGGACGCGCGCCGGGCGCGGGCGCGCAAAGCCTGAAGCGTGCGCTGTTTCCGCTGTTCGGCAGCGTGTTCGTCGGCGCCGCGCAGCTCGCGTTCGACCCGTTCATGTCGACGTCGCTGCTGTCGCTCGCGCTCGTGCCGCTGTTCGGCATCGGGCTGATCTACGTGCTGTTCTTCTTCGCGCGGCGCGTGTTCGCGCGCGACGGCCACACGCACGCATGGCTGTCGATCGTCGAGAAGATCGTGTCGACCGTCGTGTGGGCCGCGATGGCGATGACCGTGCTCGGCATCCAGCGCGACGTGCTCGGCTGGCTCGACAGCGTGCAGTTCCGGGTCGCGACCGCGCACCTCACGCTGCTGTCGGTGATCTCCGGTGCGCTGTGGGTATGCGTGACGCTGATGGTCGCGATGTGGCTCGGCTCGGTGCTCGAGGATCGCCTGTCGCGCGCGAGCACGCTCGACGCGAACCTGAAGGTCGTGCTGTCGCGGGTCGGCCGCGCGCTGCTCGTGTTCGCGGCGATCCTGATCGGGCTGTCGCTCGTCGGCATCGACGTGACGGTGCTCGGCGTGTTCGGCGGCGCGGTGGGCGTCGGCCTCGGTTTCGGGCTGCAGAAGATCGCGAGCAACTACGTGTCGGGCTTCATCATCCTGGTCGACCGCTCGCTGCGGCTTGGCGATGCGATCAGCGTCGGCGGGCTGCAGGGCGTCGTCACGCAGATCCGCACGCGCTACACGGTCGTGCGCGGCCTCGACGGCAACGAGACGCTGATCCCGAACGAGAAACTGATCACCGACGTCGTGCAGAACCAGTCGTCGTACCTGACGCGCGGCTATGCGAAAGTCGCGGTGCAGGTCGCGTACACGAGCGACGTCGAGCAGGCGCTCGCGTTGCTCGTCGCTGCCGCGAAGGACGTGCCGCGTGTGCTGGCCGAGCCGGCGCCGACCCCGTACCTCGTGAGTTTCGGCGCGGACGGGATCGACCTGGAGCTCGGCTTCTGGATCGAGGATGCGGCGAAAGGCACGTCGGGCGTGCGCTCGAGCGTGAACCGCAACATCTGGCGGCTGTTCAGCGAGCACGGGATTTCGATTCCGTTTCCGCAGTGCGAGGTGCGCGTGGTCGGGCTGCCGGACGGCTTTCCCGCGCCGGGCGTGGCGGCCGGGCTCGATCCGGCGCCCGCCGACGGTGCGCTGAACGGGCGCGCGCCGGCGGCGTAGCGGGCGGGCGCGGTCAATCGTACCGATTCCCCGGTCGAAACCGGATCGCGCGCCTTTCCGAGTCCGCCGGTGGACCGCGCGGATTGCGTCAGGGCAAGAAAATATTCATTTTTTACAAAGACTTGGAACGGTTGAAGTAAAATTCTGGTCTACACGCGGTATGCTTTCAGTTTTATGACGCTGGCATGAGCCGGCGTCGCTCTCATCACGGGTAACTGCCTTGTTGAATTCCCTGCTCGATTTTCTTTCCCACGGGCTCCTGCGTTTTTCGTGGTGGCAGGTCGCGCTGTTCGCGCTTGCCGTCACGCACGTCACGATCATCGGCGTGACGGTCTACCTGCATCGCTGCCAGGCGCACCGCGCGCTGGAGATGCATCCGATCGCGAGCCATTTTTTCCGTTTCTGGCTGTGGATGACCACCGGGATGCTGACCGGCCAGTGGGCGGCGATCCATCGCAAGCACCACGCGAAGTGCGAAACCGAGGAAGATCCGCACAGCCCGCAGACGCGCGGCATCTGGAAGGTGTTCCTCGAGGGCGCCGAGCTGTATCGCGCGGAAGCGAAGAATGAAGAGACGATGCGCAAGTTCAGCCACGGCACGCCGAACGACTGGCTCGAGCGCAATCTCTACTCGAAGTACCCGATCCTCGGCATCAGCATGATGATGGTGATCGACGTCGCGTTGTTCGGCGTGCTCGGCCTGACCGTGTGGGCCGTGCAGATGGTGTGGATCCCGTTCTGGGCGGCGGGCGTCGTCAACGGCTTCGGTCATTTCTGGGGTTATCGCAACTTCAACTCGGCCGACGCCAGCACGAACCTGTTCCCGTGGGGCATCCTGATCGGCGGCGAAGAACTGCACAACAACCACCACACGTTCGCGACGTCGGCGAAGCTGTCGAACAAGTGGTACGAGTTCGATATCGGCTGGATGTACATCCGCATCATGTCGGCATTCGGTCTCGCCAAGGTGAAGAAGGTCGCGCCCACGCCGCGCCTGAACAAGCCGAAGACGGTGCTCGACCAGGAAACGCTGCAGGCCGTGCTGTCGAACCGCTATGAAGTGATGGCGAGTTACGGCAAGGCCGTGAAGCGTGCGTACCGCCAGGAGCTCGCGCACCTGAAGGAACTCGGTTCGAGCGAGAAGTACCAGCTGATGCGCGGCGCGCGCAAGTGGTTCCACAAGGACGCCGACGGCCTCGACGAGCCGCAGAAAAAGCTGCTGCCGGAAATCTTCGCGAACAGCCAGAAGCTGCATACGTACTTCCAGCTGCGCCAGGATCTCGCCGCGATCTGGGATCGTTCGACCGCGTCGCGCGAACAACTTCTCGCGCAATTGCAGGATTGGTGCCATCGCGCGGAACAAAGCGGCATCAAGGCGCTGCAGGAATTCGCGACGCGCCTGCGTCGCTACGCCTGATTCGAAATCGATTAGAATCTCAGGACGTCACAAACCCCGCGTTGGCGGGGTTTTTTCATTTGGGGCGCCGGTTTTTGACGGATCGGCGGCGCCGGTATTGGTATGAAGCTTTGGGGCGTGGCGAGTGGGTGCCCCGGACGAGTGCAAGGGATGGGATCGGGGCAGGCGCCAAAGCGCCGACGCTGATCGACCGCGAAGCATGGGATCAGAGTAAGCGCTGAAGCGCCAACTCTGATCGACAGGAGATATGGAGATGCAATCGACGATCAAACCCGTCGAGTACGACCGGCCCGTCGCAGCTGGGACCGTGTGCGGCGTGGGACAGGCATGGGCCAAGGTGCCCGAGGCGCCGTCCGCCGAGGAGCGCGCTTCGCTGAAGGCACGCATCAAGGCGTTGCTCGCCCGTGAAAAGGCCGTGCTGGTCGCCCACTACTACGTGGATGCCGAACTGCAGGAACTGGCCGACGAAACGGGCGGCTGCGTGGCCGATTCGCTCGAAATGGCCCGCTTCGGCCGCGATCACGACGCGCAGACGCTGGTCGTCGCGGGCGTGCGCTTCATGGGCGAAACCGCGAAGATCCTGAGCCCGAACAAACGGATCCTGATGCCCGATCTCGACGCGACCTGTTCGCTCGACCTCGGCTGTCCGGTCGACGAATTCTCGGCGTTCTGCGATGCGCATCCGGACCGTACCGTCGTCGTCTACGCGAACACCAGCGCGGCCGTGAAGGCGCGCGCGGACTGGATGGTCACGTCGTCGATCGGCCTCGAGATCGTGGCCGATCTGCACGCGCGCGGCGAAAAGATCATCTGGGCCCCGGACCGCCATCTGGGCAGCTATATCCAGAAGAAGACCGGCGCGGACATGCTGCTGTGGCAGGGCTCGTGCCTCGTCCACGACGAGTTCAAGGGCATCGAGCTCGACCTGCTGCGCGCCGAATATCCGGACGCGAAGGTGCTCGTCCATCCCGAGTCGCCGGAAAACGTCGTGGCGCAGGCCGATGTCGTCGGTTCGACCACGCAACTGATCGACGCGGCCGTCAAGTTCGACGCGAAGCGCTTCATCGTCGCGACCGATCTCGGCATCCTGCACAAGATGCAGCTCGCAGCGCCCGGCAAGACCTTCATCGCGGCGCCGACGGCCGGCAACAGCGCGACCTGCAAGAGCTGCGCGCACTGCCCGTGGATGGCGATGAACGGCCTCGCGAATCTCGCCGACGTGCTTGAACGCGGTCACAACGAGATCTTCGTCGATCCCGCGATCGGCGAGCGTGCGCGTTTGCCGATCGACCGGATGCTCGAATTCGCGGCTGCGCACAAGAAGCGCGTGCAGGCGAGCGGCGACTTGCAGCGCGACCAGCAACTGTTCGCGAACGTGGGGGCGGCGTAATGAACGGCCCCCACGCTCACATTCGTTCGCTGTCGACCGGAGTTGGCGCTTCAGCGCTTACTCCGGTCCCATGCACGGCTCCCCCCGAGGGGGCGGCCGCCTTCCTTGGGGGCGGCCCGGCGGAAGGCGCCGCGACTGCAGTCTCCCCTCTGTTCGAAGCCGTCCGCGCCCAATACGGCGCGGCATTCGACGAAGCGATCGCGCGCAACATGGCCGATGCGATCGCCGAAGACGTCGGCACCGGCGACCAGACCGGGCGGCTCGTGCCGGCCGGCGAGCGCCGCCGTGCGCGGATCATCGTGCGCGAGGAAGCCGTGCTGTGCGGCGTGCCGTGGTTCGACGCCGTGATCGCCCGGATCGATCCGTCGATCGTCGTGCAATGGCGCTATCGCGAAGGCGACCGGATGACGGCCGATTCGACCGTGTGCGAACTCGAAGGGCCGGCGCGCTCGCTCCTGACCGCCGAGCGCAACGGGCTGAACTTCCTGCAGCTGCTGTCGGGCGTCGCGACCGCGACGCGCCGCTACGTCGATCGCGTCGAAGGCACGCGCGCGAAGATCCTCGATACGCGCAAGACGCTGCCGGGGCTGCGGCTCGCGCAGAAGTACGCGGTGCGCGTGGGCGGCGGCGAGAACCAGCGTCTCGCGCTGTACGACGGCATCCTGATCAAGGAGAACCACATCGCGGCGGCAGGCGGTGTCGGCGAGGCACTCGATGCGGCGTTCGCGCTGGAATCGGGCGTGCCCGTGCAGATCGAAGTCGAGACGCTCGCGCAGCTCGACACGGCGCTCGCGCATCGCGCGCAGTCGGTGCTGCTGGACAACTTCACGCTCGACATGATGCGCGAAGCGGTGAGTGTGGCTGCGGGCAAGGCCGTGCTCGAGGTATCGGGCGGCGTCAATCTCGATACGGTGCGCGCGTTCGCGGAGACGGGCGTCGATCGCATCTCGATCGGCGCGCTGACGAAGGACGTGCGGGCGACGGACTATTCGATGCGGATCGTCGACTGACCCAACGTCGTTCAATCAGACAAAAAGCCGCTGGCGCGCGAACGCCGGCGGCTTTTTTCTTGTGCTGCGGCCGCAGCGGGAAAGGGCGGCGTGCGGCTCAGCGGCGCACGCGCGGCGTGAGCACGCTCGGCAATGCCTTCGGCAGCGTATGCGGCCAGTCGCGGCTGTAGTGCAGCCCGCGGCTTTCGCGGCGGGAGTGCGCGCTCTTGACAATCAGCGTTGCCACGTCGACGAGGTTGCGCAGTTCGAGCAGGTCGCGCGTCACGCGGAAATTCGCGTAGTACTCGTGGATCTCGTCGCGCAGCAGCGACAGCCGGTGCTTCGCGCGCTCGAGGCGCTTGTCGGTGCGCACGATGCCGACGTAGTTCCACATCAGGCGGCGCAGTTCGTCCCAGTTATGTGCAACGACGACTTCCTCGTCCGCATCCGATACGCGGCTTTCGTCCCACGCGGGCAGCGTGGCGGGCGTGTCGGTATCGAAGCCGGCCGCCTCGATCGCCTCGGCTGTCGCGCGGCCGATCACGAGGCATTCGAGCAGCGAGTTGCTCGCGAGCCGGTTCGCGCCGTGCAGCCCCGTGTACGATGTTTCGCCGACCGCATACAGGCCGGCGAGATCGGTGCGCCCCGCGAGATCGGTGACGACGCCGCCGCACGTATAGTGCGCGGCCGGCACGACGGGGATCGGCTGTTTCGCGATGTCGATGCCGAATTCGAGGCAGCGCGCATGAATCGTCGGGAAATGTTCGCGCAGGAACGCTTCCGGCTGATGGCTGATGTCGAGATACACGCAGTCGATCCCGCGCTTCTTGATCTCGAAGTCGATCGCGCGTGCGACGATGTCGCGCGGCGCGAGCTCGGCGCGCGGATCGTGCGCGGGCATGAAGCGCGTGCCGTCGGGCAGCTTCAGCAGGCCGCCTTCGCCGCGCACGGCTTCCGAAATCAGGAACGACTTCGCGTACGGATGGAACAGGCAGGTCGGGTGGAACTGGATGAATTCCATGTTCGACACGCGGCAGCCCGCCCGCCACGCCATCGCGATGCCGTCGCCGGTCGCGGTGTCGGGGTTCGTCGTGTACAGGTAGACCTTGCCGGCGCCGCCGGTGGCGAGCACCGTATGCGGCGCCTCGATCGTAATCGTACGGTCGTTGTCGACGTCGAGCGCATACAGGCCGTGACAGCGGCGGCCGGGCAGGCCGAGGCGGTCCGACGTGATCAGGTCGATCGCATGGTGGTTTTCGAAGAACGTGATGTTCGGATGCTGGCGCGCGCGCTCCGACAGCGTCGCAAGCACCGCATGGCCGGTCGCATCGGCCGCATGGATGATCCGGCGATGGCTGTGGCCGCCTTCGCGCGTCAGATGAAAGCCGAGTTCGGCCGCGTCGTCCTTCGTGAACGGCACGCCTTGCGAGATCAGCCATTCGATTGCTTCGCGGCCGTGCTCGACGATGTAGCGCGTCGCGCCTTCGTCGCACAGGCCGCCACCGGCGACCAGCGTGTCGTCGACGTGGTTCTCGATGCTGTCCGTCGAGTCGAGGACCGCCGCGATGCCGCCCTGCGCGTTATCGCTCGCCCCCTCCATCATCGAACGTTTCGCGATCAGCGCGACACGTCGCGTGCTGGCCAGGTTGAGTGCGACCGATAGCCCTGCCAGGCCGCTGCCGACGATCGCCACGTCGAATTTCATGCTGCATCTCCATCGTTACGCTTTTGATCTTGTGCGTTCCGGCGGCCGCGGCCGCGGAAAGGGGAGAGCATACCGCGTCGGGCCCGAGCGTGCGCGCAAAACAAAAAGCCCCGCAGGAGCGGGGCTTTTCGGTCGCCGTCAGGCTGGCAGAAACCGGAGATTACTTGATCTTGGTTTCTTTGTATTCCACATGCTTGCGGACGACGGGATCGAACTTCTTGATCGCCATCTTTTCCGGCATGTTGCGCTTGTTCTTCGTGGTCGTGTAGAAGTGACCCGTACCAGCGGTGGACTCGAGCTTGATCTTGTCGCGTGCGCCTTTTGCCATGATTGTGCTCCTTGGGCTTAGGCTTCGCCGCGTGCGCGCAGGTCAGCGAGCACGGAATCGATGCCGTTCTTGTCGATCAGGCGCAGGCCGGCGTTCGAGACGCGCAGGCGCACCCAGCGGTTTTCGCTTTCAACCCAGAACCGGCGGTTTTGCAGGTTCGGCAGGAAGCGACGCTTGGTCTTGTTGTTGGCGTGGGAAACGTTGTTGCCGCTCATCGGCGCTTTCCCAGTTACTTGGCATACGCGTGCCATGAGAGCACTCCTAATACGCTAAATTCGGGGTTCGATCGCCGGTGAAGGTTCCATCGCGCCGCCACGTGATCCATGGTTGCACTCAGAACGCCGTAGCCCTTGCAGACGAGGCCCTTCGATGGCTAGAACTGGTTGGAAAAAATACAGACGGCGATTCTAGCAGAAAAAGTTCAGAAAAATCAAACCTAATTTCACTTCGCCGTTGCGGCGCCCTGGGACGGGCCGCCGCGCCACAGTTTACAGCCAACCGGCCCGCGCGAACGAAAAAGTATCGCTGACGCCGACGACGACGTGATCGAGCAGCCGCACGTCGACGAGTTCGAGCGCGTCTTTCAGCACGCGGGTCAGGCGGCGGTCTTCCGCGCTCGGCTGCACCGCGCCCGACGGATGGTTGTGCGCGACGATCAGCGCCGCGGCGTTATGTTTCATCGCGCGGCGCACGATCTCGCGCGGATAGACGGCCATGCGCGTGAGCGAGCCGCGCGCGATTTCCTCCATGTCGATCAGGCGGTTGCGCGCGTCCAGATAGACCGCGATGAACACTTCGTACTGGCGCGTGCCGATCTTCAGTCGCAAACAATCCTCGACGGCACCGGGCGAGTCGATCGGCGTCCGTTCCTCCGCTTTCTCCACCAGCATGCGCCGCGCGATCTCGGTGACCGCGACGAGCCGCGCGGAGCGCGCGGGACCGATGCCGGGGTGCGCCTCGAAATCGCCGGTGGTCGCTTCGAGCAGCCCGCTCAGCGTGCCGAACTGCTCGACCAGTTTGCGGGCGGTGACGAAGACATCGTGACCGGGCTTGCCGGTGCCGAGCAGCAGCGCGATCAGCTCGTCGTCGGTCAGCGCGGTCGGCCCGCGTTCCACCAGCCGTTCGCGCGGCCGCTCGGGCCGCCAGCCGGCCGGGCGGCGCCTGTGCCGGTTGATCGGGATGACGCGGCCGGGCGGATCGGTCGGCGTGTCGGCGGTGTCGCGGCATTCGGCCGACGGCAGGATGAGGCGGGGTGACGGCATGCTCGGAACTCCATTGGGCGCGGGCGGCGTGCGCGACGTCGTCGCACTTTCCTCCTTGCCCGCTCAGGTGACTTACAATATTGGCTTTGCGCCGGGCCATTCGGCCGTATCGGGCGCCGACTGAACGAGTAATTCATGAGCCTCATCGATCTATCCGAAGTGAAGCCCGGTTCCCACGTCACGTTGCATTACCGGCTGGCACTGGCCGACGGCGCCGACATCGTCAACACCTTCTCGGACAAGCCGGCCACGCTGCTGCTGGGCGCGGGGCAACTGGCGCCGTCGCTGGAACAGATTCTGCTCGGGCTCAGGGTTGGCGACCACTCGACTTTTCAGCTAGCCCCCGATCAGGGGTTCGGCCCCCGCAATCCCGACATGCTCCAGCGCGTGACGCTGTCGACGCTGCGCGAGAACGGGATGGTCGGCGACGATTTCACCCCGGGCGAACTCATCGAGTTCAATGCACCGGATGGCGGTCGCTACGCGGGGGTGCTGAAGGAAGTCAGCGAGACCTCGGCGCTGTTCGACTTCAATCATCCGCTCGCGGGCCAGGCGCTCACGTTCGAAGTGAAAATCATCGGAATCCTGTAATCATGAGTACCACCGATACGCTGTCCGGGCAGACCGTCGCCGCCGACGCCGAAATCCTGCTGGCCCAGCCGCGCGGCTTCTGCGCGGGCGTCGACCGCGCGATCGAGATCGTCGAGCGCGCCATCGCGATGCACGGTGCGCCGATCTACGTGCGTCACGAAATCGTCCACAACAAGTACGTGGTCGAGGATCTGAAGAAGAAGGGCGCGATCTTCGTCGAGGAACTCGAGGAAGTGCCGGCCGGCAACACCGTGATCTTCAGTGCGCACGGCGTGTCGAAAGCCGTGCGCGACGAGGCCGACGTGCGCGGGCTGCGCATTTACGACGCAACCTGCCCGCTCGTCACGAAGGTGCACGTCGAGGTGGCGAAGATGCGCCAGGACGGCGTCGACATCGTCATGATCGGGCACAAGGGCCATCCCGAAGTCGAAGGCACGATGGGCCAGGTCGAGCGCGGCATGCACCTCGTCGAAAGCGTCGAGGACGTGCAGAAGCTCGAACTCGCCGATCCCGAGCGCATCGCGCTCGTCACGCAGACGACGCTGTCCGTCGACGACGCGGCCGAGATCATCGGTGCGCTGAAGGCGAAGTATCCGAAGATCCGCGAACCGAAGAAGCAGGACATCTGCTACGCGACGCAAAACCGCCAGGACGCGGTGAAGTTCATGGCGCCGCAATGCGATGTCGTGATCGTGGTCGGGAGCCCGAACAGCTCGAACTCGAGCCGGTTGCGCGAAGTGGCCGAAAAGCGCGGGGTGGCCGCGTACATGGTCGACGCGCCCGACCAGATCGATCCGGCATGGGTCGCCGGCAAGCGCCGCATCGGCGTGACGGCCGGCGCGTCGGCGCCCGAGGTGCTCGCCCAGGCCGTGATCGCACGGCTGCGCGAACTCGGCGTGCGCAACGTCCGGGCGCTCGACGGCATCGAGGAAAACGTGTCGTTTCCGCTGCCGCGCGGGTTGAACCTGCCGCCCGCCGCCTGATTGCCGCATCGCACTCGCGGAACACCGAAGCGCGCCTCCCGGCGCGCTTTTTTTGTGGTCTCGAAATTGCAATCGCAACCATTATTCCCAATCGTGGTGCAACCCGGTTGCTCCCGCCGCGCGTAATCGTGTCTCAAAATTGGTTGCAATGCAGGAAAACCCCATCGAATCAGGAATATTGGCGTCCTATAAATGGAGTTACAATGCGCCCGTTTTCAAGCCGGAATGGCTTTGAAATCGGGTTTTTGGCAAGGCGCGGGAGACCATTCAATGCATGTGAAGTTGGCTTACGCCGTGTCCGTCGCCGCACCGGTTGCAATCCATGCCGGCTGCAGCAAAAAGAGCGACGACGGGGCGGGCAGGGAGGCGGCGGGGTTCGCGGCGCCATCGGCCAGCGGCGTGCGCGTCGCCGGAAGCGGACGCGCGGCGCCATCGGCACGCCGTATCGCGCAACTGGGCAGGGACAAGGAACACGGGGCACGTTTGACGATCGAGGAAATCAACGCGCGCGGCCCGACGACCGGGCCGGCAGCGGGCATGCAGGCTGCGCCGCGGCCAGCGGCCGGTCGATGGATGCCGGACGATCGCGGCGTTGCCGGCAGCGTGCCGATGCCACTGTCCCGCCTTCAATTCGATTCGACGAAACAGCGCGTTGCCGCGACCGCCCATGGCGTGGCGCGCAGTCTGGTTCGTACGATGGATTCCGATGCAGTCCTGACGCAAGTCGGGCGCGGCTGCCGCAACGCCTTGCCGGGCGACGCGGCGCGGAATCCGCTCCGTCCGGGCGCGATGCTTGCATGGCACCGGACGGGCCAGGGCACGGATGCCGGGAAACCGGACGACGGCCGTCTCGGCATGCTGCCCCACGACTTCAAGGAGGCCACGAACACCGTCCTCGATGTCGTGACGATTTAGCGACGGGACTCATGACGGCACCGAAACAGTGCGGTGCCGTTTTTGTATCCGCTCCGGCGGCAGGTCCGGCCGTACAGGCCGGGCGGCGCGCGCCGGGACGATCCACCCTTACCGGTATCGACTAGTACCCGCAGTGTCGCCGAGAAGGCGCGATGCCTCGCTTACCCGCGGCGCAACGACCTCCGGCAGCATGGGCCAAGGAGCTTTAAATGGATATTTTCGTCCAGCAGGTTCTCAACGGGCTGGTGCTCGGCAGTGTGTACGCCATCATCGCGTTGGGATACACGATGGTGTACGGCATTCTCGGCATCATCAACTTCGCGCACGGCGACGTGCTGATGATCGGCGCGATGGTCGCGCTGTCGGCCATCACCGTGCTGCAGAACCACTTTCCCGGCCTCGGCAACGTCGCGACGCTGACGATCGGCCTGGGCATCGCCGCGGTCGTCTGTGCGTTCGTCGGCTTCACGATCGAACGGGTCGCGTACCGGCCGCTGCGCCGCGCGCCGCGCCTCGCGCCGCTGATCACCGCGATCGGCGTGTCGATCCTGCTGCAGACGGCTGCGATGATCATCTGGTCGCGCAACCCGCTGCCGTTCCCGCAATTGCTGCCGACCGACCCGATCAACGTGATCAAGGCTACCGACACCACGCCTGGCGCCGTGATCTCGGTCACTGAAATCGTGATCATCGCGGTCGCGTTCCTCGTGATGGCAGGCCTGCTGCTGCTCGTGCACAAGACCAAGCTCGGCCGCGCGATGCGCGCGATCGCCGAAAGCCCGAACACCGCCAGCCTGATGGGCGTGAACCCGAACTTCGTGATCTCCGCGACGTTCATGATCGGCTCCGCGCTCGCCGCGCTGGCCGGCGTGATGATCGCGTCCGAATACGGCAACGTGCACTTCTACATGGGCTTCATCCCCGGCATGAAGGCGTTCACCGCGGCGGTGCTCGGCGGGATCGGCAACCTCGGCGGCGCGATGGTCGGCGGCGTGCTGCTCGGCCTGATCGAGCAGCTCGGGGCCGGCTACATCGGCAACCTCACGGGCGGCGTATTCGGCAGCAACTATCAGGACGTGTTCGCCTTCATCGTGCTGATCATCGTGCTGGTGTTCCGTCCGTCGGGGCTGCTGGGCGAACGGGTCGCGGATCGCGCGTAACGGAAGGGGAGCAAACAACATGACATCCATTCAACCGATCGAATCGTCGACGTCGCTCGTCGAAGAGCGCAACACCGCCAAGACCGTGGTCATCGGCCTCCTCACCGCGGTCCTCGTGATCGCCGCGCCGATCCTGATCGGCTCTGCCGGCGGCAACTACTGGGTCCGCGTGCTCGACTTCGCGATGCTGTACGTGATGCTCGCGCTGGGCCTGAACGTGGTGGTCGGCTTCGCCGGCCTGCTCGACCTCGGCTACATCGCGTTCTATGCGGTGGGCGCATACGTGGCGGCACTCCTGAGCTCGCCGCACCTGACCTCGCAGTTCGAGTGGATCGCGGCGCTCGCGCCGAACGGCCTGCACGTGCCGTTCCTGCTCATCGTGCCGATCGCGATGGCGCTGGCGGCGACCTTCGGGATCCTGCTCGGCGCGCCGACGCTGCGCCTGCGCGGCGACTATCTGGCGATCGTGACGCTCGGCTTCGGTGAAATCGTCCGGATCTTCATGAACAACCTCGACCGTCCGGTGAACATCACCAACGGCCCGAAGGGGATCACGGGCATCGATCCGGTGCACGTCGGCGGCTTCAACCTGTCGCAGACGCATACGCTGTTCGGCTTCCAGCTGCCGTCGGTGTACATGTACTACTACCTGTTCGTGCTCTGCTCGCTGCTGGTGATCTGGGTGTGTACGCGTCTGCAGCACTCGCGTATCGGCCGCGCGTGGGCAGCGATCCGCGAAGACGAGATCGCCGCGAAGGCGATGGGCATCAACACCCGTAACGTGAAGCTGCTCGCGTTCGCGATGGGCGCGTCGTTCGGCGGCCTGTCGGGCTCGATGTTCGGCGCGTTCCAGGGCTTCGTGTCGCCCGAGTCGTTCACGTTCTGGGAATCGATCGTCGTGCTCGCCTGCGTGGTGCTCGGCGGCATGGGTCATATCCCGGGCGTGATCCTGGGTGCGGTGCTGCTCGCGATCTTCCCGGAATTCCTGCGCTCGACGATGAGCCCGCTGCAGCATGCGCTGTTCGGTCACGACATCGTCGATACGGAAGTGATCCGTCAGGCGCTGTACGGCCTCGCGATGGTGGTCATCATGCTGTACCGCTCGGAAGGCCTGTGGCCCGCGCCGAAGCATGAGGACAAGATCGCGAAACTGGCGAAGCGCAACAGCAAGAAGCCGGTGCGCGCTTAACCAACGGACAAGGGGATAACACACATGAGCGACAAGCAAATCCGACTGTCCGTGCAGGGCGTGAACAAGCGCTTCGGCGGGCTGCAGGCACTGTCCGACGTCGGCCTGCAGATCCGCGAAGGCGAGATCTATGGCCTGATCGGCCCGAACGGCGCCGGCAAGACGACGTTCTTCAACGTGATCACGGGCCTCTACACGCCGGACTCCGGCGACTTCAAGCTGGACGGCACGAACTACACGCCGACGGCCGTGCACCAGGTGGCCAAGGCCGGCATCGCGCGCACGTTCCAGAACATCCGCCTGTTCGGCGGGATGACGGCGCTCGAGAACGTGATGGTGGGCCGCCACGTGCGCACCAAGCACGGGCTGCTCGGGGCGGTGTTCCAGACGCCGGCCGAACGTCAGGAAGAGCGCGAGATCAAGGAACGCGCGATCGAGCTGCTCGAATACGTCGGCGTGCTGCAGTACGCCGACTACACGTCGCGCAACCTGTCGTACGGTCACCAGCGTCGTCTGGAAATCGCACGGGCCCTGGCGACCGACCCGAAGCTGCTCGCGCTCGACGAGCCGGCAGCCGGGATGAACGCGACCGAGAAGGTCGAACTCACGCGCCTGCTCGACAAGATCCGCTCGGACGGCCGCACGATCCTGCTGATCGAGCACGACGTGAAGCTCGTGATGGGGCTGTGCAACCGGATGACGGTGCTCGATTACGGCAAGGTGATCGCCGAGGGTCTGCCGCAGGACGTGCAGAAGAATCCGAAGGTGATTGAGGCATATCTCGGCGCAGGGGTGCACTGATGGCAGCGGCAATGTTGAAAATCAAGGGCTTGCAGGTCAACTATGGCGGCATCCAGGCCGTCAAGGGCGTTGACATGGAAGTCCGTCAGGGCGAGCTCGTGACGCTGATCGGCGCGAACGGCGCCGGCAAGACCACGACGATGAAGGCGATCACCGGCCTGAAGCCGTACTCGGCGGGCGACATCGAGTACGACGGCAAGTCGATCAAGGGCGTGCCGTCGCACGAACTGCTCAAGCGCGGCCTCGCGATGGTGCCGGAAGGCCGCGGGATCTTCGCGCGGATGTCGATCATCGAGAACATGCAGATGGGCGCGTACCTGCGCAACGACAAGGAGCAGATCAAGAAGGACGTCGACCGGATGTTCGGCTTCTTTCCGCGCCTGAAGGAACGGGCGACGCAGCTCGCGGGCACGCTGTCGGGCGGCGAGCAGCAGATGCTCGCGATGTCGCGCGCGATTCTCTCCAAGCCGAAGCTGCTGCTGCTCGACGAGCCGTCGATGGGCCTGTCGCCGATCATGGTCGAGAAGATCTTCGAAGTGGTGCGCGAGATCTCGAAGGAAGGCATCACGGTGCTGCTGGTCGAGCAGAACGCACGCCTCGCGCTGCAGGCGGCCGACCGCGGCTACGTGATGGATTCGGGCACGGTCACGATGGAAGGCGACGCCAAGCAGATGCTCGACGATCCGAAGGTGCGCGCCGCGTATCTGGGCGAGTAAGCGATCGAATGAACGGGCCGGTTGCGCAGGTCGCACCCGGGCTTTCAAAAAGCCGTCACGGGATAGCCGTGACGGCTTTTTTTTCGTATCGTGCGATTCGCGTCGAACTGTGCGCGCAAAGGCGACTCCATTCGATTGTTGCGCCGGCTAGCGTGCGGTCGTCCGCATGCGGTCGCCCGCAGCCGGTCGCCCGCAGCCGGTCGCCCGCAAACGGACACACGGGCCGCGTAGCATCGGCGGCTCATCGGGACACGGAGAACACGCATGAGTCTGGACTACGGTTTCGTGAAGGCGAAGGTGACGTCGGTGGCGCGGCTGAAGGGTTCGCCGCACGGCAGCGAGATCCAGTATCACATCCACCTGACGCTGGCGCTGCCGGCGGGCGACTGGGATGTCGCGATCAATGTCGGCACCAACGACGCGGACGACCTGCTGAACTACAAGCTCGTCTACGATTTCCACCATCCGGTCACGCAGACGCTCGCCGCCGCGGCCGAAGGCTTTACCGATCTCACGGGGCAGGCCGCGCTGCCCGCGCTCGACTACCTGCGCAGCGACATCCTGAACGAGACGGGCGCGTGGCGCGCGAGCGCGGTGATGGACGGCACCGAGCATCCGGAGCCGATCCCGTCGCTGCTGCGGCTCGTGAACGCCGCGCAGTCGCAGGGCCTCGACGTCGTCGTGTTCGGCCGCACCTATGCGCAAGGCAACGGCATCCACGACACGCACATGAACCAGGGCTCGACCGGCCCGAACTACCTGCATCGCGCGGGCGACGATCACAACGACCACAACGACGTGTGGCAGGACGGCGCGCTGATCGTGCGCGTGAGCGACACGCAGTGGGCCGCGTATTTCGCGGCGTTCGAGCAGCAGGCCGTGCCGACCGACGCGCTCGGCAACCCGCTGCCGGGCGCGGGGCCGATCACGCGCTGAGCCGTGCCGCTGCCGGCGGCCGCGTTACGCGGCGGGCAGCGTCTTGCCGAACGAGATGCGTTCCTCGACGCGATAGCCGAGCGCCGCGTAGAAGCGGCATGCGTCCTCGTTGCCGGGCAGCACCTGGAGGTTGATCTTCAGGCAGCCGCGCGCGGCGAGCGCGCGTTCCGCATGCGCGATCAGCGCGCGGCCGACGCCGAGCCGGCGTGCGTCGTTCGCGACGCCGAACGAGTAGAGCCAGCCGCGATGTCCGTCGAAACCGGCCATCAGCGTGCCGACGACGCGCGCCCCGCTGGTCGCGACGAAGAACAGTTCCGGCTGGGTCGCGAGCTTCAGCTCGATCGATCGCAGCGGATCGCGGTGCGGCGGCGCACCGGCTTCGTCGTACTGCGGGAACGCGTCGCGCCATACCGCGAGCACGGCATCGGTGTCGGCGCGTTCGAACGGGCGGATAGCGACAGCATCGGCGGCGGCATCCATCGCGGGGTCTCCTTACAGCGTGTCGAGGATCGACCGCAGCATCGCCATCATCCGGTCGATTTCTTCGGTCGTCACGTTCAGCGCGGGCATGAAGCGCAGCAGGTTCGGCCGTGCGGCGTTCAGCAGCAGGCCGTCGGGCTGCATGTCGCGCGCCTTCTCGACGATCTGCGGGCCGATGTCCTTGCCGAGCAGCAGCGCGCGCAGCAGGCCTTCGCCGCGTTCGCCCTCGAAGCCGCGCTCCTCCGACAGCTCGAGCAGCTTGCGCTTCAGGTATTCGCCGCGCTCGCGCACGCCTTCCAGGAAGCCGGGCGCGACGAGCTGCGAGATGACCGAATGACCGGCCGCCGTCATCAGCGGGTTGCCGTTGTACGTGCCGCCCTGGTCGCCGGCCTCGAACACCGCGACATCGGCCTTCGACAGCAGCGCCGCGAGCGGCACGCCGCTGCCGATGCCCTTGCCGAGCGTCATGATGTCCGGCTCGATATCGGCGAGTTCGTACGCGAACAGCGTGCCCGCGCGGCCGCAGCCGCTCTGCACTTCGTCGACAATCAGCAGCAGGTTGTGCTGTTTCGTCAGCGCGCGCAGCTCCTGCATGAATTCGCGCGTGGCCGGAATCACGCCGCCTTCGCCCTGGATCGGTTCGAGCATCACCGCGACGGTCTTGTCGGTGATCAGCTTCTCGACCGAGTTGATGTTGTTCAGTTCGGCCTTCGGGAAGCCCGGCACCTGCGGCGCGTAGATCGTGTCCCAGCCCGGCTTGCCGCTGGCCGACATCGTCGCGAGCGTGCGGCCGTGGAAGCTGTGGTCGAACGTGATGATCTCGTACGCGCCGTTCCTGAACTTGCGGCCCCACTTGCGCGCGAGCTTGATCGCGCCTTCGTTCGCCTCGGCGCCGCTGTTCGTGAAGAACACCTTGTCGAACACGCTCTGCTGCGTGAGCAGGGCCGCGAGCTTCGCCATCGGCTCGTTGTAGAACGCCGGCGACGGGTTCAGCAGCTTTTCGGCCTGCGTTTTCAGTGCTTCGACGACACCGTCGTTGCAATGGCCGAGGCTGTTGACGGCCCAACCCTGGATGAAGTCCAGATAGCGCTTGCCCGTGTGATCGTAGAGCCACGAACCCTTGCCGTGCGTAAACACGATGTCGGGGCGGTTCGTGATGTACATCAGCGAGTCGATCGGATAATCGTTCAGGGGCATGGCAGCAGACTCCAGCGGGCGTTGAAAGGGAAACGGGCAATAAAAAAGCCACGGAAGGCCGTGGCTGGTGGGTCGAACAGCTTGTGCGTAACCGGTGAAGCGGAGGAGGGTTACGCGCGAGTCCGTGACGAGCCGGCGGCATCCGGGCGGAGCGGCGAGCGGCGACGTCGGAGAGCGGACAGGAAGCGGTTCATGTGCGCAAGCATAAGGCATCCCGCGCCCCACTGTAAACCGCCGCGATGCCACGGATGTGACACGGGCGGCGCGCGGCGGGGACGCGGGCGCGCCCGGTGCTCAGACCGGATGCGCGAGATCGGCGGCGCTCGTGAACGAGTCCGCGTAGAACTCCTCGGCCGGCAGCGCGTGGTGCTGCGTGAAGTCGCGCTGCGCGGATTCGACCATCACCGGCGCCCCGCACGCGTACACCTGGTGGCCGGACAGATCGGGCAGATCATCGATCACCGCGCGATGGACGAAACCGGTGCGGCCCGTCCACTGGTCGGCGTCGTCCGGCTCGGAGAGCACCGGCACGTACTTGAAGTTCGGGATGTCGCGCGCCCACTGCTCGGCGAGCTCGGCGAGGTAGATGTCCTTCTTGCGGCGCGCGCCCCAGTAGAGCGTCATCGGGCGCGTGATGCCCGAGTGCTTCACATGCTCGATGATCGCCTTGATCGGCGCGAAGCCGGTGCCCGACGCGAGCAGCACGATCGGCTTGTCGGAGTCCTCGCGCAGGAAGAACGTGCCGAGCGGGCCTTCGAAGCGCAGGATGTCGCGCTCCTTCATCGCGCCGAACACGTGGTCGGTGAACTTGCCGCCCGGCATGTGGCGGATGTGCAGCTCGATCGGGCCTTCCTCGTGCGGCGCGTTCGCCATCGAGTAGCTGCGGCGCGAGCCGTCCTTCAGGATGAATTCGACGTACTGGCCGGCGAGGTACTGCAGGCGTTCGTTGGCTGGCAACTGCAGCTTCACGACCATCACGTCGTCCGCCTTGCGTTCGAGCGCGGCGATCCGACACGGCAGCTTCTTGACCTGCACGCCGTCGACGCCGGCGATCTCGCGCACGTCGATCTCGAGATCGCATTGCGCCTTCGAGCAGCACAGCAGCGCGAGGCCGCGCGTGCGTTCGTCGTTGGACAGCGCCGACGCGGCGTGCGGGCCCTGTTCGATCTGGCCCGACACGATCTGGCCCTTGCAGGAGCCGCACGCGCCGTTCTTGCAGCCGTACGGCAGATGGACGTTCTGACGCAACGCGGCCGCCAGCACGGTTTCGTCCGACTCGACCTGGAATTGCCGGCCGCTTTGCTTGAGAGTGACGTTGAATGCCATAGAACCAAACTAGAACAAAATGGGGGAACCGTGCATGTCGCGCACGGCAGCTACAATGCAAAACCGTTGCGCGTCGCGCAACGGCGGCTACTGATTTCGCAACCAACATGATCGCGACACGAATCCTGCGCCGGCCGCGCGTACTGATCGTCGGCTGCGGCGACGTCGGCATGCGCTGCGTCGCGCAATGGCGTGACGCGCGCCGCGACTTGCGCATCCTCGCGCTGACGAGCCACCCGGCCCGCTGCGACGAATTGCGCGCCGCGGGCGCCACGCCGATCGTCGGCGATCTCGATCGCCCGGCGACGCTCGGCCGTCTCGCGGGCCTCGCCCGCACGATCCTGCATCTCGCGCCGCCGCAATCCGACGGCCGCGACGATCGACGCACGCGTGCGCTGATCGCCGCAACGTCCATGCCCGCGCGTCGGCCGGCGGCACCGCCGGCATCGGCGGTCGGCCGGCTCCGAACGCTGCGCATCGCGGCGCGACAGGCCGGCGCGCCCGTTCGGGCAGCGCGTATTGTACCCGAGGGTCTTCGCGCGCCGAGGCTCGTCTACGCCAGTACGACGGGCGTCTACGGCGACTGCGGCGGCGCGCGCATCGACGAAACGCACCCGCTGCGCCCCGCGAATCCGCGCGCGTTCCGGCGCGTGTCGGCCGAGCGACAACTGCGCGCGGCGACGGTGCGCGGCGTGCTGTCCGCGCGCATCGTGCGCATTCCCGGCATCTACGCGGCGAACCGCCTGCCGGTCGCGCGGCTCGAGCGCGGCACGCCGGCGCTCGAGCCGGCCGACGACGTGTACACGAACCACATTCACGCGGACGATCTCGCGGCGATCCTGCGCCGTGCGGCCGAGCGCGGCAAGCCGGCGCGCGTCGTGCACGCGTCGGACGACACCGAACTGCGGATGGGGGAGTATTTCGACCGGGTCGCGCAGGGGCTCGGCCTGCCGAGGCCGCCGCGCGTCAGCCGCGCGGACGCGGAGCGCCTGCTCGAGCCGACGCTGCTGTCGTTCATGCGCGAGTCGCGGCGCCTGTCCAACGCACGGCTCAAGGCCGAATTGTGCGTGACGTTGCGCTATCCGACCGTAGACGATTTCCTTCAAACGCTCGCGCCGGGCAGCGCGTCAGGTGAGCGCCGGTAACGCCTCGATCAGCAGGAAGCACAGCAGCGCACCGATCAGCGCGCCGATCAGGTTCGGATGATATTTGTGCTTCAGATGCATCGTGGCCAGCAGGCCGCCGATCACGATGACGCCGATGACCGCGAACGCGATCATCGCCGACGACAGTGCGAAAGAATGGTTGATGTTCATGATGTCTCCCCCTGCATCGCTGCTCTTGCAGCTTGTGATTTCAGTATAGCGGGGGAACCTGCGGCGCAGGGGCGGCCGGACACCGAGCGGTCGTGCGGATTTTCCCTTACAGGGTTTGGACGGGATTGCGCAGCGCGGCAAGGTCGGCTTCGTCGAGCCACCGCCATGCGCCGGGTGCGAGGTCGGCCGGCAGCACGAAGCCGCCGATGCTTTCGCGGTGCAGCAACTCGACGCGATTGCTCGCCGCCGCGACCATCCGCTTGACCTGGTGGTACTTGCCTTCGAGCACGGTCAGCGCGAGCGCGTGCGTGTCGCGGGCGTCGGCGGCGACGGCCGCGATCGGCTTCGGCTCGCCATGCAATTGCACGCCGGTGCGCAGCGCGTGCAGTTGCGCGTCGTCGAGCGGGTGGCGCACGGTCGCGACGTAGGTCTTCGGCACCTTGCGCTTGGGCGACGTGTACGCGTGCACGAACTGGCCGTCGTCGGACAGCAGCAGCAGGCCGGTCGTGTCCTGGTCGAGCCGGCCGACGCATTGCACGCCGCGCGCGACGAGCGGCGCGGGCAGCAGGCTGAACACGCTCGCATGGTGCTGCGGATCGCGCGAACACTCGTAGCCGGCCGGCTTGTTGAGCGCGAGATACGCGCGCGCATGGAACGGCCATGCCGTATCGTCGACCGAGAACACGAGGCCGTCGGTGTCGAAGGCGGCGTCCGGGTCGGTCGCGGCGGCGCCCGCGACGGCGACGCGGCCCGCTTCGATCAGGCCGCGGCACTGGCGGCGCGAGCCGAAGCCCTGAGTGTAGAGAATGCTTTCGAGATCCATAGCGCGCGCATTCTATCAAGCACCGGCGCATGGCCGGCATGAACCCGCATGCGCTGGTAAGCTGCCGGAACGCTGCGCGGCGCGCGGCGCCGTTCATTCTTCACGGAAAGTCCATGCCTTTCGATTCATTCCCGTTCGGCCGCCAGGCTGCCGCCGTCATCGTCGCCGCGACCGTTTCGTCGACCGCGTTCGCGCATGCGCATCTCGCGAAGAGCGACCCGGCGGCGGGCGCCGCGCTGGCTGCCGCACCGGCGGCCGTCACGCTCGACTTCACCGAGCCGCTGGAGCCGGCATTCAGCTCGATCGTCGTCGTCGATGGCGAGGGCAAGACGGTGTCGGACGGCCGAGCGCGGATCGACGCGTCGATGCGCAAGCGGATGACGGTGCCGCTCGCGGCGCTCGGCACGGGCGCGTACATGGTGAAGTGGGTGGCCGTCGCGACCGACGGGCATCGCACGCAGGGCGCTTACGGCTTCAGCGTGAAGTGACGCAACGGCGGCGGCAGGCCCGTGCCAGGGTTGCCGCCCGCCTTATCCGACCAGGAGTCCTGCATGAATCCGACGACGCTCGACGCACTCGCCGATTTCCCCCGTCAGCTCGAAGCGCATTTCGCGGCCGTGCCCGACGGCTATGCGCGCTGGACCCCCGACGACTGGGCCGGCATCCCGAGCGAGCATTTCTCGCCGCTCGGGCAGCTCTGCCATGTGCGCGACATCGAGATCGACGGCTATCACGTACGGCTGCGGCGCATGCTCGACGAGGACCGGCCGCTGCTCGTCTCGATCGACGGCGACGCGCTCGCGACCGAGCGGCGCTACAACGACGCGTACGCGTCCGACGTGCTCGCGGCGATTCGCGACGCACGACGCGAGACGCTGGCGCTGCTGTCGAGCCTCACGCCCGAACAGTTCGAGCGTACCGGCGAGTTCGACGGCTACGGTTCGCTGACCGTGCGCGGGCTCGTCCATTACCTGTGCAGCCACGACCAGCAGCATCTGGCCGGCATGCAGTGGCTGCTCGGCAAGATCGACGCGGCGCTGTACGCGCGCTGAGCCGGCCGGCGGCCGCGCTTCGATAGCGGAATCGGGTGCCGCCGTCGGTGCGGCAGACCACATTGCACGGCTTCGATTGGATCGATTTTCTGGATAATCCATCCAGCCGCGGCCGGCTGACCGGCGCGGCGCGCATGCCTACACTCCTAGCTTCGTTCAACGAAAAAGGAGTCAACCGTGGCAACTCATACGCTCGCAGACAAGGTCGTCCTGATCGCAGGCGGCGCAAAGAATCTCGGCGGCCTGATCGCCCGGGACCTGGCGGGCCACGGCGCGAAGGCGGTGGCGATTCACTACAACAGCGCGGCGTCGCAGGCGCAGGCCGAGGAGACCGCCGCCGCGGTACGTGCGGCCGGTGCTCAAGCGGCGACGTTCCAGGCGGACCTGACGACCGCCGCCGCGGTCGAGAAGTTGTTCGACGACGCGAAGCAGCGCTTCGGCAAGATCGACATCGCGATCAACACGGTCGGCAAGGTGCTGAAGAAGCCGTTCACCGAGATCAGCGAAGCCGAGTACGACGAGATGTTCGCGGTCAACAGCAAGTCGGCGTTCTTCTTCATCAAGGAAGCCGGGCGGCACCTCGAGGATCACGGCAAGCTCGTCACGCTCGTGACGTCGCTGCTCGGCGCGTTTACACCGTTCTACGCGGCGTACGAAGGATCGAAGGCGCCGGTCGAGCACTTCACGCGCGCGGCGTCGAAGGAATACGGCGCGCGTGGAATCTCGGTGACGGCCGTCGGGCCGGGCCCGATGGACACGCCGTTCTTCTATCCGGCCGAAGGCGCCGATGCGGTCGCATATCACAAGACGGCCGCCGCGCTGTCGCCGTTCAGCAAGACAGGGCTGACCGACATCGAGGACGTCGTGCCGTTCATCCGTCATCTCGTGACCGACGGCTGGTGGATCACGGGCCAGACGATCCTGATCAACGGCGGCTATACGACCAAGTAACCGGCCCGTTTGCGGCAGCGCGGCGCACCGCAATGGCGCGTTTGCGTGGACAATGGACGGGCGCGTGGCCACGAGGCCGCGCGTCCGTTTTCTCCGTGTCGCCGAAGCCGGCCGGCCGCGATGCGCGCCAGCCGGCTGGCGACTGCCGTTCGAACCCGGGTTTCCCGCCGATGGACAAGCTGGATCAGGTCAGGATCTTCCTGCAGGTTGCCGAGATGGGCAGCTTCATCAAGGCCGCGCATGCGCTCGGCGTGCCGCGCGCGACCGTGTCGGCGGCCGTCCAGCAACTCGAGACGGCGCTCGGCACGCGTCTGTTGCACCGCACGACGCGTCAGGTGCAGCTGACCGCCGACGGCGCGCTGCTGCTCGAACGCGGCCGGCGCCTGCTCGCGGAGGCCGACGAGCTCGACCGTCTGTTTCGGCGCCGCGACCGCGACGTGGTCGGGCGGCTGAACGTCGACGTGCCGAGCCGGATCGCGCGCCGCGTCGTGGCACCCGCGCTGCCGTCGCTGTTTCGCCGCCACCCGAAGCTGCAACTGTCGCTCGGCTCGACCGACCGCACGATCGACCTCGTGCAGGAGGGCGTCGATTGCGCGATCCGCGTCGGGCGGCTCGCGGACAGCAGCCTCGTCGTGCGGCCGCTCGGGCAGTTCACGCTGATCAATTGCGCGAGCCCCGACTACCTGCGCGAATGCGGCGTGCCCGAGCATCCGGATGCACTCGCGCACGGGCACTGGGCGATCGGCTATGCGTCTCCGACGACGGGGCGCGAGCTAGGCTGGGAATACTGCGCGGACGGACGGCGGCACATGCTGACGCTGCCGAGCCGCGTGATCGTCAACAACGCCGAGACCTATATCGCCAGCTGCATCGCGGGAATGGGGCTGATCCAGATTCCGCGCTTCGACGTCGAGCATCTGCTGGCAAGCGGCGCACTCGTCGACGTGATGTCCGGCCACCGCGCCGAGCCGATGGACGTGGCGGCCGTGTATCCGCACCGCCGGCATCGTTCGAGGCGGCTCAACGCGTTCATCGAGTGGTTCGGCGAGTTGATGGCGGAGGCATTGAACGACGCGGGTGCGAGCGGCAGCGGCGACTGAAAGCGGCATCGTGCCGGTGCCTGCGGGCCGTCCCGCGCCGTTCTCCGGCTCGTGACGCCGCCCGATCGGTACCGGCGCGACGTGGCACCTGCGGCGACTGCGGCGACTGCGCCGCGCGTGCTCAGGCAGCGAACTGCCGCGT
Organism: Burkholderia sp. HI2761; assembly: GCF_002223355.1. Taxonomy (NCBI): domain Bacteria; kingdom Pseudomonadati; phylum Pseudomonadota; class Betaproteobacteria; order Burkholderiales; family Burkholderiaceae; genus Burkholderia; species Burkholderia sp. HI2761. The sequence goes on along the minus strand of NZ_NKFN01000001.1, from coordinate 95,124 downwards.
GCGCCCGGTGGCCCGAACCGCGTCGATCAGCGCGGCGCCGACGCCCGAGGGTTTCGACGCGAATGCGTAAAAGCGTGCGGCCGGCAGCGCCGGGAGGCCGTCGTGCGGCCCGCACTCGCGCAGGCCGTCGCGTAGTTGGCTGCGCGCGAGCGCCGTGACCGCGAAACCGGCGAGCGCGGCTGACATGCACCCGGCCATGCTCCCGCTTTCGAACAGCACGCGAAACGGCTGCAGCGCCGCGGCGAGCGCGGAAACCGCGGCTTGCCGATACACGCACGGCTCCGGAAACAGCGCGAGCGGCACGCCTTCTTCGGCATCGAGCGCCGTATCGGCCGCGAATGCCCACACGAGCGGCTCCTCCCACAGCAATTCGCCGGGCGTGTCGACCTGTCGGCACTGCTTGCCGAACACGACGTCGAGCCGGCCCAGCGATTGCTCCCGCAGCAGCGACGCGGTGATGCCGACCTTCAGTTCGATCGAGGTGCGCGGATGGCTGTCGCGGAACGTGCGCAGCACCTGCGGCAGCCACGTGCCCGCGAAATCCTCCGATGCGCCCACCCGCAGCGGCCCGTGCGCCGGCGCGCCGCGCAGCCGCGCGCGCACTTCGCGCTCCATGTCGACGATGTTGCGCGCGTACGCGTACAGCGTGTCGCCGGCCGGCGTCAGCGCGATACGGCGTGTCGTGCGCGCGAGCAGCACGGTGCCGGCCGCCTGTTCGAGCCGCTTGATGTGGCCGCTGACGGCGGACGGCGTCAGCGCGAGGCGTTCCGCGGCCGGCGCGAATCCGCGGCTGTCGACCACTTCGAGAAAGGTGCGCAGCAGCCCGATGTCGAGCGCGGTCGACGCAGGATTGGTCGGCGGTTCCATGGATCGATTCAACGCGATATCTAAAGAGTAAATCATGATACTCCGTGAATCGTGATGAAAGGCCGACCTACCATCGTAGGTTCATGCTGACTGACGGAGTACCCGATGACGACCTATGCACATGCGACGACCGCGTCGCTCGACATTGCCTATCTCGAATGGAATCCGCACGGCGAACACGTGGCCGTGCTGCTGCACGGATGGCCGGACAGCCCGGTCGGCTGGGAGGCGGTGGCATCGGCACTCGTCGCACGCGGCTACCGCGTGCTCGCGCCAGCGCTGCGCGGTTTTGCGCCGACGCGCTTTCGCGACGCGTCCGTGCCGCGCAGCGGCCAGCTCGCGGCGCTCGGGCGCGACCTGCTCGAATTCGTCGACGTGCTCGGTATCGAGCGGCCCGTGCTGGTCGGGCACGACTGGGGCGCCCGCGCGGCCGCGAACGCCTGCGGGCTGCGCGGCGGTGCCGCATCGCAGCTCGTGATGCTGTCGGTCGGGTACGGCACCAACGATCCCGCTCAGCCGCTGTCGCTGCAGCAGGCGCGCAACTACTGGTATCACTGGTTCATGGCGACGCCGCGCGGCGAGCAGGCGCTGCGCGACGACCGCCGTGCATTTGCGCGCCTGATGTGGGATACGTGGTCGCCGCCGGGCTGGTATCGCGACAGCGATTTCGACGCGGCGGCCGTTGCGTTCGACGGACCCGACTGGATCGACGTCGTGCTGCATTCGTACCGGCAGCGCTGGGGCTTCGCGGCGGGTACGCCGGCCTATGCCGCCGACGACGCGCGGCTGAACCCGGCGCCCGTGCTGACGGTGCCGACGCTCGTGCTGCATGGCGGCGCGGACGCCTGCAATCATCCGGACAGCTCGGCCGGGCGCGAACGGTTCTTCGCCGGGCGCTACGAGCGGCAGGTGCTCGACGGAGTGGGGCACTTCCCGCAGCGCGAGTCTCCGGCGGCGGTCGCGGACGCGATCCTCGGGTTCTGCGAGCGGGATTGACCCGCGCCGGCCGGCCCGGCGCGGGAAGGATCAGCCGCCCGCGCGCGGCGCGAGCAGGTCGCCGAGGCCGAGGTTCCGGAACATCTCGCGGCGGATGCGATCGCCGACGCGGAATACTTCCTCCGCGCCGTCCTGCGACGGATCGACGAAGACGCGGTATGGGCGCTTGCCGTGCGGAGCGGCGACGATATCGACGATCGCCGTCGCGACCGCGCCGGCATCGGCGTCCGCGGGTTCGAGCGCAGCGAGGCCCTTCAGCGCCTGATCGGCAACGCCCGCATAAGGGCCGCTGTCGTAGAGCGCCTCAGCCGCCGCATCGGCCGGCTTGCCCGCATGGGCGAAGTGATTCGTCCCCTTGGTGAATGCGCCCGGCACGACGATCGACGTTTCGATGCCCCAGCGGGTGAGCTCGGCAGCGTAGGACACCGCGAGCGAGTCCATCGCGGCTTTCGCGGCGAAGTAGGGGGCCAGGAACGGCGGGGTGCCGCCGCGCGCCGACGAGGACGATACCCATACGAGCAGGCCGCGGCCCTGGCCGCGCAGGTGCGGCAGCGCCGCGCGGTTCACGCGCTGGGTCGACACGACGTTGATGTCGTAGAGCTGCGCCAACTGCTCGGGCGTGAACGCTTCGGCCGGCCCGAACACCATGTGGCCGGCGTTGTGAACGACGACGTCGAGGCGGCCGTGGTCGGCGATCACGCGATCGATCGCGGCGTCGACCGATGCGTCGTCGCCGACGTCGAGTTCGAGGCTGCGCAGGTCGACGCCGTGTTCTTGCGCATAGGTGGCGACGGCGGCGACGCGCGGTGCGTTGCGCCCGGCGCTCTCGCGCATCGATGCGTAGACCGTGTGACCGGCGCGGGCGAGCGCCTGGGCCGTCAGCAAGCCGAAGCCGCTGGACGCGCCGGTGACGAGGACGACTTCCTTCATGAGCGATCTCCTGGTGGAAAGACGAGGGGCAGCGGGCGGTCCGTTAGCACATGCCGCCGTTGGCGCGCAGGATCTGGCCGTTGATCCACGCGCCGTCGGGGCTCGCGAGGAACGCGACGACGCGCGCGATGTCGTCGGGCTGGCCGAGCCGCTCGAGCGGGTTCAGCTTCGCGAGCCGATTGACGAGTTCGGGGCTCTTGCCCTGCAGGAACAACTCGGTCGCGACCGGCCCCGGCGCGACGGCGTTCACGCGGACGCCGCGCCCGCGCATTTCCTGCGCGAGCACCTGCGTGAGGCTTTCGACCGCCGCCTTGCTGGCGACGTACACGCCGTAAGTCGGCATGCGCATGCCGATCACGCTGGTCGACAGGTTGATGATGCGTCCGCCGTCGCGCACCCGTTTTGCCGCTTCGCGGCATACGTTGAACGTGCCTTTCACGTTGATGGCGATCGTTTCGTCGAAGAGCGCATCGTCGCAGTCGGCGATGGCCGCCAGCTTCATCACGCCCGCGGAATTGACCACCACGTCGATGCCGCCGAATGCGTCGCGGGCGGCGTCGAACAGCGCGGCCACGGCGGCCGGGTCGGCGACGTTCGCCTGCACCGCGACGGCATGGCCGCCGTCGGCGACGATCGCGTCGACCACCTCGCGGGCCGGGCCGGCGCTCCCGGCATAGTTGACGACGACCCGGAAGCCGTCCCGGGCGAGCTGGCGGGCGATTTCCGCGCCGATGCCGCGCGACGAACCCGTGACGAGGGCGACCTGTTCCGATGTGCTCATGTCCTGCTCCTGGTGAATGGATGGGTGCCGTTCGATCCGGCGACAGGACTACTGTAGGCTTCCTCGGTGAATAAAAATAATGAATAATGATCAGCCAATGAATGACTAAAAGTATGTCTCATGGGATTCGACAGCAGGCTGCTCAGCGGTATCGGCGTGCTCTCCGCGGTGATCGAGGCCGGCACCTTCGCGCGGGCGGGCGAGGCGATGGGGCTGACTCAGCCGGCGGTGAGCCGCGCCGTCGCCCGGCTGGAAGAGCGGGTCGGCATCCGGATCTTCAACCGGACGGCGCGCGCGATCACGTTGACCGACGAAGGACGACGCTTTTACGAGGCGGTCGCGCCGCTGCTGGCCGGCATCGAGGAGGCGGCGCTCGACGCCGGCGAGTCGAAGGCGCGCGTGAGGGGGCGGTTGCGGGTCAACGTGGACGGCACGTTCGGTCATTACGTGCTGGCGCCGCGGATGGCGGAATTTCTCGATCGCTTTCCCGATCTGTCCGTCGAGATCAGCGTGCGCGACCGGATGGGCGACCTCGTCGCCGACGGCTTCGACGTGGCGGTGCGCTTCGGCATCCCGGAGCCGTCGTCATATCGTGCGCGACTGCTGCTCGAGACGCGCGTGCTGACCTGCGCGTCGGCGGCCTATGTCGAACGTCACGGCGAGCCGCGTCATCCGCGCGATCTCGCGCACGGGCATCGTTGCGTGCTGATTCGCGACCCGGTGACGGGGCGGCCGTATGAATGGGAGTTTCATCGGGGCAAGGAGGTCGTGCCGATCGACGCCGCCGGCAGGCTGATGGTGAACGACACAGGCGGGCTGCTCGGCGCGTGCCTCGGCGGCGCGGGCATCGCGCAATTGCTGGAACTCTACGCGCGGGACATCGTTGCCGACGGGAAGCTGGTCCTGCTGCTGCCGGAGTGGACGGACGAGACATTTCCGCTCTACGCGTATCACCACGCGTCCAATCTCGTTGCCGCGAAGGTGCGCGTGTTTCTCGACTTCGTCCGCGAGTTGACGGTCTGAGTGTCTGCACGGCGAAGGGCGGCCGGCAGGTCATTCGGTGCGATGGGGAATGTTGTCCGGGAACGGATAGGGCGCATGCGGCCCGGGCCAGTCGGGTACCGGCGGCGCGCTCAGCACGTCGCACCCGTCAAGCATGAGCGCCAGCCCCGCGGCGAGCACGCCGCGGCAGATCCGGCATGAAATCGTGCGCATGAACATGGGTGGCCTCCGTGGTCGGCATTCCCTGATGCTTGGACTGCCGGGCGGGATACCTGTTGCGGCGAACGCGGCGCAAAAACAAAAAACCCGCGAAGCGGCGAGCTTGCGCGGGTTTCGACAGTTGCAGCGCATGACGCTGCGAAATACTGGTGCCCAGGGCCGGAATCGAACCGGCACGCCTTGCGGCGGGGGATTTTGAGTCCCCTGCGTCTACCAATTTCACCACCTGGGCTTGATCCTGGCCGCGCATGCGATGTGCAGATTGTGCGCGGCGAAACGCGGATTATGGCGGAAAACCGCGCACCCGGCAAGCAGCCCGGCACCCGGCCGCATACGACTTACTGGCTCAGGTAGACGAACTGGCCATGTTTGACGATCCCCATCACGCTCGCGCGCTGATCGAGCCCCACGTGATCCTTGTCGCTCGTATTGACGACGCCGTTAGGCACGACGAGCTCATGTGCGCGTTCGAGTTCGCGCCGCAGCGCGGCACGGAAGGCCGGCGTGCCGGGCTGCGCGGCCTTCAGCGCGCGACCGACCGCGTCCGCGAGGCGCAGGTACACGCCCGCCGCGTCGCCCGCGAACTGCGTGACGGTGCCTGCGCCATATCGGGCTTCATACGCGTCGACGAATGCCAGCGCGGCCTTGCGCGCCGGATGGTCGGCCGGCAGCGTGCGCGCGACGACGACCGGCTGGGTCGGGAACAGCGTCCCGTCGACGTCCTTGCCGCCGAGCTTGATGAATTCCGGCGTCGCGATCCCGTGGGTCTGGTAGATCGCACCCTTGTAGCCGCGCTCGATCAGCGTGCGCTGCGGCAGCACGGCCGGCGTGCCCGAGCCCGCGATCAGGATCGCATCGGGTTTCGCCGCGATCAGCTTCAGCGCCTGGCCGGTGACGCTCGCGTCGGTGCGGTTGAAGCGCTCGGTCGCGATCACGCGGATCTTGCGCAGGTCCGCGAAGCGCGTGAATTCGTTGAGCCAGCTGTCGCCGTAGCTGTCCGCGAAGCCGATGAAGCCGACCGTCTTCACGCCGTGGTTGGCCATGTAGCGCGTCATCACGTCGGCCATCGCGCTGTCGCTCTGCGCCATCTTGAACGCCCAGGTCCGCGCGCCTTCCTGCGGCTCGACGATCGCGCCCGAGCCGACCAGCGTGATCATTGGCGTCTGCGCGGCGGCCACCGCGTCGAGCGCCGCGAGCGCGGCCGGCGTGATGTTCGGCCCGACCACGACGTCGACGTGATCCTCGTCGACCAGCTTGCGGATGTTGCGCACGGCGGCGCCCGGGTCGGACGCGTCGTCGAGCACCGTGACCTGCACGGGCTGCCCGGCGATCGTCTTCGGCCACATCAGGATCGCGTTCTTGCTGGTGATGCCGATCGCGGCGGCCGGGCCGGTCGACGACAGGTCGACGCCGACCTTCAGGTCGGCATGCGCGGCCGCGCAGGCCAGCACGAGGGCGGCGCCGGCGGCGCGGCGCAACAGGGCGGGAAGCGTCATGCGGGAATCTCCATCTCCGTCGGGCAACAAAAAGGGGCGCAATATGCGCCCCTGTGTTTATACCTGTCCGTCAAAGCTCGTACGATTCGGATTCGCCCTTGAGCGCCTGCTCGATCAGCTTGCGGTTCAGCGTCGGCGACAGCAGTTCGACCAGCGTATACACATAGCTGCGCAGGTAGGCGCCCTGCTTGAGCGCGACGCGCGTCACGTTGCTGCCGAACAGGTGGCCGACCGGAATCAGCCGCAGGCCGCGATCGCGCTCGGGATTGAACGCGATGTCGGCCATGATGCCGACGCCGAGGCCGAGTTCGACGTAGGTCTTGATCACGTCGGCGTCGATCGCCTCGAGCACGATGTCCGGCGACAGCCCGCGCAGCGCGAACGCGTGATTGATCTTCTTGCGGCCCGCGAACGCGTCGTCGTACGTGATCAGCGGATATTGCGCGAGATCGTCCAGCGTGACCGGCTTGCGTTCGAGCAACGGATGGTCGGCCGGCACGACGGCGGCGTGATGCCACTGGAAGCAGGGCAGCGACACGAGTTCCTTGTAGTCGGAGATCGCCTCGGTCGCGATCGCGAGATCGGCCTGGTCGTGGATCACCATCTCGGCCACCTGCGTCGGGCTGCCCTGCAGGATCGACAGGTGCACCTTCGGGAAGCGTTTCTTGAACTCGGCGATCGCGGCCGGCAGCGAGTAGCGGGCCTGCGTGTGGGTCGCCGCGATGGTCAGGTTGCCCTGGTCCTGCGCTGCATAATCTTTTCCGACCCTTTTGAGGCTTTCAACCTCCTGAAGAATCCGCTCGACCGAAGCAAGAATGATCCGGCCCGGCTCGGTGAGCGAGCGCACGCGCTTGCCGTGCCGCGTGAAGATCTCCACGCCCAGCTCGTCCTCGAGCTCGATGATCGCCTTCGATACCCCCGGCTGCGACGTATAGAGCGCCTTGGCGGCCTCGGTGAGGTTGAAATTCTGCCGGACGGCCTCGCGCACGAAGCGGAATTGGTGCAGGTTCATTTATAACCCCTTGGCATATCAAAAGAATTTTTTAGTCGTTTGAAATATAAGGGGAGTTTATTACGATTCACCGGAGTTTTTCAAATATGGATATCTGTTTTCGTCATTAGCAATCCAGCCGGCAGCGGATGGCCGGCGGCGGTGACGACGGAACGGAAATTCGGGCGCGACGTGGCTAGGACGTCGCGCGGTCAACACGAAAACCCTGGGGTCCCCGAATGTATCAGTACGACCAATACGACCAGACGATCGTCGACGAGCGAGTCGCGCAGTACCGCGACCAGGTGCGCCGCCGGCTGTCGGGCGAGTTGAGCGAAGACGAATTCCGTCCGCTGCGTCTGCAGAACGGCCTGTACATGCAGCGTCACGCGTACATGCACCGCATCGCGATTCCGTACGGCAACCTGCGCAGCGAGCAGCTCCGGATGCTGGCCCGCATCGCCCGCGAACACGACCGCGGCTACGGCCACTTCTCGACCCGCTCGAACATCCAGTTCAACTGGATCGAGCTGGAAGAGACGCCCGAGATCCTCGCGAAGCTCGCGTCGGTGCAGATGCACGCGATCCAGACGTCGGGCAACTGCATCCGCAACATCACGGCCGACCAGTTCGCCGGCGTCGCGCAGGACGAAGAGATCGATCCGCGCCCGTGGGCCGAGATCCTGCGCCAGTGGTCGACGTTCCATCCCGAATTCGCTTGGCTGCCGCGCAAGTTCAAGATCGCGGTGTCGGGTTCGAAGCATGACCGCGCGGCCGTGCAGATCCACGACCTCGGCGTGTACCTGAAGAAGAACGCGCAGGGCGAGGTGGTCGCGAGCATCCTCGCGGGCGGCGGCCTCGGCCGTACGCCGATCGTCGGCGCGGTGATCAAGGAAGACCTGCCGTGGCAGCACCTGATCACGTACTGCGAAGCCGTGCTGCGCGTGTACAACCGTTACGGCCGCCGCGACAACCTGTACAAGGCGCGCATCAAGATCCTCGTGAAGGCGCTGTCGCCGGCGAAGTTCGCGCAGCAGGTCGAGGAAGAATGGCAGCACCTGAAGGACGGCCCGTCGACGCTCACGCAGGCCGAGCTCGACCGCGTGTCGCAGTATTTCAAGCCGCCGGTCTACGAGAAGCTGGCCGACACCGACGCATCGTTCGAACAGCATCTGCTCGAGAACAAGGCGTTCGCGCGCTGGGTCGAGCGTAACGTCGCGCCGCACAAGGTGCCCGGTTACGCCGCGGTCACGCTGTCGCTGAAGGATCACCGCGTGGCCCCGGGCGACGCAACCGACGCGCAGATGGATCTGGTCGCCGACTGGGCCGACGCGTACTCGCTCGGCGAACTGCGCGTGTCGCACGAGCAGAACCTGATTCTCGCGAACGTGAAGAAGCGCGACCTGTTCGCGTTGTGGGAAAAGGCGAAGGCAGCCGGTTTCGCGACGCCGAACATCGGCCTGTTGACCGACATCATCGCGTGCCCGGGCGGCGACTTCTGCTCGCTCGCGAACGCGAAGTCGATCCCGATCGCCCTCGCGATCCAGCAGCGTTTCGACGATCTGGATTACGTGTACGACCTCGGCGACCTGTCGCTGAACATTTCCGGTTGCATGAACTCGTGCGGTCATCACCACGTCGGCAACATCGGCATCCTCGGCGTCGACAAGGACGGTGCCGAGTGGTACCAGGTGTCGCTCGGCGGCGAGCAGGGCACGGGCCGCAACGGCGCGCGCCTCGGTCGCGTGATCGGGCCGTCGTTCTCCGCGGAAGAAGTGCCGGACGTGATCGCCAAGCTGATCGACACGTTCGTCGAAGCGCGCATCGACGGCGAGCGCTTCGTCGACACCTACGATCGCATCGGCATCGCGCCGTTCAAGGAGCGCGTGTATGCGGCGCGCCAGGCAGTGAACGCGTAACCAACCGGCTAGAAGGAATTTGCAGATGGCTTCGATTATCAAGAACCGCGCAGTGATCGACGACGCATGGCAGGTCGTGCGCGCGGCGGAAGACGGTGCGCTGCCCGCGGTCGACGCATTGCCGGCCGGCAAGGTGCTGGTGCCGTTCGCGTTGTGGCAGGCCGAGCGCGCGGCGCTCGTCGCCGCGAAGACGAAGGACGAACTCGGCGTGTGGCTCGCGCCGGACAGCGAACCGGCGAACCTCGCGGCCGACTTCGGCGCGATCTCGCTGATCGCCGTCGAGTTCCCGCGCTTCGCGGACGGCCGCGGCTACAGCATCGCGCGCCTGCTGCGCGAACGTCATGGCTGGACCGGCGAGTTGCGCGCGATCGGCGACGTGCTGCGCGACCAACTGCTGTACATGTCGCGTTGCGGCTTCGACGCCTTCGCGGTGCGTGCCGACAAGGACATTCACGACGCGCTGAATGCGTTCACGGAATTCACGCAGCGTTACCAGGGCGCGTTCGACGAGCCGGCGCCGCTGTTCCGCCGCCGCGAGGCCGCGGCCGACAGCAAGGTGAGCGCATGAGCACCGCGACCGCCACCGAACTGACGCCGGAACTCGCCGCGAAGGTCGAGCGCCTCGACACGCTGCTCGCGCAAATCGGCGCCCGTCACGACAAGGTGAAATTCGCGAGCAGCCTCGCGGCGGAAGACATGCTGCTCACGCACGCGATCCTGTCGAAGGGCGTGTCGATCGGCATCTTCTCGCTGAACACGGGGCGCCTGCACGCGGAAACGCTCGGCATGATCGACCGCGTGCGCGAGCGCTACGGCTACGAGATCGAGCAGTTTCATCCGCAGCAGGATGCGGTCGATCAGTACGTCGCCGAGCACGGCCTGAACGCGTTCTACGAGAGCATCGAGCTGCGCAAGTCGTGCTGCCACATCCGCAAGGTCGAGCCGCTGAACCGCGCGCTGTCGGACGTCGGCGCGTGGGTGACGGGCCAGCGCCGCGAGCAGTCGGTCACGCGTGCGGAGCTGCACGAGGAAGAACAGGACGAAGCGCGCGGGATCGCGAAGTACAACCCGCTCGCCGACTGGACGGAAGCCGACGTGTGGGCGTACCTTAACGCGTTCGACGTGCCGGTCAACCCGCTGCATGCGCGCGGCTACCCGAGCATCGGCTGCGAGCCGTGCACGCGCGCGATCCGTCCCGGCGAGGACAGCCGCGCGGGCCGCTGGTGGTGGGAATCGCGCGACACGAAGGAATGCGGGCTGCACATCACGACGATCACGCCGATTCCCGCGAATGCCGAAACCGGCGCCGCGCACTGAAAGCCGACAAGAAACTGAATATTGCGCCGCCTGCGACAGCGGGCGGCACGAACCCGGAAGAGAAGGACTGAAATCATGAGCACGACGCTCGAGCAATCCGCCTTTGCCCCGCCCACCGGCGCCGACAGCCGCATGGGCCACCTCGACTGGCTCGAAGCCGAGTCGATCCACATCCTGCGCGAACTCGTTGCCGAATGCAGCAAGCCGGCGCTGTTGTTCTCGGGCGGCAAGGATTCGGTCGTCGTGCTGCATCTGGCACTGAAGGCGTTCGGCCTCGGCGCGAACCGCAAGACGACGCTGCCGTTCCCGCTCGTGCATATCGACACGGGCCACAACTACGAGGAAGTGATCGACTTCCGCGACCGCCGTGCGCAAGAACTCGGCGCCGAGCTGGTGGTCGGCCACGTCGAGGATTCGATCAAGCGCGGCACGGTCGTCCTGCGCCGCGAAACCGATTCGCGTAACGCCGCGCAGGCCGTCACGCTGCTGGAAACGATCGAGCAGCACGGTTACACGGCGCTGATCGGCGGCGCGCGCCGCGACGAAGAGAAGGCGCGCGCGAAGGAGCGCATCTTCTCGTTCCGCGACGAATTCGGCCAATGGGACCCGAAGGCGCAGCGCCCGGAACTGTGGAGCCTGTACAACGCCCGCCTGCACAAGGGCGAGCATCTGCGCGTGTTCCCGATCTCGAACTGGACCGAGCTCGACGTGTGGCAGTACATCGCGCGCGAGAACCTCGAACTGCCGTCGATCTACTACGCGCACCAGCGCGAGATCGTGCGCCGCAACGGGCTGCTCGTGCCGGTCACGCCGCTCACGCCGATGCGTGACGGCGAGACAAGCGAGCTTGCGCAGGTGCGCTTCCGCACGGTCGGCGACATCAGCTGCACGTGCCCGGTCGAGAGCGACGCGGACGACGTCGAGAAGATCATCGCCGAAACGGCGGTGACCGAGATCACCGAGCGCGGCGCGACCCGAATGGACGACCAGGCGTCCGAAGCGGCGATGGAACAGCGCAAGAAGCAAGGTTATTTCTGAAGCACACGAGGACATTCACATCATGAGCATCATCGAAAATCACGAAGACCTCGGCGTGCTGCGCTTCATCACCGCGGGCAGCGTCGACGACGGCAAGAGCACGCTGATCGGCCGCCTGCTGTACGACAGCAAGGCCGTGCTGTCCGACCAGCTGTCCGCGCTGTCGCGCGCGAAGAACAAGCGCACGGTCGGCGACGAGCTGGATCTCGCGCTGCTGACGGACGGGCTGGAAGCCGAGCGCGAGCAGGGCATCACGATCGACGTCGCGTATCGCTATTTCGCGACCGCGAAGCGCAAGTTCATCATCGCCGACACGCCGGGCCACGAGCAGTACACGCGCAACATGGTGACGGGCGCGTCGACCGCGCACGCGTCGATCATCCTGATCGACGCGACGCGCGTGACGATCGAGAACGGCATCGCGGACCTGCTGCCGCAGACCAAGCGCCACAGCGCGATCGTCAAGCTGCTCGGGCTGCAGCACGTGATCGTCGCGATCAACAAGATGGACCTCGTCGACTACAGCGAGGCGCGTTTCAACGAGATCCGCGACGCGTACGTCGCGCTCGCGAAGCAGCTCGGCCTGACCGACGTGCGCTTCGTGCCAGTGTCGGCGCTGAAGGGCGACAACATCGTCGGCGCGAGCGAGCGCATGCCGTGGTACGCGGGCGAACCGCTCCTCGACGTGCTCGAGTCGCTGCCGGTCGAGACGCAGGCGCATGACGCGCTGCGCTTCCCGGTGCAGTGGGTCGCGCGCCAGGACGGCAGCTCGGCCGACGATTTCCGCGGCTACATGGGCCGGATCGAGTCGGGCGAAGTGAAGGTCGGCGACGCGATCGTCGTGCTGCCGTCGAACCGCACCGCGACGGTTGCGGAGATCGTCGCGCCGGTGCCGGGCGGTACCGCGTCCGTCGCGCACGCGTTGGCGGGCCAGACGGTGACGCTCCGTCTCGCGGAAGATGTCGACGTGTCGCGCGGCGACATGTTCGTCACGACCGCCGAGCCGGTCGAGCCGGCCAAGAAGCTCGAGGCCGACTTGTGCTGGTTCGACGAGACGCCGCTGTCGCAGCAGCGCAAGTACCTGCTGAAGCAGACCACCAGCACGGTGTTCGCGAAGATCGGCTCGGTCAAGCAGGTGCTCGACGTGCATACGCTGTCGCACGCGACCGACCGTCAGGAACTGAAGATGAACGACATCGGCCGCGTGGCGCTGACGCTGCAGAAGCCGATCGTCTGCGACACGTACGATGCGCACCCCGGTACGGGCGCGTTCGTGCTGATCGACGAGGCGACGCATCACACGGTCGCCGCAGGCATGATCCGCGCGTTCTCGGCGTAATCGTCAATCCGCGCGGCGGCGAACCGGCCGCCGCGGCAGGACCCTAGCGAAGCGACAAACATGGGCAAGGTATATCTGATCGGAGCGGGGCCGGGCGCGGCGGACCTCATTACGGTGCGCGGCATGCGGCTGCTCGAGCAGGCCGACGTCGTGCTGCACGACGCGCTCGTCGAGCCCGCGATGCTCGACTATGCGCCGAACGCGCGGAAAATCGCGGTCGGCAAGCGTTGCGGGCAGCGCTCGACCGCGCAGCATTTCATCAACAAGCAGATCGTCGACGCGGCGCGCGAGCATGCGTGCGTGGTGCGGCTGAAGGGCGGCGATCCGATGCTGTTCGGCCGCGCCGAAGAGGAAATGCGCGCGCTCGACGCGGCCGGCATCGACTACGAGGTCGTGCCGGGCATCACCGCGGCGCTGGCCGGCGCGGCGACGCTGAAGCGTTCGCTCACGTTGCGCGGCGTGTCGCGCAGCGTCGCGTTCGCGACGCACAGCCGCGCACCGGGCAGCGACGAGATCCGCGAGGCCGCACGCGCCGATTCGATCGTCTACTACATGGGCCGCGACAGCGCGCCCGGCATCGCGCAGGAATTGATCGACGCCGGCCGTGCGCCGACGACGCCGGTGGCGATCGTCGAGGCATGCAGCACCGCACGCGAACGCACGCTGACGCTGACGCTCGCGCGGATGGCGGCCGGCGACGCGCAGGCGTGGCTCGATCCCGCGGAACCGAGCCTGCTGATGATCGGCGATGCATTCGCCGAACGCACGCGGCAGGCACAGGCGGGCGATCCGATGCGCAATGCCGCCTGAGCGCGGCTCGAGCGCGGTCCCAAACGAAAAAAGCGCCGGCAGATGCCGGCGCTTTTGCGTTGGGGGCGGCGAATGCGTCGGCCGCTACGCGTCGTCGCCGAGCTGGTCGACACAATAGCGCGCGACCGCGTCGAGCACGCCGTCGTCTTCGCCAACGGCCGTCGCGCAGCGGATCTCGACGCCCGGATGTGCGGCGCGGCATGCGTCGACGAGCTGCGGCAGGTCGCGGCGGACATGGCCGCCCTGGCCGAAGAACACGGGCACCACGGTGATGCGGGCGCAGCCGGCCGCGACTTGCGCGGCGACGGCCTCAGCGAGCGACGGCGTCATCAGTTCGAGGAACGCGAGCGACACCTGCGCGGCAGGGGAGCCGGCGCCGCGCAGCCGCGCGGCGAGCCGCTCGAACGGCTCGGCCCAGCGCGGGTCGCGGGCGCCGTGGCCGAACAGGACGATACCGTGCGAATGCATGTCGAAGCCTCCGTCGCGACGCGGCGCTCAGTGCCGGTCGACCCACTTGAGCGCGAACAGGCCGAGCGCGAGATAGATGAGGCCCGGCGTCGCCGCGGTGAGCGGCGCGGGCCACGTGTTCAGCGTGCCGATGTGCGAGAACAGCGTGTTGAGCAGCTGGAAACTCATGCCGAGCATGATCCCGCCGAACACCTTCACGCCGACCACGCCCGCCCGCGTGTGCAGGTACGCGAACGGCAGCGACAGCACGAGCATCACGAATACGGCGAACGGATACAGCAGCTTGCGCCACAGCGCGATGTCGTAGCGCTGCGTGTCCTGCTGGTTTTCCTTCAAGTGCTGGATGTAGCGGAACAGGTTGACGATCGACATGCGCTCCGGCGACACGAGCAGCACCGACAGGATCTGCGGCGTCAGGTCCGAACGCAGCCGGTATTCGGGCAGTGATACCTGCTGCGACCGGAACACGGGGTTCAGCGCGTCGGCCGGCTGGCCGCTGATCGGCTTGATCGGCGTCAGCTCCGTCTCGGTGACGCCCGTCAGCAGCCAGTGGCCGGGCGGCTCGTAGCGGCCGGTTTGCGCGATCCGCACGTTCTGCAGCTGGAATTTCGAGTCGAATTCGTAGATGCGCACGTTGCTGATCGTCGAGTCGGGCGACAGGCTGCCGACGTTCACGAAGCGCGTGACCTGCTCGCCGTTCTCGCGGGCCGCGAGCGTGTCCTTCACCCACACGCCCGACTGGAAGTTCGACGACACCGATGCGCCGAGCGCCTGCAGCCGCACGCGTTCGGACAACTGGTCGGCGTACGGGCCGACGAATTCGCCGATCAGGTAGGTGACGATCACGAGCGGCACGCCGATCTTCAGCAGCGAACGCAGCGCCTGGTTGGTCGCGAGGCCAGACACGCGGAAGATCGTGAATTCCGAGTTCGCGGCCATCTGCGCGAACACGTAGATCGCGCTGATCAGCGCGGCGACCGGGATGATCTCGTAGAAGCGCGACGGCGTCTGCAGCGCGACGCGCAGCACCGCGTAGCCGAACTTGTAGTTGCCGTGCCCGACCGAGTTCAGCTCGCTGATCAGGTCGAAGAAGAAGAACAGACCGGAGAACGCGAACAGGATGAAGATGAACGTGACGTAGATCTGCCGCGCGAAGTACTTTTCATAGAGCCGCATCGATCATGCTCCCGAGCGGCCGAACAGCGCGCGTGTCAACAACGGACGATTGCGCACGCGCAACCAGAAAATGAACGCGACGATCGCCGCGACGAGCACGTGCAAGCCGACGAGACCGACGCCGAACGACATCTTGCCCTGCTCGATCTGCGCCTGCACGACGTTCAGCAGGTTCGAATACGTGAGGTAGATCAGCACGGCCATCACGAGGTTGATCGTGCGGCTGCGGCGCGGGTTCTGGTACGCGAGCGGGATGCCGAGCACCATCAGGTTCAGCGCGATCAGCGGCAGCCCCGCGCGCCACGCGAATTCCGCGAGATTGTCGCGCGTAGGGTTGCGCAGCAGGTCGGGCGTGGGCGTGCTGTTGGTGGTCTGGACGTTGACGACCGGCTTGCTGGTGATCTTCACGCCGTAGCGCTCGAACTCCATGATCTTGAAGTTCGGCTGGCCGGGCGTGCCGTCGTAGCGGCGGCCGTCTTCGAGGACGACGAAACGATCGCCGTCCTTCGAGGTTTCCGTATGGCCCGTCTGCGACACGACCACGTTGAGCTTGCCGTTTTCCGTCGACGTGACGAATACGTTCTGGACCTTGCTCTGGTCGGGCGTCATCTTCTCGATGAAGAACACGCGATGGTTCGCGGCCGATTCGCGGAACTGGCCCGGCGCGAGCAGCGAGATTTCGTCGCGCTGCTGGAAGCGCGCGCGGATCATCTTGCTCTGCTGGTTCGACCACGGCCAGCCGACGAACGCGAAGAACGTGATCAGCAGGATGATCGGCGCGGCGAACACGCCGATCGGCTTGATGAGGCGCGTGAGGCTCACGCCCGATGCGAGCCACACCACCATTTCGGAGTCCCGGTACCACCGGGTCAGCACGAACAGGATCGACACGAACAGCGTGACGACGAGCATCACGGCGAGGTAGCCGATCACGGTGAGGCCGATCAGCACGAGTACGTCCCGCGGATCGATTTCGCCGGACGCGGCGTAGCCGACGATGCGAATCATCATCGTCGTGAGCATGATCGTGAGCAGCACCATGAACACGGCACCAGCCGTATACGCAAGCTCGCGCTGGAGGGAGCGTTCGAAGATCATTCTTGATGAGAAGAGGGCGGGAGGCTGCGCACGCGTGGTGGAGCGCTCGCGCCGCCACGGGAAAAATAGCGGATAATTGCGGCTTTCATCCTTAGCCCAGATTTTATCCGAGGACAAGCGCGATGGACTTTAGCATAAAAGGCTGTGATTGGAGCAAAGGCGAGGCCAAGGGGTTCCTGACCGGGAAGTCCGACTGCATCGTGCTCGGCATCTTCGAGGCGCAAACCCTGTCGGGCGCGGCGCTCGACATCGACACGGCCACCAAGGGGCTGATCTCGCGCGTCGTGAAGGCCGGCGACATGGACGGCAAGCGCGGCAAGACGCTGTTCCTGCACGAAGTGTCGGGCATCGGCGC
Source organism: Burkholderia sp. HI2761 (assembly GCF_002223355.1). NCBI lineage: Bacteria > Pseudomonadati > Pseudomonadota > Betaproteobacteria > Burkholderiales > Burkholderiaceae > Burkholderia > Burkholderia sp. HI2761. Next base: position 78,322 of record NZ_NKFN01000001.1, on the reverse strand, counting down.
GTCGCGCGTGCTGCTCGTCGGGCTCGGCAAGCAGGATGCTTTCAATCAGAAAGCCTACAACGACGCCGTGACGGCCGCCTGGCGCGCGCTGCTGGCGACCAAGGTCGTCCAGGTCACGTTCTCGCTCGCGCAACTGCCGGTCGACGAGCGCAGCTCCGACTGGGGCGTGCGCGCCGCGATCCTCGCGCTGCGCAACGAGACCTACCGCTTCACGCAGATGAAGAGCAAGCCGGAACCGGCGTCGCACACGCTCAAGCGCGTCGTGTTCAGCGTCGACCCGGCGGACGAAAAGGCCGCGAAGGTCGCGGTCAAGCAGGCCGTCGCGCTCGCGAACGGGATGGATCTCACCCGCGATCTCGGCAACCTGCCCGGTAACGTCTGCACGCCGACCTATCTCGGCAACACCGCGAAGAAGATCGCGAAGGATTGGGGCCTGAAGGCCGAAGTCCTCGGGCTCAAGCAGATCCAGGCGCTGAAGATGGGGTCGTTCCTGTCGGTCGCGCGCGCGTCGGTCGAGCCGCCGCAATTCATCGTGCTGCACTACCAGGGCGCCGCCGCGAAGGCCGCGCCGGTCGTGCTGGTCGGCAAGGGCATCACGTTCGATACGGGCGGCATCTCGCTGAAGCCGGGCGAAGCCATGGACGAGATGAAGTACGACATGTGCGGCGCGGGCTCGGTGCTCGGCACGATCCGTGCGGTGGCCGAGATGGGCCTGAAGATCAACGTCGTCGCGATCGTGCCGACCTGCGAGAACATGCCGGGCGGCAACGCGACGAAGCCGGGCGACATCGTCACCAGCATGAAGGGGCTGACGATCGAGGTGCTGAACACCGACGCCGAAGGCCGCCTGATCCTGTGCGACGCACTCACGTATGCCGAGCGCTTCAAGCCGGCCGCCGTGATCGACGTCGCGACGTTGACGGGCGCATGCGTGATCGCGCTGGGCGGCCACAACAGCGGGCTGTTCTCGACGAACGACGCGCTCGCGGGCGAACTGCTCGACGCGTCGCGCGAGGCGAGCGACCCGGCATGGCGCATGCCGCTCGACGACGAGTACCAGGATCAGCTGAAGTCGAATTTCGCGGATCTCGCGAACATCGGCGGGCGTCCGGCCGGCGCCGTGACGGCCGCGTGCTTCCTGTCGCGCTTCACCGAGAGCTATCCGTGGGCTCACCTCGACATCGCGGGCACCGCATGGAAGGGCGGCGCCGCGAAGGGCGCGACGGGCCGTCCGGTGCCGTTGCTCGCGCAGTTCCTGATCGACCGCGCCGGCCAGTGATGGCGGGGCTGACGACGCTGCGGGTGCGCGGGCAATGACGCGAATCGATTTCCACTCGAACGTCGGCGATTCGCTCGCGTACGCGTGCCGGCTGCTGCGCAAGGCCTATCAGGCCGGGCAGCCGGTCGTCGTGCTCGCCGAGCCCGCGCGCCTGCGCGCGCTCGACGAGCGGCTCTGGACGTTCTCGCCGCTCGATTTCATCCCGCATTGCGGCGTCGACAGCGAGCACGCCGCCGGCACGCCGATCGTGCTGGCCGCCGATCTCGACCGCGTGCCGCATCATCACGTGCTGCTGAACCTCGGCGCGACCGTGCCCGCGCAGTTCGCCCGCTTCGAGCGCCTGCTCGAAGTGGTCGGCAACGTGCCGGACGAGCTGGCCGCGGGCCGCGAGCGCTACCGGTTCTACCGTGACCGCGGCTATGCGCTGAACAACTACAAGCAGGGCGGCTAGCCGCAACCGTCGACGGAGTGTTCCCGTGACAGAAGCCGATTCATCCTCGATCCCGACGCTGACCGACGTGCTGGTGCCGGGCAAGCCGGCGCCGGCGCGCTCGCCCGCGTCCGCCGCCCCCCGGCCGCACGATGACGCGGCGATTCCGGTGCTCACCGACGTGATCACGCCGGCCGCCGCCGGTGCCGCGCCGGCTGAATCCGATAAAACCGAAGCCGACCCCGATTCCGTCATGGTCGAACCCGTGCCGACACCGCACGTGCCGACCGTGGAGCTGCCGGGCGATGCGGCAACGGCAACCGCCGCGGGTGAGACCGATGCGCCGGCCGAGCCCGGCGCCGCGGAGCACGTGGTCGCCGAAGACGCGGCGGCGATGACGGCGCCGCTGCGCTCGTCGCTGGTCGATGACGACACGCCGCCGCACACGTTCGCCGCGATGGCGCGCGAGGCGGCCGCATACGTGCCCGAGCCGGCGATGCCGGAGGCGGCCCTGCCGAGCGCAGCGCCGCAGCCGGATGCGCAGGCCGCAGTCGCGCTGACACCGGAAGATGCGCAGCACATCGCCGAACGGCTTCGCAATCGCCTGACGAACTATCTGACCGGGGCAGGGCGCGAGGCCATCGAAGCGCGTTGTCGCGATGCGCTGCACGAGCATTCGGCCTGGCTGGTCGGCCAGGTCACGCGCGAAGTCGCACTCGCGCTGGAAACCGAAGTGATGGACTGGGTGCGCGATGCGGTCGATGAAGAGATCGCCCGTCGTCGCGCCGGCCATTCCGGCTGAACGCGCAATCGTTCGCGGTGGCGAAAAAGAGGGTGCAGGTTCGGTAAGCGCCTGCTAAGCCCGCCGGGGAGGCGCGCTGGTTGGTCGGGCCGGCCCGTCCTCTTGCGACGTCCTGCACCCAATGCGGGTACGCCGCGCGGGTATCCGCTTCAGCGTACCGACAGCACCCACTGAGCGAGCGTGTGGGCCTCGGTGCTCGTCAGTTGCGTATTGGCGGGCATCGGCACGCTGCCCCATACGCCGACGCTGCCTTTCACGATCGATTGCGCCAGGTAATCGGCGCCGTCGCCGCGCGTCGCGTACTTGCCGGCGATGTCGCGGAACGACGGACCCATCAGCGGCTTGCCGATCGCATGGCAGGCCATGCAATTCTTGCGCTGCGCCAGCGCGAGCCCGTCGGCCTGGTCAGCATGCGCCGCCGCCGCGCTGCCGGTCAGCAGCATGGCGAGCAGCACGCGCGATATCGTCTGTTTCATGCGGTTCTCCGCCGGCGGGGACGGCCGGCTTCATGGTCCGCGCATTATAGAAGCAAAGGGGAAGCACGTTTTGCGCGTTCCCCCCGGGCGGCCCGATTATCGGGGCCGCATGCCGTGGCGCCTGTGCATCAACCCGTGACCGCCCCCAGGTTCGCCGGCCGGGCGAGCGCCGCGAATTTGGCGAGCACGCCGCGCGTATAGCGGGGCGCCGGCTGCTGCCACGCAGCGCGGCGGCGCGCGAGTTCCGCATCGTCGACGTTCAGTTGCAGCAGCAGCCGGTGCGCGTCGATCGTGATCGAATCGCCTTCCTGCACCAGTGCGATCGTGCCGCCGACGAACGCCTCCGGCGCGACGTGGCCGACCACCATGCCCCAGGTGCCGCCCGAGAAGCGGCCGTCCGTGATGAAGCCGACCGATTCGCCGAGCCCCTTGCCGATGATCGCGGACGTCGGTGCGAGCATTTCCGGCATGCCGGGGCCGCCCTGCGGGCCGAGGTAGCGCAGCACGAGGATGTCGCCCGCGCGGATCCGGTCGCCGAGGATCGCATCCATCGCGCTCTGCTCGTCGTCGAACACGCGCGCCGGGCCCGTGATCACCGGGTTCTTCAGGCCGGTGATCTTCGCGACCGCGCCGTCTTCCGCGAGATTGCCCTTCAGGATCGCGAGATGGCCTTCCTTGTACAGCGCGCGGTCGATCGGGAAGATCACGTCCTGATCCGCGCGCGGCACGCTCGGTACGTCCTTCAACTCGTCGGCGATCGTGCGGCCGGTGATCGTCATGCAGTCGCCGTGCAGCAGCCCCGCATCGAGCAGGATCTTCAGCACCTGCGGAATCCCGCCGGCCCGGTGCAGGTCGGTCGCGACGTACTTTCCCGACGGCTTCAGGTCGCAGATCACCGGTACGCGCTTGCGGATGCGCTCGAAGTCGTCGATCGTCCAGTCGACCTCGGCCGCGTGCGCGATCGCGAGATAGTGCAGCACCGCATTGGTCGAGCCGCCGGTGGCCATGATCACCGACACCGCGTTCTCGATCGATGCCTTCGTGATGATGTCGCGCGGTTTGAGGTCGCGCTTCACGGCCTCGACCAGCACCCGCGCCGATTCGGCGGCCGAATTGACCTTCTCCTGATCGGGGTTCGCCATCGTCGACGAATACAGCAGCGACATGCCGAGCGCCTCGAACGATGAACTCATCGTGTTCGCGGTGTACATGCCGCCGCACGAACCGGACGTCGGGCATGCGTTTTTTTCGACGCCTTCGAAGTCCTCCTGCGACATCCGGCCCGCGGTGAATTCGCCGACGGCTTCGAACGACGACACGATCGTCAGGTCGCGGCCCTTCCAGTTGCCGGGGCGGATCGTGCCGCCGTAGACATAGATGCCCGGCACGTTCAGGCGCGCGAGCGCGATCATGCCGCCGGGCATGTTCTTGTCGCAGCCGCCGACCACCACCACGCCGTCCATCCACTGGCCCTGCACGCAGGTCTCGATGCAGTCGGCGATCACTTCGCGCGACACGAGCGAGTACTTCATCCCTTCGGTGCCCATCGACATGCCGTCCGAAATCGTCGGCGTGCCGAAGATCTGCGGGTTCGCGCCGGCCGCCTTGACGGCGTCGACGGCTGCGTCCGACAGGCGCTGCAAACCGGAATTGCACGGCGTGATCGTCGAATGGCCGTTCGCGATGCCGACCATCGGCTTGTCGAAATCGTCCTTCTGGTAGCCGAGGGCGTAATACATCGAGCGGTTCGGCGAACGGGCCACGCCTTGCGTGATGTGCTTCGAGCGACGGTTGTACGACATGGGGGACTCCATCGTTGTGTGGGCGTCGCTCGGGAGGGCGCGCCGGTTCGGGTCGAACAAGCATGGAGTTTCCCGATTGGGATGTCCAATATATTATTTGTCGCCTATTAAGTCGTTTTGCGAATGAGTCGAACATGGCCGATCTGATCCCCGACCTGCGCCAGTGGCGCTATTTCGTGACCGTCGCCGACGAGCGCCATTTCGGCCGTGCGGCCGAGCGCCTGTCGATGACGCAGCCGCCGCTGTCGCAGGCGATCCGCGCGCTCGAGGACGCGCTGGGCGTCGCGCTGTTCGTGCGCACCAAGCGCTCGGTGGCGCTCACGGCGGTCGGCGCGGCGCTGCTGCCCGACGTGCGCCGGCTGCTGGCGTCGGCCGATGCGCTGCCGCCGCTGGCGCGGCGGCTCGCGCGCGGCGAGGCCGGTTCGTTGTCGCTCGCGTTCGTGTCGACCGCCGATTACGGGCTGTTGCCGTCGTTGCTGCGTGCCTTCGGCGCGCGCTATCCGCAGGTGCGGCTGCAACTGGTGGAAGCGACGAGCGACGTGCAGATCGACGAACTCGTCGCCGGGCGCATCGACGCCGGGCTCGTCATTCCGCCCGTGCCGCCGCGTCACGCGGCCGGGTTGTCGTACCTGCCCGTCGTGCGCGAGCCGCTGGTGGTCGCGATGCCGAGTACGGCCTCCGACGCGCCCGAGGATGAGCCCGTGCAGCTTGCCGACGTCGCCGCGTTGCCGCTCGTGATCTTTCCGCGTCGTTTGGCGCCCGGCTTTTATGACATCATTACGGGCTGCTACGGCGCGGCGGGGGAAACCCCGCGCATCGGCCAGGAGGCCATCCAGATGCAGACGATCGTCAGCCTCGTGTCGGCCGGCATGGGCGTCGCACTGGTGCCGCAATCGCTGCGTAACCTGCGGCGCACCGGCGTGGTCTACCGGCCGCTGGCCGGCCATGCGCCGGTCGTCGAGACGGGCCTCGTGTGGCGCACCGGCGACGTGAGCCCCGTGCTCGCCGGGTTCATCGACGTCGTGCGCGCGCAGGGTCTTGCCGCGTGACGTGAACGATGGCGTGCCGGCGCCGTCCAACGCGCGGTGCTGCGCGCGTGCGACGGCCGTACCGTATTCGAAAACTTCTTCGCTAATCCATGATCATTCACCCGAATTTCGACCCCGTTGCGATCCATCTCGGGCCGCTGGCCGTGCGCTGGTACGGCCTCATGTATCTCGTCGGCTTCATCGCGGCGATCGTCGTCGGCCGGATCCGCCTGAAGCTGCCGCATGTCGCGGCGCAGGGCTGGACCGCGAAGGACATCGACGACATGATGTTCTACGGCGTGCTCGGCACCGTGCTCGGCGGCCGGCTCGGCTACGTGCTGTTCTACAAGGCCGATTTCTACTTCTCGCATCCGCTCGACGTGTTCAAGGTGTGGGAAGGCGGCATGTCGTTTCACGGCGGCTTCCTCGGCGTGACGCTCGCGATGATGCTGTTCGCGTGGCAGCGCAAGCGGCACTGGCTCCAGGTCACCGATTTCGTCGCGCCGATGGTGCCGACGGGGCTTGCGGCCGGGCGCCTCGGCAACTTCATCAACGGAGAGCTGTGGGGCCGCGTGACCGACCCGACGTCGCCTTGGGCGATGCTGTTCCCGGGCGCGATGCGCGACGATGCGGCATGGTTGCCGAAACATCCGGAGCTCGTCGAGAAGTGGCATCTCGCCGACGTGTTCATGCAATACCAGATGCTGCCGCGCCATCCTTCGCAGCTCTATGAAATCGCGCTCGAGGGGATCGCGCTGTTCTTCGTGCTGTTCTTGTTCGCGCGCAAGCCGCGGCCGATGGGCGCGATATCCGCGCTGTTCCTGATCGGTTATGGCCTCGCACGTTTCACGGTCGAGTTCGCGCGCGAGCCGGACGACTTCCTCGGGCTGCTCGCCCTCGGCCTGTCGATGGGACAGTGGTTGTCGCTGCCGATGATTCTCGCGGGTATCGCGCTGATGGTCTGGGCGTATCGCCGCCGCGCGGCGAACGCGAATGCGACTGCATGACGGGGTATCGATGTACGCGTGATCGACGCGTGCATCGGCTACCCGGACGCGCATGAAAAACGCCGGCCCTCGGGCCGGCGTTTTTCGTTTCCGACAGCCGCGCGATGCGCGTTACTTCATCTGCACCGAGCCGTTGACGGTGACCGACACGGTGGCCTTGCCGCCTTCGACCGCGATCGGCGCGCTCATCTTCGCGCTGTCCATCGGCGCCGCGGCCATCGCCATCATGCGCGTGTACGGCTGCACGTTGCGGCCGCTGCCGACGTTCACGTCGCGGATCGTGTAGCTGCTGTAGCCGAACGCCTTCGCGGCTTCGTCCGCGCGGGCGCGGAACGACTTGATCGCGTCGGTCGTGAGCTTCTGCTCGGCCGTGCGCTGCGCTTCCGGCGACAGCGAGAACTCGACGTTCGCGACCTGCATCAGGTTCGACAACTGGCCTGCCAGCTTCGACGCCGCGGCGAAATCGCGCGATTCGAGCGCGACCTCGGTGCGCCCGCGCCATGCGGAGATCTTCCCGTCGCGATCGGTGCTCGGATACACGGAGAACGCGCCCGTGTGCGCGGTGACGCCCGACACGCCCTTCGCCTGCGACAGGGCCGCGTCCGCGCGCTGGTTCAACTGCGCGGTGAGGCTGCCCGGATCCTTGGCCTGCTGCTCGTAGAACAGCGTGATGTGGATGATGTCCTGCGGCACGTCGGCACTGGCCTGCGACGAAAGCGACAGCACGCCCGCCGGCTCCGGAAAGTGCGGGTTCGCCGCCTGGGCGTGCGCGGCGGGCGACGCGAGCGTCAGCGCGACGGGAACGGCGGCGGCGAGGGCGAGCGACAGCGCGAGTGCGGTTTTCTTGGTCATTGTTGGACTCCTTGTGCGAGGGCGCGCACGCGGGTCACGCGTGCGCGACGCGGGCGTACCGCGCGACGAAAAAACGACAGCCGGCCCGATCGGCCGACAGCGGTTGCTTAGGCTGCGCGAAAGTGCCGCGAGTTCCGTTACGGCAGCGCGTCCTGACCGGATTTGACCTTTGACGCGCGTCTACTTCATCAACTTTTCGGTGATGAATCGCCATTCCGCACGCGTGACGGGCGTGATCGACAGCCGGTTGCCGCGCGCGAGCACGCGCATGTCGGCGAGCTCGTCGTGCTCGCGCAGCGCGGCGAGCGGCACGAGCGGCGACTTCTTCACGAAGCGCACGTCGACGAGCAGCCAGCGCGGCGCTTCCTGCGTCGATTTCGGGTCGTAATAGGGGCTTTTCGGATCGAACTGCGTGGGATCGGGGTAGGGCGTCGACGATACTTCGGCGAGGCCGGCGATGCCCGGCTCGGGGCAGCTCGAGTGATAGAACAGCACGCCGTCGCCGATCTTCATCGTGTCGCGCATGAAATTGCGCGCCTGATAGTTGCGTACGCCGGTCCACGGCAGCGAGCGCTGCGGTGCGTGGGCGAGATCGTCGATGCTTGCTTCGTCCGGTTCGGACTTCATCAGCCAGTATTGCATGGTCGTGATCGACGCAGAAAAGGCTGCCACAAAAGAAAACGGCACCGGGACTTGCCCGATGCCGTTGGATAGGCCCCCACCTTGGCCGCTAGGCCGGCATCCTGAACCTGAGGTTCAGAGTTGGTCGCAGTTAGCAGCACTTCGGGTACATCAGACAGTGTGACGCGCGCGCCCGTGCTACAAATTTCCGCAACCGTGCACATGGCATTGGTTCAAGGAATATATGACCTTGGCGAACCAGGCAGGGAAGCTGACTGAACTGTGATTCGATGCGCCAATTTGACCACCGTTGACCGTCGAGATCAAGGGAAATCGACGCACCGTTTGAAACGTTACTGCGTCTCGTGCTGTGCGAGCACCGCGCCGAGCTGTTCGTTCATCTGGTGCATTGTACGACGGATTTCCTCCGCCGGAAATGCTTCACCATGCCGCACGCTCGTTTGCAGCCGCAGCAATTCCGATGCAAGCGACAGCGCCGCCATCACCGCGATGCGATCGGTGCCGCGCACCGAACTGTTCGAGCGGATTTTCGACATTTCGGCGTCGACGCGCGCGACCGCTTCGAGCAGCGCCGCTTCGGTCTCGGCCGAACAGGCGAGCCGATAGGGCTGACCGAGAATCGAGACTTCGATCTGCTTGGTGCTCATGCATGTTCTCCGTGGCTGGCCGCGTCATCGCCATCCGCGCGCGCCTGCGCATCCAGCAGGTCGAGCTGGTTGTCGGCTTGCTCCGCGCTCTTCGAGCGCGGCAGCTTTTCGAGAATCGCGTTCAGTTTCACCTGGGCGTCGTCGATTTTCGCCGACAACGTGTCGCGCTCGGCCGCGAGCGCATTGCGTTCGTCGCGCAGTTGCGCGAGTTCCGCGCGGACCGTGTCCGCTTCCGCGCGCAATTGCGCGACCTGCTCCTCGAGCGCGAGCCGTTCCGAGTGATAGCGCTTGTTCAGCGAAATCAGACGGCCAATATTTTGAGACAGGGTTTCGAGTTCGTTGAGCATTTGCTGCGTCCTCTAAAGACCCAGCATTTTAGCGCGGAATAACGCGCAATCCGACATCTGTAACGTTTCCAGTCGTAACACCCCTGCTTCTTGCCGCGAATAAGCGCGTCCCGCGCGGGTCCGGACGCTTCCTTGACGCTCGCGCGACCGGCTCCTAAACTGGCGCCGCCTCGGTGCTCGCGCGCAGGACGCGCGGTTAAACGGGAAGCAGGGTGCGGGCTCCAGGAGCGCGCCAACCTGCGCTGCCCCCGCAACGGTAAGCGGCCGCGTCGCGTGACGCAGGCCGGCTCGGGCGCGTTTCGCGTGCAGGTCGCATGCGGGCGCGGGCCACTGCGCGTCATGGCGCGGGAAGGCGAGCCGGACCGCCGCCAGCCCGGATACCGGCCGAGACGGGGAGCCCGCACGGGCTCCATGACGCGCGGCCTGCGGGGAAGCGGGGCGCGCAATGTTTCACGGAACGTTCTTCGATGCCGACCCCAATCGTCCGCCCTGCGCCGCTGTCGCGCCCGGCCGACTCCCGCAAGCGGATGTGCCGCGCGTCGTGCGCGCGGCCGTGCGCGGCATGAGCGCCGCGCGCGCCGTCGCGATCTGGGCCGCGCTGGCCGCTGTGGTCGCGCTGCTGTTCGTCGCGTCGCTGTCGATCGGCAGCGTGCCGATGTCGCCGTGGCAGGCGCTCGCGTCGCTCGTGCCGCACGGCGGCGATACCCTGTTTGCCGATATCGTCCGGACGCTGCGCCTGCCGCGCTCGCTCGCGGGTTTCGCGTGCGGCGCACTGCTCGCGCTCGCCGGCGCGTTGTTGCAGGTGCTGCTGCGCAATCCGCTCGCGGAGCCGTACGTACTGGGCGTGTCCGGCGGCGCGGCCGGCTTCGCGCTCGTCGCGATGATCGCGGGCGGCGCATGGTGGCTCGTCGACGCGTCGGCGTTCGCCGGTTCGCTCGTATCGGTCGCGCTCGTGCTCGGTCTCGCGAGGCGCGAGCTGTGGCGCGGCGAATCGCGCGACGCATCGCCGCGGCTGCTGCTCACGGGCGTCGTGATCGCGGCGGGGTGGGGCGCGCTCGTCACGCTGTTGCTGTCGCTCGCGCCCGACGCGCGGCTGCGCGGCATCATCTTCTGGCTGACGGGCGACCTGAACGGCGCGACGGCGCCGTGGTTCGCGTGGGGCGCGCTGTTGCTGAGCGCATGCGTCGCGCTGCCGGCCGCGCCGCAACTGAACGTGCTGCTGCGCGGCGACGCGACCGCGCTCGCGCTCGGCGTGCCGGTCGCGCGCCTGCGCGTGCGGATCTATCTCGTCGCGTCGCTGGCTGCCGCGGCCGCCGTGACGACGGCCGGCACGATCGGCTTCGTCGGGCTCGTCGTGCCGCATGCGTTGCGGCTCGCGTTCGGCAACGACCAGCGGATGCTGCTGCCGGCCGCGATGCTGGCGGGCGGCGGCGGCGTGATGGCGGCCGACCTGCTCGCGCGCACCGCGATCGCGCCCGCGCAATTGCCGGTGGGCGTGATGACCGCGTTGATCGGCGTGCCGGTGTTCCTGTGGATGTTGCTGAGGAGGCCGATGCGATGACGGGCACCACCGCACCGCACGCCGCTGCCGGCGACATGTCCTGTACGGCCGTGGACCTGACGCTGAAGGCCGGCGCCCGCACGTTGCTCGACCGCTTCACGCAGGGGTTCCGCCCCGGCGAGATCTGGTGCGTCGCCGGACCGAACGGCGCGGGCAAGACGACGCTGCTCGCCACGCTCGCGGGATTGCAGCCGCCCGTCGGCGGATACGTCGAGATCGACGGTCGGCCGCTTGCCGCGTGGCGCCCCGAGCAACTCGCGCAGCGTCGCGCGCTGATGCCGCAGCAATTGCACGATGCGTTCAGCGCGACCGTGTTCGACACAGTGCTGCTGAACCGCTTTCCGTATCTCGGCGGCTGGGGCTGGGAGCGCGACGGCGATCGCGCAGCGGCGCGCGATGCGCTCGCGACGTTCGACCTGACCGCGCTCGCGTCGCGCGACGTGATGTCGCTGTCGGGCGGCGAGCGGCAGCGGGTCGCGCTGGCCGCGACGCTGTGCCAGGATGCGCCGCTGATGCTGCTCGACGAACCGCTCGCGCATCTGGACCTGCATCACCAGATCGACTGCCTGACCGCGCTGGCCGCCTGGCTCGCGGCAGGCCCGCGCGCGGTGATGTTTTCGTGTCACGACCTGAACCTCGCGCGGCGTTTCGCGACGCATGCGCTGTTGCTCGACGGTCGCGGCCATGCGTGGGCCGGCCCCGTGCACGACGTGCTGACGCCCGAGCGCGCGAGCGACGCGTTCGGCTATCCGCTCGTGCTGATCCGCGAGAACGGCCGCGATGCGTTGCTGCCGGCATGGCCTGCGCGACAATGACCCTTCCTGTTCCGATTTTTCCGATGCGCGGCGCATGCCGCGCGCACGACACGGCTCCTCGATGACGACTCCGACCCATTTCCCGCCCGCGATCGCGCCGCTCGACGACGCGCTGCGCACGCGCCTGCAACATGTGATCGACCACAAGACCAAGCCGCCCGGCAGCCTCGGCCAGCTCGAGGCGCTCGCGCTGCAGCTCGGCCTGATCCAGCGCACCGAGCGGCCGGTCGTGCAGCGTCCCGTGACGATCGTGTTCGCGGGCGACCACGGCATCGCGGCCGAAGGCGTCAGTCCTTATCCGCAGGCGGTGACGGCGCAGATGGTCGCGAACTTCCTGGCCGGCGGTGCGGCGATCAACGCGTTCTCGGGCGTCGCGCAGAGCACGCTCGAGATCGTCGATGCGGGCGTCGCGTCGCCGCTGCCGCTGTCGGACCGGCTGGTGTCGCTGCCGGTCGCGCGCGGCACGCGCAACTTCGCGGCGGAACCCGCGATGACGCGTGAAGAAGCGATGACGGCGCTCGAGGCCGGCGCGGCGCGCGTCCGCCTGCACGCGTCGCTCGGCACGAACGTGATCGGCTTCGGCGAGATGGGGATCGCGAACACGTCGTCGGCCGCCTGCCTGATGAGCCGCCTGCTCGACGTGCCGATCGATGCCTGCGTCGGCCGCGGCACGGGGCTCGACGACCAGGGCCTCGCGCACAAGCGCGCGGTGCTCGGCCGCGCGCTCGTCAAGCACTCGCATGCGCTTGCGCCGCTCGACGTGCTCGCGACGTTCGGCGGCTTCGAGATCGCGATGATGACGGGCGCGTACCTCGCGGCCGCGAGCGAGCGGATGACGATCTTGGTCGACGGCTTCATCGCGACCGCCGCGCTGCTCGTCGCCGAGCGCATCGCGCCCGGCGTGCGCGACTACTGCGTGTTCTCGCATACGTCGCACGAGGCCGGCCACCGGCGCATGCTCGAGCATTTCGGTGCGAAGCCGCTGCTCGCGCTCGATCTGCGGCTCGGCGAAGGCACGGGCGCCGCGCTCGCGCTGCCGCTCGTGCGCGCCGCGGCCGCGTTCCTCGGCGAGATGGCGAGCTTCGAATCCGCCGGCGTCGACAATCGTGACGCCTGAGCGCACGCGCGGCATGCGGGCCGAACTGCGCTACTTCTTCGTCGCGCTCGGCTATTTCACGCGCGTGCCCATGCCGCGCTCGATCGGCTACGCGGCCGGCGACCTTGACCAGGCCGCGCGTTATTTCCCGCTCGTCGGCGCATGCGTGGGCGCATGGGGCGCGCTGGTCTATCTCGTTGCGCTGCGCGCGCTGCCCGCGTCGATCGCGGTCGGGCTGTCGATGGCCGCGACGTTGCTCGCGACCGGCGCATTCCACGAAGACGGCCTTGCCGACAGTTGCGATGCGTTCGGCGGCGGTTACACGCGCGACGACGTGCTGCGCATCATGCACGATTCGCGGATCGGCACGTTCGGCGCGGTCGCGCTCGTGATCGCGCTCGGGCTGAAATGGCAGGCGCTGACGTCGATGCTGCCGTTGCGCGCCGCATGGACGATGATCGCCGCGCACGCGGCGAGCCGCACGATGGCCGTGAGCCTGCTGATGTCGCTCGACTACGTGCGGCCCGAAGGCAAGGCGAAGCCGGTCGCGCAACGGATGAGCGCACGTGCCGCGTGCGTCGCGGCGGTGTTCGGACTGCCGTGGCTGTTCTGGCCCGACTGGCGCATGGGCGTTGCCGCATGCGTGGCGCTCGTCCTGGTGCGCGCGGGGCTGGCCCGCTATTTCGTGAAGCGGATCGGCGGTTATACCGGCGACTGTCTCGGTTTCGCGCAGCAACTGGGCGAACTGGCGATCTATCTCGTGGTGCTCGGATGGACATCGTCCTGATCCGCCATCCGGCCGTCGGCATCGAGCCCGGCATCTGCTATGGGCGCAGCAACGTGCCGCTCGCCGATTCGGCCGAGGGCGGCGCGCAGGCCGTGCGTGCGCATGTGTCGACACTGGGCGCACCGATGCCCGAACGGGTCTGGACGAGCCCGCTCACGCGTTGCGCGTCGATTGCCGAACGGCTCGCGCGGGCATTCGACGTGCCGCTGCGGCGCGATGCCGACTGGCAGGAAATGGATTTCGGCGCGTGGGAAATGCAGCGCTGGGACGATATCGACCGCGCGGCACTCGATGCGTGGGCGGCCGACCTGATGCATGCATGCGCGCACGGCGGAGAAAGCGTGGCGCGATTCGTCGAACGCGTGGCGCGGCAGGCCGATACGCTTGCGGAGCTCGACGGCTCGCAATGGGTCGTCACGCATGCGGGCGTGATCCGCGCATTCGCGTCGCATGTGTTGCGCATGCCGCTCGACACGCTGCTGTCGCGGCCCGTGCCGACGGGCGGGGCCGTCTGGCTGCGCACGCACGACGGCGCGCAAACATGGGAAGTCGTGCACTGGGATGCATAGGCGTACGTGCGTCCGCAGGTGAACGACGACGCTGCGCACGATCGGTCCGTCTCGAGCGCCGGACGCATCCGGCGTCGGTGCGCGACGAACGCGCCGGCCGCCGGAAATCAGCGCGCCGGCCGCCGCGCACGCGCGGCATCCAGATCCTCGCACAGCGCGGCCGCGCCCTGCACGATCCGCGGCGACGGCCGCGTCAGCAGATCGCCGTCGATCGCGAACAGGTTGTGGCGCGCCACGGCCGTCAGCGCGGGCCACGCGCGCCAGCGCGCGAGGCTCGGCAGCGGTTCGTTCGAACGGGTCGCGCCGGCACTCGTCGTCACGATCGCTTCCGGATTCGCCGCGAGCACGGCCTCGTCGGTCACGGTCGGCGCGAGCGGCTTGAGCGACGCGAACACGTTGCGGCCGCCGCAGAGTTCGAATACTTCGTCGATCAGGTGCGTGCCGTTGAGCGTCGTCAGCGGGCGGTCCCACACCTGGAAGAACAGCGTGACGGGCGGGCGTGCCGCGTAGCGTGCGCGTAGTGTCGCGAGGTCCCGTGTGAAGGCAGCCGCGGCGGCATCGGCGATCGGTTGCGTGCCGAGCAGCATGCCGAGCCGGCGCAGCGACGACGACACGTCGTCGAGATGCTTCGGCTCGCTGAAGAACAGCGGGATGTGCAGCGCGCGCAGCGCATCGGTCTGCCGCTCGGCGTTGCCGTGCCGCCAGACGACGATCAGGTCGGGCTTCAGCGCGGCGATTCGTTCGAGATCGAGCGCCTTGTTGTCGCCGACGCGCGGCACCGCTTGCGCGGCGGCCGGGTAGTCGCTGTACGTGACGGTGCCGACGAGCTTCGCGCCACCGCCGGCCGCGTAGACGAGTTCGGTCGCGTGCGGCGCGAGGCTGATCACCCGCTGCGCGGGCGCGGGCAGCGTGACCGTATTGCCGGCGTCGTCGCGCGTCGTGACGTCGGCGTGGACGAGCGGCGCGCGAGCGAGCGCCGCCAGCAGCGCGGCCGGCGCGAGCCGGCGGAACATGGGCGGACTCATGCGGCGGCCCGCGGCAGCAGCGGCACGCAATGCGCGAGCGCGTCGCCGAGGCGCCGCCATTCGGCTTCGCTGCCCGGCAGGCCGACGCGCACGCTCGACGGCATCGGGAAGTGCCGCGTCCAGATGCCGCGCGTCGCGAGCGCCGCATGCAGCGCCGCGGCGCGCGGGTCGTCGGTCCAGCTGAAGAGCGGCGTCGCGCGAACCGCGAAGCCGTGCGTGCGCAGCAGCGCGGCCAGTCGTTCGCCGTCGGCCGCGAGCCGCTCGCGGGCGGCCGCTTGCCACGCGCGATCGGCGAACGCCGCGGCGACGACGTGGCGTGCGGGGCCGCTCACCGTCCACGCGCCGAGCCTGTCGCGCAACGCGACGATTTGGTCGGGGCACGCGAGCACGAAGCCCGCGCGGATCCCGGCGAGCCCGAAGAACTTGCCGACCGAGCGCAGCACGACGAGCCCCGGATGATCGACCCGCGGCGCGAGCGATGGCGTGGCGCCCGTATCGGCGAACGCTTCGTCGACGATCAGCGTGCCGCCGCGTGCCGCCAGTTGCGCATGCCAGCCGAGCAGGCGCCCGGTCGGCACGAATTCGGCGGTCGGATTGTTCGGATTCCCGACGATGACGTGGCGCAGCGTCGCGGGCAGCGTGTCGGCGCGGATGTCAAGCGCGACGACGCGATGGCCGTGGCGCGCGAACGCGGGCGCGTATTCGCCGTACGCGAGCGCCGCGACGCCGGCGTCGCCGGCCGGCAGCAAGCCGGGCAACGCGCGGATCGCGGCCTGGCTGCCGGCGACCGGCAGCACGTGCGCGGCATCGGGCGCGTGGTAGTACTGCGCGGCGCGGGCCGCGAGGCCGTCGCCGTCGTCGGGCAGCCGGCGCCATGCGTCGGCCGGGACGGGCGGCACCGGAAAGCCCGCCGGATTGATGCCGGTCGACAGATCGAGCCACGCGTCGTACGGAATGCCGTGGCGGCGGGCGGCTTCATGCAGGTTGCCGCCGTGCGCGATGGATGAGTCAGACATGATGGGTGGCCATGACGAGTGCGCCGCTCGCGACCAGCAGCGCGAGCCACAAGGCGAGCGTGCGCGTGACGAGCGACAGCGCGGCGACGACGTGGACGGCCGTGGCCGTGGCGCCGGTGCCGAGCGCCGGGCGATCCTCGATCTCGCCGTGATAGACGGCCGGGCCGCCGAGCTGCACGTTCAGGCTGCCGGCGCCCGCGGCCATGACGGGGCCCGCGTTCGGGCTGTCCCAGTGGCGCGCCTGCGTGCGCCAGCAGCGCCACGCGGCGGCCGTGTCGCCGAGCAGCGCGTAGCTCGCGGCGGTGAGGCGCGCGGGAATCCAGTTCAGCGCGTCGTCGATGCGTGCGGCAGCCCAGCCGAAGGTCAGGAAGCGTGGCGTGCGATAGCCCCACATCGCGTCGAGCGTGTTCGCGAGCCGGAACAGCAACGCGCCGGGACCGCCCGCGACGACGAACCAGAAGAGCGCGCCGAAGATTGCATCGTTGCCGTTCTCGAGCGCCGATTCGACGGCGGCGCGCGACAGCGCACCTTCGTCCGCGCTGCTGGTGTCGCGCGACACGATGCGCGCGGTCAGCGCGCGCGCCGCGTCGAGGTCGCGCCGCAGCAGCGCGGCGGCGATCGGCGCGACGTGGTCGGCGAGGCTCTTCGCGCCGAGCGCGAACCACAGCAGCGCGACGTGCAGCGCAGCCGCGAACGGCCACGGCAGCACGCAGACGAGCCAGGCCGCGACGGCCACCGGCGGCACGACCGCCGCGAGCCACGCGGCGACGCCGACCACGCGGCCGCGCCGGCCCGTGTTCAGCGCGGCTTCGATGCGCGCGGCGACGCGGCCGAACGCGACGAGCGGATGCCAGCCGGCCGGCTCGCCGATTGCGCGGTCGACGAGCGCGGCCGCGACCGCGAGCATCGCGACGACGGGCAACGACAGCATCAGCATGGCTGCGTGCCCGCCTTGAGGTCGAGCGGCAGCCCGGCAACCAGCAGCGTGACGCGCGTCGCAAGCGCGGCGATGCGCTGGTTCAGGCGCCCGAGCTCGTCGACGTAGCGGCGCGTGACCGACCCGAGCGGCACGACGCCGAGCCCGATCTCGTTGCTGACGACGATCACCTTCGCGCGCGCGCCGCGCAACGCGTGCTCGAGCCGTTCGACGTGCGCCGCGTACCGCGCGTCGTCGAGCGGTTCGCCGTCGGCGGGGCACAGCAGGTTCGTGAGCCACAGCGTCAGGCAGTCGACGAGCAGGCAGGCGTGCGGATCGTCGAGCCGCGTGAGCGTGCCCGCGAGATCGACGGGCGCGTCGGCGAACCCCCAGTCGGCCGGCCGGCGCGCGCGATGATGCGCGATGCGCTGAGCGAATTCGGCATCGGCGGCGGTCGCGGTCGCGATGTAGGTGACGGGGCGGCCGCTGTCGGCGGCGAGCCGCTCGGCATGCGCGCTCTTGCCCGAGCGCGCGCCGCCGAGGACGAAGGTGAGGTCGTGCGGAATCATCGCGTGATTGTAACGGTGCGGGCGACCCGCCGCGGGCGATAATGCCGCCTTTGCTTCGCGACGACCTTTGACACGATGAATGCACCCGAGCCGCGGCCGCGCGGCACGCTGATGATCCAGGGCACGACGTCCGACGCGGGCAAGAGCACGCTCGTCGCGGGCCTATGCCGCCTCGCGCGCCGCGGCGGCGCGCGCGTGGCGCCATTCAAGCCGCAGAACATGGCGCTCAACAGCGCGGTGACGGTCGACGGCGGCGAGATCGGCCGCGCACAGGCGTTGCAGGCGCTGGCCGCCGGCGTCGCGCCGCATACGGATTTCAATCCGGTGCTGCTGAAGCCGACGAGCGACCGCGGCGCGCAGGTGATCATTCATGGCAAGGCGCGCATGAATCTCGACGCGCGGGCGTATCACGACTACAAGCCGGTCGCGTTCGAGGCGGTACTCGAGTCGTATGCGCGCCTGCGCGCCGGGTACGACACGGTGATCGTCGAAGGCGCCGGCAGCCCGGCCGAGATCAACCTGCGCGACGGCGACATCGCGAACATGGGGTTTGCGGAGCGCGTCGACTGCCCGGTCGTGCTCGTCGCCGACATCGATCGCGGCGGCGTGTTCGCGCACCTGGTCGGCACGCTCGCATGCCTGTCGGACAGCGAGCGCGCGCGCGTGCGCGGCTTCGTGATCAACCGCTTCCGCGGCGATCTCGAGCTGCTCGAACCGGGGCTCGACTGGCTGCGTGCCCGGACGGGCAAGCCGGTGTTCGGCGTGCTGCCGTACCTGCACGGGCTGCTGCTCGACGCGGAGGACATGTTGCCCGCACAGGCGCGCAGCGCCGCCGCGCGGGGCGAGGCCGGCGTGTTGCGCGTCGTCGTGCCCGCGCTGCCGCGCATCAGCAACCACACCGATTTCGACCCGCTGCGCGCGCATCCTCAGGTCGAATTCACGTACTGGAAGAGCGGCCCCGTGCCCGACGCCGACCTGCTGATCCTGCCCGGTTCGAAGAGCGTGCAGCGCGACCTCGCGTGGCTGCGCGACGCGGGCTGGGAAGCGCTGATCCGGCGCCATCTGCGCTACGGCGGCAAGGTGATCGGCATCTGCGGCGGCATGCAGATGCTCGGCCGCACGCTCGACGATCCGCTCGGCCTCGAAGGCGCGCCCGGCAGCGTGCCGGGGTTCGGGCTGCTCGATTTCGACACGACGCTGCAACCCGACAAGACGCTGAAGAACGTGACCGGGCAACTCGCGCTGCCGGGTGACGCGGCCGTACGCGGCTACGAGATCCACATGGGCGACACGCGCGGGCCGGCGCTCGCGACGCCCGCGCTGACGCTGGATGCCGATGCCGCGCGGGATGGCGTGCGTCCCGACGGCGCGATGTCGGCCGACGGCCAGATTCTCGCGACCTATGTGCACGGGCTGTTCGACGCGCCCGACGCATGCGCGGCGCTGCTCGCGTGGGCGGGGCTCGACGGGGCGGCCCGCATCGACTACCCGGCGCTGCGCGAGGCGTCGCTCGAGCGGCTGGCCGACACGTTCGCCGAGCATCTCGACCTCGACGCGCTGTACGCCGAGTTTCGTTGACGGCGAGCCGGTCCGCCCTCGCTTTTTTCGCCCGATCGCGTACAACGGAGGAGGGCGGGGGTCCGCCCGAAGGAGAGCGACGATGAGGGCTCGATGGTGGTGGAGCATGCTGCTTGCGGCGCTGCTGGGCGCGGCGGCGGCGTATGCCTGCGATTCGTCTGCGCCGGGCGGCGCGCAGTCCGGCGGTGACGCAACGCAAGGCAAGAGCGGTTACTGAACTGGATGCGGGGCATGATTGGTCATGCCCTTTTTTTGCTTCTATTCGTTCCTGAATGGAATCAATTTAATCGACGTGGCGTGTTTATCGGTCGAATCGATTCGAATAGAGTGCGTCCATTCCCCGTCCACTCCCGAAGGAATCCGTCATGAACCCCAACCGCCTGAATGATTTCGCCGCGACGCTGCTGCGCGTCGCCCTCGGCGTGCTGTACCTCGCGCACGTCGCGCAGAAAATATTCGTCTTCACGCTGCCCGGCACCGCGCAGTTCTTCGCGTCGATCGGCCTGCCGTCGTGGCTCGCGTACCTGACCACGTTCGTCGAGCTGGCGGGCGGCCTGGCGCTGCTCGCGGGGTTCCGCGTGCGTATCGCCGCGCTGGTGCTGCTGCCGTTCATGCTCGGCGCGCTCGCCGCGCATCTGCCGAACGGCTGGAGCTTCTCGTCGCCGCACGGCGGCTGGGAATATCCGGCGTTCTGGGCCGTCACGCTGGCCGTACAGGCCCTGCTGGGCGGCGGCGCGCTCGCGATCGGCGCGCGGGAGGGCACGGCCCAGCGCGCGTAATGTGAAGGAAAGGGGAAGGAAGCGCACGAAAGCGGCCCGCGGTTCGCCGCGACCGGTTCCGGTGACACCCCTTTGCCGATATCATCGCTCCCTGTATCCGCAATCGAGCGGCGCCTGCCATGCGGCCGGCGCCGCGCGGCATTTTCGGGGGAATTCATGACGGTCATCGTGGTGGCGAATCCGAAGGGCGGCGTGGGCAAGAGCACGCTGTCCACCAATCTAGCCGGCTATTTCGCGGCGCAGGGCGCGTGGGTCGCGCTGGCCGACCTGGATCGGCAGCAGTCCGCGCATGCGTGGCTGGACCTGCGGCCGGCGGGCCTGCCGGCGATCGAGGCGTGGGATCTCGATCCGGACGCGCCGTCGAAGCCGCCGCGCGGCCTCGAATATGCGGTGATCGATACGCCGGCGGGCCTGCACGGCACGCGGCTCAACGTCGCGCTGCAACTGGCCGACAAGGTGATCGTGCCGCTGCAGCCGTCGATGTTCGATATTCTCGCGACCCAGCAGTTTCTGGAGCGCCTCGCCGGCGAGAAGGCCGTGCGCAAGGGCAGCGTCGAGGTCGGGATCGTCGGGATGCGGGTCGATGCGCGCACGCGCTCGTCCGATCAGCTGCACCGGTTCGTCGAAGGGCTCGGCCTGCCGGTGCTCGGCTACGTGCGCGACACGCAGAACTACGTGCAGATCGCCGCGCACGGCCTGACGCTGTGGGATGTCGCGAAAAGCCGGGTCGAGAAGGATCTCGAACAGTGGCGGCCGATCGTCGAATGGGCCGAGCGCCGCGTGCCGAAGGCCGACAAGGCCGCCAAGACGTCCTGAGCGCCCGGCCGCCCGGGCCCGGCGTGACACGCAAAGAGAAAGGCACGGATTCCGTGGCGAACGGCGTCCGTGCCTTCGGTCGCGAGCGGGAGTGCCGCGCGGCGGCCCGTGCGCCACGGCACGCGGCCGTGCCGCTCAGCTTACGTCCAGTTCTGCGTCGGGACGTGGTCCCGGTGGCCCTTGATCTTGTTGCCGTCGTCGATGAACACGAGCTTCGGCTTCCAGCCGGCCTGCAGTTCGGCTTCGTCGACCATCGCGAACGCCGCGATGATCACGAGGTCGCCGAGCTGTGCGCGGCGCGCGGCCGAGCCGTTCAGCGAGATCATCCCGCTGCCGCGCTCGCCCTTGATCGCGTACGTCGAGAAGCGTTCGCCGTTGTTGATGTTCCAGATGTCGATCCGTTCGTTTTCGATCAGGCCCGCCGCTTCGAGCAGGTCTTCGTCGATCGCGCACGAACCTTCGTAGTGCAGTTCGCAGTGCGTGACCGCCGCACGGTGGATCTTCGATTTGAGCATGTGGCGCTGCATGGTGTCTCCGTGATGCGTCGTGAGAGGCGCGGGCGGGCCGCCCGTCAGATTTCGAGGTTGTCGATGAGGCGCGTCGCGCCGAGCTTCGCGGCGGCGAGCACGACGAGCGGCTCGCCGGCTTCGAGCTCGGCGGCGCTCGGTGCGATCAGGTTCGCGCGGCGGCGGATCGACAGGTAGTCGGGCGCCCAGCCGCGATCAGCCAGGTGCGTGCGGGCCTGCTGTTCGAGCTTGCCGAGATCGTGCTCGCCGGCGAGCACGCCGTCGCGCACGCGCTGCAGCGTCTTCGCGAGCTCCGGCGCTTCCTTGCGCTCGTCGACCGACAGGTAGCGGTTGCGCGACGACAGCGCGAGGCCGTCCTCGTCGCGCACGGTTTCGGCCGCGATGATGTCGACCGGCAGCGCGAGCTGCTGGCACATCCGGCGCACGATCATCAGCTGCTGGTAGTCCTTCTTGCCGAACACGGCGACGCGCGGCTGCACGCAGGCCATCAGCTTCGACACGACCGTGCACACGCCGGTGAAGAAGCCGGGCCGGAATTCGCCTTCGAGAATCCCGCCGAGATCGTCCGGCGGCAGCACGCGGTATTCCTGCGGTTCGGGGTACATGTCGCGCTCGGTCGGCGCGAACAGCACGTACACGTTTTCCTGCTGCAGCTTCTCGATATCGTCCTGGAGCGTGCGCGGATACTTGTCGAAATCCTCGTTCGGGCCGAATTGCAGCCGGTTGACGAAGATGCTCGCCACGACCGGGTCGCCGTGCTGGCGCGCGAGGCGCATCAGCGACAGGTGCCCTTCGTGCAGGTTGCCCATCGTCGGCACGAACGCCGTGCGGTTCTGTCCGCGCAGCTGGTCGCGCAGTTCCTGGATCGAGCTGATGACTTTCATGATCGGGTAGCGGGTTCCTCGCGCAGGCGCGCGTTGACGCCGCAACAGCGGCGTCGGGGTCGAAGCGGAGAACGCCGGCGCGCGGGCGGCGCATCGGGCGTCGGCGGATTGTAGAGGATTTGGCCGCGGCACGCATCGATAAAAGAACGATCGTTCACTTTTTATTGACGCGTGCCGGACACCCGCCGGACGGCCATCGGCCGCGGCGAAGCGGTGAGTGTCCGAACGAACCGGGGAGCGGGAAGCGGCGGGGGCGGCTCTTACGCGGGCAGGTACGCGAGGCGCACGTAGATCGGTGCGAACGGCTCGGCCTGCGTGATCTCGAGCAGCGATTCGCGCGCGAGTTCGAGCATCGCGATGAAGTTCACGACGACGACCGGCACGCCGCGCGACGTGTCGAACAGGTCGGCGAACTCCATGAAGCGCGCGTTCTGCAGCCGGCGCAGGATCAGGCTCATGTGTTCGCGCACCGACAGCTCCTCGCGGGAGATCTTGTGGTGCTGGACGAGCTTCGCGCGCTTGAGCACGTCGGCCCACGCGGCGCGCAGATCGTCCGAATTCACGTCGGGAAAGCGCGGCGTGACGCTTTGCTCGATATACACCTCGGCGCGCAGGAAATCGCGGCCGAGCTGCGGCAACTGGTCGAGCCGCTGCGCGGCGAGCTTCATCTGCTCGTACTCGAGCAGCCGGCGCACGAGTTCGGCACGCGGATCCTCGGCCTCCTCGCCCGTGTCGGCCTTCTTGACCGGCAGCAGCATCCGCGACTTGATTTCGATCAGCATCGCGGCCATCAGCAGGTACTCGGCCGCCAGCTCGAGATTCGACGTGCGGATCTGGTCGACGTAGCCCAGATATTGCGCGGTGACCTGCGCCATCGGGATGTCGAGCACGTTGAAGTTCTGCTTGCGGATCAGGTAGAGCAGCAGGTCGAGCGGGCCTTCGAAGGTCTCGAGAAAGATTTCGAGCGCATCGGGCGGGATGTAGAGATCCTGCGGCAGCTTGAAGAGCGGCTCGCCGTACAGGCGAGCGAACGCCGCGACACCGTCGACCGTGTCGGGCGTCGAATCGGCGCCCGCGGGCGCGGCGATCGCGTCGTCCTGCCGGGCGGCGCTGGCCTCGTCGGCGGCGCTCACGTCGTCAGAAGTTCTGGTAGTAGACGTACGACGTTTGCTTCACGCGCGATTCCTGCTGCTCGGCGCGCTCTTCGAGATCGATCGGCTGCTTGTCCCACAGCAGGGAACGGCCCTTGCGCTGCTCTTCCTCGAGCGTCGGCTTCTGCTGCTTGAGCTGGTTCAGGAACTGCGTGACGTCGGACTGGTACGGCATGGCTGGATCTTCCGTTTCGGGCGGCGCACGATGCGCCGGATTCGCGATGGCGGGATTTTACCGCATCGCGGGGAACAGCCGGCGCCAATCGCGCGTCGAATCCGCTGGCGGTGCCGGCGGGCATGGGGCGGCGGCCCTGTCGGGCGCTGGCATTCTTTCACAATCGTTTGGCTGCGACGCCCGCGCCCTGTGGTCAAATACAGGGTTTTCCACGAAACCGTAACGATCCAGGACGGCGAGGTCATATTTGGCGGGGCAGTCGAACCAGCAAGCACACATGGCGCATGACGCGGGCTCGCGCGCGGCCCGCGATCGCGCCGGCGCCGCGGCCCGCGTCGCGCGGGCGGCCCTCGCGGGTTGCCTGGCCGCGTGCTTCGCGCTGCCGGCCCACGCGAAGTACGACGTCGACATCGACGCGCCGCGCTCGATCCGCAAGCTCCTCAAGACCCATCTCGATATCGCCCGCTTCGCCAAGCGCGACGACATCAGCGACGATCAATTCGACTTCCTCGTGACCGCCACGCCGCAGCAGGTCCGCGACCTGGCCGCGACGGCCGGCTATTTCTCGCCGGTCGTGCGTACCGACGTGCGCACCCGCGACGGCAAGCGCGACGTGCGCATCGCGGTCGATCCGGGGAAGCAGACCATCGTGTCGACGGTCGACCTGACGTTCAAGGGGCCCGTCGAAACCGAGGAGCCGAAGCAGGAGACCGCCACCCGTTTCGCGTTCTCGATGAAGCCGGGCGACCCGTTCACGCAGTCCGACTGGGACGACGCGAAGGGTGCGGCGCTGCGGCAACTGCAGTCGCGCCGCTATCTCGGCGCGAAGATCGTGTCGTCCGAGGCGCGCATCGATCCGCGCACGCAGCGTGCGACGCTCGCGGTCACGTTCGACAGCGGCCCGACGTTTACGATCGGCAAGGTCGACGTCGACGGCGTGCGCCGTTATCCGGAAAAGATCGTCACGAACGTCAATCCGCTGTCGGAAGGCGAGATCTACGACGTGCGGCGGATCAACGAATTGCAGCGGCAGTTGCAGAACACGCCGTACTACGCGAGCGTCGCGATCGACGTCGGCGACGATACGTCGAAGCCCGAGCGCACGCCCGTGCACGTGAAGGTCAGCGAGTTCCCGTACAACAACATTCGCGGCGGCGTCGGCTTCGCCACCGATACCGGTCCGCACGTGCAGGGTTCCTATACGTATCTCGACACCTTCGGCGCCGCATGGCCGCTGACCGTGTCGGGCCGGCTCGACCAGATCCAGCAGTACGGGCAGGTCCAGCTGTCGATGCCGCCCGGCGAGAAGGGCTGGACCAACAGCGTGCTCGCGTCGTATACGAACACCAACGTGTCCGACACGCGCATCTACAGCGCGCGGGTCGGCGTGCAGCGCGCGCGCACCGGCCAGTTCATCGACTATTCGTATTCGCTGATGTACTACCAGGACCGACTCGACCAGAACGGCGCGGGGCCGACCACGAGCCGCGCGCTCGTGCCGCAGTGGGCGTGGACCCGCCGCAACGTCGACGATCCGCTGTTTCCGCGCTCGGGCAACCTGATTCATGCGGAGGCCGGCTTCGCGGTCAAGGGCGCGCTGGCCGACGAAACCTTCGTCCGCGGCTACGCGCGCGGGCAGCAGTACCTGCCGATCGGCAAGCGCGACCTGTTCGTGTTCCGCGCGGAGCTCGGCGGCGTGTTTACGAGCGGCAGCTCGACCGGCGTGCCGGCGTCGCTGCTGTTCCGCGCGGGCGGCTCGAATTCGGTGCGCGGCTACGGCTACCAGAGCATCGGCAACAGCGTCGACGGCTCCGTCCTGCCGACCAAGTACCTGGTGACGGGCACCGCCGAATACCAGCACTGGTTCAACCGCGACTGGGGCGCCGCGACGTTCTTCGACATCGGTACCGCGACCGATGCATGGGGCGAGCGCGTGTTTTACCCGGGCGTGGGTGTCGGTGCGCGCTGGCGCAGCCCGGTCGGCCCGATCAACGTCGACGTCGCGTACGGCTTGCGCAATCACAGCGTGCGCCCGTATTTGACGCTCGGCATCGCTTTCTGAACCTGCCGTCCTATCCACGACGAACCGCATGACGAAGGACCCGAACGACACGCCGCCGCCTCACGATCCGGATTCGCCCGACGGCGCGCCCGACACGCCGCCGCGCGGGCCGCGCCGCGGCCGCGCGTGGCGGGTCGTCGCGTGGACGCTCGCGACGGTCGTGCTGCTCGTCGTGCTGGCGGCGGGGCTCGTGCTGGGCGCGGTGACGACCGAACGCGGGACGCGGCTCGCGTGGCAGGCGGCCGGCAAGGTGCTCGGCACGCGGCTCGCGGGCACGCTCGAGGGGGGCTCGCTCGCGACCGGCGTGCGCTTGCGCGGGTTCGCATGGACCAGCCCCGACGGCACCGGCACCGAAGTTCGCATCGACCGGCTCGACGGCCGCTGGGCACTGACGCGCGCGCCGTGGCGGCTGTCCGTCGCCTATCTGCGTGCCGGCACGATCGACGTGCGGATCGCGCCGGGGCCGTCGACGCCCGGTACGACGCCGCAGGACCTGAGCCTGCCGCTGCAGGTGCGGATCGACGACCTGCGCGTCGACCGCCTCGCCATTCACGAAGGCGCATCGACGACGCAGCTCGACCATCTCGCGCTGAACGGCCGCAGCGACGGCCGGCACCATGAACTCGTGCTCGACGGCGTCGATACGCCGTACGGCGCGCTGACCGCGCGGGCGAAGCTCGACGGCGTGAAGCCGTTCGCGCTGACGGGCGAAGCCACCTATGCAGGCAAGCTGTCCGACGAAGCGGTCGATGCGCGGGCCCGCGTGTCGGGCTCGCTCGAGGCGCTCGTCGCCGAGGTCGATGCGAGCGGGATGAAGCTGAACGGGCGCGCACACGTCGAGGCCGCGCCGTTCGGCGCCGTGCCGCTCACGCGCGCGTCGCTCGCGTTCGATCACGTGAACCCGCAGGCGCTGTCGCCCGGCGCCCCGGCGGCCGATCTCGCGGTGCGCGCGGAACTCGCGCCGGTGAGCGCGCCGGCCGGTTCGGCGCCGGCGAAGGGGTTCGCGGTGACGGGCCCGGTGTCGATCGTCAACGCGAAGCCGGGCACGCTCGGCGACCATCTGCTGCCGTTGATCGACGCGCACGCGAACGTGCATCTCGACGCGCACGCGCAACGGATCGACGGCCTCGCGCTGAAGCTGATCCGCGACGGCAGCGTGACCGGCGGCGGCACGCTCGCGGGCGGCAAGGGCCGCTTCGACCTGAAGGTCGCGAACCTCGACCTGAACGCGTTCGTCGCCGAGCTGCGGCCGATGCGCCTCGGCGGCCCGCTCGGCGTCACGCTCGCGCGCGACGTGACGACCGTCGATTTCGACCTGAATGACCCCAAGCTCGCGCTCGGCGCGCGCGCCAAGGTCGCGCTGACGCAGAAGCAGACCGTGCTGACCGACACGCGCGTGACGGCCGGCAAGGGGCGCATCGACCTGACCGGCGTGTTCCGCCACGACGCGCATTCGAGCTACGACGCGAAGGCGACGCTGACGGCGTTCGATCCGCTGCTGCTCGCCGCGATGAGCGCACCGAAGGCGGGCGGCGGCAAGGCGCCTGCGAAGGCGGTCAAGGCGCCGGCCAAGCGCGGCGAGACGCGCGTGTCGGGCACGCTGACGGCATCGGGCGCGTTCGCGCCGCAGGTCTCGACGAAGGCGACCTTCAAGCTTGGCGACAGCCTGTACGACGGCGTGCCGCTGACCGGCGCCGGCGTCGTGCAGCTCGCCGGCTCGCGGATCCTGCCGAGCAACGCGAACCTGTCGATTGCCGGCAATCACGTCGACCTGCGCGGCAGCTTCGGCGCGCCCGGCGACCGGCTGCGCTTCGTCGTCGACGCGCCGCAGCTCGACCGGCTCGGCTTCGGCGTCGAAGGGCTCGTGCAGGCGCAGGGCGACCTGACCGGCAGCTTCGCGCATCCGAACGTGACGGCCAGCTACAAGGCCGAGCACGTCGTCGTCGGTTCGAACCGGATCGGCTCGGCGCAGGGCCGCGCGGACATCCGCGACGGCGCGCACGGCGCGCTCGTGTTCACGACCGACGCGGCCGACGTCGCGCTCGGCTCGTTCAAGCTGAAGTCGTTGCGCGCGAACCTCGACGGCACGCGCGCGAAGCACACGCTCGACGCATCGGCGCTCGGGAATGCCGGCGGCCGCGTGATCGACCTGACGCTCGCGGCGAACGGCGGCGTGGTCGAGAACCGCGACGGCATGAGCTGGAACGGCACCGTCACGCGGCTTGCGAATCGCGGCACGCCGGCGCTCGCGCTGCAGGCGCCGCTGACGATATCGGCCGGCGCCGGGCGCGTGACGCTCGGCGCGACGCGGCTCACGCTCGAAGGCGCGTCGATCGACCTGAAATCGTTCGTGTTCGATCGCGGCCAGATGCGCTCGGCGGGCGCCGTGACCGGCGCATCGGTCGCGCGTTTCCTCGAGGTTCGCCAGGCGCTGACCGGCCAGCGGCCGCCGGTGCGGACCGACGTCGTGCTCGATGCCGATTGGGATTTCTCGCTCGGTGCGAACGCGACGGGGTACGTGCAGGTGAAGCGCCGCGGCGGCGACGTGACGATCGAGACCGGGCGCGGCATCGCATCGCTCGGCCTGACCGATCTGTCCGCACGCGCGAGCTTCGCGCCCGGCAACCGGCTCAATGTGACGGCGCTCGCGAAGGCGAGCCGGATCGGCACGCTCGACGCGAACGTCGCGGTGCCGTTCGCGCTGCGCGACGGCGTGTTCGGCATCGTCGACGACGGTCCGCTGTCGGGCCGCATCGACGCCGACATCCCCACGCTGAAGACCACCGGCAACCTGTTCGGGCCGAGCTACCTGCTCGGCGGGCGCGCGGCGCTGAAGCTGACGGTCTCCGGCACGCCGGTGAAACCGAACCTGTCGGGAACGCTGACGGGCGACGACCTGTCCGCGACGCTCATCGATCAGGGCGTGCAACTGAAGGACGGCATCGTGCGCGTGAAGCTGTCGGACAACCTCGTCGAATTCGAGCAGGTCGAATTTCACGGCGGCGACGGCACGCTGCGCGCGCTCGGCCGCGTGCGCCTGGACGGCGAGGCGCCCGACCTGACCGCCAGCATCGTCGCGGACAAGCTCGAACTGTTCGCGGCGCCGGACCGCAAGCTGTCGCTGTCGGGCAAGGCCACCGTCGCGAACGACGGGCCGCGCGGCGCGCTGTCGATCGACGGCAAGTTCGTGGTCGACCGTGCGCTGTTCGACCTGCCCGAGCAATCGGCGCCGCACCTGTCCGACGACGTCGTGATCGTGCGGCCGGACGGCACGGTGCGCGGCGAGACGCCGACCGGCACCGCGGTCGCGAAGCCGAAGCCGGTCGAGAACAAACCGGCGCCGTCGCTGGCGCCGCGCGCGAACATCGACGTCGGCCTCGGCAACAACTTCCGCTTCAAGGGCCACGGCGCGGATCTCGGGCTGCGCGGCACGATCACCGTGATGAGCGCGCCGGGCGTGCCGTTGCGCGCGGTCGGCAACGTGCGCGTGACCGAAGGCTCGACGTACACGACGTTCGGCCGCAAGCTCGCGGTCGAGAACGGCTTCTTCACGTTCAACGGCCCCGTGTCGAACCCGGGCGTCAACATCCTCGCGATGCGGCGCAACCAGGAGGTCGAGGCCGGCGTGCAGGTGACGGGCACGATCCAGTCGGCGACGGTCAAGCTCGTGTCGGAGCCGAACGTCACGGACAACGAAAAGCTGTCGTGGCTGCTGTTCGGGCACGGCACGGACCAGGGCAACAACGTCGGCCAGCAGGGGGCGATGACGGCGGCACTCGGGCTGCTCGGCAGCGTGACCGGCAAGCGCGTCGCGCAGACCTTCGGCCTCGACGAGGTCTCGGTCGGCCGCAGCGAAGTCGGCCTGACCGATTCGCAGGTCGTGCTGGTGTCGAAGGCGATCAACGAGCGGTTCGTGCTCGGCTTCGAGCAGGGGCTTCAATCGGCGAGCAACGCGTTCAAGGCGACGATCAACCTGACGCGCTTCTGGTCGGTGTCCGCGTACGGCGGCACGTTCCAGGGCGTCGACCTGAATTACACGCGGCGCTTCGATCGGTGGTTCGGGCAGCGGTGAGGGAGGAGGCATGACAGGGCACCGGGGATGGCCCCTGGCCTTCTGCACGTCGGGGGCACGGGGGCCTCAAGAGTCTGGTTCAGCATTCTTGCTCGTCGCCAAGGCCATAGTTGCAAGCAAAGGGATCGTGCCACTTATTTCTTTTATATAGCAAGTTGACTGATCCGCCTCTTGACCAAAATAATGTCGAAGTTCCTCCTGAATATAGTTGAAATTTGCCTGAGCTGTTGTCGCTGAATGTAATTGTCCCGGTGGTGTAGCAGGGGGAGTAGCGTTCTGTCGTAATCGTGTAGCTCTCGACAGGATATGCCTTTTCGAAATAATGTCTCACTTGGTTGATCGTTGGCTTAAATTTCTTGCACCCTTCCATCAAATTGGAGTCCTGGGTGTCAAGATTTAATCCCGTTTCATCGATCGTCGCTTTTTTTACGGTTCTTGCTTGGGTTGTTGTTTGTAATGTTATAAAAACAAGTGCGAGCAAGAGTCTGGTCGGCCGGGAATTTACCATCTTGCGGTGGCTGCTTCTGTCGGTGTTTTATAGGATAGCTGGGGGTGGCGATAAATTTCCTGGGGTGAAATATAAAGAGTCTCTGTTAATTCTTTGATTAGCCATCGAAGAGATGAATTTTGCTTCCCTGTAACATCTTCGTAAATCTTCTCCTTCCGGTTAGTGCCGGGCTTGTCTTTGTCATGTGATTCTCCAACTAATTCAATGCCAATCGAGTCGTTGTTCGATGGATAGCGATTCGGCCATGTTTTTTTGTGCTCGTGAATCGATAGCTTTGTATATTTGTGTTCTATTCCGGATGCTATCTTCAATTCCGCGGCAGGGCATTCATGTGTAATGATGCAGCGAGATTTGAGTTTACCAACATGATTGGTTCTTTTGAGTAGTGAAGCTGTTTGATGGATTGTTCCGTCTTTGTCGATTAGGAAATGTGCGCCATTGGCACCTTTTTTCCTGTAGCTATTAAAGGTGCTTTCTGCTGTTGGACCGTCTGTTTGATGAACAACGATTCCATTGATCTTGTTCATCGGGCCTCGCTCAATTTCCGAGAATATCTTGACCTGGATGCGCTCAGCATCGACATGGCCTTGTTTTGAAATGAACAGCATGATATGTCCCGTTGTCAGATGGTCTTGTTGGCTTTAATGTCGTAACCCATGCCCACTGTTCCGACGCTACCGCCCTGAGCGTTCTGAATCACGTATTCTTGCTTCACACGCGAGAAAGACAATCGAACTTCTTAGCGCGGGACCCGCATGTTGGGGTTGCTAACCGGCTTGACTCCGGTAATGAGCACGTCCTCCATCGTGATCTTCAGGTATTCGAGTGGTTTGCCGCCAGCTTTGCGCATCACCAGCACAGCCCTGTCGAGGGGCCTGCCTATCAAGCAATACTGAATCAGATTCGGTGTGGCGCGATCGATATAGTGCTCGAACGTTAGATCGTCAACGGTGCATCTGCCTGCACCACCACCGCTTCCCATGTGCATATTGGATTGCTGGCTTACCGACCAGGTCCACGTAAGTACCTCGATTTCATTCGAATGACTGCGATCGGTCGACTCGCCCTCGATACCCGTGAGCTTCAAGAAAATATCCTGCGCCATCTTACTTCTCCCGTCGGATTATTGAGAAATCGAAGGCACCTATCTGCTGCTCAAGGGCTCTCGTGTGAAAAGTTACTCATCCCGGAGCATTGAATCCATGGGACATGTATGGTTTTGACGGATTTTTGCGTTGGCGTCGGGGTAATCTCGCAGGCCGTTGCAAACGGAAAGCAGCGTTGGTAGATGTCATTGGCGCTAACAAGGTCAGCATCGGCAACGGCGTGGCGCAGGCAAAAAAAAACCCGCACGCTACCGACGTGCGGGGTTGTTGCTCAGGCAGCGCGCCGCTTACTTCACGCGCATGCCGGGCTTCGCGCCGCTGTGCGGTTCGAGGATATAGAGGCCCGGTTCCGCCTTCTCGTCGGTGGCCGACGCGGCGAGCACCATCCCTTCGGACAGGCCGAACTTCATCTTGCGCGGCGCGAGGTTCGCGACCATCACCGTCAGCTTGCCGACGAGCTGCTCCGGCTGGTACGCGGACTTGATGCCCGAGAACACGTTGCGGGTCTTTTCCTCGCCGACGTCGAGCGTGAGCTGCAGCAGCTTGTCCGAGCCTTCGACGGCCTGGCACGCGACGATCTTCGCGATGCGCAGGTCGATCTTCGCGAAATCGTCGATCGAGATCGGTGCGTCGTCGGCGCCGTTCGCGACGGCCGGCTTCGCGTTCGCCTTGGCATTGCTCTTCGCATCCTTCGCGGCGTTCGCGCTCGCGGCGGCCGCACCCGTTGCTTCGGCCTGCAGCGAATCGCGGTTCGCGGCGAGCAGCGCTTCGATCTGCTTCGCATCGACGCGCGTCATCAGGTGCTGATACGCCTTGATCGGCTGTGCCGACGACAGCGGCTTCGCGGCATCGGCCCACGCGAGCGGCGCGATCCCGAAGAACGCCTCGACCGCTTCGGCCACGCGCGGCATCACCGGCTTCAGCGCGAGCGACAGCAGGCGGAAGGCTTCGAGGCTCACGCTGCAGGTTTCGTGCAGCGCGACCGCATTGGCCGGATCCTTCGCGAGATCCCATGGCTTCGCGCCGTCGACGTACGCGTTCACTTCGTCCGCGAGCTCCATCGTATGGCGCAGCGCGCGGCCGTATTCGCGTGCTTCGTAGCTCGCGGCGATCTGCGCGATCGCATCGCGCAGCTTCGCGACGAGCGGATGATTCATCGCGCTGTCCTGCACGCGGCCGTCGAAACGCTTGATCAGGAAGCCTGCCGCGCGACTCGCAATGTTCACGTACTTGCCGACGAGATCGCTGTTCACGCGCGCCTGGAAGTCGTCGAGGTTCAGGTCGATGTCTTCCATCGTCGCGTTCAGCTTCGCGGCGAAGTAGTAGCGCAGCCACTCGGGGTTCAGACCCGTGTCGATGTAGCTCTGCGCGGTGATGAACGTGCCGCGCGATTTCGACATCTTCGCGCCGTCGACCGTCAGGAAGCCGTGCGCGAACACGTTGGTCGGCGTGCGGTGGCCCGAGAACTCGAGCATCGCGGGCCAGAACAGCGTGTGGAAGTACAGGATGTCCTTGCCGATGAAGTGGTACTGCTCGGTCTTCGAGCCCGGGCGGATCCACGCATCGAAATCGATGCCGTTGCGGTCGCACAGGTTCTTGAAGCTCGCGTAGTAGCCGACCGGCGCGTCGAGCCACACGTAGAAATACTTGCCGGGCGCGCCCGGGATCTCGAAGCCGAAGTACGGCGCGTCGCGCGAGATGTCCCAGTCGGCGAGCTTGGCCTCGCCGGCGTCGCCGAGCCATTCGCGCATCTTGTTGGTCGCTTCGGGCTGCGCGAGGCCGCTCACCCATTCGCGCAGGAACGATTCGCAGCCCGGATCGGACAGGCGGAAGAAGTAGTGCTTCGAGATCTTGCGCACCGGCGTCGCGCCCGACACGACCGAATACGGGTTCAGCAGTTCGGTCGGCAGGTAGGTCGAGCCGCACACTTCGCAGTTGTCGCCGTACTGGTCCTTCGCGTGACACTTCGGGCACTCGCCCTTGATGAAGCGGTCCGGCAGGAACATTTCCTTGACTGGATCGTAGGCCTGCTCGATTTCGCGTTCGGCGATCAGGCCGGCTTCCTGCAGCGCGAGATAGATCTTCTCGCTCAGCACGCGGTTTTCTTCCGAATCGGTCGAGTAGAAGTTGTCGAACGACACGCCGAAGCTGTCGAAGTCGCGCTTGTGCTCGGTCCACACGCGGTCGATCAGCTGCTTCGGCGTCAGGCCTTCCTTCTCAGCGCGCAGCATGATCGGCGTGCCGTGCGTATCGTCGGCGCCGATGTAGTAGACCTCGTGGCCGTGCATTCGCAGCGCCCGCACCCAGATGTCGGTCTGGATGTACTCGACCAGGTGGCCGATGTGGATCTGCCCGTTGGCATAGGGCAGTGCGGACGTAACGAGGATCTGGCGGCCGCCTTGCGGCGCCGCAGCCTGCACGGAAGTGAGGTCGGATGCGGACATAGGGTCTGGAAAAGGACAGCAGAAAACGACGGGAAACCGCGATTCTAGCAGGGGCACGGGCCGGCGCGGCGGGCACGCGCCGCGGACCGGGCGGCAGACGGGGCAGAGCCGCTCATGCGGCATGCCCGACAGCATTGTGCTGCGTTGCAGCACGAATTTCGCAGGCAAAAAAAACCGGGGCGGATACGGCCCCGGAGCAACAACGACAAGAGGAGAATGGTGACGCGCCGGCAACACCAGCCACGTACCGTAAATACTGACCACGGCCTGCGACAGAAGTTCGAAAATTTTTTCGATTTGTTACCGGCCCCGCCGAAAGCCTTGTCAGGCGGGGCTGTGCGGGCAGGGCGCCCGCACGTTTCCTCTCGTGGTCGCGCTTACTGATGCTGTTGCGGTGCGCGCAGATAGATCTCGACGCGGCGGTTTTGCGCGCGACCGGCTTCGGTCGCGTTGTCGGCGATCGGGTTCGATGCGCCCATGCCTTGCGCCGACAGACGACCGCCGTTCACGCCGCGCTGCACGAGCGCGTTCACGACGCTTTGCGCGCGGTTCTGCGACAGCGTCTGGTTCAGCTGCGCCGAGCCCGTGCTGTCCGTGTAGCCGACGATCGACGCCGTCACTTGCGGGTTCTGGTTCAGCGTCGTCGCCAGGTCGTTCAGCAGCGGCGTGAACGCCGGCGTGATCGCGTACTGGTTCGTCGCGAACGTGACCGAGCTCGGCACGTTCAGCTTCAGCGAGCCGTCCGGCTGTTCGGTGACCTGCGTGCCCGTCTGCGCTGCCGACGGCGCGAGCTTGTTCTTGATCGCTTGCCAGTTGTAACCCGTCACGCCGCCGACCAGTGCGCCGACGCCCGCGCCGATCGCCGCGCCCTTGCCGCCGCCGGCCAGTGCGCCGATGCCTGCGCCCAGCGCCGCACCCGTGCCGGTGCCGACGGCCGCATTGTTGCCCTGCTGCGTGGCGCAGCCTGCCAGCAGCGCGCCGGCGAGTGCGAAGACGGACAGGCGAGTCGCGATTTTCATGTTCATGTTGGATTCCTCTCTTGGTTGAACGAGTCGACAACGACGACAAACAACAGTTACGGCTTCCTGCGCGGGCCGTCCGAAAAAGGAAGGCCGGCCTGCGCTCGCGGCAGCCGCCGAGGCGGTCGCATGCCCTGTCCGTCAGCGTGGCTGTTCGGACAGCGCGGCGCGTCAGCCTCTACAATATAGGCGGTAAGTGGCCGATTTGGCCCTATAGCATGCCGCACGCGAAGAGTGCGCCGGGTCGCGCGTTCGCGCAATGGCGTGCAACAGATTCTTTCACTTTTCCCGACTTTCGCAGCGTAATTTGATATTTTTTGACGTTTGCGCGCGAGAAAAACGTTTTCACGGAGTTTCGATGAGCATTGACCGGGCACAAGTCGACGCCGCACTGGCGGCAGTCGTCGACCCCAATACCGGCCGCCCGTACGCGGCGAACAAGGGCGTGCGCAACGTCGCGATCGACGGCGATGTCGTGGCGCTCGACGTGGTGCTCGGTTATCCGGCGCGCAGCCAGCACGACGACGTGCGCGCGCGCGTCGTCGCGGCGCTGCAGGCCGTGCCGGGCGTGCGCGACGCGCGCGTCGCCGTGTCGCAGGAGATCGTCGCGCATACGGTGCAGCGCGGCGTGAAGTTGTTGCCGAATGTGAAGAACATCGTCGCGGTCGCATCGGGCAAGGGCGGCGTCGGCAAGAGCACGACGGCCGTGAACCTCGCGCTCGCGCTCGCCGCGGAAGGCGCGTCGGTCGGCATTCTCGACGCCGACATCTACGGCCCGTCGCTGCCGACGATGCTCGGCATCCACGGCCAGCGCCCCGAGTCGCCGGACAACCAGTCGATGAACCCGCTCGTCGGCCACGGGCTGCAGGCGAACTCGATCGGCTTCCTGATCGAGGAAGACAACCCGATGGTGTGGCGCGGCCCGATGGCGACGTCCGCACTCGAGCAGCTGCTGCGCCAGACCAACTGGCGCGAGCTCGACTACCTGATCGTCGACATGCCGCCCGGTACGGGCGACATCCAGCTCACGCTCGCGCAGCGCGTGCCCGTCACCGGCGCGGTGATCGTCACGACGCCGCAGGACATCGCGCTGCTCGACGCGAAGAAGGGGCTGAAGATGTTCGAGAAGGTCGGGATTCCGATCCTCGGCATCGTCGAGAACATGAGCATCCACATCTGCTCGAACTGCGGCCACGAGGAGCACATCTTCGGCGCGGGCGGCGCGGAGCGGATGGCGAAGGATTACGACGTGACCGTGCTCGGCAGCCTGCCGCTCGACATCGCGATCCGCGAGCGCGCCGACAGCGGCACGCCGACCGTCGCGGCCGAGCCGGACGGCGCGCTGGCGCGTCGTTACCGCGATATCGCGCGCGGCGTCGCGCTGGCGATTGCCGAGCGATCGCGCGACATGACGTCGAAGTTCCCGTCGATCGTTGTTCAAAATACGTAAAACCCTTGCGGGGCGGGGCCTCACGCTGCTTACGGCGCCGCGAGGCGCGGTATCATGGCGACTTTTCCCGGGTCCCTTTACCCGCCCGGCGCGGCCGTCGTCTCGAATGGCCGCCAGCCGGCATGAGGATCGAATGAAACAACGACATCACGGCGTGCGCGCCGGCCGCGCGCGGCGCGCGCTGCTGGCCGCCACCGCGCTGGGCCTGCTGGCCGGCTGTACCGCCTTTTCCTCGTCGCACGAAAAACGGGCCGACGCGCAACTGCAGCCGACGGTCGGCTCGCAGGCGCGCGGCGCGGTCACGTTCGTCGAGCGCCCCGACGGCGTGCAGGTCACCTACAACCTGGTCGGCCTGCCGCCGAACAGCGACCACGCGCTGCAGGTGCACGAACGCGGCGACTGCAACGCGGGCGACGGCTCGAGCGCCGGCCAGGTGTTCGCGCCGGCCGCCGACCGGCTGCGCGCGGGCGCGCGCGTCGCCGGCGATCTCGGCAACATCCATGCGGATTCGAACGGCGTCGCGGCCGGTTTCATCGTCGCGCCCGATCTGGCCCTCGACGGCGTGCGCTCGGCGCTGAGCCGCGCGGCGCTGGTGCACCGCGACGCGAGCGATCCGGCGTTTCCGCAGCATGGCGCGGGGCCCGCGCTGGCCTGCGGCGTGATCCGTTGACGGCCGCCGCGTGCACGGGACGATGATCGCGTAAAATGTGCGCCTTTCCCGGCCGCCGTCTCGAACCGGCGGCCTTTGCTTAACACCTACCGTCACGCAGCGTATCCAGGCGCCCCGATATGAGCATCAAGTCCGACAAATGGATTCGGCGCATGGCCGAAGAGCACAAGATGATCGAGCCGTTCGTGCCCGGTCAGGTCCGCGAGTCCGAGGACGGTCGCAGGATCGTCAGCTACGGCACGTCGAGCTACGGCTACGACATCCGTTGCGCGGACGAATTCAAGATCTTCACGAACATCAACTCGACGATCGTCGATCCGAAGAACTTCGACGAGGGTTCGTTTGTCGATTTCAAGGGCGACGTGTGCATCATCCCGCCGAATTCGTTCGCGCTGGCCCGCACCGTCGAATATTTCCGCATCCCGCGCACCGTGCTGACGGTCTGCCTCGGCAAGTCGACCTACGCGCGCTGCGGGATCATCGTCAACGTGACGCCGTTCGAACCCGAGTGGGAAGGCTACGTCACGCTGGAATTCTCGAATACCACGCCGCTGCCCGCGAAGATCTACGCGAACGAAGGCGTCGCGCAGGTCTTGTTCTTCGAGAGCGACGAGGTGTGCGACGTGTCGTACGCCGATCGCGGCGGCAAGTATCAGGGTCAGCGCGGTGTCACGCTGCCGAAAACCTGATCTGGTTGCATAACGTCTCACCAGTTTCCGGGTGACCGCTGCGCGTGACGCGCCGCGGTCGTTCTTTTTGGAGAATCGCCCATGAAGTTTCGTTTCCCCGTCGTCATCATCGACGAAGATTTCCGCTCCGAGAACATCTCGGGCTCCGGCATCCGGGCGTTGGCCGAAGCGATCGAGAAGGAGGGCGTCGAAGTCCTCGGCCTCACGAGCTACGGCGATCTGACGTCGTTCGCGCAGCAATCGAGCCGCGCGTCGTGCTTCATCCTGTCGATCGACGACGACGAACTCATGCTCGGCGAAACCGGCGCGGACGGCGAGCTGCCCGAGCTGGCCACCGCGATCATCGAGCTGCGCGCGTTCGTCACCGAAGTGCGTCGCCGCAACGCGGACATCCCGATCTTCCTGTACGGCGAGACGCGCACGTCGCGGCATCTGCCGAACGACATCCTGCGCGAACTGCACGGCTTCATCCACATGTTCGAGGACACGCCGGAGTTCGTCGCGCGCCACATCATCCGCGAAGCGAAGGTCTATCTCGATTCGCTCGCGCCGCCGTTCTTCAAGGAACTCGTCAAGTACGCGGACGAAGGTTCGTACTCGTGGCACTGCCCGGGTCACTCGGGCGGCGTCGCGTTCCTGAAGAACCCGCTCGGCCAGATGTTCCACCAGTTCTTCGGCGAGAACATGTTGCGCGCGGACGTCTGCAACGCGGTGGACGAACTCGGCCAGCTGCTCGATCACACGGGCCCGGTCGCCGCGTCCGAGCGCAACGCGGCGCGCATCTTCAGCGCCGATCACCTGTTCTTCGTGACCAACGGCACGTCGACGTCGAACAAGATCGTCTGGCACGCGACGGTCGCGCCGGGCGACATCGTGCTGGTCGACCGCAACTGCCACAAGTCGATCCTGCACGCGATCACGATGACGGGCGCGATCCCCGTGTTCCTCACGCCGACGCGCAACCATTTCGGCATCATCGGCCCGATCCCGCGCGACGAATTCAAGCCGGAGAACATCCGCAAGAAGATCGAGGCGAACCCGTTCGCGCGCGAGGCGCTGCGCGAGAACCCGGACATGAAGCCGCGGATCCTGACGATCACGCAGAGCACGTACGACGGCGTGGTCTACAACGTCGAGATGATCAAGGACCTGCTCGGCGACCTGCTCGACACGCTGCACTTCGACGAAGCGTGGCTGCCGCACGCGACGTTCCACGATTTCTACCGCGACATGCACGCGATCGGCGACGGCCGTCCGCGCACGGGCGCGCTCGTGTTCGCGACGCACTCGACGCACAAGCTGCTCGCCGGCATCTCGCAGGCATCGCAGATCGTCGTGCAGGATTCGGAGAACCGCACGTTCGACAAGCACCGCTTCAACGAGGCGTACCTGATGCACACGTCGACGAGCCCGCAGTACGCGATCATCGCGTCGTGCGACGTCGCGGCCGCGATGATGGAGCCGCCGGGCGGCACCGCGCTCGTCGAGGAATCGATCGCCGAGGCGATCGACTTCCGCCGCGCGATGCGCAAGGTCGACGCCGAATACGGCGACGACTGGTTCTTCAGCGTGTGGGGCCCGGACAACCTGTCCGAGGAAGGCATCGGTTCGCGCGAGGACTGGATGCTGAAGCCGAACGACCACTGGCACGGCTTCGGCCCGCTCGCGGAAGGCTTCAACATGCTCGACCCGATCAAGGCGACGATCATCACGCCGGGGCTCGACGTCGACGGCGAGTTCGGCGAGACCGGCATTCCGGCCGCGATCGTCACGAAGTATCTGGCCGAACACGGGATCATCGTCGAGAAGACCGGCCTGTACTCGTTCTTCATCATGTTCACGATCGGCATCACGAAGGGCCGCTGGAACTCGATGGTGACCGAGCTGCAGCAGTTCAAGGACGACTACGACAATAACCAGCCGCTCTGGCGCGTGCTGCCGGAATTTGTCGCGCAGCATCCACGCTACGAGCGCGTCGGCCTGCGCGACCTGTGCACGCAGATCCACGACGTGTACCGCGCGAACGACATCGCCCGCCTGACGACGGAGATGTACCTGTCGGACATGGAGCCGGCGATGAAGCCGTCGGACGCGTTCGCGAAGCTCGCGCACCGCAAGATCGACCGCGTGCCGCTCGACGAGCTCGAAGGCCGCGTGACGAGCATCCTGCTCACGCCGTACCCGCCGGGCATTCCGCTGCTGATCCCGGGCGAACGCTTCAACAAGACGATCGTGAACTACCTGCGGTTCGCGCGCGACTTCAACGAGCGTTTCCCGGGCTTCCACACCGACATCCACGGCCTGGTCGCGGAAGAGGTGAACGGCCGCGTCGAGTACTTCGTCGACTGCGTGCGCGACTGATGGCGACGCACGGACGATTCCGGACGATGCGTGCGGCGCTGGCCGCGCTCGTCGTCTGGGCGGCAGGATTGACCGGGCTCGCAGGCGCGGGTGTCGTTCATGCGGAAGTCGCGGCGGCCGACCCGATCGACGTCGCGATGCGGCAATGTCTCGCGCGGCGCGACCGGTCGTCGCCGGCCGGCCAGATCCAGTGCATGGGCGAAGCGCAGCAGCAGTGGCAGGCAGTGATGGACGGCGCGTACCAGCGCCTGTTGAAGGATGCGCCGGCCGACGCGAAGCGCGGCTGGCAGGACAGCCAGCGCCGCTGGCTCACGTGGCGCAAGGACGAAGTGCATCTGCTGCAGGCCGTGTACGACACGACGCGCGGCACCGCGTATGCGATGTCGAGCGCCGACATGCAGCTGCAGCCGGTGCGCGATCGCGCGCTGGCGCTGCGCGGGGCGGCCGATCGCTATGCACCGCCGCCCGCCGCCGTGCCGGTCGCGGCGACGAGCGGTGCGCAGGGCGGTGCGGGTGCGGCGGTGCCGGCCGGCGCCAAGCCGGCGAACGTGCCGCGCGATCCTGCGATCCGCCGCGTGCGGCCGTGCGCGCAGGACGCCGCGTGCGAACATGCGCTGTTCGACCTGAACCGCTATTACCAGAAGCTGCGCCGCAAGATGCCCGCGCATTCGGCCGCGACGCTCGTGCGCGCGCAGCGCGCGTGGGTGGCGTTCCGCGATGCGACGGCGCCGCTCGTCGGCGAGGACGGCCGCGTCGATCTGATCGGTGCGCGCATCGCGACGATGAAGCGGTTGTCGGAGACTGCCGGCAACGGGTAGGAACCGCCGCGATGCCAGTGATCCGGCGCGGCAACGCAAAACGGGCACCCTCGGGTGCCCGTTTGCATTGGCGGCTCGCGTGCGCCGCTTACGCGGGCTGCTGCGTGTCCAGCCGGCCGAACCACGACGGCACGAGCGCGACCGCATCGTCGAGCGACGCGAGCACGTGCAGGCTCAGCGCGACGATGTCGGGCGTCGGTGCCTTCAGATCGGGCACGGTGACGACCGCGGCGCCCGCGCCGGCGGCCGACTGCGCGCCGAAGTCGCTGTCCTCGAACGCGACGCACGCGTGGGCCGGCACGCCGAGGCGCTCGGCCGCGAGCCGGTAGACGGCCGGGTCGGGCTTGCCGCGCGCGACTTCGTCGCCGCCCGCGATCGCGCGGAAGAACGGCAGCACGCCCACTGCGTCGAGCCGCGCGCGGATCACGTCGCGCGCGGACGACGACGCGACCGCGCACGGAATGCCGGCCTGCGCGAGCGTTTCGAGCAGCGCGAGCGCGCCCGACTTCAGCGGAAACTTCGGATGGGGTTCGGGTGCGGCGAGTTGCTCGCGCACGCGGATGCGCACCGCGTCGAACGTGTCGGGGTGGCCGATCAGTCGCGCGAGGATCACCTGGCCTTCGGCGAACGAGCGGCCGACGATCTGCAGATAATCGATCTCGGTCAGCACGACGCCGTGCGCGTTCGACACGTCGATCCACGTGTTCATGATGGTCCGTTCGGAATCGACGAGCAGGCCGTCCATGTCGAAGAGCGCGGCGGAAAAGGTCATCGGGGCATCCGTGAAGCGGGGAAAGCGATGGGCGGCGCGCCGGCCGCCCGAATGAAAAACGGACGCCGAAGGCGTCCGTCCGGGACTGCAGGCGTTACTTGCCCAGCGCGGCGCGGGCAGCCTTGACGGCCTCACGCACCTGGTCGGGCGCGGTGCCGCCCGGATGGTTGCGGCTCGCGACCGACCCTTCGAGCGTCAGGTAGCCGAACACGTCGTCGCCGATCAGGTGCGCGACGTTCGGCAGTTCCTGCTTCATCTCGTCGAGCGTCAGGTCGGCGAGGTCGATGCCGCGGTCGTCGCAGATCTTCACCGCGTGCGCGACGGCTTCGTGCGCGTCGCGGAACGGCAGGCCGCGCTTCACGAGGTAGTCGGCGAGATCGGTGGCGGTCGAGAAGCCCTGCAGCGCGGCCGCGCGCATCGCGTCCGGCTTCACGGTGATGCCGGCGACCATCTCGGCGAAGATCCGCAGCGTGTCGGCGACGGTGTCGACCGTGTCGAACAGCGGTTCCTTGTCTTCCTGGTTGTCCTTGTTGTACGCGAGCGGCTGACCCTTCATCAGCGTGAGGAGCGCCATCAGGTGGCCGTTCACGCGGCCGGTCTTGCCGCGCGCGAGCTCGGGCACGTCCGGGTTCTTCTTCTGCGGCATGATCGAACTGCCGGTGCAGAAGCGGTCGGCGATGTCGATGAAGCCGACGCGCGGGCTCATCCACAGCACGAGCTCTTCGGAGAAGCGCGACACGTGCGTCATCACGAGCGCGGACGCCGCGGTGAATTCGATCGCGAAGTCGCGATCGGACACCGCGTCGAGCGAGTTCGCGCAGATGCCGTCGAAGCCGAGCGTCTTCGCGACCGCGTGACGGTCGATCGGGTAGCTCGTGCCCGCGAGCGCGGCCGCGCCGAGCGGCAGGCGGTTCACGCGGGTGCGGCAGTCGCGCATGCGTTCCGCGTCGCGCGTGAACATCTCGACGTACGCGAGCAGGTGGTGGCCGAACGTGACCGGCTGCGCGACCTGCAGGTGCGTGAAGCCCGGCATGATCGTGTCGGCGTTCTGTTCCGCGAGGTCGATCAGCGCGCCGCGCAGGTCGTTCAGCAGGCCGCCGATGCGGTCGATCTCGCCGCGCAGCCACAGGCGGATGTCGGTCGCGACCTGATCGTTGCGCGAGCGGCCCGTGTGCAGGCGCTTGCCGGCATCGCCGATCAGCGCGGTCAGGCGCGCCTCGATGTTCAGGTGGACGTCTTCCAGGTCGAGCTGCCATTCGAATTCGCCGCGCTCGATCTCGCCCTTGATCTGCGCCATCCCGCGTTCGATCGCGGCCAGGTCGTCGGCGCTGATGATCTTCTGCGCGGCGAGCATGTTCGCGTGCGCGAGCGAGCCGGCGATGTCGACGAGCGCGAGGCGCTTGTCGAAAAACACCGACGACGTGTAGCGCTTGACCAGCTCCGACATCGGTTCCGAGAAGCGGGCCGACCAGGCCTCGCCCTTTTTGTGCAGTTGGGACGTCATGGCGATTCTTCGAAGGGGTGTTGGGCGGCGTGCGCCGCCGAGGGAATCCCGCGATTCTAACATTCGCGGGCCGGCCCGCCGGCCTTTGCGGGCGCGGCCGATGCTCAGTCGCGCACCAGCACGACGAGCTTCAGATCTTCCCGATGCGCGGGCTTCAGCGTGATCTGCTGGTACACGAGGCGGCCGTCGGCCGGGTGGTCGAATTCGCGCAGCCCGCCTTCGCGCTCGAACACGTCCTGGGATGCCCAGTACTGCGCGAACGCGTCGCTGCCGGCCGTCAGCGCGTCGATCAGCGCGCGCGTCGGCGCATCGGTCAGGTGGCGGATCGCATCGGCGCGGAATTCGGCCGCGAGCCGCCGCGCGCGGGTTTCCCAGTCGACGATCAGCGTGCGGGCGGCCGGCGACATGAACGTGAAGCGCAGCAGGTTGCGGTCGTGCTCGCCGTCGAGCCAGCCGGAAAAGAGCGCGGCGGCCGGCGCA
Source organism: Burkholderia sp. HI2761 (assembly GCF_002223355.1). Taxonomy (NCBI): domain Bacteria; kingdom Pseudomonadati; phylum Pseudomonadota; class Betaproteobacteria; order Burkholderiales; family Burkholderiaceae; genus Burkholderia; species Burkholderia sp. HI2761. The sequence continues at coordinate 34,791 of NZ_NKFN01000001.1, read as the reverse complement.
TTCCACGCGAGCGCGTTCCATTGGCGGTCGAGCACGTAGGCGGGCGTCGCGATCGCCGCGACGGTCGCGGCGAGCGTCGGCGGCAGGTCGCCGCCCGCGACGTCGGGCTCGGCCGGGTCGCGCTGCGCGGCCAGCTCGAACAGGTACGCGCGCTCGGCCTTCGACAGTTGCAGCGCGACGGCGATCCGGGCCAGCGCGTCGGCCGAGGCCGATACGGGCCGGCCCTGTTCGATCCACGTGTACCAGGTCGGGCTGACGCCGCACAGTTGCGCGACTTCCTCGCGCCGCAGCCCCGGCGTGCGGCGGCGCGGGCCGGGCGGCAGGCCGACGGCCTGCGGCGACAGTCGCTCGCGATGGGCGCGGATGAATTCGCCGAGCGCGCGAGCGGGCGAGGCGTCGAGCGGCGGGACGGGGGCGGAGGACGGCTGGTTCATGCGGAAACGGCGAAGTGGATACGAAGACGCGGCAACGATCAGACGGGTGGATCGAATACCAGAATAACTGCTTAACTTGTACTGGTACACATGCGGGCCTATTGTAGCGGCTCGCGCGTCGGCAGGGCAGCGCGCGTCCCACAAAACGTTGCACGGGGCCGGATCGCGCGCTCAAGCGTGGGTTTGACCGACTGCATCACGGAAAGGAGCGAACGATGAAACACCACGACCAGGTCGCCGACGCATTCGGCACGACGGCCGCCGCCTATCTGACGAGCACGGTTCATGCGACGGGCGCCGACCTGCAGACGCTCGCCGACGCGGTGCGTGCGACGCCCGATGCGGCGGTGCTCGACCTCGGTTGCGGCGCCGGCCACGCGAGTTTCGCGGTCGCGCCGCACGTGCGCGACGTGGTCGCGTACGATCTCGCCGCCCCGATGCTCGCGACCGTCGACGCGGCCGCACGCGAGCGCGGGCTCGCGAACATCCGCACGCGGCAGGGCCCCGCCGAGCGGCTGCCGTTCGACGCCGCGACGTTCGACTGGGTCGTGAGCCGGATGAGCGCGCACCACTGGCACGACATGCGCGCGGCTCTCGCCGAGGTGCGCCGCGTGCTGAAGCCGGGTGGGCGCGTGCTGATGATCGACATCGCCGGCAACGACCATCCGCTCCTCGATACGTACCTGCAGGCCGCGGAAGTGCTGCGCGACGCGTCGCACGTGCGCGACTACCGCGCGGACGAATGGCTCGCGATGTTCCGCGCAGCCGGCTTCGACGCGCAGGTGCACAGCCGCTGGCGGCTGCCGATCGATTTCGACACGTGGGTCGCGCGCATCCGCACGCCGGCCGACAGCGTCGCCGGCATTCGCGCGCTGTGGGCGCATGCGCCGGACGAGGTGCGCGGCTATTACGCGGTGCAGCCCGACGGTTCGTTCGAGCACGATGCGTTGCTGATCGACGCGCACTGAGCGTGCGGCGCGCGCTGCGCCGGTTGCGGCCGCATGAAAAAAGCCGCGATACGCATGGGCGCGTATCGCGGCTTTCGTTATCCCGGCCGGCGCCGAACAGGCCCGGCGCCCGCGCGGCCCGCGGTCAGCCGGTGTTGCGCAGGCCGGCCGCGATCCCGTTGATCGTCAGGTGAATCCCGCGGCGCAGCCGCGCGTTCGTGTCGCCCGCGCGGTGACGCTTGATCAGCTCGACCTGCAGGTGATTCAGCGGATCGAGATACGGGAAGCGGTTCTTGATCGAGCGCGCGAGCAGCGGGTTGGTCGCGAGGCGGCCTTCGTGCCCGGTGATTTCAGCGAGCGCCTGCGACGTGCGCTCCCATTCCGCGACGATCCGCTCGAACACGTGCTTGCGCAGCTTGCGGTCGGGCACGAGTTGCGCATAGCGCGACGCGACCGCGAGATCGGTCTTCGCGAGCACCATGTCCATGTTCGACAGCAGGTTCGCGAAGAACGGCCAGGTCTTGTTCATCTTCTTCAGCAGCGTGACGCGTTTCGCGCGTTCGGCGTCGTCGGACGCGCCGTCGAGATACGCGCTCACCGCGCTGCCGAAGCCGTACCAGCCGGTCAGCAGCAATCGGCACTGACCCCACGAGAAGCCCCACGGAATCGCGCGCAGGTCCTCGATCTTGCGCTGCTTCGGATCCTGCAGCTTGCGCGACGCCGGGCGGCTGCCGATGTTCAGCTCGGCGATCTCGGTGATCGGCGTCGACGCGAAGAAGTAGTCGGTGAAGCCCGGGGTTTCGTAGACGAGCGCGCGATACGCGGCCATCGCCGAGTCCGACAGCGTCTGCATCGCGCCTTCGAACGCGGGCAACTGCGCCGGTGCGTTCGACTGCGGCAGCAGCGACGCCTCGAGCGTCGCGGCGACGACCGTCTCGAGGTTGCGCCGGCCGATCGACGGGTTCGAGAACTTGCTCGCGATCACCTCGCCCTGTTCGGTCAGGCGGATCTGGCCGTTCACGGTGCCCGGCGGCTGCGACAGGATCGCCTGGTAGGTCGGGCCGCCCCCGCGGCCGACCGTGCCGCCGCGGCCATGGAACAGTCGCAGCGTGATCTTGCGCTCGCGGAACAGGTCGACGAGCGCGAGTTCCGCGCGATACAGCTCCCAGTTCGACGTGAGGAAGCCGCCGTCCTTGTTGCTGTCGGAGTAGCCGAGCATCACTTCCTGTTCGGCGCCCTGGTGCGCGATCAAAGCGTCGATGCCCGGCAACGCGAAGTATTCGCGCATGATGCGCGACGCGTCGCGCAGGTCGGGGATCGTCTCGAACAGCGGAATTACCATCAGGCTGTTGCGCGCGTTGCTGCCCTGCACGCCGAGCGTGCCTTCGAGCAGACCCGTCTCCTTCTGCAGCAGCAATACTTCGACGAGGTCGCTGACGGTTTCCGTGTGCGAAATGATGTAGTTGCGCACCGCACGCGCACCGAATTGCGCGCGGACCTCGCGCGCCTTCTCGAACACGCCGAGCTCGCTTTGCGCGAGCGCCGAGTATTCGAGGTACGGCGAACGCAGCGGGCGCGGATCGGCGAGCGCGGCGAGCAGCACGCGCAGCTTGTCTTCCTCGGCGAGCGCCGCATAGTCGGCCTCGACGCCCGCGCGCGCGAACAGCTCGGCGACCACCGCCTCGTGGATGTCGGAACTCTGGCGCAGGTCGATGCTCGCCAGATGGAAGCCGAACACTTCGGCCGCGCGCACGAGCGGCGCGAGGCGCGGCGCGGCGAGCGACGTGCCGTGGTGTTCGTCGAGCGACGCGGTCAGCACCTTCAGATCGGCGACGAACGCTTCGGAATCCTCGTACGGAATCGCGCGCACCGGCGGCGCGCCGCGGCCCGCGCTGCGCACGGGTACCGTGCCTTCGCCGACGCGCACGCGCGCGCTCGCGGCGAGCCGCGTGTAGATGCCGATCAGCGCGCGGCGATACGGTTCGTCGACGCGGTGCGGCGACTGGTCGGGCGATGCTGCCGCGAGCGCCTTCACCGCATCGTTCGCGCCGACCAGCAGGTTCGACACCGACAGCTCGGCGCCGAGCTTGTGCACCTGTTCCAGATAGTGTTCGAGAATCACCGCGGCCTGGCGGTTGATCGCCTCGTCGAGCGTCGGCGCGGTCACGTTCGGGTTGCCGTCGCGATCGCCGCCGATCCAGCTGCCCATCTGGAAGAACGCGGGCACGCGGGCCGACAGGCCGTGCTCGGCGAGCGCGGCCTCGATGTCGCCGTACAGCGCGGGAAGCTCGTCGAGGAACGTCGCGCGGTAGTACGACAGCGCGTTCTCGATTTCGTCGCCGACCGTCAGGCGCGAGTCGCGCAGCATGCGCGTCTGCCACAGCGCGGTCACGCGCGCGCGCAGCATCGCTTCGTTGTACTGGCGCTCGCGCGCGGTCAGTTCCTGATCGCGCTCGGCGAGCAGGCGCGCGATGTCGTGCTGCGCGTCGAGGATGCTCTTGCGCTGCACTTCGGTCGGGTGCGCGGTCAGCACCGGCACGATCAGCGCATCGTCGAAGAAGCGTTGCAGCAGGCGCTTCGACGCGTTGCCGGTGGTTTTCAGCTGGTCGAGCGCGTACGCGACCGTGCCGGGCTGCGGCGCGGAGCCCGCCAGCGCGTGGATGCGGCGGCGGCGGTTGTGGTGGCGGTCTTCCGCGATGTTCGCGAGGTGCGAGAAGTAGCTGAACGCGCGCACGACGCTCACCGTCTGCTCCGGCGTCAGCTTGCGCAGCTTCTTCTCGAGCGTCTGCGCGGCTTCGCTGTCGTCCTCGCGGCGGAACTTGACCGCGGTCTGACGGATCGCCTCGACCACGTCGAATACGGTATCGCCTTCCTGTTCGCGCACGACGTCGCCGAGCAGGCGGCCGAGGAAGCGGATGTCCTCGAACAGCGGGCGGTCCTTGTCGTCGCGCGTGCGGGTGCCGGCCTTCGGCGCGACGGCCTGGCGGGCGGCGGGGCCGGCGGCCTGCATCGCGCGTTTTGTCTGACGTATCGGGTCTTTCGGTTTCGTTGCCGTGGGTTTCTTTGCCGTTTTCGCACGGCCGTTCGCGGCGGTGGCGAGCGTGCCCGTGGGGGCGTCGGGGGAGGGCAAGGCAGCATTGCGGCGCGCCGTACGCGCCGATCCGGAAGACTTCACGATGGGTTTCCTTGGGAAAGCTCGAGTCAAAAGGAACTGCGGAAACTGCGGGAACTGCGGTCAAGCAACCAGCTACGTGCGACACATCCGCACAACGGCGCCGCGACCCGCACGGAAGCAGGCCGGGCGCAGGCTCCGGGCTCGGGCGGCCGGGGCGTGCGTGCTACCATTGTTCGGTCTTCAATCCCGTCCTTCGATGTTCCAGCAATGAATTCCGAGACCCCCGCGGCCGGGCCGCAACAGGCACGGCCGCCCGCGACGTTGACGATTGCTTCGCGCGAGAGCCGTCTGGCGATGTGGCAAGCCGAACATGTGCGTGATGCGCTGCGCAAATTATATCCAGCTTGTGACGTGAAAATCCTCGGGATGACGACGCGCGGCGATCAGATTCTCGATCGCACGCTGTCGAAGGTCGGCGGCAAGGGCCTGTTCGTGAAGGAACTGGAGAGCGCGCTGGCCGACGGCCGCGCCGATCTCGCGGTGCATTCGCTGAAGGACGTGCCGATGGCGCTGCCCGACGGCTTTTCGCTCGCCGCGATCATGGAGCGCGAGGATCCGCGCGATGCATTCGTGTCGAACGACTACGCGTCGCTCGACGCGCTGCCGGCCGGCGCCGTCGTCGGCACGTCGAGCCTGCGTCGCGAAGCGATGCTGCGTTCGCGTTATCCGCAGCTCGAGGTCCTGCCGCTGCGCGGCAACCTCGACACGCGTCTCGCGAAACTCGACCGCGGCGACTACGTGGCGATCATCCTTGCGGCGGCGGGCCTGAAACGCCTCGGCCTCGAAGCGCGGATCCGCGCGCTGCTCGACGTCGAGGCCAGCCCGCCCGCGGCCGGCCAGGGCGCGCTCGGCATCGAGATCGCCGCGCACCGCGGCGACATCGCCGCGTGGCTCGCGCCGCTGCATGACCGGCAGACCGCGCTCGCGGTCGAGGCCGAGCGGATGGTGTCGCGCGCGCTCGGCGGCAGTTGCGAGGTGCCGCTCGCCGCGCACGCGGTGTGGCGTGCGGGCGAGCTGTACCTGACGGGCCGGGTGTCGACCACCGACGGCAAGCGCGTGCTGACGGCCGAGGCGTGCGGTGCGGCCATGACCGTCGCCGATGCGCTCGCGCTCGGCCGCGCGGTGTCCGACGACCTCGAGGCGCAAGGCGCGCTCGACATCGTCCACGCGCTGCTCGCGAGCTCGCAGGCCGCGGGCAAGGGCGACGCCTGATGGCGGGCGGCGCGCGCGCGTTCACCGCTGTCCTGACGCGTCCGGACGGCCAGTCCGACGCGCTTGCGTCGCAACTGGCCGATGCCGGTTGCGACGTGCTCGAATTCCCGCTGATCGACATCGCGCCGGTCGACGATCCGGCGCCGCTCGACGCCGCGTTCGCCGCGCTGGCCGACTACGCGCTGGTGATTTTCGTGTCGCCGAACGCGATCGACCGTGCGCTCGCGCGGTACGGTGCGATCTGGCCGAACGCGCTGCCCGTCGGCGTGGTCGGGCCCGGCAGCGTCGCGGCGCTGGAGCGTCACGGCATCGCGGCGCCCGCGCATCGCGTGATCGCACCGCAGGCGCCGGCCGACGGCGGCGTGCCCCATTACGATTCGGAAAGCCTGTTCGCGAGCATCGAGGCCGCGTTCGGCGACGCGCAGGCGCTGGCGGGCAAGCGCGTGCTGATCGTGCGCGGCGACGGCGGGCGCGAATGGCTCGCCGAGCGCCTGCGCGAGGCCGGCGCGGACGTCACGCTCGTTGCCGCCTACCGGCGCGTCGTGCCGGAGCCGCGCGTCGGCGCGTGGGAGCGCGTGCACGTGCTGCTCGACGGCCAGCCGCACGCATGGCTGGTCACGAGTTCGGAAGGTGTGCGCAACCTGCACGAGCTCGCGCAGGCCCATCTGAACGACGCCGAGATCGACGCGCTGAAGCATGCGCCGCTCGTGACGCCGCACCCTCGGATCGAGCAGACCGCGCGCGCATTGGGTTTTGATAGGATTACGCTGACCGGCGCGGGCGATGAGCGCATCGTCCGCGCGTTTCGAACGATGGCCGACGAGGCCGTCCAACCGGCGACAGCCGCACCGGTGACTAAACGCATGACAGATACCAACGATTCCAAAAGCGTCGCTTCCCAGCCGGCCGCTGCATCTGCGCCGCCGTCCAGCCCCCCTTATCTCGCACCCGAGCCGCGTGCGCGCCGCGGCGGCAGCGCGGTGCTGTGGTTCGTCGTCGTCGTGCTCGGCTGCGCGGCGGGTGTCGGCGGCTACGCGCTGAACCGCAAGATCGATCGGCTCGACGGCTCGTTCGTCGCGCGCCAGAAGGCGCTCGACGCGCAAGCGGCCGAAACGCGGATGAAGACCGAGCAGGCGCTCGCCGGCACGCACCAGGTCGACACGCAGCTCGCGCAGCTCGACGGCAAGCTCGCCGATGCGCAGAGCGCGCAGCAGGCGCTGCAGCAGCAATACCAGGACCTGTCGCGCAACCGCGATGCGTGGATGCTCGAGGAAGTCGACCAGATGCTGTCGAGCGCGAGCCAGCAGCTTCAACTGACCGGCAACACGCAGCTCGCGCTGATCGCGCTGCAGAACGCCGACGCGCGTCTCGCGACGTCGCAGAGCGCGCAGGCCGTCACGGTGCGCAAGGCGCTCGCGCAGGACATCGAGAAACTGAAGGCCGCGCCGGCAGCCGATCTCACCGGCCTCGCGATCAAGCTCGACGACGCGATCGGCAAGATCGACGCGCTGCCGCTGTCGGGCGAGGCGATCGTGCCGCACGCGGCGCCGAAGGCCGCGCCGGCCGACGCCGCATCGTCGGTCGTCGCCGGCGAGCCGCGCTGGAAGGTGTGGTGGCACGACTTCTCGGCCGGTCTCGGCCAGCAATTGAAGGGCCTCGTGCAGGTGCGCCGGATCGACAACGCGGACGCGATGCTCGCGTCGCCCGACCAGGGCTACTTCGTGCGCGAGAACGTGAAGCTGCGCCTGCTCACCGCGCGGCTGTCGCTGCTCGCGCGCAACGACAGTGCGATGAAGGCCGACCTGCACGCCGCCCAGGCGTCGCTCGGCAAGTATTTCGATCAGGCGTCGAAGGACACGCAGACCGTCGAGGATCTGCTCAAGCAGGTTGACGGCGCATCGCTGACGGTCGCGGTGCCGAACCTGAACACGAGCCTGAACGCCGTTCAGCAGTTCAAGAGCCGGGGGTAACGATGACGCTTCGAGGAATCGTCTGGCTCGCGGTCCTGTTCGCGATCGCCGCCGCGCTCGCCACCGTCGGCCGTTTCGACGCGGGGCAGGTGCTGCTCGTCTATCCGCCGTACCGGATCGACGTGTCGCTGAACCTGTTCGTGATCGCCATCGTCGTGCTGTTCATCGTCGTGTATGCGCTGCTGCGCATCGTGCGCAACATCTGGCGCATGCCGCAGCGGGTCGCCGCATATCGCGCGCGTTCGCGCAACGAGAAGGCCCAGGCGTCGCTGCGCGATGCGATCGCGAACCTGTACGCGGGCCGCTTCTCGCGTGCTGAAAAGGCTGCGCGCGAAGCGCTGTCGGTCGATGCGAACCTGGGCGCCGCGAGTCTCGTCGCGGCCACCGCCGCGCACCGGATGCACGAGTACACGCGCCGCGACGACTGGCTGTCGAAGGTCGATGCGCCCGAATGGCAGGATGCACGGCTGCTCGCCGCGGCCGACATGCGCGCGGACGCCCGCGATGCCGACGGTGCGCTCGCCGCGCTGGCTGACATGCAGGCCGGCGGCAAGCGCATCCACGCGCAGCAGGTCGCGTTGCGGGCGCAGCAGCAACTGAAGAACTGGGCCGAGGTGCTGAAGCTCGCGAAGGCGCTCGAAAAGCGCGAGGCGCTGCATCCGGCCGCGGCCGTGCGGCTGCGGCAGCAGGCAGCGGAAAACCTGCTGCGCGAACGCCGGCACGACCCGGACGCGCTGCTCGAAGTGTGGCAGTCGCTGTCGCCGGTCGAGCGCCAGTCGCCGCGTCTGGCCGATCTCGCGGCCGAGCTGCTCGTGCCGCTCGAGCGCCGCAACGAAGCGCGCCGCATCGTCGAGGACGCGCTCGCGCACAACTGGGATGCGCGCCTGCTGCGTCGTTATCCGGACACGGCGGGCGCCGATGCGCTGCCGCTGATTCAGAAGGCCGAAGGCTGGAAGAAGGATCATCCGGAAGATGCCGACCTGCTGTTCGCACTCGGCCGCCTCTGCCAGCAGCAGCAGCTGTGGGGCAAGGCGCAGTCGTTCCTCGAATCGGCGCTGAAGCTGGCCGACAACGAGGCGCTGAAGGTGCGTGCGCATCGTGCGCTCGCCCGTCTGTTCGAGCATCTCGGCGAAACCGACAAGGCCGCGAAGCACTACCGCGAAAGCGCGCTCGCGATCACCGTGGTCTGACGCGTGCCGCGGTAAAAGCCCCGAACGCCGATCGGCCTTCGGGGCTTTTTTTCGTCCGGGGCGAGGCAGTCCGGACGCAGGGTGCCGTCATCCGGGCGGCGGAGCACTCGGCCGGTGCGGGTGTTGCCCGTCCGAAGTCGAAAACGCCCCGGCGGCCGGGCAATGCCGGGCGTCGGGGCGTTTCGTGGGCCGGCCGTCGGCCGGCGGGTTCGGCTGTTCGGCGTGCCGGTGCGCTTTTACGCACCCCGCATCACTTGTCGACGAGCCGCTTTGGCACCGACAGCGCAAGCAGCCCGCCGAGCACGAGAAACCCGGCCAGCATGTACATGCCCGAATCGTTGGCGCCCGTCACCTGCTTGAGCCAGCCCATCAGGTACGGGCTCAGGAAGCCGGCGAGGTTGCCGATCGAGTTGATCATCGCGATGCCGGCCGCGGCGGCCGTGCCGCCGAGGAACGCGGTCGGCAGGCTCCAGAACAGCGGCAGCGTCGTCAGGATGCCGATCGTCGCGAGCGTGAGGCCGAGCATCGCGAGTGACGTCTGGTGCGCCCAGATCACCGACAGCACGAGGCCGAGCGCGCCGATTGCGGCCGGAATCGCGAGGTGCCAGCGGCGTTCGCGGTGCTTGTCCGCGCTGCGCGCGATCAGGATCATCGCGACCACCGCGGCCGCATAGGGAATCGCCGACAGCAGGCCGATCATGAACGTGTCGGTCACGCCCGTCGCCTTGATGATCGTCGGCAGCCAGAAGCCGACACCGTAGAGCCCCATCACGAACGAGAAATAGATCAGCGCCATCAGCCACACGCGCGGGCTCGACATCACCGCGCCGAGCGACAGGTCTTCCTTGGTGGCTTCCTCTGCGTCGACGTTGCGCGCGAGCAGCGCCTTTTCCTCATCGGTCAGCCACGTCGCCTTCGCGATCCGCTCGTCGAGCGCGAAGAACACGAGCACGCCGGCGAGCACCGACGGAATGCCTTCGAGCAGGAACAGCCATTGCCAGCCGTGCCAGCCGCTCACGCCGTCGAACGCCTTCAGGATGAAGCCCGAGATCGGGCCGCCGATCACGCCGGACAGCGCGACGGCCGTCATGAAGAACGTCGTCATCCGGCCGCGCCGGTGCGCGGGATACCAGTAGGTGAGGTAAAGGATCACGCCGGGGAAGAAGCCCGCTTCGGCGACGCCGAGCAGGAAGCGCATCACGTAGAACATCGCGGGCGTCGTGACGAACATCGTCAGGATCGAGATCACGCCCCACGTCGCCATGATGCGGGCGATCCACACGCGGGCGCCCACCCGGTGCAGGATGATGTTGCTCGGCACCTCGAACAGGAAATAGCCGAAGAAGAAGATCCCGGCGCCGAGCCCGTACACGGTATCGCTCAGGTTCAGGTCGCTCGCCATCTGCAGCTTCGCGAACCCGACGTTCACGCGGTCGAGATACGCGACCACGTAGCACAGCAGCAGGAGCGGCACGAGCCGCCACGACACCTTGCGGTAGGTTGCTTCCTCGAATGCGCCGGACGAGCCCGGCAGCGACTGCGTCGATGTAGCCATGTTGTCTCCTGTCGATCAAAGTTGGCGCTCGAGCGGTTACCTGGATCCCGTGCGCCACTGTCGTTGTAGTTGGCCGGCTCGGACGCAGCGGCGCGTCCGAGCCGGTTTCGTGCGAAGCAAGACGGAGTAATCGTGCCGCCTGGTACGGCTAGATGCAGCGCCCGCCGTCGACTTCGAGGCAGACGCCGGTGATGAATTCGGCTTCGTCGGACGCAAGGTACAGCGCGGCGTTCGCGATGTCCTGCGGCGTCGAGAAGCGGCCGAGCGGGATCGTCGCGAGGAAGCGGCGGCGATTTTCCGGGGTGTCCTCGCAGCCCATGAACTCGGTCATCAGCGCGGTTTCGCCGAGTACGGGGTTGATGCAGTTCACGCGGATGCGGTCGGCGCCGAGCTCGGCCGCGAGCGACTTGCTCGCGGTGATCATCGCGCCTTTCGTGCTGTTGTACCAGACGAGGCCCGGGCGCGGGCGCACGCCGGCCGTCGACGCGACGTTCACGAACACGCCGCCGCCCTGGGCGCGGAAGTACGGCACGAAGGTCTGCACGCACCAGAACAGGCTCTTCATGTTGACCGCGTACACGCGGTCGAATTCGGCTTCCGTCACGTCGAGCACGGGCTTGTTGCGGTGCGTGGTGCCGGCGTTGTTCACGACGATCTGCACCGAATGGAAATCGTCGAGCGCCGCCTGCAGCAGCGCGCGCCAGTCGTCCTCTTTCGATACGTCGCCGGCCACCGCGATCGCCTTGCCGCCCGCGAGCGCGATCTCGCTCGCGACGCGCTCGGCCGCCGCGCCGTTCAGGTCGTTGACGACGACGTTCGCGCCTTCGCGCGCATACGTCTTCGCGATGCCTTCGCCGAACCCCGAGCCGCCGCCCGTGACGATGGCCGTCTTGCCGCTCAACCGCATGGTGTGTCTCCTGTGCTGGTCATGAGAGTCGTCGTGCGTCGACAGGCGGTCGGGCGCTGCCGGCCGCCTGTCGCGTGCTGCGTGCCGTGCGTTCAGCCGTGCCGGATCGCGATCGTCTTCAGCGCGGTGAAGCCGTAAAGCGCCTCGAAGCCTTTCTCGCGGCCGTGGCCCGAATGGCCGACGCCGCCGAACGGCAACTCGACGCCGCCGCCCGCGCCATAGTTGTTGATGAACACCTGGCCCGCGCGCAGGCGCCGCGCAAGCCGCATCTGGCGTGCGCCGTCGCGCGTCCAGATGCCCGCGACGAGGCCGTACGGCGTGCCGTTCGCGAGCGCGACGGCTTCGTCCTCGTCGACGAAACGCATCGCCGCGAGCACGGGGCCGAATACTTCCTCCTGGGCGAGCCGATGCGACGGCGGTACGTCGCGCAACAGCGCCGGCGCCTGGTAGAAGCCGCTTTCGGGCGCATCCGCGACGACCTGCCCGTGCGCGGCCATCGGAATGCCGTCGTGCTGCGCGTCGGACAGGAAATCCCACACGCGTTGCTGCTGCTTCGCGTTGATCAGCGGGCCGCAGTCGAGATCGGCGCGGCTCGGGCCGACGCGCAGCCCGTTGAACGCGGTGGCGAGGCGCTCGATGAGCGGCTCGTACACCGCGCGCTCGATCAGCACGCGGCTACCGGCCGAGCAGGTCTGCCCGCCGTTCTGCACGATCGCGGACACGAGTACGGGTAGGGCCGCTTCGAGATCGGCATCGGCGAACACGATTTGGGGCGACTTGCCGCCGAGCTCGAGCGTGACCGGCACGTGGTTCTCGGCCGCCATTTGCGTGACCAGCTTGCCGGTGGCCGGCGAACCCGTAAACGAGATGTGGTCGATGCCCGGATGGCGGGCGAGCGCGGCGCCCGCTTCATGGCCGTAGCCGGTGACGATGTTGAGCGCGCCGGCCGGCAGCCCGGCCTCGGCGGCCAGCTCGGCCACGCGCAGCAGGGACAGGCACGCGTCCTCGGCCGGCTTGACCACGCAGGCGTTGCCGGCCGCGAGCGCCGCGCCGACGCTGCGCCCGAAGATCTGCATCGGGTAGTTCCACGGCACGATATGGCCCGTGACGCCGTGCGGCTCGCGCACCGTCAGCACCGTGTAGCCGGCCTGATAGGGGAGGGTTTCGCCGTGCAGCTTGTCGGCGGCGCCCGCGTAGAACTCGAAGTAGCGCGCGAGCGCGGCCGCGTCGGCGCGCGCCTGCTTCAGCGGCTTGCCGGTGTCGCGCGCCTCAATCGCGGCGAGTTCCTCGAGATGGTCGGCCACGCGCGCCGACAGCCGCATCAGCACGCGGCCGCGTTCGGCGGCGCTCGTGGCGCCCCACGGGCCCGCGAACGCGTCGCGGGCCGCGGCGACCGCGCGTTCGATGTCGGGCGCGGTGCCGCGCGCGATCGTCGCGAACGGCTGGCCGTCGGACGGATCGACGACCGCGATGGTTTCCAGTTGCGCGGGCAACGTCCATTCGCCCGCGATGAAGTGCTTCGCCTCTTCCATGCTTGCTCCTGTCGACCCAAGTTAGCGCTTTAGCGCTTACTTGGGTCCCATGCATCGCGGTCGACCCAAGTTGGCGCTTTAGCGCTTGGTTGGGTCCCATGCATCACGGTCGACCCAAGTTGGCGCTTTGGCGCTTGGTTGGGTCCCATGCATCGCGGTCGACCCAAACTGACGCTTTGGCGCTTGCCCGGATCCCGTGCTTCGTAGTCGACGTGCAACGCGGCCGCCGGTTCGACGGCCGGACATCCGGAACGATTATCGCGCCGATCGTCATCCGGACGCCACCGGTCGATTGGCTATAATGGCGCATTCCTTTTTTGGGGGACGCCCGCGGCGGTGCATCGGCCGAGGCGCCCTGTCCCGAATTCCCATCGACCTACAGAGAGTGCTCATGAGCTTCAATCATGTTCCGGCCGGCAAGGACCTGCCGCAAGATTTCAACGTGATCATCGAGATTCCCGCGCAAAGCGATCCGGTGAAGTACGAGGCGGACAAGGAACTGGGCCTTCTCGTCGTCGACCGCTTCATCGGCACGGGCATGCGCTACCCGGTGAACTACGGCTACATCCCGCAGACGCTGTCGGGCGACGGCGATCCGGTCGACGTGCTGGTGATCACGCCGTTCCCGCTGCTGGCCGGCTCGATCGTGCGTTCGCGCGTGCTCGGCATGCTGCAGATGACGGACGAGTCGGGCGTCGACGCGAAGCTGGTCGCGGTGCCGCACGACAAGATCTGCCCGATGACGGCGAACCTGAAGACGATCGACGACGTGCCCGAGTACCTGAAGGACCAGATCAAGCACTTCTTCGAGCAATACAAGGCGCTCGAGAAGGGCAAGTGGGTGAAGGTCGAAGGCTGGGCCGGCATCGAAGCCGCGCACAAGGAAATTACCGACGGCGCCGCGAACTACAAGAAGTAAGCGGCGTGCCGGCCGACGGCCGGCTCGTACGGAACGCCAACCGCGCGGGTCTCCTCAGGAGGCCGCGCGGTTTTGTTTTGCGCGCACGGTTTTCCGGCGAGCGGGCGGGGAAGCGGGCGGCAGCGGGGCGGCCGGTGCTTTCTTCGCGCGCTTCGCGCGGGGCGGGGCAACGGACGGAGCGATCGCCCCGGCGGCTTTCGTGGCCGCCGGACGGCGGCGGGCCGATGCGGAAGCGGCGTCTTCGCGTACGTTCGCGGCCGCTGTGGCGGCCGGTGCCTTCCTTTTTGGCGACGCGGAGGAGGGCGAGCCGGTTTTCTTTACCGGCGTGCCACGCGACGACGTCTTTTTTGCGGCTGCCGCTGCATCGCCGTCGGTTTTTGTACGTTTCGCGTCTGGCGCGGCTTTATTTGTCTTCGTCGACTTCGACGCTTGTTTGCCCTTCGCAGGCTTTGCCGTCTTTGCAGGCTTCGCGGCCGTTGCGGATCCGGCAAGTTTCCTGGTCTTCGCCTTTTTCCCGGCGGCCTGTTCCGTTGCAGCCGTCTTCGCCGCATCGTCGACGTTCTCTGTCTTCCCCTTCTTCCGCCCACGCGCCATCGCTTTCGTCCCGGCCGTGTCGCCACTTTCGTCGAGCGTGACCGCCACCGGCAACACCGATTCCAGTGTCCGTATGCCGGCTGCCAGCTCGCGCTTTTTCGCGGGCGTGAGCCGCTTCACCCAGTATTCGGCGCGCGACGCGCTCGACCGGTCGGGCAGCGGAAACGACGCGAGCACCGCGCGCGGCTTGCGCGAGCGCGTGTAGCGCGCGCCCTTGCCGGACGCGTGCTCGTCGAAGCGCGCGGCGACATCGGTCGTGATGCCCGTGTAGACGCTGTCGTCGGTGCATTCGATCAGATACAGAAACCAGGACATGGCAGGGCGGCGGGATGCGAAGCCGCCAGTGTCTCAGAAAAAACGGGCGTCAACGCCGCCGGTCGCCGTGCCCGTCGCGAAAGCGGCTGGGCGCCGCGCCGAGTTCGCGCGTGAAGAAGCGCGTGAACGCACTCGTCGAACGGAAGCCGACGCGCACGCCGATCTCGCCGATCGGCAACTGCGTATTGAGCAGCAGGTCGCGCGCCTCGCCGAGCCGCGCCTGCGCGACGAGCGCATGGAAACCGACCGCTTCGCGATGCAGGCGCCGGCGCAGCGTCCAGCGCGACATCGCGAAGCGCGTGCATACGTGCTGCATCAGCGTATCGGTCGGCACGTCGGTGTCGTCGGCGGTGCGCAGCCAGTCGCGCACGCATTGCTCCACCGACGAGCCGAACGTCGAACGTGCGCGCACGCGTTCGCGTGCGGCGTCGGCCGCATGACGCTGGATGGCGGCGAGCGGTGCGTTGTAGCACTCGAACGGCGTGTCGACGTGCGCGGAGCGCAGCACGATGCGGTTGTGCGGGGCATCGAACGACACCGGCGCGCCGAGCATGTCGCGCAGCGCGGCAACGGGCGCGAACGCGCGGCCGGCGAATGCGGCGTCGTCGATGCGCACGTGCGGATCGTACAGGCGCGCGAGCGCCACGAGGATCGCGAGATTCGCGAACGCGCTGCCCGCGTGCCGGCCGTCTCCTTCGTTCACGTACTCGAGCGCGATCGCGTCGCCGTTCTCGTGCGCGAACACCCAGTCGACGTTGCCGATCAGCTCGCGGTAGTGCAGGTAGCCGTGCAGCGCGTCGCGCAGCGTCGCCGCATTGCACGTGATACCCGCGAGTTCGGGAAACGGCACGAGCCACGGCACGACCTGCGGCGGCGGGCGATGCCATGACAGCGGCCAGCCGCTCGTCAGTTGCATCGCGGCCACGTGCCGGTCGCCCGCGATGCGGCGCGTGTCGTCGGCGAGCTCGGCTGGCCCGATGCCGAGCGTCGCGTAAAGCGGTGCGGGATCGATGCCGTTCGCACGCGCGTCTTCGCACAGCCAGCGGTAGATCCGGACGGATACCGATTTCTGTTGCAACTCCATGTCTGTCTCCCTGTCGTCATGCCGTTCGGGTTTGTCCCCGCTGCGAGAGGTCAACGCATGCTCCTGCCGGTCAAGCGTGGTGACCGGTCGATTCTTAGACTTGGACGCTGGAGTGAGGCGACAAGTACAACAGAACGATTCTGGAGGATCAATGAAAAATTCGCTGTTCCGGTGTTCGACGATTGCGTCCGCATGTGCGCTCACGGTGCTGCTTGCGTCGTGCGGCGGCGACGACATCCATGCGCCGGCCGACCCCGACGCGGCCGCCGACCAGCGCGCGGCCGCGCTCGTCGGGCAACTGACGACCGACGAGAAGCTGCAGCTCGTGCATGGCACCGGCATGCCCGCGCTCAGCCTGGGTGGCCCGTTTCCGCCCGACGCGCTGAACGGCGCAAGCTACATCCCGGGCGTGCCCCGGCTCGGCATTCCGGCGGTCAGCAGCGCCGATTCGGCGGGCGGCGTGAACGTGAAGAATGCACGCGTGACCGCGCTGCCCGCGCCGGTCGCACTCGCGGCGACGTGGGACCCGGCGCTCGCGGGCACCTACGGCACGCGCATCGCGCTCGAATTGCGTGCGCTCGGCTTCGCGGAAGGTCTCGGCGGGGGCGTGAACCTCGCGCGCGAGCCGCGCAACGGCCGCACCTTCGAATACATGGGCGAGGACCCGGTGCTCGCGGGCACGCTGAGCGCCGCGCGCACGCAGGCCACGCAGGCGCAGAAGGTGATCGCGACAATCAAGCATTTCGCGTTCAACGACCAGGAAACCAACCGGATGACGGTCGATTCGGTCGTCGACGAGCGGACCATGCGCGAGGCAGAACTGCTCGCGTTCGAGATCGGCGTGAAGGGCGGCCAGCCGGGCAACGTGATGTGCTCGTACAACAAGCTGAACGGGGTGTATGCGTGCGAGAACCCGTATCTGCTGACGACGGTGCTGAAGAACGAGTGGGGTTTCAAGGGCGTCGTGCAGTCCGACTGGGGCGCGACGCACTCGACGGTCGCGGCCGTGCAGGCCGGGCTCGACGAGGAACAGCCGGGCGCGGCCGACGACGGCAACGCGCCGCTCGGCTCGTACTTCAATTCGAAGCTGCGCGCGGCGCTGCAGGCCGGCAGCGTGTCGGTCGCTCGGCTGAACGACATGGTGCAGCGCAAGCTGCGCACGCTGATCCGCATCGGCGTGATGGACGCGCCGCCGAAGCCGGGCGGCGCGATCGACGAAGTCGCCGGCAACGCCGACGCGCTCGCGATCGCACGGCAAGCGGCGGTACTGCTGAAGAACGCGGCCGCGCCGGGCGACACGCAGCCGGTGCTGCCGCTCGCCGCCGGCACGCTCAAGTCGGTCGTCGTGATCGGCGGCCACGCGGACGCGGGCGTGCTGTCGGGCGGCGGCTCGGGTGCGGTGCCGGCGATCGACGGCAACGCGGTGACGTCCTGCCAGCAACCGGCCAATATGCTGTTCGGCGGGTGCGCGACCTGGTACAAGTCCGCGCCGCTCGCGGCGATTCGCGCGAAGGCGCCGAACGCGTCGGTCAGCTATCTCGACGGGACCGACGCGAATGCCGCGGCGAGCGCGGCCGCACAGGCCGATGTCGCGATCGTGTTCGCCACGCAGTGGCAGACGGAAGGGCTCGACCTCGCGAGCCTGTCGCTGCCCGATGCGAAGGCGGACCCGTACAACCAGCAATACGACCAGAACGCGCTGATCGCCGCGGTCGCCGCGAAGGCCAAGCGCGTGATCGTCGTGCTCGAGAACGGCAGCCCGGTGTTGATGCCGTGGCTCGCGAACGTGCATGGCGTGCTGGACGCGTGGTATCCGGGCGCGCAAGGCGGCCAGGCGATCGCCGACCTGCTGTTCGGCGATGCGAATCCGTCGGGCCGGCTGCCGCTGACGTTCCCGAAGCAGGAGGCCGACCTGCCGCAGCCGACGATCGATCCGTCGAACCTGCGGAACGTTTATGCGGAAGGGCTCGCGTACGGCTATCGCTGGTTCGACGCCAAGGCGATCGAGCCGCTGTTCCCGTTCGGCTACGGGCTGTCGTACACGACGTATGCGTTGTCGGCGATGTCCGCGCAGGCTGACGCCGCGGGCAACGTGACGGTCGGCGTGACGGTGACGAATACCGGTGCGCGCGCCGGTACGCATACGGTGCAGATCTACGCGGCGCTGCCCGCGTCGCTCGGCGAGCCGCCGAAGCGGCTCGTCGGCTGGACCAAGGTCGCGCTGCAGCCGGGCGAGGCGCGCACGGTCAGCGTCGCGGTGCCGGCGCAGCGCTTCGCGGTGTGGGATGCGAGCGCGCACGCATGGCGGATCGGCGCGGGCAGCTACGGGCTGTCGGCGGCCGCGTCGTCGCGCGACCCGCAGGCGCTGTCGCAGACGGTGACGCTCGCCGCGCACTGAACCGGCGGCGGCCGTGCGGCATGCGGCGAGCCCATGCATGGCTTCGCCGCATGCCGGTGCGCGGGATGCCGCTAGCCGGCGTCGCGCCGAAAAGGATCGTGCTCGCGCAGTTCGTCGACGTACGCGTGGATATGCTCGGTCTCGCGTTCGAGAAAGCGCGCGACCGCATCGGAAAAAGCCGGATGCGCGAGCCAGTGCGCGGAGTGCGTGACCGTCGGCAGAAAACCGCGCGCGAGCTTGTGCTCGCCCTGCGCGCCGCCCTCGAACGTGTCGAGCCCGGCTTCGATGCAGAATTCGAGCAACTGGTAGTAGGCCGTTTCGAAATGCAGGCAGGGCACGTGCTCGATCGCCCCCCAGTAGCGGCCGTACAGCGTGCCGCCGCCGTGCTCGCCGCGCCGGTAAACGGCGAGCGCGCTCGCGATCGGCCGGCCGTCGGCTTCCGCGATCACGAGCAGCAGGTTCTCGGGCATCGTCGCGCCGATCGTGCGGAAGAAGTCGAGGTTCAGGTACGGGCTCGAATAGTGCTCGCGGTAAGTCTGCCGATAGCAGCGCGAGAAGAAGCGCCAGTCGGCGTCGGTGATCCGATCGCCGGTGAGCCGCCGGAAGGTCACGCCCGCATCGTGCACCTTGCGCCGCTCCGCGCGGATGTTCTTGCGCTTCTTCTGTTCGAGCGTGCCGAGGAAATCGTCGAAGTGGCGGTAGCCGTCGTTGATCCAGTGGAACTGCACGCCTTCGCGCAGCATCATCCCCATCGATTCGAGGAGCCGCGCTTCGTCGCCGGTCGGGAACAGCACGTGCAGTGACGACACGTCGCTCTGCTCGGCGAACGCGAGCAGCGTGGCCGCGAGCCGGCGGCGTGCGTCGTCGTCGGCCGCGAGGAGGCGCGTGCCCTGCACCGGCGTGAACGGCACCGCGCACAGCAGCTTCGGGTAATAGGGCAGGTCGTTGCGCTGGTACGCGTCGGCCCACGCCCAGTCGAACACGTATTCGCCGTACGAATGCTGTTTCGCGTAGACGGGGGCGGCGGCCGCGAGGCGGCCGGTGCGCGCGTCGGTCAGCGTGACGAAGTGCGGCGACCAGCCGGTGTCGTCCACCGCGCAGCGCGCGACGTGCAGTGCGTCGAGGAATTCGTGGCGCAGGAACGGCGTGGGCTGCGCGTCGCGCGCGAGCAGCGCGTTCCATTCGTCGGCCGGCACCTCGGCGGGGGACGACAGGATGCCCGTGCGATAATCGATGCGTTCGTGTTTCAAGCGTGAATCCGTACCGTTGGATGTTGCCGGGTGCGGGCCGCCGTGGCCCGCGCCCGGATCGATTTCGTCAGCCGTTCAAGGCGCGCCGCCGGGTTGCGCCGATCCCGCCATGAAGACCCGACTCGCTCTCGCCCAGATCAACGTCACCGTCGGCGATTTCGCCGGCAACGTCGCGCGTATCGTCGCCGCCGCGCGTGCCGCGCACAACGATGGTGCGCAACTGATGGTCGCACCCGAACTCGCGCTGTCCGGCTATCCGCCCGAAGACCTGTTGCTGCGGCCCGCGTTCTACGCGGCGGCGGCCGCCGCACTCGATGCGCTCGCCGACGCGCTGAAGGCGTTCGACGGGCTCGCGGTGCTGGTCGGCCATCCGTTGCGCGGTCCGGGCAGGGGGCCGGGCAGGGGTGCGGGCAGCGGTGCGGACAGCGCGTCAGCCGTCGATGGTAATGCAAACCGCCCGATCGAGCGCGGCGTGCCGCCCACCGACACCTTCAACGCGGCGTCGCTGATCGTCGGCGGCGAGATCGTCGGCACCTACCGCAAGCAGGATCTGCCGAACGCCGAGGTGTTCGACGAGAAGCGCTATTTCGCGACCGACACCGAGCCGCTCGTGTTCGAGCTGAACGGCGTGAAATACGGCGTGATCATCTGCGAGGACGCGTGGCATGCGTCGGCCGCGCAGATCGCGAAGGCGGCCGGCGCGCAGGTACTGCTGATCCCGAACGGCTCGCCGTATCACATGAACAAGGAAGCGGTGCGCATCGACATCCTGCGCGCGCGGATTCGCGAGACCGGGCTGCCGATGGTGTACGTGAACCTCGTCGGCGGCCAGGACGAACTCGTGTTCGACGGCGGTTCCTTCGTGCTCGACGCGCAGGGCGCGCTCGCCGCGAAGATGCCGCAGTTCGACGAAGGGCACGCGATCGTCGAATTCGACGGCCCGCGGCCGCTGCCCGGCGCGATCGCGCCCGAGCTGTCGACTCACGCGCAGGTGTACCGCGCGCTCGTGACCGGCGTGCGCGACTACATCGGCAAGAACGGCTTTCCCGGCGTGCTGATCGGGCTGTCGGGCGGCGTCGATTCGGCGCTGGTGCTGGCCGTCGCGTGCGATGCGCTCGGGCCTGAGCGCGTGCGCGCGGTGATGATGCCGTCGCGCTTCACGGCCGACATCTCGACCACCGATGCGGCGGAGATGGCGCGGCGCGTCGGCGTACGCTACGACGAGATCGCGATCGCGCCGATGTTCGATGCATTCCGCGCCGCGCTCGCGGGCGAATTCGCGGGCCGCGCGGAAGACGCGACGGAGGAGAACATCCAGGCGCGCATCCGCGGCACGCTGCTGATGGCGCTGTCGAACAAGTTCGGTTCGATCGTGCTGACGACCGGCAACAAGAGCGAGATGGCGGTCGGCTACTGCACGCTGTACGGCGACATGGCTGGCGGTTTCGCGGTGATCAAGGACATCGCGAAGACGCTCGTGTACCGGCTGTGCCGCTATCGCAACGAAACGGCCGACTACGGGCCGCGAGACGTGATTCCCGAACGGATCCTGACGCGCGCGCCGTCGGCCGAGCTGCGCGAGAACCAGACCGACCAGGACAGCCTGCCGCCGTACGACGTGCTCGACGCGATCATGCGGATGTACATGGAAGAAGACCGGCCGCTCGCCGAGATCGTCGAGGCCGGCTACGCGCGGGCCGACGTCGAGCGCGTGACGCGGCTCATCAAGATCAACGAATACAAGCGCCGCCAGGCGCCGATCGGCATCCGCGTCACGCATCGCGCATTCGGGCGCGACTGGCGCTACCCGATCACGTCGTGCTCTACCGAACGGCTCGATTGAGCGGTGCTGGGCCGGATGCGGCTCGCCGGCTTACAATCGGGATCGCGATTTTTCATCCAAACGAGCATTGGGGGACAACCACCATGAAACGCATCACTGCCATCATCAAGCCGTTCAAGCTGGACGAAGTCCGCGAAGCGCTCGCCGAAGTGGGTCTCACGGGCCTGACCGTGACGGAAGTGAAGGGCTTCGGCCGCCAGAAGGGCCATACCGAGCTGTATCGCGGCGCCGAATACGTCGTCGACTTCCTGCCGAAGATGAAGATCGAGGTGGTCGTCGCGGAAGCGCAGGTCGATCAGGTGATCGACGCGGTGATCGGTGCGGCGCGCACCGGCAAGATCGGCGACGGCAAGATCTTCGTGTCCGACGTCGAGCGCGTGATCCGCATTCGCACCGGCGAAGAGAACGAAGCGGCCGTCTGAGCGCCGCGTCCGCGCCATTCGATCAATCGCGGCCGCTTCGGCCGCGTCCGCCGATCGGGCCACGGGTCGCACGAACCCGGCCCGCCAAGAAAAAACGGTGCGGATACCCGTTTGGGTACCGCACCGATACGCGCCTCTCGCAGCAGCGTGGAAAGTGTTGTCGAATCGTTGTTTGACGGCGCCCGATCAGAACAGGTGCTGGATGCCGGCGTAGACGCCGGTCTGGCTGCCGCCCTGATGCGGGTTGCCCGTCGACACGGCCGTACCGGCGCCGTTCGCGTTCAGGCCGAAGTTGGCCGACGAGCTGTTGCGCACCGTCGCGACCTGCAGGTCGAACAGCGTGCGCTTCGAGATGTTGTACGAACCGCCGACCGTGTAGATGTTCGCGTTGCCGCCGCCGTGGTTCGCGTTCACGTGATACACGGCTGCGATCAGCGCCGCTGCCGGCGTGGCTTGCCACGTCACGCCGCCCCACACCTGCTGCGTACCCGTCACGCCGGCGTTCACTGCCGGGCCACCGCTGCCGTCGGCGCGCGATGCCTGGTAGGCCGCCTGAACCTTGAACTGGCCGAGGAACACGTTCACGCCCGCGAAGTATTCGCGCGAGTAGTTGAACACGTCCGAGAAGCGGCCGTTGCTGTCGCGCGTTTCGTCGTAGATGCCGCGCAACTGGAACAGCGAGTTCGTGTAGGTGACCTGACCGCCCATTGCACGGCCCGGTTGGCCGGCCGTCGTGTTGCCGTTGAAGCTGGTCGAGTTCGAGAAGGAGAACTGGCCGTAGAAGTCGAGACCATAGAGCGACGGCGACTGGTACGACACGTTGTTGCTGGTCTTGTTCCAGTTACGGCCGCGCACCAGCGAGGCCGTCGACCAGGACGACTGGCCGAACGGGTCGAAGTCCCACACGCCGTTGGCGATCGCGAGTTCGCGACCCAACAGCAGCGTACCGTAGCGGTCGTTGGAGATACCGACGGTCGCGAAACGATCCCAGATCGAGCCGCTGAAGCCGCCCGTCATCGTGTTGAACGCGCCTTCGAGGTGGAACAGGATCTTGTTGCCGCCGCCGATGTCCTCGCTACCCTTCAAGCCCCACAGGCTCGTGCCCCAGTCGCCGCTTTCCGCGCGCACTTGGTGGCCGTTTTGGAGGCCGTTCATGTACTCGATGCCTGCATCCAGGCGGCCATACAGCGTGACGCTGCTCTGCGCGTGCGCCGTCACCACCCCAGCAGCCATCAGCGCGGCCGCGACCAAAGCTTTCTTCATCGTCTCCTCCATACCCTGTCAAAAAGTCAACCCAGAACTGCACGAGATGCCCGGCGCGGCACGCACCGGGCAAAAGCGGGATAACCAGGGAGACCTCGTGCAGGGCCGGTAAGCGCGGCACGCGGGCAAGCAGACGGAAATACCGTTGAGCGGTCCCGCGCAGCCGGGTCGGCCTGCGGGTCTCCTTGTAGTGTCGTGAAGCTAAACTACATTTCACGAACTTCGTTTTGCTACTTTGGTTACTAATTTAGCAAAAATACAATTTTGTGGCGACGGAAATCGTTGTTTGACTAACCGCTGTCGCCAATTTGCCATGCAACACGGTGCCCAAGGGTTCTCGATTACCGGAAAACCCTTGTCCCGCAAGGGAGACATGGATTCCATGGGCATGGGTCAAGGATTGCCACTATTGACGTTGCCGGGGCGCCGGCGTAGGCGCGAAAGTTGCAAAATTGGTAAGTATTTCGTAATGATTCGGGCGATTGCCGCCATCGCCGATCGACGCCTGAAACGCCCGTCCTGCAACGCGCCGCGCTTAGTCCGGGCTCGGTCGTGCGTCGAGCAACTGGGCGCGAATCCAGCGATGCGCATCGGTGCGCGCGTGCTTCGCATGCGAGTAGACCTTCACCGTGTAGCGCGGGATCTCGAACGGCGCGGGGAAGATGCGGATCGGCGCCGCGTGCCGCAGCGCCTGCGCGGCGCGGTTCGGCACGGTCATCACGAGAGCCGATTCGGCGATCACGAACGGCGCGGCCAGCACGGTCGGCAACTGCACGGCCACATGCCGCGCAAGGCCGAGCCGGTCGAGCACGTGGTCGACGACGCCGCGCGACTCATTCCACGGCGTGACGACCACGTGGCGGGCCGCCAGATACTGGTCGAGCGTCAGCCGCCGGCGGATGTCCGGATGCGTGGCGCTCGCGATCACGACATAGTCGTCGGAGAACCAGTCGAAATCCTCGATGCCGGGCGCGTCGGCCGCCGATTCTTCGTGGTAGCCGAGGGCGAAGTCGATGCGGCCGGCCGCGAGCGCATCGACGGAAATCTTGCGGTCCGAATGGACGACGCGGATCCGCAGGTGCGGCGCCACGTGTTGAATGCGCGCCAGGAACGCCGGCAGCACCGCGAACGCCGTGTAGTCGGTCGCCGCGAACACGAACGTACGGTCGCTTTGTGCGGGATCGAAGCGGCGCGCGCGGGCGAGCCCCTTCGACATCGCGTCGAGCGAGTCACCGGCCCACGTGGCGATGTCGTCGGCGCGTACGGTCGGCTGCATCTCGTTGCCGAGGCGCACGAACAGCGCATCGCCGATCGCGTCTCGCAGGCGGGCGAGCGCGTGGCTCAACGCCGACGGGCTCAGCGCGAGTTCATGCGCGGCCGCCGCGACCGACCGCTGGCGGTACAACGCGTCGAATACGAGCAGCAGGTTCAGGTCGAGGCGGCGCAGGTCGGGATGCATCATGTTCAGGTCTGGATGAAAAAACTGCACTTTCTGCAGTTGCGCCGTGAACGTAGCATGTCGATCCGACCCGCGCCAAGTGCGCGCGGGGGCGCCGTATTCCATTTTTCCGTCCGGGCCGAAGGAGGGCTCCCCACCGTGCAAATCGATATCCGTTGCGCCACCGTCGCCGACGTGCCGCTGATCCTGCGCTTCATCACCGAACTGGCCGTCTACGAGAAGGCCGAGCACGAAGTCGTCGCGACGCCCGAATCGCTCGAGCGCAGCCTGTTCGGCGAAGGCTCGCCGGCGCGTGCGCTGATGTGCGAGATCGACGGCGAGCCGGCCGGCTTCGCCGTGTATTTCTTCTCGTATTCGACGTGGCTCGCGCGGCAGGGGCTGTATCTCGAGGATCTGTACGTGTCGCCGCGTTTTCGCGGCGCGGGCGCGGGGCTGCGGCTGCTGAAGGCGCTCGCGCGCATCGCGGTCGAGTCGGGCTGCGGACGTTTCGAATGGAGCGTGCTCGACTGGAACGAGCCGGCGATCCGCTTCTACGAGAGCGTCGGCGCGGCGCCGCAGAGCGAATGGGTGCGTTACCGGCTGGCGGGCGACGAACTGCGCGCGTTCGCCGACGGCGCGCCGGTGAGCGCCGCGTAAACGCAAGACGGGCGCCGCGCGGCGAACCGCGGGGCGCCCGTTCGAGCGTGGCGGGTATGGCGGGTGACGCGCGTTACTTGAGGCTACCCGACAGGAAGCCGCGCAGGCGTTCGCTCTTCGGGTTCGCGAACACCTCGGCCGGCACGCCTTCTTCCTCGACGCGGCCCTGGTGCAGGAACATCACGTGATTCGACACGTTGCGCGCGAAGCCCATCTCGTGCGTGACGACGATCATCGTGCGGCCTTCCTCGGCCAGCTTCTGCATCACCTTCAGCACTTCGCCGACGAGTTCCGGGTCGAGCGCGGAGGTCGGTTCGTCGAACAGCATCACGTCCGGATGCATCGCGAGCGCACGCGCGATCGCCACGCGCTGCTGCTGGCCGCCGGACAGATGCGACGGATACTGCTTCTCGACGCGCGGCGCGAGGCCGACCTTCTCGAGGTATTCGCGCGCACGGTCCTCGGCTTCCTTCTTCGGGATGCCGAGCACGTTCACCGGCGCTTCCATCACGTTCTCGATCACGTTCATGTGCGACCAGAGGTTGAAGTGCTGGAACACCATCGACAGCTTGGTGCGTACGCGCTGAAGCTGCTTCGAATCGGCCGCGCGCAGCGCGCCCGTCTTGTCGAGCGCGGTGCGCACTTCCTCGCCGTCGACGAAGATGCGGCCCGCGTTCGGCTGCTCGAGGAAGTTGATACAGCGCAGCATCGTGCTCTTGCCGGAACCGGACGAGCCGATCACGCTGATCACGTCGCCCGAGTTCGCCTTCAGCGACACGCCCTTGAGCACCTCGTTGTCGCCGTACCGCTTGTGGAGATCGTCGACGAAAAGCTTTTGAGTCTGGGAATTCATCAGTATTCCTGCGGAAACTTACTTGCCTTGCGGGCGCAGATAGGCGAGCCAGCGGCGCTCGGCCTGGCGGAACAGCCACACGAGCGTGAACGAGATCGCGAGGTAGAGCAGGGCGGCGATGCCGAACGCGTGGAACGACATGTAGGTCGCCGAGTTCACGTCGCGGGCGATCTTCAGGATGTCCGGCACGGTCGCGGTGAAGGCCACCGTCGTCGCGTGAAGCATCAGGATCACTTCGTTGCTGTACAGCGGCAACGCGCGGCGCAGCGCCGAGGGCAGGATCACGCGGCGATACATCGTGAACGGCGTCATCCCGTATGCGCGCGCGGCTTCGATCTCGCCGTACGACGTCGCCTTGATCGCACCCGCGAAGATCTCGGTGGTGTACGCGCAGGTGTTCAGCGTGAACGCGAGCAGCGTGCAGTGCATCCCGTCGCGGAAGAACGCATCGAGCATCGGCGTGCCGCGCACGGCCTGCAGGCTGTAGAGGCCCGTGTAGCAGAGCAGCAGTTGCACGTAGAGCGGCGTGCCGCGAAACACGTACGTGTACAGCCACACGGCGCTCGACAGCCACTTCCTCTTCGACACGCGCGCCACGGCGAGCGGCACCGACAGGCAGAAGCCGAGGCCGATCGACACGACCAGCAGCCACAGCGTGATCGCGACACCGGTGATGCGATAGCCGTCGGTGTAGAGATAGTTGCGCCAGTATTCTTGGATGAGTTCGATCATAGGTCAGCCTTGCGGACACCGGTCGAGTAACGCTTTTCGAGCCACATCAGCACGAAGTTCGAGATCGTCGTGATGGCGAGGTAGACCGCTCCCGCGATCAGCGTGAAGAAGAAGAACCGCAGCGTGCCCTTGCCGGCGTCCTGCGACGCCTTCACGACGTCGGCCAGGCCGATGATCGACACGAGCGCGGTCGACTTCACGAGCACCTGCCAGTTGTTGCCGATACCCGGCAGCGCGAAGCGCATCATCTGCGGGAACATGATGCGCGTGAACACCTGCCAGTTCGTCATCCCGTAGGCGCTGCCGGCCTCGAGCTGGCCGCGCGGCACCGACAGGAACGCGCCACGGAACGTCTCGGTGAAGTACGCGCCGTAGATGAAGCCGAGCACGAGCACGCCGGCGAGGAACGGGTCGATGTCGATCTGGTCCCAGCCGAGCGCGTCGGTCGCCATGTTCAGCCAGATCTGCAGGCTGTAGAACAGCAGCAGCATCAGCACGAGGTCGGGTACGCCGCGGATCAGCGTCGTATAGACGGTGCCGACGCCGTTCGTCACGCGATTGCGTGACAGTTTCGCGCCGGCGCCGAGCAGCCCCAGCAGGAACGACAGCGCAAGCGAAAGCACCGCCAGTTTGACGGTTTGCCAGGTGCCGGCGAGGATCAGCGGGCCGTAGCCTTGTAGAAACATATGGGGTCCCTGGTGTGGTCCCTGAGGGCGCACGCAGTGCGCCGCGAAAGACGCGTCCGCCAAGCTGCGCGGAACGCCCCGTGCGTATCATGACCGTCCGCCCCGGCAACGGTGCCGGGCCCGCCCGTCGCGCGAGCGGCGGGCAAGGGAGCGGGCGGCGCGTGGTTGACTGCCTGTACTGCCCGGACGCGGGGCCGCCCCCGCATCCGCTGCTTCTTCTTGTCGGCGTTCAGCGGGCCGGCGCCGAATAGACGCTGAACGAGAAGTACTTGTGCGACAGCCGGTCGTACGTGCCGTCCTTGTGCATGTCGGCCAGCGCGCGGTTGATCTTGAGCTTCAGGTCCGTATCTTCCTTGCGCAGGCCGATCGCGGTGCCGTCGCCGATCGTCTTCGGATCCTTCACTTCCGGCCCGGCGAACGCGAAGCCCTTGCCGCGCGGCGTGCGCAGGAAGCCGTAGTCGGCCTGCAGCTCGTCCTGCAGCGTCGCGTCGAGGCGGCCCGAGCCGAGATCGGTATAGACCTGGTCCTGGTTCTGGTAAGGAACGATCGTCACGCCCTGCGGTTCCCAGTACGCCTTCGCGTAGGTTTCCTGCGTCGAGCCCTGCTCGACGCCAACGCGCTTGCCTTTCAGCGACGCGACCGTCGGCAGCAGCGGCGAGCCGGTCTTCGCGATCATCCGCGCGGGCGCGTCGTACACCTTGTCGGAGAAGTCGATCTGCTCGCGGCGCTTGTCCGTGACGGTCAGCGACGACACGATGACGTCGTATTTCTTCGCCTTCAGCGCCGGAATGATCCCGTCGAGATCCTGCGCGACCCACACGCATTTCACGTTGATCCGCTTGCAGATTTCCTTGGTGAGATCCACGTCGAAACCGACGATCTCGCCGCTCGGCGCGGTCGACTCGAACGGCGGGTAGCTGGCGTCGACACCGATCCGCACGGTCTTCCACTCCTTCGCGAAGGCGCTGCCCGCCACGAGGGCGAGGGCGGCGCACAGGGCGGCCTTCTTCATTTCCATCCTTCTGTTGCAGACTTTCCGGGGGCGCTCGCGGCCGGTCGGACCGGGCGCCGCGGCGTATTCTAGACGGCCAAAAATCGCCGATCGGCGCTCTGGCGTTGGCGGCCGCCGGAAGGGCGAACGCCAAAAGGGCGGTATTTTACCCGAACGCGATATCCGGAAAACGGCAATCCGGCACGGTCGACCGATTCCTCGATTCGGCTGTTGCGGTAATCGTTGTAGTCGCAATGAATATTTTGGCAATTGATCGCGCGGATGCAACGATGCGGTGCGCGGGCGGCGGATTGTGGCGCGTGCGAGCGCCCTCTACAGTGGAGGTAAACCCGAACAGACCATCCGCGTCCTGAGCGTCCACCCCATGTTTCAGATCCTGCGCGCCGAAGACCGCTGCCACACGCACCACGGCTGGCTTGAATCGAGTCACAGTTTTTCGTCTGCCTGCCGCGCCGCGCATGCGCACGCGCCGGTGCGTCCGCCCGTCGGCGGGCTGTACGTGCTGAGCGAGGACCTGATCGCGCCGACGCGCGGGTTCGGGATGCTGCCGCGCCGCGACGTGGAGATCGTGACTTACGTGCTGGATGGCGCGCTCGCGCACCGCGACAGCCTCGGCAGCGGCGCGATCGTCCGGGCCGGCGGCATCCAGCGGATGAGCGCCGGCACGGGGCTCGTGCACAGCGTAACCAACGCGTCGCGCGATCGGCCGCTGCACCTGTTGCAGATCTGGCTGCAGCCGGCCGAGCCGGGCGGGCGGCCCGGCTACGAGCAACGGCGTTTCGCCGACGACGAGAAGCGCGGCCGGCTGAGGCTCGTCGCGGCGCCCGACGGCGGCGACGGCGCGCTGTCGATGCGGGCGGACGCCCGCATCTTCGCGGGGCTGATCGACGGCGACGAGACGATCGCGTTCGACGTGCCGGCCGGGCGCAGCATCTACGTGCACGTGGCGCGCGGCGACGTCGACGTCAACGGCCGCGCGCTGGCTGCCGGCGACGGCGCGCGGATCGGCGGCGTGGACGCGGTGGCGTTCGCGCGCGGCCGCACGGCGGAGGTGCTGCTGTTCGACGTCGCCTGAAACAAAAAGGGGGACGCAGGCGGTGCTTGCGTCCCCCTTCGGCGCCGCCGCGGGAGCGGCCCGCCGGCTTACTGCGCCGGCGCCGACGCGCCCTTGGCGGCCGCGCGATGTTGCTCCCAGCGCTCCTTCATCTTCTCGTGGCGCTGCTCCATCTTCGCGAACTGCTGCTTGAGCGCCGTGCTGACCATCGTCTTCTGCTGGTCGTTCAGCCCGTTGTAGAACGTGAGCCACGCGGCGGACGTCTGCTCGCGCAGTTGCGCGTTCTGCGCCTCCGCCTGCTGGCGGGTCGAATGCATCGCGCTCAGGTCGAGGATCGGCTGATTCTGCTGCGCCTTGAACTGCTCGCGCATCTGCTCGTGGCTCTTGCGCATCGCGTCACGGTTCTGCTTCATCGTGTTGACGGCCGCCTGCCATTGCTGTTCCTGCGACGCGTTGAGCTTCAACTGGTCGTGCAGTTTCATGATCGCGCCGAACGGGCCGCCTTCGTGCCCGTCGTGCATCCGCTGCATGCCGGGGCCGCCCGGCGGCGGCATGTCGTTGGGCTGCGCGGCATGCGCGGTGCCGAATGCGAGAGCGAGCACGGTGGCGGCCGCGATGGCCACGCGGGAAGTCTTCTTATACATTTCAGAAACTCCTTGTATCCAAAGGGTCCGGCGATGCGGTGCCGGGAAAGCCGGTTACCGCATCCGGTAAGACGCAGGTTAGCGATACGGGCCCCGGCGGGTGTTACGCGGGGCGGCGGCCCGGTTACCGTGCATTACAGTTCCCTTGCGCGGTAACCCGCAGTAACCCTTTCGTCCCATTGTTTCGTTCTTCGACTCCACCCTCGCGCGGTAAACTTCAAGCCATGACTACCCAGATCCTCATCGTCGACGACGACCAAGAACTCCGAGACCTGCTGCGCGACTACCTCGTGCGCCAGGGGATGGAAGTGTCCGTGCTGCACGACGCGGCGACGCTCGAGAAACGCCTCGAGCGCGAACGGCCCGACCTGATCGTGCTGGACCTGATGATGCCGGGCGTGGACGGCCTGACCGCGCTGCGCCAGTTGCGCGCGGCCGGCGACGACATCCCCGTGATCATGCTGACCGCGCGGGCCGACGACGTCGACCGCATCGTCGGGCTCGAGCTCGGCGCGGACGACTACCTCGGCAAGCCGTTCAACCCGCGCGAGCTGCTCGCGCGCGTGCAGGCCGTGCTGCGGCGCCGCCGCGCGACGCCGTCGGCGGCCGCGCCCGAGCAGCGCGAGCCGTTCGCGTTCGGCCGCTTCCTGCTCGACTTCCAGGCGCGCACGCTGTCGGTCGACGGCAAGCCGGCCACGCTGTCGAGCAGCGAATTCGCGCTGCTGAAGATCTTCGTCAACCACGCGCTGCGCACGCTCACGCGCGAGCGACTGCTCGAGCTGCTGCACGGGCCCGAGTACGACGGCACCGACCGCGGCATCGACGTCCAGGTGTGGCGCCTGCGCCGCATCCTCGAAACGGATCCGTCGACGCCGCGCTTCATCCAGACGGTCCGCGGGCGCGGCTACGTGTTCGTGCCCGACGGCGAGGCCCATGCGCAAACCCATTGATTCGCTGTTCGGGCGGCTGGCGCTGCTCGTCGTCGGCGTCCTGCTCCTGTCGCACTTCGCGTGGTTCTTCGCGATGCGGCTCGAGCGCAACCAGATGCAGACGCGTTATGCGGTCGAGGAGGCCGCGTTCCTCGTCGACGCGGTGCGCCAGCACGTGGCGCGCACGCCCGACCAGCCGCTGCCGTCGCGCGTGCGGCTCGTGTCGCCGGACAGTGCCGATGTGCCGAAGGGCGGCGATTCCGGGCTGCCGCCGCCGCTGAAGCGGTTCCGCGACGACGTGAGCGAGCGCATGCCGCCCGGCACGCAGGTCGAGATCGGCACGCCCGGCCATCCGCCGGTGCTGTGGGTGAAGGAGCCGGCCGATCGCAACTGGATCGTGGTGCCCGTGCAGCCGCTGCGGCCGCCGCGCTCGCTCGACCGGATGCTGCTGTGGCTCGGCACGATCTTCTCGGCCGGCGTGATCGCCGCGCTGTTCGCGGCCTGGCAGTTGCAGCAGCCGCTGCGTTCGCTCGCGCGCGCGGTCGCGCGTTTCGGCCGCGGGCAGCCGGTGCCGCCGCTGCGCGAACGCGGGCCGCGCGAGCTGCGCCAGCTCACGCACGGCTTCAACCAGATGGTGGAGCAGGTGTCGCAGGCCGAGAGCGATCGCGCGGTGATGCTGGCAGGCGTCGCGCACGACTTGCGCACGCCGCTCGCCCGGATGCGCCTGCGGGCGGAAATGATGGACGACGCACGGCTGCGCGACGGCGTCGTGCGCGACGTCGACTCGATGTCGCACATCGTCGACCAGTTCCTGGTGTTTGCACATGGCGGGGCCGATCGCAGCGAGCCGGTGCCGGTCGACCACGCGTGCGAGCGGATCGCGCGCAGCTATCGTGCGGTCGCGCCGAACGCGCCGACGGTCCAGACGCGGCTGGAGGCCGATCCCGGCTTCCGGCTGCCGACGGCGACGCTCGACCGGATCCTGTCGAACCTGCTGGACAACGCGCATGCGTATGGCGCACCGCCCGTGCTCATCGAGACGGCGCGCACGCCGACCGGCTACGTGCTGTCGGTCAGCGACAGCGGCGGCGGCATCGCGCCGCGCGACCTCGCGGCCGCCACGCGGCCGTTCGTGCGGCTCGATCCCGCGCGCGGCGGGAACGGCCACAGCGGGCTCGGGCTCGCGATCGTCGAGCGGCTCGTGCTCAGGCTGGGGGGCGCGTGCGACATCGGCAATCGCCCCGAAGGCGGCTTGCGTGTATCGATGACGTTCCCGTTCGAGGCCGTGCCGAAGGACGAGCCTCACGCACAGGCCGCTTGAGCGGCTGCGGCGCCTGCCCGGCCGGGCGGGCGCCGCGCGGCGTCACTCGCCGAACAGCGTGCCGAGCGTCTCGGCCGCGTTGCTGTCGATCGTGTTGTAGGTCACCGTGGTGGCCTCGAAGATATAGACGGTCGTATACCGGCCAAGACGCTCCAGGATTTCCTCCTGCAGCGATTCCGGCACGACGTTCATGTTCAGGTACCACGCCGTGGACGACAGCCGCGTCTGGAACGACCCGTACTCCTGCATGAGTTCATAGAACGCGTCGGCATCCTGATCGCGGCAGACGATCACCAAGTTTCCTGCCATTCCCTTCCTCCCGCTCGTCGGTCGATCCCCGGGGCCTGTCGACGCAGATGCCGCGTGCGCATTGCCGCGGCACGGCCGAAACGGATCCGGGGGCTAGCCCCGATCATACCTGCTTCGCCGTGTCCGGCTGCTGATGCCGGACACGGTTTGTGCCCGCGTGCGGATGGCGGGTTCCCGGCCGGGCCGGATCACGGCATAATTCGGGCCTGCGTGCCGGCCGCGGGACTGCGGCCGGGCTGTTCCGTACCGCGCGCCCGCCATCCGCCCACGCGCCGGGCACGATCCATGCGCTGCCCGCGCCGTCCGGGGACGGTTGTACCTGAAATACAGGTTGGTGTAGTGTCGTGCCGTCGCGGCCCGGCTGGGCCGGCCGCGGCAGCGCATGCGCCCGCGCCGCGCGTGCGCGAAATCGCCAGCCAATCGAATTACCGCGCCCGTGCGCTTTGCCATGAATCAACATCGACTGCCGGCTTCGTTCGGCCTTACCGGGGAGGGCGCCTGATGAACGTCGGATTCTTCAATCCGAACCGGATCGCCAACGCATCCGCGTGGCGCGTGCTGCCGAACCGGTGGGATTTCATCGCATTTCCGCTGATCATCTGCCTGATCGCGATGGCGGTGGTCGGCTTTCACGAAACGATGGCGCCGATCGGCGTGCTGCAGACGCAGAAGATCTCGCTCGATCCGTCGAACCTGCCCGAATACGCGCTGCGCACCACGCTGCGGATGCTCGCCGCGATGGTCGCGTCGCTCACGTTCACGCTCGTCTACGGCACGCTCGCGGCCAAGAGCCGCCGCGCGGGCATGGTGCTGATCCCGATCCTCGACATCCTGCAGTCGGTGCCGGTGCTCGGCTTCATCTCGTTTACGGTCACGTTCTTCCTCGCGCTGTTCCCGAGCCGCGTGCTCGGCGCCGAGCTGGCCGCGATCTTCGCGATCTTCACGAGCCAGGCGTGGAACATGACGTTCAGCTTCTACCAGTCGCTGCGCACGGTGCCGCGCGACCTGGACGAAGTGTCGCGCGGCTTCCACCTGACGTCCTGGCAGCGCTTCTGGAAGCTCGAGGTGCCGTTCTCGATGCCGGGCCTGATCTGGAACATGATGATGTCGATGTCGGGCGGCTGGTTCTTCGTCGTCGCGTCGGAGGCGATCACCGTCGGCAACCAGACGATCACGCTGCCGGGCATCGGCGCGTATCTCGCGCAGGCGATCTCGGACAAGAACTTCGGCGCGATCGGCTGGGTGATTCTGACGATGACGGTCGTGATCCTCGCGTATGACCAGTTGCTGTTCCGCCCGCTCATCGCGTGGGCCGACAAGTTCCGGATGGAGAACACCGCGTCGGGCGATGCGCCGCAATCGTGGCTGCTCGACCTCGTGCGCCGCACGCGGCTGATCCATCAGCTGCTCGTGCCGGCCGGCTGGCTCTTCGCGAAGGCCGCGCGGATCCCGCTGCGCCTGCCGCTGTCGGGTGCGATGCGCTTCGCGCTGCCGAAAGTCGAGAAGAAGGCGTCGCGCACGGTCGACATCGCGTGGGCGGGGCTCTTGCTGATCGGCACGGCCTATATCGTATGGCGCGTCGTCAGCTTCGTCGCGACCGGCGTGACGATGCCCGAGGTCGGCCACGTGCTCGTGCTCGGGCTCATCACGCTGCTGCGCGTGGTCGTGCTGATCTCGATCGCCTCCGTGATCTGGGTGCCGATCGGCGTGTGGGTCGGGTTGCGCCCGAAGCTGGCCGAAAAGCTGCAGCCGCTCGCGCAGTTTCTCGCCGCGTTCCCGGCGAACCTGCTGTTCCCGGTATTCGTGATCGTGATCGCGCGCTTCCACCTGAACGCGGACATCTGGCTGTCGCCGCTGATCGTGCTCGGCACGCAGTGGTATATCCTGTTCAACGTGATCGCCGGCGCAACGTCCTACCCGAACGACTATCGCGAAGCGGCGACCAACTTCCGCATCCGCGGCTGGCAGTGGTGGCGTCAGGCGATCCTGCCCGGCATCTTCCCGTACTACGTGACGGGTGCGATCACCGCATCGGGCGGCGCGTGGAACGCGAGCATCGTGTCGGAAGCCGTGCAGTGGGGCAACACCAGGATCGAGGCGCACGGCCTCGGCGCCTACATCGCGCAGACCACCGCCGACGGCGATT